>JBBRCZ010000024.1:0-4690 GCA_038204425.1 Spirochaetia bacterium | reverse complement strand
ACCGTTGACATAAATGGCTACTTTGGCGCCACTGCCAGATGCGTAGCGAATGCGGATGTCGCGGTTACCAGCGGCTGAGACAGTAGTAGCAAACTGAACGGCTGCGCCAGGGTAGAAGTTTTCTACATAGCCATTGCCGCTAGCGCCAACGTAGCCACTACCGTTAACGGCAGGAGCTGTCTTGACTGCGCTTTCGGCCTCATAGCGAGTCCAGCCAACCGTTGTACTGGTGGTGCTAGAAGTCGATGAAGTGCTGGTTGTAGTAGGTGCATTGGGATCAATTGAGGTACTGGTGCTGGAACTTGAGCTTGTGCTGCTTGGATAGACACCATTGTACTCAAAGGCACCAATGTCATAGGCACTGCCGCCCTTACCGTACAGTTGACCCATATCAAAACCTTTGTCTACAACAAAGCTTGTCGAGGAAGCAGGTCGGTACCAGTTAGTAACTCGGCTACCTGAGTTGTTAAAGCCAGGGAGTGTGCCATTGTAGTTGTTGGCGCCTAAGCTTCCTGAAACCTTCCAATTTGGCTTTTGTGGATCTGAGTTGAAACGCAAGTTGTTGGTAATAGTAAGGCTGCTTCCGCCTTGAATATCATCGCCACCGGAGTTAAGGAATACGTTGTTGCGAATCTGAACGTTGCTTGCGGCATCAAGCTGCAAACCATTTCCTAAGCGATCAAACACGTTGTTGTAAATCTTAATGGTGTTGGCAGCATCAGGAACAAAGACCGCTGCGCTGTTGCCAAAGCCATATTGAACTTGACGATTGACGTTAGTAAATACGTTGTTAAAAATGTTAACTTTGCTGATTGCAGGTGCACCACCTACCCAAGCTGATCCACCCCAGATTGCAATACCAAAACCCTTGTCTTGGAAGTAGCTGTCGTAGATATCAACACCACTTAGTGCAACTTCGATCGATTCTTTGTCGCTCGCGCCGTCTAAGTCGATCATCTTGATGCCGTAGACCTTGATGTTGCTTGGCTTGGCAACAGTTGGATTGTAGGCACTAAACTGAGCATGGTTTACCAAAGAAATCCAAGTATTAGCATCAATGTTGTACAACTCGTTACCATAGCTGAGGTTCCATAGCTCTGCAGCCATAAACTCGCCCCACAGGCTATGCGATTCGTTGAGACGGATAACCGCATCGTGAATCTTCACATTGCGCAAGTGCCCTACGTGAGCAAACTTAATACCTTGTCCATTATTGTCAGTTATAGTGAGATTGTAAAAGTCACCACCATCAATACCGCCAACTTTGAGTGCGCCTTCTTGTTCACCAGGATTTGATCCCGAATTGGTAAACACCAGGTTGTAACCTTTGATATTGTTGATCCATTTGCCCTCTGGCAAAGCCTCGTAGTACCACATGTCACCACGGGTAAAAACGGCACCAGTTTGCTTTAGGTTAAGAAAGGTTACGTTATTTACCGTTACATTGTTTCGGTTGGTTACCCAAACTCCGGCTTTGAGAGACTTGTTGTTGCCGTCAATCGTAAAGCCACTGACGCTTTGATCACCATTTTGAGGACCAATCATTTCAGAAGGAGGACCATAACGAGCAGTATTATTGTAAGCTGTGTAGATTGGGGAAGATAGTTGAATCAAAGATCCGTCGGCCCAAAGACGATAGTCTGCGTCACCTGCCGTGACACCAGCATCAAGCGCTACGCCACTCGACTTAAAGATCGTTAGGCCTTGACCAGCGCCTTCGATGCTTACGCCAAGGGCCAGTTTAGTTGGCTGGGTCTCGTTGTAGGTACCTGCAGCCACCTTAATGGTTTTGCCACTTGTTGCAACCGAAGCTGCTTTGGCAAGTGTTGCATAAGGGTTGCCAACGCTACCGTCTCCAGTGGTATTATTACCGCTGGTAGTTACGTGAATATAACCAGTGAATGCAGCTCTTACTTCGGCGGTTGCCGCAGGGCTTGCATCAAAAGGAGAAATGCCGATGTCACATGACGTCAAAAAAACAAAGACGCCTGCAAGCATCAAGGCACTGATCGAAAAAACACTTTTTTTCATCTCCGTACTCCTGAACAGGGAAAAATATTCGATTCCAACGGAATCGCTCTCTATACTTCTATTACACCCCTGCTTTTTAAAACCGTGAATGGATAAAGTGAGCGAGATAATGGATATTTTGATATTTTCTTTCAAGTGTCCGCATGAGCACGAACTATACTATAATCAAACTAAGAAGTGAGATGCTTGATACTATGGATGACAAACTAACGGATATGAAACGCCGTGCCAGCGGCAGAAAAATCTCTATCGTAGAGGGTTTTGTAACTACAATTGGCATGAGCATCGGCGGCGTATATGCACCAAACTTTGTCTTGACTGAATTTATGATCAAGATTATGCATGCCAGCAACTTCCTAATCGGCTTTGCCAACTCAATTATTTACTACCCTGGTATTTTGCAACCACTTTTTGCCATACTATTACGCAGAGTTTCACGCCGACCGCTGATATTCGTTTCTGCTTTATTCGGACGCGGCGGCTTTATCATTGCCATTCTTTTTGTATTGCTCTTCCCTGGGGAAACCAGCAAGGCCGCTTTTCCTTTTGTATTAGTACTGTCAGCCGTCTTTTCTGCCCTAGGTTTTGGTTGGTCAACCCTGATGGCCGACCTCGTACCCGAGAGCATGCGCGGTAAGTACTTTGCACTAAGAAACGCCTTGGCTTCGGTGTCCGGCTTTGTGGTGATCCTTTTGGCGGGTTACATACTTAAGAACTATAGCGACCCCGCTCAATTGCCGGCGGGATTTCTAATTATCTACCTGATAGCTTTTGTCGCAAACAGTATCGGTGCTATGTTCTTCTTGTTTCAGTACGACCCACCGTCCACCGAAGTAGTTACCGGTTCAGTCGGCGAAGACTTTAAAAAGATTTTTGCTGATGGCAACTTTTTACGTTTTATTGGCATGAGCGTTTTCTTTACCTTTGTACTGAGCCTTACCGGGCCCTTTTACAATGTCTACATCTTAGAATATCTGAAAATGCCCTACGACACCCTGTCACTGTGTACGGCGCTTGCGGTTTTGGTATCGATACTTGGCTTGTTCTTTTGGGGCAAGATTTCTGACATAATTGGCAATCGAATAGTGGCTAGGATTACCTTGATGGCTTTGATGTTCCAACCAGTACTGTGGATATTTGTGCGACCGGAATCTTCGCTACTCAGTTCGGTCTTGCTGATTATTTTGCCCGCCTTTTTTGGCGCTGGCTGGGGCTTGGTCAGCTACAATTCACTTTTGTCTATATCGCCCAACACCAATAGATCCTTATACTTGGGCATCTATTCTTCGTTTGTAGCGGTGGCAGGCATAGTGGCGCCACTAATTGGCGGTGGCATCATAGACTACGTCAGACAAGCGCCTTTTGTAATTGCCCAAACCACTTTCCATCCTGCCGTAACAGTCTTTGCAGGCAGCGCATTCTTAATGTTAATTGGGCTCATCTTCTTTCCTTACTACCGAGAATCACGAGAAAACGCTGAGTACGGTTTTAGGGGTGCAGTTTTTGACCTCAACTTGCCTTCCACACTTTTTAGAATCTTTATGTCAACCTTTAAGTCCAACATTGTCAATCGCCAGCGTTTGGTCGACAACATGGCCGACAGCAAAAACCCTATGGCAACAGCACCCTTAATCAAACTCTTGAAAGATACCGAATATGAAGTTCGCATTGCAGCTATAGAAGGTTTGGGAAAAATTGGAACTCAGTCAGCGCTCAAAGCTCTATTAGAATTTTATCCGCAGGCCCACGATCTTGAGAAAAAAGACATTATTCGCGTGCTCAAACACTTCTCAGAGTCCGAAGCGCAACAACTCTTGATTAAGGCGCTTTCTTCCTCAAACGATTTAGTAGTCGCTGAAGCCAGCCAATCACTAGGCCAGTTTCCGGTCAAGGAAGTAACTAGGATAGTCTTGTCGCGGCTAGCCAACGAGAAAAATCTAGACCTTTTTTTGGTCTATTTTGAGCTCCTGTCAAAGCACCACAGCATTGTAGCCATCCCTATAGCACTTGAACGCTATAATGAATTTTCGTCACCCATTCACCAGCGCGAACTACTCTACCATTTCTCGCGGATGTTTGGCATTCGCAAGCAGTTCTACCGTTTTTTGAGCATCGACAATGAACACGAGTCGCACGAATATTTTATGGAGACCCTGCTTCTATTTTTGAATGCCCTAAAGAACGAACGTAAAGGTCGTCTGACCAAGACCTTAAACGATAGAATCAACAGCTTTAGCCAGTCTGTGAGCCAGTTTTTTGAAGCAACTGGGGTCAACGGATTGTTTCCCTACCGGGAAGAACTGATTAGTCTTTGTGATGAGCTTGTCCGGGACGAATATCGCTACATGATAGTAGTTGTTGAATTTTTTCTAAACCGCTCCCAAGCAGAGATTGCCGAATACACCTTGGTTTTTATGGTCCTGCGGCAATATGTTTCCAAAGAAAAGTGGTCGGACTAAAGATCTTTGACCTTGATCAGCTACGGTCATAGCCACACTACTGTCTGAGGTATAAAAAAGCCGCCCTATCCATCAGGATAAGGCGGCAATCTGCTTGGTTTAATCCAAGAGTTTAGGGTGTAACAAAAGCAAACTTAAAGCGATTGTTACCGGCCGAAAAGTCGTCAATCTTAACAGGGTTACCGTTGAAACCATCTTGG
>JBBRCZ010000023.1:0-17402 GCA_038204425.1 Spirochaetia bacterium | reverse complement strand
TACGCTTTTGCGATGCTGAATAGTGGAATGGAATGCATGACCAACAAGGTACTTCTCCCTGATCTGGCAAGTGGCACCAAGGGGGAGACGATGGAACGATTTCATGGCATTGACCGGCACAAGGCGTACTCGACGATTTAGGTATTGAATCGGGAAGGGATTGAAATTGCATTCTACCCTTCAGTCAAAGATCTCAATTTTTATTTGGATTCTTTAGGCCCAGAAGATGCGGTTGTACTCGAAGCCTCCACCGGAAGCTTCTGGTGGGCTGATTACATTGAAGCCCGCGGGATCACCTGCTTTGTACTCAATCCCTACCGATTCAAGATCATCAAAGCCCTGTGGGTGTACAGGGTAACTGGTGAATTTGGATTGCCCACCATTTACAAGCCATCAATCATGGTTCGTGAACTACGCAAGTTGTTTACCTACTACAATTTGTTGAACCGTCAAATCCGTATGGTCAAAAATGGCATTCAGGCTCTTTTGACGGAGAACGGGATCAAGCTGGAAGAAGCTGACAGAAAATCACTTTTGAAAAAAAATGGTGATAGTACTGTAATTCAGAACTTGGATCTGACACCAGCGAGCATCCTGATAATAAGCGGGGAACTCGAACTTCTGCAAAACCTGCTCGAACGCAAAGAAAAACTGACTGTTGGTATCCTCTTGGCGGGTGCTGAGTTCCAAAAGCAGGTTGACCGAAAACCAAAAAATCCCGCCTTTTTACTATGACCCACCAAAGAAGGTTGTTCCTACGAGTAGCAGAATAGCAACTATCGCATCCATATTTGCCTGCTTGTTGTTACAAGTCCGACGACGCCAAGCGGTAGGTTTTCTCAGGCATCGAACAAGACAAAGAACTTGTACTGCTGCACGAGCACGATCCGGCGCAGACTTTAATGGCGCTCAACTCCTCGATTCGTCCATGGCGCACAAGACTTTGCAAGACTTCGTTTACGATGACCTTGTCTTGTTTTAAATCATAGACTATCTCAGATAGGCTAGCAACGGTTCGATTTTTTATGGTTGTGGTGATGTCTTTACTAAGCATGATCAAGTCCTTTATTTCCGAGTAATTTGTCTTGTCGATTTCGCTCCAAGCGACCAAACATTATCAATCCTGCAATCGTAAGAGCTAAGAGAAGTACAGCAAATACTATCCAAAATGGATCGTGAGCTGTACTTATTTGATAAAACAAAGTGGCACTTACCCAAGCAAGTACCGTCAGATATACCGAGTTGAGCACCCCGTAAAACAATCCAATTTCTTTGATGGCTACACCAAAAGCGGCCACACAAGGGAAGTAGAGTAGTATAAATAGTAAGTAGGCGTAAGCGCTGGCAGGGCTCTTAAAGTATGCACCTATGGTGGAAAACAAGGTAGTATCGGCTCCAATTTGTTGTGCCAATAGCTCAGTGTCATTTTGCGCCATTAGGCCAAGTCCAAGTGGATCAACTAGTCCACTAAAGACTGCACTTAGGCCAGTTGGAATGGTTTGCAAGGATTCCCGTATTCCTGCCCAAAAGTCAAAGGTCTTGCCTTTTTGACTGTCGCCTTGCTGTTGATCAAGTTGGCCGTAGAGTGAGTTGAGCGTTCCAACTACTGCTTCCTTGGCAAACAAGCCGGTAAAAATGCCAACGGTTGCTGGCCAGTTTTCTTCTTGAATACCCATCGGTGTAAAGACTGGCGTTATGGCGCGGCTAATCTCTGACAAAACCGATTTTTGACTGTCATCATTGCCTAGCGAACCGTCACTACCAATCGAGTTGAGAAAGCTTAGCACCGTTACCGCGATGACAATTACTAGGCCAGCACGTCCAATAAACTCTTTGAGACGATTCCAAGTGTGGAACAAAATTTGGCCAGCTTTGGGTGTATGGTAGGGTGGCAGTTCCATAATAAAGTGTGAAGTTTCACCTTTAAACAAAGACTTTTTGAGCAAGAGGCCAGTCAAAATCGCCAGCACTATCCCGGTCATGTAGAGCGAGAACACTACCAAGCCACCGCTCAAGGGAAATATGGCAGCAGCAAAAAGCGCGTAGACTGGCAGGCGGGCGCCGCATGACATAAAAGGTGCCATAAATACGGTTAAGACACGTTCTTTGTTGTCTTCAAGCGTGCGTGCACCCATGATTGCTGGCACGGTGCAGCCAAATCCAACCAACAAGGGCACAAATGCTTTTCCTGGTAGCCCAATCTTGCGCATAAAACGGTCCATCACAAAGGCGGCCCTGGCCATGTAACCGCTGTCTTCCAATAGCGACAACATTAGGAATAAAAAGAAGATTATAGGAATAAAGCTTGCCACCGTTTGGATGCCGCCTCCGATGCCGTTTGCCAAGACAATCGTCAGCCAGTTGGGACTGCCAAGCGAAGCCAAGAGCCAAGTAAATCCATCAACAAAAATGGTCCCGGTAAAGAGGTCAAAAAAGTCTATGAAGGCGCCACCGACGCTAATCGTCACCCAAAAAAGCAGATACATGACGGCCAAAAAAATGGGAATGCCAGCTATACGGTTGAGAACCAGGCTATCAATTTTGTCGCTTAGCGATTTTTTATGCTTGTCTCGTTTGACGCAGGCGTCTGCAATAGATTGAATGAGCTCAAAGCGTACATCCGCGCTGATTAGGTCGGCAGGATCCTCAAGCTGGTCCTCAATCTCTTGTTGAAAAGCTTGCAGCTGCGCTAGTGACAAATCGCCGGCTTGTTGCAAGTCGGCCATAAAACGGCTGTCACTTTCTAAGAGTTTGACCGCCAACCAACGCGTGGAAATTTTGCGACCTAAAGCATAAGCAGCTATTTTTTCTTGCAAATGTTTTATTTGGACTTCCATTTGCTTGGGATACACCAGCTTGCAGACCGAACGCTTGGCATAGCCCTCAGCCTCGCACAAAAAAGCGCTCAGTGCTGCAACTGAATCTTTTTTGACTGCGCAACACTCAAGAACATCCACCCCCAGCCTTTGTGAAAGTTGCTTGACGTCAATCGTGATATTCCTTTGGGCCAAGGTGTCAATCATGTTGAGAACCACCACAAAAGGCACCTGCATCTCAATCAATTGACTGGTCAGAAACAGGTTGCGCTCAAGGTTGGAAGCGTCGACTACATTGACGATTAAGTCAGGTTCGGCCGACAAAATGTAGTCTCTGGCAACAACTTGGTCTTCAGAATGGGCTGCAAAAGAGTAGATGCCCGGCAGATCTACAATCACAAGATCTTGCTTGGCCTTTAAGAGACCTTCGCGCTTCTCCACGGTTACGCCGGGCCAGTTGCCAGTTCTGATTTTTCCACCAGTTAAGGCGTTAAACAAGGTTGTTTTACCACAGTTTGGGTTACCGACAAGTGCAATTGTCATAGGTCCTGCTCCTTATCTGCCGTGTCTGCCGTGTCTGCCGAGCCTGCTTTTTCCACGTCTTCCCGCTCTAAGATGAGAATATCTGCCTCGTGTTTGCGCAAACTTAGATGAAAACCGCGTACACTGATCTCAACCGGATCCCCAAAGGGAGCAAGTTTATTGAGGGTAATGCTTGTTCCCCGCGTCAACCCCATAGAAAGCAGTTTTTGACGATACGGCTGTTGCCCTTTTTCAAAGGCGCTAATTACTGCGCTCTCATCTATCTTTAACTGGTACAATTTGATCTTCATAGCTATCCACCTTTTTAGGCTAAACGTTGAACAACAATTCTGCGGCTTATGTCTGCGCCAAGCATGATTCGACTGCCCATGACTTCGACCACACAGGCGCCACCTGCATTTTTTTGCATCAGCTTGATCGCGTGCCCCAGTAAAAGACCTTGTTGTGCGCAGGTATCTTGCACGGTCTTGCCACCGCCAATGCGAAAAATACAAACATCCTCACCAGCGCTGACCAAAGCCAAAGGAAACGATTCTCTACAGCCAGCCACTACGCTTCCTTGGTTCTGAAAGTCTTGCATACCGTTGCCCTCCGTAAACTTGACTCACCATGTAATCTTAATCCGCATTAACTTATTAAAGTTAATATGAATTAACAAAGAGCGATTGTCAATTCCGTTCAAGCCAGATTGCAAGATTTTCTGCAAAAAAAACTGACTAAGGCCTTGCTGTCGATGGTCATGTCATGACCTCATACTGACATTGTGGAGAAACTTTGGTTTGAGGCAGGCCTGTGTCTTTTGGGATCGCTTTTTGTATCGTGTCCGCAGGTGGCAACTAGCGCTGTGGCCAACTTAGACTGGGTCAAGGTCTGGGACGGTTCGGTTGTTGAGGTTAGTGGTACATTAGTTGCCCGCTAGGTAAAGCTGCCTAGCTTGTGGACTGTACTTGTGAGGTGCTCAGCAAACATGTCAAGTAATTTGGTCGTCAGACCAGTCCATCTTACTATACAAAACCTAACAATACTGTAAGAGTTAGGATCATTGGAGAGAACAATTGGCAACCAAGCACCGATGGTCATGTATTGTCCTGCTCCTGTCCCTAAGCTCGCAGACATATGCCCAAAATCTCAACTTTAGTGCGACCAATGGCTTTGACTCCAACAAAGTTGCTGACTCTATAATTGTAGCGGCTGCCGCCAATCTTGCCAGTGTCGGTGATTTGCTCAAGTCAGCCTTTGAGGCGAAGTACGCCAAGGCTTCTGTCACCTTTGTATATGGTGCCTCGGGCGCTCTGAGTGCTCAGATCCAAAATGGTGCACCGTATCAGCTGTTTCTCTCTGCCGATTTAGAATTTCCCAAACGAATTTTTGACGCAGGACTTGCCGCTGCGAGGCCACAGATTTACGCGCGTGGCATGTTGATTCTCTTTTCTCTCAAGGCCTTGGAATTTAAAAAGGGTCTGGCTGTTTTGAGCGATCCAACTATTAAGCAGTTTGCGCTCGCCAGCCCAGAAATCGCTCCTTATGGCAAGGCCGGGCGAGAAGCCCTTGTTTCACTTGGACTTTGGGATTTGGTAAAAGCCAAGATAGTAACGGCTCAATCCATTAGCCAGGCTATTCAATTTACAATCGGTGCTACGGGAATCGGTTTAATAAACAAGTCAGCCCTCTACAGCAAGAACTTGGCGTCTTTTATCGACAAAGAAGGTCTCAACTGGTACCAAGTAGACGACAGCTTGTATAGTCCACTTGTTCAAGCTTATGTGGTGCTTAAGTCTGCGGCTAGCAATCAAACAACAATGGCATTTGCGGGCTTTCTTTCCAGCCGGGAGGGCAAGGCAATCTTCTTGCAAGCTGGTTATGCACTACCTTAATTATAGCAGTGGGGATAGGCAATGACTATCGATCTACTTCCTTTTGCTGTTTCGTTGCAACTCGGCTTGTGGGTCACTGTCATACTCGCCGTATGCATGTTCCCCTTTGCGTGGATCTTTGCTCGTTCCACGAAGGCCTGGGTGCCTTGGGTAGAAAGTCTGTTTTCACTCAGCCTTGTCTTGCCCCCCACCGTTTTGGGTTTTTACTTATTGTTATTTTTTTCGCCACTGTCGCCTCTTGGACAATTTTTGGACAATACCTTTGGTTTGCGGCTGGTTTTTACCTTTCCTGGCCTTGTGCTTGCTTCGTGCATAGCCGGCATGCCGTTTATGATCACTGCCTTGCGCAACGGTATAATGGCCATACCCGAGCATGTACTTGAGGCTTCGTGGACACTTGGCAAAGGTCGCTTAGAAACTATCTGGCACGTGGTCTTGCCCAACATGAGACCTGCTATTCTGGCTGGCGTGATTACCACCTTTGCCCATACCCTTGGTGAGTTTGGGGTAGTCTTGATGATAGGTGGCAGTCTACCTGGAATAAGCAAAGTAGTTTCTATCGCCATTTTCGAACGCGTCGAGGCCCAAGATTTTGCAAGCGCCCACGTCTATGCAGGCATCTTGCTGCTCACAAGCTACGTTGGAGTCTTTCTTCTCAATAGAATCCAGCGCACACAAAGGCTGAGAGACGCACGCAGAGACAGTGTATGATTCAATTTGAGCTAGAAAAAACTTTGAAACGCCCCGGCAAAAGCAAGGAGCGTCTCGAGAAGCCGAGCTTTAGGTTGGAGGTAAAATTTGCCCTCGCCAAGGGCCAGTTTGTTGGCATTTTGGGGCCATCGGGCAGTGGTAAGTCCACTTTGATTCGCTGTTTGGCTGGACTGGAAAAGCCTGATGTGGGCTTTATTAGGCTGGATGGCTTCACTTGGTTTGATAGCCACTTGACTATCAATCTGCCGCCGCAGCAACGTTCGATTGGGATGGTGTTTCAAGACTACGCTTTGTTTCCCCACCTCAGTGCCTTAGGAAACGTGCTTTACGCCAATTCTGACCGGCCCAAGGCTATGGAATGGCTCGATAGAGTTGGGCTTGCGGATCATGCGAGTCATTTACCTCGCGAGCTATCTGGTGGGCAAAAGCAACGCGTTGCGCTGGCGCGAGCCTTGGCCCGCGAGCCAGAGCTGTTGCTTTTGGATGAACCATTGAGTGCCCTTGATGAAGAACTGCGAGCAGACCTTGGTGAGCTAATCTTGTCGGTCCAACGTAGCACGCGCATCACAGCTTTAATGGTGACGCATTCTCGTCAGGAAATTGCCCGTCTCTGTGACACCGTAATTGAGCTGAAATCTGGCAAACTCGTTAGTGAAAAATCGTGTCAAAAGCTCTGATAGCAGCACGTCTAGCTGTTTTAGCTGACTTGTAAAACCAATCTGCTTGGCCCTTGTCATCTCTTAAGAACGGGTTTAATCTATATAGTAAGCGAGGTAAAAATGGCTGCTATTGACTACCGATTTTTTAAGAGATGCCCCAAGCGAGGCAAGATTGTTGGCATAAATCAGAAGTCCGTATGGTACCGGTTGTTTTTTCCAATTATTGGGCTTTTGGCGCTGATTTGGTTTTTGGTGCGCGTTATTCCAAAGCCAAGCCGGGCCGCCTATCCTTGCCAGCAAATTGCGGCGCCGCTTGCTATCAGCTTTGTTGCCTCAATTGGTGCAGGAGCTGGCATACTTGTGGTCAGTAGAAACATACTCGCTTATGTTAAGCAACAATGGCTAAGTTCAATGCAGATTGCCGTTGTGGCACTGACACTTGGCACCATGATCTCCACCTCTTGCCTCATCGATTATCGCGTTACAAATACAACCCCATGGGGAACAAACACTACAATTGCGGGATCATCTACCACAAGCACCGTAGACGCAGTCACTAGCCCGAGTCAAGAAGATGGCCAAGCTGACATGGGTAACTACATTGCGCAAACTGCGGCTGACCCAAGCTCTCTGGATGTAACTAATTATGGCTCCAACGACAGTACGGTCACTTGGGCTCACAATCCAAAGGCTGCGCGTTGGGATGGCTCGGGGGTTTGGTGGAGTGACAACTTTGTCAACCATGCTGACGTTAATTTGATGTTTAGCAGCTCGCTACAGACCATGACAGCAAAAGCCACTGACGAAGACGCTTGGGACACGATATTTAAGAACTACCAAGCCAAAAAAAGTTTGCCTCAAAATGGCTATACGGCAGGCGAATCCATAGCAATAAAGCTCAACATGAATGGGGTTGATAGCAATGCTTATTCTGGTCAGGGTCTGTTTGTAAGCCCTGCTATGGTCTATGCATTGGCCAAACAATTGGTCACCCAAGCTCACGTTCCAGCTGACAAAATAACCTTCTATGACGCCACGCGCTTTATTCCTAACATCATCTACGACAAGATAAAAGACGATCCCCAGCTCACCGCCATAAAATTTGTTGCTTTTTCTGCCAGTACTGGGCGGTCGGCAGCAGCAAAAGACCTGGCAGCACCAATCTATTGGTCGGGTACCATTGAGAATGACCCGAGTAAAAACGATGGTGAAGGTAGGGGTGAAGCTACTGCCTATCTTCCAACCGTGGCCACCCAAGCTACGTATTTGATCAATTTTTCTAGCCTTAAGGGGCATGACTTGGCGGGATTTACGGTAACTGCCAAAAACTGGTTTGGCTCAATAATGGCTGGTACAAAATCTTGGGCACCAGATATTGCCGGCATACACCCGACCGTGGCGGCACGAGCATATAATGTGCCAGGATATGCCGATTATCCAAAACGAGCGGCTGGCGACTATAACGCGCTGGTAGACCTAATGGCCCACCCTCAGTTGGGTGGCAAAACTATTCTCTATCTGGTAGATGCCTTGTATTCAAAAAAGGTTCAGAACGGTGACGTTATTTTCAATTCAAAGTGGCAACGGGTTGAGTTTAAAAAAGATGGTCAAAACTGGTGGCCATCAAGTTTGCTGGTGTCGCAAGATGGCGTAGCCATAGATTCAGTAGGCTATGACATGCTCAAAGCGGAACCGAGCATCGTTGATGTAAACCTCAATCTTCCTTCAGGAAATACGGCCGACAACTACCTCAATGAAGCGGCAAACGCGTCCACTACCGTTACTGAGTATGACCCAAGCAACAGTGGAACCAGAGCTCCAAATCTGGGAAACCGAGTAAGTTGGCCCTAGTAGATTGAGACCTTGTCGCAGCGCAGCTAACCTATAAGCAAAATGTGCTCGCCCCAAAGGTGATTTTTTGCTACCTTTGAGCGGTGCGTAAGCAAGCAAAACTCTCTGTTGAATCTGATGCTCTTTTGGTAAAAGTTGTTGGCGGCAGCTACGAGCAACGGCTTAGTCTGGCTCGGACTCTAAGCGATGCAGGCTACCAAATACTGGACGATGAGCAGTTATCTGCTACGGCCTTGACGGTCAGCATAGAAGCCGGTCTCAGCCCACGCGAAACCGAGGTTTTGGACTGCGCAGCGCACGGTCTTACCGACAAAGCAATAGCTGCCGACTTGGGCATAAGCATCAGAACGGTACGTTTTCACTTGGACAAAGCTATGCGCAAACTTGGCGCCCACAATAGAACCGAAGCAGTCATGCGATCTGGTGTAGGTAAAACATTCCACTAGGCCTATCGTTTGGCACCCTGTCACAAATGACAGCTAATCGATCTGCCTCAAAAAGCCTATCTTAATCACACAGGAGTAAGTAACCATGTCAAACATAGCAAACCTATCCAAGGATTTGGCGCAGATAGTTAGTGATCATCAAAAAAATGTCGTGCACGTCAAGGGACTAAATTCCCTAAGTGGGATTCGTTGGCACAAAGAGGGTCTTGTGATCACCTCGGCACGCATCGCCTTGGGCAAGCACCCCGCCCGCTTTGGCACGGACACCGAGCTTGAGATACGCGACTCGGATGGCAAAGAACATAAGGCTCGTCTCTTGGGTGTAGACGCCAAGATTGACCTTGCTGTTTTTAAAGTAGAAGGACTTGCCGCAGCTGACCCTAAGCACTTTGCTGCCGCCAGCCACAGACCACAAACCGGTGAGATTGTAGTGCCACTTGGCCGCCCTGGCAAAGTAGGCCGTGCGGCCTTAGGTTTGGTGGCGGCCTTGTCTGACGAAAGCTGGCAAACACCTGAGGGTGGTCACTTGTCGTATTACCTTGAGGTCGATGGCAACTTGCCAGAAGGATTCTCAGGCGGACCCTTAGTTTCTGCAGCTGGCACGGTGCTTGGCATGAACACCATGGCCATGCCACGAGGAAGCGGCATGACAGTGCCAATTGCTGACATAGAAAAGAGCATAAAGGCGATTGAGGAAGGCAAAAGCTTTAAGTCCTTCTATTTAGGTATCAATTCGGTGCCCGTACCAAACCCACGCGGACTTTTGGTGACAGAGATCGACCCTGGCAGCCCAGCTGACACGGCAGGACTTATCGTAGGCGACGTTATCCAAAAAATTGACAGTCATGAGATGGGGCACTATGGCGATCTAATGCAAGTATTGGCAGGCCATCCCGATGGCAAAGCAACACTAAGCCTTGTGAGAGCTGGAAAAACTGAGCTTGTAGAAACCCAGCTGGTACAAAAATAGCTTAGGGAGGTGGCAGGTTTGGGCCAAGGCTTTATGGTCGACCTCCGTAGGGATTCACCCTTAAATTCGATTTTTTACCATTGGAGAAGAGACGGTCGCAGTTGGCATCGGCCACGGTCGGTTGACCCAGCACTTCGTGCCAGCTAGCGAACGGCCGTATCCTCTCAAAGAGTTCGGTCTCCGGTAAACCGGGGTGATTCAGTAGTATGAAGGGCCAGGGGAGCCAAGAAGGCGATTACTATGGCAAGGATGCCAAGGCCTTTCATTGCGGGGGGGCCTATAACTCTGAGTGCATCGCAGCTTTTATCGTAGCTAAGGGTAAGTACAGCTTTTTGCAAAGCGTGGATCAGAAGCCACAGGCCAACACCAGTGCCTTGAAAAGATTGGTCAACCGCCAGTTTACCTATGCGCAATGCAGGGACTGGGTACCGAGGCAGTTTTTTCTGTATCTCCTTGGGCAAGGAATCTGCGACAATGTGGGCAGTACTGATTGTAAAGTATCCGGCTGCCCGTGGCCAAAGCCACGGGAACGCATTTTTTCAAAGCGATAGAATCCCAACTGCTGGTACTCCCTCCCAATTCAACTTTTGCTCCTCGATGAGACAACCAAATTTGTGTCCAGCCATTTTCCGCTTGCTTTAGTTCCAGAAAAGATTCCGAATTAAGTTCCAGAATATTTCTTACCATGGTGCTACCACCTGTGCTCCGTTTTGATAGAAGGTGGTATTGCCCGAGAAACGGCCCCAATTCTGCTGGAGGTATCTTAGTTCTCCGGCAGTAACGGAATTTCCGAATTGACCGGTTCCGTTTAAAGCTCCTGCTGCATCAGATATGTTTGTCATATCAAGACGAATCATACCACCGGCTGAAGGACCGTATACAAGGTCATTTGTCCTGAACTTTAACTTCTTTTTAGCGGCAGCCCTACCCTACCCTTTAACGAGCAAACAACCTTACAAGTTAAACTTAAAGAATATCAGGTCGCCGTCTTTGACTAGGTACTCTTTGCCTTCTTGACGAAGTTTGCCAGCCTCGCGCACTTTCTGCTCGGTCTTAAAGGTCATCAGGTCATCAAAGTGATAAACTTCAGCGCGAATAAATCCTTTTTCAAAGTCGGTGTGAATAACGGCGGCTGCTTGAGGGGCCTTGGCTCCTTCTGGAAAGGTCCAGGCTCTAATCTCTTTTGGGCCGGCAGTAAAATAGGTGCGCAGTCCAAGCTGGTGATAGGCTTCGCGGATGACTGAGTCGAGTCCGGACTCGGTCAAACCGGCGTCTTGCAAAAACGCCTCGCGCTCTTCGGCGGTCTCCAGGGCTGCAATTTCTTTTTCCAACTGGCCGCAAATTATCAAGACTGGCGCGTCTTCGCCGGCGGCAATTGCCTGCACGCTCTCAACGTGGTGATTGCTGGCTCCAATGCTAGCTTCGTCAACATTACAGACGTACATCAGCTTTTTGCGTGTCAGCAGGTGCAAGTCGTAGATTAGCTTTTCTTGGTCGTCATCAAGTTCTAGCAAGCGGGCCGGCTTTCCATCAGACAAAAGAACTTTAAGTTGACCTAAAAGTGGCATGACTGCTTTGGCAGCTTTGGCGGCGTCACCCTGGGCTCGTTGCTCTTTGTCTGCCCGGATGATTCGCTTTTCAACAGTCTCAAGGTCTGCCAAAGCGAGTTCAATATTGATGGTTTCTATGTCGCTGGCCGGATCCACTTTGTTTTCTACATGAATAATGTCTGCGTCTTCAAAGCAGCGCACAACATGGGCTATGATGCCTGTTTCTCGTATATGGCTCAGAAATTTGTTGCCCAAGCCCTCACCTTTGCTCGCGCCCTTGACCAAGCCTGCAATGTCAACAAACTCAACGGCAGCTGGGATTACCTTTTCAGAATCAATAAATTCTCTAATTTTGGCCAAGCGCTTGTCGGGCACATTAACTATGCCAACGTTGGGGTCAATCGTACAAAAAGGATAGTTTGCGCTTTCGGCTGGTGCCGAAGTGAGTGCCGAAAAAATAGTTGACTTGCCCACATTGGGAAGTCCGACGATTCCACAGTTTAATGCCATAGTTGCGTATACTAAAGACTGCACCACAAAAAAACAAGTGCGCCTTTTAGTGCTGGAGAATTTCCTCAAGTAACTGGTAATTAGGCAGAACCAAGATGCCATCCTTGATTCGCAGCTTTCGTTTTAGAATTTCTTCTTCAATTGCCGTCCGGTCATGTGTACTTAACAGATTTGCATAGGGTGCGATAAGACTCTCATCTGCGACAAACCAAGATTTTCGTGGACTGGTTTTTATGCCAGACTTCTCGTTGTCGGCTTGCCAGACTTGGATGGCAGTTTGGGCGTGAGCGCGCGCTTGTCTAGCGCAGTCCTGTTCAAAGGGCAGTTCAAACAGCTGGTATAAAACGTTTTTAATTGAAGCCGAGACTAACAATCGACCTGTTTTGACAAAATGATAGAGGCCTACCATAAGTTCTTTTTGTTTGAGCTCTAGTTCCCAAGGACACGGTTTGGCCAGTCTTACTTTGCCAGTATATCGCTTGTAGTGTTGGCTAAGCTCGTTTCGCCAGCGTTGTCCCAGTCGTGACAAAAACAGCTCGTGATCAAAGTCACCATCTTGTTGATAGTAGATTATCTGTTCAGGCTTTTTTGGATCGGCCCAAGCTTGGACAAAAAAATCAAACAAATCCGAAAGTCCATGCCCCAATCCAATAAAGGCCGACAGGCAGCGTTCGCTGTCGGCGGGGCCAAGTGCCATAAGAAAGTGCGCCAATCCAAGCGGCGCGTCCGTCTTGATCCTGAGTTTGCTCAAGGCTTGACTTATAGACAGGTCTTGATTGATCTCTTCTCTCAACTGCAAAAGTGGCTTGGCTGCTTGTGCGAGTGCTTGGACTGTCGAGCTAGGCACGCAAACTGCCAAGCCAGCTGACGTGGCCCCACTAAAGCCTACCCTGTAGTTTATCACCTGGTTTGACTCGTTTGGGGGTGGCAAGGACAGAGGTGCAAAGCTCAGTCGCGCCAAACTAAAGCCGGCGTAAGTCTTTAGCATCGCCATGGCGTGCTTAAGCATCTGTTTGAGTAAGTCGAGCACTTGCTCGCCGCCAAGACCCCAGTTGCCATAGACCACATACCACCACTCAATCGGCACGCCATTTTGGTTGATGGCCTTAAAGCCTGCGGCTTTGTACGCTGCACCAAAACGCTGATTGTAGTCAGCTACCTGGCCGATGCTGCTGGCGTGGCAGTGGATGGCTTGTCCAGCGGTTTCGCTCATGTTGGGTACAAAAAAATCATGTGCAAAAAAGCTATCTGGTTGCTTAAAAACCATGCTCGTTACTTGACTCTGCTTACCCTCGTCGTCCAAGACAAGCTGATTGCGTCCTGTACAAAATGCCGCAATCTCTTGCCCCGACTTGCTAGGCCAAACTCTATCAATCGAACGCCTGATGTAGCGCAGACTCACTTCTTCCATCAACAAAAAGTATTCACCTTTTTGATCTTGGTTTTTTAAGCTAAATATCTTGAGCGCTGGCAAGCGGCTCCACAGAGCTTTGATCTGTGCCGGACCTTTGGCCCGCATGCCACAATGTCCAGCGAACCTTTCTGCTTGCCCCTGCTGTTCTGACGCACAAAATGCAAGTACGGACTCAACACCAGCCGCCATATCAGCATGAGACTGCACGGTAGTGCCTGGCTTTTGTTGCTCACCAGAAGTTACTAACCAAGCTAGGCTGCCATGTTCCGCGTGGAAAAAACTAAGATAGTCGAGCGTGCTCTGTGCCGCCATCCAACCTTCAAAGACAGCCTCTGCTTGTGCTTCTATGCGCCATGTTCCACCGGCTATCTCTGCCATGGCTATGACGGTACTCTCAAAAAGAGGCAACGCCGCTGTGTGCGCCTTTTTGCCAAAACCAAGCGCCGCGAGCAATCGACTAAATACTGACATTTTCTGAGAGAGCCTCTTCTGTGCTTGGTAAGTCTGGATAGTCCAAAGGTAGCCAAACCTTAAAGCGGCAACCTAGACCGAGTTGGCTTTCTACCTCGATTTTGCCACCATGTTTATTGACAATAATATCGCGAGAAATAGACAAACCCAAACCAGTGCCCTCGCCAACGTCCTTGGTGGTATAAAATGGTTCAAAGATACGCGCCTTTACTTCATTGCTCATACCTGGTCCATCGTCCTTTATTTCTATAACCAAACCGTTTTTCTCGAGGTAGGTCTTAATGTGGATCTGGCCAAGCTCAGTTCTTGCCTGAGACTTAATGGCTTGACTAGCGTTAACTAATAGGTTGAGCAAAACTTGGTTGAGCTGGTCGCCAAAACACTGCAAAATTGGCACATCGCCGGGTTCAAAACTAAGCTCTGCAATGTAACGGTACTCGTTGTGGGCAACCGTTATAGTGGTCTGGACCGCGTCGTTTATGTTGATGGCCGCTGCCTTGCTACCATCACTATCTATGCGAGAAAAGGCCTTGAGACTCTTCACAATCGTTGTTATGCGGTCCAAGCCTGTCATAGTTTCACTCATGAGTGAGTCCAGTTTGCCCTGGACAGTATTGAGACCAAACTCGACCGCAAGGTGCTCCACTGCAACACTTGGTGCGGTGCTCTTTATTAGTTCTAGACCTGCAAATATCTTTTGTTGATATTTTTGCAACATACCTAAATTGCTACGCACAAACCCCAAAGGATTGTTGATCTCGTGAGCGATCCCCGCCGCAAGTTGGCCTATGCTGGCCAGTTTTTCTTGCTGCACCAACTGCAGATAGCTGGTTTGCAGTTTTTGATAGAGCGCATTAAGCTCCATATTGGCCAATAGCAAGTCTTGGCTAAACTTAACACGCTCACTAATGTCACGCAGAACAAGATAGAACTGTTCAAAGTCTGTACCGTTGTGGTAAATCGGCGTCAGCGCTGCAGTGGTAAATATCTCTCGCCCGTGACTGCCTACAATCAATTCAAAGTCGCCAACATGCTTGCCACTACGAACAATACGCAACATGGTAGTCAAATCCTCAGCATTGAGCAGGTAGGTTTGGATTTTTTTGCCTGGCAAAAGCCCAGTTTTGTTCTGCGCAAGCAAGTCGTTGGCTGCCCGATTGGCTTCGCCAATAGTACCGTCGATGTTAAGCGTCAAGATCGCGTCTGGAGATTCAGCTGCCAAAGATTGAACTTGTACTTCGCTGTCTCTTAGTGCGACCGTCGCGGCCAAGCGTCGATGCTCCTCTCGGTAAGCTTGCAAGATTAACCAGGTCGATGTGGCCAAGGCAAGGCTCAGCTCTTGCATAAACTCCTGATCCAAGCGACCAAACGTACGACCGCGATCGAGTAATTCCACAAAGCCAAATACGCCGTCTTGCCCCTTGAGTGCCAAAACCTGGCGCTGACTGGCACCGTTTGCCGATCCTGAGCAAATTCTTTGACTGTCCCAGATGCCCTCGGAAAAGCCCAGGCTGAGCACAAAGTCATCGCCAGTGCTTTGGTAGCCAACTTCAATCAACTTGCCTTCCAGAAAAAGTGCAACTATACAGGTCTTGGCGGAACACCAGGTCAACAAAGTTGCCGCCAGCTGATGAAGCAAATCAAAGCGCTTGGTCTCCAGCATAATGCGATCAATCTCACGCCTCAATTGCGAAAACTGCTGCAATTCCTCAAGTCCAAGATCGAGATCGCTATCAGTAACTTTTTGCCAACTCGCCAGTTGAAGCTTGCGCGCCAAGAGTAAAAAGGCGCGATTGAACACGTCCAAGTCGGGCCAATCGAGACTTGCAACCGACAAGCGTACCTTGCCGTCCAGTATGCCTTGAGCGCGTTTACTCAAATTGTCAAAGTCTAGATAGAAGTGACCCAAACGTCGAATGTGCACAAGTAGAGCTACAAAGCTAAGCCCAAAGGCCGTGCATGAAACAATCAACCAGACTGGCGGCGCGAGCTCGGCAAAATAAAAGAAGAAGCAACTTACGGATAGTGCGCAAAAGAAGGAACAACTTGTGCCAATCATCAGGGTGCGTCTAAGCAAGGCCGACGCCGACGCCGTTTTCAAGCTAGGTCCTCTATGCTGAGTGCAATCAGGCTTGCGTCATCCACAAATCCAGATGGTCTGAGACTTTCAAACTGCTCTAGTAAGCGATCGGCCGCCATTTGCATGGTAGCGCTTTCTTCTAGAATCTTAGCAAGACTCGCAGCCACATGCTCTTGGTCTATCGAATCACCGAGTTCTGCGCCGTTGGAAGCCAAGATAATTCTATCACCTTCTTCAATGGCAATCGTCCTGGTAACAAAAAGTACGTCCTTTTGATAGCCAAGGCCAGGACTCGGCAGATGGTGCCTCTCGGCCATAGCCTTCCTAAAGACAAAAAATTGTTCGCCACCTGCGCAGGCATAGACTATCTTTTTTTCGGTTCTACGAATGCTGAGTACACTCATGGGCATAATCACACTAGGCAAATTGACCTGCAAAGCAATAATACGATTGTTGAGCAGCTCGAGAATAGTTGCCGGATTTACCGCATGCCCACTAGGCAAGTCGGCAAGAATAGCCTTAAGCTGGTCACGCACCAACAAGGCAAAATAGGTACCTTCGACTCCGTGAAGCTCTACATCGCCAAGGCAAACCAAAAGTTCGTCCTTGGACCAAGGAATAATCTGAAAAAAATCCCCGCCACAAGAAGACTTAGCAACCGGCTTGTAGGCCAGGCCAAGCTCTATGCCTTTGACTGAGCGAAGTTCTGGCAAGAGCAATACTTGATTAATACGTTTGGCAAAAGAAATCTCGTGCTCCAACTGATCCACATAGCGCTGCCTATCGACTTTTAGGTTTCGTAACTCCAAGCCTCGCTTGAGCTCGGCAACAAGAAAATCGCTGTCCCAAGGTTTTTGTATAAAAGCAATTATGCCAGACTTAATTGCCGACTTGATCTCATCCATTTCCGAAAAACCTGTCAAAAGGATAGTAGAAATGTTGGCATAGCGGTTTTGGAGCTCCAGCAAAAGTTCTGTGCCTTTACGCCGTGGCATCTTGAGGTCAGAAATCACCACCGCATACTCGTCTGGCGCTTTAGCAACCTTTTCTAGAGCCTTGTCCACCGAATCCGCACTTTCAAAAATGAGCCCCGTCTGCGCAATCCACTCTTCAAGTTCACGCTCAAGTGCGGTCAAAATCATTGCCTCGTCGTCAACCACCAAAATTCTTGTCGCCATCACCCACCCCCAGCACCGTAATTATGTTAAGTAACCTAAATCTTAGTTCATTTAGGCCAACGCTGCACACCCAAACCAGTAGACACCTGCCCGCCAACACTTGCCTTGACAGCTACTAGCCGAAATGGTAGTTTTTGTCATACTAAAACGGGCTGTAGCGCAGGGGTTTAGCGTACTAGTCTGGGGGACTAGGGGTCGCCGGTTCAAATCCGGCCAGCCCGATAATTGAAAAAGAACAGGCTTGTCCTGTTCTTTTTTTACACGTAGAAGACGGATTTGAACCGTAGAACAGGGACCTCTCAAGAGGCAACGCCCAGTTGACTCTTGAG
>JBBRCZ010000022.1:0-25805 GCA_038204425.1 Spirochaetia bacterium | reverse complement strand
ATCATAGTCATTCCTTTTTGCGTGAGTAGATTTCTCTACTAGTTCGGTGCAACAGATCTTGTCACTATAGACGGCAAGTATAGGTAAATGTCAATAACTAATTTAGTATCAGAAAAATAGCAAGTATCTCCAACTTATGGGCAGATTGACTGTGTTCTTGACGGTATTCGCAAAATTGCCGAGAATAGCGGTACAAAACTAATGGGCGCACACACTTGTCGGCTGTATGCAGGTTTATAAAAGGAGCCATTCTGGGAAAACATATGAAACCAATTAAGAAAACGCTTGCTCAACGGGATTACGGCCAGATTCGGACCGCTTTCTTTTTTGTGACATTGTGCCTTGCGCCCGTGGTCAGTATCGCAGCCCAAAGCTGGTCGCAAGTTACTAAGAACACCGGCCCTGCAGTTGCCAAGATCGAAGTACTTCAAAGTGGCAACTTGATTGGTAGCGGAAGTGGATTTGTCTTTGATGCATCGGGGCTGGTTATGACCAACGCTCATGTGGTTGAATCAGTTTATTCAAGTAGCAGCAATACGCTTAAATTGAATTTTCCGCTTTCAAAGGAAGCCGACAAGATCTACAGCGCTGAGATAGTTCACTATTCATATGACAGTGATTTGGCTATTCTCAAACTTGCGGGTCCCTATAGCCCAATAGTAGTCTTGGGTGATAGCGAGACTCCGGAGCTAATGAGTGAGATTTTGGTTGCGGGTTTCCCATTGGGCAAGAGCTTTAAGGCCACACCTGGTTTTATCCAAGCGCTACAAGACTATACTTCTCAGGGCAGCATGCTAGACTTGAGTGCCGCCGTCGATCCTGGCAATTCAGGTGGACCAATCTTTGCAAAAAATGGCCAAGTAATTGGCATTGTCACTGCAAAGATCATGGGAGCCAATTTTAACTTGGCTCTGCCGGTACGCAACATACGTGACTTTATTGAATTGAACAAGAATCCAATTAATATTGTGGTAAACAGTGTGCCCCAAGGGGCGCATGTTTTTGTTAATGAAAATTATCAGGGACTGAGTCCACTAAGCAACCAAGTAAAAAACCGCACGCTGCATATACTTGTCCAAAAAGATGGTTTTGAAGCGCTAAAAAAAACGCTGGAAATTCCAGCCGGTAAAGCGGTCGATCCAAGCGTCAGCTATGAGCTTGTCCCAATTGCATCAAACAAAGTCAAGGTTCGTCTTGATACCCAGCCATCAGGAGCGGAACTTTGGGTCAACAACACAAGTGTTGGCAAGAGTCCTGTTGAATTTGAAAGTGATAAGTCTCGCAAGCTTCGCATTAGAGCACGCTTAATTGGCTACCGTGAGCTGAGTGAGGAAAGAACGTTAAACCAAGAATCTGAACAGTCGATAGTACTGCCTCTGGGCAGATAACAACGACGTTCTTATAAAAAAGGAGCTTCTATGAAATCAAAAGTGGTGCAAGGACTAGTAGCCCTAGTGGCTATGCTCGCATTGGGTAGTTGTGCGATCAAGTATCGTGGGCCCACGGGATATGTTGGTTATGAGACGGAAGGTAAAGCTATCCAAAGTTCTAATCAGTCAGCATTGAAGTTTGGTGAATCGGCACCAAGCAATACCTTTGACGATGAGTTTGTGTATGACAGCAAAGGTAACTTGCTCAACCATAAACAAACCGTCTATTTTAACAGTTCTGAGGACCAAAAAAACTTCATAATCTGGGAGACTCAATACAAGCTGCTTGGTACCGCCTTGGTGCCTAGTAAACTATTGGTCAATGATGAAGCTTATCTGGAGCTTGAGTATGAAATCTTGCCGGTGCAAAACAAAGGTCTAGTCCTCCAGCCGACAAAAAATCGTCGTTTTACTTCCCAAGAATACAACCTAATTCTCGGTACTTTAGTTTACAACTGGGACATAAGTTTGGGAAACTATCCAGTGGCGTTTGCATCCGATGAACGCTTCGTTATTGAGACAGGTATTGGACATAATGCTGAAAATATTCTGAGCCTTGGCTTTGACAACGTAGTTCTCAAAAAATACGATTTCTCTGATGCAAAGTTTGCGCTTGGCGTCAATAAGTCTTATCCTAACGGACTTGGGCTGTTGAATTCATATGGGCGACTAGCCAATTCTTTATTGGGAAGCAAGATATCGTTTGAGTACGAGTGGAAAGTTATCGCTGGTCAGATTTGCCAGATCAAGACGATCTACCAACGAACTTATAAAAACACAACTGATATTGAGTTTGTAGCCAGTGCTGTCTTTAACGACGCGGGCAAACGCATCAGTGAAGAATGGACAGCGGTTGACAAAGTTTCGTCTGACAAGACACCTGTAACGGTGTTTAAACAGACCCTTTCTTACTAGACATCTAGTATGGTTGAGGGGCCGGCTTGTTCAATGCTATCAATTGTGCATTGGACTAGCTTGCCCTGCTTCAGGGGCGTCGATAGTGACGTTCAATCTGGGCCGAGAGCAACGCCTTCCTTAGTCCGTCAAAACCCAGCGTTTGTGCTTCAAAACAGAAATGGCGTTTGCCGACATCTTCTGAAAAATGCGCGTCACTATTGCATATAAATACTGGGCATTCTTCTATGCTTAGTCCAAGGTCCGCTGCTCGGGTTTGCGGCAAATATAGCTCAAGCGCATGATAGTTGCCAGGCGGAACACAGCCAAGTTGGCTTACAAGACTCATGCTGCTTCGGTCAACATGCGCCGGAATAAAGAGCCCGCCGCGTTGGTAAACCTGCACGCCGAGGTCGCTCAATGACAGATCGGTGGCATTGATGAGCAAGTACTCTGCCTCGCCTTCAATTTCTTCATCCTCGTTAACCCAGATTTGGTCGCCAAACTTGTCTGCTTTATTTACTACCTTAGCAAGGTGATCGTAACAGTATTCGCCAAAATCCAGTGCTTCTGGCGCAGTGGGGAAGAGTGCTAAGCAGTGGGCTTCTTCAGCACAAGTTACTTCTACGCCAAAGACGGCGGTGAGTCCCTCGTAGTGGCATGCACTTTCAAAGGCAGGGCAGTTGCGAGCCAAGTTGTGGTCGGTTAAGGCCACCAAATTCAGCCCTGCCAAGCGTGCCGCTTTTGCCATGGCCCGCGGTGAGCTGTCTATGCTTGCGCAGGGACTCAGGCATGAATGCATGTGCAAGTCGGCGCGAAAAAGTGCCATCAAGACTCCATGAGCATGTAGACCTTGGCCGAGACCGTGTATTGGTTCATTTTGGTGACAAACAGCGGTATGTTTTCTGCCTTGGCGGCGGCTATCATATCGTCCGGAATTGCTCTTTGGTTACAAATGATGATACATGAAGCTCCAAAGAGGGACGCTACGGCGACGGTATTTTTGTGAGCTTGGATAGTGATTAGAGCTTGTCCTTCTTGGGCGTTAGCCATTACATCACTTAAGAGGTCTGAAGTGTAAGCATGAGAAACGTGCCGGTCATCCCAAGCTTGCCAACAACTATCAAGCAAAAGCCGGCCAACGATGGTACTAAGAAACATCCTGTTCTCCTCGTGGGCTGAGATTAAAAGAACATGTAACGGTAGTGCCCTTGGGCAGACTGGACTCTATGCTAAAGCTGTCACTCACGCGCTTGGTATTGGGTAGTCCCATGCCTGCACCAAAACCGAGACTTCTAACCCATTCGGTTGCAGTAGAAAAACCCTCACGCAAAGCCGCCTCTAAGTCTTCAATACCAGGGCCGCAGTCAGCCGCAATCAAACGCGCTTGAGACGGCCCCATTTCAAAAGCGATGCTACCGCCATTGGAGTGGATCACTTGGTTCATCTCTAGCTCATAACTAGCAACGGCGATGCGACGGATGGTCTTTGAGTCCACCTTGGCGGCCACGCAAAGCTTTTTAATTTCTGAACTTGGTCGACCGGCGTTTTCAAAGTCAAACTTTCGGTTTACAAATTCTTTTTTTACAATGCCAATTGTTGGTTCTGCAACTTGTGTTTGCTCAGGCGACTCAGGCACTTTGAGCTTTTCTTCCATAATTTCCATTTCGTGGTTCATTGCAATTAGCAGGTGCAAGATTATGTCACGGCTGGTGATGATGCCGACCAGCTCGCCTGTTTTGTCAAGAACGGGAAAGCGACCAAAGTGATACTTCTCCATGTAGCTAAGGGCAAAGGCCAAAGGCATGTCATCCTCGAGAACCGTGACATTTCGGGTCATATGCTTGTCTACTTTGTGGTCTATGTTGCCAAGATCAAGCGCTCTAATAATGTCGTCCATGCTGACGATACCCAAGAGTCTATGCCCCTCCACAACCGGTACGCCGGTAATAGTGTTCTGCTTCATTAGGTTTTGGGCGTCTCTGAGGCAATGGTCTTTGTTAACAGTAAAGAGACTACGAGTCATGACGTCTCTCACTTTAAGACGATACAAGAGCTCCGAAATAAAGCTCGGTGTGTTGTCCCCGTTGAGGGGTAGAGGCATACTCACAAAAATCCTGACAATTCGTTGGCATAGACCATCAGCGCAACTCAAACTCAAAAGTCTTGACGGTGTTTACTGAGTTGATTATCAAGCAAGACTTTGACGCCTTTTCTAAAAGTAGGCTCGCGCGCTCAGGTGTAGAAGCGCCTTGCAACCAAGCTTTGATGTGGGCTCGCGGAACACGAATAACACGGTCTTCTCCGGGTTCTACAACTATACTAATCTCGCCACCAACTGCTTGGTATTCGAGTTTAGAAAGCTGAGCAATCACCTTAAACGTAGCAATAAAGCAGTTTAGCAAGGCCATGGCATAGAGCTCTTCTGGACTTATGCCACCACCGGGGCCATCAAATTCTGTGGGAATTGCGAGATTAAATTCGTGACCAGCCGATTGACTGGACCAGGTACCGTTGACGCCCTCTCCCGACGCGCGGGCTTGAGCAGTGAAGGAAAGCGGGTATTTAGCCATAGTTTAAATATACAAGGCCTTTGGCACTCGAGACAAGACAGGAGTAATTTTAGAAAGCTTTAGTTGCTTGTGGAGAGTTTATTCCCGCCAGACTACAAAGACATAACTAAGCGGCTCGACTCTTAAAGTGCTCTTAGTGGAAATAATTGGGGTTATAGGTGCCAAGTGATTGCCAGAAATCGCGGGTGTTTGGCCATTAATGAAGGCAAGTGGACTGCTAAGTGATGGCGCGCTGCCTACCCAGATAGACAAGTCTGAGGATTGATTAGCACGGGGTAGGTTTAGCACATAGCGCTTATTTTGGCTGATGTTAATCAACAAAAGGCTAAACTGAGTGGAGACCTGACCTTCGGAAGCCGTTGAGTTTGGGTGCTCATGGCGAGACTTGTGCATGTACGCTCGCAGCTGCGATAGGTCGTCGGCGCTGGCCCCTTGCTTTTGTGCCAGCACAAAAGTGGGCGACAGGACTTCTGTTTCCATCACTTGTTTCCACAAAAATGAAGCCCAATAGTCTGGCCTTGGCACTAGGCTTTCTTCGTCAATTAGGCCGTAGTCCCCGCCTGCTAAAGTATGCCTGACCAACACTGACATGCCATTTGCTGCCATCAAGCCCAGTTGATCTAACCACCACAGGCTACTGACAAAGCGATCAGAAACTCCAGGTTCACCGCCAGACTGGGCATTACCTGTCTCTCCAAGCCAAAGCTGCTTGCCCGGAGCCCAGGCGTCGCGCCACGTGCGCATCTTGGTGGCCCAGTGTGCAACTTCATCCAAGCGAGCAGGCTGCAATAGACGGTAAGGATTGGCTCGCACGGTGGCGACGGGGCTGCGAAATGATTGTTGCGGGTAGTAATGCCAGGTGACAATGTCGACTATATCGCCGGCGCGCTGCAAAACCTGGGGTGTGTATCCGTAAAAGAACGATAGTGGCTCACCTATCAGCGGCCAAAACGCGCTTCCTTGGCTGGCCAGAAGCCCGGGCGTCTGCGAAGATTTAAGTAATTTGCTCACCTTGCGTAAGTCATCAGCGTAGCGCTCTGGTGATATCTGTTTATCTAGGCCTGACAAAACCCAATAGGCATTGAGCTCATTTCCAAACTCCCAGACCATTGGGCTCTGGCCCGACTGTTTGGTATAGGCAAAAAACTCCTGCAGTGCTTGGGTGTCAAGTTGACCGGCTTGGTTTCTCGCCTGGTGCCCGGCGCCAAGGGTAAAAACAAGATCGAGATTATTTCGGCGCGTAAAACTATACAACGAGTCCCAGGTGGATTTTTTGAGCCGATCAATCTTTAGCTCGTCGGCAGCTGTTCCGCCCACTCTAAAGTAGGCAGGTGAGAGTCCTTTGACTAAGAGATCCAAGGCCGGTCGTTGCAAATTAAATGCTTGACGTTTAGCAATGTCTTTTTTGCCTTCTTGCCACCAGCTCTCTCCAAGCAACTGAGCAGTGTCAATGCCAAAGGATAAAAAGCGTTTGTCAATGCGTTGAATCACTGATTCTTTTTGCGCGAGTATGGCACCAAAAATTTCTTGAGTCGTTTGACTCGCTGACTCCTCACTAAGTGCCAGGTTGTTGAAGACAAGATCTAAAACAGTACCGTTGGAGCCCGCAAACAGCATGGCATGTACAAATCCCAGTAAACCTATCAACAAGAGGGTCAGTGATATAAATACTGTCTTACGCTCTTGGTTCATAGCTTAGATTTATTTTTGTGCCTTTTCTGCCGAATGCTTGCTTGGCGAGCCTGCTTTGGCTTGCCATTTTCTATCAATACTAAACCAGCCGCGCTTGCCAGCATTGGATCAATAATATTGCGGGTATCAATAAGCAGGCTACCATCCATAACTTTGGCGACAAGTGTCCAGTCAAGTATATGGTAGACGTGCCAAGGGGTGAGAACAAGCAAAGCTTGACAATGCTTGGCTGCTTGGATTGGGTCGGTAAAGTAAGCAATACCAGGAATATCAGCAGGAAAATGGCGCATAAAGTTTGATGAAGCTTGTGGGTCATGCAGCCTTAGTGAGCAGCCGAGTTTGACTAGTCTATCGACGATTGCAAGTGCAGAGCTCTCGCGCACATCGTCAGTGTCAGCCTTAAAGGCGAGTCCAAGTATGCCAATAGTCAGGCCTGCCAGCTGCGACTCGTGCTTAAAGCCATATGCGTTGAGCAACTTTGCGATGGGACGCAGCTTGTGATGTTCGTTGGCATCTTGCGAGGCTTGTACCACCCGTAGTTCGACATTGACGCGGGCGGCCTCAAACAGGAGTGATCGATTGTCTTTGGGAAAGCAGCTGCCGCCGTAACCAGGGCCCGGTTTGAGAAATTCGGGTCCAATGCGACTGTCCAGGCCCATAATATGGGTCACTTCTTCAATGTTGGCACCATTCACCTCTGCCAGTTGCGCCAAATCATTAACAAAACTTATCCGGCTGGCCAGCATGGCATTGGAGGCATATTTTGCAAGCTCAGAGCTTTGGCTGTCGCAAAAAACCAAGGGTCGGCTGCTATCGAACAGTGGACGATATAGTCGCTGAGCGATTTTTTGCGCCCAAAGGCAGCTTGTACCGACTACGGTTCGCGAAGGTCTAAAGAAGTCATGCACAGCCTTGCCTTCACGCAGAAACTCCGGATTGTTTACCACTTCAAAGTCGATGCCGGGACGCAAGAAGCTCAACTTGGCAATAAGTTCGTTTAAGTGGCGAGTAGTGCCGACCGGAACCGTGGACTTAAGTATAATTAGTAAAGGGTCAGCTTGACGTTGCGACTCACTTAGAAAGCGGCGGCTGCTTTGCAGGTGCGAAGCGATAGTCTTAGCTGCGTCCATAACATAACTTAGATCAGTTTGGCCGCGAGAGCCCGAAGGCGTTCCAACACAAATAAAGACCACTTGGGCATCGGAGAGTGCACTAGCTGCATCACACGTGTAGCGTAGGCGACCTGCTTTAATGTTTCGACTGAGGACTTGGTCAAGGTCTGGCTCAAAGAGAGGGGACTTGCCTTGCGATAGCAAGGCGACTTTATCGTGATCTAGGTCAAGTCCAGTACATTGATGACCAATGTCCGCCAGACCTGCAGAGCTCAAGAGTCCGACGTAACCCGAGCCGATAACGCAAACTCTAAAGACATCGGGGTCGGCGGCGATACCCTCGCTCTCAAAGAGTTGCCATGACTCAAAGGGCAGGCCCATGTCGGTAGGCGCCATGTACCTAACTTGTTGTTTTCTTTCTCGACGGCGCAATAACATTCTTGTTATAGCAAAAACTGCTTGATCAGTTGAGTCATTGAAACAAAAGTGTTTGCTTGGCGCTTGTCGAAACGCCGCCTCAAATTGTGGCAAGCGATTAATAAAGACTGGCAGGGCTTTCTCAAGATCAGATAGCTGGGCTGTCATGCCTCGGCCAGACCGTTCTAACATACGGGCATTGAGCTGCTGTTCATCTTGGCCGCGTTGGGGCAATGCCAAAACTGGTTTGCCCAAGACCAAGGCCTCAGACAACATCTGGTGACCAGCGGCTGTTATAACGGCACGGCACCCGGCAAGGGCGGCTTCAAAGTCTTCGTTGGGGTTGGGGAAGACTCTCCAGTGGAGGTTTGGCATGCTTTTGGAAATGGCAGACAAAGTATCAAGAGCAGCCTCTCGATAGCCGTCTTTGAGATTGAGCACGACATAGTCGCCTTGGCTCACGCTGTAGTTGCGTAATGTCTTGCGAATAATGGGCCCAATGTCGCCACCAAAAAAACTGCAATGCAAACGAGCTGACCATGGTCCTTCCATCATCAACGAGACTATGGAAGCCATAAGTGAGCTGGGAGTAATTTTTGGGTACCTGAGCACTATGCCCGGATGATTAAACTGCACCACCCTAAGTCCCGCCAAACGTCCAGCCCAAGCCATAACTGGCTCAAAGTCGCTAATAACTCCGTCAAACTTTCCACGTTTTAAGTAGCGAACTAAGCTAGGTAGAACCTTTAGAGTGGCGATTGTACTTATAAGACCCATCCAAATCGTTTTGGCGTAGAGTATACGATCGCCCTTTTTACAAAAATTAAAGGATGGTATGAGCTGGCTTATCTTGCCGGGCAACTTGTTAGCAACAAAGGTGCTTACTGTGGCAGGCAAAAAAAGCTCTATACTGTGCCAGCGTTCTAGCGACGGCACTAGACCCACCATGCGTGATGCGTGACCAAATCCTTCGCCATTGACCGAGTATGCCAGTTTCATAGTCCACCCCCGAAGCCAAGCTTGCGCGGCTGATGTTAGACGATGGTTACAAAATCGTCAGGAACTTAGAAGTTTTTGAAGAGTTTTTAGGCCACTTAGCAGAAAACTGACGGCAGTATCAGTTTTATGTCTTGACGTACTGACGTCTCTATGTTACGATGATCAGCATAAGGATTAATTGCAATGGCGAAAAAAAAAGATAAGTCTGACGAAAAAACCAATACCTCACTGCGTCTTAACAAAAAAATGTTGAAGGCACTTAAGATAATGGCCATCCAGAACGAGACAAGTGTGCAAAAAATATTGGAAGAACTGATTGCAAAGTATTTGGAGGAGCATGGTGCCCACGATTCGTCCGATCCAAAAGCTTGATTTCCTCAGTTTAGGTGCTACTGTTGCTCGCTTGACGAGCAAAGCACCTTTGGTCTTGCAGGCTAGAAGTCTTGTGCAATGTAAAGTGATTGATACCTATCAGCACTTGCTTCTCAAGTCAGGATCGATTTGTTTGGAGCTAGAGGCGGAACGCAGACACGGCCTGCTGCTTGACCTTGTTAGAGCAGATGCCACATTCCACGAATCATTTGCACCCACAAGTTGGAGACGCTACCAAGGGTGGGCACTCGTTAGTCTTGGCGCGCTGGAAATTGAGCGGTTTGAGTACTTGTGGAAGAATAAGGAAAACAAGGGCATAGTGCGCCTTTGGTTTACCTGTTTGACAGGCAAGACCAAAGTTGAGTTCTTGTGCTATGAGGTGCTCAGAGGCTATGAGCGCGAGGCTCAGGAACTGATAGGCTACCTTGAGAACCACATTGGATCGGTGAAGGGTGTTGACCTGGGTCTGTTAATTTGCCAAGCTTTGGAAATAAGCATGGTAAAACTCAAAACGCCTAGCCTTAGTCCTTCCAGTTTGGTCAATGAGGCACTCTCTCCAGCATGCTTGGCCTATCTTGAGCAAAGCCAGACCATGATTGAGGGGATTTGCTCGGACGCCGACATCGAGTGTTTGCACGAATTTAGGGTCCAACAGCGCAAAGTCAGATCGCTCTTGAGCATCTTTAAGGGGTCTTTGAGCCCGGATCTCTCAGTGCTTAGGGCTAAACTTGCGCAGATGATGACCGCTAGCAATCAATTAAGAGACTTGGACGTATTGCTTGAGTCAAGCCGTGATTTTTTAAACCTAGTCGCCGAACAAGACAAGGACAACCTCATCCTGGTATTTAAGGAAATTGAGAAACAGCGTAACAAAGCACATAAAACCTTGGTGAGCTATCTTCGTTCAGTGCCATTTAAGGAAGATTGGAAAGACTTAATACGCTACTTGGCGCCTCACTCAACCTTGTGGAGCGAAGAGTCTCGCATGCAAACTATCCGGATGCAAGCATCGCTCCTGCTCAAGAAGATCTATGGACGAACCGCAGCGGGTTCTCTTTTGTTGAGTTCGGACTTGGAAGCGAGCTCGGTGCACGACCTGCGTTTGCAACACAAAAAGCTGCGTTATCTCTTGGATTTTATAATTGACTTGTCGGCACGCGCAGAATTTGAAGAGCTGCGAGAAGTACTAAAAACCAGCCAAAAATACTTGGGGCGTTATAACGATTCTGTGGTTCAACTTGAGTGGTTTAGAAACTGGATGGCGAGCAAACAAGCATCGCTGCCAGCGCATCTTTTGCTGTCTCTCAAAAATCTCTGTTTGCGCCTTGGAGAAAGAAGTGACGCCAATCTGTCTTTAGCACTAGCCCATGCTGGCGAGAGCATATCTGCTCAAACAACCGGTTTGGTTAAGAACGTTACTGCCTGGGGGAGGGACCAATGAAAAAAATAGCCTTGTATAGCGTTAAGGGTGGGGTTGGCAAATCAACCGTAGCCGTCAATCTTGCAGTTCTGTCGGCTTTGTCAGGCAAAAAAGTCTTGCTACTAGACCTAGATACCCAAGGTGCGGCTAGCTTTTATCTTAATATTGAGGCCGCAGACAAGGGCAAGATTAAAGCGCTGGTTAATGGCAAAGACTCGGTCAACGAACTGATAAGGGCGAGCGACATAAAAAACTTGGATGTATTGCCAGCCCGCAAGGGCTTGCGAAATTTGGATTTGGAACTTGATGATAGTTCCGATGGTCTAAAGCCCCTTATCCGTCTACTCAAAACTCAGTATGATCTGCTAGTAATTGACTCTCCACCCCAAATTGGCCTGACCGGTGAGGCAATAATTGAAGTTGCTGACTTTGTTCTGGTTCCGGTCGTGCCAAGTCCCTTGTCGCTAAGAACACTCGACTTCCTCAATGAGTTTTTTAAGAAAGACAGCCGCAATCTTGCAAAAATTATTCCTTTCTTCTCGATGGTGGATGCCCGAAAGAAACTGCACCTTGACCTGATGGGTCAAACCAAGCAGCTTTATGCTAACAGTCTTGAGGCTTTTGTGCCGCAGTCCGTGGAGTTCGAAAAGATGGGCATCAAAAAAACGCCCTTGGTGCTGTCAGCCAGAGGAAGTCGAGCAGGACAGGCATTGCAGTCGCTTTTTGAAGAGCTACAAGGTCGCGGAGTTTTGTAATGGGCATAGAGATAGAACGGAAATTTTTGGTTGGTGAAGTACCAGAAGAAGCGCATCGCGCAAAACTGGTCAACATCAGGCAGGCATATTTATCTGTCGATGAGGATCGCGAAATTCGTATTCGCCAAGCAAACAAAAAATGTAGTTTAACTATAAAAACCGGCTCAGGTCTTCAAAGGCAGGAGAATGAGACAACGCTAAGTATGAGCCAATTTGAGTCACTCTGGAAAGACAGCCACGGTCTTCGTATACAGAAGCAACGCTTTTTGATAACGATCGGCGGCTATACAGCAGAGCTTGATGTCTATCAGGGAGCTCTGGCCGGACTACATACCGTAGAAGTTGAGTTTTCCAATATGGTGGCCGCTGCAGGTTTTAAAGCTCCCTATTGGTTTGGTCCAGAAGTAACCGGCAACCCGCGCTTTTCTAACAAAAAACTAGCTGGTTTGACTGAAGAAACAGCCAAGAGAGATCTCGCTTGCTTGCTCTTGCCCCCTATGCAATCTTATGGTGTGATTCCCATCACTCAAATTAATAAGACACGTCAAGTCGTGTTGATTAGTACCAAGACCAGCAACCGATGGATTTTTCCAAAAGGAAGCCCGGAGGCACATCTGAGTCCACAGGAAACGGCATTGGCCGAGGGTTTGGAAGAGGCTGGCGTCGAGGGCACTATCGTCGGTAAGGCACTAAATAGCTGGTATTGGCGCGACACCCAGTGCTATCGCATCAGCTATTTTCCAATGGCCGTGTCACACTTGCGCAACAAATGGCAAGAAGGTGCACTTAGAGCTCGCAAGATAGTCGAACCAGCCGAAGCTCGTAAGCTACTGGACAACCCGTCATTTGTGCGTGCCATGGACCAAGCCTTGTTAAAGACGATCTAGTCTTTGAACGGTAGCTGGCTTTTTGAGGCAAAAGGTTGCTCTGTCCGCAAGGACAATCAAGTTTTGCTAAGAGATCTATCGTTTAAAATATCTGTGCAAACAGGTTTGATAATAAGTGGTGTCAATGGTAGCGGCAAGAGTGCCTTGTGCGCCGCCTTAACTGGACAGCTCGACCTGTGCGATGCCGACGAATGCAAACTGGATCTGAGCACTTTGGGCCGGACAAGCTTAGTTTCTCCAGAAGCTGCCAAGAAGCTTATTGATGAAGAAATAAAAAACGACGACAGTGACTTTTGCGAGGGCGGCTATTGGCGAGGCACCAGCCTGGCCCAGTATTTGGTGGACTATTGCGAACATAGCTCGCTTGTAAAGCACTTTGGCTTGCAAGACTTGCTGGACCGCGGCTTGCGCTTTCTCTCGACAGGTGAGCTACGCAAAACTATCTTGCTTAAGGCTCTTATGGGCCGACCACGACTTTTGATTTTGGACGGCGTCTTGGATGGCCTAGATATTGCCAGTCGCGGAGCCTTGGCTGAGGTGCTTGCGAACTTGGCGCAATTTTCTAAAACAACGACAATTATCTGGGCAAGCGCCGACCTTATTTGGCTGCCGCAGCACCTGCAAAACATGCTTGTGCTCTCGGCGCAAGCTAGCAAAGAACCGCACTGGTTTGGAAGCTTAGAAGAATTTAAAGCGACGTCCTTAGGTTTTGAGCGAGAGCAAGGAAATCGACGTCCTTTGGTTCTGCTAATTGATAAAGAGGCACCATCTGCTTCGCCAGAGCCAGAGGTCTTGGTTGAGATGAACAAGCTACATGTTCAATGGGACGAGCACGTAGTCTTTGACCAGTTTGATTGGACCTTACGCGCGGGGGAGCATACATTAGTCCATGGCCCCAACGGCAGTGGAAAATCCACCTTGCTCGGACTCATCAACGGTGATTGTCAGCAAGTCTACGCCAACAAGGTTTACATCTTTGGCATCAGACGAGGTAGCGGCGAGTCGGTCTGGGAACTGCGCCGACAAATGGGCATCGTTTCGCCGCGCTTGCACGATGAGTTTTTGAGACTGGGTTCGATCTCGCTGTCCGATGTGATTTTGTCGGGTTTTTTTGACAGCATTGGATTGTATGCTAAAGCAGGCGCTTCACAATTAGAACAGCTCTATAATTGGCTCAGTTTCCTTGGTATGCAAGGTGACTCTTTTAGAGGCTTTGCAACACTCTCCTATGGTCAACAACGAGCACTTTTATTGATACGAGCTGTGGTAAAACTGCCAAAATTGTTACTGCTCGACGAACCATGCCAGGGTTTGGATAGTGGGAGCAGGCAAGAGGTATTGCGGGTAATCGAAGAAATTGCCAGGCGAAATCTAAGTACCATTGTACAAGTCAGCCACGATCCGGCTGAGTACCTCAAGTGCATCAAAAAGGTAATTGAACTGCGATTGACCTGAGCTAGTCCATTTTTTAAACAAACTAACACCTTAAATTTGAACATAACTAACCAAACACTAACCTGGTAGATGGAACATGGGCCTAATGCCTAGGCCTTGCTGCGCTAGGACAAGTCTTTTTGTTGACAGGGAGAGAAATATCATGAAGAGAATTCTATCATTGGTCGTTTTGGCGGCTGTTATTGCTGGATCGGTTTTTGCCGGCGGAGCTGGTGAAGACAAGTCAAAGCCAGTTACCTTTGTTTGGCTTCCCAATGAATCGGGCGAGGAAATTAAATCAGCTCGCGAAGCAATTGGCGCGTTGGTGGAAAAGACTTTGGGCAGAAAAGTTATCCACAGACTTACCACTGACTATATTATAGCTGTTGAATCAATGGCCAATAACCAGTCCCATCTTGGTTTTTTGGGTGCAGAAGCTTATGTTCAAGCCAACGCCAAGAACAAAAAAGTAATGCCGTTGGCGCTCAACTCACCTTCTACCAATCCTGCTAAACCATTTGAAGGCGCCGTTTACTATAGCTGGATTGCCGTCAAAAAGGGTAACGAAGGCATGTACCAAAGTGGCTCAGGCTATAGTCTCAACAACATCGCCGGAAAGCGTTTTGGCTTTGTTTCTACAAGTTCTACCTCCGGATTTCGCGTTCCATCTTCAAGCATCGTTAAAATCTTCTCCGCTATGCCAAAGTGGAAGAGTCTCAAGAGCACTGACCTACTGGAAGGCGGACCCGACAAGCTCTTTAGCGAAGTGTCCTTTGGGGCATCCCACCAAGGTACGGCTGTACAACTATTGACAGGAAAAACCGATGTGGCAGTATTTTGTGATACCTGCGTAGACAACTACGTACAATTGTCGACCGGCAAGGCCAATGCTCCTGGTTCTGTCTATGTGGTTCGTAGCGACGCCGTTGACCCATTTACCCCTGTACAAGGCCAAGAATTTGTCATTCTCTCTGCCACAGCAGTGCTTAACTCACCTATGGTCGTAAATGCTTCGATGTTCAGCAACGAAGAGCTCAAGGCCCTTCGCAATGCGTTTACTGCAGAGAGCACAGCAATGAATACTGCTATATTCCCGGCCAAGGGCTCTACCGTAAAAGCAATTTTTAAAGCCGGTGAACGTTTTGTTGCTTTGGACGACAGCTTCTTTGATCCACTGCGAGCCATGTCAAAATAATAAAAATTACCAGAACTTCAAGCCGTACGGACCACTTGGGTCGTACGGCTGTTTTTTAAAGGACGAGCAATGGCATTACTAGAAGTCAATAACTTGACCAAGTACTACAAAGAAAAGCTGGCCCTCAACGCCGCCAGTTTTAACGTTAGAAAAGGCGAGTTTGTTTCCGTTATTGGGCGATCAGGTGCAGGAAAATCCACTCTATTGCGCTGCATCAATCGCATGATTGACGCCAACGATGGGTCGGTACAATTTGCTGACACGGACCTCTATAGCCTTGGCAAGCGTGCGATGCGCAAAACCAGGCGCCATGTGGGTATGATTTTTCAACACTACAATTTGGTATATCGTTTGACAGTTTTGGAAAATGTGCTGCACGGTCGCCTAGGTTACAAAAGCGACTTGGATGGCATTTTGGGTCGCTACACACAGCAAGAAAAAGAACTTGCGGTAGAAATGATCGACAAACTTGATTTGACGGAGCAGATCTACAATCGCTGCGATACGCTGTCGGGTGGACAAAAACAACGAGTTGGTATTGCGCGAGCCTTGGTACAGGATCCGCAGTTGATTTTGTGTGACGAACCAATTGCGAGTTTGGACCCACGGTCGGCCAAAGTCATTATGGACCACCTAAAAAAGATTGCCTCAAAAATGAACATTGGTATTCTTTGCAATTTGCATCAAGTTGACGTAGCGCTTAAGTACTCAGATCGAATAATTGGTATGAAGCAAGGCGAAGTAGTCTTTGACGATGTGCCCGAAAAACTTGGAAAAAAAACAATTCACGAAATTTACGGCACCACCGACGGTGACCTGATTGATGAGTGAGGACTGTCGTGGCAATTGATAGCTTAGAAAAAAATACGGCCCTAAGCCGCGCCAACGTGTACTTTAGGGCACATAAAATCCGTTCATTTATTGGTTTGGCTCTGGTCTTAGCTTTAACCATTGCGGCAAGCTCCATCGCCGGGTTTGACCTAATTGCTGGCATAGAGTCCTTCCCCAAGGCCTTTGGCTGGATGGCCAACAACTTTGTCCCAAACCAAGACTCACTCTCTAATGCTCCGCGTATCATGCAAAAGCTCTTAGAAACAGTTTTTGTGGCGATAGTTTCCACCGTCATTGGTGCAGTAATTGCTCTGGCTTTGGCTCTTTTAGGTGCACGTTCGACTGGTGGCAACGCTGTCATTTCTGCGCTCATAAGGACTTTTGCTTCGGTACTCAGAAACATACCCATCGTAGCTTGGGCTATAATTTTCTTGTTCAGTTTTGGCGCATCAACCTTTACCGGCTTTCTTGCTCTTGCCTTGGGTTCGATCGGTTTGCTCACCAGAGCTTTTATGGAAAGCATTGATGAAACTAGCCAAAGTACGGTCGAAGCGCTGAAAGCAAGTGGCGCATCAAGGGTGCAAATAATCTTTCAAGCGGTCTTGCCTTCGGTCTTGCCGCAAATAGTAAGCTGGGTCTTGTACATGATTGAAACCAACATCCGTGATGCTACCTTGGTTGGTCTCTTAACCAACTCAGGCATTGGCTTTGCGTTTTCTATCTACTACAAAAGCATGCAGTATACCTCGGCTGGCCTAACCGTTCTTTCTATTGTGATTGTGATCGTTCTGCTGGAGCTTGTGTCCAACAAACTTAGGAGGCTTATACTATGAGCAAAACGCCAAAAATCCAGCGAGGGGCCCTTATACCCCTGCGACAGCCCAATGTATCGCGAACAACCTTAAGCCTCACTTTGGGTGGTCTAATGGTGCTTTCGATAGTAGGCTTGTTTTTTTTGGACATCAAAGGTGCTAATCCTTGGCAAGCGATGATCAAGGCCCTTGAGGATATGGGCAAAATGTTTTTTCAACCAGTCATCGAGCATTTTGACTGGCAAGATATTCCCTTGGACCTATTGATTACTCTTTCGATGGCATTCTTAACTACACTCATAGGCGCGATTTGTGCCCTGTTTCTGGCGCTACTTTCGGCGCGCAACATTGGAAATAAGTACTTGTCTGGGCCAATCAGTTCTTTTGTTGCCTTAATTAGGGCGGTTCCTACCGTACTCTGGGTGCTAATCTTTGCTGTTTCGGCTGGACTGGGTTCGGTGGCAGCTGTTGTTGGTATGAGCTTCCACTCGGCGGGTTACTTGGTAAAAGCCTACACCGAATCCTTTGAGGAGCTTGACGATGGCGTTATTGAAGCTCTCAAGGCCGGAGGAGCCGGTTGGTGGTCAATAGTCTTTCAAGCAGTATTGCCTGCCTCAATGAGCTATCTGATTTCGTGGACCTTTCTTCGTTTTGAAATAAACTTTGTACAGGCGGTGGCGCTTGGAGCCGCAGCTGGCGCCGGTGGCATTGGCTTTAACTTACAAATGGCGGCTGGACACTACGCCAATATTCGCGAAGTTGGCACCTTTACGTGGATTATTTTGGTGACTGCCATCATTTTTGAGTTGGTGGCAACGCGACTCAAAGAAAAAACGCGACTCTTGCTCTAGGTTGCCGTTTAGGAAATATGTTCTTGAGGGACTTGGATTAACCAGGTCCCTTTTTTTAACCAAAGCCACATCGGGTTTTTACGGGACGCTCGCGCCTAGGTCACATAATTCTAACATTAAGCACTTAGGCTGGGCGATTATGGAGTCTATGTGCAGCGACGCTTGAGAACAGAATTATTGATCAGGTCATCTGATGAGTTGTTACGCCGCTTGGCGGACCAAGTTACGTCCCAGTTTCAAGCTGAACTTGTTCAAGAACCCAAGGAAATTTTGGTAATGCTCAAGGTCAGAGAAAGTGCAAAAAATAGCTTGTTTTACCTTGGGGAAATCTGCGCAACCGAAACCAAAGTGCTTATTCAGGGTGTGCTTGGCCTTGGCTTAATCGTTGGTACTGACTTTGAACGTTCATACCAACTCGCTATAGTCGACGCCGCCTTTAACGCTTCTTTGCCCATGGTCGAGACATGGTCCGCCGATTTTGAAGCTGCGCAAAAGAAACAGCAAGTTGAATATAGGCGCGCGAGCTCACGAGTGGCTGCTACGCGGGTCAGTTTTGAAAGTATGGATCAAGCGGATCAAGTGGATCAAGTGGGTGAGGAAGAATAAATGACCGTTGACAGTCAGGCTTTTGATTACGTGCACGATACGCAAGCAGTCTTTAGAGAGCTGCTCACTGCTTTTTCCTTCCCTGGTAGGATTGTCGATATCGGCGAACAAAGCAAAAAAGCGGCCCAGCCCGCTCTAATGCATGCCTTGCCTGGCACCCCGGCCGTAATTTTGGCCTTGCTTTTGACCCTAATTGACCAAGAATCACCCTATTCGTTAGTTCCCGAAATCAAGCTTTCTGGAGCCAAAGCAGCCTTTGCTACAGTCCTTGGGGCTGCGCCAGTTTCTCTGGACAAAGCCAGTTTTGTGTTTTGTCTTGACGATCTGCCGCAGCAAGAGTCTGTTCCAGAGGCGCTAAGTCGAGGCGACCTAACCGATCCTCACAGTGGCGCAACGCTTATTCAATATGTGCCATCGGTTGAGACAGGCATGGTCTTTAGCATTGAAGGCCCAGGGCTGGAACAGGCCCGTCAACAGAAATTTCCGCTAAGTCCTGCCTGGTTAGCCAGCCGCAATCGTGCTGTCGAAGAGTTTCCGATGGGTATAGATGTTATTTTGGCCGATGCGGAAGGCAAACTTTTGGTTTTGCCGCGAACAACCAAGATGACGCAGGCGGTAGTGTAATGGCCTATGTAGCGGTTAAGGGTGGCAAACAAGCCATTGATGCTTCGCAAGAATTTCTTTTGTCCAAGAGGCTTAAATCTGGAGTCTTGCTTGATGTCCAACAAGTTCGTGCTGGACTACGCGTGCTCATTGATCAGGTTATGGCCGAGGCGAGCATGTATGATGAGCAGCTTGCGGCACTTGCCATAAAGCAAGCAGAAGGAAGCCCAGAAGAAGCTGTCTTTTTGTTGCGCGCCTATCGTTCTACTTTGCAAAGAAAATACGAGTCCGAGGTAGTAGACACCGGAAAAATGAGGGTTGAACGACGTATTTCTGCGGCATTTAAGGATATCCCCGGCGGCCAGATACTTGGCGCATCTCCTGACTACACCCACAGACTGCTCGATTTTGATCTCTTCAACGAAAAGCAGGCAGAACCGAGTCAAGCTAGGTCTTTACCTGACGATAGCATGCCTTTAAAAGAAGACCAGAGCGGACACTTGGGTTTTGACCAATTGCCCAAAGTTGTTGAATATCTGAGAGATCAAGGACTTCTTGCCCGATTTGAAAACAATGACACCGCACCAAGCGACGTAACTAAGAAAAATCTGGAGTTTCCAAGCAATAGAAGTCAGCGGCTGCAAATCATGGCGCGAGGCCAAACAGGTGCAGTAACCTCGCTTGGTTACGCCTCGTTGCGTGGCTATGGAGCTGTTCACCCAACTGTTGCCGAACTCAGGGTAGGTGATGTTCCCGTCTACGTCGCCGGCCCACCCCCAATGGACGGCGATGCTATCGATGAGCAGGGCAGCTACTATATTGGGGAATTTCGAGCCACCGAAGTGGAGTCTTTGGTTCCAGTTAACAAGATAGAAGCAGATGGCAAGCAGAGCCTAAGCTTTGAACTCGGCTATGGACTCTCCTATGGGCAAAACGAGACTAAGACGATAGCCATGAGTCTCTTAGACCAGTGTCTCGAACATCCCAACGAAAAATTTGCCACTCATGATGAGGAGTTTGTTCTTTTGCATATCGACTCAGTCGAGTCCAGCGGTTTTATCTCCCATCTTAAACTGCCACACTACGTAACGTTTCAGTCAAAACTGGTTGCAGTCAGGGCATCGCGTCAGCAAGAAAGTCCGTCTAACGCCCAAAAAAAAACGGGACCAGGTGCACCATGATAAAATCAAGCTCAAGCCCAAAATCGCACTCAAGCCAATTGCAAAGTCGGCAGTATAACTTTGCCTATTTTGACGAAGGTTCCAAGAAAGAGATCAGACGGGCCATTCTCAAGGCGATAGCGATTCCTGGCTACCAAGTCCCTTTTGCCTCGCGAGAAATGCCGATTGCACGTGGCTGGGGAACTGGTGGTCTGCAAATTACGCTTAGCTTGCTAGGCAAAGCAGACATTGTCAAAGTAATTGATCAAGGTGCAGATGATTCTGTCAACGCAGTAAGCATTAAGGCATTGATAAACAAGACAAGCTTGGTGCAGATAACCGAAAGCACGGCTGAGGCAAGTTTGATTCAATCCAGACATCGCATTCCAGAGTTGCCACTGCGCGAGGATCAAATCATGATTCTGCAGGTGCCAACGCCTGAGCCCTTGCGCTGGTATGAAGCGAGTGAATTTAAAACTAAAAGGCTGCATGCCGAGTCGGACTACACCGGCGCTTGGTTAATGCTTTTTGAAGACATTATGAAGTATGGAAAAGTAGCTGGCGGAGCAGACCATCCGGTTCTTGTCAAAGGTCGCTACGTGATGGCCCCTTCTCCCATACCAAAATATGACAATCCAAAAATGAACCAGAGTTCTGCCCTCATCTTGCTTGGCGCCGGGCGTGAGAAAAAGATCTACGCAGTGCCGCCCTATACCAAGGTTAAGTCGCTAGATTTTGATGACTACCCCTTTGAACCAGAAAATTTTGATGATAAGAATTGCTGCAAGTGTGGCAGATCCAGCGTCTTTATGGACGAACTAAACGACGGAATTGGCCCAGTTCGTTGGCAGTGCAATGACACAGGAAGTTGTCGGGAGGCTCAAGGTGTCTGATTTTTCCTGGAACGAAACCCCGATACTTTCTATCAAAAATCTTAACAAACGCTTTGGCCCTGGCTGTTCGGCATGCCTTGTTCCCAACCCAGCAAGCTTAGTAATTGACAAAAATATTTGTACAATGTGTGGCACCGTGCATGCTTTGCGTCAGGTTAACTTTGAGGTTTTTCCTGGTGAAATAGTGGGAATAGTTGGCGAAAGTGGCAGTGGCAAATCAACTTTGTTAAAGTGTCTGTACTTTGACCAAAACGTCGACCAAGGTGAGTTTAGACTTTCTAGCATTGAAGGCGGACAAGCCAATCTCTTTGGACTCAGTTCGCAGGCCAAACGACAGATTAGGAACACCAAGCTCGGTATGGTCTATCAAAACCCATTGCTTGGACTACGCATGGATTTTTCGGCTATGAGCAATATCGCAGAAAAAATGATTGCAGCAGGGGTGATGCGGGTAGCGAGTATTACCCAACGAGCCAATTCACTATTGGAATATGTGCATATTGCAGAGCGCCGTCGAAAAGAATCACCCAAAAATTTTTCTGGCGGCATGCAGCAACGGGTTCAAATTGCCAAAGCTATGTCAAATAATCCACCCATATTGTTACTAGACGAAGTCAGCACCGGCCTCGACTTGTCGGTTCAGGCTAAGGTTCTTGACCTCATCAAAACCATCCAACGCGAGTCGCAGGTCAGCATGATAGTCGTCTCCCACGACTTAGGTGTTATCCGCATGTTGGCAGACAGAACCATGGTCATGTTAAACGGCGAAGTGGTTGAAAGCGGCTTAACCGACCAAATTTTAGAGGACCCGCAACACTACTATACACAAACTCTTGTGCATTCTCTCCTATAGGACCAAACAATGAACTATTTGATCAAAAACGCGCGAGTTGTAGTTCCTGAACAGATTCTCGAAAATCATGACTGTCTGATCGTCAATGGCTTGATAGCAAGTGTCGGACCTAATCTAAAAGCGCCTGACGCTACGGTACAGGTTTTTGAAGCGGAAGGTGCGTGGCTTGCACCGGGTTTTATCGACATTCATGCTGACTATATTGAACATATGGCGGCACCTCGCCCCACCAGTTTGATGGATTTTGACCTAAGTCTACGCGAGGCCGAACGCGAGTTGATAGGCCATGGCATCACTACCATGTATCATTCTTTGTCGCTTTTTAAAACAAGTGAATTTGGCGTAAACCCGCTGCGCGAAAAAAAGAATGTGGAAAAATTTGCACAGATTATAGAAGCCAGTCACCACAAAAACCATTTAGTTAGACACCGTTTTCATGCGCGCTTTGAGATCGACTACCTAGAAGAACTTGAGTCGTTAAAAGCCTATATTCGCGCTAAGCAAGTTCATCTTGTTTCCTTTATGGATCATAGTCCGGGTCAAGGTCAGTACAGAAACTTGGAGATATTTAAGAAAACTATTCAAGGCTATCGGCCGCTCGACGACCAACAATTTGACGATCTGCTCAAGCATCATTCGGGCAAAGCAAAGATGACTTTAGAGAGCATGAGGGAGCTTTGTGCACTTGCGACAGAACACGGTATTGCAATCGCCAGCCACGACGATGACAGTTTAGAAAAAGTTGAACTTATGCAGTCACTGGGGGCCAAAATAAGTGAGTTTCCTATAACTATTGAAGTTGCCCAGATGGCAGTTAAACGCGGTCTATTTACTGTGGCCGGCGCACCAAACATTCTCCTGGGCGGCTCACACTCGGGAAATCTTTCTGCCGCCGAAGCGATTAAACAAGGCGCCATAAGCATACTTTGCAGTGACTACTATCCGGCTGCTATCCTGCATGCAATATTTCAAATGCATTGGCTCCACGGCCAAGATTTGGCTGCCATGTTCTGCTTGGCTAGTCTAAATCCAGCTAAAGCATTGGGTATCGATAAGCAATTTGGTTCGATTGAACTCGGAAAAAAAGCCGATCTGCTCTTGATTAATGAAGTAGAAAAGGGTTTTTGCGCAGTCAATGACGTTTGGGTCGAGGGCGACCACGTGTTTCAAACTCGCTATCGGCACTAATTATCCAAATCGATTGGTCCCAAGGAGCTCGTATGTTAAGGAATCTCGCTGACAGCCCACCTAGTCCCTTTGCAGCTGGTGATGACCTGCCGGCTGAGGGCTTTATTGCAGCAGACAGTCAAGTCAAGAACGTAAGCATTGGTACCTATACCGAGATTGCCAAAGCAAACGTGCTGGAAAACGTAGAGCTTGACGACTATTCGTACACCTCACCTTATTGCATTATTCAAAACACCAGTATTGGGAAGTTTGTCAATATTGCTGCCATGGTAAGAATAGGGCCGGTGGCGCACCCCATGCAACGGGCAAGTCTGCATCATTTTACCTATCGCAGAAGGCAGTACGGTCTTGATCAGCAAGATGACGCTGGCATTTTTGATCAAAGACAGAAGAACAGGAGTTTTATTGGCCACGACGTCTGGCTCGGGCACGGTGTAACCGTGATGGCGGGTGTTAGAATCGGAATTGGGGCGGTGATCGGCTCCGGCGCGGTGGTGACCGCCGACGTTCCAGACTTTGCAGTGGCGGTCGGCGTGCCAGCGCGCATTATCAAAACAAGGTTTGAGCCCAAACTGGCCAATGCTCTTCTCGCCTCAGCATGGTGGAACTGGACTCACCAAGAACTAAAGGACAGAATGTCATTGTTTGTCGCCAATGCTGAGGATTTTGCAGATAAATGGGTGCCGGGCTGGCGCAGTGACCAAGTCGACGCCCCTAGCACAGCTGACCGATTTTCGGTCAAAGGATAATATCAATGCCACTGTTGGAATTGCAAAATATAGGTAAGTCTTTTGAATTAAAAAACTTGAACAAACACATTCGTGCCTGTGGCGGTGTATCATTTGCTCTGGAAGAAGGGGAGTTTGTTGGCATCACCGGTAAAAGTGGCAGCGGCAAGTCGACGATCCTCAAAATGATATTTCGTAGCTATGTTCCCTACGAGGGACAGATTTTCTACGACTCAGAAAGGTTTGGCAAGGTTTCCATCAACACGCTCGATGAGCGTCGCATGCTCTATTTGCGCAAACACGAAATAGCCTATGTATCACAGTTTTTGAACGTTATTCCGCGTACCACGGCTATCGATCTGGTTAAGCAGACCGCCTTAGCGCGAGGTTTGGATAACGAACAAGCCAGTCAAAGGGCCGCTCAACTCTTGCAACATTTTGAACTCGACCCCGGCTTGTGGGATAGCTACCCGGTAGTTTTTTCTGGCGGAGAAAAGCTGCGTTTAAACATCGCGCGCGCAATGGCGATGCAACCGCGTTTGCTCTTGCTCGACGAACCTACGGCCAGCCTAGACAATGCATCCAAGTTTAAGGTTAGGACCTTGCTAGAAAAACTCAAGGCGTCAGGGGCAACCATGCTGGGCATTTTTCATGATCTCGAATTTATGAACGATGTTTGTGATCGTGAGTTTGAACTGACAAGTGCCAAAGCATGACGTACAAAGTATGACGTACAAAGCCGACTTGCACTGTCACAGTACTTTTTCAGATGGTTCGGCCAGCATAGATGAGCTGATTCAAAGTGCGAGTGACAAAAAGCTCGACTGCCTTTCGATTACTGATCATGACTTTGTAATGCCGGCGGGCACTTTTTTAGACGCTGTGAGCTATGCCAATGTTGGCCAAGTTTGCTTGATACCCGGCCTAGAAATATCTGCCTGGGATAGCCTTAGAAAGCGAAAGGTTCACCTCTTAGCCTATGGGTTTGACCTAAAGGCCGCCAATATCAAAGCAATTTGCGACCCAATTTTGCACAGGCGAAATCAGCGTAGCGAGGAACAGATCGCCTTGCTGGGCTCTTTGGGCTTTGCTATCAATCGGGAAGAGGTTATGGCAATCGCGCCCAATGCGGCAGTTTTGTATAAGCAACACATTATGGCGCTGCTGATAAAAAAAGGTTTGGCTGAGGATCTCTACGGTGAACTCTACCAACGTTTGTTTAAAAACCAAGGTCCATTGGCTGGCGATATTGAATATGTTGATATCTTTCTATCACTTGAGGCGGTTAAGGCTGATGGCGGACTCGCCGTCATAGCCCATCCTGGCCTGCTCGACACCTGGGACCTGGTTCCTGAGCTTATCAATGCCGGACTCGACGGCATAGAGGTCTTCCATCCTTCTCATAGCCTTGAGCATATCCAACGCGCACAAAGCATGGCTGACACCTTTAAACTCTACGTCTCAGGAGGGAGCGACTTTCATGGTAGCTATGGCGACGAACCAGAGATAGGCAGCTTTAGCGCCGACAGCGAGTTTGTAAATTTTTTGCTCAACAGAAATCGTTGTTAGCCAAATCAGCAATACCGCAAGCAGCACTAAGTTTGAAAAGCTCAGCGGCGGTTGAAAACTATACTGACAAATTCCGAGTGGAGCAAACGTGTGCTGCTAAGTGAGGTTGCTACCATGGCTATTGACCCAGAAGATCTGGTCACTCACCGCTTTAAGCTAGATCAAGCTGGTCTTGCCGACCAAACAAGGGCAACCAGAGAATGTGATAGGATTAGCGTTGTTTTTGAGTAAATAAGGTAAGTAACTTTACATCAGTGTTAAAGGCTCGTTAGTAAGCCTGTGTAGTTGCACCTGTCGGCGTTGCTGGAAAAATCCTGAAATGACAGTGCCACTATGATAAAAGTCAAGCACATTTTTTCGCACCGCTCTCCTTTTTGACCTGTCCCAGTATTTTTCGGTCAACCTGCTTTTGGAACTCAGCACCCGCCAAGAGGATACCAACAGTCAGTTTTTCTTTGCGTTCGAGCAGGTTTTGCAGAAGTTCGAGTTCCCCGCTTATTATCAGGATGCTCGCTGGTGTCAGATCCAAGT
>JBBRCZ010000021.1:0-28734 GCA_038204425.1 Spirochaetia bacterium | reverse complement strand
GTTGTCTACTACTTCGGTCTTAACGTCGTCATACTGTCCTGCACGCAGTGCATAACCAGTTTGTACGTTAACGATCTTGTAGAAGCTTCCGACCTTGGTCAGTGTCCATCGTTGAATGTTTGAACTTGTTGCATCGGCATTGTAGAGACCAGCACCGGCGTGGCTATCAGTCTGTTGTGGCTTGCCTGAGTGCAAGTTAACAATCTTATAGGTACCGTTAGCTGGCAAGCCGCCTGCTACCGTTGTGGTAGTTGTTGGAGCTACCGTTGTGGTAGTAGGTGCAACGGTGGTTGTGGTTGCCGCAACAGTGGTGGTTGTGGTTGCCGCAACAGTGGTGGTTGTGGTGGGGTTTGGTCCGCCCACTACAAGCAGTTTCCAACTAAAGGTGTTGTCTCCAGCGCTGTAAGGGTCGAGCTTCATTGGATTGCCGCCAGAAGTACCTTGGGTTCTCGCAGATACACTTGGATAGGCTTTGCTTACGATGCGGATGACATCGCTACCAAGGTCAACAAACTGCCAAAGCTGGCTGTCGTTGCCCGTGTAGGCTTGAGTTTTAACTTCGGATGAACCGGAAGCAGCAATTACAAGACCAGTAGAAACATTGGTGATGCGTTTATAAGCACCGACGCTTGTTACCGACCATTTTTCTATGCTGTTGCCTTGATAGTTGTCATCGTTGTAGATCGAGCCGCCTGCGTAAGACTGTGCTTCCATCGACATGTTGGAACCAACATTTAACAAGCGGTAGATAGTTCCTGCAATGGTAGTAGAAGTAGTACTGGTAGAGGTGCTCGAACTTGTACTTGTGCTAGAACTGGTGCTTGTGCTTGCCCTAGTAGTTGATGTCGTGCTTGCGATTGAAGTTGTAGTCGACTGTTGCACCGAAGTGCTGGTTGTACTTGCAACCACGCTTGTGCTTGTGGTAGTTGCTGGAGGTGGAGGTGGTGTACCGCCGCCAGTCTTTAAGACAAAGTAGTCAAAGTTCCCTACTCCGTTGCCACCCTTAAATACAATGTACAAGTTGTGGACGCCAGAAGCAGAGTTGACTGTATTGTCAAAGGATTGGTAGGCATTGTAGGTACCGGTTGATTGAGTAGCATGACTTGCAAACAAAGGACCTGTAATGCTGTCCAGTCTAAATTCTACGGTCTTACCACCACCTGAAGTGGCATAGTTGAGTGTCAAACCGGTGAAGTAGTTGTTGCCAAAGTTGATGTTATTAAACGAAATCCAGTCACCGTTGTCTACTCCGGAGATGATTCCTTGGCCAAAGTTAACGCCCAATGAGTCACTTGGCAGCTCGGCATCAAGTCTAAAGATAGTCGTGGTGGTGCTGCTGGTGCTCGAAGTTGAGGTTGTGGTTGGTGCATTGGGGTCAAGTGAAGTACTTGTAGTAGTAGGAGCCGTGTAGCCCCATTCAAAAGCACCAATATCAGGTATACCATTGGATCCCAAACCTACGTTGGTTCCCTTGTTGACAACCAAGCTGCTTGCCGAAGAAGGCGAGTAGTAAGTTGTAGCTCGGTCACCACTGTTGTTAAAGCCAGGTAGTCCCAAAATATTGTCTGCACCCATGCTAAAGTTAGTCTTAAAGGCTGCTTTGGTAGAAACAGGGTGGTACTTAAGGTTGTTGGTCATAATGACGTTAGAGCCATTAAGTACGTCATAGTCACCGGTATTTAAGAAGACGTTGTTCTTAATAACAGGACTAATAGCACCTTCGGGCTGTACTGAGTGCCACATGCGGTCAAAGACGTTGTTTACAATGCGAACGTTAGTCGCACCAACACCTGAAGGAACAAAGACAGCGGCACTGTTGCCAAAAGCAGCCTTTGGTGTTCGGTTAATATTGGTAAACACGTTATTGTGGACAAAAATATTGTCGAGTGCAGGTGCAGAACCTATCCAACCCTTACCGCCCCAAATGGCAATACCAAATCCTTTATCTTGAAAGTAAGAATTGTATATTTCTACGCCATGTAAGGCCACTTCAACAGCTTCTTTTACGCTAACGCCGTCAAGGTCAATCATCCTGATTCCGTGAATCTTGAGATTGGATGGTCTCTCGGTGGTAGGGAGATAGGCATTAAACTGGGCATGGTTTACCATTGACAACCAAGTGTTACAATCAATGTTGTAAACCTCGTTGTTGTACCACATGTTCCAAAGTTCGATCGAAATATCTTCGTTCCACTTTGGATCACTTTCTGGAACTCTTATATACGAATCATAAATCTTGGTATTGCGAAGGTGTCCAACATGCATAAACTTGATGCCGTAGCCTTGGTTTTCATTGATAGTAATGTTGTAGATGCGAGCGCCATCGAGGCCGCCAAGACGTAGAGCTCCTGTGGTGTAGTCACCAAAGTCCCAAGCAGAATTGATAAAGGTTGCGTTGTAAACAACGGTATTCTTCATCCACATACCTTCGGGAATTGGTTTGTACCAGTGCATATCACCACGAGTAAAAACTGCACCGCTTTCTTTCAAATTTTTAAATGTAACATGGTGAACCGTTACGTTGTTGCGGTTAACTACCCAGACACCTGCTTTTAGTGACTTTGAGTTACCGTCAATAGTAAAGTCAGAAATAGTCTGATCGCCGTCGGCAGAGGCAATCATTTGCTCAGGTGGGCCATAGCGAGGTGAGCTCACTGGGCTCGAGTTATAAATAGGCGACCACAATTGAATAAGGCTACCATCGTGCCAAACTTTGTAGTCGTTCTCAGCACCTGTCACGCCGGGGTCAAGTGTAACGCCCGAGGACTTGATAATGGTACTGGCTTCGCCAGCTCCCTTGATACTTACGCCAAGTCCAAGTTTAACAGGGTTGGTTTCTGTATAGGTACCAGCAGCGATATTGATCACATTGCCCCAAACAGCCCTAGTTGCAGCAAAGGACAAGCTGCCGTAGGGGCTGGATAGTGTACCAGTACCACTGGTATCGCTACCACTGGTTGCGACATAAATGTTGCCAGTTAATGTGGCGGCTCTAGCAGCGCCGGCTTGCACACTGCTTACATCTATTGGAGAAATGCCCAAGTCACAAGAGCTTATCAACACAAAGGAAGATAAGATTGCGAGCAAGGCAGATACCGACAGAATACTTTTTTTCATCTTCGTACTCCCAATCACGGAATAGTTACCGATTCCAACGGAATCGCAGGGTCAACTTTCATTACAACCCTGCTTTTGCCAACCGTGAATGGATAAATTGGAATATACAATGGATTATTTGGTTTTATACTTCCTTAAATGCACCTTGAACTATAATTGGAATGCGAACTTCATTTCCTGATGCATCTTTCTTGATGCCAAAGACATCAGTTTGGGGTGTACCTATCATAAAGTCAGTGTGAACCAAGCTTGTATTGCAGCCAGCTGCTTTTATTTCTTCTTGGGAGTTGAGACTGGCTACGTTGGCTAGACAACTTGGGTAACCAGCGCCAAAGGCCATGTGGCAGCTGGCATTCTCATCATACAAGATGGAACCAAAGATTAGTCCTGATTTAAAAATGGGACTTTCTCCTGCTACCAAAGCGATTTCACCTAAGAAGCTGGCCCCCTGATCAATAGCCAAGAACTTCTTGAGTACCTCCTCGCCCTTGTCGGCACCACATTTGACCGCCTTACCTTCTTTAAACTCAAACCATGCACCCTCCACCAAGGTTTCCATCACGGTCACTGGGCGACATACTTTTACGTGTCCGGTTGTGCGACGATAGTCTGGTGTAGTGTAAACTTCTTCAGTGGGAAGATTGGCCAAAAACGGCCTTGCATCGGGCAACAAGCCGCGTCCTCCTCGCCACACGGACTGGGACAAGAGACCAATCTCGAGATCTGTGTCCTTGGCGACAAAGTGCAGTCTGTCAAAGTGATGCTGATTGAGCACATCGCAGCGGCCAGCCAGCTGGCTCATGTGATCTTCCCAAGCATTCACCGGATCTGGCTTGTCGAGACGCAAGATAGGCTTCAATTGCTTCCAAAGCCACTCGGTTAGAGCCGACTCATCCAGCTTGCCAAACTGAGCACCCAAACCCGAATGAGCGATTACATAACGCGCCCAGTTTGGCCCTGGAGCAGCTACTACACACCATGAGTGGTGGTCCTTCATGAGCGCTTCTTGCTGGCGTCGCAAGGCTTTGCGTTGCGCGGTCATAATACGAGCCATTTTGTCGGCATCAGCATCCTTGAGCACGTCAAGCTCTTCGGTATTGTCTATCCTGATGCGCGCCCAATCTTGAGCCAAATATTCGTAGCTCTCGTTGAGCACAAAATTGGGCAACCAATCCAAGTCTTCTTCTTGGGCATGCTCAATACGGTACTTGTTTAAATGGTTGTCAGTCACATTGATACGTACATATTTGGCGCCTTCTTGATAGGCAATCTCGGCAATGCGACGTGCAAACTCATAAGTCCCAAAGCCTGTGTTTATTAAGAGACACTGACCTGACCTAAGGTTGACTCCGGTTTTGACAATAATACGTGCGTAGGCTTTTTCCAAAACCTGTAATTCATCTTTGTTCATAGTTGTACTCCACTTTGCACTCCATATTTTTTGCTACTATAGTTTTACAATACCTTGGCTTGTCATAGCGGCGCGGTTGCCGCCAGCTTGATGCGCGCGTTCTCGTGAATCCTCGGCCTCTTGCAACAATCGAAATAGATCCATACCTTCGTCTCTGATTGCGGCAACTCCTATACTTACGCTTACCCCGGCCTCAAACAAGAACTGGCGAAACTTTTCTGCGGCATACATAGCTTGAGCAAGTTCGGTTTCGGTTAGCAGTACCAAAAACTCGCTCTCACCCATGGCGCCGCAATGGTCAGATGCGCGCAATCCACGCTTTATCGACTCAAAGACCTTTTGCAGATGCGACAGGTCAACTTGTTTGTCTAGACCAATACTGAGCACACTAAAGATACGACGATAGCGTTGGTAGCGATTGAGCTCAAGACTAAGCAAGTCGGTAATACCTTTGACCGTGAGAAATCCACTATCTTGTTCGCGGGTTCGACCTTGGTCAAGATGATCTTTTAGAGCAAGTAGGCTGTTGTCCTTCTCGCCAATAGTCGCCTTGTAACTTGCGGCTTGCTCTTTGGCCAGCGATAGTTCTTTTTCTTGGGCCACAAGTCGTCTCTGATCTCTGACCAATATTACAACTGACAAATAGAGCACGAGAGCAGGACCGCTAATCAGCAAGGACACGTCCGCATCAAGCAGATTGAGGACAGCCAAAACTTTGCTCAACAAAATACTTGGTAAAATCAGAACAAGCGGCAGAAAGAAGGCAATATCTCGTTTGAGATTTCTGATGATTACCGCGAGCGCAAACAAAGAACACAACCAGACAATTAGTTGTACACCGTTGGAGTCGTAGCCAGATCGAGATAGTTCAGCTATAGAGAGTGATAAGATGCTGCCGAGCACACCGGAGCAGGCCAACAAGAGCAAGCTTTGCTGTAACTTTGCAAAGGGTTTTTTTGGGTACAGCACAAAAGCCAAGGCACTACGCCCAAAAAGCATGGCACCCGACAAGAGAAGCAGTGTCAAAAAGACCTGTGCTTGGCGAGCGTTTTCTCGTGCCAAGCCGAGCCATAAGACATCGCCTTGCCGAAAGAAACTCATCAGCCAAAACCCGGTCAGGACTAGCAGGGCCGCAGTCCACACAAAAATTGACTTTCTTCTCAGCGCTGCAAGTAGCCAAAAAACCGTTGCGGTTGAAAAAAGACAGACTGTCGCAACAAAAAAAAACTGGTTCATCGATTTCTACTCCTGACCTTGCTTAGTATAGGCCCAAAGGTCAAGTTTGGGCCACCGTATGAAAGCGCTTTACAGTAAGGCTTTTATTTAGTATATTCCACGTCGTACTAAATACGGTGCTGTAGCCAAGCGGTAAGGCCGGGGTCTGCAAAACCCCTATCGGCGGTTCGATCCCGCCCGGCGCCTGTTTTTTTTTGAAACTTAACGATAGTTTACGGATAAGTGAGTTTAATGACTGATTTGACACAGACTCGCTTAATCTTGGCGCCGCTTATGGGTGCCAGCACCGCAAGCTTTCGTTCTTGTCAGCATCAGCTGTTTGGTGGCTTTGATGAGGCTGTTGCCCCTTTTGTAAGCATTACTGAGGGAGCGCAGCGCGCCAACAAAGCCTTTAGAGATTTAACCCCTAAGGAAAACCAAGGCGCTATGCCGCTTGTGCCACAGTTTCTCGGCAAAGATGGCAAGGGATTGGCCGCCATGGCGCAACGCTTGCATCTCGACTTTGGCTACCAAGTTTTTAACCTTAACATTGCCTGTCCCAAGCCAACAGTCACAGCCCGACGTCGCGGGGCGGGTATCTTGCCTTACCCGGACATGATCGCAAGTCTGCTAGATATGGCATGCGCCAACAGTAAGTGGCAACTGAGCGTAAAAATGCGCTTGGGCATGAGCAACTACCAAGAAGGTCTCGTGGTTGGAGAGTTACTTAACGACTACCCAATAAAAGAAGTACAAATTCATGCCCGACTTGCGGTGCAGCAGTACACCGGCCACGCTAATGTCGATGCTTTTGCAAATATCAAACAAATAATCCGCCATCCTGTGGTCTACAATGGAGACCTGCGTTCCGTAGCAGATTGCGTGCGAATTCTCAATCGCTTTCCTGACTTGGCGGGCCTAATGATTGGGCGTGCTTCGGTTTACGATCCTGGTCTGGCAGCGAGAATTAAGTCGCCTAAAGCTGGCGAAGCTGCAGGAGACTCCCTCAGCCCGCAAGTACAATTTGAGCAAATTGCGAGGCTGCATGACAGACTAATGGACGTTTACCTCGCGCTTCCAAAGTCAGGCCCTTCGGTGGTTTTGGGTCGTATGAAGGAACTGGCCGCCTACTGGCAAGATTTTTTTGCAGAGGCAGGCATACCCGCCAAAAATCTACTCAAAGCACATTCTTTAGATGAATACCACCAGACCTGGCATAGTCTCAAAGCAAAGTTAGCAAGCGCAGACGGTTTGAATTCTTTTTCTTTACCAAGCAATAACATTTAAGTAAATTGAGATATGCATCAAAGCTCCAGTGATACTACTCACTTGCAGGAAAAGCTGATAGAATCTCTAAGTACGCTGTCAGTCCAAGCTTTCTTTACGCTTGGTCCGCAGCTAACCATAGAGCAGCCCTATTCACAAGAATGCAAGATTATATTTGGCCAAAACCCCGAGGGCAAAACGGCCACCAACTTGCTTTTTGACAGTCCTGGCCAACAAAGCGATTTTGCAATGGGACTGGGTTTGATTTTTGAGGGCAAAACCAAGCCGCAGGTTATCTTTGACCTCTTGCCTCAGGAGATCGAACATAACGATCGCCGTCTGCGCTGCGCTTATCGCATGCTAAGCAGCGATAAGCTGGTCATGATTCTTACCGACGTTACTCGAGAACGCCGTTTCCAAGCCTTAAGCAAGCGAGATGTAGAACGGCGTTTTGTGGTGCTCAAGGTTGCTGCCCACCGCTCCTACTTTGCTCAGTTTATGCAAGAAGCGCAGAACTTGTTTAGCTGGTTAACGCGCTTTGAGCAGTCTGAAGGCACTCGAGAAGACGTAGCCAAATTAAAGATTTTTTTGCACACTTTTAAAGGCAACGCCAGCTTTTTTGACTTGATTCATACGGTTGATGTTGCCCACCAGTACGAAGACCACCTCGAAGACGTGCTTATTCTGGGCGAGCAAACTCGCCACAAACAACTTGGCTTGGCGCTCAAACGCGCTTACTTTGAAGAGCTTGGCTATGTCTCAACTATCCTTGGCGAACGCTGGATAAAAGAAGCTGGCGCAATCAGTATCCCTAGTCAGGACTACAAAAAGCTAGAAAACTATCTACGCGTCAACTTTCCAGGAGACAAGAAACTCGGCCCTTTTTTGCAACGTTACCGAGCAACGCCGCTGCGCAATCTCTTTGTACAGATTCCAGCCTATGCCAGCCAACTGGGCCAAAGACTAGGCAAAAAAATTCACCCAATGATCATCGAGGGAGGTGAAACTTTTGTTTTGCCCGAAGTACTGTATGGCCTTGCCGAAAGCATGGTGCATTTGATACGCAATAGTCTTGACCATGGCATAGAAAACACGCTGGTGCGTGAGGCAAAAGGCAAGGACCCGTCGGGTAGTCTGCGGCTTGTTTTAGGCAAGAGCCAAAAAGGCTTGCAGCTGGTTTTTTCTGATGATGGATCGGGTATAGACAGCAAGCAGGTGCTAAAGTGGGCATATGAGAAAGGTTTGCTATCAGACAAACAAAACCCGACAGAACAGGAGTTAATGCAGTTGCTTTTTTTACCAGGATTCAGTACCAAAAATCATGTTGACGATCTGTCTGGCCGCGGCATCGGCTTGGTCGCTGTTAAGCGCGAGGTCGAGACCCTCGGTGGATCGATTGCGATCCACTCACGGTTAGGGCGTGGCACCAGTTTTGAAATTTTTGTCCCGCACACACGGAGGCCAGAGGCATGAAGGCGGAGTTCGCAAATCCATTTATAACAGCAGCAGTTGACGTACTAGAGAAAGAGACAGGCGTCAAACTTAGTCGCAAAGATCTCAAGCTCAAATCAGCACCCATTCCCACTTTACCGATCTCGGTCATAATTGGCGTCACCGGCCCCGTCCGAGGTCAAGTTGTCTACAGCATGGACGAAGACTTTGCTTTTGCGATAGCCAAAGCCATGCTGCCGAGCAAACTTCCGGTAGATCAGCACCGCCTCACCTACAGTGCAGTTAGTGAGATTTCTAACATGATTACTGGACAAGCAAGTATCGCATTGGCAGGAGAAAACCAAACCATTGCGATAACACCCCCTGCTGTTTTTGTCGGCAACAATATGCAAGTTGACTTCCTTAATGTGCCAACTATTGCACTAAGTTTTATTTCAGAACTGGGCGTCCTGGAAATTAACATAGCCCTCTCGGAGTAAAATACATGAGTAAAATGAACATGCAAAGAACGGGCCTTATCATAGACGACGCAACAATTATGCGACTGAGATTGCGTGATATTCTCGAACCATATTACAAGATCGTAGCTGAGGCCGAAAACGGCGACCAAGCCTTGTCCTTGTTTAAGGAAAACAAGCCAGATTTTTTGACCTTGGATATAACCATGCCTGGGGTAGATGGACTGGAAGCCTTGCAAAACATACTCGCCGCGGACCCTCATGCCAAAGTAGTCATAGTAAGTGCTGTTGGCCAGAAACAAATCGTGTTTCAGGCCTTGTCAAAAGGCGCTAAGGATTTTATTGTCAAACCATTCGAGTCGGAACGCGTTCGCAAGTCAATTGATAGACTCTTTGACTAGGAGTCTTGGCCTGCGTTCCAAAGGAGCGGTTGTTTGGCACTAATCCATCTCATGCATCCTGACCGGTTTTTTGGTGCATTTTTGTCTCAATACTTAAACCTGCAGGGTTTTGAAACGCTTTGCACCGACTCCAATATTGAATGCTTTTACTCAATCAACAAAAACAAGCCCAATCTGATTGTGCTCAATAAAGAATCGCCTTACTTGGACATTGAAGGTTTCTTAATTAAAAAGCGAAACACAGAAAAAATTGAGGACATTCCTATTTTTGTGATTGGTGACTTTAGCCCCAAAGAAATTGCACACTTTAAAACCCTGCACGTTGAGGCGTTTTTATCCAAAAGGATAAACCCAGTCGCGCTGACCGAGCGATTGCGCCTTTACTTTAAGATCCCCTTGCCTGCGCCCGAAAAACGCACACCAATGTTGGTAGACATCCACGCCAAAGAATCAACCTTAATCATTCAAATAGAAGCCAATTTGGAGAGTGACAAGCTCTTGATTCTTAACTTTAGAATACGACTGTTTTTGCAAGAAAAAAAGTCACGTACTCCGCGCATAATGTTTATTATCCCAAGTTTGTATCCTGATATGGTCAACAAAACGACGGTTTCCCAACTGTTTGGATTTTTGGACTTTGGCGAACTAAAGATTGATCCACTAAAGATAGTAGTTCTGACAAGCAACAAGCACTTTTTGGACACCATGGCTTCGCTAAGTAAACTGTCTACAATTCGTGTTGTCAAAGACTATTACGAGGGCTACCGCTCAATTACGGCTGACTTTGACCTAGAAACCAAAGTGGCTCTAGACTATATCAAAGTTGGCAGCCGCTACTTTTTGGATCTTTTTGACACCAAGAACACGGTACGCCTTGCGGCTCAACAAACCATGACTGAGGATTTGCTCAAAGCACTTAAGCAAGAAGGTGTGCGCTACCTGAAGTACTACGGAAAAAAAGCAGCAAGTACGGTCAACGACACCGACATCATAGCGTCGGTGGAAGAAAGTGAGAGCCAAACTGGCACCGACGAATCCGGGCCAAAGGACGACGAGACATTGCTAGAATTGCTGGTAACGAGTGATAGCGATCACGGCTTTAGCCTCTTGGATACCACCACCATGGACTACATTACCAGTGATTTTGTGCCGGTCTCTGCAGAACTGTTTGACGAGCAAGTTCTCAACGAAAAGCAGAACCTGTTCTTTTCAAAAGACCGTGGTCAACCTTTGTTGTTCGTTTCTCTCAATACTGGCCTGTTTGAACTGGTGCAGCAGGCTTTGTCGGTCTATTTTGATATTGAAAATATCCAAGCTGGAGCCAATATCAAGCCGATGCTCGACGCTAAGCGCTATGGGATAATCTTTATTGATTTGAGTATTCCTCAAGAAATTGTGGTCAAAATCCTGCACGTCATACGTTCGCATGCCACGCGGCGTAAGACCACTATCATATTAATGGCCAAAACCGTTGGTAAAGCAGAACTGATGACCTATAAAAAGTACGGCACCGATCACGTTATTTTGCACCCCTTTACCACCGAAAAATTTTACAACAAAGTCTATACGGCCGTTACCCTCGACCGCGGCATGTAATGAACTATTTGATACCACTATTTTCAGCAAAGAACTAAGGAAGAACCATGAACCACTATCAAGCTCAAGCCAAAACCGCATCAGAAATTGATCCCTTTACGCTTACATGGCAGGCAGAAGTAGACAGTATGGACTACCACCCTGTCTATCTTGGCAATACTCGCTTTGGCGGACTACTTGGCTACTCGGGCTGCGACATGACCATCCAACATGCCGCCGTTTATGGTCCGTCCGACGCTATCCCGGCCGGTGTTCACCCGGTGGCATTCCCGGTAAGTGTTGCCAATCTTAGGTTCTTTTACCAAACCCAAGCCATGGCCCCAAGTGAGCGCTGGATGGGCTGCAAAGGCATGCAACAAAATGATAGCCAGTACCGCCCCATAGAAGAGATTCCGCTGATTCCTCAAGTTTATGACATCAAACAGATCTTGCACTTGGACCAAGGCATACTGAGCTCTGAGGCTACGCTCTTTGAAGGCAGCTTGCCAGCTTGGCGAAGATTGCATGCCGAAGCGCAGCCCTGCGGCATACGCTTTAAAACCGCGACAGCGTTTTTGAAGGACCACGATCAAGCTGGGTTTTCGCTCACTATGCCTGATGACGGCCAGATCAAAGTCGTGCTCGACCCGATTGTCTTTGAACAATTTGGCTTGCATCTTGGGGGCAAAGGCCTGATGACCTTGGGCACAGCCGTCAACAGCGACTTGTCTTTTAAGAAAGATGACCTTGAGTTTCTTAACCAGCCCGGTGTGATTGGCTTTGCTTTTTCCTCGCGCTATGGCACCAAGGTCAAAGTCGGCTTGGCAAGTGCCACAGGAAGTTGGGGCAGTGAACAAGGTCTACAAAACTTGAGTGTCCGCGCCAAGGCAAACCAGTCTGTCTTCTTTGTTTTGCTGGTTTCAGTCGATGCAAACGAGAGTTTGTATGAGCTTGCACAGCGAGCGAGTCTTTGTGCGGCCCAAGGCGAGCAGACTTTCTTTGCCAAACAAAGCGCCATTTGGAAGGATTTTTGGCAGCAAAGCAGCGTCGTACTGCCCGCCGACCAAGCATTTAAGCAGCAAGTCTACTTGGCGAGCCTCTATTATGTTGCCCAAAGCACCGGTAGCGAAGGCACTCTTCCTACTGGACTTTCCAAGCCCATGTACCCCTACTGGACTGGTAATTACCACGATACCGACACCTATTTTGCACGCGCGCTACTGGAGAGCAACCACGCGGCTCAAGCCGCCCGCCACTTAGACTACCGCCATGCCTGCCTTGAGGTCTCTAAAAAAATGGCAGCCTTGCAAGGACGCCCAGGCGCTTTTTACCCTTTTACGGCAGACCTTGTCGGTTGGGGCGAAGCAAAGGACATTCCAACTTCATCTGCCATTATCGCCGTTGAGTCTTGGTTTCATTATGCTTACTCTGGATCAATTGAGGCACTAAAGAAGTCTTGGCAGATTATGACGGGTATTGCCGAGCAGATCTTTTCGTACATTGACTGGAAGGGCTCTATGCCAAGCACTGGCGTAATCCCTACTTTTTCTGAGACCATCGACTCGCCCAATCCAAGCGAGTTTTGGATAGGAGCGCTGGCCTTAAGTCGATGCTTGGTAAAGGCTTCTGAAGTTCTCGGACAAGGGGGCGACAGCGCACTTTTGGCTCAATGCAGGCAAATTTTGTCCCAAGTAAGCATCCCCCGTGACGACAAGCGTTATCTCTTTGCCGACGCGGTTGATGCACCTATTCTCAGGTGTCCATCGGTGAGCTTGGCGCTCTTTCCCTATGCTTTAGAGGCTCACAACGACCAATTCATGCGTCAAAGTTACTACGACGAAGTAGACAAACTCATCACTATTTTTGCTTGGATGCCCTACCAGTTTGCCGTATGCGCAAGTATGCTTGGCATAAAAGAGGGAGACTATAGCGCCTGTGGCATGTTGGAACAGGCCGAAATATTTCTTAAACCATGGCATGCTTTTGACGAGTGGGAAAACCGACGCATGGCTCGTGCTGGCTACTTTATTACCGCAGCAGGTGGTTACTGTCTGTCGATTAACCACATGCTCGTCGATGCGCCACAGCACGATTGTATACGCTTGTTTGCTGGAGTTCCTTGGATGTGGAGTGATCTCAGCTTTGAAAAGTTGGTCACCAATAATGGTTATCGTGTAAGCGCATGGAGAAAGAATGGCCTAACCCATGGTTTTGTTCTGGAAGCCTTGGCAGTTGAGTCTCAGACTCCACTTAGATTGGAACTCGATCGCGTGAGCCCCAAACTGCTTAGCAGAATCAAGCAAGCTGGTTTAAACTTTATCTACCAGACCGGCACCAATGGCGCGACGAATGCTGACAATCAAGTGATAGTACTCAGTACTGAGCCGGGGAAAAATTTGACTTTCTTGCCTGCATAGCTTTAGCTTTAAATTTAACGCGAGCTTTTTGTGAAAGAACGTTTTGCAAGAAGCTCTTGGTAAGAAAGGAAATTTTATGCTTGCAAAACTCTCCTGCTTGCGTAGATCTTTGCCGCCACCAAGAGGATGGGCATTGCTGTTTGGCTTTGGTGTTTTATCATTGGCATTGACATCTTGCGATCTCGCTAAGGTTACAACTACGAGCACCAGCGTCCATATTATTCTTAGCGCATCTGCTGCCGGGCTAAGCTACAGCTACCTTCCTCCTGCGGGACGAATCACTTATACACTCACCAACCTGCCAAGTGGCTCGGATGTCTACTTTGTAGTGACCAATCCATCAAACTCACTGCTTGCTTTGCCAAGCCTTAGATCTGCCTCAGCAACTAGCCTAGCTGCTGCAAGCAGGCGCGCCGCAACGCTAAGCACCAATCAGACCAACTTAGACATAGCAAAGTCAAACAAAACACTGGCAGACCTAGCGCGCAAACAGACGGTGGCCCCTGCCGGGTCTCGCAGCTTGCTAAGCTTACCGCCACGCTTGTCTAACGTCGTTGGTGAAAGCAAAACTTTTTGGGACACCGACAATACTAACGTCCCTCTCACACTTCGTTACCAATCAGTTGAGATTACTATTGCCCAAGGTATGCGCACCTTACAGATTTGGGTGGCCAACGATTGCTGGACCACTGGTGGCAATAAGGGCAACTTGGTGACGCAAAGCATGGTGGACGGTTTGGCTGACAGGTTCTTACTCGCGGGCTTAGGCAATGACATCTATGATTGGGTCAGCACTATACTTGGAGCAGAATGGGGCACGCATGAATATGTTCGCACTCTTATTGAGCCAAGCAACATTATAGACATTGTCCTGTTTGACATCGACAATGACAATCTCGACTATCAAAGCGCTGGTGGAACCGTAGGTTACTTTTGGGCTAAGGACAATTTCAAAATAGTAGCCATACCAAGTTCAAATGAGATGATCTGTTTTTCTATAGATGCACTTATGCTCGCCGATCCTGACAATAGCTGGCCAGACCAAGTCGTTAGCACGCTGGCTCATGAATTTCAACACATGATTGAGTTCTACCAAAACCTCAACGATCCAGTGGCTAGCGAAGTTTGGCTCAACGAAATGTTGTCAATGGCCATAGAGGACTTAGTAGCCGACAAACTTAGCTTGGTGGCTAATCCTCGCGGTATACTCGGCACTGACTACACAAGCGGATTAGCAGACAATCAGGAGGGTCGGCTTGGTCTATTTAACTACTACAACGATGATGCGCTAACAATCTGGCAATCTGGTAGCGACGTGCTCCGCAGTTACTCTATTGCCTATGCCTTTGGTGCTTGGCTAATCCGCAACTACAATGGGCCGGCGGTACTTAAGGCTATCTACAACAGCAGTTATGGAGACTACCGCGCAGTTGTTGAGGCAGCAAATAGCCAAAGCGGCGGCAGTAACAGTTTTGCTGACTTACTGCGCCAATGGGGCGTCGCCGTCCTACTCTCAGACCAAGCAGATGCCCCCCTGCCCGTCCGTTACAATTTTCACAACGGCCAAAGTGACTTCAACTTTAACTCGACCGATTACAGCCTTGGCAGTATCAACCTCTACAATTATGCCGTCAACTTTGGTGGTGGCGCCCCCTATGCCGATGGCCCTTGGGTTTACCAGATTGGAATTGTGCCTAGTTCTGGTGTGCTCTTTGCTCAGTCCAACACCTACTTTGAAGGCGCTACTGCCGTTGCTGGCAACAAGACCTGGACCATAGAAGTACCCAATGGAGTTTTGGTAAGCGTCGTGATCAAGTAGCTTTGAGCACTGCAGCAAATTTTAGAACTCGGCCTAGACTTTACTTGATTTAATCGCTCAGGTACTATAGTCTTCTTAATACGCATTAACTTGAATAGTAAAGTGGACTATGGCAACAGAAACCTTACATAAACCAATTGGCCACTTGAGTGCCAAAATGCTCGCAATGCTTGGCAAGGTAGGGCCAGTTGTAATTCTGGCCTTACCCTTTTTAGCGCTCATTTTGGCAGCCTTTGGTGTCTTTGACCCACAAAGCGGCCATGCAAGCTCTTCCTACCTCGCTGGTCGCGAACTTGTGTTGGCCAACTGGTGGTTTAACACTCTCTTGTCGGGTTTTGTAGCCATGCTGGTAGCCATCATCTTGGGAACAAGCATGGCCTGGCTCTTGCAGCACTACAGCTTTCCGGGCCATGGCTTGGCGGCTTTCTTGGCTGTCATGCCGCTTGCAGTACCACCTTATTTGGCTTCGTATACGCTCAATGGCTTTTTGGATATCAATGGACCCTTAAGTCGCTTGATTGCCGCATTGGGCATCGACGACAACTTTAGGTTGGCCTTGTCAGGCCCCTTGGTACTTGGCTTGGTACTCGGTTGTCAACTCTATCCTTACATCTATCTCAGCCTGGTGCCCGCGCTGTCAGGAAATCTTGCCGGACCGCTGGCGGCATCAAGAACCTTAGGCAAACGCGGCTTGGGTTTACTGCTTAGTCCCGGGCTTGCCCTGCTACGTCCCTTTATTGCCTCTGGTGCAGCGCTGGTCCTAATGGAAAGCCTAAACGAATATGGGGCTGCAGCTTTTTTGGGGGTTCCCACAGTCACAGCAGGTCTACTGCGTGCTTGGAACCACGCCTTTGATCTTAGCGCAGCAATTCAGCTTGGCCTTGGTCTGGCAAGCTTTGCCGTTTTGGTCACCATACTTGAGCGCTTCCTGCGACGCAAACAGCGCTTTGGTCAAGCCAAAGGAAATCGCCCACCTATCATAGAAGCGCGCAAACTGACTGGCGGCAAGGCTTTACTAGTGACCTTAGTGACCTTTGCTCCCATATTTTTTGGCCTTGGATTACCCTTGATACAGCTGGCATGGTGGGGTCTACGTTTTGACCAGCTCAGTCCCTTGCTGACTCTCAATGGTGCCCTCAACACCTTGATTTTGAGCGCAGGAACTGGCTTGATCGCCCTTGTTCTGGCTCTCGCTGGAGTACTTTTGCCACGTCTTGAGCGCGCTAAACAACACCTGCACGGAATCGGCACCGCAATTAGCAGTTTTCTTGCCGATGCTGCCTATGGCATACCGGGTGTAATTGGAGCTTTGGCGGTTCTCAGTTTGGCTGGTCTGTCCGGCCTGTCCGTTAGTGCTTTTACCAGCGGCTTTGGCCTCCTTATCTACGCACTCTTGGTGCGCTACTACGCCGTTGGTCACAACAGCCTGCACGCCAACTTTAAACACCGCGTTGTGGCGCATGAGGCACCGGCACTGCTACTTGGCGCGTCAAGGTTTAGAATAGTGTGGTCAATTGACCTGCCATTATTGCGCCCTGCTGCCATAGCTGCCAGCCTTATGCTGATGCTCGACATCAGCAAAGAACTTTCGGCAACACTCTTGCTGCGACCCCTAGGCTTTGAGACATTAGCAACTCTACTCTACGAGCAGTCAAGCCAAGAGCTGCCACACTTAAACGCCCTGCCCGGCTTTGCTTTGATTGGCGTGAGCGTGGTCATTATTCTTTTAACGCGATTATCACGCCTGCGCACCTGGCGCAAAGGGCATAAGGAGCCAACAAATGAATAGTACCAACCCCATTAGCATTGGCTCGCTGCTTGCCAGTCAAGAAAAGTCGCCAGCCCTAGAAGTTCTTGGTCTAAGCAAGAACTATGGCACCAAAAAAGCACTCGACAGCTTAAGTTTTGAAGTAAAATCCTGCGAAATTGTGGCCTTGGTTGGTGAGTCAGGGAGTGGAAAAAGCACAGCTTTGCAAATTATTGCCGGACTGCAAGAAGCAGACTCAGGGCAGGTCCGCATCCAAGGCAGGACTGTCTTTGATGAGTCAATTTCTGTGGACCCTGCCTTGCGCCATGTCGGTATGGTTTTTCAAGACACGGCACTATTTCCTCATTTAACCGTAGAAGACAACATTCTTTTTGGTATGTCCAAGCAAGAAAAAAACCGCAAAGGCTACGCCAAGTCGTTGCTCGAGCTTTTTTCGCTACCAGATCTCGGCAAGCGCTATCCACATGAGCTCTCAGGAGGCCAACAGCAACGCATTGGCATTGCCCGCGCTCTGGCAGCCAAACCACGAGTTTTGTTAATGGATGAGCCTTTTTCAAGTTTGGACCGCTCTCGCAAGCGCGAACTACTACCGGAACTGCGCCGCATCCTAAAACAATCATGCACCTCGAGCTTGGTGGTGAGCCATGATGAAGAAGAAGCCTTGGCGCTGGCCGACAGAATTATAGTTATTCATCAAGGTGGCAAGGTTAGTGATGGCATTCCAGAGGATCTCTACCGCCAGCCACGCTTGGTTCCTGTGGCAGAATATTTTGGCATGATTAATCTGATACCGCTGCGCAAGTGTGAACAATGCCCTGAGGGCTGGCAGATAGAAACTCACTTGGGGCAAACAGTACTGCCCAAAGCCAGCTGGACAAGCCAGGGTCTACCAAAGTACTTGGGTTTGCGTGCCGAAAGTCTAGCCGTGAGTGACCAAGTTGCTGCCGCAGGTGGGCACGCCTGCCGTCTGCTCGAGCAGCGCTTTGCCCTGCCCCACTCACTTGCTGTAGTGTGTGTGGACGACGCCCACCCTGCTCATCGCATCCTCTACGCTCAAAGTGATGCCAAAATGGCCTCGACCAAGCTTGTTGTGCAAGCTGATCTTAGCCAAGGCATCCTGCTAGGAGAATAGACTTGCTGCCCAAGAGCCGTGCTACTTAAAAGGAACCTGTGCCGAGACTGACACTTATGTCGAGCCCTGCTACAGCTATTGCAAAACCTGGTATGGCACTGATGCCTCTAAACTGACTCTTGTCTTCACCATAGTTAAAGGTGGTGCCAAGATCCACACTAATTTCGTCAGTAAATTTAATCTTGAGATTAGGTTTGATATAACCCGATCCATCAGACAAGTTGCCAATCCAAAAAGCACTGAGAGTCACGTCGGAATCCTTAACAAAACCCCAAGACAGTAAGGCCGCAAGATAGTGTTGTCCGGTATTTTTGGCAATATCGCCAATGGACAAGTTACCCGTTGCCAGATAGAACGGAATATCATCGGCAACCGTTCTGGCATCTGCATACCCCTCGCCATTAAAATAGTACTGTGCAATGCCCATAAAGGCACTGTTGGTGTCAGAAAAGCGCAGGCCAAGACTGCCTGAGAAAAACCAATCGCTGCGGTCGCTTACCACCTCATGGGTAATCTGACCAGAAGGACCAGGGCCATCAGGGTCAAAGTAGTCGGCTTGAGCATATGGAAGCAAAACGGAACCGAGACTGGTGCGATTAACCAAGGCCTCAGCAAAAACCTCAAAACGCCACAGACTGCCCTTGATGGTGGTGACAAATTTAATATCACTGGTTTGTTGATACGTAGTTCCAAGTCCAAACTCAAAGTCGCCGAGCACAAAACTCAGACGAGCAGCCAAACCAGTGTCCTTGATGGTCGTCAACTCTCCAATTGCCGGTACTAAAAGGTAGAGCTCCAGTACGTTGCTGTCAAATGGTAGACTTGCTTTGACGGCAAGTGGCCCTTCACGCTCGGCCGTTGGGTCATTGGGGTCAACCGCCGTCAACGAAACCACATCTGACGGTTGGAAGAAGTAGCCTACGCCCCAACCTACCAATTGCTTACCAACTCTAAAGTAGACAGTTTTGTCGATATCAAAGTCAGTGAACAACTCCCAGATTTTTAAGTTGGGTATGGGGATTCCAGTGCCAGGGATGGTCTGTGGATTGCTATCAGTAGCCGCATAAACGTCATCCAGTGAGCTCGCACTTTTGAAAAAAGGATAGGCTATTTTAAACTTGCCAAAATAGCGGTTGTCGGCGCTTGGTCGAGCGGAAAAGTATAGACTTCCATCTAAGGTAAGAAAGCTATTTTCGGTTGCCTCAGTAAAGAGGTAGTCCGAATTCCACTGATCATAGTCCTTAAAGTATTTGACGCCGGTCGATAGTTCAAAGGTAAAGTTTCCGCCAATCTTGACCGGCTGGGTAGCAAGAAATAGTTCGTCAAAGGTATCTGTTGCCACCGCATCTTCATTGATTACCTCGGTGTCAGCAAAAAAGTCAGCGTCAAAGTCTTGTGAGCCAGCAGTCTCATCTTGCGCCCCAGCAGTCTCATCTTGCGCCCCGAGCGTAGCAAAAGACAGCAAGATCAATAGGACAAAAAGTATATTTTTTGTCATTCTAATTACTTACCCTCTCTAGGTAAATCTTGGTAAAGACCTCATCTGGGATCTTGCCGAGACTTACGCCTGCCAAAGTCATTTGAGTTTGGTCAGCTTCTATCTGTGGTGTCGACTTATCGTCGGTCAAATTGTCAATAAACAATTGTTTGAGTGGTACAAACCTACCAGAAACTCTTTGATAGTCAGTAAACAGACTGGTCCGCATCAGTTGCTTAGAAAGACTGTACTCTTCTTGCTTTAGTATCAAAAACTGGTCCCTGGTAACAAAAAGGCGTAACATTGGGTAGGTAGCGGTCTTCTTTGTTGCTTCCAATGTAAGGATATAGATGGCGTTCTTGCCCAACGTTCCTTCTTCGCCTTTGGCTACTTTGTAATCCTCAGCTAAACTCGATGAAGCAAAGTCGTCATTGTTGGCACCAGAATCAGAGAATCGCTCTTTGAGACTAGAAAAGCTGAATTCGCGCGTATTGGGGTCATAGAACCAAACATTGTCCCCCTCGCGCAAGTAGCCCTGGCCTCGTTGCACTTCTGGAATATCAATGATGATAGTAAATTTCTTGAGTCGGTCGCGACGAAACATTTTGGCTCGGGTTACACTTTTGGCTTCGGCAACTTTTTGGTCTACAATGGTAATCGTTGCCGAAAAATCGGTGTTGTCAAAGTTTGTCAGTTCGTCAATCTTGGCCAAAATTTGCTGATAGTTGACCGCAGGGGCCTGTGAACTAAATGCTATCACCAAAGATAGCGCGCATAGTCCGGTAAGTATGGTCTTTTTCATAATTTCCTCTCTATTTGGGGGCGATATAGAGCAAGTACCAGATTGGTACCTGCTCTAAACGGTGGGACAATAGTCCCGGTAAAAAATCCGCAACTAATAGTTGGTCCTCAGTGCGTCGGCTGGTTTGAGCCGCGCAGCTTTACGAGCTGGCCCAAGAGCAGCCACAACGGTAAACACACTTACTAAAAGTATGCTCACGATCACATTTAGCGGATCAATTCTAAAGCTCAAGTGACCATTGGACAGCAAGACCGAGAAGGCACTCTGGGTTCCAAAGTTAAAGAGCGAAAATACGCCCATAACGATCGCTGCCAAAATGATGCCCAAAAACACACCCATTAGCGCGAGAAAAAGTGCCTCTCGTCTAAATAGTTGTCCCACTTGCTTGCGCTGCATACCGAGCGCGCGCATGGTACCAATCTCTTGGGTACGCTCGTAAAGAATCATTCTAAAGGTATTGTAGATACCAATCATGGTAATCAAGAGCAGGAAGACCAACATCACAACCGATGCCAAAGCCAAACCACCAGAAATCTGGTTAAAGAAGTCAAGCAAACTGTTGATGTCGGTCACCTTGGCGCGCTGACCTTCAAATTCTGCCGAATCATCAGAGCCCATCTTAAAAACATTACTGTCTAAGCTAAAACCTTGACCTTCGTCGGGAGCCAAAGGATAGACCGCTGCCAAAGCTGGCTTGAGTCTGGCCACAAAGGGTGTAGTTTCGTCCAAAGAACGCAGTCTAATGCGCATGGTGTTGTAGGAGTTTTCGTCGGGCAAGTTGAGCAACACATTGAGCTCGGCCCTTGATGCAAAACTCATCATGCCGGAGATGTCAGACGTATCGGAATTGATGTAGGCAATGGTCATTTCGGCCACATTTTGTTGACCATAAACTGTCCTACCCTTTATTAAAATGCTGTCGCCAACTTTGGCTTTAAGTACATTGGCGGACTTCTGACTTATGACGATAGCGTTGGGCGACTTCTTAAGCTGTTCGTAGACGTCACCAGGTACACCGAGCTTGTCGATAATCAATTTTTCCTGAGTCCAGTTGACACCGATAACGTTGGAGTTGGTCTCTTTGCTACCAAAACGCAGCTCACCGTTTTGCAACTGCACAGTCCGTGTAATTTGGTCGTCGTTGATACCCAAACCCTTAACGACTGCAAGCAGCTTTGTTTCGTCTTCTATGAGCCGGATCGTTTTTTCGTCAACTCGTTGTTCGAGGAAAATAAAGGCATGCCCTCCTATCAAGTCGGCCACGTTCTCCTTGATGATTCTGATGGTTCCGGTCGAAAAAGCGTTAACGGCTGTGACGATCATGACACCAAAGGCTATGGCGGTTGCCAATAAAATCGAACGACGCTTTTGCCGACTAAGATTTCTCAATGCTATACTGTTAATTTTCATCAAGCGCCTCCTATGACTGCATTGCCTTGATAGGCTGGATTTTGAGCGCCAATCTGGTTGGATACAAGCCCGAAAGCAGACCAACCAAAACCATGAGTACGAGCGTACTTAAGACCGATGGTACCGTCAAAATGGGGTACAAGACTTTGCCGCCAAAAACCAGGTCAAAGAGTGAGTTTGGTGAAGGCAAACCTACGCTGTGCAGGATTGCAATCAAAGAACCACCAATCAACAAGCCAATTAGCCCCCCCATAATGGAGAGTGCAAAAGTCTCAGTCAAAAAGACTTTGCGAATGTACGACTTGCGTGCACCAAGTGCACGCATGGTGCCGATCTCGGCCGTACGTTCCATAATAGAAACCACCATCGTGTTCATGATAACGATCACACAAACTACTGCGATAATAAACACAAGAATAAAGAAGAATAGTTGCGCACCAGTAACAAAGGTTGCGATTGCCCCAGCGGCTATCTCCCAATTGACAGCTCGCAGATCCCAGTTCTTCTCGCTAAACAATTTGTTGAGTGAGACTATGGTTTCCTCAGTCTTGCTGCCGTCTTCAAGCTTCAAGAGTAGGTAGTGCCAAGCACCAGAATCTGCCTTACTGAGTTCTTCGCGTCTGGAAGTATCGCCCAAGATGTTGTAGATATTCTGAGAGTCTAGACTGGCTGAGACAGTAGCCTGCCCGCCAACTACTTCTTCGTCAAAAAAGGAATCAAAACCTGCGCTTAGGTCGGCACCCAAGAGATCCTGGTCGCCTTCTTCTACTTTGACTTGGTCAGTAGAACCAACCACCATGCCGGTCATATAGCGCAAGCTATCGAGGTCCATAAAGCACAGCTCTTGCATACTACTGTTGGGAGTCTTAAAGTTGAACAAGCCAATAACAGGTATCTGTTTGATCTTGCTGCCACCTTGAAATCCCTGCACCTTAAGCTTGGTTTCACCAATGATGATAGGTGTAGCTGCGTCAATAGTTATGTCATCGTACATTACCTTTGACATCACAATGCCTTCTTCGCCTGGTTCAAGAAATCGGCCTTCCAAAATTTCTATGTTGTCAGGAAACATGCGATTGTATTGCACGGGATCAACACCCATAAAACCAATGCCTGCCCGCCAGTCTCCAGTGAGAACCGCTAGCATGGCACCGTAAACTTGTGGATTGTAGGCTTTTACCCCGGGATACTCCTGTAAAGTTTTGATTACTTCCGGTGAGTTTTGGATCGCGCCGTTCTTAGTAGAACTGGGTGGGCCAAAGCCGCCACCAGTGCCCAAAAGACCAGGGTTTTCTCCGTTGGGACCAGGAACGCCTACCAGAATATGACCGGTAAAGCTCTGGATAAATGCCTTTTCTATGCCGGCCTTGCCGGTGTCAATTACTGAGTTGCCAATAACGAGAATGATCATGCCCAAGGCTATCAATGAAATTATGATAATACTCTTGAGTTTGTGTTCCTTCAGGTTTCTAATGGCTATACGAAGGATAATAGGCATGACTCAACGCTCCTTTCTGGTTTCTTCGATAATAAGACCGTCCTTGAGCCGAATAATGTGGTCAGCGATGTCAACAATAGTTGCATCGTGAGTAGAAAAAATGAAGGTAGTATTCTGTTCTTTGTTGATCTTCTTCATAAGTTCTATAATCTGCTCACCGGTCTTGGAGTCCAAGTTGGCAGTAGGTTCGTCAGCAAGCACTACCTTGGGCTTAGTTGCCAAAGCACGGGCAATAGCCACACGTTGACGTTGACCGCCAGAAAGCTCATTTGGTTTGTGGTGACGCCACTGCTCAAGGCCGACCTCGGCGATCAAGTGGTCTATCCATTCTTTCTTTTCGGCCTTGCCAAATTTTTCTTTGCCCAAAAGCAATGGAAACTCGATGTTTTCGTAGACATTAAGGACCGGAATTAGGTTGAATGATTGAAATATAAATCCAATAAATCGGTGACGCAATTCGGTGATTTGATTGTCGTTGAGATCACGTGTATTTTTGCCTTCGATTACGACACTACCGTCAGTAGGCACGTCAATACAACCAATCATATTGAGGATAGTAGTTTTACCGGAGCCCGATGCTCCAGCAAAGGAAATAAAATCTCCTTCTAAAATGTCAACTGTAACACCTTGTACAGCATGAACTTCGGTCTTTCCTAAAGGATAGGTCTTTTTGACATCCTTTAAACTGATAATGGCCATCAATTCCTCCTTCGCGTAGCACCAGGCCTGTGGCACCACCGCATTCAAACGAGCGACTGTCTGCCCCTGTTCAACAACACTCAAATAGTTGATGTTTGGAGCAAGCATTTTAATATAAACTCTTAGCAATATTGCTGCAATAGTTGCAAACGTGCGAATCAAATCTCCTCTTTTACTTTTTTTCTACTTCTTTTTTGCTCCATATTTAACAAAATTTATCTGCGTCAAAAAACACCTTTGCGCGTCGTGTTTACTATGCTCGTTTAGAATAGACAGGCGAATATTTTCTCCAATAGTAAAGAAAAACAACATCAGCAAGGAAAAAAGATCGTTGTGACCCTTTAGGTTAAGACTCTCTGTTTTGATTAAAGCAAAGACTTCTTCAAAGCCAGGATTGTTTGGCCCGATTGAGGGTCCACCATCAATTTTGGCAATATTAAAGATGTTTTGAATCAAGTGCCCTGGTTTGTTATTGGTCAAATAGTCAAACTCACTGTCAAACATTTTTATTGCCGCTTCAAACAGATCTCCCTGGCTTTCTGTCAAAAATTGCACAAAGTTTTTGAGCTTCTTTTTTTCTATGTCTCTCAAAACAGCAACAAAAACGTCATTGAGCGAATCAAAATACTGGTAAAAGCTGCCACGTGGAATACCAGCCTCTCTTACGATAGTGGCGATGCGTGCGTCGTAAAAAGGCACCCTTGTTAGCTCGTTTCTGGCTGCTGATAGAATTTTCTCTCGTTTGTCTTCAGGAAGATTTAGAAACGTTTGCTTGATCAACCCTTGCTCCTATCAGTTTCATATGACAGATTGTCACTTACGAACACAAAGATATATGACAGATTGTCATATAGTCAAGTGGCAAATGTTGATTTGATGCATATTACGGATTCTGTTATGCTTCTAAGATGAGGGTTACCTGCAATGGATAAAGTACAAGACGGTTTAGTATCACCACAAATACAAGACAAAGCAGACAACAAAACAGAAAAGTCACGACAGGCTGCAAGGCTCGGGGCTGCACCGGGTATCCAGTTGGCGCTTGCTATCGTGCCTTACTTGTTTACCATTGCTTACTTGCTTGCCAGTATTGCAAGACAAACAAACTTGGGACCGGTGTATACTATAGTCGCTTTTGCACTCAACATTGGCTCGACAATCTTGTTTAGCCTCAACAGAGTAAGTCCACTTTTAAATTACTATGCACTCAAAACACTCAGTCGGCGTTGGGTAAGCTATCGAAAAGCGTGGAAAGTCTCATTGCAAGTCAACGGTATGACATTTTTTTTATGTTTAATATCGCTGCTTATGTTGGAACAAGCCGGAGCGAGCGAGGGCGTTGCTTTGGGTGTCGTATATTTTGTGCCAACGATTGTTGCTTTAGCGGCGCTTCTTAGCCGCTTTGGAACCATTAACAAGCTTCAACTCTGGGTGGAACACAGTGCCATTATTGGCCTGTCCATACTTTCTTATGCCGATTTGGAGTCAGTGGTGAGAGTCCCATGGCAGGGTGTTGATCTTAGATTACGAGGTAATGCCAGGCCGCTGGAGTGCCACCTCAATGATAGAGACGCTGACCACCTGCTTAGCGCCATCAAACCATTGTTGATTCCTTATGGTGTTCGTTTTAATAGCTAGTTGGGCGGGCTTATTGGCTTGTCGCTTGTTGACTAATTAATTATGCTTGCACGTGATGATAACTACAATCGGTCAAATTCAATTTGACAAAGTAATCCCTAAGCCGTTAAAAGAACGCCTAAGCTTGGAAAGGTCGCGCAGCAACGATCAAAAAAAGCACGAGACCACTAGCATCTGGGGTCAGCAGCTCTCCATCGACAGCAAAGCCACCAGTTTGATTGTGGCCAGCTCTGGCCGTGGCAAGTCTACTTTGGTTTCGTACTTGCTTGGACAACGCAAAGACTATACGGGCACGCTTCAATTTGGACCAAACAACACGCGAGCCTATAAAGAACCTGAGTGGACTTTTATTCGTTCTCAAAAAATCTCGGTGGTTTACCAAGACCTCAAGCTCTTTGCTCACCTTAGCCTCAAAGAAAACCTGCTCATCAAGGCCCGACTGGACCAGTCCACCAATCCAAGGGATCGTGACGATCGCATCCATCAATTGGCCGAGGTCTTAGAGTTAGATAAACTGCTTGGAAAACAAGCCCGCTTTTTGTCCCGTGGCGAGCAACAACGTGGTGCTATTATTAGGGCTTTGCTGCAACCCTTTGAACTGCTTGTTTTGGACGAAGCCTTTGGCCACCTTGACCCTGAGCTAACAAAAATTGCCATAGACCTGATCAAGAGCGAGTGCATGCGACAGGCTGCCGGCCTGATTGCCCTGGACCTAAGCCAGGACCAGAACTTTGACTACAAGGAGACCTACACACTGTGAGTATACTTTCTCTTAGTCTACTAAGTTTATGTTCTGGCTGGCGCAAGCACCCACTAGCCAATTTAATGGCACTTATCGCTTTTGGCCTTGGACTGCTGCTCTTACTCTTGTCACTACAGTTTGCCCAACAGGCAACTGTTTTTTTTGCCAACACCCTGAGCGAAGACAACACAAGTGAGTACCTAATAATCAACAAAAAAATAGGTATTCTCAATAACCTCAACCCGGAGGCTTCGGCTTTTAAAGAATACGAAGTAGCAGATCTAAAAAAAGAGCCTTTTATCAAAGAAATACAGTCGGTAAAGGCCAACACGTTTAAGACCAACGCCGAAGTACGCATCGGTAGCGCCGTCTTTGGCTCTGAGCTCTTTTTTGAGTCGGTGCCCGACGCATTTTTGGGAAGGCTTCCCAGTGCCTGGAAGTGGCAACAACCGCAAACTGGCGACTATGATTCCTCTGGTACTGCCTTGCAAGCTGACCGACAAGCAGCTTCTACCGTTCCAGTGCTGATTTCTCGCGACTTTTTGGCGATGTACAATCTTGGTTTTGCCAACACCCGCGGCTTGCCCGTCTTGCCAGAAGAAACCTTGGGCCTAATCCCGCTTAGCCTGCGCATCTCCAATCAAGACCGATACCTCGACCTGCCAGCCCGCATTGTTGGCGTTACCAGCAAAATATCAAGCATACTAATTCCACAAGAAGTCATGGACTGGGCAAACCGCGACTACGGCCGCAAGCGTCTGTCTGGTGACCCACGGCGACTGATAGTTAAAGTAAGCGATCCACGCTCGACAGAACTTGAGAAGTTTTTGCGCAAAAAACAGTACGAAGTATCTGACGCCAGCAAGGGCCTGCGCGAAACAGCCTATTTGGTAAACACCGTACTGTCAGTCCTGGCAAGTATTGGTGCTATAATGCTTGCTTTGGCAGTGCTAATATTCTTCCTCAACCTACAACTCTTTGTCAGCAACTCCCGACAAGATATCGACTTACTGGTGCTCATGGGCTACCGCTCAACATTTTTGGCTTTTCTCTCCAGTGCGAGCGCAGCCCTCGGCATCGTGATAGTCTCGGCACTAGCTCTGGTTGCAACCATCTTTATCAATCACAGTTTTGGCGAGTTTATGCGCAGCAAGTCCTTGGATTTTTCTACCGGCATAGGCTTTAATGTGGTAATAGTAGGCCTACTTGGTCCAGTGCTACTGCTCTTAACCCAGTATTTCTGGCTACGCTTTAGGTTCCGCCGCCTATCGCTTGGCTAGCACGTGGCATGTTATACGCCAGCACAGCAGCTGGCTCTTATCTTGACATCAATCGCCAAACCTGACATAAAGAAAGCCTGCTTTTTAAGGGCCCATAGCTCAGTTGGTTAGAGCAGGGGACTCATAATCCCTTGGTCGTGGGTTCAAGTCCCTCTGGGCCCAAAAATATCACCCCGCCTACCAGGCGGGGTGGATTGTGTCAAGATAGTTGTCATATAAAAACCTTAAGCCACCAAACGTTTTGAAGTCAGAAAAAACACTTCATGATTATCCGTTACATCTTTATTTTTACGTTCTTTCCAGCGTTCTGGATGTTTCTTCATAGCTGATACTAATGTTTTATATTATACCAATATCTAAAGTGATTGAAGAAAATGGATTGTCTTCACTGACACGTAGGCGAGGTAAATGCCTTTCTCTAAAAGCTTTATTTTTTTCATCAAGATCTTTTTTAAGAATAGTGTTTTGATGTTCCAATTCAACATTTCTCTGCTTAATTTTCAATAATTCTGATTAATTACTCATTGCTATTTCTTTTCTAAAAAAGTTAAATTTGGCCATCAGTATATCCTTTAGTTCGTAACCATTGGCCCTTATTTTCTTCAGAAACTGCTTCCATTCTGATATATAGTTTCAATCCACGCCCCCGCACGGGGAGCGACCGTAGTACGCAGTGAATGCCTCTGGAGATGCCGGTTTCAATCCACGCCCCCGCACGGGGAGCGACAGATGGTTTGTGACTAATAAACCGATTATAGGGGTTTCAATCCACGCCCCCGCACGGGGAGCGACGTTGGTCTATCATCATGTTTATTTACTCCTATAGTTTCAATCCACGCCCCCGCACGGGGAGCGACCGCCTGCTGGTGTTATATCACACCGAAAAGTTGGGTTTCAATCCACGCCCCCGCACGGGGAGCGACCAATCTCTGCCAATGGGACGCCCTCAGATTTCAGTTTCAATCCACGCCCCCGCACGGGGAGCGACCAGGTGTCCAATATATATTATCGAGCGACATGCGGGTTTCAATCCACGCCCCCGCACGGGGAGCGACAGACAAAAATAGGGGAGCGAAAAAATGACATTTGTTTCAATCCACGCCCCCGCACGGGGAGCGACTATCCAAGTAGGCGTTAAACGCGGGCTGACAATGGTT
>JBBRCZ010000020.1:0-32639 GCA_038204425.1 Spirochaetia bacterium | reverse complement strand
AGGGCTGGAAAAACTCGTTTGTCAAAGTCGTCTTGCAATTCGGGCTTCTTCTTGGGCGCAAAGTTGCGCGTCAAGGTGCGGTGGGCCTGAAAGGTGATACCAGCGAATGGCGTGTGATAAATGATGTACTTAAAATACTTGTCAAAATCGATGTCTTTGTCAGGATTATTGCGCAGATAGTCCTCATAGGCACCTTGGACAGCGTCCATGTACGAAAACAAGCTAACTTCGTTATTTCCCATTTCTACCCGAGCTGTTGGTCTAAAGGTATCATAGATGTCGGTAGTCCAAGTGCCCTTTTTATTTGCTTCAAACTCGACAATTTTTGGATTGTCACTGATAAGATAGGCCGCCGAAACACCACCCATAACAAACTCATGTTTGGCACCAAGGTGCATGCGCGAAAAGTCCGCGCAAATTACCAAAGCCTTTTTGCCATGGTTAAAGCCACTTCCTACGTAATTGATAGCCGCATCAAGCGCAGCTCCGCCAGAATAACAAGCAAACTTGGTTTCGTAGTTACGCACATTGGGCCCGAGACCGAGTGCTTTGTGAATATTGGTAGAAATTGGCTTTCCATGGTCAACAGACCCTTCTGTTCCTACCACCAAAAGACCGATTGAGGCCTTGTCTTCTTCACTCAACATAGTAATAGCGGCATTTGCGCCCATGGTGACCGTGTCTTCCCAGACCGGGTTGAGCGAACGTGTGTCGATTAAGTAGTCTGCTACTACGGTATCAGGATCCAGACCTCGAGCTACAGCCAAGTCTTTTTGAGAAAGGTACATAGAAGTACCATAGATGTTCATTTTTTCGATGCCAACGCGATTCATGATTGCTCCTTAGGGTGCGTAGGTAAGTCCTGCGCCAAGTTGGATGTTTTCGCCGCTGATAAATGCGGCTTCGTCAGAACAGAGAAAGTAAACAGTTGCCGCAATTTCTTCGGGTGTGCCTACTCTACGAGCCGGGCAGTGTTTAAGCCAGTATTCTTTAAGTGAGTCGACCATATGGTCATTGGTCATATCAGTCGGTACATATCCAACGGTTACGATATTGGAAGTGATTCCCTTCTTACCGTACTCTTTGCTTATGGTACGGCTCATGCCTTCTAAGCCAGCCTTGGAGGCCGCGTAGTTGATCTGGCCAGAGCTGCCACCAGCCGATATGCTGGAAATATGCACCAAGCGACCTTTGCGTTGACTCAAAAAATGCATAATAAAGGAACGTGAGACATAAAACGGCCCCGACAGGTTAACTCTGATAACGTCTTCCCATTCGTCATTGGACATTAAAGCTGCTGCATTGTTGCGCAAGACTGCCGCATTGTTAACGGCAGCGGTTATGTCTCCAAAGTCTTTGATGGCATCATCTATTACGGTTTCAATTTTGCCAGCATCGCTCAGTTCTAATTGATAGGCCTTAACCTTAGCCTGTGGGTTAACTATCTTAGCCTGAGCAATCGTCTCATCTGCAGCAGCTTGATTGCTCGAATAAGTAAAAGCAACGCCCCAGCCTTCTTTAACAAAGCGCAGAACAATAGCCCGCCCTATCCCTCTAGATCCGCCGGTTACAAATGCATTCATATTTGATCCTTCTCCGTTGCCAATAGCAACTAAACCTTGCTGGTAGCCATTTCGGGTTTCCACAAGCGAATTACCGAACAGCAATTGAGACCGCCAAAACCAAAGCTGTTTTTGAGCATGATCTCGGCCTTAAAGTCCACCGCAACATTGGCACAAACATCGACATCCACATGAGGATCGAGCTTTTCTATATTGATAGTTGGGTGCAGTCTACCGTGCATCATCTGCAATATACCACCCACGGTTTCTACCAAAGGACTTGCCCAACAAGTGTGTCCCAACATGGATTTGGGAGCATTAAACTTCATGTTGTACACGTGCTTGCCAAAAACCAAGCGCATTGCATCTAGTTCTTCTAAGTCTCCGGCAGGGGTTCCGGTGGCATGACAGTTTGCATACTGGACTTGTTCGGGCACAAGACCAGCTTGTTTGATTGCTTCACGCATTGCATAAGCTTGGTGCTCAGCCGCTGGCATTGGCAAATGCACACCGTTGGAACTGGCCTTAATGCCAGCTACTTCAGCGTAAATTCTGACCCCACGTTTGAGAGCACTTTCTAGACTTTCTACAATCAAGGTAGCAGAACCGTGGCTGTAAACAAAACCATTGCGCTTGTGATCAAAAGGTCGGCTCGCTTGGGTTGGGTCAACTTGGAGCTCGGGTTTTACTACCACGGAGTTAAGTATTGCCGAGGCCTGAATATCGGAAGCCGCCACATCAAAAACGGCTCCGCAGACTACGGCCCGGTCTATTTCTCCAGCGCGTATGTCGCGGCAAGCATCTCGCAAAGCAAGGTTACCAGAGGCACAAGCAGCACCAAGGGTATACGCTGGACCGTGCAAGCCCAAGACTTCGGTGATCAAAGCCGGAACATTGTTGTCGATCGCCTCCACCGAAGAAAGCGGATCCATGTACTCAGGTTCAATCTTAAACTGTTCGTATTGTGTGCTGATGTAGTTGCTATTGAGGTTGTGTCCGGCAACGATAGACATAGTGCGATAAGGATCTTCACCGTCGCGCGCACCTTCGGCAAACAGACCCGCGTCGTTCCATGCGTTGATGGCGGTAAGCATCGACAATCGGCTGGTAAAAGTGGCGTTCTTAAAAAGCTTTCTTATAGCTTTGTAGCGGTCGCCAAAAAGATGCTTTACACGCTCTAAGGCCGCGGGCCAGTCATAGTCTCCTAGGTCACCGCCCACCTTGTTTTCTACACGGGACATATCAAGTGAAGTCCATCTTTTTACACCGGACTTACCTTGGATCAAGTTTTGGTAGTAGCCATCCAAAGTGTCTCCACACGGATTTATGGTGTCCATACCGGTAATTACAATGCGATGTTCCATTCTTACTCCTTGGAAAATTATAGAAACGGTCTCTGTAAGCGGCTTATTGAATTGCTTGTATCTGCTCCAGCGTGCCGGCACTCTGACACCTTATTTCTTTGGTAAACGACTTCCACAAGCCTCCAAGCACTCTACCCGGTCCCACCTCAAGTACCAACGAGGCACCTGATTGAGTCAAGAGACGCATACTGTCAACCCATTTAACGGTAGATACAATTTGCTGTGCGGCAAAGTCTCGAGCTTGTTCGCCCGAGCTAATAAACGCAGCGCTTACGTTTGATACTATCGGTTTTGTAGGATTTTTCCAAGTGAGTGCAGCGGCTCGGGCTGCAAAATCTTTTTTGGCTTGCTCGAGTAACGGCGAATGGAACGGCCCCGATACCTTAAGGCGCACTACCTTCATAGCTCCCGCGTCGTTGAGTTTTGACTCGGCAATCTCAAGCCCCCTGGCTGTTCCTGCAATTACTATCTGACTTGGGGATGAATGATTGGCAATAAACACCCCTTCGGCAGACAAGGCTTGCACAATTGGCGCGGCCTCTTCATAGCTCATCCCTAAGATGGCGGACATACCGGAGGGTCCCTGCTGGCTGTCACAAGTACGGCTGGCCGCCTCCATGACTTCGCCTCTAATTAAGACAGCCTTAAAGGCGTCCTCGGCGCTCAAAACTCCCGACTCTGCCAAGGCTGCGTACTCACCAACCGAAAATCCAGCGCAGAGCTCAGCACTGCGACCTTGTTCGGACAAAACGGCAGAGGCCGAGAGATTAGCCAACGTTATGGCGATTTGTGTATTGTGTGTGGCCTTTAGATCATCTTCGCTGCCTTCAAAAAGCAGCTTGGTCATACTTATGCCTGCAGCCTGTGAGGCTTGCTCAAACAAATCTTTGACTGCTTGGCTTTGCTCGTAGAGATCCTTGGCCATACCTGGATACTGGGCTCCTTGTCCAGGGAAGAGAAATACGGTCTTCATGTTAACTCCTTGCGATAGATACGATGGGTCATAGAAGCTTGAGCGCCCCACTTAGCGAGCATGTTGCGTAAAGGATAGTTATCTTCAGCAATCCAAGAAAACTCTGCCAGTTTACATCCCAATTCTATACCGTGAGTGTATAATTCATAGACAAACAGGGCGTCAACACCCCTAGCCCGCCATGCTGGTTTTATACCAAAGGCCGCCACTCTAAAAATTGAGGTATTGCGGAAGTTTTTAAGTAAATGAACAAAACCCCAAGGCAAAAGTCGACCGTCTATTTTTTGCATAAGCTGACTGTGGTCAGGTATGGCAAGTGCAAAACCAACCGGCCGACCAGCATGCTCAGCTACAATCAACATTTGCAGGTGGATAAACGGTTTGAGATCGTTGCCAAGTTGAACAAACTGCTCCCTTGTCCATGGTACAAAACCCCATTTGTCAGCCCAAGCCTCATTGTAAATATTCCTTATTGACTCTAGTAAATCGTCAAACTCGCGCAGGTTTAATCTGCGGATACTTATCTGCTCGCGTTCCTTACACAAAGTTGCAATTCGCAGTATCTGCTGCGGAAGTGGCGCGCTTGTATCCATGCGATACGAAAGAAGATCCTTTTCTTTCGTATAACCATTTGCTTGAATTAGCGTGTCGTAGTAGCCGGGGTTCCAACCCATAAAGATCGGAGCTGTGTTTTCAAAACCGTCAACCAGACAACCCATTACTTGGTTGGGACTTTGATTGATAGGCCCCATAGCGGCCAGTACACCATAATCAAGCAGTCGCGATTCGGCGGCCGCAAAAAGTTGTTTGGCAGCCTCGTGGTCGTCGTCACATTCAAAGAAGCCAAAAAAGCCTGTCCTATCACTCTGATAATTAACGTAACCGTGGTCGACATGAGCCGCGATTCGTCCCACCAAACGCCCCTTGCGCACAGCAATAAACTCGCTCTGTTCGCCTTGCAAGAACCACTTGTTTCTTTGGCTATCAAGCGTCCGGTATTCTTCAATCAACAAGGGCGGAGTCCATAACGATGGGGACAGAGCTGGGCGCTTATACAATGCAAAGGGATAGTTAACAAAGCGTCTTTTGTCGCGGCGCTTAGTCACTTCTCTGATTTCAAGTTCCCTCATCAAGCTCTACTCCAATACCTAGCAATCTGTTCCTTTGTGGAAGGCTGGTAGTATATGCAAGTATAATGCTCGTGACAACTGATTTGGCCAGGCGCACAATTACGCCATTAACTGCTGTGCTCAATCAAAATGGCACGTGCTTGGTCCCAGCTATGGGTAAGGTTAAGCCGCTCTCTAACTGCCTCGCGCTCGGCGGTACCAGAGAGATAAACTTTAAAGAACTTCTTCATGATCTCAAAGTGAGGTCCGTCCCCACGAAACTCTTCAAACAAGTCGAGATGGTAGCGAGCAAGCTCAACTCTTTGCTTTAGTGCTAGGTCAGCAAAGGCTGGGCTCAATGGCGCTTTATTCTTTATTTCTTTCCAGCGTCTAAAGATAAAAGGATCCTTAAATATGCCGCGTGCCACCATGAGGCCGTCAACTCCCGTCTGCTCAAAACGAGAATCCACTTCTTGCGGGATTTCAAGATCGCCGTTGCCAATCACGATGGTGTGTGGACTAATCTGGTTTTTGAGTGCCACAGCTTCGGCGATTGCGGTCCAATCGGCCAGGCCATCTGACATTTGATCGACGGTACGTCCATGGACAGTAAGCGCAGCAGGTTTGAGCTCTAGCAGTCCAGCAATCCAAGTTTCAATCTCACTCTGCTTCCAACCAATGCGAGTTTTAACGCTAACCGGCAATGTTTTGGCAGCTTCTTGGGCAGCACGCACTAGCTCATAGGCCAAGTTAGGGTTTTTGATTAGACCGCCACAGGCTCCTTTGCGGGTGATTTTAGGCTGTGGGCAGCCCATATTGAGGTCAACGCCAGCAAAGTCGTAGTCTAACAAGAGCTTAACAGCCTCGTAAATAAGCTTGGGATCGGTGCCCCAGATTTGCGCAACCAAGGGATGGTCACCAGGATTACACAGGCTCATCCAAGCATCCTGCCTGCCAGAAACCAAGGCTCGTGCGCTTACAAACTCACTAAAAAAAACATCCGGCGCGCCAAAGCCAGCAATCAATTGTCTAAAAACAAAGTCACTGACATTCTCCATCGGAGCAAGTGCCACAAAGGGGCGCGGCAGACTCTGCCAAAAGTTAGGCCAACGATTATCACTCATCCCGCCAGATCATACTGGCAGACGCCTTGGCTGTCTATTGAGGGACTGTTCGTTGGCTTTTGAGGTCGGCAAAGAGTTTGGTTGTATCATCGGGGATGAGCTCGTCAATCATGCGATCGATGTCCGACTGATGCGGCTCATGGCGTCGTTCGAGAGCTAAGTCTTGATTGCTGAGACGAAGTTTATATAAAAGACCATACATAATTATAAATAAAAGCTTGATACCGAGTTTTGAGTCACTTTTGAGCAAATTAAAGAACGACAGGCGCTTCATACGCAATAGCAAAGCGGCTTCACTGGATCGAACCGTAGCAGTCCGTTTAACATTTACAAACAGGCCGGCCTCACCAAATACCTCGCCTTCGCCCAAGGTGCAAACGTAGACCGCCTCAGGGCCCTCGCCCACTTCAATTACGACGGTATTTCGTACAACTATAAACATATCACTAGAGGCATGCTTTTCTAAAACTATTGCTTCGCCAGCCTCATATTCGATTAGTTCGGCCTCATCGACCAAAATTCGTATTTCATCGAGATCCAAGTGTTTGCCAAGCAAACTTGTACTAAGATTTTTGGCCACAAGCTCATGGTTTTCGTTTACAATTTTCATACTGCTTTCCTAAACTTTTGACTTCAAGAGTTCAAACATTGCCTTTGAATCCATAGGTTTTCCATAATAATAACCTTGGGCCTCATAACAGCCAAGTGCCGCTAAGATCTCTGACTGCTGGATATGTTCCACGCCCTCAGCGATTACCGACAGCCCGAGACTTTTGCCAAGTCCAACAATCAGGCCAGCGATTGCTCGGTCACGTTCGGTCTCGTGAATCGCCATTACAAACGAGCGGTCAATCTTAAGTCTATCAATGGGTAACTGTTGCAAGTAACTAAGAGAAGAAAATCCGGTTCCAAAATCATCTATAGCAATAAAATAACCACGGCTCTTCATATCGGTTAGGATGCGCAATACGTCTTCAACATCGTGCATGGCCATGCTTTCGGTAATTTCTAACTCAAAGTTGGACTCGTCCAATTGGTGACGTTTAAGTATATCAGCAAAGATATCAAGGAAGGCTGGATTGAGAAACTGTCTAACCGAGACGTTAACAGCAATCCGACCTGGCTTTAGACCTTCATCAAGCCAACGACGAGCATTGCGGCACGATTCGTTAAGCACCCAATTGCCCATGTCCACAATCAGACCACTTTGTTCGGCCAAGGGAATAAAGGTTGATGGCGGAATAAAAACACCATCATCAGTCTTCCAGCGCATCAGCGCTTCCATTCCGGTTAAAGCCCCATCTCTTGTATCGACTTGAGGTTGGTAGTAGAGCTCCAAACGGTTATCAATTAAGCTATGCCTGAGTGCGTCAAGCATAGCCAGCTTTTTTCTGGTTTCAACTTCCAGCTGTGGCAAATAATAACAGTAGCGCGGCTGTTGTTGAAACTTAGCGATCTTTACCGCAATAAAGGCGTCTTTAACAATGTCAGCGCCATCACCTTGGACTTGGCCGAGGCGAACCAGACCAAAGACCACTCTTAGATACATGCTGTTTTTTTGAACGGCAAAAGGCTGGGCAAAAATGTCACTAATCCGCTCTGGCTCCAAAGAAATTTCTTGACCCAAAAGCGCAAAGCCGTCAGCGCTGACCCGACCAACCACCATGTTATGTTCAAAGACCGAACTTAGCCTTCTTGCGACCGCCAGAAGCAGATCATCCCCAAAATCATGTCCAAGTGCTTCGTTTATTTCTGAGAACCCTTCGATATCTATCAGCACCACTGACAAACCTTGGCGACTTTTGGTTTCAAGTTCATCTATTGCATTAATAAAACCAGTTCGGTTGTAGAGGCCCGTCGCTTGGTCAACATAGGCCAAAAGTCGCAAGCGGTGCATGAGGTACATGTTTTGGTAGCCCATAATTGCTGCAACACTAAAAACTGACAGCATACGACGTTTTTGATCAACAAGCTGGCTAGCAAGTTCGATGTAAAAACACAAAATTTGGTCATCGCCACCAGAAATATACAAGCAAGCAGACTGATAGCCAAACAGACTGTCTTGTTTCTGTATTGATGACTTTAGACTCGCTTCGAGACTTTGTAGGTCCGAATGGGGAAGCAACGAGTCATTACTCAGAGTCTTTATATTTTTGTACTTGCCACAGCTGGCCAAGAACTCATAGCTACCGCTAGTATGGGGGTCTATTTTGGCAACAAAAGCATCAAATTTTTGATTGATGATGCCGCCGATTTGTTCTATCAAGGCGCTGGCGTATGATTCTTCACTGGTTAAAGTCAAAAGACGGGGAGCAGACTGGATGATGTACTCCAAGCCGCGACTATTCTCGGCAATATCTTTGATTTGAACATAAGAGCGAATCGCGGCAGTGAGAGAAGTTAACAAACGAGCATAACTGAGCTCGGACTTGGTTCGATAGTCGTTGATGTCGTAGTCGCGGATGGCTTCGTACTCAGGGGCGTACCCAGGCTGCCCTGTGCGCAGAATAATTCTTGTAGAAAGCAAACCAAGTTCTTCTCTAATTTGCTTGACCAAGGTAAGTCCGGCATTTTCGCTTTCCATTACTACGTCCAGCAAAATGACAGCAATATCCTGTTCGTGGGCCAAAAGTTCTCGCGCTTCGGCGGCGGAGTAGGCATGACAAAAACTCAAGGAACGGTCGAGAATGGTTACGCCGTGCATTACAAACTCTGTGACGCTGTGAACATCATGGTCGTCATCAACTACCATAATCTTCCATGGACTTTGTTCGCCCTGTTTGGGTTCTACGCGTGAGTCGTCAAAAAAAACCAGCGGTGCATCACTCATGACTCAACCCTTTTGCCAAAAAATTGCATCCTTCCGGAGCCGTTTGCAACAGCCTATACAAATTATAGTTCTTTGACTTATCCCTATCCACCTTTTGCAGAAAATTCATAACTTTTCCCTGTTAGATGACACGCGACATTCATGGGCAGGAATGGTAATGGTGACGGTCATGCCGTGATCGAGAGCACTTTGTAAGTCCAAACTTCCCTTTAGTTGATTGCTAACTATGTTGTGGACAATATGCATACCTAGTCCCGAGCTGCCTTCATTTCTTCGCGTGGTAAAAAATGGTTCAAAAACCTTGTCTTTTATCGCTGGTGTGATGCCTTTTCCGTCATCGCAGTAGATTAAAGTGAAATAGTCATCATCCATGCTGGCGGAAATTTTTATGATCCCTGCTTGTTGGGGATCATAGCCATGGATAAGTGAGTTCATTATTAAGTTAGTGAGTATATGTGAAAATCCGCCGGGAAACGACATAATCCTAATACCATCTTCTATTAGAACTTGCACTTCTATTGGTCGATGCTTGAGGGCTGGTCTGATATTACGAACCACTTCTTCACAATACGCCTTAACATCAAACGTGCGCAAATCATCGGTCGAGTGGTCTACCGCAACTTGCTTAAAGCTGCCAATCAGATCAGAAGCTCTTTCTAGATTTCGCGCAACAATATGGCTAGACTCCTTTACCGTTTGTATAAAAGCCTCAAAGTCCTTTTTGCTTAGAGCACCAGCCACAAATGCTTTGTTTACTGTCTGCACCTTGCTTTCCAAATAAGTAGCAGCCGTAAGACCAACACCAACTGGCGTGCTTATTTCATGGGCCACTCCAGCCACCAACTGACCAACTGTAGCCATTTTTTCCGACAACAATAATTGATCTTGGGTAGATTTGAGATTGATCAATGCCTCCGAAAGTTCTTTGTTTTTGTCTTCTAGTTCACCAGTTCGCGCTCTTACTTTGCTTTCTAATGAGAGGTTGAGTTCCAAGATTCTGCCTTCTCTCGAATGTAAGGTTGCAAGCATGCGGTTAACCTGCGCGCCAAGTTGGTAAAATTCTTCTATCTCACCTGCTAACGCAATCTTGCCCTGTCGACCGTCGGAGATTGAGGTAATCGCTAGGACAATGTCTTTTAGTTGATCTGACATCAGTCTAAAGAGAGGAAATACCAATCCAGAAACAATGACAACCAAGATCAAAAACACCAAACCAATCGCCGCCAAGTAAGTACGTAGGCCTTGAAAGAGAACGTTCTGATCCCTTACCAGGTGCATCAGCACCTTAGAAACACCCAAGGAAAATGTCTGTACTTCTAGTAAACCTTCGCTATTGCTGACACGTTGAGTCTCAAAAAACTCTTGGTCTACTTGCTTAGGCATCCACGCAAAGTGGTCTCTATCTACTGCGTTTGCGGATGCTTTTTTTGAATGATTTCGAGCAATAACAAGACCAGTCTTGTCGGTCAAAATAAGCATCTCGCTGCCTGGATCAAGTGTTGCGTCAAAGATTTTCTCTAAAGGTGTCAAGTCTAAAATTGCAACAAGAACGTATTCTCCAACCTGCACAGACAAGGCCAGACTGTTCTTTTTGGTTTCGGGAGACTTGGATAAAAGTGACCAATTAAATTTATCCTTCTCGGCGTTTGAAAATGATTGCAGAGAATAGTCGATGCCAGGCAAGTCAAAATCGCTGTGCACGCTTACTAGTACGGTGCCTTTTTTGTCCAAAACCAAGATGGCATTAAAATACTCGTACGACGACAGGGCGGTTTGCAGTAGAAGATTGATTGGGTTATACAAACCTCGTGCCAGACTATTGTCTTGTTGCAAGTTGTTGCCAATAAAGCCTAAAGCACGCGAAGTGTTACTTTGAAATGACTCAAAAGATTGTGTTAGCACTTTAGTGAGCAAGCGAGACTTGTCAGAAATCTGATGGTTGATGATCCCATAGCCAATTACGCTTGCTACAGTGCAAAAGATAAGGAGCGCTGGAAAAATGCCGAGGAAGAATATTCGTATGAGGTAAAGACCTAGTGGTTTGCGTCGATCCATGTCTAATGAAGTATAGTATATTGACTAAGCTTAGAGCCAACTATCGTTTAATGATAGCGCCACTGACACCAAGCAAACTGATCAAAACCAACAACGCCCCCACGACAAGAAACCATGTAAGCGAGTCTCCAAAAAAAACTATGCCCATGGCGGCTCCAATCAGAATACCTGAGCTCGAGATTAGACTACCTTGGCCGGCGCTGAGCAGTCGATAGCCCGAGGTGATCATAACCTGACCGAGGATTCCACAGCCGCCAGCGGCCAACAAACAGGTCCAAGCCCACAGGTCGGCTGGCGTCTTCCAGACCAAAATAGTTGGAACCAAGCAGATCACAAAACCAACCGCAAAAAGCCAAAAGACGATGGTTAGGGTAGTGTCAGACTTGCGGGATTGCCTAAGTACGGCGATACCAAATGCAGCAATTATTCCTGATACCAGAGCAATTAGATCTCCGACGTTAAATTGTGCATTGTTTAGGTCAAGTGAGTGAAGTCCCGAAATCAAAAAAAAGCCTACTAGGCTCAGTATTAGATAGAGTCCGTAGTACCAAGGTGAGCGCTCCCCGGTTACCAATGGCCCAGCAATAAACATCCAAGCAGGATAGGTAAGATTGAGTAAGTTGGCGTTAGTGACTGTTGTAAAATGCAAAGAACCATAAAAAAGCAAGACAGCTAGCGAGTTGAGAATGCCGCGCCACAGCACAAGCCCAAGATTTTTTGGCCTGACATCAACCTTATGCACGATGACCCACGTACCAAACACCAACAATCCCAAAAAAAAGCGCACCATGGTGGGCATCAGCGGGTTGAGTTCATAAGGTGCCGAGCTAATTATTTTAACGAAAACGGTCGAAAGAGAAAAAAGAACGGCGCTCGACAAGAAGGTCAATACCCCAACAAGGCTACTAGTCAATCGAGAGCGCCTCTAAAGCGCTTTTTGCTAAGCCAAGTACTGAGACGGGCGGACGATAAGCCTGACTTAGAATCTGGCGATATTTGCGACTACCGGGGATACCATTAAAGAGCTCTAAAATTGGCCAAATATGGGCGCGTGGACTTAGACCAGTGCCCGACTCTTGATCAAGATAGTCAGCATATTTTAAGACCAAGTCGCTGCGATCAAAGCTTGGAAGTGGCCATTCGGGATTGCGAGACCCGCCACCTTGCCAATCACGTTCAAATGCGTCGAGATAGGCCATTAGCGATGGGTTCTCATAGCTTGCTCGACCAATCATGACGCCATCCATACCAGCTTTGAGATGTTGACGAATACTAGCCACGTCCTTAATCTGACCGTTAATTTCTATATGCAGGTCTGGAAACTGTTGCTTGAGTTGGTAGACATCTTGATAGCGCAATGGCGGAATAGTTCTGTTTTCGCGCGGGTTGAGCCCTTCTAACATTGCAATGCGCGCGTGCACTACAAATCGTTCACTTCCGGCGGCTGCAACACAGCTCACAAATTCCGCAAGTTCCTCATAGCTTTGACGTTCGTAGCCAAAGCCTGTAATGCCAACTCTGTGTTTGATGCTTACTGGCTTTTTGGTTACTTGAGCCATAGCGTCCATAAGCTCGGCGACATGACTGGGGTCGGCCATCAAACAGGCGCCAAAACTGCCTCTTTGCACTTTTTCGGAGGGGCACCCTACATTGAGGTTGTACTCATCGTATCCCCAGTCTTCGGCAATGCTGATTGCCTGCTTTAGGTGCTCTGGATTGTCCCCACCAAGCTGCAAGATAAGTGGATGTTCTATTGGTGAAAAATCAAGCAGTGGCTTTCGTTTGCCGTGGATGATGGCCAAAGCGGTGATCATCTCAGTGTAGAGAACCGTACTGCGCGTCATAAGACGCAGAAATCGTCTAAAATGGCGATTGGTTTTGTCTATCATTGGTGCAATTGAAATCAGACCACCAACACGCTTACGCATAGCTCGGCCCTGTGGAATCAACGCCTGACTTGCGCGGCGCAACTCCAGCGGACTACTAGTGATAGGCCCACTTTGAATCTTTTTGTACCAAGTCTCTTGAGTTTTCTTCACAAAGACGCACGCTTAGAACGAGCTAGTCGTCGCAATGACTTTTTGTTTGCCAATAACGCCGCCGCTTCATTTTCTTGGCGCAACTGCTCAGATACAAATCGCTGATGGAGTACTTCAAGGTCGGCCAGGCCATGAGCCTGAATCTTGCCACCGCCCAAACATTCCTCTCCCAAGTAGAGCACTGCAAATTGCCCTGGGGCTATGCCGCGGTCTGCCGTTGCCAAATTAATTTTGAGATGGCCTAAACTTGTCTCATCAGACTTTTTGTCTACGGTGGATGCAACTTCCTGTCCCAATGACTCTAAAGTGCAGGCTATGAGCTGAGGACCATGACGTAATTTTACAAATAATCCGCTGGTGCCTTGTTCGTCATGAATTTGAGCATTCCACAACTGTAGCTCCTGATCGCTGGGTGGCTGGTCAGACAACCAAGAGACCTGGGCGATCTCGAGCTGAGTTCGGCTCAGTTCCTTTTCTTGGTTGGCATGGGCTGCATAGACAATATTGCGCATGGCATCTTTGGCCGCAACATACCATGGACCGTTGCCAAGTTTTAGACCTGTTCGCTGACCAACCGTAAAGAACCAAAATCCATCGTGACGCCCCAGCACTAATCCGCTAGAAAGCTCCACGATAGGGCCGTCTTTGGTACCCAAATAGTGTCGCACAAACTCAGGGTAGCGAATTTTCCCCAAAAAGCAGATACCCTGACTATCGGGTCGATCTTTGTTGGCTAATTTAAACTCTTGTGCCAGTCCCCTGACGCTAGTTTTGGGCAGGTTACCAATAGGAAATACCATTTTGGCTAGTTGCTGCTGGGACAAATGGCTCAAAAAATAGCTCTGATCCTTTATCGGATCAGGTGCCCGCGAGAGCTTCCAACGACCAGGACCCTTACCAGCGTCTTCTTCCAACGCACCAAGTCTGCTCCAAGCTTCGACATCAGAATGGCTGGCACCGGGACGGGGCTGGTCAGTCCATTCTAGTCGAGCGTAGTGACCACTGGCTACCTTGTCAAAGCTAGCAGCCGTGGTTTCAAAAAAGGCACCAAATTTGATTCTTTGATTGCAGAAAATGTCTGGGCTGGGTGTATGGCCCCGTTTGAGTTCATCCAAAGCATAGGAAACTACTCTATCATAATACTCGAGTTGCAAAGGCACAATCTCTAAGGCAACGCCACTCGCTTTACAGACCTGACTTGCGAAGTTGAGATCTTCTTCCCAAGGACACTCACCCATGTAGGCAGTGTCATCTTCTAACCAAATTTTTAGATAAAATGCCTTTAAATTGTCAAAACCCGCAGACTTGAGACGATTTAAGGCCACCGAAGAATCGACACCGCCAGACAATAAGACCGCAATCTTCATAGTCCATTAGACTATCATGGAGAGCTGCTATCCTCAAGCTCAAGGCAAAGGATTATCATCAATGCGGTCTATTGCTGTCACCTCACCAAACTCATTAAACCGCAAAACATGCCACCAGGTCCCTTTGCCACTTGGCACATTAAAACTAGTTACAACTGCACTACCTTTGTAGACCGTCACCAACGCACCGCTGGCGGACAATGCCCCAGACTTGGGCTTTTCGATATTGCTATAGTCATGTACGCTAAACAAAAACTCACCTTGTTCAGGTTTGTTGAGCGTTACCGTTTCGGGGCCATAGGAGTCTTGGTCATCTCGATCTAAAAAGTAGCGACCGCCATATTCTTTCATTTGCCGGTAACTGATGTGAAACTCTTCGTCGTTCTCAGCGGGGCCACTTAAGTGGGAGTCTAAATCTTGCGGATAGCGCCCCCAACTGAGGACTATCCTTATCTGGTCTGCTTTTAGCCTTTCAGAAACAGCAATATCAAACCTAATCGGCGACTCAGCTATCAGGTAGCGGACAGTACGTTCGGTCGCTATCAAGCCCTCTTTATTAAAACGAACCTTCCAGGTTCCTGGCCCCGGTGGAAAAGCCATATAGAGTCCGCCAGCCTCAGTGTTCATTTCGTCAACGACATTTCCTCTTTCATCGTGCAAAGAAACCTTTACGCCAGCTACGCCTCTACCAGTTACAGCATCGGCGATATAGCCATACACCATTTTGCGATAGGGAAAGACTAAATTGACAATTCCGGTCTCCCCGCTGGAACCGTCAATATCAAAGGCGTGCCAAGTTCGCCCACGGGCAGATTTTCCATTGCGCAAAGCTGCTGGCTTGATTTCCTCAGTCGTGTTGCCCCTTCTGATTACCACCGTGGCACTATCGCTTGACCAAGTCATTTCTCCTGGGGCTTCATCTGAGCCCGCCAAGTCGTTTACAAAAAACGAATATCTGCCGGGCAACAGTCGCGTTATGGTCCAAGTGCCGACAATCCCTGCTGCCAAATTACCTCGGCTGGCCTTGGCCGAGCCGTCGGCCAAGATTTGCTCACCCCGCACCGCACGCAGGACTTGATAACTATTTCCGTCAGGCGTTATTAGAATGCCCTCAAGACTTGCAAGTCCTTTGCCTCGCAACTCAATACTGATTGGCTGCGCAACCAAACATGGTGCCCAAGCAAGGGCCACAAATACCATGCAAACCAAAAGTAGTATTTTTGGTCCACTACGACCTAGTAAGAAGCGTTCTTTGAGATTCATGACCAAGTCCTCCAAAATAAAACTAGTAATCAAACTTATCAAAAACCTGATTGAGAACTTTAAAAATTAGGCGTTGCTTGACCATGCCCTTTTCTGGACCTGTGTTGGGTACGAGCGAAAAATACAAGTCCATGCCGTTCAAATTACCTAAGTTGTCTCTAAGCACCACGTAGTTAGAACGCAGCAGCCACCTGGCAGCGCGCGCGGAGCTAGCGAACTTGAGCTTTGCCTGACGTAGACCACTCTCAAGCCCCAATTTTAGCTCGTTAGAAAAAGAAGTAGATTTCGTTGCTTTAAGTGAAACAGCAGCTTCGATGAAGATACTTGCACCAGAGCGCTCAAAGTCGTTGCGAAGGAAGCCTATCACCTTGCTGCTTATGCGTTCTAAACTATCGCAGAGGTATTGATTCTTTTTGGTGTCTTCTTGCAATTCGGCTATGAGCAAAGGTACCGAGGCTAGGTAGTCTTCCGTCAAACCATGTAACACAGCCATATTTCGGTATTTTTGATATTCTTCTAAATAGGCGATGATGGCTTTTTGACTTAGTTCTGCTTCATCCAGGGACACAACTGTCTTTAGATGATTGAGTGCTTCTTTGAGCAGAGCCGACACTTGGTTTAGGCCACGATTGTAGGCTTCAAAACTTGTTGGGGCTCGATAATTTAAGGTAATTGCAAAAGGGCTATTGATCGTTGCCCGTGGGGCAGTTGACTGTGTCGCGTTGAGAACCTGGACAGGGCTTTCAAAAACTTCTCTGGATTGCGAATAAGGGTCAAAATCCATAAAGTTTCCTTGCTCATCAAGTATCGCCGAAAAAGCAGAAGTACTGCTAACCCTTAGTTCAATTTGCCACAAAAGCTTTTCGGTGGCTTGCTTTAGGGCCTCTGATTCTCTTTGATGGTGATATCCTTGTGCCGTCCAAAAGCCTTGGGCTGTCTCGGACTGTGCCGACAGATTGGCGACCAAAACAAAAAGAAACAATGTCACACACGCGTTCCTTGTCATTCTTCTCTCCTGTTAATAGCTGTAAGAACTTGCCGCTTGGGGCAGAATCCTAACGACGTTATTTTTTCTTACCAAGCCGGCATTGCTGCCAGCCTTTTCATACAAACTGGCTTGAGCCTCCAGATGCTGCAAGGACTGATCACGTGCCGAAACCACGGCTGCAAAGTCAATCGAAACAATCAGGACGGCATTGTCAGGCTTTTCCATCACTGCCACCCCTTGATTAACCAAAACTGATTCAACGTACATTCTTAGAGCATTGCCAAATGCTTGGTTAACATCGCTGCCTTGGCTTGGCGAAAAGTCTACATAAACCTTGGCACGTGCCTTGCGACTGTAAAGCGCAATACCTTCCGTTAGGCGCAAGGCGGCCTTTTCCATGGTATCAATAGTCTGAGAGGCAAATGTCTGTTGGGCAGCTAGTTCAATGGCGTTTAGTGGCACCGACTCGAGCTCTTTGTCGTCAGCGCCCAAGGCAATTGCTACCCAACGGTAGCGCTGGTACTCGTCAAGAAGTCTTGCCATCGCGCGAACATACAATTCTTTATTGGTGCTTCCCTTGGCATCGACAAGGTCTTTGCCGACTTTTATCTGCCGCGCAAGGTCAGCCAGGCGCAAGCGATAGAGAGGCAAACTGTAGTCCGCCTCGAGGCGAGCCTTGACCACAAAGCTTCCCCCTTCTTTACTTGGTGTCTGAACATCATACTTCAGGCCCATCAGGACAACGTTGGATTCCACCAGCAAGTCAGAAATAGAAGCAAAATCTGATTTGCTTTGGCTGTCTTGCCCTTCTACAATAATAGCTGAACCGGTTCTAGACTTAACCCTAACTTCAATTTGGTTGACCAAACCAAGAATTGCAGCCTGCAAAGCAGCATACTCGGTCTTTGCACTGCCAGTACTATTAAATACGCCACTTTGGGCTGACAATCCCGAAACCAATAACAAAAAGCTGATAATAAATATGGATGTTTTCCGCATAGTTTCCTTCCCTCACAAAAAAAAACGCATCGCTTGTGGCGATGCGCTTGTATCCTTGCGGATCCCTACAAACAATTGTCTAGAATTATTCTTGACCGGCGAGTGCTGGCAAGCCACCTTCCATGATCTGCATTACGCGAGACTTGGCGGTTTGCTTTTCTGGAGAATCTGGTTGAGCTTCTGCGGCTTGACCAAGCAGTTTTTTTACAGTGTTTTTTTCGATGGTATAGAGAACCCGGTAGACGTACTCAGTACGGCCATCTTTAGTAAATTCTCGTTGGATCCAAAAGTCGTCAATTTTACGGAAGCCACTGATGGTGGTCTGAGCGAGTGTCTTAACAACGTTTTCCATGTAAGTTTCGAGCTTGTTCTCGTCACCAACTTGAGCGCCTGCAAACAATGCTTGTACACGCAATGAGATAAATCTAGCAATTTCTCCGGCTGCATTGAGGTTGGTAACCTTTAACTTAGTACCTTCCAGATTGCCACCAGTGCCTTCAAACTTGAATACATAAAAGTCCTTGTATTCAGGAGCACTCTCTAGACTCGTTATGCTGGCAGTTACCCAAGAAGGTACTGAACCACCAAAATCTGAATTCTGATTCGAAACGATTCTATAAGCCGGAACGTTGACGATAGCAGCACCAGCGACTGTAGTTCCAGTTGATGTTGGCGTACCACAAGAAACAACCAAAGTTAGTGCAATAGCTACAAGGCCGATAAGTCCAAGTACTTTCTTCATATATTCCCCCAAAGTTAGGAAAGCGAGATCTCGGAAGATTTTTTGAGCCCACGGGTCAAGAGTCTTCCATCCGCCTGAAACACAGGCTCATTCAATAGTGTTATGCAAGCATATGAGACTGTCAAGCAAAGTTGACTATTTATTTGCTAGTGCCGCAAGCCAAGCCAGGAGTTTTTGATATGCCTGAAGTATTGCTCTAAAATCTGCGTCATCACTAGAAACAGTGCTTAAGACATTTGGTCCAACTGTGGCTGATAGATCAAGCTTTATTTGATCAATAAACGAACCGGACAAGGTCAAAGATGCTTGCGAGTAAAAATTTTTTGAACTTTTGCTACGAACAATGCTGATGGTGGCCTCAATAATAGCAGCACTATTATCAAGACTTTCTTGAGCCAAAACGATTAGGCTGGTTTTTTTTAGTAATTCTTCACGAGCCTTTGCAAAATAGGGCTCTAAAAAAACAAGAAGCTCAGCTTCATGAGCCGCGGTCTCTATCAAATAAAGGACGACTTTCTTGGGCATTTGGAAGAGCTCAGCAAGCGTCTCTGTTTTGATCGCTTCGATTTTTGACACAGAATCATTTTGTTCCAGAGGCACTTTAGTTTGGCACGACCACAGGCTAACAAAAACCACAAGACACATGACAGAAAGTCCCCACTTGCAGTACTTCATTGCAAACTCAGTCCAAATCCAAGTGAGTTGCTGATGAATCCTTGGAAGTGCTCCCCAAAGCCTATTTGGTAGCCTGCTTCTAGCCAAAATCTAAAAGCCTCAAACATTAGGACGGAGACATTTATTTTTGACCTTACAATTCCGCCGGCTACAAACAAGAGCTGATCGGCGGCTGGGTCAATGGTGACCAAAGCCAGGTCAACGCGCGGACTAATGTTAAAGATACCGAGATTGAGTCTATATTCAAGGCCAAGCGCAGCAAAGTACACTTGGTAAGCAGGATCGAGGTCTTCAAAATACCAGTCGGTGTTTAGTATAAGTCCAATTTGTAGATAAGGACGGACATAGTAAACCCACTTGTTGAGCGAGATGTGCACGGCGAGATCAAAAGGGACAGTTCTTTGCGAAGCAAGCAAGGTGCGGCTTGTGCCATCCGTGTTTGTGTAGGTACGATCCTCGGTGATCTTTGCTCCTCCCGGAGCATTCTGTTGCAGGTAGTAGGTGTTGGCGAGACCAATTTCTAGTCCAAACACATCCACACGCACAGCCTGATCACCAGCGGCAAGTGCTCGGTTTAATGACAATATGTGGACCACAGCAAAACTATTGCGCACCGCCACCACAGCGACGCGAGCCTTTTTTTGGCTGGCGAGTTGATTGCTAAGGCTATTGGCATCAAATACATCAAACTGGTCGCCAACTTGCACATCAGCATATTGACCGACATCCAGAATGGTTTCGTTAGCCCGCAGGTTGGCAATTTCTGCAAAGCGAAAGAACAAGGCAAAGCGTGACAGATCTTGCCTTAGGGCCGGAACAATAGTTGCGAATCCCTCTAGAAAAGCAGCTACCGGCGTCCCTTGGATCACTTGGTCAAAGCTTTGTTGGCTTCGCAATATTAAGCTTTGGTTTTGCGTGACGTTTTGCGGGACATTTAACCTGACACTGGTGGTTGAGCTTAGCTCTATCTCGATTACGGCATGTAAGATCGTTTGTTCATTGACCAAGTTTTGTTCTAACTTTGTTAGCCGAAGCAGGATGCTATAGTCTGACACTGTTTGAGCTTCAATTTTTGGCAGTCCAGGGTCTAGTGAACCAGCAGCCGCAACTGGGCCGGCTCCATTGGTGCCAATCTGATCACTAGGCTGAATAAGTTTATAACGGTCTGGGGTTTGAAGAGCCTTGCTTAGCTGAGCAAGCATATTTTTTTTTGCTTCTTCCACATAGTCTGGTGGCGAGACCAGCTTAACGCTATCAACTGGCAGAAGTTCAACCGACTTAGTTGCAACGAGCTCTTGGGCGGCAAGTGGATGTCCAAGAAGTAAACACGCTACTAAAGACATCAATGACAAAGAAATGAAAGCTCGAGGCACTAAAAACTCCAAGTTACGGTATAAGGGCTACAAGACTTGGTCAGGCAAGAGCCAAGAACTTACTTTGTCTACTTCTACTGGTCCATCATCAGAAAGAATTTTTAAGTTGAGTTTTGAATCTTTGGCCATGGTAATTGTCAGACTATGGCTGACCGTGTTAATTGCAAGATTATGGCTGCCGGTGTCAATGCTTGTGCTAATCTCTAAGGTGTTTCCTTGTCTTTCAATTCTCAATGCAATCGACAGCAAGGCCTTGACATCTGAGCTGCTTGCAGCAGTGTTACCTTGCACAAGGCGCCCGTCTGACAAAACGAATATCGGCTCTTGGCCGAGACCATCAAGGTCCAACTTTAGGCGACGAGCTAATTTTTCTGGCGCTTTCTTAAAAGCGAACCTCAATTCTATCCCCCCACGCTGGCTATCCAAGCTTGGCAAGCCCAAACTGGCACCTCGACTCAATTGAGCGTGGCCGTTTTGGATACTAATCTCACCTTCTGCGTCAAAATTCCTTGGCAACTGACCTTCTGAAAAATCTTCGGCAAACAATAGGCTGGAACCAAACTCATACATCATCAAGGTCTGAAACGCTGACTTAGAGAGCTTCTTGCCCTCGGCTAAAGCGGGATTAAAAACGCCTAACTCGTCTATTAGAAAGATTGGTTTTTCTATTGATCCCAATCGAGTTTGTCCTTGTGACTCTGAACCTTGCGCGTCCACCAATTCCTGTCTATTTGCCAGAAACTCTTGGGAATCTTGAGAACTAGCCTCGAGGCTTTGGTCTTCAAAAAAGCCCAATAGACTACGCCTTCCTTGCACGGAAACTAGCGCAATGCGAATAGTTTGCCAGGTATTGACGCCAATTGGGCTTTCTGAACGGGCCTTTAATACTTTATTTGCAACTGTCCACTCGGCAACTAAGCGGCTTTGCTCGTCAAGTGAAAGTGCAAAACTTTGTCCACCATCTGCCTGGTGCGAAACTAAAAGGCTACCCTTGCTGGCTTGTAAAATCTTTATCTTTGTCACAAGGACTTGGTTAAATGAATCGCTTGAGTAGTTTGCTAAGAGAGCAAATGGAAGCACGGCAATGCTGCCTTGGCCGAGACGATAACCATAATTCGACTTATCCGCGAGCAAAACTCGCTCACCACTAATGCGGTCAGAATCAGAACCGTTTTGTGTTTCATGCTCCGCAAAAAAGTGACCCTTAAAGTGCAGATTGACCGAGAAACTGTTGGCTGGGCCAAGATCTCCGGATTCTGCCAAGGCTTTATCAGCAACAACGATATCAAAAGAATGATTAACTGGCGCTGGATAGTCAAACGTTGTCTGCTCATCAAAAATCGGATAGAGCTCCAGGCTGGCAGCGTGGATCCCACTTCTATCAGGAGCTCGCAGCATTAGTCCAGCAAGAAACGATGCAAGTGGACCTTCTTTGACAACCTTGCCACCAAGCTTCCAGCGTGCAAAATAGCTGAGAGCGTCGGTGCGCTCTACTCTCGCTTGTAGCAGAATATCAACATTGGCAGTTGGAATTGAGGGATAGCTGGCAATTGAATTTATCTTGGGGGGGTTTGCCAAAATCAGAAAACTGCGCTCAACAACCGTCTTCTCGCTGTTTTGTTCTTGAAGAACTATTCGATAACGGTATCTACCATCAGTCAAGGCTGGCAAATTTATTTGTAAAGCAGCACCAGTCTCTGGGTAGCTTATGCTCTTCAGTTGTTCTTCCCCGCTTGCGCCTGTAAGCAAGGAAAAGCTAAGTGAGATCGGAACCGAGCCGGCTAAGTCGTTAATCACCAAAGGGAACGATCTGCTGTAATCTAGCACGGCGCCATCTTGAGGCAATCTAAAACGTTGTGCTTGATCGTTTTCTAAGGAAGAAAGATTGGGCAAAAAGGTACCAGTATCCGTACAGGCATTAAGTGCGAGAAAGGCAATTAGGACCGTGGTAAGAACCGGGTACAACTTCACAGCTTAATTATAACATAAACCTTGAAAAGCTCCAAGCATTTTTGACAAAAAGCATTGAGGTACAGGTCTCTGAGCTGATAGGATTGATGCATGCGAAACAGTTCGGTAATTATCGATCTTAGAGCCTTGCGTCATAATCTAGAACTAATGGGTTCTTTGAGTCAAAGTACAACAATTTGTTTGGCAGTAAAGGCCAACGCCTATGGTCACGGCTCTGCGGCTATTGCCGCTTACGCTCGTTCGCTCGGTATAGAGGCCTTGGGTGTAGCAAGTCCACAAGAAGCACTTGAGCTGCGGGACAGCCAAGACCAAGGACGTATCATTTATTTTGGACTTTCTAGTCCTGCTGAAATCGACGTGCTTATTAGACACGACATAGAGTTTCTTGTTGCCCACCAAGATGACGTTATGCATGCCAGCCAGCTTGCCAAAAAACTTGGTGCCGTTGCAAAAGTACACTTAAAAATTGACACAGGAATGGCGCGTATTGGCTGCGCCCCCCACCAAGCACTATCATTGGCCAAGCAGATTTTTAAGGAAAAAAAGAGTCTCAAATTAATGGGTACTTGTACACACTTCCCGGTCGCCGACGCGGAGGACAGAAGCTTTTCTGACAAGCAAGTGGCACTTTTTTGTGATACAGTTGCCAAGATACGCGCAGCTGGGGTCGACCCTGGTCAAGTTCACGCAAGTAATTCGGCGGCCGCCATCAATTTTCCAAATGCGCGCTTTGACATGCTTAGAATCGGTATAGCTGCTTATGGTTATCATCCAATGGGAAAAAAAGGCGATAGATTGGGCCTCAAACCAATCATGAGTTTAAAAAGTAACATAAGCTTTATTAAAGAACTTGCTCCCCAGACAGGCGTTTCTTACGGACTGCGACATACCACCCAGTCTTGGCGCTGGATTGCTACGGTCGCTTGCGGCTATGCAGATGGACTCGTTCGACTCGCCAGTGGCAAAATTTGCTTTAGCAATTTGGACGGCAGTCACCATTGGCAGCAGATTGGGACTATCTGTATGGATCAATGTATGCTGGATTTGGGTCCATCGCGCGACGACCAAGGTCGTCCAATTGCTTGCCCAGCAGATCGTTGGCAAGAGCTGGTAGTTTTTGGACCTAGCCCTTCCGCCCAGGATGCGGGCGACTTGGCGGAGATTGCCCAAACTATACCCTATGAGATATGTTGCGGGATTCCATCCCGACTAACGAGGACCTACTTGTCATGATTAAAGCCGTTTTGTGTGATATGGACGGAGTTATTTACCGTGGCTCAAAACTGATCGATGGCGCCAAAGAGTTCGTTAGATTTTTGCAAGCCCTGGCCATCAAACTTGTATTTATAAGCAACATAAGCGAACGCAGTCCACAGGACTTGTGCAAGAAGTTAAATTCCATGGGCATCGACGGGATTGATGCGAGCAACTTTATGACGGCTGCTCTGGCGACGGCGCAGTTTATCAAACGCCAGAGTCCCCATGCTGCTGTTTGGGTCTTGGGTGGTGATGGGTTACGCAGTGCGTTGCGCGATGCTGGCATGCAGATCTTGGATATGGCTGCTCAGCAAGCGGACTATGTGGTGGTGGGCATGAGCCATGACTTTGACTTTAAACAATTGGCCAAGGCTGCCGAGCTAATTAGCAAGGGAGCTCGCTTTATTGGCACCAACCCCGACCAAGCCGACCCTACCGAATTTGGCAGCCAACCGGCCTGCGGTGCTTTGTTGGCCGCCATAGCAACTGGCAGCGGAAAAAAACCTTATATCGTAGGTAAACCTAATCCTCTCATGCTAAGTCTTGCAACACGAGGCATCCAGGTGCACAGCGAGCAAGCCTTGATGATCGGCGACCGAATGGACACTGACATAGCAGCCGGCATGGCTGCTGCCATGCACACTTGCTTGGTTTTGACTGGCGTCACCAAAAAAGACGAGCTCAAACAATGGGCCTACAAACCGGATCTTGTCTGTGACGATCTTGCATCTGACCAACTTAGGCACTATTTGCTAAACAAGCACCCTCAATAAGCAGCTTGGACATCAAGTTTATGCGACCACCAGCGCAGTTGCTCTAGCGTAGACGGACTCAGCTCAATACCTTCTTTAAGACTCTGCAGCCGCGCTTGGTGACTGTGCTGCCCTGGCAAACGCAGCCCTTCTTCGACTTGTAGTAAGCGACTTAGCATGTCAGCCGTGCGTTGGGCCACCTCTTGGCGACCACCAAAAAACTCCAGATCAAACACAAGCACCGATTGATTGTGGGTGTTAATGCCTCCGCCTGATGCTACTTGGTCAAGGGTGGTACCGCCTGACAAGATACCTGTCAAAACTTCGTGCAAGAGAGCTAGGCCAAAGCCTTTGTGCCCACCAATTGGGTGCACTGCCCCACCGTCCAATAGTTCACTTGCCTTGCTGCTTGGTTTGCCAGACTTATCGTTGCCCCAATACGATGGCACTTCAGAAGCATTGAGAGCCAAGTCCCGCAAATTGCCAAGCGAAGAGTAGGCCAAACAGGTATCAACTGAGAGCGGTGCTGCTTGTGCGACTTCGATAGCAAAGCCTACTGGGTTGTTGCCAATGATGTTTTTTCCAGTACCCGGCCCCGACATACCGGCGTCGGTATTGGACCAGACCAGCAAAAGACACCCCGCCTCGAGCCCCATGTCGGTATACGGAGAAGCAGCCAAAAAATGATTACTATGGCGCACGCTGGCAAAGGCCACACCACTTGTTTTGGCGCGTTCGATAGCCTGCTTACAGATAGTGGCGCAAGCCAACTCACCAAGACCAGCGTCTCCATCCCAAACCTCAAAAGCTGGGCCTTCAGAAACCCTAAATGGCTGTGCTTTGGCCTTGACGCCAGCCTCATGCAACCACAAAAGACGTTGCGGTAGGTAACTCAGGTCATGATGGCCCATCTGCCTTTGGCTGGCTCGCATAAAAACATCACTAACAATGCCAGCGTGATCAGCGTTTAGTCCACTTGCGAGCAGCAATTTGTTTGTCCATGTGTAAAGCTTCTCGAGATCACATTTCATGGGCCATAAAGTATCACAGAGCATTGCCAAATGGAATAAGCACTTGAACCCAAAAGAGGCTCCATGACTTGACAGTTTTTTTTGGGCAGGTTATAAACTGTCTCACGCTTTCATAAAAGTGACGCCGCTGTAGCTCAGTTGGTAGAGCAGTGGACTGAAAATCCACGTGTCGGCAGTTCAATTCTGCCCGGCGGCATTGAAAAAACCTTCCACTTGGAAGGTTTTTTTATGCTCAAACCATCAATAAAAAAACTCCCGTCGCTTGTGTTTAGAAACAAAAAAGGCTGTTTGGGATTAACCCAAACAGCCTTAGTTAAAGCAATTACTTGCTCAGAAAGTTTTAGTAACTTACCGAGACACCAATGCTCTGACTGTATCCGTCGAATCCACTCGCGATAGATCCGTCAGTGTATAGACTTACACCGCTACCAAGGTCAAAACTGATACCCCAATCTATGCCAGCAAAGGCGCTATCCGTAAAGTCATAGCCAGAACCAACATAGAAGCCAAAAATGTCCACTGCACCACCAAACTCAAGATACAAGTTAAAGGTAGTCCCTGCGTCATAAAGCAAGGTTGTAGAAAGATCAAAATAGACAGGATCTATGCCTAAAGCGATACCAATATCTGAAGTCCCGGACAAGACACTGGCACTATCAAACGCTACATCAAAACTGACATATGGTGAAAGTGTTGCGCCTCCCAAGTCAAAATCAAATGCTGCTGATGTACCAAGGTCTACACTAGAAATACCAGCTGTATCAAACAAACCTGCGGTAAACTCACCATAGGCAGAAAAACTGGCAATACCAGTTGAAGTGGTAAAATCAAATGATGGTGTAACCGATACACTGGCAAAATCTGTACCAACTTCAAACCCACTGGTTACTCCAACACTTGGTGCTGCCATTTCTTCTTTGGCTGCCATTTCTTGTTGTGCTGACAAGGAAGCCAAGCCGACCATCATTACCAACAAAACTACGAGGATCTTTTTCACAAGAATCTCCTTTTTGGAACAGCCTTTGGGGCCGACCATTTTTAGCTGCGGATCAGATCCGCGCTTCTTGTTGAGAGCTTAGCAAATTAGAAAATCTTTGACAACACAACGAGGTATAAAAAATTGAAAAATAGTATTTTTATTACATATTTGATGACATTTTTTTGAACTACTACATTTTGGTATGTTATTTTCGTATTTTCTACTGATACGGCGCATCGTTAGGGAGTATTTATGGACAATACGTTAGGATTTAGTTAGACTACTATGAGTTTTTTTTGGAAGAACATCAAGCTTGATGCCAATTTGGTCACAAATTTGTCCAAATTTTTGAGACGGGTGCGCCCCAAGGAACATGACTTGCTCGAGAAATGGATGCCAGAATTGAAGCTCATGGGCGTGCAAAAGGTGCTTATTTCCAAGCAAGCTATTGAGCTGCAAAACTTCTTGTTTGTCGTCTGGCGCGTAGAGCGTGTCTCCCACCAGCGGAAAACCCAGGGCTGCTGCGTGCACCCTAACTTGATGACGTTGTCCATGGCCCAGCTCCACTCGCACCAAGGTTATATAATGCTGGTCGAGCCTCTTGTCTGGCAATAAATGGCTTGTCTCGGCTTGGGCCACCGGCGTAAAGACAGACAGCGCCTCGCGCGCTTTGCCTCGCGGCTCACCCCAGGCTTTGACTTGCAACACATGGTCATTAATACTGGCAACGGTCATCTTTCTTGAGTCTCGGCCGTCATGACTGATGGACAAGTTGCATCGCAGAGGTCTTTCCATGGTTCCGTGTACGAGCGCCAGATAGCTCTTCTTGGCAGAATGCTCTTGGGACAGGTTGTCGATAGTTGCAGTTCTAAAATATGGGGCAAACTCATGCCAAGCTTGGACAGTGCGTGCGGCAAGCAAGAGTCCGCTGCTGTCATTGTCGAGTCGCTGTAGAAGGCCACCTTCCCGTTCAACTGGCCCTGCTGACCAAAATTTTGGCTCCAAACTTGCAAACAGATCGGCCGCAGTTACTGGATCTTCCAAAAGTAGCGGATGAGAAGGCATTCCTGATGGTTTATTGATGACTATTATATAGTCATCTTGATACACGAGGGCTAAGTTGGCTGCATCGGGAGACAGATGTTTAGTTCGACCTGGTCCCAGCTCGCTAGTGCGCTGCAAAAACACCTGGTCGATTGTGACTTGGTCTTGGCGACCTATCATAGTGCCTTTTGAAGCAGGTCGCCCGTTGACGCGCACTAAGCCCTGAGCAATCAACGCCCGCCAAGCGTTGACGCTTTTGTCGGGATGCAGCTGCCAACAATAGTGGTCGAGGCGCTGCAGCGTAGCTTCACTTTTCATCGGTTTAACTATACGGTATTCTTTGGCTTATGTCACAACGCTTGAGCATTAGCAGCCCTCAGAACGAACGCTTAAAACAGGTACTATCCTTGCAAAATCGCCGCACTCGCACAGAGACCGGACTGATTTTGGTAGAAGGTTTTGCAGAACTGGGCCTAGCCTTGGCCAATCACGCACGCTTGCAGAGCCTATTCTTGTGTCCCGCTTTATTGAAGGCTGGCGAAGAAGCACTAGTGCTGCAGCTTGAGGCAAGCTTGCCGCTAATACACGAAATTTCTGCAGATTTGATGAAAAAACTCTGCTATCGCGAGCACCCTGACGCCTGGTTGGCCGTTATTCACAAGACTTTTTTGTCACTTGATCAGTTGCAAGCTAGTCTCGTGGATCGACAGGTCACTCATCCCTTACTTGTGGTCACTGAGCAACTTGAGAAGCCCGGCAACCTTGGTGCAATCCTACGCTCGGCTGACGCAGTTGGTGCCGATGGCGTTTTGGTTTGCGACGGTCGAACCGATCCTGGCAACCCAAACGTGGTGAGAGCGAGTAAAGGCAGCATTTTTAGTCAAGCTGTGGTAGAGTGCAGCAATCAGGACGCACTTGATTGGTTGCAAAAAAACGAGATTCAGATCTTTGCTGCCAGCCCCTCTGGCACCAAGAGTATCTGGCAAAGCGACCTTTCTGCTTCGTGCGCCCTAGTTTTGGGTACCGAAAAAGAGGGTCTATCCTCGTTCTGGCTGCAAGCTGCAAGGGAGCAGGTTCAAATTCCTATGCGTGGCAGCGTCAATAGCCTCAACGTCGCACAGGCTGCCACTCTACTACTCTATGAATCTTGGCGACAGAGGCAGATCAAAGGTACGACTTGAGCTAAAAAACTTGTAGGATTTCTCCAAAGAGACTATGCTCTATACAATGAGCATTAGGTTTAAAATCATCATATTGGTCTTACCGCTGCTGGCGACGGCAGCAATCTTGGTAGGCATTGCATCGTACTTTTCGGCGGCTTCTGGCATCAATCGTGTGACCTCAGATTTTTTGGGATTTAAAGTCTTTGAACTGCAAAAATACGCTGACAGCCAATGGCAACTCTTGATTGACAACAACAAGACTGACCAAGAGGCTTGGATACAAGCAAACAAGGGCAGTGTAGAAGTCTATGCACGCGGCCTGATACGAAAGCCGAGCGAACTCATAGTGGCCCTCGGACGCGACGGCAAACCAGGCTCGCAAACAAGGGCGGTTAACCTGGGGCCTGATGAAGGCCTGCAGCTTGTTGCACAGATTAAAGGCAATCAATCCTCCATTATGACGGTGCGGCTCGAGGGGCAAGACCGTGTTGGACGAGGCTTCTACTTTGCTCCTTTTGATTGGTACTACTTTGTAAGCGACCTTTCCGCCGCGTTTTATGGTGATATTAACCAAATAGCAGTCCGAACACTTATAATTTCTGTCTTAACACTCGCTTTGGCCAGTATCTTGCTCTTTATTTTCTCGCAGCGCTTAACTCAACCACTGCGAAAAATAGTAGATTCTATGAAGGAAATAATTTCTTCAGCAGATTTGTCTAAGCAGGTTGAGGTCGAATACAATGACGAAACTGGCGTCTTGGCCCATACCTTTAATATTATGACCAACGAATTGGACAAGGCTTGGAAGCAGATCAAAAACTATGCCTTACAAGCGGTTTTGGCACAAAAAAAAGAAGCCCGCATTCGCAATATCTTCCAGCGTTATGTTCCACAAGAAGTCATCAATCAAGTCGAGACCAATCCGGAAGAAATGTTGGTTGGCCGTGATGTCGACGTTTCTACGCTGTTTTCTGATATCCGAGGCTTTACTACCATTTCGGAAAAAATGCACCCTCATGATCTTGTGCAAAGCCTCAACCAATATTTTTCGTTTATGGTCGACCTAATAGTCAACCGAAAAGGCATTGTTGACAAATACATTGGTGACGCCATTATGGCGTTTTTTGGTGCGCCAGTGGCACACGACGATGATGCATTGCAGTCAGTCCTAGCCGGTATCGAAATGACGCAACAAGTAGAAGTCTTTAATCGTCAACAAATAGCCAAGGGCAAACCACCGTTTTACATCGGGGTTGGCATCAACTACGGCAAGGTAACAGTGGGCAATATTGGTACCGAAAAAAAAATGGATTATACCGTTATAGGCGACAACGTAAACTTGGCCAGTCGCTTAGAAGGCTTAACCAAAGAATACCACCAAACACTCTTGATAACCGAAAGCCTCAAGGAACGCGTGGAAACTTTTGTGCCAACCCGATTTATTGACACCGTGGCCGTAAAGGGAAAGAGTCTTGGCGTGAGAATCTATACTGCCAAAGACAAGATTGACGACAAAGAAAAAGCGGCTTGGGCCTGGCACAATGAGGCAATGGAACTCTATGTTGGCAGGAATTTTTTGAAGGCACGTGATCTATTTAAGAAAGTGCAAGCAAACTTGCCCGACGACTTCGCATCTACCAGCATGCTAGAAATCTGCCAAGGGTATATTGACACTCCACCGCCAGAAGGTTGGAATGGTGTGAGAATTATGGATCACAAGTAGTAAGGAGTGGATATCAGAATGAACAAAAAACTGCCCTTGTATCTGCTGCTTGTGCTCTGTCTATTGCTCGCTCCGCTCACGTTGTTTGGCCAAGAACCATCCCAAGCTGAGCTTCCCAAGACCGCTACCGAAGAATCGTTACAAAGAGTCGATGCTGAGAGAGACCGACTAGCAAAAATCCAAGGCGAAAATGCCCACTCTGGTATGTCGTTGACGATCTTAAAGCCCGAGTCACTAGACGAGGCGGATGACTTACAACGAGAGACCATAATTGCACAGAGTATTCTGGCAGCGGTCAAGCAAGCTGGACTGGTGACCATTGACCTTGACTCCCAAGCGGATTCTCAAAAGTCTCGCAGCCAAGTTTTAACTCTTGCACGCGATGCCAACGCCAATTTGGCCTTGTTTTTGAGCTATTTTTCAGAAGGACTCCGCTCCACGGTAGTAGCAAGATTGTATGAAACTTGGAACGGAAGACTGATTGCCGGAGATGTGCAGAGCGCTCAAGGTGAACTGGGCCTGCTGAGTGCTTTGGACAAATCAATGACCAATGTTATTGCCAAACTCGCGGATCAAGCAGCCAAAATTCGATCTGAATGGGGCGTAAGCTCCGGTACTAAACAAAGCAAGTCAGTCACTTTTATAAGTCCAGACGAAGCAGCTACAGTGAGTATCGCTGGCAATCTTCTGGGCACAATTGTCGATGGCAAGCTTTTCTTGCCATTTAAGCAACTTGCCTTAGGTCAAGAACTGATAGTCCAAATGAGCAAAGAAGACTACTACGACAAACAAGTCAGCATTGTACTGGAAGACCAAGATGCACAAATAGTGCTCCCTGCCCTCTACGGCAAGAACTCATTTACGGCCGGACTATTGTGGGTTCCGCTCAGTCCGATCTCATGGGGAGCTTTTTTTAGATGGATGCCGCTGCCTGATCAATGGTACGTGCAAGCAGCATGGACGATGGCGAGCCCAGACGATGGTTGGTACGAGGATCTCAATCACAGCGAGCTTGGTGATGGAAGCAGTGACTTGTCGCTGTTTAATCAAGCTCTTTTGATAACGCCAGAACGCAGCTTCTTGCATCGCTTTGGCTTTGAAACAGGGGTCTACTTATTTTCGCCGGCAGATCAGATAATTAAGCTGTCCCTTGGACTTGGAATAGAAGCAGTCCTAGCTGGCAGCAAAGATTTTACCGGTGGCAACCTTATTTTTAGCCTGCCTGTCTTGGGCTTAGAACTCAATTTGCACCCGATCGTGATTGGCTTTCAGGCATCAATAGACTTTAGCGTAAACGCCTTTGCTGCACCGGTGCTGCCTGCAGGTGCTATCTCGACCTTTCTGCCATTTAGAGTATATGTGGGGTATCAATGGTAAATATACATGCTTCTTTATTAGAACGGTTCTTTGCTAAGCCGCTCGCTAGGTTTGTTGCGGTCGGCTTGTTAGTGCTTGTGGCTGGATGCACGCTGCCTTTGCAGTATATGCGCTGGAACACAACTTATATTGTTAAGAAGATTGCACTTGAAGCGCAGTTTCCTCGCAGCTATCAAAATGCCAGTCTCAGCGCCAAGAAACTTTCTTATGGCGACAAGCCTATCTACTATCTTGTCTTACAAAAGCGAGCGCCCGCTGCACCCAACCACATTGTAGTACTGGATGCCAATTGGAACGTTGCCTATGACTTTGATGCCAGTGATCAAGACTTCTACAGCATGCGTTTGTGGCACATGGATGCTATAGGCAATATTCAATTAAGACCGGGCTATGTGCAGACGGGCGCGTCTTCCAATGGCACCGTTTTAACGAGCCCTGCCAATGGTGGCTGGTCGCTCGAGGACAGCACCTGGAAGCTACCCGACGTTAGCGGGGCAACTCAATTTACATGGATCCAAGGCGACTACTTGGGAGATGGTATCAAAAATATCGGTTTGGCACTAACTTTGGTCCCGCCAACTTCTCCAAGTCAAATATTACTAAACTATGCTATTTACGACTACGGTAGTTTAATTCCTTGGAATGTCGTGTTAATAGATGGAAAAACTATCAGAAACGACATTGAACCTTTGCTACCAAGTCTTTTTCCTGGTGATCCTTTGCCGCTTATGCGACAAACAGTGGAAATTGTTAGCACTAGTCTAACAGGAAGTCCTAGCAGTCAAGTTTTGAGAGTAGTTGGCCGCATGTGGTCAGCTGCCAGCTCCAGCCAGTTGTTTGAGTTTTGGCTGCCCTTGAGCCAACTCAACACCGATCCAG
>JBBRCZ010000019.1:0-37689 GCA_038204425.1 Spirochaetia bacterium | reverse complement strand
AGCCCGATAATTGAAAAAGAACAGGCTTGTCCTGTTCTTTTTTTACACGTAGAAGACGGATTTGAACCGTAGAACAGGGACCTCTCAAGAGGCAACGCCCAGTTGACTCTTGAGAGGAATCCGACCAGCCAGGCCGCATGGGCGAGCAGCAAACCCCAGGTTTGCGACCAGCCCCGATAATTGAAAAAGAACAGGCTTGTCCTGTTCTTTTTTTACACGTAGAAGACGGATTTGAACCGTAGAACAGGGACCTCTCAAGAGGCAACGCCCAGTTGACTCTTGAGAGGAATCCAAGATCCTAAAGGCTCTGACAGTGATTTTTACCCCAAGCTAGTTGGTTCTGCTATTGGCACTTAATGAGGTTGCACATGAGATCAAATGAACAATGGTTGGAAGTGCTTGGATCTCAAACTAAGAATCAGGATCACGCCCTCGCCGATTTAAGAGTCTTGCTGATTCGCGGCCTAAGGCCGGCGTTAAAAGGCTGGGTGCGCACCTGGGGCCGAGAATTTGACCAACAGGCCGAGGATTTTGCTCAGGAAGCACTGATGATAATTCTCAAAAACTTGTCCACCTTTAACAACTTGTCTAGGTTTATCACTTGGGCTTACAAAATATGCATTCGTGTAGCGCTAACTGAACTGCGACGAAAGAGATGGTTGGATGTATCCTTGGACAGTCTGATGGAAGAAGACAAACCCGAGGCGTGGGAATCTCGCTATCCGGCCCCCGAGACCAAAGTCAACAACGAGATGAGTATGGCATGGATCAAAAAAATTATGATCGAGGTTCTCAGTCCTAAACAACTGACAGCACTAGGCTTAGTTGCATTCAAAGGCCTACCCTTAGAAGAAGCCGCAAGACGACTAGATACCAACAGAAATGCTCTATACAAGTTGCTGCACGACGCTAGGATTAAGCTAAAACAGAGAATAGACAGGCAAGGATTGACGGTGCATGATCTCACGGAGTCAGGGTGAGGGAAGTGAAAAAGAAATGATAGTTAAAACAATTAAACAACTATTTGATCAATTGGTAGGGCAGCACAAATTCTCAAGAACCCACAAGATAGCGGGACAAGCCAGCCCTCAAATGATGATTTCCATGATAATGGATACCCAAGAGGATGATATTGATTGTGATGCTACCTTTGAACTCATGAATCAATACGCGGAAATGCTGCTTAGAGGTGAGGATGTGGCCCAAATTCTTCCCAAAGTTCATAGGCACATTCAAAGTTGCCCAGACTGCCTTGAGGAGCTGGAAGCTTTACTGAGAACCCTGTCAGAAGACCCGGACCTTATTCTGAAAGCAAGCGTCTAAATCTGTCGGGGTTGGCGCTGGTATAAGTATCAACAAATCGTTGCTTTGTCTTATCGGACAAGTACTTGCTTGGCACCAATATAGCGCATTCTAAAGCTCCAGCAAAGTCACTATCAACGGCAGCGCCCAAATAGCTCATCTGGCGACAAGCTCCTAAATAGGAAAGCAAAATTGGCGGTACGTATAAATGCCAAATTTTAAATTGCTCTAAGAGGCGCGTAAAATCAGCATCATAGTTAGTCCCAGTCAGCAAGTTTAATTGCAACGACGAGTAGTGCAATCCAAGTTTGGCAGCAAGCAAGCTACTACTTTTACCTTCAGCTAAGTTATGGTGATGATAGTGCTCCAAAAAATTGACTATCAACGATTTCGCACTATCTGGATAGGTGTCATACACGGTAAAAGTACCAAAAAAATATTGAACTTGGTGATACTCATTTAGAAGCGCTCCAAGCCCTGCCCAAACAGAGAACAATCCAACAATGGCACTCTTTGCAAGTGAATTAACGACCGATCTACCAAGTTCAATCGCAAGCGGCAAAATTTCTTGTTCCAAGCGCTGCGAGAAGTCAAAAAGACTGGCGGTTCTCAGTCGTTGCCAGCCAGGACTATCAGCGCCTTGCAATTGAGAGCAAATCATAAACCGATACGCTGCTACAATTTCCTCGTTAACTGGATCCCAACTTACCAAGTGTTTGTAACTAAATGGGCCACGGTCAAGTTGATCCAAATCAACCTCAAGATTGCGCCCTGCTCCAACTTTTCTAAACTCGGTCTCGCGAATTCTTCCTATTTCTTGAAGAGTTTGTGGCGCTTCTTGGCCAGAAAAAGCAAAAATTTGCAGATTTTTGAAGCTCAAAATTTGTTTGTCCGCGCTTAGCTCTCGTATTAAAAGCTTTCTAGCAACAGGCGCTATTATATCAATCACAGCATGGCTCCAAGGGACTTAAGTGTTCCGTAAGAATACGCAAATCTTGAGCCAAGTCAAAACTGTTTTTGCCGCTGCATTGCCCAGGTTCGATAGCATCTCCAACAGTAATGGTAATGGTTTGATTTTTCTTTTTAAAAAATTCTCGGACCAAGAAAAACATCTCCAGATTGGCTTTTATGCCAAGTCTATTCCGCCAGCGCCATAGGCCATAGAAAAACTTAGAATTGGCCCCGCTTATTTTGACGGGAAAAAAACTTCGATTGTGCTTTCTACTAAGTTTCACAAAGCTTTTTTCCCAGGCAAGTTCTCTCAAAAAGCCTATTGACGGCCTAGCCGTCCTACCAGCTGGAAACAACGCAATTGCATCTTGAGCAGCGTACAAGTTGTCCAGCCTAGTCATCGCCTTTATGTTGCTTGCAAATTTGTTTAATGGCCAAAAATACTCGCTCAATATAGGCAGGTCAAACAAAATGTCATTGACCAATATCTGAGGCCTTCCTGACAGTTTTTCTAACAAGAGCAAAAGGGCCAACCCATCCACGGCACCGGTTGGATGATTGGCACAAATGGTCACTTTTCCTATGTTTTGCAATTTTTCTAGCCCAACAAAGACAAGGGTGATATTAAGTATCTTTAGCACCTTTCGTGCAAATTCAAAAGGCGAAACATCACCAACTTGCTCAATAACACTATTGATCAGTCGCTCCTTTAGAACAATTTTTAGAACTGCACTGGTCAAAAAAAATGCTAAACCGCTCAGAGATGGGTTTTTAATTCTAATAAGCCGATCAACCGAAACATGCTTTTCCACTACGTTTAATCTAACACCTTCTTTAAAAGTTGTAATCATACTCGGGTTGGTGCCGCCCTCGAGTCAAGCCCAAACCATGCCTCTGACAGCAGTATCAATCGTTGATATAACAATGAAGATCTAATATTTTTCCAAGTTGACCTGACCTGACCAGCCAAGCACCAAGGGATTCTCCCCACAAAAACTTGCTGCTCTTAGTAAAATGTCAAAAAAAATCAGACAAATAGTTTGCACGTAAGATTTCTCTTCCTCAAGATCTCTATATAATGTTTAGGCATCATAAAGGGAGATTCTATGAAGACGATCTTAAAGCTCTTAGTCTTGGCTGCGGTTATATTCAGTGGTTGGTTGCTGTTGAAGCTTTCTGGTTTGGATACTTACTTGAGCTTTGAACAACTTCAAAAATCCAAGGACCAGCTGCTGGACTTGGTAAAGGCCAATCCAGTTCCAGCGGCCTTAGTTTTTACGCTGGCCAACTTTGCTGCTATTTCTCTCTCGGTTCCTGGCGCAGTCTTGTTTACACTCACAGCGGGCTTTCTATTTGGCCCTTTTTTGGGGACTCTTTTGGTCAATATTAGCGCAACTGCTGGAGCCATGGTGATTTATTTCATCACCAAAGCATTGCTAGGCAAGTCACTACAAGAAAAATACAAAGAAAAAATAGCCACTTTTAATGCTGCCTTTGAAAAAGATGGTGCCTCTTATTTGTTGATTCTGCGGCTTCTGCCTATTTTTCCTTTTTTTCTTATCAACATTCTTGCGGGGCTAACAACGGTCAAGCCGTTGACATTCTTGTGGACCACCTCACTTGGCATAGTGGCCGGATCATTTGTATACGCCTTGGCAGGCAGTCAGCTAGCAACCATTACTAGTCTGGCCGGCATCCTCTCGCCACAAGTTCTGGGGGCCTTCGCAGTTTTAATAGTATTTTCATTGATTCCCCTAATCATAAAAAAGTTTAAAAAGTCACGAGTGTCGCAAGCAACAAAGGAGCAAGAATGAACCCAACAGTTTTTTTGACCAAGCGTATGAGAAGGCTTGGAGTTTCTGTCGTATTCTTTTTTACGATATTTTTTTTAGCGGTTTCCACTAGCTGGGCAGCACCCTCATCGGAACTTTGGGGCTTTTGGAGCGCCAATAATGCCGCTTCTCAAGCGTCTGTCGACCATGGGGCTTGGAATGATTTTTTGGGCAAGTATCTTGTGATAGCCTCACCCGGCTCGGTCAATCTGGTAAAATATTCTCAGGTGAGCAAAGCAGACAAGGCAATTCTGTCGAGCTATTTGGAACGGTTGCAAAAAATTCCAGTTACCACCTTAAATCGAAACCAGCAAAGAGCGTATTGGATCAATCTTTACAACGCTCAGACAGTGGCCTTGATTCTTCAGTACCCGCAAGTTAAGTCCATCAGAGATATCAAACTGGGGGGCCTGTTTTCTTCTGGGCCGTGGGATGAAAAGCTTCTGAGCATTGAGGGTCAAAAAGTGAGTCTCAACGATATTGAACACCGGATTCTCAGACCGATATGGAAAGACGCCCGAGTTCATTTTGCGGTAAACTGTGCTAGCCTTGGGTGTCCAAATCTTCAACCTCAGGCGTTTACGGCGGAGAACACGGTAGAATTACTGGACAAGGGAGCGCGCGAGTTTATCAACTCAGTTAAGGGTGTTCGTTCTCAGGCCGGAAACTTGGTTCTTTCTAGCATTTTTTCTTGGTTCTCTCAAGACTTTGGCACTAATCTAAATGAGATCAAGGACTTCCTTTTGAAGTACGCCCAGCCGCAGTTAGCAAAACAAATCAAGGACCCTCGTGCATCAGTTTCTTACGAATACGATTGGTCCCTTAACGGACTTTAGGAGCAAAAGATGATGGAACTATCCCAATCTCTCAAAAAAATTATTAAAGCTTGCGCTGATGGATTGGTAGTCACTAGTGAAAAACTCCGTGATCTGGTAGAAGCGGCTGGTCTGAGTCAGCAAGATTTAGAGCCCTTTAGCCAGTTTGATCATCCCGCTCATTTGAGTTACGGAAGACAAGCTCTTTGGTCTAGTGAGCACTGGGGCATGTATGCCATGTCCTGGAACCCAGGAGACTTTACGGCTATCCATGGGCATGGACACACTGAATGTGGACTGGTCTACTTTTTTGGAGAAGCTACTCATCGGGTTTACCAAGTAAAAGGCCAGGCAATAACTTTGTCAGAAAAACAGACCGTAGCGCCTGGATCTATCCTACCGTCCTGCACCGGGGATTTTTACCATGCCATGGGCAACTTAGGGCATAGTCCCTTTATGACCTTGCACATCTATGGAGCTCTGGGCCACCAAGGTCCCTCCACGGAGGATTCTCAGATTTTTGAAATAGAAAAAGACCAAATTACCACCACCAAAGGACCGGCTTTTCTCAACCTTTCTTCAGAATTTGTAAAAGCCACCAAAAAAGGGATTCTTACCGATCCGTATACAAAGGCAGACTATTTTTCCTGTATTACTCCCTATTACCAAAGGACCGGGGCATGGACATGAGTAAAGATCTAACTATTAAGTATATCTGGGATAAAACTTGGACTCTGGTTAAGAGCTATGTTAAGCATGCTGAGGCGGGCAAACCGTTTTCTACTCTTAGCCCAGAAGAACTCAGAAAGACCCTAGACCTGAGTTTGGATCAAGGTAATACTGACCCTAAAGACTTGTTCCGCAGAATGGAAAAAATCATGGCGGCAAGTCCTTCTTCCTTAAACTGGCGTTTCTTAAATCAACTCTTTGGTGGGCTGGAGCCTCTAGGTCTTTCTGCGGAGATCCTGTCACTTTTTGCCAATTCTTCTTTGTATACTTTTAAAGCCGCTGGGGCTCAAATATTGGTGGAAGCGGAAGTCCTAAAGAAACTGACCGTGGCGGCTGGTTTTGCCCAAGGAGAAGGCGCCTTTGTCCCCGGCGGGTCCGCTGCAAATCTGGCTGCGCTTCTTTTGGCCAGAAACCAACACTTTCCCTTGGCGCGGGACAAGGGCATGGGCGATGTGGTGGCAGTAGTCTACACTTCCGAGCTGTCTCATTACTCTATTCAGAAAAATGCTGGAATCTTGGGACTGGGACGAGACCGGGTGAGAAAAATTGCCGTAACTAGGGACGGCGTCATGGATATCAAAGTTCTGGAACAAACCATCTGCCAAGATAGAGACCAAGGTTATGTTCCATTTTTTATTAATGGTACGGCCGGAACCACAGTACGAGGGTCTTTTGATCCTTTGGACAAGATTGGCAAATTGGCTAAAAAGTATGGACTTTGGTTTCATGTGGATGGAGCTCTAGGAGCTTCCCTCTTGCTAGCTAAAAAACACCGGCAGCTTCTGTCCGGACTAGACTTGGCCGATTCCCTGGCTTGGAACCCGCATAAAATGATGGGACTGTCGCTGCAGACTTCGGTTATTTTGACTGCTCAAAAAGGACATTTGGCCCGCAGTCTTGACGAAACCGCTGACTACCTTTTCCAAGAACATGGCGAGGACTTTAATCCTGGTCATCGGTCTCTGCAGTGCGGACGCCGCAATGACGCATTTAGACTCTGGGCTGTCTGGTCCCAACTGGGGGACCAAGGCTGGGACGAGCGACTAAATCTACAAATGGACCTTGCGCAGACGGCCGCCGACCTGATCGAGGCCGATCCACTTCTAAAACTTAGCGAGAGACCTGTATCAATCAATGTTTGTTTTGAAGTCATTGGTCGGTCTAGCGAAGAAATCTGCGAGGCATTAAATCGTAGTGGCCAATTAAAGATCGGCTATGGCGAGTTTAGAGGACAACGCATAATTCGTCTCGTCTGCGTCAACCCAGCTTTGAAGAAGAAGGATCTACTGCGCATCCTTAAAGAAATCAAAAGCGCTTAAGGCTTTTCGGTAAGATTTTGGCAGCTGATAGCATCTAATGCGCACGAGGCAATTGCCTCAAAGGACAAAAATGAGTACTAACGAATCGTCGGTAAAAGATTTTTTTAAAATTGATGATGATCAGATCAATTGTCTTTTGGAAACCATTGATTTTTCGGGCAAAATTAGAAATCACTCAGAAAAAGTTTGTCAGTTTAAAGAAGAAAGTTTTGGAAATTTTGAAATACCCTACATTCGCTATTACCTAAAAGGGGAACTAATCACAGCCACAAACTTCTTACCCAAGGGTACTTTTTCTGCCCTTTTAACTAGGACCAAATTATTTAAGGTTGGGGGCTAGAACAGGTGTGGTGCGAACCCTTAAATCAGGAGCTTTCTCGTGTTTGATCTTCCGCTTCGGAATCTCAAGGATAGGATACTTGCCGGGCTTATCCGTCCTATGGTGGACAAAATCCATCCTAATATGGTTAGCATTGTGGCCTTTGTACTTGGTATGGCAAGCGTGGTTTTTTTGGGCTTGGGTCAGATTGGTCTGGCATTTGGATTCTGGCTAGTCAACCGAATTGTTGATGGCATAGATGGGCTTCTGGCCAGAATGTCCAATCAAGTTACCGACTTTGGCGGCTATCTTGATATCATGCTAGACTTTGTAGTCTACGCCGCCATCCCCTTGGCGCTGGTGGTACTTGACCAAAACCAAGAGCTACTTTTTCCGACTCTAGTGATGATGGCCAGCTTCTACATCAATGGTGCGTCCTGGATGTACCTCTCGGCTATTCTGGAAAAGCGAGGGCGAAGCAGCGAAGATCAGACAAAAACTTCCGTCGTTATGCCTTCCGGTCTTGTGGAAGGGGCTGAAACGATCATCATCTATTCACTTTTGATCCTCATACCAGAAGCAAGGTACTTTCTTCTCTGGGCAACAGCTGCTTTAACCATTTTGGGTATTGTCTTGCGATTTTCTTGGGCTTTTCGGCTGCTTACAAAAAAAAGTTCGGTCGTCTAAATATGGTCAAGCTAAAAAATGTCACTAAGGTTTTTAAGGGTTTTTCTGCCCTAAAGAATGTGAGTTTTGAAGTAAAAAAAGGGGAGTTTTTATCTTTTGTTGGCCCAAGTGGGGCAGGAAAATCGACCCTGCTCAAAATACTGGCCCAACTTGAAACACCCGACGAAGGAACTTTGGAATATGCTCAAGCACATACACGAGAAAATCCGGTAATTTTGGTGTTTCAGGACTTTCGCTTGTTTCCTCATTTGACAGTTTTTGACAATGTAGCTTTTGGTTTAAGGGCCCGTAGACTAAAGGGGCAAGAAATTAAAAAAAGGGTCAACCCGCTCTTGGGACGGCTGGGCATAGAAGCTCTTGGCAAAGCTTATCCTGCTCGGCTTTCGGGTGGGGAAAAACAACGCGTGGCCTTGGCTAGAGCCTTGGTTCTAAACCCTCTGTTGCTTCTATTGGATGAGCCCTTTGCCAACTTGGATCCTAACCTAAAGGCTGGCACGGCTGAGTTCATTCGAAACCTGACAAGGGAATTGGGAACGACCGTGGTTTGCGTGACCCACGACTTTGACGAGGCTTTTCTCATGTCGCAGCGAATTGGGATTCTTTTAGAGGGCAGCTTGGTTCAACTTGACACTCCTCGGGGGATTTTTACCAACCCGTCATCACTTGAGGCAGCCGAGTTTCTTGGACCTGTAAATCTTGTGCAAGCTGACGAGAGTATTGCCCTTGGTGGCGCACAGCAGATTTCGTCATCCCCTTGGGTTAGAGCTGAAGGACTGCGGTTTGTCTGCGATCCAAAGGGCGAGGCCATAGTTCGTGAACTTCGTTTCTACGGCACTCGAATTATTTTGCTCGTAGAAAAAGAACATAAAATCTGGACAGTATCCAGTCTAAATCAAGATCACCGAGAGGGAGATCGCGGTCATTTATATCTAAGGAGAAGTATCTATGAAAATAAATAAGGGCCAAAGCATTCTTTTGGCAGTTATGGTTTTGATTCTGGGGGCTTCGGGTGCTTGTAAGGCCTCAATCGACAAGTCCGATGTCAGAAATCTTAGTTGGGCCGAGATAGAGGCCAAGGCCAAAGGTACAACGGTCACCTGGGCGATGTGGGGCGGTGATGACCGGATCAACACCTGGGTAGACACGGTGGTCGCGACTCGCCTCAAGAAAGACTATGGCGTCGACTTGCTTAGAATCCCGATGGACGCATCGGTATTTGTCAGCAAAGTTTCCAATGAGAAATCTGCAAACAAAGAACAAGGTTCCCTAGATCTGCTGTGGATCAATGGCGAAAATTTTCGCAGGGCCAAAAGCGAGGGGCTGCTTCTGGGCCCCATTTCTGACAAGTTACCCAATATGGCTTTGGTCAATCCGCAAGACGTAGTCTATGACTTTGGAACCCTTGTGGAGGGCTATGAGGTGCCCTACGGGCGGGCCCAATTTGTTTTTGAATACGACTCAGCAAAGATCCCAAGTCCTCCTCGGAATTTTGTCGAGCTCAAGGCTTGGATTATCGCGCACCCTGGACGATTTACCTATCCTGAAGCTAGCGATTTCACCGGTTCGGCCTTTATTCGTCAGGTATTTTACGCGAGCTCTGGCGGGCAAGCGAACTACATAAAACCCTTTGACCAAGATGAGTTTGCGGTGGATTCCGCCCCGCTCTGGGCTTGGCTTAAGGACGTAAGGCCCTACCTTTGGCAAAAAGGAACTACCTATCCTTCTGATAAGGCTAAGTTAGACACGCTCTTTGAACGAGGCGAAGTTGATTTTAACATGTCATACAGCCAAGGCGGTGCACAGGGTTTGATCCACGCTGGACGTTATCCTGCTACGGTTAGAACCTTGGTGATGGAACGTCAGTCACTGGGAAACATTCACTATACTGCCGTTCCTTTTAATTCGCCCAACCCGGCTGGAGCATTGATTTTGGCCAACCTGCTTTTAGATCCAGCCATCCAAGCGTCCAAGAACGATCCTCTTAACTGGGGAGATTTTACGGTTTTGGATACAAGCAAGCTTAAGGGTCAAGATAAGGCAAGCTTTGAAAGCTTAGACTTAGGCCCAGCTACGCTTCCTCTTCAGGTCTTGGCAGCAAATATGGTGCCAGAAATCAGCTCGAGCTATGTAGAAGCTTTGGAGAATAAATGGGAGCGCCACGTTCTCACCGATTCCCCGTAGCTTTGCTGCCTCTCTTGGTTTTTGCCGGGGTTCTGACGCTGGCAGGGATCTTACCTTCCTTGGTCGGTTCTTTGGAAGGTTGGGGGGAGCTGGCTGCGGATCCGCGGTTTCTGAGCTCTTTTGCTTTTTCCTTGTGGGTGGCAACGGTGAGTTCGCTAGGGGCAACCATCGCGGGATTACTCCTATCACTGGCCATTTACAATCTCAAAGGGGCGCAACGAGTCTTTGCACAGGTCTACCGCATCCCCCTGATTCTACCTCATTTAACGGTAGCGTTTTTGACTCTCTTGATATGGACTCCTTCAGGATTTTTGGCTAGCGGACTGCATTCACTCGGCTTGTTGGACGACCCTCAAATTTTAGGCCCGGTCCTTTATAGCGGTTGGGGTTGGGGTATTATTCTGACTTACCTTCTCAAAGAGACACCCTTTATCATGGTTCTGGTCTTGGCTTCCTTGGGGCAGATGGATTCCCAACTGGTACTGGCTGCCAGAAATTTAGGCGCCGGGCGTTGGCAAATATTTAGGCAGGTCTTTTGGCCACAGTGTTTTGGGAGTCTCCAAACCGGTTTTATCATCATATTTCTCTATAGCTTGGGAGCCTATGAAGTGCCATTTTTAGTGGGGGAATCTTATCCACCCATGGTTAGCATTCAGCTCTATGGATCCCTTTTTAAACAGGATCCCTCTCAGCGCGCTAAAGCACTAGCTTTTCTGATAGTTATCTTTGTCTTCAGTCTGGTTTTCTTATATGCTTATTTTAGAGCAAGTAAGAAAGCCCAAAACCAGGAAGATACATGATTAAAAAAACATTGCTCTTTGGCTTTTTGGCAATAGTTTTTGTCGTTCCCGTGGGGCTATTGGGGCTTCAATCCTTAGCAGGGTCCTGGTCCTACCCCGACCTGCTACCCAGTGTTCTGACCATGGACTACTGGGGACGACTAGTCAGCCGCAACAATCTCTTGATACCACTTTTAAGTAGTTTTCTTTACTCGCTTGGAGCGGTACTTCTATCTTTGGTTTTGACCTTACCGGCGGCTGCTTCCTTGGCAAGGGACCGGATACCCGCAAGGGATCTCTGGGAGCTTCTCTTGTTAACACCGGCGGTAATACCTGCCGTAACTACGGCTTTGGGCAATCACTACTGGCTCAGCCGCCTCAGCCTCACTGACACTCCTGGACTTATTGTAGTCATGCTCTGTTTTTATAGTTATCCCTATCTCTTGCGATCCCTCACCTGGGGCTACCGACTTCTAGGTCCAGAGCTTGGAGCCGCAGCTCGTAACTTAGGCGCCGGTCCTGTACGGGTGTTTTTACAAATAGAACTGCCATTGTTATGGCCGGCCATTTTTTCCGGGTCGTCAATAGTATTTTTGGCTGCTTTCTCGGACTATTTTCTTGTATCTCTCTTTGGAGGTGGGGTTGTTCCATCTTTTGCGACCGTGATAGTACCCGCATTGGCCAGTTCGCAAAGATCCTGGGCCTCGGTACTCGCTTTGGTATTTCTTTTGTTTCCTTTGATAGTCTTTGCTGGTTTGGACTTAGTTTTGAACAAGTGGCAAAGAAGACGGTCTCTGACTTAAACGAGGAGCGCGAATAATGGAAAAGCTTGTGGTGATCGTCTGCAGTTTAGCATTTTTTTTGTTGTGGGAATTTCTGGCGCCTTTTTTTAAATATCCAAGTAGTCATTGGCGAAAGAGGGTGAGCAATCTTTTTATCGCTCTGATTAACGGCGGCATGGGAATGCTCTTTTTTTCTGGCTTGACTAGCTGGGTACTGCAAGGATCAGGCACCTGGGGTTTTGGCTTGTTGTCCTTTGTCGCGCTGCCTTGGTTCATAAGCTTTGGCTTGGGAATCCTGCTGCTGGACTGTTGGACATACTGGTGGCATAGGTTAAACCACATTATACCGTTCCTATGGAAGTTTCACAAAGTTCACCATACAGATACGGAAATGGACGCAGTCACGGCCTTACGGTTCCACCCTGCTGAGATCGCTTTTTCATCCATTCTGCGTATTCCGCTTTTTCTTTTGCTGGGAGTTCCACCCCTGACCATTCTCTGGTACGACGGTATCTTGGTATCGGCCTCAATTTTTAACCATGGCAACTTCACTTTGGGACCTCGCCTTGACCGTATTGTTAACTGGTTCTTAGTTACCCCAATTATGCATAAAATTCATCACAGTGTAAAAATCGCAGAATTTAAATCCAACTATTCTTCCGTTTTCTCTTGGTGGGACCGAATTTTTGGTTCCTTCAAAACCCTTGATGATCCTTCTCAGATCAAACTGGGGCTTCCTTTGTATAGGCAAAGCTCCTGGCATAGTCCCTGGGGTATCTTAAGGACACCATTCGTTAATTCGCAAAAAAAGGAGATTCTAATGAAATATGATTTTGACCTGATTGTAATCGGTGGCGGTTCTGCCGGCATTTCTGCAATACGAACTGCCGCTGGATTTGGAAAAAAAGCTCTCTTGGTGGAACAAGATCGGTTGGGTGGAGAATGTACCTGGTCTGGCTGCATACCCTCAAAAGCCCTGATTCGTAGCGCCCATGCAGTCTGGGAGGCTCGCAGCCTATCTCGATTCCAAGGCATCAAATCTCCAGACACAGCTTCTATTCCAGCAGGATGGGACTCCCTCAAAGTCTTGGAATACATCCGATCTGTGCAAGAAAAAGTGTATGCCGAAGAGGATCCAGATGCAGTGGCTCGCTGGGGTGCTGAGGTTCTCAAGGGCACAGCCACGCTTACTGGTCCTCATCAGGTTACGGTAGCGGGCAAAGTCTATACTGCGTCCAGAATTGTCCTCGCCACGGGCTCGGAAAACTTTATTCCACCAATTCCTGGTTTGGACCAGGTTCCCTATCTCACCAACCAGACCATTTTTAACCTTAGTTCTTGGCCCAAAACTATGACCATTCTTGGCGCGGGACCGATTGGCATAGAATTGGCCCAATCTTTCCAGCGTTTGGGCACGCAAGTGACGGTTTTGGAAATGGCAGCCCGCATTTTACCTCGAGAAGATCAAGAGATCACCCAACTACTGCATGACCGACTGGTCAAAGAAGGCATCGTTCTTCTGACTTCTGCTAAGGTGACTGCTGTTTCTGGTGGCCCGGGAGCGATCGGCTGTTCGTTTGAGCTAGGCGGCAAAACGCAAAGTGTGGTCTCGGAAGTTCTCTTGCTGGGGCTCGGCCGTCGGGCGGTCACCAAAGGCTTTGGATTGGAAGAAGTTGGAGTAAAAACAGGACCAATGGGCATATTAGTGAAAAAAAACATGAGAACAACGGTCTCCTCTATCTCTGCAGCTGGAGACTGCACAGGAATCTTTCCCTTAAGCCACAATGCGGGGCTCCAAGGTGTAACTGCTTCACTGGACTACCTATTTCCGTGGCCTGTAAGAGCTGACTATACCCATATGCTATGGGCTGTATTCTCCGACCCAGAACTGGCCCGAATCGGATTGACCGAAGAAGAAGCGATAAAAAAATACGGAAAGAGAATTCAGGTGGTGCGGCAGGATCTAACAGCTTTAGATAGAGCCAAATGCGATGCGGTTGAAACGGGGCTTGCAAAATGGATACTGAACAAAAGAGGCCGGATTATCGGCGCGCATATCTTAGGCCCTCGTGCTGGTGAATTGATCCACGAAACTCAAGTTGTCAAAGCCTTGGGCAAACCTTTCCGTGTCTTACAAAACATCATCCATGCCTATCCTACCTATTCAGAAATTCACAAGCAAGCAGCCAGAAAGGCCTTTATTGAATCTATCTTAGCTCATCCTTTGGTAAAACTGTTTCGCAAGAAATCATAGTATAAAAATTTTTGGGGTGGATCAGCCACCCCTGCCCTTTTAAGCTATACTATAAACAAATATCACTGAGACTAAAGTTTAGGACTTACCAATGAATTTGCATTTGATTACGCTCATTGCGGGCTTGCTTTTGGCAATCCTGGGCTTTTTCATTAAAGGTCAAAATAAATCAAATCCAGTTCTTCTTTATCTACACGGTGGAATGCCGGATTATTTTCTTCCTGAACAGTATCCTACTGGTTTGGACGAAATATTCACCGTAGTCTGGCTTGAGCAACGTGGTGCGGGGCTATCTTATGGCTCACTCTGGTGGAACCTATCTTGGGATTAAAGTTATTGAGAAGCACCCTCAGCTGTACCAAGCGTATATTGGCGTAGCCCAAATATCGTACCAAAACTTGTCGGAAAAAAAAGCTTATGAATATATCCTGCAACAGTACAAGGGCATGCCAAAAAATTACAAAACCTATCAAGAGCTACTAACTAGCCCAGTAGAATTAAACACTCCACTGCCGGAAACCTATATCAAACATAGAGATGCAGCAATGCATGATTTGGGTGTAGGCACGATGAGAACTATGAACAATGTCATAACAGGACTATTTATTCCGTCATTGTTTTTTAGTGAATATAGTTTTAACGATAAAATTAATCTGTGGAGAGGCAAGGAGAGTGTTTCGTTTGAAGTTCCGATGTATTTTTTTCATGGGATATTCGACTACACTTGTTCTTATGAATTAGCAAAAGAATACTATAAAAAAATAAGCGCCCCTACAAAAATGTTCTATTCATTTCTGCACTCAGCACATAGCCCTATCTTTGAAGAACCTGCAGAATGCGTAAGAATTATTGAGTCAGAAATACTAAACAAGCAGTTGTAAGCGCTTAAATGGTGTCACTTTGTGTCCGCTTTGATGCATGTACTCATGGCCTTGCAAAATATCACCAAGCGTAGGACAATGACTGGTGCGCAAAGCGCGCTATCCTGCGCACGAGCTGCTCATATCTATAGGGAGTACAAGATGAAAAAGATAGTTTCGATTGAAGGCATGTCATGCAAAAACTGCGTCGCCCATGTGGAAACGGCCTTAAAGGGTCTGTCCGGCGTAGAGGATGTGCGCGTAGATCTTAAAAAAAATCAGGCCGAGATTAGCGCCTCCTCGCTAGAGGATGAGGCGATCCGAAACGCTGTGGCCGAAGCTGGCTATACGGTGACGGGAATAAAATAGTGCTTGCAATCGCAGGTTTGGGACTGAGTTGGATTTACGTTTAAAAATGAATGAGTTTAGGTTCAAAAATGACAGTCCTAGTAATTGATGATGAGCCGTCAATTAGAGAAGTGGTAAGCTCCTACTTAAAACATGCTGGCTTCCGAGTCCTTGAGGCCCAAGACGGAAAATCAGGGCTAGAACTATTTACGGCTCATAACCCTGATTTTGTGATTCTGGATCTTATGCTCCCAGACAGATCAGGTGAACAGGTCTGCCAGATTATACGGCGCCGCTCTCAAGTCCCTATTTTGATGCTAAGCGCCAAGGTCACCGAAGAAGAGAAGATCAATGGATTTCAGCTCGGTGCTGATGATTACCTCACCAAACCCTTTAGTCCACGAGAGCTCTTGGCGCGTGTCGAGGCCATTAGGAAGCGAAGCAGAACTGCGCCAGCAAAAGAGCAAGACCAGCTGTCCTCCTTTGATGGCAGCCTTGTAGTAAGCAGGAGAACGCGGGAATGCCTTAAAAACAGCCTAGTTGTGAATCTAACTCCCACGGAATACCGCTTGCTGTGTCATCTGATGGACCATCCTGGTCAGGTTTTTTCGCGAAATCAATTGGCCGAGTCCGCCTTAGGGGAGGACTTTCAAGGGTTTGACCGAACAGTCGATGCGCATATCAAGAATCTGCGCATGAAATTGGAAGAAGATACCGCTCAACCGTTTTATATTGAAACGGTGATTGGCTTCGGCTATCGCTGGCGGGAGCACTGCTAATGAAAAGTCTAAGATCTAGGCTGATGCTGACCTATGCTCTGGTGGCTGTTTTTGGCATCCTTGCTGTATTGTTCTCGTCCAATTTTCTAGTCAACTACCAGTTTAGCATCCTGGTTCAAACTAGGATCGCCAGGGAAGTGCAGGTCTACACTGACACCCTGCCAAAAGCCTATCTCAAGGAAACTGGCTGGAATAGTGATGCTTTGACCACCATAGGCTTGGAGGCTCTTACTAGGGGTTACGTTGTAAAGCTTGTGGATGAAAAGGGTTTGCTTGTCTGGGATGCCGAAACTCACAATGCAGGACTTTGCACCGCCATGCTCAACCATATGGCCATGGTCATGGAAAGCTATTCTCCGGGCTGGAAAGGAACATATGAACAGGACACTTTTCCGATCAAGTTTGGGCCCAACCTTGAGGGCCGGGTAACTTTTGGGCACTATGGGCCATATTTTTTCAATGATTCGGAACTGGAGTTTCTCAAAGTACTAAATGGATGGATATTGATCCTTGGCCTCTTGGTTCTAGTTGGCTCACTTCTTCTGGGAGCCTTTATGGCTCGTTGGATTAGCCGACCAATACTAAGAGTAACCGAAGCTGCTCATCAGATTCGACTCGGCAACTGGACAGCGCCAATCGTCAAAGATACTGCTATTACAGAAATTGAGGATCTTTCCCTCTCCATCCAGTTGCTGGGACAGAACTTGCAGGAACAAGAATCTCTACGCAAACGACTAACGGTCGACGTTTCCCATGAGCTCAGAACGCCGCTGTGCATTCTTCAGGCAAAACTTGAGGCGTTAATCGACGGCATCATTCCCACCGACAAAGATCAACTGGAAACCCTGAGACAGGAAGTGCTGCGTCTTACCCGTATAGTTGGTCAACTGGAAAACCTAACTAAGGTTGATGTCGCTACTGAACCAGCGACCATTACAAAATTGAACTCGCTATCGTTTCTTAAAAGCCTGCTCAAACCTTTTGAAGCCGATGCAATGGACAAGAAAATTGCCCTCAAGGGAGAAACCCAGGATTTTAGTTTTCTGACTGATGACGACAAAGTACGACAGATCCTATTCAATCTTGTTTCCAACGCTCTCAAATACACTCAAGAAAATGGCAGAGTCAGTGTCTCAATTGTTCAAAAAAAGCAAAAAATTGTATTTCAGGTCGTTGATAACGGCATCGGCATCGCAGAAAAAGACCTACCCTTCATTTTTGAAAGATTTTATAGAGCGGATGTCTCCCGCACCCGCTCCACCGGCGGTGCCGGGCTAGGGCTATCCATAGCCCAATCGCTAAGTCACACTTTGGGCGGCAAGCTAAAGGTCAAAAGCGAAGAGGGAAAAGGCAGCTGCTTCGAGTTGTCATTGTTGGTTTAAAACTTCACAGCTTCTTCACATCAGGTAGTTATAGTTCATTTATAGGAGCTAAATTTGAACTACCTTACCTTGAAGTGCTTGTTTTTTTTGGCTGTACCCCCAGGAATTTTGGCTCAAACTGTCACCGTACAGGATATTCTGACCAAGAGTTCCTCGGCCATAGAACTCAATATAGCCCGTGCTGACAGGGACAGGTCGTCGCTCCAAGCCAGCATCAGAACTATGGGAATGGATCTGCAACTGGGCTATGAGATAATGGATCCGCTAAACCCTGACATGCAAACCCACAAATTTTCGCTAAAGCAGGAATTGACGGGGCTGTTCAAAAATTCCTCCCTTGCGGATCAGGCCAAGTTTGAAACCGAAGCTAGGTCTTTGGCCCTTGTGGAGAAAGAGAACGACCTCAAGGCCAGAGTAAACATGTCCTTGATTGAGCTTTTTTCTCTGCGGAAAGGCATTGCACTTAAAGAGCAGACTTACTCCCTGCTTAAACAGATCCAGTCTTTGGCACAGGTCAAGTTTGCCACGGGTAATCTCTCTCTCGTGGAATGGAACCAGTTGGAAGTCAACATTAACCGGGTGCTCAATGAGAAAACAGAGATGGAGGCTTGGGAGATAGGCCTTACAGCCGAGATTCTGGGCCAAGTAAATTGGCCCGGTACACAAGCCGTTATAGAACCATTTGTCCTAAAAGCCCCATTAAAATCGCTTACTCCTGTCCTGGAACTTCTGCAAACCACGCTATCATATTGGCCGGGTTGGGCGATGCTTTTGAAGGAAGCCCAGTCCGTGGAAGCAGAAAAAAATGCCACCATCGGCAGCTATTTACCCGATCTCATGGTTGAGGCTTCTTGGAGTTTTAAAGCCGGACAACCCCAACAGGGTCAACTCGGTCTGGGAGTGGGAATCTCTTTGCCTACATTTTCTCTAGCTGCCAGGTCTGCCATGCTGACGAGCAATCAATTGGAGGCCAACACCGTCGCCTTAAAGCGCGAAGCGGAAACAAGCCGGCTCTTGCGGTATTTTCAGAGCACCCGCGCCAAGTTGACTGGTATCCAAACGACATCCTTAAATCTAGAATCGGTCATGATTCCTCTTCAGTCAAAAACCTCGTCCATTCTTTTGGAATCCTACAGAGTCGGAAAGGCAGATTTTGCGGATCTCTTGGAATCCTTTATGAGCAACTATGACCTGCAAGAGCAGCTGATTGCCAAACAAAAGGAAGCGCTTGCTATCCTTATAGAGTGGGAATTTTATACCGGCAAATCCTTTTTGTCATTTCACAACGAAGAATCAAGGAGTCAAGAATGAAACGTTTGCTCAAAATAGTTTGGGGCCTTTTGGTTACCTTATCCTTCTTGGGATGCGGAACGGGAACAGCGGTGCCGGAAAAAAAGCCGCTTTACTACGTCAATCCTATGGATCCCACTGTACGCAGCGACATACCCGCCAAGGATCCCATGGGAATGGATTATATAGCCGTATTTGATCAAGTGCCTGATAGTGACCAGATAGCGGCAGAGGAGAGTCCGTCGTCCGTCATCGCCCGAGTAAGTGTAAAAGAGGTTCAGGCTTCGCTGATCGGACTTAGTACCGCAGTAGTCACCAAACGGAGCTGGACAAGCGAGATGAAGGCAGTGGGGAAAGTTGTTCCCAATGAGAACCAGCTTGTTCACATCAGCGCCCGCTACAGCGGCAGGGTGGAAAGACTTTTTGCCAGTTATGCCGGAGTGACGGTCAGGGAAAATGAACCACTTCTTGAGATCTATTCGCCTGAGCTTATTGGTGCCCAACAGGAGCTTATCCAGCTAAGCGATAGTTCCACTGATGGCATGGGAAAAATTTTGTTTGAAAAGTCCAGAGAAAAACTCAGGCTCTGGGGACTAACCAACGCCCAGATTCAGAGAATTCTGAGCTCCGGCACTCCCTTAAACTCTGTTCCAGTTCTTTCTCCCCTATCAGGAACAGTCCTCTCCAAAGAGGTTACGAGTGGCATGTACATCACTGAAGGCGAGATGCTTTTTGATGTGGCTGACCTGTCACGATTGTGGCTGGAGGTCGAGCTCTTTGAACAGGATATACTAAAAGTCAAACTGGGCAGTATTTTGAGTTTAACCACCGCTGCGCTGCCCGGCAAAACTCTAAAAGTGCCTGTCAACTTTATAAGTCCGTCACTGGACCCTGTGCAAAGAACCTTTAAAATCAGGGCCGATCTGAACAATGCCGAGGGTGTGCTCAAACCAAATATGTTTTTTGACGTGGCCATCAGCACGGTGTCAGGAAGAGATTTTCTAACCATTCCTCAGTCGGCTGTTTTGGATTCGGGGGCCAGAAAAATCGTCTACGTTCATTTGGGCGCAGGCCGGTATGAAGGCCGCAAGGTGATAGTTGGGGACAGATCCAAGGACACCGTGGCCATCATTGAAGGTCTTGCAGAAGGCGAGGAAGTAGTGGCCAATGGGCTTTTTCTCCTGGACAGCCAAGCACAACTTTCTGACACAAAGTATAGGAGAAACTGAACATGAGCAGACTTCTTGATTTTGTACTCAAAAACCGCGTTCTGGTGTTTGTGCTTTTTGCGGCTCTGGCTGGAGGGGGCATTTTTGCCCTCTACAATGTGCCCATAGATGCTCTACCGGACTTGGGGGAGAATCAGGTAATAGTCTTTACCGACTGGCCTGGTCGCACGCCAAAGGATGTAGAAAACCAGATCACCTTTCCACTTTCCACAACTCTTCAGGGCATATCTGGCGTCAAGGACATCCGGGCCCAGAGCGGTTTTGGATTTTCCATGATCTATGTCATTTTCCGGGACAATGTGGACTTCTATTTTGCTAGGACTAGGGTTTTGGAAAAGCTCAATTCTGTCGGCAATATCCTGCCTCCCGGTGTGGTGCCGACTTTGGGTCCAGACGGCTCTGGATTGGGGCAGATTTTTTGGTACACAGTAGAAGGAGAAGGCCAAGACCTACAAGAGCTAAGGTCCATCCAAGACTGGTACGTACGCTATGGTCTAGCCTCAGTGGAAGGTGTTTCAGAAGTGGCTTCAGTGGGAGGCTTTGTCAAACAGTATCAGATTAATGTGGATGCAAGCAAAGTCTTCTCTTACAACTTAAAAAATTCGGATATCGTCATGGCGGTGCAGAACTCCAACAAGGATATTGGCGCCAAAGTTTTGGAACTCAATGGCATGGAGTATCTTATCCGCGGTGCCGGCTTCATTAAGTCCACCGCGGACATTGAACAAATTGTTATCGGCGAGAAGGATGGGATTCCCTTAAGAATTAAGGATATAGCCCAAGTCACTCTGGGGCCGGACTTTCGGCGCGGGGTACTCAACAAAGATGGAAAAGAGGCCGTCGGCGGAGTAGTGATTATGCGCTACCGAGACAATCCCGGCACCATCATTGAACGAATCAAGAAGAAGATTGTGGAAATTTCGCCCGGTCTGCCAGAAGGGGTTTCTATTGTTCCATTCTACGACAGAACCCACCTAATCGAAGAAACCACAGGCACACTGAAGGAATCCATCCTGGTGGAACTTCTCATCACCATGGCGGTAATTCTGGCTTTTGCCTTGCCGTTTAGCCACAGCATCATCATCTCTCTATCACTACCGATGTCGGTGCTAATGACTTTCCTATTCATGTACCTTTTTAAGGTCGATGTGCACATAATGTCTCTAACAGGCATCATTATTGCCATAGGGACGATTGTGGACATGGCAATCGTCATTTCCGAAAATATCTACCGCAACATGAACCAGGCCGGGGATCCCCACAAACTGTCGCTAGACCAAACCCGGAAGGTGATTCACAAAGGTGCCTTGGAAGTGGCAAAAGCGGTCGCGGGGGCGGTGGCTACAACCGTTGTACCCTTCCTTGCCATTCTAGTCTTGGACGGTCAAAGTGCCAAACTGTTCCATCCGGTGGTATATACCAAGACCTTCCTTTTGATTGGTTCGCTTGTCACTGCAATTTTTCTTTTGCCTCCTTTGTATCTAGAGTTCCACCTCTGGGAGCGCAAGATTGCAAACTTCAAATGGAAGTCGACCCAAGGTAGAATATTTAAGGCTGTGGGTATCGTGGGTATGGTTTCGGGGCTGGTTTATTTGAGCATTCTGATCTTCAGTCTTCAGCAAAACCAGAGCACTACACCGGCTCAGATGATAGGGCAATGGGTGCTCGACAATAAGCTGATGCTCGGTTTCTCGCTAATCTTTCTTTTGCTGGTCTGGATATTGGCAAAGTATGCCCAGAAAATAATTCGCGTGGTCATTCCTTGGGCTCTTAAGAACAAATGGATACTCGTGGTTCCGCTAGCCCTGTTCGCTTTTGCTGTCTATATCATGGGTTTCCGCATCCAGAATGAGTTTCGTCCACCCTTGGACGAGGGTGCCTTCCTATTTATGCCGGTTCTGCTTCCTTCGGCTTCCCTGACTCAGGTAAACGAAGTTTTGGAACAGCAGAATAAGATACTTAAGACTTTTCCGGAAGTGGAACACGCCGTCGGAAAACTGGGGCGCATCGAGAGCGCCACCGATCCTGCAGATATCACCATGATCGAAACCATAGTAGCCCTCAAACCCAAAAGTCAGTGGCGGCCCGGAGTCACTATGGAGTCTCTAAAAAAAGAGATGGACGAAGTCCTGGGGATTCCTGGTGTAGGCAATATCTGGACCCAGCCGATCCAAAACCGGGTGGATATGTTGTCCACCGGCATTAGAACTGCAGTCGGCATAAAAGTGTTTGGCAAGGATTTGGCAGAGATTGAAAAGCTCTCACTTAAAATCGATCAAGCTATTCAAAACGTGGATGGACTGCAAAGTTCCTACGTGGAAAGAGTAATGGGCAAACCCTATATCGAGTTCATCTTAAACAGGGAGTCTATTGCCTGGTTTGGCATGTCGGTTTTTGCAGTTCAGGAAATTTTGGAGACAGCCTTAGGGGGAGAAAATCTCACCACTGTCTATGAAGAAAGGGAACGATACCCCGTGCGCATGCGTTATCAGAGAGACCAACGAGACTCGCTGGAGGGGCTATCCAACCTTCTTGTGGTTGCACCCAATGGAGCGCGAATTCCCATTTCTCGGCTAGCCGAGATCCGCCTTTCCTTGGGACCATCCATGATAAATTCTGAAAATGGTCAGCTCAGGGGTGTAATTTATATCAATCTTAACCAAGATATTGGCCCGCTAGAATTTGTGAATGCCGCTCAAGTGGCAATCAACGAAAAGCTAACTATGCCCAAGGGTTACTATTTTGAGTTTGCTGGAGATTTTCAAAATCAGATTCGGGCCAATGAACTGTTAAAGTGGATTTTGCCGCTCTGCCTGTTTGCGATCTTCGTCATTCTCTACTTGAGTTTCGGTTCCCTTTCTCAGACTGTCGTTGTTTTCCTGGCGATACCCGTATCCTTGTCCGGAGGTATCCTTATGCTCTACTTCCTGGGTTTCAAAATGAGCATAGCCGTTGTGGTGGGATTCATAGCCCTATTTGGTGTGGCGGTGGATGACGGAATCATTCTGACCTCCTACATCAACCAGATGAAGAAAGGAAGAGTATTCAATTCCATCCAGGAAATTCGCGACATGGTAACTAACGCTTCGGCTCAGAGAATCCGTCCGCTACTCATGACTTCTACTACCTCTATCCTCGCTTTGGTGCCAGTCTTGTGGGCCACAGGCAGGGGCAGTGAAATCATCAGACCTATGTCGATTCCGTCCATCGGTGGTATGATTATGGTACTCATCACCATAGTCATCGTTCCAATTCTCAATAGCTGGCTGCTTGAGCGCAGCTTCAAAAAAGCCCTCTTTAGAGGGTTAGAATTAGTCGGAGAAAGGGGTTGTAAATGAAGAGAATTATGTTTGCGGCTGTGTTGGTATTTTTGGGATCCTTGGCTTGGTCTCAGACCACCGTGGAGGGCTATCTCACCGATGTGCTCTGTGGAAAAGCAGGGTATCCAGAAGGATACAAGGGCAAGATTGACCTAACACTTACGCCGGAGAAAAATATAGTCGGCTGTCTGATTATGGAAAACTGCAAAGATAGCGGCTATGGGCTGAATATCATGGGTTCTACCGGAAAGTACATCTTTCACAGCTTTGATGCCACATCCAATGCCAAGATAGTGCGGGAAGTTTTGCCCTTGCTTACCAAGCCTGGAAATCCTGCTCCCCTTGTGCGGGTCAGCGGGACTATCAATGCCAAAGGCGTGATCAGCGCCGTAAGCAAGGTTGAGATAGTGGTAAAGACCACCGTCAAGACGGTCCCGGTGCCAACAAGCTCTATGGGAATGCACAACATGTAGTAAAAAAGCAGGCGACCCTTGGCCGCCTGCTTTTTTTTAAGTACATGCTTAGTCAAGCTTTAGTCGCTTCTAACTAGCTCGATAGCCGTTAGTCATCACGTAAATTTTGGTAAATTAACACTAGCGGTAATTTGGAACTCAAAGCGTTCCATGCCAACGCCAACCTTCTTGCATCAAACAGCATCAGGCCGAAACCTCAAGGCAAGGGGTTACACAATGGAGTTAACGGAAAAAATACTTCTATACCAGCAGGGTGCTTGGACCTGGGACGATATCTGGAACGACTTGCAAGTCGTTATCATCAAAAGCGTTGACTATGAAATTCGCGACAACAGTGCGACAAGCCAGTTCTTGGACAAAATGCATAGTCGTTGTCAGAGTATGGCTGGTGTTTTTGCTTATCATGGCAAACTCTTTGAAGCCTATCTTTCGGTGCATGTAAAATATGCTTTACGCTCCTTTAAGAAAGCAGCAAAAACCCGGATCCTGCGGGAGATCAGCTACCAAAACCTAAGTGTCCGCAGTCACGGAGAACCCGATGGCATGTGCTGCGCCGATAGTGCTCAAAGCAAGTACTACTGTAACGTTGATCTACCATTCGATTTTGCCAGCGTTTCCACCGAGTCACGTCGCGTGGTTCTAACGGCACTCAAAAATCCTTTTTGTCTCAATGATTCGTTAATCCAAACCATCGCTCGTCAATGTGCGGTGCCTGCCTCTTGGCTCTTTTGTCGCTGTGAAGAGCTCAAGGAAGGGCTTCAGAGGAAGTTGATAATCAAACAAAAAATAGAAGGACAGTTAGCGGCCATTCAGATGCAGCTCGAAGTTGCAGGCATAGATGACACACTCAGACTTCGGTTGCAAGCCACGCGAAATCGTCTCCAGGAGCGCTGGAAACAAACCAGGCTATTTCCGCACCATAGAGATATGGCAGCTTGTTTGCAGATTCCCAAAGGCACTATAGACTCAAGCTTTTACTACCTTCGTCAGCTTGCTTTACGGGCTGACCAGCACAGCAAAAATAGTGTAGCCTTGGCCCATGACAGCACCAGCCAACAAAAACAAAAAGCTAGAAGCATTGATTATTTTTGAGGAACTCAGTTTTGCTTGGGTCAATCGTCAGGACAATTCTGACAAGGGCCCTTTGCAAGTCGAGGACCTCAGCCTAGTCTGGCAAGACCTCAACCTTGAGCTGCCAGCGGGCATGGTTTCTATCCTTGGAGAAAACGGGATTGGCAAAAGCACCTTACTGTTGCTAGCCGCTGGCCGACTGTTTCCGCAAAAAGGTCAAGTAACCTTACTTTCCACGGACACTAAGCAATTTGTGGATGCCTCTGTTAACCCACAAAGCGAACTCGAACGCATGCGGCTCGCCTCCTTTGTGTATCAGAACATGGAATTTGAAACCGAACTTCCATTTAAAGATCTGCTGCGGCAGGTCTATCAGAACGGGTTTTGGCCGCAACGCGCGAGCAATTATGACCACCAGAAGCTAGTTGCTGGCTTGCCCGAGGCGTTTGACTTGCAGTCATCTATGGAGCAAAGGTTACAAGACATGGCCAAGGGTCAGCTTCAGCGCGCCATAGTTGCCATGGCCTTGTGCTATGGAAGCCAGCTGGTAATTATGGACGAACCAGTCTTTGCCCTCGAAGAAGTTCACAAAAACAAAGTATTTGAATTTGTGCGCGCCTTTGCCGCCAGTTCGGGCACCTCTATTTACTACACAGCCCATGACTTTGACTTATGTAAAAACTACGCTGATTACACGCTTTTGATCAACAAAGACAAGACTATCAATCTTGGTTTAAGCTCCAAGGTCTGTCAGCGTGACCTAATCGAACAAGCTTACCAAGCGCCTATGGACACCTTGTATCGCAAAGAGTCGCTGTACCGGGAGATGTTAGTCAATGGACGTCGCCAATCGTAAAATTTGTACATTTTGGCTCTTGCCTAAGCATTGGTGAGCCCATAGTATAAAGAAACGTTTAATGATAATTTTTCTGCCAAGATGAGGTTCTCCCTATGTCACAAGAACGATTGGAACAGGCCAACAGTATTCTCTGGATAGAAGACGAAAAAGACATGGAAACCTTGGTTAAGCAACGCCTGCGCCAAGAAATAAAAGATGGCACTTACGATTTTACTTTTGCCAGCACCTTTACTGAAGCACAAGATATTCTATCCAAACTCAGCACACCCCCGCTGGTGCTTTGTGACATCAACCTGCCCGATGGCAGTGGCATAGACATACTTGACGGGCTTAGTCGTCGTTTTGGAAAACTTGCGGTGGTAATTATGGTGACTGCCTACGGCGAAATGAACATGATTCGCAAAGCCATGCACTCTGGTACTTTTGACTTTATAACTAAACCAATAGATTTTGCTGACTTACAGCTTACGCTCAAACGCGCCTTTGAATACCGCCAACTACAACTAAGCTTGCGCGACGAACTACGCGGCAAGCTGCGCCTAGAACAAGAAATGCATTTTGCACGCTCGATTCAACTTGGCCTTATCGGAGACGAGTCAAAACTGAGCAAACTCGGCTCCTTTGTTGATGTGCACGCCGAGTTTTTGCCAGCACACGAGCTTGGTGGTTCTTTGTACGACTACCGCGTCTTGGAAGACGGTCGACACCTTATTTTTATGGCAAACGTTTCGGGAAGTGGTATGTCAGGTGCGCTCTACATGGCCAAGACGCATTCTATCTTGCACAGTCTGATCAAAAGCACCAAGGTAGACAACGCCTCGCGCTTGGTCTCGCTGATGAACGATATTCTTTGCGACCACAACGCTACCGGGCACTTTGTAACCTGTTTCTGCGGCATTTTGGCTCCAAGCAAGGGCGCACTGAGCTATATCTGCGCGGGTCATATACCGCCTTTAACGCTCAAAGACGGCGACAAAGTCTTAAGTTTAGACGCAACAGGCGACCTTGCGCTCGGGGTAAAGAGCAACCTAAAGCTCTCAGAAAAAACTGCCTGGCTCTTACCGGGCCAAGTCTTGGTCTTGTACAACCATGGCGCAACCGAGATCCGTGGAAAAAATGGCGAACCTTTGGCAAATATTGGGTTTCAGTCACTGGTTGGCAAGATGGTACAAGGAAAGGGTAAACAAAGCAGCCGAGATCTATGTCTCCATATTGTCAGCGAGCTTAAAGAGAGCTCACAACAGTCGAGATTGAATGAAGACGTCGCTCTTATGGTAATCTCTTACCTGAACGAAACGAATGGTTAAGCGCCTTGGACCAAACTTTGAGTCGGGCTTCGGTCAAATTGTGCTGATTGTCTTCGTCAATAATGCAACCCAAAAAATGCTTACCTTCAATGGCCTTTGAGTGTTTAAACTCGTAGCCCTCAGTTGCAGTCAAACCAAGCAAGTTCATGCCGAGTGACCTAAGCAACTCAGCCATGCGGCGCACGCCGTCGGCAAAAACATCAGGATAGTTCTTTTGGTCACCCAAACCCAAAATTGCTGCATTGCAGCCTGCCAAAGAAAGCATCTTGAATCGTTCTGCTAAAAGTTCCCAATCGTCTTGCATCTCACCATTTCCCCAGGTAGAAACACAAAAAATGTAGTTTTTATAGCCGTACAACTGCTCAAGGTCTTGGCTTGCTGTGAGGTCAATCATTTCTGAGTCGTTGATCAACTTCGATAGAAGATCAGCAACGTAGGCAGTGTTGCCGGTCGTGCTTGTATATACAATGGCCGTTGCGGACATAGCATCCTCCCAAAACTGACAGTCTTAGCGAAAGTCGAATTAATAGTTATTATTGCGTTACTCGCTTACCATAACGATATTGAATAAAAAAACCAATACATTCCACTAGCAAATCCAAAAGACTTTGAGATTGGGTCAGATCCACTCGCAATCGACCTTTGCAGGCTTGAAAGTGATGATAGGCTTGGTTAGACTCATGCCATGAGCACAGTAAGTCTACGTACACCCAGCAATTTGCCCGCACTTTCGGTTTTGGTGATAGGTCTTGGGCGCATAGCCTGGCTACTTGAGGACGATCCCAAGCGCGAAAAGCCGGCGAGTCACGTTGGCGCGCTCCTAAACACGGCGGGACTCACGCTGCTAGCGGGTTGCGATCCAGTTTTAGAACGAAGAAAAGCATTTGCTGAGCGTTTTAAAGTACCGGTTTGGCAAGACGCTAAGACTGCCATGGTGCAATCTAAGCCGGACATCGTTTGTATAGCCGCTGACAGTGATGCCCACTACCAGCTTTTGCTCACCTGTCTTGAGTTTCCACTCAAATTGATCATTTGCGAAAAACCACTCACCCCGCAGTTCTCGAGCGCCAAAAAAATAGTGCGCCTAGCTCAAAAAAAAGCCGTCCAGATTTTGGTAAATCACGAACGCCGCTACTCTGACGACTACCGGGCGGTCAAAGACCTGATAGACAGCGCGCGCTATGGTTCGCTTTTGGCTTTGCATGCTCGACTTTATTTTGGCAGAACCCGAGCCGTAGATTCCATGTTGTGGCACGACGGCTGTCATTTGTTTGACATTATTCGTTTTTTGTTGGCTGACCAAGACATTAGCTACCAACTCGCAAGACAAAGTTGTCACAGCATGCTGGCTAGCGCAGTCGTCAATAATTGCCTGGTGTCGGTGGAAGCTGGTAAAGGTCGTGACCACCTACACTTTGAGCTGGATCTGTCATTTGAAAGAGGCCGGGCCCGGGTTGGCAACGGTATTTTTGAACTTAGTGCGAGCACGGAAAGTGCCTTCTATTCGCAGTATCGTTCTTTGAGCGAAGAAACCAAAACTTGGCAGGGTCCTACTGGATATTTTTCTCACATGATGGAAGACGCACTTGCCTGTGGCAGAGAGCCGGGTCGGGTACCCATCTCAAGTGCCACCACCGAGCTCGCTACGCTCAAGGTGCTCCACCGTTTGTGTAAACTGCTTGCTGCTTAGGCTTGGTTCTTGTCTTCGAGGTTTTGCCAACGCGCCAAGCCAGTAGCGACTGTTGCTTCTAAATCGGTCAGTTCTTTCGTTAATTTGGAAGCTGCATCGACTCCCTGCTTATAAAGCTCGGGGTCGGACAGGCTTTGCTGTAAACCTTCTATCTTGGCTTCCAAAAGTGCCAACTTCTCAGGCAGTTCGCTCAGCTCTCGCTGTTCTTTAAATGACAGTTTTACTTTTTTCTCAGCGCCAGAGGCTTGTGCTGCCGCTTTGGCAGCTTTTACATCGCGGGTTTTGGCCGCAGCTTCACGTTGCAAGAGCGCTTGGCGATCTTCCCAGTCCCCAACGCATTGGCGCAAAGTGCCATTCTCAAGCCACAAAGTAGAACCGACCGTATTGTTGAGAAACTCACGGTCATGGCTCACCACCAAGACCGTACCTTTAAAGCTTGCAACCAGGTCTTCTAAAAGTTCCAAGGTTTCCATGTCGAGATCGTTGGTGGGTTCGTCCAGAACCAGCACATTAGCCGCCTTGGTAAAGAGCTTGGCCAAAAGCAGTCGGTTGCGCTCGCCCCCAGACAAAATATGCACAGGCGAACGTGCTCGTTCACTGTCAAACAAAAAGTCAGCCAAATAGGCGTTAATGTGCCGTAGCTGCCCACCTACCATCACGTGGTCATCTTTGCCAGCAAGATTTTGAGAAACACTCAAGCGCGGATCCAGTTGATCCCGTAGTTGATCAAGATACAAAACTTCTAACTTGGTGCCAAGCTTTACGCTACCGTGAGTCGGGCTTAGCTGCCCCAACATGAGCCGCAATAAAGTAGTTTTACCGCTGCCGTTGGCGCCAACCACCCCAACTCGGTCACCACGCTCAAGCAAAAGTTCGGCATTGCTAACCAAGGCGGGGCTGTTCGGATAGTTAAAACTGACGTCCTTCATTTCGAGCACTAAATCGCCCGACTTGCCAGAATGAACCAAGTTCATTTTGGCGGTGCCCTGCACTTCTCGGCGCATCTTTTTTTGCTCACGCATTGCTTCCAAAGCCTTAACGCGGCCCTCGTCTCTTACTCGTCTGGCCTTAACGCCACGTCGTATCCAAATTTCTTCTAGTGCCAGCTTTTTTTCAAACTCTTGCACGCCTCGCGCCTCATCTTCCAAAAGTGCAGCTCGTCGTTCGACAAATCGGCCATAGCCACAGTCAAAGACGCACAATTGACCGCGATCGATCTCAGCTGTCCGATTGGAGACGCGATTGGCAAAGGCGCGGTCATGAGTGACCATTACTAGGGCACCACGCCTGGCGACAAGTTCGCCTTCCAACCAGACTATGCTTTCGACATCAAGATGGTTAGTGGGTTCGTCCAGAATGAGAATTTCTGCTTGATGTGACAAAGCTCGCGCCAAAAGCACGCGCCGCCTCTGTCCACCGGACATGGTGGCAAACTCAGCCTCGCCGTCCACATCAAGCTGGGTAAAGTAGCGCTCGAGAATATGCTCGTCTACGTGGTCTACGGCCGCCACATCAGCAGCTCGTCCTTTGAGGTCAACCGGTATGTCTTGGTCGAGCCAAGCCACTCGTGCCCCGCCCGTTAAGGCTCGTTCACCACGGTCGGGGCTCTGCTGCCCGGACAAAATGCGCAAAAACGTCGACTTGCCGCAACCGTTGCGTCCTAAAAGAACCAAGCGGTCGCCCTCATGAATATGTAGTTTGACACCCTGCAAAAGAGCTGCGCCACCAAAAGACAAATGAATATCGTTAACACCAAGTAGGGACATGGCTGGCACCTTATCAGGCAAGTGTCATAGACACAAGCGGCAATACCGATTAGAAGCTTGTATGAGTTCTTTTGCATGTCGGAAAAACTGCGGCGCTTGCTGTATTGCACCATCTATATCAAGTCTCGGTAAGGCGGCGGGTGTTCCTTGCAAACATCTCTTGTTAGATATGAGCTGCGCTATTTTTGGCACCGCACAACGCCCCTTGGTCTGCTCGCGACTAGAGCCAAACCAAGAAATGTGTGGCGACAGCCGCGAGCAAGCACTTGAGTTTTTGGGCAGGCTTGAGCGCACAACCAAGCCCGACTAAGAGCACATGTGGCCACGGTGCACCTAGGAGAGAAGCTATTGTTGGATTTCCGAGTATTCATCATGTGTCCACATTCTTATTATACGGATTATTCTTTGTTCTGGAAATATTCCGTAAACCAGACGATGTTGAATATTAATTCTGCTATTTTTTTTGAATCCTTTGCTGAATGCTTGGTAAAAACGATCTTCCACATTACCAATCAAGCTCATTTGAGCTTTCAGACAATGGTTCTTTGATCCCAGCAATAATTGATTCTCTCATACCTGGTATAGCAATAAGAAATAGTGTTTCTTAAATTGAGTTCCAATAATCTTCCGCCAGCAATACTGCATTACTTCTTTTGCCAGAGATGATTATTGGCTGATGAGATTCATTTGCTTGGTCAATCAAGCGGTGCAAATTAGCGCTCGCATCGCGTACCTGTGCCGGCGCTGAAACGGGATGTGGTTGACAGGGAAATCGTAATTGCGCTCTTTCTGGAAGTAGAATCTGAGGGCGCAGACCATCTGGTTAAACAGCGACCAGGAAATACTGCCATTCCTGGATGTTCTTAAGCGTGACGTCCTCGATAAGCTTCTTGAGCTGCTTCAGGTAGCGGGTGAGGACCGAGACATAGGTGGCAACCGTCTTGGTCGCGTAGTTGCGGATGACCAGCGCCTTGCGCATGGCTTCGAGTGCTTGTTGCATGGGATACCTCCACCCCCATAGTGGCAGAAGTATTAAGGATCAATAAGGGCCCCCAAAAAGGCTCCCGAGAAATCAACAGGCAGTCGTCATGATCTTATCCACCGCGAAGCGCTTTAGTGCAACATTAGATTGAGCTGCAAGCAGGCTTGTCCTGCGAGTCCGCTCGAAAGGTTTGCTATGCGGCCCACGGCCCTTGCTCTATGCTAAATACCTGGCCGAGGATCTGCTTCTTAATCTTTCTGCGCAGCGCTTCCTGCTGCGCTTGAAAGCCGTCCGGCAACATCCTTGTCGCCGGCGTCCGGCGGAGACTTGCTCCATATATTCGCGATTTCTGATCCGCCTCTCCCGTTTACGTGTCCAAAATGCCAGGGGACCATGTCGGCAGTGGCGGAGCTGGATGCTCAAGGATTGTTGAATTATGCCGAGAACAAGGGTTGACGCCAGAAGGAGGGTGGATTTATGCTTACCTATGTCGGAAACAGTTACAGTCTGGGGTAAAACCCGAATTTCGACGGAAAATTGCCATATACCCGGATTGACAGTTCCTATAATTTTTTAGGCCTTCGGTCGCAATTTTGGCCGGACACCCTGTAATGCTTGTTCCTATCAATCATTGGGAATGAAGTAAGTAAATCGACAGGAGTCAAACAATGAACAAACAAATCAAACGGCTTATCCTCATCGCCATCCTGTGTCTTAATACGGTGGCTTTTATGTACGCTGCCCGAGAAATCAAGGTGCAGTTGGGACATTCTTCTTGGGTCAATTCCGTTGCCTTTTCCCCCGACGGTAAGACCATCGCTTCAGGCTCTCGGGATACTACGATGAAAGTCTGGTCCGTCAGCACCGGCAAACTTATCTACTCAACAATAGCAACGCCCGAAGGTGATTCGCTGCGTTGGATACCTGAAGGCTACTTTTCCGGGAGTGTAAAACTTGCTATAAAGGTGGTTTACATGGTCGACGGAATGAATATCATAAGTATCGATCAGTTTTTTGACACCTATTACCGCCCTGATATTGTAGCCGCAAAAATTAAAGGTGAGGACATTAGCAAATATGCCACTGACCTAGACTGACATCCGTGGACACGCTTGCTTGTTATGACCAGGCAGAAGGAAACAGATGAAGGAACGACAAAGATACAGCAACCCAAAGCGGAAAATTCGTCGATCTGTCTCTGCAATTGGCTCCTCGACGTATGAAGTCCAGATCATATGGTCTAGATCGAGTCTTCGCTGGCCGGCTTCGGGCGGCCTTATTTCTTGTAAGTAAAAGTATTTTATTTAGTCCATTGTCAGGTCAAATTGTCGATTCTCTCGCTAGAACAAAGTCCTTACTTTAACTCCCAGATAGTGGTATTCTCATTCTTTGGTAAATAATTGCGAGGAGCAGGAAACGCCGATCGTTTGCTTACTTGCCTTTTCGTGGAGCACGGAAAAAAGGAAAACATGATGCCAATCAATAGAACGCTAATTTTGACGGTTTTCATTCCAGACCCCGGGTCAGCAACGACAATGCGTTCATCGAGGCCTGGCACAAAATCTTGAAGTGCACCGTCAGTTACCTTGCCGCCTTTATGTTTTTGGAACACGCCCGTACCTGGTTCGCTGACTTTGTGGATAGTTACAACCACCGGCATATGCACTCGGAACTGGACTATGTCACTCCCTGGCAGGCCCATACAGGTCAGGCTCTAGAAATCTATCTTGACAGATTCTGGGGGCTACCAGGCCGGCCAATTTTGTTGCTCTTCCGAATGGCAACTGCAATGACTAAGGGGTCAACACGCCAAGCTTGCAGTGTGGACAGCAGCGGCAGCAGCATGTATTTCAGTGATGTCTTGATTCATGATGACGTTGCTCCAATGCGTTGTTTCCTACCTAGCAGCTCGTTGGCTACGAGCGCACCCAATACCAATGTTCCACCGACCAATACCTTGCTACCCGGTGCTTCACCGGCTCCCACCCACACCAGCAGAATACCGAATAGCACCTCCAGCAAGGCCAACAAGGACACTTCTGTTGCCTTGAGCACGCCAGCGCACAAAACCGCCAGCACGCAGGGAATCGCCAGTTGAAAAATGCCCAGGTAGGCCAATAGCCCCAGATCATGCGCAGTGGCTTCAAATGGGAGCGCCAGAGGCAGCGCGACCAACGTGCTGATTACGGCCCCCACAAACACTGCAGGCACCAAATCGACATTGTGCCCCAGAGCATGTGCATTTTGGGTTACGGTCCAATTAATGGCACCGGCAATGGGCACGCACAAGGCTACCAATGTGCCCAGAAGCTGTCCGTTTGCGATTTGCGGAGCATACATGTAGGCAATGCCAACGCCAGCCAAGACAATGGCCAGCCATGTTCGTAGTGGGATTCGGTGGCCAATAAAGATGCGGGCAATCAGCGCCGTCATCAATGGCCCCAAAGACATGGTGATCAGCACATTGCCAACGCTGGTCATGGTCAGTGCGATCATGAAGGCGGTGAACATCACGCTCCAACAAACACCGGATATCCAGAACGCGGTACCTGCGCAGCGTATATTTGCAAAAACTTTGCGCCCCCGCATCATCGGCAGTATGAACAGTAGAGACACCACCGTAAAAAGCGCCCGCCAAAAGGTGACTTCAAAGCTGCGTGCGGCGTCCAGATGGCGCGTGACAACGCCCGCGCTGGACCACATCAAGGTCACCACGACCATCAAAAATATCGCCCGGTTGTGTGTGAGTTTCATTGAGAAAACGGCGACTTCTCCCAAACACAGGCGCTACACGGAGTGCGTTCCTTTTTAGTCATTATGCTTCTCCATTTCTCAAAATAATACACTATAAAAAATCCCCGCGCAACGGATGGCGCGGGCGTAAATCAAGGTGCGGGCTGGTGCGCCGATAGGCGCATCTGTCCAACATTAGATTGTCCTGCGAGTCCGCTCGAACCGTTTGCTATGCGGCCCACGGCCCTTGCTCTATGCTAAATACCTGGCCGAGGATCTGCTTCTTAATCTTTCTGCGCAGCGCTTCCTGCTGCGCTTGAAAGCCGTCCAGCAACATCCTTGTCGCCGGCGTCCGGCGGAGACTTGTTCCGAGTATTCGCGATTTCTGATCCGCCTCTCCCGTTTACGTGTCCAAAATGCCAGGGGACCATGTCGGCAGTGGCGGAGCTGGATGCTCAAGCATTGTTGAATTATGCCGAGAACAAGGGTTGACGCCAGAAGGAGGGTGGATTTATGCTTACCTATGTCGGAAACAGTTGCAGCCTGGGTAAAACCCGAATTCCGGCGAAAAATTGCCATATACCCGGATTGACAGTTCCAATCAGTATGTATTAAGTATGTATTAAGTATGAATCAAAATAAAAAAATTAAACCAATAAAGCTTTATAACCCTAGCAATAGCAATGAAAATATATGTTTTAAATTAGAGTTAAGTCGATTAGAACATCATTGCAACGTAACGATTGAAGTAAACCTCGAATCTCAAAATACGTTTTCTGAAAAGCATAGTGTTCATATTAACGAATTAGTAAAAATAGCTCAATGGTTTAAAAATATGCCAAGCGGATCAATTGATTACGATGATTTATTTATACCTGAACTTAATTTACGCTTTTATAATTATTTTTTTGAAAAAGGAGATGGTGTTTACAATCTAACTTACACATCCGAAAACAATAATAAACATACTATTCAATTGTGGGAACAAATTGGAAATTCAAACACTGATACTCATAATCAATTTATGGATGCGATAGCTTGTTGTGGAATATAGTTTAATTGATATTATTTTGTTAGTTTAGTGTATGGCTATTAATGGTAAAAAAAGCCACGGTGCATACATTGCAGCATAGTTGTGCGACACATACGCAAAAAAAAGCATGAATTTGCAGATTATCCAGGAACTACTCGGTCACCTTAGCAGCAAAACAACCGAGATTTACCCCTATGTGTCGACTCGGTCTATTTCAGAAGTACGGAGCTTTTTTGACAAACTGGAACTGGCTTTGCATGACTGCGTATGACAACGGTAGAAATAGTGTTACACGCAACTTCGCGACTGCGGCCTGACTTTGAAGTAACTTTTCAGTTTTATGCGTCAATAGAACTTTTGGCAGTGGACAGTTTACCGCTGACTTATAAAGAAAAAGTTATCACTGGCAGACAACCAAATAGCACGCCAGACAACAATTAGTATAGTATCATTTACGTTGCTCATCGGCCTTATTTTAAGGCCAGTTCTTATCGTTGGGCGACTTAAAAAAACTAAATATTGGTTACAAGTTTATCATCTATCTAACAATTGGCATCTTGACAACAGCTTCAATTACTTTGATGTTTTTTTGGTGGATTGACACTTCTGTCCAAATACTTTTAGAACAATATATTTACAATTTGGACACAATAAACGACACAGAAAGGTTTGGAAAGGTATCTCTCGACCATATAGGAATAGTAAAAAGTCTTGAAATAAATATGATGGGAATTGTTTGGCCATTGAGAGCTATTATGACTTATTTTTTTTCGAAAAAAAAACTACAATGACAACAAATAATAACAAATGACACACACTGAAGAAAGAAACACTGCCGCTAACAGCTGTTTGGCAAAAGTGGCGGTTCTGCGCTCCACAGACACATTTGTGGTTAGTCAAACATTGGCTATCCGCATCAATATTTGTGGCAAAAACTATCTTGACAGATTCCGTGCAAACCGTTATTGGTAATTCTAGGACAATAAATCAGACATCAATATCAACTTATCACGAATATATACTTGAAGCAATTTACACATTGCGACACGGACTATCTCTTTATGAAATAGCAAAATTAGTTCCGCCCGACATAGGCTCTGACCAATCAATTATTACAGCGGAAATAAATTGCAGGTATTCATTCCTAATGATTTCTAACTCTTTAGAATCTGCTGCAAATGCATTGCTTCTCAGTTTAAATCTTGGTAAAAACAAATACGATAAGGTAGAACGGACTAGCACATTAGCTAAGTTTGAGTTTTTTTGTTATTTTATGGGTGAACGACTTGACAAAGATCATGAAAAATATAAAGGAATTCAGGATATACTTACCTGCCGAAATCGATTTGTTCATCCTAAACCAAGGAAAACCAATTACAACATTGACAACTTGACTTCAGAAATTAAATTTGATGTCGAGTCTACTGCAAATAGAAATTATCCAACATACTTTAGTGAGATAAAACCACTGCATGTATTAACAGCACTAGAAGACGCTTTGGCATTCCTTTCATGGGTTTGCTTCGACATTTGTAAGCTTGAAATTCAAGATGGAGCATTTCGACTTGGACTTGGTTCTTATGGTAGCACGGTTCACATTGACATTATTGAAATAGAAAATCAGCATCCTTGAACCCTGGTAGAATCAAGTTACGACGATAGATTCAAGGAGACCAAGGATGCTGTATCAACAGGGTACCAGCACATACAGGGATCGCCGACGAACTGGGCAAGCACCAGTCCACGGTGTACCGCGAACTTAAACGGAATCGGGTTAGCGTGACTACATTTCTGGGGAGGCTCATAAAATAGCCAGGGACCGACGTCTTCAATTGAAGCCAAGCCCGAAACGGGGAAATGCGGAAACCGTCAACCGGTCCCTTCCATTTCTCAAAATAATACACTATAAAAATTCTCCGCGCCATGGACGGCGCGCGCGTAGATCAAGGTGCGGGCTGGTGCGCCGATACGCGCATCTGTCCAACATTAGATTGAGCTGCAAGCAGGCTTGTCCCGCGAGTCCGCTCGAAAGGTTTGCTATGCGGCCCACGGCCCTTGCTCTATGCTAAATACCTGGCCGATGATCTGCTTCTTAATCTTTCTGCGCAGCGCTTCCTGCTGCGCTTGAAAGCCGTCCAGCAACATCCTTGTCGCCGGCGTCCGGCGGAGACTTGCTCCAAGTATTCGGCAGTTTTTAATCCGCATCATCGGTTTACCTGTCCAAAATGCCAGGGGATCATGTCGGCAGTGGCGGAGCTGGATGCTCAAGGATTGTTGAATTATGCCGAGAACAAGGGTTGACGCCAAAAGGAAGGTGGATTTATACTTTCCTATGTCGGCGTTGCCGCAAAAATCCTGAAATGACAGTTCCACTATGATAAAAGTCAAGCACATTTTTTCGCACCACTATCCTTTTTGACCTGTCCCAGTATTTTTCGGTACTGGCGGATTTTGTTGTTGAAAAGGGTTTCTTCCTTGTTCCGATATTCCATTCCGCCAATCAGCATTCGTCTCATGATTCCGCATAGTTTTCTGATCAGTGCAATTCGTGCCCGTCCGGCACCACGGCGTTCTTTCAACTCATCGTAAAACCGTCTGAATTGAGGTGATGCATCAG
>JBBRCZ010000018.1:0-44719 GCA_038204425.1 Spirochaetia bacterium | reverse complement strand
AAACGATTCTCCTTTAACTTAAAAACTTGGCGCCATGTTTTGATTTTGCTGATTTAACTACCATGATAGATAATTATCATCGGCTACTTCTGCAACAAAAAGAATCCACGACACAAGATCGGAACTTTACCGACCATTTCTCATTATAACTTTCATAATGCAAAACTTCAAGCAAAAACTTCAGCTACTTGCTGCTCCATTGACAAAAAGGCCCTGCTCCAGCGATTATAGGCAGCATGTTAATAGGAATATCCCCGCTTTTAAGCCCGGACTTGCTTGCCGTCCTGTACAAAATGGGACATGGCGACGAACTTGTGCTCGCTGACGCCTTTTTTCCAGCTGATACCTTTAATAACAATGTCATCCGCGCAGACGGTCATCGCATTCCAGCCTTGCTTGATGGCATTCTGGCGCTTATCAATCTTGATGCCTATGTTGCCCAGCCAGTTGCCATGATGGCTGCCGTACCAGGTGACCAACTAGACCCAGCTGTGGAAACCGCCTACCGCGCCGTCATCGACCGTCGTTGGCCCGGCACTGCCGCCACAGAACGCGTAGAACGCTTTGCTTTTTACGAACGAGCAAAAAAAGCCTATGCTGTGGTAACAACTGGCGAAACAGTTAAGTATGGCAACATCATTATAAAAAAAGGTGTTCCGCCGGTCTGAATCCAATCAATCGACTGGATTAACTAGTCCACCAATCGTTCGTCGCTTTTAGTCGATGAGCACTTAATAACAATTATAGGAGATCCCTTATGGCTCAAAACGATCCGTTTACCGTACAAAAACCAGTCAACCGCTACGCTGGTGCACTACCAAAAATTGGCATCCGTCCAACCATTGACGGTCGACTCGGCGGCGTTCGCGAATCATTAGAAACCGTCACTATGGGCATGGCCAAGGCTGCCGCCAAACTTATCAGCGAAAATCTTAAGCACCACAACGGCATAGCTGTAGAATGTGTCATAGCCGACAGCACCATCGGTGGCGTTGCAGAAGCTGCAGCTTGCGCTGACAAGTTTGCACGCGAGAATGTTGGCGTAACCTTAACCGTAACTCCTTGCTGGTGTTACGGTTCTGAGACTATGGACATGGACCCACTTACCATTAAGGCTGTCTGGGGCTTCAACGGCACTGACAGACCCGGAGCGGTGTATTTGGCAGCTGTTTTGGCAGCTCACAGCCAAAAAGGCCTACCAGCCTTTGGCATCTACGGCCAAGATGTGCAAGATTTAAGCGACACCGACAAAATACCATCAGACGTCAGCGAAAAGATTTTGCGCTTTGCGCGCGCTGGACTCGCAGCAGCTAGCATGCGCGGCAAGTCTTACTTGTCAATCGGTGCCGTTTCGATGGGCATTGCTGGCTCAATAGTGGACACTGACTTCTTCCAATCGTACCTTGGCATGCGCAATGAGTTTGTCGACATGAGCGAGATTACACGCCGCATCGAAGAAAAGATTTACTCAGAAGCAGAGTACCAACGTGCCTTGGCATGGACAAAAGAGTACTGCAAAGAGGGTCCAGATATTAACGACCCCAAGGTACAACACAGTCGCACCCAAAAGGACAAGGCTTGGGCCACAAGCGTTAAGATGGCAATCATCGTGCGCGACTTGATGACTGGCAACCCAGATTTGCGCCGCAAGGGGTTAGGTGAAGAGGCTTTGGGCCACAATGCAATTGTAGCTGGCTTCCAAGGTCAACGTCACTGGACGGATCACAACCCCAACGGTGACTACCTCGAGACCGTGCTCAACTCAAGTTTTGACTGGAACGGTATCCGCCAGCCCTACGTGGTAGCCACAGAAAATGACGCTCTCAACGGCGTCTCGATGCTTTTTGGTCATTTGTTAACCGGCACCTCGCAAATCTTCTCCGACGTGCGCACCTACTGGAGCCCTGAGGCTGTTCAACGCGTAACTGGTTGGAAACCCGAGGGTGCCGCATCGGCAGGCTTTATTCACTTAATTAATTCTGGTGCCACTACCATGGACGGCACAGGCAAGCAGCGCATCGACGGCAAGCCCGCCATCAAACCTTGGTGGCAGGTCAGCGCCAAAGAAGCCAAAGACTGCTTGGATGCCACTAGCTGGCGCTATGCCGACTTGGGTTACTTCCGAGGTGGTGGCTACAGTTCTGACTTTTTGACTGACGGTGGCATGCCCATCACCATGTGCCGACTTAACTTGGTCAAGGGCGTCGGCCCTGTGCTACAGATCGCCGAAGGCGTCACCGCCAGCTTGCCAGAACACGTCCACGACAAGCTGGACTTGCGCACCAGCCCAACTTGGCCCACCACATGGTTTGTGCCACGCCTGACCGGCGCGGGAGCATTTAAGGATGTCTATTCGGTAATGGCAAACTGGGGGGCAAACCATGGCTCAATTAGCTACGGTCACATTGGTGCCGACTTGATTACCCTGGCCAGCATCTTGCGCATTCCGGTTTGCATGCACAACGTAGCCGAAGACAAGGTTTACCGCCCAAGCTACTGGAACGCCCTGGGCATGGACAGCGAAGGTTCTGACTATCGTGCCTGTCAAGCACTCGGACCACTTTACTCCTAGAGCGGAGCATGCAAGCGACAATAGAACTAATAGTTGACCAAACGCCCTCAGTAAGAGGGCGTTTTTTTTGCCACAAAGCCTAGGTTTGCATGCTATGCTACTGCCTCGAGGGGCTTGTAATGAACGCACAAAATTCCAGTGGCAGCGATCCACTGTACGTTATAGATGGTTACGGTCTGATCTTTAGAGCTTATTACGCTTTTATGCGCACACCAATTAAGACGCGCGACGGTGTCAATGCCTCGGCAGTTTTTGGCTTTTTTAGGGTACTCTTGAGCTTGGTCAAAACTTATAAGCCACACTATTTGGCAGTCGCACTCGACAGCCGCACAGCTACGTTTAGAGACGAGATCTATGCCCAGTACAAGGCCAATCGTCAGGAAACCCCCGATGACCTCAAGGCCCAATTTCCTTGGGTAGAAGAAATTATGGTCGCACTTGGCCTGCCACTACTACGAGTAAATGGCTTTGAGGCCGACGATCTCATGGCCACACTCGCGCGCGTATGCACCGAGCAACAACGCCCTTGCGTCATTGTGAGTGCCGACAAAGATATGCTGCAATTGGTAAGAGATGGCGTCTCAATTTTGCGCCCAAGCCGCGAAGGTGGCTTTAGCGAAGTAGGCAGGCAAGAGGTCTTTGAAGACAAGGGTGTTTGGCCAGAACAGATTCTGGACTACCTGAGTCTACTTGGCGACGCTTCTGACAACGTGCCAGGAGTCAGTGGCGTAGGAGAAAAAACTGCTGCCAAACTTTTGGCCGACTTTATGACCATGGACAAGATTTACCAAAATCTCGAACAAGTACAGGCCAAAGGCGTTAGGGAAAAACTGGCAGCAGGCCGAGAGGCCGCTATTTTGTCGCGCAGCTTGGTTACACTGCGGGACGACGTGCCCATGCCGATGGCCTGCCGGGACCAGGAGGCTGCCAATGGCATTGACTGGCAATGCTTCCACGTAGCCTCTTTTAACGGCATGGCGGCAGCCCAATTGTTACGCAAATTTGACATTAACCAACTTGCAAGCGAGATGGCTGCATTCTGGAAGACGGATTCGGCAACAAATGCCGCGCCACGCTTAGATGATAGCAACGATAGTGCTGGCAGCATTGCCCAAAGCACTAAGCAATCCAACACTATTGAACACAGTGGACCAGCCAGCTATGACCCCAGCCAACATTCTTTTGTTTTGGTCACCCGTGAAGACGAAATCAAACGTTGGGTTTCGCAAGCCCGAGAGGCTGGTGTTTGCTGCATCGACACCGAAACCCAAGGCTTAGATGTCCACAACGATGCTTTATGCGGCATCAGTCTCTGCTTTGCCGTGGGTTTGGCAGCCTACATACCTGTGCGTGGCCCGGATGGTCTCGTAATGCCAGAAAAATCTTATCGTGAGCTTTTACGCCCACTCTTAGAAGATCGCATGATGCGTTTTGTGGGGCAAAACCTTAAGTTTGATTGGCAAGTCTTGACGGCTTTTGGCTTTAAACTACCTGAGCCTTGGTTTGACACTATGATAGCCGCTTGGCTCTTGGATACCAACGAGGGACTGTATGGCATGGATCATCTGGCTCAAAAGTACTTGGGCTACACAGCTATTAGTTTTGCCTCACTTTTTGCTGATCTGCCAGCTAAAGAAGCCGTAACTAGTGAGGACTTTGCTTTTGACAGCGCGCCAAGCAAGGCCGCAAGCAAAAAAGCCCCCCCGCGCTTTAGCACCTTGCCCTTGGACAAGGCGGCGGTTTACGCGGCCGAGGATGCCGAAGTAACACTACGCCTGCAGCAAGCACTGGCGCCACTCTTGGCAAAGCAGAAATTGGAGAAGCTCTTTTTTGGCACGGAAATGCCTTTGGTGAGCATCCTTGCTGCTATGGAATGGCGCGGCATACTTTTGGAAGGTCAACGATTGCGTCAATACTCATTAGAACTCGACATCCGCATTCGCGAGACCGAGCAAGAGATTCACCGCTTGGTTGGCCACCCTTTTAACATTGCCAGTACCAAACAACTGCAACAAGTACTGTTTGTCGAGCGCAAGTTGACCGGTAGCAAACGTACCAAGACTGGTTTTTCGACCGACACCTCAGTGTTAGAAGAACTGGCCGCCGAAGATCCTGTTCCTGCCAAAATTCTTGACTACCGCAGCTTAACTAAGCTTAAGTCGACCTACGTTGACAGCCTACCCTTGCTCATCAACTCGCAAACCCAGCGATTGCATACCCATTTTATGCAGACCGGTACCGCAACCGGCCGCTTGTCCAGCAAGGACCCCAACCTACAGAACATCCCCATTAAAGACGAAGACGGAAGGCGCATTCGCAGCGCCTTTGTTCCGGCTGCTGGTATGTGTTTTGTGAGTGCTGACTATAGCCAGATAGAACTGGTAGTACTGGCCCATTATGCCCGTGACCCCGGTCTAATAGCCGCCTTTACAGGCGGTGTTGACGTCCATACTGCCACCGCAGCTTTGATTTTTGGCGTGAACGCAAGCGAGGTTGACCCAGCCCAGCGACGTGCCGCCAAAACCATCAACTTTGGTGTTATGTACGGCATGAGCGCCTTTAGATTATCACGCGAGCTTGGCATTCCCAATCGTCAGGCGCAAGCATTTATCGACGCCTACTTTCAAACCTATTCCGGCATCAAAGAATTTATCAAAAAGACCGTCACGGCAGCCGAGACCTCAGGCGGCGTAAGCACGCTTTTGGGCAGATTTAGGACGGTCGCTGGCATCAACAGTCGCAATCGCAACGAAAAACAAGCAGCTGAGAGAATTGCCGTCAACACGCCAATACAGGGCACGGCGGCTGACATTGTCAAAACCGCTATGATTCGCGTTGACAAGGCACTCGCCAAAGCGGGTCTCAAGGCACAGCTGATATTGCAAGTTCATGACGAGCTAATACTAGAAGTTCCACTAGAAGAAAAAGATGCCGTAACTGTGTTGCTGCAAGAAGCTATGACTGGTGCGATTACCTTGGATGTGCCGTTAAAGGTGAGTATAGAAAGCGGCATGAGCTGGGGAGCAATGCACTAATGGCACTGATCTTAGGCCTGGGTGGGAGCTACTGTGCGGGCAAGTCCCGGTTAAGTGAAGCATTACAAAGCTTGGGTGCTCGCCAAATTGACGTAGATAAACTTGGCCACCAAGCCTTACAGGACCAAGCTTATCGAATTACACGAGAGTTTGGCAGCAATGAGCGCGCAAGCTTGGCCAAACAAGTTTTTAGTGATCCAAAAAAACTCGCCTTGCTCGAGTCAATCGTCCACCCACACATGGTTGTCATGGTTAAAGAAATGATCAAAAAACTTAGTGCAGAAGCAGTTGTAGATCATGGCGCAGCTTGGCAACAGGTGATTATTGTCAACGCAGCCATACTGTTAAAAATGCACTTAGACCAAGTCTGTGACAAAGTTGTAATCATCGATGCACCATGGCTACTGCGCCTCTATCGTGGGCTCAAGCGAGACAAAAAAGGACTCTTTGCCACCATACAACGAATGAAACAACAGCGTGGCCTTTTTGCTCAACAAGCAAAGCATTGTGCCGATATTCATAGAGTAAGTAGCCACAATACCAAGGGCTTCTTGAAGCAGCTGGCAAAGATTGTGGGCCTAGCTACTGATAAACGTGCATAGCAGGGAGAATTTAAAATGGATAAAACCGAACACGGTACGGAACGCCTAACCGAGCAGAACGACAACAAAAAGACAATTAGTACCATTGTTATCATTTGTACGGTAGCTGTCGTAGTTATTGGTTTGGTTTTTTGGTTAAACTACCCTCGCACTCCATCAGGTGATACCCGCTTCGTTTTGACTGGTTCCTCAACTAGCACAACTCTTGCCAGTCTTGCACTTGGATCCACAAGTAGCACCATCTTTGATCCCAACGCTACCAGCACAACTTTGGATCCTGCAGCCTTAGCTGCCCTAAATCAGACCCAAAACCAAGAAGTAACCATTGTTTACGGTGGCCCAGAATACCAGGTCGGTCCCGATAACAAGTTGATACGAGTTAATCCGCAACAAAACGCCAATCCAAATACCGGCAAGCAAAGCCAGTCCCAAATTGTGGTAATTGACAACATGCCTAAGACCAGTCTCGCCCGAAGCACTACCAGCATTCGCCAAAGGGAAGCAAGCCGCGCGCCAAATCCTGCCGTCGCGCAAAGCACTAGCTCAACACAATACTGGATTCAGATTATCGCAAGTACCAACCGTGATAGAGTAGAACAGGTCAGAACCGACATGTCGCAGCTTGGTTTTAACGGTCGCGTGAGTACCAAAGTGGTTAGCGGGCAAGAATACTATCGCCTACGTTACGGTCCTTACGGCCAAAAACAAGAAGCAGGAAAGTTCCTTGACTGGGTTAAAGTTATCAAAGGCTACGAGGCGTCATACCTTACCGAAGAATACAAAAGATAATTAGCGCGGGCTAACGCAATCTAGCTGCAAGGCATCTTGGTAATCGAGCACCGCAGACAAAGACCCAAGCGATTGAATTGCGTTTTCCACCACCGCCGCATACATAGACCAGAGTGACCGGGCTACATCATCGGCTCGCTCGGGCAATGACTTTTCTTGCGGCTGAGCTGGAGTCATGTTTAAGTCCAGATCGCCAGATTCTAAGGCAGCAAGCGTTTGAGCGCGATGTTTTTCGATATGGCCCGGCAACCAAGCGGCCTTTGACAGATCCACGCGAGCCAAAAGCATCTTTGCTGCTTGATCTGCCCCGTCAGCATCCTGAGCACGCAAATTTCTGAGCCACGCCAACCAATTGGCTTCCCACAGTCGCGTGCCACTATGAATCCCATTGTCTATCGCCTTGACTAGTTGTTTTCGATTGGAAATAGTATCGGGGTCAATACGTTTGGCATAATGAATATGGATTCGTTTTTTCTTGAGCTTAATCTCAGAAAAAATATTCTGCATGTCACGATGCTTACCCTTGTGGGTAAGCAGACCGTTAAGTTCTTGCGCCATAAGATTATCCAGCGGTATCATCTCCCAACTCATAGCTATTGGCATTAGTGCCCTTGTTCTGGCAAAGTCTTGCCAGTCGCTTGTTTCACTAAGTGCCATTTTGAGCATGCTGGGTACTGCCGAGTCAGTAAGATCATTGCCGTCTTTGGCACGCCCGTTACGATGTGCAATCCAAACCCACTCACCTTGATTATTGAGATCGTCTATATAACCCGACAAACGTCGAGCCTCGGCGATTTTTTCGTCCATGTCTTCGACTTCTCGCTTAACCATAAAGCCGCGGTTAAGCCTAATCAGGTCTCCCAGCCAAGGGGTCTTAAAAATGTTGTCGCCAGCTGCATTGTGTACGCCCTTGGCAAAATAGTGGCGCAAAACAAAGCTGGTCAAGGTTGGATCAAGTGCGGTACTGCGGTGGCTCGACAAAAAGCAAATGCCGATACCTGATGCACTGGCTATTTGCTCTTGTTCTTTATTGGTTTTGCCTATTTGTGATTTAAGAATTTCTGATTTGCCAATATCTAATAAAGAATAGCCGAGATCCGTAATGTTACTGAGACCCGACACAGTTAGACCTTCACTGGTGCGTTTGATGAGACTGGAGACCAGTGTCAGCATAAATTTCTGAAAGTCCATCGCGGAGCGAATAGACTTAAGCTTGGTTATTACGCCACGGTAGAAGCCGAAATTTTTGATGCGATGCCATAGAGCCTTAAGGCCGCGTAAATTCTGCTTTTTTTTGGATTCTTTGTAAGTAAGTTTTTTAACTACACTAGTAAAGTGGGGATCTCTAACAATTTTTGACCAATATTTTTTAAAAAACTTCTCTGGGATTGAAGCTATATCTGAAAAGGACATGACATAAAGTAATACTAATCCAGCACCTGAGCAAGAGTAAAAACAAACTATGCTTTGAGACTGGTAAATCAGGCTGGTAATAACCATAATTCCTGATTAAAATAGCAGGATATTTTTGGCACGAAAGTGACAAGACGCATATACTGGTGGGTAGAGGTCTAAACAGTCTCGACGGCAGCTTTGTGTGCGCCGACTTCTTCCATGGGGGATTAGGGTGGTTTACGAATTTGATGCAGTAATAGTTGGAGCTGGAGGGGCGGGTCTATATGCCGCACTTGAAGCCAGCAAAACCGCACGCACCGCGGTAATCAGTAAGTTGTACCCAACACGCAGTCATACCGGCGCTGCGCAGGGTGGGATAGGGGCGGCGCTGGGAAATGTCGAAGAGGACAAACCAGAATGGCACGCCTTTGACACGGTTAAAGGTGGCGACTATTTGGTGGACCAAAAAGCAGCCATGCTTTTGGCCCAAGATGCAGTGCGAGCGGTTTACGATTTGGAACGACGCGGGCTTCCTTTTAGCCGAACTGCTGATGGCAGGATTGACCAACGTCGTTTTGGCGGCCACACGCGCAATTTTGGAGAGGGACCTGTGCACCGCAGTTGTTATGCAGCAGATCGTACTGGTCATATGATTTTGCAAACCTTGTATCAACAATGCATAAAAAACAATGTACATTTTTATGATGAGTTTCAGGCTGTTGACCTAATTTTTGATACGGACGGTGTCCGGATCGCAGGCATTGTAGTTTTGGAACTCAAAACTGGTGAGATTCACATCTTCCGCAGCAAGGCAGTTATGTTTGCCACTGGCGGTTTTGGCCGCATGTTTAAGGTCACTTCCAACGCCTTTGCCAATACCGGGGACGGACCAGCGCTCTGCGCCCGGTCGGGCATCCCGCTCGAAGACATGGAATTTTATCAGTTCCATCCGACCGGCATCAAGGGTTTTGGCATTTTGATTACCGAAGGTGTGCGTGGCGAAGGCGGCATTTTGCTCAATGGCAAAGGCGAAGCCTTTATGAAAACCTACGCTCCTACCCTGCTGGACTTAGCACCGCGTGACATGGTTAGCCGCGCAATTATGACAGAAATTTTGGAAGGGCGTGGCGTGCGTGGCGACGGAAAGATGGACGACTGGGTCACTTTGGATGCAAGTCATCTCGGCCGCGACGTGGTAGAAAAGAAGATTCCTGACATCGCCGACTTTTGTCGCACCTACCTTGGTATTGACCCGGCCGAAAAGCCAATGCCGGTACAACCGACGGCTCACTACGCCATGGGTGGCATTCCAACCGACATCGACGGCCGCGTAACTGATGGCAAGACAGTTTGGACTGGATTGTATGCTGCCGGCGAATGCGCGTGTGTAAGCGTTCACGGTGCCAACCGGCTTGGTACCAACAGTTTGGTAGACTTGGTGGTTTTTGGTAAGCGCGCTGGAGAGCACATTGCTGAATTTGTAAAAAAGAACGCCCTACCGGCCTTAGCACGCAACGCGGATCAAGACTTCCGAGAAAAGCTTGCTCGCCTAAAGAGTGGCGGCAAATGTCCTCCCAGCGGCCCGATTTACGAACGCATGCAAGAGACTATGATGCGCAACGTCGGAGTGTACCGCGACGAGGCCAATATGAAGATTGCTGTTGAAGATGTTCAGCGCCTGCGCGAAGAGTTTTTGCAAGTTAGAGTGCAGGACCCAACTGCCACCTTTAACTCGGACCTATTGGGCATTTTGGAACTGGAAAACCTGCTAGACTTGAGCTTGGTGACCGCCGAAGCTGCCTTGGCCCGCCAAGAGAGCCGCGGTGCCCACAGTCGCAAAGACTTTCCAGAACGTGATGATCCCAACTGGCTCAAACACAGCTTGGCCGAACTTGACGGCAACAAGGTTTCCTTGCGCTACAAAGAAGTAGACACCAGTATCTGGAAGCCAAAACCGAGGACCTACTAATGATTAAAACACATCTATGCAAACCTATGGAGGTTTTCTCATGCGTATAACCTTACACGTGCATCGCTACAATCCAGGTCATGACTTTGAGCCCTATTTTCAAGACTATCAGGTAGAAATTCAGCCAGAAGAGCGTATTTTGGATGCGCTTGAGCACATAAAACGAAACGTAGACGCCTCACTTGGCTTTAGACGATCCTGCGCCCACGGTGTGTGTGGTTCTGATGCAATGCGCATCAATGGCAAAGAAGCCTTGGCTTGTAAGACTCTTTTTAGGGACATCAACATCGCCGAGGGAGACGTAGTAACCATAGAACCGCTCAACCACATGAGTGTCCAGCGCGACTTAATGGTGGACCAAACCGTCTTCTTTAACAACTATCGCTCGGTGCAACCCTTCTTTATGGCTGCAAAGGCGGCGCCCGAGGACGGTCGCGAGTTTGTACAAAGCGTCGAGGAACGCGAGGCCTATGATGAAGCCACCAAGTGCATTCTGTGTGGCGCCTGCTATTCGGCCTGCCCCAAGCTCATTGAGAACCCAAATTTCATTGGCCCAGCAGCCATAGTGCAAGCCGCACGCTTTATCAACGACAGCCGTGATGGTGGACTAGAAGCTCGCTTGGCAACGCTCGACAGCCCCAATGGCGTTTGGTCATGTGACAATCACTTTGAGTGCACTAAGGCTTGTCCGCGAGATATCAAAATTACCAAGTTGATCAATCTAACCAAGAAACAGATCAAAAAATACCGCGAAGATCGTGGTGAGTTGACCAGAGAGTAACAAAAAAAACTAACCAGAAAGGATCCTGCATGAATTTACATGAATATCAAGGAAAAGAATGGCTCAAACACTATGGCATCGACACTGGTCCCCAGGTCTTGTGTCATCGTCCAGAAGAGGCCCGCCGCGCTTGGCAACAATTTGGTGGCCGCGTGGTCATCAAAGCCCAAGTTCTTTCCGGTGGCCGCGGTAAGGCTGGCGGCGTCAAAGTTGCCTCCAGCGCCGACGAAGCCTTTCAAAAAGCGCAAGAGATCCTCGCACTTACCATTAAAGACATCCCTGTAGAAAAAGTCTTGGTTGTTCCTGCAGCTGCGATTGCCAAGGAATTTTATGTTGGCATTACCTTGGATCGTTTTAACAAGTCTATCCTTTTGATGATGTCGGCCGAAGGCGGCACCGAAATAGAAGAACTTGCGGTTACTGCACCTGACAAAATAGTTATGTTTCGTATCCGAGCAGATAAGGGTATCGATCACAAAGCATTGGACGAAGTGCTCTTGCAAATTTTTGGCAAGGAGCACCCAGCCGGACTTCCAAGCCACCAGCAGCAAGCTAAGAATATTATCGAGCGCATGTACAAACTCTTTCTCGACAAAGACGCAACTTTAGTAGAAGTCAACCCGATGGCGCTGTTGGAAGATGGCAGAATTGTTGCCTTGGATGCCAAAGTTAGCTTTGATGACAACGCACTTTACGCCCATAAAGACGTTGAGGCCATGCGAAATCCTGAGGACAACTCGGCTGATGAAATTGCAGCCCGCGAAGCCGGATTGAGCTTTGTGAGCATGGACGGTCACATTGGCTGTATCGTAAACGGTGCAGGCCTAGCCATGGCTACCATGGACATTGTCAAACTTTTTGGCGGCGAACCAGCCAACTTCCTCGACGTCGGCGGTTCTTCCAACCCCAACAAAGTTGTTGCAGCTATCAAAATAATCATGGGCAACCCAAAGGTGCGTGGCATTTTTCTCAACATTTTTGGTGGCATCACTCGCTGTGATGATGTTGCAAACGGACTGCTCTTGGCTCTCGATCAAGTTAAGGTAGATGTACCACTGGTAGTACGCTTAATTGGAACCAACGATCAAGAAGGTCGTGATATTTTACAAAAACGAGGTATTAGCGCCTACACCGACCTCAACGAAGCCGTGCAAAAGATTGTTGCGCTGGCAGACAAGGCACCCGCTACAGCAAGTAAGGCAGGAGGAACACGATGAGCATACTTATTGACGAAAACACAAACGTACTCGTGCAAGGCATCACTGGTCGAGATGGCAGCTTTCATGCCAGAACCATGATCGCTGATGGAACCAAAATTGTAGCAGGCGTTACCCCTGGCAAGGGCGGCAGCTTTATGGACAAAGTGCCAGTTTACAATACGGTTGCCGAAGCTGTTGCTGCTCAAAAGATTGACGCCAGTGTCATCTTTGTACCTGCGCCCTATGCTGGCAAAGCTATCGAAGAAGCAGCCAACGCTAAGGTTCCTTTGATCATTTGCATAACTGAAGGTTTGCCCATCAATCAGATGCTTTTCTACTACCATATGGTACGAGAGCGCGGCTTAACTCTTATTGGACCCAACTGCCCCGGCCTGATTAGCCCAGGAAAGTGCAAGATCGGCATCATGCCGTACAAAATCCATAAACCGGGCAGAATTGGCGTAATAAGCAGATCTGGCACGTTGACTTACGAAGTAGTACACAATCTTACCCAAGCTGGACTTGGACAAAGCACCTGCGTAGGTATAGGTGGCGACCCCATAGTTGGTTCTGGCTTTATTGACATATTGGCACGCTTTGGCGAAGACAAGGACACCGACGCCGTGGTGGTAATTGGTGAAATCGGTGGCGAAGACGAAGAAGCTGCGGCCGACTACGTTGCCAAAAACATCAAAAAACCTGTCGTGGGCTTTATCTCAGGCCGCACGGCACCGCCGGGAAAACGCATGGGTCACGCGGGAGCTATTATCTCTGGTGGCAAGGGTACTCCTCAAGCCAAGGTAGCGGCTATGGAAGCCGCAGGTATTCGTGTAGCCGATACCCCAAGCCAAATTCCTGGCTTAATTAAACAAGCATTGGGCTTAGGTTAAACTATGACAGCATCCAGTCCCAACCTATCAGGTTTGCAAGACTTACAAACGGTTAACGCAGCCTTTATTGATGAACTCTATCAAGATTGGCTGCAAGACCCGACCTCCATAGACAGTTCTTGGCAAGCGTTTTTTGCTACTCAAGAGGCAGAACTTGCTGCGAGACCAGTCGCAGTCAGCAGGCCCGTTTCTGATTCTGCTGCCAAAAAAGCAAGTACGGCCCCCATTCCTGGCGCCTTTGAGCGACCGCCAGAAGGAGCAAGTGGCCATGACAAAGAAAACAGTAAACAAGGCCGAGTAACCAGTCTAATTTGGGCATTTAGAGACATCGGGTATCTCTACGCTGACATAAATCCACTCAAGGGTTACTTGACACCTGATATGTACTACCGCATGTTCTCGGTTGAGGGCGATTACGACACGCTATCTCTCAAGGAATACGCCCTCGAAGAAGCTGATTTAGATCAAACCTTTTTTGCTGGTCGCTTTTTGCAACCGTCCAACTTAACGTTACGAGAGATTTTTTCCCGCATGCGCAGTATTTACTGCGGTAAGTTGGGCACTGAAGTAATGCATATCCAAAACAAGGTTATGCGACGCTGGATTTTGGACCACTTGGAAGGCTTGCGAGCCTTGCCAGACTTTGGCAAAGATCACAAAATTCTGTTTCAAAAAGAACTGATTAAAGCCGAGGCCTTTGAGCACTTTATACACGCAAGTTTTGTTGGTCAGAAGCGCTTTTCGCTCGAAGGTAGCGAAGTGCTTATTCCGGCTCTCACCTATTTGATAAACCAGTCGGTCAAGGCCGGTATTGCCGAAATGGTGATAGGCATGGCCCACCGCGGGCGTCTAAACGTATTTGTTAACGCCTTGGGCCGACCAGTAGTAGAAATTTTTGCCAAATTTGACGACCACTACAAACCGCACGACTTTGGCGGCAACGGCGACGTAAAGTACCATCTTGGTTTTTCCTCAAGTGTTAAAGATGAAGAAACCGGCAAAGAGATCTACCTCAACTTGGTAGCCAACCCAAGCCATCTTGAGGCAGTAAATCCAGTTGTAGAAGGCAAAGCACGCGCCCAGCAACGCAGACGTGGCGACCGCACGCGCAAAAAAGTGCTTCCGATTCTTATTCATGGCGATGCGGCTTTTTCTGGACAGGGTGTTATAGCGGAGACGCTCAATCTGAGCCAGCTCAAAGGCTACAAAACTGGCGGAACGGTTCACATTATTATCAACAACCAAATTGGCTTTACTACTGCAAGCCGCGACGCACGCAGCACCTTTTTTGCGACTGATATTGCCAAGAGCATCAACATTCCTATCTTCCACGTCAACGGAGATGACCCCGAGGCTGTGGCAAAGGCGATAAATCTGGCGCTGCTGTTTAGGCAAAAATTTGGACACGACGTGGTGGTAGACATCATCTGCTATCGCCGCCTCGGCCACAATGAAACCGATGAACCATCATTTACCCACCCACGTATGTACTCACTTATTAAAGAGCACGCAAGTACACCGGTCATCTATGGCCAAAAACTGGCCGAAGAAGGTATTTGGTCCAAGAGTGAACAAGACGCCTTTCTTGCGAGTTACAAAGCCAGCCTGAGTGCAGAACTTGCTCGCGCCAGAACCGGCTACGTGCCCAAGGTAAACGACGGCTTTGCCGAAGGTGAGTGGAAGCGTTTTAAAAAGGAATATAGCTGGGACGCAGTTGATACACGAGTTAGCATGGCCAAACTCGAGCAAATTGCTAAGACAATTGCCAATGTGCCTGAGGGATTTCACTTGCACCCCAAACTGCAAAAGATTGTTGGCGAGCGCCAAAAGATGTTTTTTGATGAACACATGGCCGACTGGGGTCTGGCCGAAGCACTTGCTTTTGGTACAGTACTTTTGGATGGCCACGCCGTCAGGTTGTCGGGCGAGGACTGCCAACGCGGTACTTTTAGCCACCGTCATTCGGTATGGTGGGACGTGGAAGCGCAAGAGCCAAAGTCCTGGACTGCTTTGCAAAACTTGGCACCAGAACAAGGCGTTTTTGCCGTTTATGACAGTCCACTTTCTGAGTTTGCGGTACTTGGCTTTGAATACGGTTATTCGATCACCATGCCCAACTACCTAATAATGTGGGAAGCTCAGTTTGGAGACTTCTCCAACGGGGCGCAGGTAATTATAGACCAATTTATTGTTTCGGGCGAAACCAAGTGGTTTAGGTCATCTGGATTGGTAATGCTTTTGCCACACGGCTACGAAGGCCAAGGGCCCGAGCATTCCAGCGCTCACCTCGACCGATTTTTGGCGCGCTGTGGCGAGGACAATATCCAAGTCGTCTACCCTACCAGCCCGGCACAGATCTATCACTTGTTGCGTAAGCAAATTAAGCAGAACTTCCGTAAACCTTTGATCATCATGTCACCCAAGAGTCTGTTGCGGCACAAGATGGCAGTGTCGTCCATCGCCGAACTTGCAGAAGGCCGATTTAACTTTGTAATCGATGACAAAGCTGCCTCAGGTCAAGAAACCATAGTTTTGTTGTGTGCCGGAAAAGTTTACTACGACCTGGTTGTCGAACGTGACAAACGAGCTGCCAAGCATGTTGCCATAGTTCGCATTGAGCAGTTGTATCCGTTTCCGCAAGCAGAACTTGCCTCCATCCTGTCGCGCTACAAAAATCTAAGCACGCTCCGTTGGGTTCAAGAAGAGAATCAGAACCATGGTGCTTGGTCCTTTATTTTTAGGCTCGCGCCCCAGATAATCCAAGCCACTAACAAGGCCTCACCCTTGGCAAAGTCAGTGCTATCCGCCAACGCCAGCACATCGGCTTGGGCTGAGTTGAGCTACGTAGGACGTGGAGAAAGCGCCAGTCCCGCAACCGGCAGCCACAAACAACACATGGAAGAACTACAAATCCTATTGGATCAAGCCTTTGCTGCGCCAAAACAAAAAACGACTGCCAAAGACTCAAGTGAAAGGAAACCCCAATGACCAAACCGGTGATTGTCCCCCCTGTGGGCGAATCTGTAAGCAGCGGCGTCTTGTCAGCCTGGCTCAAGCAGGAAGGCCAAGCAGTAAGCGCTGGTGAAGAACTTTTTGAGCTAGAAACCGACAAGGCTACCTTACCAGTTACTGCCGATGTTGATGGTGTTCTCCATATCACCATTGCCTCAGGAAGCGAAGTTGCTATTGGGGATCAAGTTGGCACTATTGAAGTGGGAGCCACAGCCAAAGTTGCCGCTCCAAGCGCTAGTCCAAGTCCAAGCGCTAGTCCAAGTCCAAGTCCAGCACCAAAAGCAGAGACCGTTGCAACCCCGGCACCGGCCGCAAAGCCGAGTGTAGCACCTATCGTTAGTCAGCCGATTGCAGCTGTGCTTAGCAACACCATGGCTCAAGGTCGCAGCCAACGCCGCGTGCCGATGACCAACCTCAGACGCAACATTGCGCATAGAATGGTTGACAGCAAACTGCATGCGGCACATTTGACCACCTTTAACGAAGTTGACTTGTTAGAAGTTGGCAAAACACGCGCGCGCTACAAAGAAGCCTTTGAAAAGAAACATGGCACTCGCTTGGGATATATGAGCTTTTTTGTGAGAGCCAGTGCGCGCGCTCTAAAAGAGTTTGAAGCGATCAACGCCTACGTGGATGGTGAGACTATCGTCTACAACGATTTTGTAGACATTAGTGTGGCAGTAAGTACCGAAAAAGGCTTGGTTACGCCTGTTTTGCGCAATGCAGACGACTTAAGCTTTGCCCAGATAGAAAGCACTATTGCCGACTTTGGCAAACGCGCAAAAGAACGCCGACTCTTACCCGACGAGTTGGCCGGCGGAACCTTTACCATTTCTAACGGTGGCGTGTTTGGTTCGCTCTTATCGACTCCCATCCCCAACCCACCGCAGACGGCCGTCTTGGGCATGCACACCATCCAAGATAGGCCCGTCGTTCGCGATGGTCAGATTGTGATCCGGCCAATGATGTACTTAGCCTTAACCTATGACCATAGAATTTTAGATGGACGTGATGCCATCACTTTCTTGATGCGTATCAAGACGCTCTTAGAAGACCCGCTCAACTTGATGCTGGACCTTTAGATCTCACGCCCTGCAACTAAGGCTGCCTAAAAAAAGGCAGCCTTTTTTTAGAACCAGACTTTTAGACCAACGTAGAGGCCAAAAGGGCTATCTTCAAAAGAATCGAGTCCGACGCCGAAGTAAAGTCTGGCAATCACGTGACCGTCATCATGGGCGAAGGCCGCCTTGCAGCAGCCTCTATCAACAAGTACTTGGCTCAACTTGAGCATTAGTCCAATTGTGGCATCAGGCTCATCATCTCAAGCGCACTCATGGCGGCGTCCCAGCCCTTGTTGCCTGACTTGACACCTGCACGTTCAAGCGCTTGTTCCAAACTGTCACAAGTCAAAACACCAAAAATTATAGGCAGCCCAACACGCAAGCTTTCATGTGCAACTCCCTTGGAGACTTCGCCCGCCACGTAGTCAAAGTGAGGAGTACTTCCTCTAATAACTGCACCCAAGGTGATGACGGCATCATAACGTTTGGTGCTCGCTAGTCGTCCTGCAACTAGCGGAATCTCATAAGCACCGGGCACCCACACCAAACTTATGTCGGCATCGGCAACACCATGGCGGATGAGTCCATCGCGTGCGCCCTCGATCAATTTAGAAACGATCAGCTCATTAAAACGCGAGGCCACCAAGGCAAGCTTGCGCCCCTGACCAGCAAAAACACCTTCGATTACTTTCATACCTACTCCTTATCCGACTTACTTGCTACGTTTAGAATATGTCCAAAGCGCGCGGCCTTGGTTTTACGATACATTTCGTTTTCTGGCGATGCGCCAACATCAAGCGATAGCCGCTCCACTACTTCTATGCCGTAGCGCTCGAGTCCAAGAACCTTTTCCGGATTATTGGTCAAAAGTCTTACACGCTTCCAACCCCAGGCATGCAATATTTGAGCAGCCTGCCAATAGTCACGTGCGTCAGCGGGAAGCCCTTGGGCCGTGTTGGCGTCGTAGGTATCCATGCCTTGTTCTTGCAAATGGTAGGCGCGCAGTTTGGCAGACAAGCCTATGCCGCGCCCTTCTTGTCGCAAATAAATGACTGCCCCAAGGCCATCATCGACGATCAGCCCCAAAGAAGCTTCTAGCTGAGCGCCGCAGTCACAGCGCAAACTGCCAAAAACGTCGCCGGTTAGGCACTCGCTGTGCACTCTTACTAGCGGGATATGTTTGGGGGATAGGCCATGTCGGCTATGGCTCAAGACAGGAATTTCGGCACCATGCTGGCTTTGATAAAGGTCAACATGGAGGCTGAGTTCAAACTGACCTTGTTTTAGCGGCATGCGTACGCGCTCGCGCTCGATAATCAGCTCTTCGTGTTGACGTCGCCATTGCACCAAGGCCTCAACACTAATCAGAGGAAGACGGTGTTTTTGTGCCAAGCGAGACAACGATCGTACACGCGCCATGCTGCCGTCCGGATCAAGCACTTCACATAAGACTCCGACTCCTGATAAGCCAGCTAAGCGACACAAGTCAACTGTTGCCTCGGTATGCCCGCGCCGCTCCAACACGCCGCCGCTTTTGGCTATAAGGGGAAAAACATGGCCGGGTCTGCCAAAATCAGATCCCTTGCTGGAACTCTGTGCCAAGGCGCGAAAAGTAGCGCTGCGGTCAGAAGCCGAGATGCCGGTGGTTGTTCCATGCAAATAGTCGACGCTTTCGGTAAAAGCGGTGCCATGCAAGGCACCAGGTTGATTGCCAGCATTAGCTATCCACAAGCCCAACCGATCGGCGCAAGCCTGGTCAATGCCAGCACAGATTAGCCCACGACCATAGAGTGCCATAAAGTTTACCTTCTCAGGGTTGGCAAACTCAGCGGCGATAATTAGGTCGCCTTCGTTCTCTCTGTCCTCATCGTCAACAACGACGATCATGCGCCCATCGGCCAAGGCGTTGAGTGCCGTTTCAATTGTATCAAATTGAACTGCGTCTTTTTGTTCCATTAGTATCCCCAACTGCGCAAGGCAGTCTCGTTTAGTCTCGATCCCGGTCCTGTATGAGAAAGCAGGCTTTCTACATATTTTGCCAGAATATCCACCTCAATATTCATTACATCGCCAACTGCCAAATCTAGCAGGTTGGTTTGAGCCCTGCTATGAGGAATTACATTGACACGCAGTTTATCAGCCCAGATTTGTGCCACCGTCAAGCTTATGCCATCTAAGCAGATCGAACCCTCGGCCACCACGTAGCGACGCAGGGTTTCCGGCAATGACAGTTCCAAGCGATAGCTCTGACCCTCAGCTTGCCATGCCAAAACCGTCCCGGTGCCACTTACATGTCCCTGTACCAAATGCCCACCCAAGCGAGTGGTCGGTAAACATGCCCGCTCCAAGTTGACGTTGTGACCGAGACTGAGCTTACCCAAGCTTGTCTTGTCGAGCGTGTCGCCTACCGCCTCCACCTCAAACCAGCCTTCAGTAAAAGCAGTTACCGTCTGGCAGACGCCGTTTACTGAGATAGAATCGCCAAGCTGAAGCCCATTGGTGACGACTGATGCCGCAAAACGCAGTTTGATACCGCGATTGGCTGCCTGCTTGGCAACTAGTTTTCCACATTCTTCTACTAAACCAGTAAACATTGCTCACCCTCCATAACGCTCGGTAAGAACATACCAAGTCGCAGCGCCGGTGCGTCGGGATTCCAGGCCCGCAAACATGCATCCCCTTCGTAAATTGACCACTCTGGCCGCTCTAGGCGCACTCGGTCGCCCAGGAGTCCGCTGCCAAAGTTTGCCGGGACACTGTCTCCACCACCAATCAGCAGGGGAGCCACAAAGCTTATGATCTTGTCCCAAAAACCGGCGGCAATACAGGAAGCCAGCAACTTTGGCCCGCCTTCTACCATCAGGTGATAGACGCCAATAGACATCAGCTTGAGTCCCAACTGTGACCAGTCCTGACCATCCCAATCTATGGTTCTGCCAGGACAGAGGCTTGCCGCTTGTAAACTGGCGCGGCTGCCTGGCTTGGCCACAATCCATGTTTGTTGTACATGGGCATCGGTAAACAACTTCGCATGGACAGGCAGCGGCTCTTGGCCAGCAAAGACAAGCCTGAGTCGCTTAGGGCTTTCAAGTAGCCGTGGAACCTGTTCTAAATCTTTATCTGACAACCTGATAGTAAGTGAAGGATCGTCATTGCGCAGTGTACCTGCACCAACAGCTACCGCATCGTGAGCGGCACGCAAGAGATGGGCTTGCACCCTTGATGATGAAGAGCTAATCCATTGTGAGACGTGGTCTCTGTCATGGGCGCGACCATCCAAACTTTGAGCCCATTTGAGTGTCACAAGAGGTCTTTTTGCCAATTGCCAGGCACAAAAATCGGCTATCAGTTCTTGACCGGCTGTAAAGCAAGGTCCCCAATAAGCCACCAAACCAGCCGCCTTGAGAGCTGCCATGCCCTTGCCCGAGACTTCGGGGTTTGGATCTGGACAGGCAGCATAGACAACACTAATTCCGGCGCTGATAATCTGCGGAACACAGGGTGGCGTTCTCTTGCCGGGGCTTGAGTGGCAACATGGTTCTAGTGTGACGTACATGGTGGCACCGCGCAACTGGTGGCCACGCGAACGAGCGTCGTTGAGAGCAGCGACTTCGGCATGAGCATGACCAGCCCCAATGTGAAAGCCTTGGCCCAAGAGTTGGCCATCTTTGACAATAAGTGCTGCTACAGCAGGATTGGGAGCAGTATACGCGCTTTGGTTTCGGGCAAGTTCAAGTGCCCGATTCATCCATAAAATCGGATCCATGCAATTCCCCGGGGGCGGGGGCCGTTGGAAAAAGTGCCACAGGCAGGGGTCGCTACACGACGACCCATTGCGGAAAAGAGAAAGATCTTTTTCCATCCGGACTATACCGTCGGCACTGGAATTTCACCTAGTTCAACCAGTCTCCGCAGACCGGATCGCGGGCTTTACCGCCGGTGGGGACTTGCTAGCATTGCTGCCAAACTCACCCCGCCCCAAAGATCACCTTTATAATACGAATGCGCGCAGCTCGGGTCAAGTGAGAACGCTGCGCGCGACTACCTTTTGGTAAGATTAAAGATCAGCGTTGAGTTGCGCTGTCCACTTCTATGACTACGCGGCGGTTTTTGGCGCGAGCAGCCTCACTGTTACCTGTATCTACTCTTCGAGTAGAACCGTAACCGTAGACTTGCACTGCCACCAAGTCCAATCCCAAACGGTATTCAAACCACCAGCGAATTGTTTGGCCACGAGCTATGGATAGGTTGTAGCGGGCACTCTCAGTCATAGCCTTGGCAGTGTGGCCCTTAAAGCTGAGCATAACATTCTGATATTTTTTGGCCTCTTCAGCAATTCGTTCTAGCTTGCTGACCTCGCCTCGGCGCAGCAAAACCGAGTCTTTTTGAAAGTATATTGGCGTATTGTCGGCTACAAGCTTTTTTAGCACAGCAAATTGCTCCGGTCCAGCCTTTTGTAGTTGGACAGCTGGTTCTTCCTTAAGTGCCGGCAGACTTGTTGTACTTGTCTCAAGCTGGCTATCGCGGCGTTCTTCTTTTTGCGTACAAGCAAACAAGCTTAGGGCAAGAACAACCGAGCCAGTAAGCCACAAGACGGTTTTGATTGGCGTTTTGATTGGCGTTTTAGTAAACATTGGTACACCTTCCTCTTCGTAGATCCAATATACCCCTTAAACGCTATGGTGGCAAACTTTGCTCAATCTTGGATAAAACTGCCACTTTGTAAGTCTCTCACCGCTTGTTTAATCTCTTCTTGGGTGTTCATTACAATCGGGCCATACCATGCCACCGGTTCTTTAAGTGGTTGACCAGAAACTAGCAAAAATCGTATGCCTTTGGGCCCAGCCTGCACGGACACCTCGTCGCCTTTATCAAAGAGAATTAGACTGCGATTATCACTGTCCCAATGCGTGACAGGAGGCATTAGGATTGGACTGTCGTGCTGGTCGGGATTGTTTGGATTCTCGGTGGGCACAGCTTGCGCTTCGGAAGCAGCAAGAAAGTGACCGGACCCTTCAAAGACGTAGGCAAAAGCGTGTCTGTCGAGTTCTACCTTAAAGGTTTTTCTGCGACCAGCCGGAACTTGAATGTCCAAGTAGCGCGGATCAGCAGCAATGCCCTCAACCGGGCCACGCTTACCCTTAAAATCGCCACAAATAACCCTAACCAGAGTACCATCGTCATCGCCAAGCTCGGGAATTTGGCTACTGTTAATGTCCTGATAGCGAGGCTTGGTCATTTTCTGAGCAGCTGGAAGGTTGGCCCACAACTGAAAACCATGCATGCGGCCTGCATTGTCACCCTTGGGCATCTCTTGATGTAAAATGCCACTACCGGCTGTCATCCATTGAATATCACCAGGGCCCATGACACCTTTGTTTCCCAAACTATCGGCGTGGCTCACCTCGCCCGCCAAAACGTAAGTAATTGTCTCTATGCCTCGATGTGGATGCCAGGGAAACCCTGCTTGATATTTTTCTGGGTCATCATTTCTAAAGTCGTCAAAGAGTAAAAAAGGATCGTAGTCTTCTGATTTTCCAAAGCCAAATGCACGGTGCAAATGCACACCAGCGCCTTCTATGACCGCTTGGGCTTTGTCTATTCTCTTTACTGGTCTAATGGACATAACGCACCCCCTAGATTAACAAAACAATAGGATTTCTTTAGAATAGATGCAACTGCGACGACGATTTTTTAGGCGGTTTGACCAGCAGTTTGTCAGGCGGGCGAATAAACTCTCGTGCTTCGATGGCAAGCTCGTCATTGGGAGCAAAAAACAGCTCATCATCCTGTTTGCTTGTCGGATGCAGCCACTGTTGGACCTGATCTGCAAGGACGATCACCGGTTGGCGAAGTTTGCTGTTATGGATGGTGGACAAAAAGCTGTTGGCAGGCATGGTTACAATCGAAAAGCTGACTTGATCCCGCCACGTAGCAGCGATTCCACCCAAAAAAAAAGCCTGCTGGCCGCTGAGCTCAATCAGGTGTGGCACTTTTTGTTTGCCTGCCAAACGATGTTGGTATTCAAAAAATCCATTGACCGGCAGCAAGCAACGTTGTTCCTTGGCCGAAGCTCTAAAGCTGGGCAACTGATACATGGTTTCGCTTTTGGCGTTGAGTGTGCGCTCGCGCATCTGCCGTGCCTGCTGGTTGTCTTTGACCCAGCTAGGAATGAGTCCCCAGGACGCAAGAGAGCACGACAGATCGTTGAACAGTAACGGCAATCTTGGAAAATCATAACCGTTGATCCACTCATTGCTCGTCAGTTCTTGAACTTGACCTGCTTCGGCTGTAAAAACTCTCACCAAATCAACAACCGCGGTTACGTTAGTTATGCTGAGGATGGTACACATTAGCTAAAGCTTCCTCTCTTGACTTAGTAAAAAAACCATTGCCACTCACACGTTTTTGGTGCACAGTATTCCCAACTATGCGTAAACTACCTTTATCCTTAGTTAAGTATTCAATATCGCAAGGCTTTTATCAACTTGGTTTGTTTCCTGCTTCAATGTTTATGGCAAGATGGGGACGCAAGGCCATGTTCACGGTGAGACTACCATGGTCTTACAATGGCACGTGCTTGGTATGTATATTCCTTCGTTCTTTTCTGGATTTTTGATCAAACGCTTGGAAAAAAAATGGCTCATAGTGCTGGGTATTTTGATAATGACGGTCCAAGCTGTCATCTCTATGCTTGGTTTTGAATTTGGTTTGGCAAGTGTGGCCACCTACGGTGCCGGGTTTTTAGAAAACAGGATTGGTTGGTTTGCTATGAACGTTATGATCTTACCTATTCTGGCGCTGGCACTCTTAGCCAGCTTTGATCTGTTGAGACCCAAAACTGCAGCCTCGCGTCGCTTGGGGGTTCAGGAAATCACAGAAAGGAAAATCTTTGATGGTAAATAAAAAAACGAATGACGAATACCAAATTACCTACGAAATAGAAGGCATGTGCTGCGCGGTGGAAGAAGGTCACATTCGCACTAGATTGAGTTCTGTACCGGGCGTCAATCGCCTGGATTTCAATATGCTCAAACGAACCCTTACTATCCACCACACTCTTATAAGCGAAGACTTGCTCCAAAACTCAATACGAGAAATCGGCTTTGAAGCACTTCCCCTAGAACAGTCAGAGGCGCTTGCTGGCAATGCCAAGCAAGATGGCAAGAAAAAGAAATTGATGTGGCCTTGGTTGATAGCCGGTGGCCTGGCTGCGCTTGCATCTGAAACAAGCGAGTGGCTACAAGTCGGTCATCCATTGCTGCCAGCAGCTCTCGCTTTAGTTGCGATTCTCCTGGCAGGTTTGGAAACCTTTAAAAAAGGCATAATGGCGCTCATCCATCGCAATCTCAACATAAATGCACTCATGAGCATCGCCGTAACGGGCGCCATTATTTTGGGCGAATGGCCAGAAGCTGCCATGGTACTTGTACTCTTTGCTTTAGCCGAACACCTAGAAGATCAATCCCTTGATAAAGCCAGAAACGCCATTGTAGGCCTAGTTTCGCTGCTACCAACAGAAGCTACTGTTCAGGCACCCGACGGTTCGTGGCAATCTATGCCTGTCGCCAAAGTCCAAGTAAAACAACTCGTCAGAGTTGGCCCCGGAGAATGCATTTCACTCGACGGGCAAATTGTGGAAGGCGCAAGTAGTATCGACCAGGCTGCAATAAGTGGCGAAAGCATGCCAGTAGAAAAAGCACTTGGTGACCCAGTTTTTGCTGGTACGGTAAACCAAAATGGTGAATTTGTTTTTAGAGTGAGCGCCCATTCGCAGGCAACACTATTATCACGAATTATTCATCTGGTAGAAGAAGCACAAGCGAGTCGAGCGCCGACCCAACGTTTTGTTGACCGCTTTGCACGTGTATACACGCCCCTGGTTTGTGTCGGAGCGCTGCTGGTCGCACTAGTTCCTTTATTCTTTGCAGGCGCAAACTGGCAAGAGTGGTTCTACAAAAGCTTGGTCTTGCTCGTTATTGCCTGTCCTTGCGCCTTAGTTATAGCGACGCCAATTTCCATTGTCAGTGCCCTCGCAGCAGCTGCCCGAGCAGGGCTGATAATCAAAGGGGGAGTTTACCTCGAGCGGGGCAAAAAAATTGACCACTTTGTATTTGATAAGACTGGCACACTTACTCAAGGTCGCCCGGTTTTGACCAATTTTGTTGCCATTGCTGGGCAAGACGCTCAGCGCAGCCGAATAATTGCCAGCTCACTTGCGGAACGATCCAACCACCCTGTGTCGCGCGCTATTGCTCTTGCTGCTGAAAATCAAGACCTAAAACGAGTCAAGGTAAGCGCTTTTAGCGCTCTTCCCGGTCGCGGCATCCAAGGAAGCATCGACGGTGTCCCGTACTTTTTGGGAAACTGGCGCCCTGATGCCAATACAGTTTCTTCTGATGATCCAACAGGCGCCCTGCTCGCACAACTAGCAGCGCAAGGTAAAACAAGCCTTGTCTTGGCCACTGGACAACAGATAGTCGCCGTTTTTGGCGTCGCCGACGTAGCTCGCGACTCAGCAGTATTGGCCGTAGACCACTTACGGGCGTTTGGCATACAAACACACATTTTGTCGGGCGATAATCAACGGACAGTTGATGCAATTGCTCAAAAAATGGGAATAAGCAATGCTTTGGGAAACTGCATGCCCCAAGAAAAACTGAACTACATCGATCAGCTTTGCAAAACTGGCCAAACCGTTGCCTTCGTCGGCGACGGTATCAACGATACCCCTGCACTCGCCAAGGCAGACATTAGCTTTTCCCTTGGCCGAAGTGGCACAGGCTCGGCTATCGAAACTGCTGACGTAATTCTGATGAACGATGATTTGCGCTTATTGCCCCTGTTTGTCCGTTTGGCACAAAAAACCTCTTCGGTTCTCGTGCAGAATATCGGCATTGCTCTCGGCATCAAAGCGGCCTTTCTGGCGCTCACTTTCGCAGGCACTGCCACACTTTGGATGGCGGTCTTTGCCGACCTTGGTGCCAGCCTGATCGTTATTTTTAACGGTCTACGAATGTTGAAGCTGCCTCGCTCTGGGCATACATACCCTGTAAAAGCAAGTACAAAACACTCTCTAGAATCTGACCAAAGTCCAACTTAAAGGCGGCCAAGTGAGGGTCACTCAAGACTCTTAGGGCGGCAGGGCTGTGATTGCTCAAGTGCCCCGAGCCTATTGCCAAGGCATGCAAGGCAAGAAAAAAGAACTGCCCCTGCCCTTTTAAAAAAGGAAGAAAGCGTTCCAGACTGAGTGCAGCCTCTTTTAGCATAGTTATGGTGTTTGTCTTGAACGACCTCAAGCGCTGTTCCGACAAGTCTTTTTCTAACTCAACATTGAGAATAATAAACAGCTTTACCAAAACAGGTCTTTGCTCCAGCGAGCGCGCGATGGTTGCGCACAGCTGGGCAAGCGTTTGCTCTAGCTTGCGAGCATCCACCATCTCATTGGCATCAAGCATGGTACGGACTTCTGCAAACCATCGTCCCAACTCGTCCTCGAGCACTGACAAAAAAAGTTCTTCTTTGGTGGCAAAATAAAGGTAGAGCGTACCTTTTACCAGGCCAAGAGCTTTGGCTATTTCAACTAAGGTAATCGAACTGTAGTCGCGACTTGCAAGTAAGGCAGAGGTTTGTTGCAAAATACTAGCCCGTCTAGCTGCCTTTTGCTCCTCGTTTAGCGCGCGTTTTGTCATCTTACTCAAATGAACTCTCTTTCTTGCCCAAGGTCAAGATAGTTTAGAATATACTTGACTAAATGACTCATGGTCATTAAATTGTAACATATAAATGACTCATGGTCATTACAAAAGGGGTCTAGGAATGAAAAAGTTCGAATACCAAGGCAAGTGGGCTCTTATAACCGGAGCATCGTCAGGAATCGGGGCCGAGTACGCGCGCAGCTTTGCACAGAGAGGTGCCAATGTTTTTTTGGTGGCCCGCAATGGAGAAAAGCTGGCCGCCATCGCTCAAGTTCTGCAAGAGACCTACCATATTAAGGCCGACTATCTCTCGCTGGATCTAACAAAAGCTGAGTCGAGTCAAAAACTGTGGCAGGTCACCAGTTCAAAAAATATTAAGATTGAGATTCTGGTCAACAACGCTGGAGTTGGCGTACATGGTCTCTTGCATCAAACCGATCTGCAGCGCAACCAAGACCAGTTGATGCTCAATATTTATGCGTTATCCAGCCTAAGTCAGCTCTATTTAAGTCCAATGATAGAAGCTAAGTCGGGTGCCATCATCAATATCGCGAGCACTGCCTCGTTCCAGCCACTACCCTATATGAGCAATTACGCGGCATCAAAAGCCTTTGTGCGGTTTTTTACCGAAGCGCTGTGGGGCGAATGTATGGGCACCGGAGTTAGAGTATTGACAGTGTGTCCAGGACCAGTAGAAACGGCATTTTTTGATGCAATGGGAACCAGAGACCCGGCCGTTGGGGCAATAGACAGCCCAGAGAATGTTGTCAAGCAAAGTTTGTCGGCCTTGGATCGCAACAAAGTCTGCGTTATCCCTGGTTCAATCAACAATCGCCTGATTGCCCAAGTGAGCCGTCTATTTTCCCAAAAAACTACCGTAAAAATTGCCGCCGGGATTATGAAGCCCAAAACGGCCAAGGTTTAAACTATTTTGTTATGCGGTTTGCAATCACCTTTTGAACTTCTATGGCCACAAAGGTAAACACGCCAACGGCCGCAACGATCAACCAATCAAAGGCTTGCAAACCCTCGCTTCCAAAGGCGGTCTGCATAAACGGCAAATAGGTGTAGCCGAGCTGCAAGGCAATCATGACCGCGGTGCCAATTAGCAGTTTGGGATTGCTAAAAAAGTTGACTCTTATAAATGAGGTCCTAAGCGATCGACAATTGAACAAGAAAAAGATCTCGCCAAAAACAAAAATGTTGACGGCGAGGGTGCGAGCAGCCTCTTGACTGCGACCAGCTCCCAATAAGAAATTATAGGAAATAAACACACCGGCGCCAAAAATTACCCCAACAGAAACAATAAATGACACTAAGACTGGCGTTAAAAGAGGCTCATTGGACGCCCGTGGCTTGCGACTCATGATACCCTTCTCGCGCGGCTCAAAAGCAAGCATCAGGCCCAAAAGCACCGCGGTGGTCATGTTGATCCACAAGATTTGCACCGGAAGTATAGGAAGTGAAACACCAGCCAATACTGCCGCCAAAATAACTAAACCTTCGCCAAAATTGGTAGGCAGAGTCCAGGTTATAAACTTAACCAAGTTGTCATAGACCGCGCGGCCTTCTTCCACGGCAGCTTCTATTGAAGCAAAATTGTCGTCCGCCAAGACGATGTCAGCCGTCTCTTTGGCCACGTCAGTGCCGGTTATGCCCATGGCAATACCAACATTTGCTTGGCGCAAAGATGGTGCGTCGTTGACGCCGTCGCCGGTCATTGCCACTACATTGCCTCGGGCTTGCAAGGCGCGCACCAAACGCAACTTGTCTTCCGGTGCTACGCGAGCAAAGACAGAAACGTGGGCAACCTGCTCAATTAGTTGATGGTCACTGAGTCCCGCGATAGTCTTGCCGTTGAGGACAAGTGGTACTTTGTCATTATCCTCAAAATTTGCCTCATAATCTGCCTCAGACTTTAACGGCGCTTCTAACAAACCCACCATACGGGCTACGGCTAAAGCGGTAAGCTCGTGATCGCCGGTTATCATTTTTACCGCCACTCCGGCTTTTTTACAGACAGCCACAGCTTGGATGGCTTCTTCTCGCGGCGGGTCAATCATAGCTTGCAGCCCAAGCAGGGTAAGTCCATCGCTCACATCTTCATGAGCGATGGCGGTTTTTGATGCTGGCACAAGACCTTTTGCGAAGGCCAGAACACGCAGACCCTTACCGGCAAGCTCGGTCACCAGTCCGTGGTGGTAATCTCTATCAAAGGGAGCGTTTTCTCCAGAAGCAAGGAGCATGGTTGTGCAACGCTCAAAGACGCTTTCCACCGAGCCTTTGAGATAAATGACCCTCTCACTGTCCTGCGGCTGGCTATGCAAGCTAGCCATGTACTGGTGTTGAGATTCAAAAGGGATGGCATCCAGGCGCGCAAACTGGCTAGTAAGGTCGTGCTTTATCAAGCCCGCTTTATGGGCAACGCTAATCATGGCCACCTCAGTTGGGTCGCCCTCGACCTTCCAAGCCTCGCCGACTTTATGTAGATTGGAGTCGTTACACAAAAGCCCAGCTGACAAGCATTCCCGAAGGGCCACATTCTTATCGATCGACACCGACGCACCTTGCAGACTTAGCTCGCCCTCAAAGCTGTAGCCAATTCCCGAGACGTCAATCAGCTCTTTGCCAACCACTAGTTGCTGGACAGTCATCTCGTTTTGGGTAAGCGTGCCGGTTTTGTCAGTACAAATAACCGTAGTACTGCCTAGGGTTTCAACAGCAGGCAACTTGCGCACAATAGCATGCCGCTGGGCCATTTTGGAAACGCCGATGGCAAGCGTGATGGTAAGCGCTGCCGGAAGTCCCTCGGGGATGGCCCCGACGGCCAAAGCGACCACGGTCATAAACATTTCTACTAAACCATTACCACGCAATAGACCAACCACAAAGGCCACCAGACTCAAAGCCAGAATAACATAGAGCATTATCGAACTAAACTTAGCTATTTTTTTGGTCAAAGGTGTTGCCAAGAGATCGGCAGACGAGATCATCTGGTTGATGCGGCCAATCTGAGTCTCGTTGCCGATGGCAACTACTACGCCACTAGCGGTACCGTAGGTGACTAAGGTGGACGTATAAGCCATAGTGCTGCGATCTGCCAAGACCGTGTTGGAATCTAGGTCTGATTCTTTTTTGACAACAGGAAGCGACTCACCTGTTAAAGCTGACTCGTTAACTTGCAGTTCTCTGATGCTCAACAACCTCAGGTCGGCGGCAACCTTGTCGCCAGACTGCAAGTGCACCACATCGCCTATCGTCAAGTCTCTGGCGTCAATGCGCTGCTTTCTACCGCCTCTCACAACCGTTGCTTCGCTCTTCATGCTTTTGGAGAGAGACTCAATAGCCTTAACAGCCTTGGCTTCCTGCACAAAACCTATAATAGCGTTGGCAAGCACCACACCAAAAATAACGGCTGAGTCGACCCACTCTTGCAAAATCCCCGTTACTAGGCCCGCAACCAACAAAATATAGACGAGTGGCTGGTTAAACTGTAGCAAGAAGAGCACCAAGGCACTAGTGCCTTTTTTTTGAGTTATACTATTGGCTCCAAACTGGGCATGGCGCTTGTCAACTTCTTGGCTGGATAGTCCCTTTTCGGGATCTGTTTCGATACTTTTGACAGTCTCGGCCACTGACAAGCTGTGCCAGGACAGGTCTTTGATTGATTTCATAGCTAAAAACATAGTGGGTGGGTGAGGTAGGGTCAATCTAAAAACACGTTTCGGACTACAGTTTACTGCCCTGCTCGTCATTCTCTTGAACCAAATAGTTGATGCAATCCCGCGCCTCTACTCTAAACTGTTTTTTGCCCTGAAGCAGACGTGCCGAAAAATGTCCAGCGCAGCCGGCCGGACAACGCGGGCCTTGCTTGGGTCGGGTTACGGCTTGACCACTCACCTTGGCTTGTATCCAAACACGGGAACCAAAGTCCTCATCGTGGTCTTGAGGCGCGGCTGTTGATTCGCTTGGCCCTCCTTGAGCGCCAAAACTGTTGCGCAACATGCAAGCTCTACTAGTAAAAAGTGGCGGAAAGTAGCTCTTGTCGGCGCAGCTTTGACTCTCAAGCCATGGAATCACCAATCGCAAACCACTCAGGCTCTCGTTAAGCTGAACAGGCGTCCAAGCATTGGCACTATGGAAAGCCCAGTCGGCAAACCATTCTCTTAAGACAAAACCCTCTGCACGCAAGCGCCTGACCCACTGCAAATGACCCGGATTGTTGAGACCCAAAAAGACTGCGACCTGCGGCTCACTAGTTTGTAGTTTGTTCAAAAAGTCGCGCAGGCGACCATAGTAGGATGCTTCATTGGGCGTAAAAGGCGCCAAGGGCAGGGACAAACCCCAAACCGTCTGGGCCAAGTCCTGGGCCTTGAGGCTTTCCCACTCCGTCACAAAACCAACAAGTTTGTTGACACCAAGCAAAGGACTAAGGCTGGCGCGCGCTGGTGGGGTGACCAAGACTGTGGTGTCGCCCACAAGCAGTTCTTGGGCATCTTTAGCGACTTGAGCTTGCACGGAAGCCACAAAATCTTCAGCCTTTTGCTCAAGCAAGTGGTACCAACGCCTGCGCACTTCTTTAAGAATTTTAGGTTGAACAAAACACGCACCAGCTTGGTTGTCTATCTCAAGCTGTGCTGGACAAAACTGACTGTCAGAAGCTCGTAAAACTTCTTCCAAACTGTCTTCTATACGTTTGGAACCAGAGGCGGCTTGCATTTCTAGCAAGGCCTCCATTTCTAAACCACCAAGATCAGGTGTCGACAGACAGAGCTTCAATTGCGAGCCAGCTTGGTTTTGCACTTGTTGCAGACTAAGCCTTGTAACAAGTGGGTGACGCCAGGACTTGCTTGCTTTTTTTACGGGTAATTTGCCGTCATGTCGACTGACCAACCAAAGACTGCCTCCGCGAGGGTCAAAGTCAAGTTTTTCGTTTAGGTGAATCTCTACTTGTCCATCACGCGTGAGCACTGGCCCGCCAAGTGCGGTACGCAAAACTTGTCCTGAAATGGGGCCGATCAGCATTACACCATCACCCTTGCCAAGACTTGCAAAGAGTTTTGCTTTGTCTCCCCCATCCAACCGTAGCGCTTTTTCGGAAGCGGCAACAATTGGACCAAGTGGCATCCCCAGCGTTCCTGCCCAGTCGGGGTTGGTTTGACCTAGGGCTTTGTGACCATCAAACCAGCCAGAACTTGGCAATCTTCCATAGCGCAAGCGCGCTTCGTCCAAGCAGGCCCACGCTTCTTTATCTTTGCCGCCATCCAAAAAAGTCCTGTAAGCGCGTGCAGTGTTATAACTGTAAGCCGGAGGCTTCATGCGCCCTTCTATCTTAAAACTTTGTACACCAAGCTTATAAAGTTCTCTGATACGCGCGCCAAGTTCGAGGTCATTCATACTTGCAAAGGCGCCAATGCTGCCACTCTTCCAAGTCACTTCACCGGGGGGCGCATGGATGCCTTCCGGCAAACCTTCCTCATGGGGACTGTCGCGACGCTTTGGGCCCGGAATCAAATAGTCGAGCTCAAACTTGGTCCGGCAGACTTGACCGCAGTCACCACGGTTGGCGGACCTCGCAATCATCAAACCCGAAGCCATGCAGTTGCCAGAGACGGCGTAGCACAAGGCACCGTGAACAAAGACTTCATATTCCATCTTGGGGTCGTCTTCAACTATCTGACCAAGTTCCGACATGGTGAGCTCGCGGGCCATAACCACTCGGCAAAAACCAATTGCCTTGAGTGCTGCCACCCCCGAACTATTGTGAACCGCAGCTTGAGTTGAGGCGTGCAGATCAATGGCTGGGCCGTAACGACGCAGCGCCAGTGCAAAACCGAGGTCTTGGACTATCAGTGCCGAAACCCCCGCAAAGTGCAACTGCCAAGCCAGGCCAATCGCTTCGGCTATCTCGTGCCCTTCCAAAATTACATTAACTGCGCAAAAAACCCTCGCGCCACGTTCTCTGGCAACGGCACACAAGCATGCAATTTCATCGAGGCTTAAATTGTTGGCATGGCTTCGGGCAGAAAACTTTTGGTAGCCAACATAGACAGCGTTGGCACCGCCTTCTAAAGCCCACAGGGCATGATCAAGACTTCCACCTGGAGCCAAAACTTCACCGTTCATGTCAGCGAGTATTCTGCAAGAACCAAGCTTTGTCTACTGATGAGCTTGGCCAACCGTCTCGTTCGGTTCTTACGGAAAGCAGGCCAATGCAGAACTCTTCATCGCAGCAGCTGCCGGGCTCAAATCCAGACCGTCGCGCCAGGCCAACAAGACGGTGCGCGATGGTCGCGGGTCTTTAATGCGCAGATAGCAAGGACCTGGCGTCCGTTGCACAAGGCGTGGCACCAAACTCAGGCCCAAGCCAGCCTCAACCAAAGCTTGCACTGTTTCTATTTCAGTGCTTTCGTAGACCACCTTGGGTTCCACCCCAGCGCGTGCCAACGCAGCCAAAACGATGGATCTAAAACCGTGCCCTTTCTTCATCAAAATTATGGCTTCACCGTCTAGTTCATTCAGGTCCACTTCCAGACGGTCCGCCAAGCGATGCTTTTTTGGCACAGCCACCAAGAGTTCCTCGGTAAAAAGCACCTGGCTCGCGATGCCCTCACCGGTTCCGGCATCATCAGTTATGGCGAGATCAACTTCAGACGACCTAATTGCTCGTGCCAAACTAGGTGACGAGTCTTCGCGCAGATTGACCTGGATTTTGGGGTAGCTCGCGCTAAAGGCTGTCAATATCTTGGGCAAAAGGTAAGCTCCGGTGGTGGGCAAACACCCCAAAACTAACGAACCACGCTTAAGCCCGGCAAGTTCTTCCAGTTCGATGCGGCCAAGCTGCAAAAGTTGCAAGGCGTCAGTTGCACGCGGCCTAAAGAGTTGACCGCGCGCAGTGAGTTTGGCCCCGTGGCGGCCGCGTTCGATCAGAGCGCCGCCAAGTTCGTCCTCAAGCTTGGCTACTTGCGCCGACAGCGTCGGCTGCGAAACATTGCAAGCCAGCGCTGCCGCCGTAAATGAAGCCTGTTGGGCCACTGCCAAAAAATACCTCAGCTGGTGCAATTCCATAGTTACCACCTATACTTTGCATAGATAATATGTCTTTTACAAATATATCTCAATCCGGTACTATCTGATTCACAAGGAACAGGCAAGAAGCTGTTTCGCAGGAGGTTATTATGGCCAAGGGAACTTTGTACAATAAAGTGTGGGATGCCCATGCTATCGCCCAGCTGCCAACCGGGCAGACTCAACTCTTTATCGGATTGCATCTGGTACACGAAGTTACTAGCCCGCAAGCATTTGATATGTTGAGAGAACGAGGTCTCAAGGTTGCCTATCCTGATCGCACCTTTGCTACCATGGATCATATTGTGCCGACTCGCAGTCAGGCTCGTCCCTTCCAAGATGGTGAAGCCGAGTTGATGATGCAAGCTATTGAACGAAACACCAAAGAGTTTGGTGTCAATTTTTTTGACTTTGCCAGTGGCCGTCAAGGAGTGGTGCACATCATTGGCCCAGAACTTGGTCTAACCCAACCCGGCATGACCATAGCTTGCGGCGACTCTCATACTTCGACTCATGGTGCTTTTGGCACACTTGCCTTTGGCATCGGCACCTCACAGGTGCGTGATGTTTTGGCCAGCCAGTGCTTGTCGATGGATGCAATGAAAGTTAGACGAGTAGAAGTAAACGGTCAACTCAAAACAGGTGTTACTGCTAAAGATGTAGCCTTGTTTTTGATCAATCGCCTCGGCGTTAAAGGTGGCATCGGCTATGCCTACGAATACGCAGGCCAGGTTTTTGACGAAATGGGCATGGAAGGGCGCATGACTGTTTGTAATATGGCTATTGAAGGTGGCGCTCGTGCCGGCTACATAAATCCCGACCAAACTACGTTTGACTACCTCAAGGGCAAAGAACATGCGCCCAAGGCTGCCGACTGGGAACAAGCCGTCGCGCGCTGGAAGTCCTACGCTTCTGATGCCGACGCGAGTTACGATGATATGGTTCGTTATGACGCAAGCGAGATCGAACCAATGGTGACCTGGGGTGTAACACCCGGCCAAAGTGTCGGCGTTAGCGAAAAACTGCCAAATCCAGAGGCGATTGCTGATGATGGCGAAAAACAATCAGCACTTTTGGCGTTTCGCCACATGAAGCTGAGCCCCGGTCAGAAAACAGCCGACATCAAAATAGATGTAGCGTTTATTGGCTCGTGTACCAATGGTCGTATTTCTGACCTGCGTGCTGCGGCCGCCATCGCTAAGGGCAGAAAGGTTGCCGCCAATGTGCAAGCTTTTGTAGTACCAGGATCAATGTTGGTGCGTAAACAGGCCATGGAAGAAGGTTTGGACAAGGTCTTTATAGAAGCAGGCTTTGAGTGGCGCGAAGCTGGATGCTCGATGTGTTTGGCTATGAACCCTGACCAACTTAAAGGCGACCAGATTTCGGCTAGTTCTAGCAATCGCAACTTTATTGGCCGTCAAGGTAGCTCAACCGGGCGGACACTTTTGATGTCACCTGCCATGGTAGCTGCTGCCGCAGTTGCCGGACACGTTGCAGACGTTCGTGAGTTTGCCACCCATTAAGCTGCACAGCTCGTCAGAAAAGAACAAGGAGTAGATTATGTCCAAAGTAGTACACGTAAAAGGCCGAGCCGTACCAGTAATCGGCGATGACATAGACACCGATCGTATCATACCAGCGCGTTACCTAAAAGAGATTACCTTTAGCCGCATGGGCGAGTATCCGTTTTATGATGAAAGATTTAATGCTGACGGCAGCAAGAAGGACCACGCCTTTAACAAAACTGAGTTTCAAGGCGCCTCCATCCTGCTTGGTAACGTTAACTTTGGCTGTGGCAGCTCGCGTGAACATGCCCCCCAGTCCCTTGTGCGATGGGGCATTAGAGCACTAGTTGCCGAAAGCTTTGCTGAAATATTTGCAGGTAACTGCGTCATGTTGGGGACTCCAGCAGTCGTTGCAAGCAAAGCCGACGTTGCGGCCTTGCAGCAGCTCGCCCGCCAAGCGCCCGAGACTGAGTTTCTTGTAGATTTAGAAAATTTGGAAGTCAGAGCAGGTACACTTACCGTTAAGGTAAACATGCCGGCCTCGCGCCGCAATGCGCTGATTGAAGGCAGCTGGGACAGCACCAGTTTACTAGTCGCCAACTCCGGCCTAGTAGCCAAAGCTGCAGCTCACCTACCCCACCCATCAGGTCGACTATAGAGCTTCTGTCAAAAAAGGCTGCTACCGGACATCGGTAGCAGCCTTTCCTTCAAAAGCAGCTTGCAAGGCGGCAAAATCAAACTTCTTCAAACATACCCTGAAACAAACCAACAACACGCTGTTTGTTCTACCTAATCAATTAGTAAATCACTAGGCCTTTTGCACGACACCCAGATAAGAGATATGATTGGGCCAAGGAGCATGGTATGAAACGTTACTTCTTGGTTTATGTTTTAATTACTCTTGCAGCATGGGCTTCGCTTTTGTCACAGGAACTTGTTGCAAAAGTGGACAGCCGCTTTGGCAATTTTATTGTGGAACAACTCAGTAAAAACCTCGCCAACCCGTGGGGAATGGCCTTTCTACCAGATGGAACCCTGTTGGTAACCAGCAAAGGCGGCAAGATCCTCTCTTGGGATGGCAACAAGATGCAAAGCTTTGATCTAAACCTTGCCGTAGCGGTTATTGGGCAAGGTGGCCTACTGGATATTGCAATCCATCCAAACTTTGACAAAAACTCTTGGATATATCTGACGTTTGCAGAGGCCGGGCAACAAGGTTACTCCACTGCACTTGCGCGCGCACGTTGGACAGCAAGCGGGCCGCGCGAGGTTGAGGTTATCTGGTCAGGTCAAAGAAAAACCAACGCCACCGCCCATTTCGGCAGCCGTTTGGCATTTGGTCCGGAAGGCGCTTTGTACATGAGTTTTGGGGACCGTGGTGAGTCCCAACGCGCCCAAGATCCAGCAGATTTTGCCGGTAAAATCATCCGTTTAACTGATCAAGGCAAGCCCCATCCAGGTAATCCAAAAATAGCGGGGGCCGCCGCCGAAGTTTTTAGCCTCGGGCATCGGAATGTGCAGGGCATGGTCTATGATGAAGCAAATAGTCGTATGCTCTTAACTGAACACGGACCGCGAGGTGGCGACGAACTAAACATACTAAAAGCAGGTGCCAACTACGGCTGGCCACTTGTCACCTTTGGCCTTGACTATAATGGAAGTATAATTAGCAGTCAAAGCACGCGGCCTGGAATCGAAGCTCCAGTTCTACACTGGACACCGTCTATTGCCCCATCGGGCCTAGTGATCTATTTCGGAAAAGCCTTTCCTAAATGGCAAGGGCACATTATTTCGGGCAACCTTGCTGGCAGAGAACTACGTCGAATAATTTTGGAGGGTAGTCGACCCATCTCTCAAGAGAGTCTGCTCAAAGGCCAAATAGGACGGATTCGCGACTTAGAAATTGGCCCCGATGGACTCATATACCTCATAACTGACGAAAAAGCAGGCCAACTCTTGGTGCTAAGACCACTTTAGTATTTCAAAATTAGTATTCAAAAATCTGTATTTCAAATACCAGATGGCGCTTGGCACAGCTTGCCAAGTTGTTGCATTATGTCTTTATGATAGAAAGAAGAAAACTCGGCAATACCGATTTGGACGTTAGTAAAATCTGTTTGGGAACCATGACTTGGGGTTACCAGAACTCAGAAGCCCAGGCGCATGAACAACTCGACTACGCACTTGCAGCTGGCGTTAATTTTGTCGATACCGCAGAAATCTATGCCGTTCCGCCTTCGGCGGAGACCTACGGCAAGACCGAGACCTATATTGGCACTTGGCTCAAGAGCAGAGCCACGCGTGACAAGATAATTTTGGCTAGCAAAGTAGCAGGCAGCAGCGCAGATCACATTCGCGGTGGTGCAGGCTTTAAATCTGCCAGCATTTTGCAAGCTATCGAGGCTTCACTCAAACGTTTGCAGACCGACTACCTCGACCTCTACCAGCTACATTGGCCTGAGCGTAAGGTTGCCATCTGGGGCAAGCTCAACTATGATGAGTCGATGCTGGGCGACTACCAAACCGAGCAAGAGCGCATGCTGGAAATCTTAGAAACACTCAACACAATTCAAAAAAGTGGCAAGGTTCGCCACTTTGGTGTTTCCAACGAAACACCCTGGGGGCTGATGAAGTACTTGGCACTAGCGGACAAGCACCATTTGCCTCGTATGGTGAGCATTCAAAACGCCTATTCCATGGTCCGCCGCGAGTACGAAGTTGGACTGGCCGAGATCGCCATGGCAGAAAAAGTTGGACTTTTGGCCTATTCTCCCTTGGCAGGTGGCATTCTAACAGGAAAGTATCTGGATGGCAAAAAGCCACAAGGCGCGCGCTATAGCACCTGGGGTGGCGACCGGATGGGCTACTACTTGGGCCAAAAAACCGAGAAAGCCATCAAGTTGTACCAAGAGATTGCCAATGACTTAAATATTAGTCTGACTCAGTTGTCGTTGGCTTTTGTAAACGATCGCAGTTTTGTAAGTGCCAACATCATTGGCGCCACTAGCCTCGAGCAACTTAAAGAGAATATTTCCTCAGCCTCGATAGTTCTGGGCCAAGAGCTAAGAGACCGCATCAACCAAGCGTTTTTTGAAGTACAAAACCCGACCGCCTATTAAAGTGAGACGCTGCAGCTGTTGACGCTGCCACTTAGTGAGCAGCTCACGCAGCTTTGTAGCTATAGAGATAGTATCAGTCTATCCCGGTAGCCGCTTCGCGTCAAATAGATCCTGTCTAGTCTTTTTGAGACAATGGCAATTCTATGGTAAACGTCGATCCTTCATTGGGTCGACTTTCAACTTTGATAGTCCCGTTGTGCGCTTCAATAATTTGACTAATAATATAAAGCCCTATACCTATCCCATTGGTCTCACTACTAGTGACTCTTTCAAATTTTTGAAAAATCCTTTTTAGATCCTTTTCCTCAATACCGACTCCTTTATCCTCTATCACTATTACAGCGTGGTGACTATCGGTACTTAACCGAACTTCGATAGGTTTCCCAGCACCATATCTAATGGCATTGGTGAGAAGGTTGGTAATGACTTGTTCGATTCTAAATTGGTCCCATGTCCCATTAATTGTTTGGCTAGAAGAGGTAACTTTAATCTTGATTCCAGACGATTGATACTGCTCGAAATTTCTTTCAATTACATCATGGGCTAGGGCACATAAATCAAAGTTCTCGACTTGCATGGAAAACTGCCCCGAACTTATTCGGGAAATATCAAGCATGTCATCAATAAGACGTGTCAGCTTAACTACTTGTTTATAGTCAGCGAAAAACATTTCTTCTAGTTTCTCTGGACTAAAAAAAGAATAGTCTTTGTTCTTCAAACATCGCAATCTGAGCTGTGCCTGAAGAGACAACGAGGTGAGTGGCGTCTTCAATTCATGGCCGGCAATTGCCATAAATTCTTCTCTCATAGCAATAGCTCGCTGCAATTCTTCTTTGGTCTCTCTAAGTTCCTCTATTTGTTCCTTGAGCTCATTTTTGTGCCGATGAAGTTCAAGAAATACATTTACTTTGCTTTTTACAATATAGGGATCGAGGGGTTTGCGCAGGAAATCCACGGCGCCACTTTCATAACCCTTAAAAATATACTGTTCCTCTTTGGTCGCAGCGGTGACAAAGATGATAGGAATCTTCTTGGTTCTAAGTGTTCCACGCATAAATTCAGCGAGTTCAAAACCGTTCATATTTGGCATTTGAACATCAAGCATGGCAAGACAGAAATCATGCTTCATCATCAATTCTAGGGCCTCGCTACCAGAGCATGCGTCAAAAATATTAACATCGTCTCTCGCAAGCAGTGCTTTTAAAGCAAAAATGTTTTCTTTGACATCATCGACGAGCAGTATTTCAAGTCTATCGTTATTCATATTTTTTTCCTGTGAGATTGTTTCAAGAGATAATTGCTGAAGAAAAATGGAAATTTGATCTAAGCTGAGTACGCATTCGGGTAAAACATACGACAGTCCAGCCCTGGGCATCGTCTTAAACTCTGCTTCGATTGAATCCTGGACGATCGTCAATCCACCGGCATCTTTTATTTTTTTTAGTCCCAAAGCTCCATCTTCGTTGGATCCACTTAGTAAAATGCCTGCAATATTTTGACCGTAAGTATCTGCGGCCGACTCAAATAGTACATCAATGGAAGGTCTGGAAAAATTAACTGGATCTTCTTTCGTCAATGAAAAAACTTTGGTTTTTTCTATAAATAGATGATATCCTGGAGGTGCAAAATATACAGTCCCAGCCTTTATTTTTTCTTTGTCTTGGGCCTCTTTAACTATCAGACTACCTTCTGTCTCAAAGTAGCGAGAAAGGTAGCTAGGTTGACCGGCAGGGATGTGTAGTACGATAAAGATGGGTACGGGATATACCTTATGCAGCAAAGGAAGTATTTTGGCCAATGCTTCCAAACCGCCGGCCGAGGCACCAATGGCCACCGCCTCAACCTTATTTCTTGTTGTTAATAAACTCACAACTTTTCTTTCTTTTGAAAAATACAATCTTTCTCTATGACTGGAAGAAAAGCGTTCGCATATTTTGTGTATTTGATAGTATCACCTGGGCCAAGCCCAAGAAAACCGTTTGAGCTAAGAGACTCATGGAATAACCCTATCGCTTTTTCTTGAAGTTCCCCCGCAAAATACATCAAAACATTTCTACATGATACTAATTGAGTTTCTGAAAACACAGCATCAGTTGAAAGACTATGATCAGAGAAAACAACGTTTCTTTTTAGAGATTTGTTAAATACAGCTTCATCATAGTCAGCAGAATAGTAGTCGGAAAATTCAGCCGTGCCACCTGCCTTATAGTAATTGCTTGTAAACTTTTGCATTTTATCTAACTTGAAGATCCCTGCGTCAGCTTGCCCAAGGTTTTTAGCATTAATGTCAGTAGCATAAATGATAGTTTGGTCTAGGAGTCCTTCTTCCCTCAACAAAATAGCAAACGAATAGACTTCCTCCCCTGTACTGCAGCCTGCGATCCAGATTTTAAGGGAGGGATATGCCCTAAGGGCAGGTATGATATGTTTTCTGATCGAAAGAAAAAAAACGGGGTCTCTAAACATTTCGCTTACTGGCACAGTGAGAACATCAAGAACTCTATCAGCGAATACAGGATCACTCAAAAACTTATCTTGAAGTACTGGCAGACTATCACATTCTAGTAGGCTAGTTGCTTTGTTTATTCTGCGTTTGAGTGACTCACGTGAATAGCCGCGAAAATCATACTGATATTTCTCGTAAAGGCTCTCAAGCAAAAGTTGGTATTGGTCCATTAAACCCGTCCGTACTTATAGGCCCAGACCCGAATGAGGGAGAAGAGCTTATCCAGATCGACTGGCTTAGACAAATAGTCATTGAAACCAGCTTTAAGACATTTTTTTTGATCGTCTTTCATCGCTCTGGCAGTTACCGCTATAATAGGGAGCATAGAAAAATTCGCTTGTTGTCTAATTCTTCCAATCGCTTCATAGCCATCCATGACAGGCATCATGATATCCATAACTACTAGGTCTGTCTCTGGATTCTGCTCAAGCTGGTCCAAAGCTTCTTGACCATTTCTTCCGACAATAACGGTGGCCCCTTTTTGCTCAAGGGCACTGGTTAAAGCAAAAATATTTCTAATGTCATCATCCACCACAAGAATTTTCTTTCCTTCTAAAAACTGCTCGCGGCTTTTGGCAGTTTTAAGTGCCTGCCTTCGCTCAGGTGGCATTTTAGCTTCTACCCGGTGAAGGAACAAGGTCACCTCATCCAAAAGCCTCTCAGGGGATTTTGCTGTCTTAACGAGCAAAGATTTTGAATGTATTCTAAGGCCATCTTCTTGCTCTTTGGTAAGTGGGTTTCCAATGTAAACAATAACCGGAGGAAAAAAAGAAATATCTACTTTTCCCATTTCTTCCAATAGTTTATCGCCAGACATATCGGGAAGATCTATATCAATGATCATGCAATCAAAGACAGTTTTCTTGAGTTCGATTAGCGCTTCTTTTGCCGACGCCACCATGGCGAATTCAATACCTTCCTCCTCAATCATTTTACGGATAGCATTCCGCTGAAAGTCGTCACCCTGGACAATTAAAACATGACTAATCTTTTGGGAAAATCTGGCCTCTAGTTTCTCAAAGACTTTTTTAATATCATCACGGTTGGCTGGCTTTTGCAAATAACCAATTGCACCCATTTGAAGAGCGGCATCCGAGTAATCTTCCACTGAGATTACATGTACTGGTATGTGACGAGTCTTGAGATTTTCTTTCAGTCGATCAAGCACCGTGAGCCCTAGATGATCAGGTAACTTAATATCAAGTAAAATAGCATCTGGAATGTAGAAAGTGGCCATATCAAATCCCTCATCTGCCCCCTGAGATACGAGGCATTTGAATTTAAGCTCACGCGCCAAATCGAGCAGAATTTTAGAAAATTGAGGTTCGTCTTCAATCACCAGAATAGTTCGCCCAGATTTGCCGAGGTCATCGCGGTCATCGGTAAATGGAAGAGCTAGAGCAGTTTCGCGACGTGCTGATATTGCGTTTTCTTTTTTTTCATCTACTGCTAAATCGGAATAAAATTTGGCAGGTGCAGTGACTTTTGGCAAATCTTGATAGGCTTCCGGCAAGATCAATGTAAAGCTACTTCCATATCCTGCAGTGCTCTTCACCTCTATTCTGCCTCCTAAGAGCTTGGCGAGGTCTCTAGAGATTGAAAGCCCTAGACCAGTGCCCCCATACTTTCGATTGATGGTACCATCAGCTTGCCTAAAGGCCTCAAAAATTATTTCTTGCTGGTCTTTAGTTATCCCTATGCCTGAATCGATCACGTCAAAGGCGATGGTTCCTTTGGAATGGCGGTATAGCCTAATTTTGACTGATCCGTGGGTGGTGAATTTAAAAGCGTTTGATACTAGGTTTTTAAGAATCTGATGTAATCGTTGCCGATCAGTTGTGAATGATTGTGGAATATCTGTTTCAACTTCTATTTCAAAAGCGAGTTTCTTTTCATCGGCCATATGGTGGAAGTTTTTCTTAATTTCATCCACTAATTTAGGGATAAAGACACTCTCAACATTGATGTCTAGCTTGCCGGCCTCAACCTTAGATAGATCTAAGACATCATTAATAAGATCGAGAAGGTCGTGGCCAGAGGAATAAATGGAACCTGCAAACTGAATCTGTTCCGTAGTTAAATTCCCTTGGGAGTTTTCCATAAGAAGTTTTGCCAAAATCAAAGAACTATTGAGCGGTGTTCTTAATTCGTGAGACATGTTGGCCAAGAATTCTGTCTTGTATTGACTTGCTCTTTGGACTTCGCTGGCTTTTTCTTCTAATAATATCTGAGCCTTGTTTAATTCTGCGTTTTTTTCGTTGAGAACATTTTTCTGTTGCTTAAGCGCTTGGGTATTCTCTTCTAGCTGACTATTGGTTTCTTCCAGTTTTGTTTGTTCATTTTGCAATTGAGTCTGAAAATTTTTCAAGGTATCAGACTGATCTTCCAGTTCTTCGTTGGCAACCCTTAACGCTTCTTGTTGGGTTTGCATTTGACTATTTGTAGCCTGGGACTGTTCAAGCAGTACTTGAACTTTTTTTTGAACTTCCGAGGTATTAAGGGCAATTCCGATGCTCTGGGAAACGTGGCTTAAAAAAGCCCTTTGCTGCTCAGTAAATGAGTGCAGCGAGCCTAATTCAATCACCCCTTTTACTTCATTTTCATACAGAATTGGAAAAACTAAAAGTGATCTGGGGATCATCTCTCCGAGTGCAGATTCGACTTTATAAAAATAGCCTGGCGGTACATTTTCAATCAACAGTGTTTTTTTTTCTAAAGCAACCTGACCTACTAAGCCTTCGCCAAATAAAATAGGCTTCTGTGATGCTTCAGATTTAGCTAACGCATAACTGCTTACCTGTTGAAGTCTATTATCTGCGACAAGTGCGTAAAATGCTCCTACTTGACCATTGGTAAACGGAACTAAAAAACTTAAGACATTTTGACCTAACTGCGCTATTGTCTGCTCACCGCGCATTTTTTCGGAGAAGGCAATCTGTCCTTGCCATAGATATTCGAGCTGCCTCTGTGCGGTAACATCGCGGGCTGTTGAAACCACACCTAAAACGTTTCCCTTCAGGTCTTTATAAATCGACGCATTGTAAAGAACGTCCGTCCGTTTGCCGTCTTTACCTTGAAGAGTTAGTGGATAATCAGTAACAGAACCTTTGGCAAAAACTTGCCTATATCCGTCACGAGCCTTATCTGGTTCGCTGAAATAGTTCGGAAAATCAGAACCGATGAGTGCTTTGCGAGATAGACCAGTAATTTCAATAGTGGCGTTGTTAACGTCAGTAATTTTTCCTTCTAAGCTGATAGTAACAAGGGGGTCAAGAGACGCTTCGATTAAACTTCGTGCATACTGTGAAGAAGCCGTAAAATAGTTACTTTGCGAAATATCCCGTTCAGTTGTGGCAATACCTGTGAGCGCCCCTTTCTCATCAGTCAGCTTGGTGTTAGTCAGCCACACGTCAATGATCCGGCCGTTTTTATGCCTACGTTTTGTTTCTAAGTTTGGAACCAGCTCTCCACGTTTGAGAGAGTAGAGAAACTGTCGGGCCTGTTCTTGATATTCTAAA
>JBBRCZ010000017.1:0-45683 GCA_038204425.1 Spirochaetia bacterium | reverse complement strand
CAAGTATTTTAAGTACATCATTTATCACACGCCATTCGCTGGTATCACCTTTCAGGCCCACCGCACCTTGACGCGCAACTTTGCGCCCAAGAAGAAGCCCGAATTGCAAGACGACTTTGACAAACGAGTTTTTCCAGCCCTGCGTTATGCTCGTCGTGTAGGTTCGTGCTACGCGGGTTCCAATTTTGCTGGGCTTGCTTCGGTTATTATCGGCGACCCTAGCCTCAAAGAAGGCGATAGACTGGGCTTTTTTGCCTACGGCTCCGGTGCAATAGGTGAGTTTTACTCAGCTACGATTTGCAAGGGTGCCTTTGATGTTGTTAAAGCCATGAAGATTGACGAACACCTTGACGCACGCCGTAAGGTGACCGTTGCCGAATATGAAGCTGTAGAAAAATTGCGCGACAAGAACATCGAAAACGGTGACTGGGTTCCTGACTTTAGCATTTTGGATAACTGGTACGACAAGCATTACAAGGGTAGTGGTTTGCTGGTTCTCAAGGATGTCAAAGACTATTATCGCAATTACGAGCGAGCCTAATGAAGGACGCTCTCAATCTCGACTATCGCAGTTTGGAAGGTCTTGGTTTGATCACCATGGCCGACCAGGCGGGGAATCGACTCAATGCCGAACGACTTGATGCCCTACGCCAAGCCTTAGAAACCGCCTTGCAGGACGAAGAAGTACGAGTAATCGTCTTACGTGCAGGCGCCTGGGGTAAAAGCTGGTGTTTGGGTATGGATCTAGACCGGCTTGGTACAAGTCTTGGTGACAATGACCAGGATGCTCGCCAGGATTCAGTGATCGCCTACGGTGAGCTACTAACTCGGATAAGCAGCTGCTCCAAGCCAATTGTGGCAGCCATTGCTGGACCGGTTAAGGCCGGTGGCGTGGGTCTGGCTGCTGCCTGCGACATGATTGTTGCCACCGACCGAACCAGCTTTGAGTTGTCAGAAGTGCTTTTTGGCTTGATTCCTGCCAACGTAATGCCCTTTTTGATTGGCAGGCGTATGAGTCTGCAAAAGGCGCGCTACTTGATAATGAGTGCAAAACTTGTCGAAGGTCAGGAACTGCTGGGCTGCGGGCTGGCAGACGAAGTCTACGCTCCGGCCGAAGCAGAAAGCGGTCTCAAAAAGCTACTGCGAAATTTGCTGCGCGCAGAACCAGGCGCCTTGGAACGCAGCAAAGTCTTTTCACTAAAGCTATATCAAGCTTCTGATCAAGAAAAACTGACGCTGGCTCAGAACGAGTTACTAAGCCTGATGAAGCGACCGCAGCTTACATCAGCTTTGCAAGCGTTTTTTGAAGGCAATAGCCCCTCGTGGTTTGCTAAGCTTAAAACTAAAGAAGCACTTTTTTGTGGGGAGCCACTAGATGAATAAACCAATAATTGATTACGTAATAGACGCTAAACGTGTCGCAACACTCACCATGCAAGATGTTGAGCGCAACAACGTCTTTAGTCACGCCTTTGTTGATGCCTTTCTCAAGGTTTTGGACAAGATCGAAGAGGCCCAACCCACGGTATGTATCATCGCCGGACTATCAGAAACGTTCTCGGGCGGCGCTGACAAAGAGAGTTTGATGGAGCTTGCCCTGGGCAAGTTAGTTGTCCGCGACCTTGTGATATCGGAACGCCTGATCAATGCTCGATTTCCAATAATTAGTGCAATGGAAGGACATGCCATGGGCGGCGGCTTGGTGATTGGCCTATGTTCAGACATCGTCATTATGGCTAACGAAAGCCGTTATGGCGCTGTTTTTATGAATATGGGTTTTACACCTGGCATGGGCACGACCACACTTTTGCAGTCCATGGTTGGAAGCTATATTGCCAATGAGATGATGTATACCGGCAGGCGCTTTAGGGGCAAGGAACTGGCATCAAAAGGCACGGCAGTCAACTACATTCTGCCCAAGGCGGAAGTTATGGCCAAAGCTCGCGACATTGCCAACCAGATAGCTGAGAAGAACCACAAGTCGGTTTACCTGCTCAAGTATGCACTTTCGGCACCCAAGAAGAAACTCTTGATCGATGCGCGCTTACAAGAAGATATGATGCACCATATAAGTTTTGGCTATCCGGAGACCAGAGCCATAATTGATGATGTTTACGCTGGCCGCTAGTAGAGCCAATAGGAGTAGCAAATGATTACGCTAGATTTTAGCCAAAAAACGGTATTGATTACTGGAGGAACCAAGGGCATTGGACTTGCCTCGGCCAAGATGTTCGCCAAAGCTGGTGCTTTGACTGTCTTGACCTACAAATGGGGTAGCGCCGACATGGACGCCCTCAAGAAAGAGTTTACTGATATCGGCGCGCCTGAGCCGCTTTTGGTTCAAGCTGATGTTTCGGTTGACGAAGATACTGCCAAAGTTATGGACGCGGTGGCAGCCACTGGCCGCAAAATTGACATATTTATAAGCAATGTTGGCTACGCAGCCACTATGAAAACACTCGATGACTACAAAAAACGCTCGTTGTTTAAGACATTGGAGTATTCTACCTGGCCTATGATCGAGTACACCAAAGCAATCAAGAAGAAGTTTGGCACCTATCCAGAAAAAGTGGTCGGTATCTCTTCCGATGGCCCAGATCACTACTACACTGGTTACGACTTTGTTGCCGCCAGTAAGGCGCTGCTTGAATTCTTTGGTCGTTACCTTTCGGTTCATTTGTTTAAAGAGGGTAGCAGAGTCAATGTAATGCGTTTTGGCACCGTAAAAACCGAAAGCTTTACCGCCATTTTTGGCGATGAATTTTTTGATTTTCTGGTCAAAGAAGGTTTAGCGAGCGAAGACATGATTCTCAAACCAGACGATTGTGGTAAATCTGTCTTTGCATTGTGCTCAGGTTTGATGGATGCGATCAATGGACAGGTTATCAATGTTGACTTTGGCCTTCCGTTTCTGGATAATAGTATGATGCGCTATATGAGCTGGAAGGCTCAGCAACAGGCGGGCATTCAAGCTACCTGATTATTTACCCGCTATTTTACAGTCGGGATTTTATTCTAAGGAGATGGTCAATGACCAAACAAGAAGTAATTGACGTAATCAAGAAAAACATTGTGGATAACCTTGATGACGTTGAAGTGGGGGACATCGATCCTTCCAAGGGCATGAAGGACTACGGTGCCAACAGCCTAGACATTATTGAAGTAGTTTCCTGTTCTATGCGCGATCTTGACATTCGTATTCCACGATCAGAACTTGCCGACATCGGTACCATTGATCAGCTCGCCGACAAGTTCATTGAACACGTCGCCAGCAAGTAAGTAAACAAAGCGGCACCGTAGAGCTGGAGAGCAACGGTGCCGGTTTTATTTTTTCCCTTTTCTATAGAGGATACAACTCATGGCACAACTTTCCAACGCCACCAATTTTAGTCTTGCTGATTTTCATTACAACGATAGCAAGGATGTTTTGCTGCCACCACAAGATTTTGAAGATTGGATGAACGATCCAGCAGTCAAACAAGCGTTTGGCTTCTTTTTTCAACAATTTTTGGCTGCTCCAAAATCTAACACCGAAATCCTTTCTACTCTCGATGGTCAGCGTCGGCGTGTGATAAATCTCACTAGCTACAATTACCTAGGCTTGGCAACTCACCCCGAAGTTTTGCAAGCTGTAAAAGATAGTATTGATAAATACGGGCTTTCTGCCTCAGGTGCTCCGCTGGTTTCTGGCACAACTGACCTACATGTTAAGTTTGCCAAACAACTTGCAGAATTTAAACAAAAAGACGACTGCTTGCTCTTTTCTTCCGGCTACGGTGGAAACGTTGGAGCTATACAAGGCATGATGCGTAAGGGCGATGTGGTTATCCTTGACGAAAAAGGCCACAAGTCGATTATCGATGGTGTAACGCTGTCGGGAGCTAAGCTGGTAATGTTTGCTCATAACGACATGGACGACTTGGCTGCCAAGTTAGAACTCTACAAGGGCAAGCGCTGCCTAGTGATTGTTGAAGGCGTATACTCGATGGACGGTGACCTGGTCAAACTTCCTGAGGTTGTTGAGATTTGTGAGAAGTTTGGTGCGCCGATCTATATTGACGAAGCACATTCTAGCCTGATGTTTGGCCCCGGTGGTCGAGGTGTGGCGGAACATTTTGGCCTGGAAGACAAGATTGGCATCTCCTACGGTACCCTGTCTAAGAGCTTTGGCGCAGTAGGGGGCTTTATTTGCGCCAATGCGAGTTTGGTGCGCTACATGCGAGGTTACGCTTCTAGCTGGAACTTCTCGTGCGCACCAAGTCCAATTATTATAGCTGGCCTGATCAAAGCACTTGAAGTTGCGACCCGCGATTCTAGTTTGCGTGACAAATTGTGGGAAAACACCAAGTACTTTAAGCAAAGACTGCAAGGAATGGGACTCAACCTTGGGCACACTGAGAGCCAAGTAATTCCTATCATCATTGGCAGCTCTGGCGAGCTTCTTTTTCGCTTTGCCGGTGAAATGCAAATGGCTGGACTTTTCTTACAACCAGTTGATTATCCTGCCGTACCGTCGCATGCCCGTCGCTATCGTATTTCGATGTCGAGCCAGATTTCAAAAGAGGACATGGACAACGCTTTGGATATTATAGAAAATGTTATAGCTAAAGGCCTCAAGAAGGCTGGAGTAGATACGTTGTCGATCAAACCCTGAGGCTCCATAAAAAGATTTTTTATCGTAACGAAGCCGTCCACTTGGGGCGGCTTTTTTTACGCAAATTGTATTTAAGTTCACCAAGGAGGAATTGGAATGGACGCAGCAAGTACTGAAGCTTTGCTCAAAAGCTTTCGAAAAAAACCACTTTTTGACAAGGATCAACTCCCAGTTACTTTAAACTATGGCGAGGCAGACATAAAAAAAATTATACCCCATCGCTCACCACTACTCTACGTTGATAAGCTTGACACTTATGATCCAAACGAAGGTCTAATGGCGGGTCGTCGCTTAATTGCCAAGGATGACCCCGTCTTTCTTGGACATTTTCCAGATTTTGCCGTCTATCCTGGCAACTTTACTGTCGAATCGATAGGTCAGCTTGGATTGTGCATGTACTATTTTGTTGCCAACAATAGGAACGACATTGCTGACGATGCAAAGCCAATTCAGCTGCGTGCCACAAGGATAATGGGTGCTTTGTTTATCGAACCAATCCTGCCCGGGGACGAAGTCGTTTTGCTTGCCAAGAGGCTGTCTTTTGATGGCTATTTTGCAACCGTAATTGGTCAAGCCATCGTAAGGGGCAAAGTTGCGGTAGTAACCTGCGGTGAAGTAATGATTATAGACTAAGAGGTGGGCTAAAGCTTTCTTGCAGAATTAAAGTTCTGCAAGAAAGCTGCTACAATAGTGCTGCAATAATATTGCAACCATATTATTTGCTGGACTGATTTGGCGAGTTTAGCCCTTAAACCTTGATAGGATAACGCAGGCGTTGTGGCCGCCAAAACCAAAGGCGTTTGACAAGACGTGGTCTACTTTTTTGCCATCAAGGTTTTCTTTAGCTACATTGAAGTTGATGGTGGGATCTTGGTTAAACTGGTTGATGGTTTTGTGTATGATGCCGCGTTCAAACGTCATGATGGACGCAATAGCTTCTACAGCACTGGTAGCACCAATTAAATGGCCTGTCATCGACTTGGTTGATTGGACCGGAATAGTTGAGGCAAGGTCACTACCAAAGGCTAGATTAATCGCCAAACATTCGCCATAGTCGCCAGCCGGTGTCGAAGTACCATGACAGTTGATGAGACCAATGTCAGCGGCATTGAGCTTTGCCAAATTAAGTGATTCCACAATTGCACGAGCCGCTCCCTTGCCTTCTGGATGAGGGGCAACTAGGTCATGTGCGTCAGACGTAAAGCCAAAACCACTCACCTCGGCGTAAATTTTAGCACCACGTTTTTTAGCGTGCTCGAAATCTTCGAGGCACAAGATGCCAGCGCCTTCACCCATTACGAAGCCGTCCCTGTCGCGATCAAAGGGTCGGGAAGCCGTTAATGGATCGTCGTTGCGAGTAGAAAGAGCACCAATATTGCCAAAGGCCGCCAAGCTTGGAGGGTTACAGACAGCTTCAGCACCTCCTGCAAAAATAGCGTCAGCCATGCCCATTTTTATAAACATTACTGCAAGACCCAAGGCGTGGTTGGCCGAGGCGCAAGCGCTACTAACACCAAAGCTGACACCCTGTAAATTGTGTTCTAGACTCAAGAATGCTGCGGCAGTGCTGGGTATGGTGCTGGTGATAAAGAACGGACTAATGGTATTGGGACCCTTAGTAGCCATGCGGGTTATTTGTTCGTAGTTGGTGTCAAGGCCACCGTCACCGGTAGCGATTAGCGAGCCATAGCGTTCAGGACTGGCTTCTATGTCAAGCCCCGCGTCGGCAATGGCCTGCGAACCGGCAATGGCACTATGTATAACATAACGGTCAAGTCGCTTTGCCATCTTTTTGTGAATAAAGTAGTCTTTGTAGTTTTCTGGTAAGTCAATTTCTGCGCCAATTTGCACATGGTAGTCGCCCATGTCAACGTTCTTAAGTTTACGACCGCCAGACTTACCCTGCTCCAGAGCATCCCAAAAATTATTGACACCTAGGCCAATAGGGGTAATGGCACCCATGCCTGTAATAACAACACGTCGTTCATTGAGACTCATGAATGTAATAGCTCCTTGCTTTTAATTTGCATACAATAGCCTATTTCGGTTATAAAATCAAATATCGGATTGGAGTCACATGCTATGAGCTCAGATACTAAGATTGAAGAGTTAAAGAAGGGCATAGTTCATCTGTGGGTCTATGATCTTTCGCTAGTCCAAGACCGAGTTCTTAAACAACTGAGCGAAGGCAAGCCTGCATCGCAGATTCGCGCAGATTCAGGATTTCCCTTAGCCTTTGGCATGGAAGATGATCTACGCATAGCAAGCGCACTACGCTTGGCCGACAAAGCTGCATTTATAGCTGGTCGCATGGCGCTGGGACATGCCTTGGCCTGGTATGTTCATCAAGATGGTGCATTTGCCTTACAGTGCAATCCGCACGGTAAACCCTACCTCGAGGAAAATCAGGGCGTTTTTTTTAACATGAGTCACCATGGCAAGCATGCTGCTCTTGCCTTTGCGGCCAGCGAGATTGGCGTAGATATCGAATTAGTACCTGAACGGTCCCAAGCCGACTTGGAAAGAGACAACCTTAAGAAGAAGGAAGTTGTAAAACAGTTCTTTGCACCAGACGAACAAGAGATGCTCAGTGACAAAGGTGCATTCAATGAGCTCCAACAAAAAGAGTGGTGCTCTGCGTTTATGCGTATGTGGACAAGAAAAGAGGCCTTGGTAAAAGCCTGGGGACAGAGCATAGCTAGTCACAGCTTAGAAGCTAACGCCAGTCCTGACTTTTGCTCGCATCTGGGCAAGAGCTATAGTATCCGCACACTTGATGTATCGCTCTTGACGGGACGCAAACGAAGTGGAGAAGCCTGGCTTTCTTTGGCTATCAACGCTTCAAACTTAGTGCACCCTGTTTTGAATGTAATCTCTCTGGTTTGACCTGCAATGGTTTGACCTTGACAGCCATGCGCTTTATGCAAGACAATCGCCCGGAAATCTATGAACTATTTTAAAAATTTATGTAATTAAGTGGAGTTTTCTCGCAACAATGTTTTCATCTACTAATGACCTGCTCCTGGAGTTTCTTCCTGAACTTGGAAAGATACTGAGTGGTTTTTTGATAGCAGGTATGCTTTTTTTCTCGCCGTTTGTATCACGGCTGAAACAGAAAACGGATACCGCTAGCCTGCTAACTTTTTCGGCTCTGGTTGTCTTTAATCTGGCAATTGCTCTGCTAGTATCTGCGGCTATTCAGTCGCAATCGCTATTTTTTATAACGGTTTCAGTCTTTCTGCCGTTTTTGGGCATGCTTTGGGCTTTCTTTGCCTTAACATACTTGCAAAGGGAGGCCCTGCCACCTACCTTGCGTGTTTTTTTGAGAATGAGCCTCGGCATTAAATTGATGGCTATGTTAATTGCCTTTAGTGCACTGTCTTTTCTTGAAACCAATCAACAAACTTTTATGACCTTGCTTACTATAGGTTTTCTTGCTTTTGAAATTGGCGGCATAGTTTCGGTTGCGGTTTTGATTACTAGTAAGCTTAACTATCTTGCTTCTATGGAGTTGCATATGCAAGAGTCCGATCATGCCTTGCAACGAAAAGCAGTCTATGATGACCTAACTGGCCTGCGCAATCGGCAAGCTTTTTTGATTCAACTCGCGCAATATGCCCACGAAGTAACCATTAGCAAGTCCTCTGTGGCCGTTCTCTATCTCGACATTGACCGCTTTCACCAAATCAACGATGGTTTAGGGCTTTTGACTGGTGACCTGCTTCTCAAAGCAATCGCTGATAATTTACGTAGTTTGCGTGGGGATTCTAGCCAAGTATTTAGAACTGGCGAGGATGAATTTGCCGTCTTTCTCGAATGCGCTGCCGAACATGTTGATGCTGCGGTCATGGCAGAAGAGATTCTTGCATCTTTTTCTAGACCTATATTGGTGCGAAACAGCGAAATCTACTTGACGGTAAGCATTGGCATAACCTTTTTAGACCCAGAAATCGCCGACGCTACGCAGGCAGTCGATACAGTTATGCAACAAATTGACCATTCACTAGAACTTGCCAAGTTGGACCGCAACACCTATCGGTTTTTTACTGGTAATTTGGTCGAACGTGGATTGAGTAAAATGCACTATATCAACTACCTGCGACAAGCGATCGACAGAGAAGAGCTGAGTCTGCATTTTCAACCACAAATCCAAAAAGATGGCAGCACAGTTGGCGCCGAAGCGCTCTTGCGTTGGAACAATGCTGTCTTAGGCAGCGTTCCACCACAACAGTTTATACCAATTGCTGAAGAAGCTGGGCTGATAATACCCCTTGGCGACTGGGTTATTGAACACGCCTGTGCCGAACTTGCTCATTGGAAGAGTCTTGGCATTGACATTCCCTTGGCTATAAACCTGTCCACACGTCAGCTCAAGGACCCGCGACTCGAGCGCAGCTTGCTTCTGCGGCTTAAGAAATACGGTTTGCATCCCGAGTCACTTCATTTAGAAATAACAGAGTCTTCGGTTTTTGAAGAAAACCAAATGACGATGGAAACACTAAAAAGTCTAAGCGACCTCGGCTTTAAGCTTTCTATTGACGACTTTGGTACTGGCTATGCCAACTTAAGCTATCTTAAACGCCTGCCTGTAAGCGCCGTCAAAATAGACCGCAGCTTTGTGGTTGATTTACCCGACAACCAACAGGATCAGGCTATGATTCAAGCTATTTGTAGTATGGCCGAAAAGATGGGACTGTCCATAATTGCTGAAGGTGTCGACAACGAACGACAACTGCGGTGTCTGCACGACGCTGATTGCAATGTTGTGCAAGGGTTTTACTACTCGCGCCCGCTGCCCCGGCTAGAATTTGTCGAGTTTCTTAGAACCAGGATTGCTTAAGCGCAGACATGCTAGCTAAAAGTAAAGCGCTCTTTACTTTTAGCTAGATAAGCTTCGACAAGGTTTTCAATTTCTCGGTAGTCTTTCAGATTGCCAATTGCGCCCGAAAGTCGATTGCCAAAATTGAGCGATAAACAATAGTATGCATAAAAACGTTTGGCGCGGCTGAGCCAAAAATCTTTTGGTTGTCGCAGTTCCAAGAGTTGATGGAAACGCTTGGCGATAGCGAGTCGATCCAAGGCTTGCACTGGTTTGACAAACTGCCTGGAAATTTGAGAAAAAATCCAGGGTCGAGTAATGGCACCGCGCCCCATCATTAACCCTGCTGGATTTTTGGCGCTTTGAATTGAGCTCTGTCCCCAATTTGAGCTCTGTCCCCAAACAGCATAAAAAGCCTCAAGACTTGTTTGGTCCTGAAGATCACCGTTAACGACGACGGGTATATTGAGCGCACGTGCCAGTGGAGCAATTTGTGACCATTTGGCAGGCCGTGCCCATGGGTCGTCCTTGATCCGAGCATGGAGCGTAATGAAACTTGCCCCCGCAGTCTCTATCGCATGGCAAAACTTAAAGAGGTAGTCTGAATCAACTGACTTTCCCAGTCGTAGTTTGACTGATAGACAAAATTTGTCGAGTTTGAGGTGAGAAACTGCTTTTTTTACCAACTCGGCAGCATCGGCGGGCTTTTCCATCCAAGCGATGCCTGAACCCTTACGTACAATGTCTGGTGCGCTGCAGCCCATATTTAGGTCTATACCGAGAATCGCATTTGCCTCACTTTGCCTGAGCACAATAGTGTGTTCGACTAGCCTATCTATGCCCGTGATAATCGATGATTGACTCGCTCCTACCAGCTGATAGATAAGACGGGAACTGTCGGGAGCGGTATCTAAATAGGCGGATGTGTAGGGAGAACGAGCTTCAAGGGCGTCAGCGCTAATCATTTCTGAGAAGTAAACATCAGGGCCTGTAAGTTCTTGCCATAAGCAGCGCATCGCGCCATGACTGAGACCGGCAAGGGGTGCGCTGAACAATAACGGCCCATTTTGGCTGCTTGGCAACGGAAAATGTGCAAGGTGGCTTGAGAAGTGAGCAATGCTGTCCATGTCTGTGAACGTAGCATATTGACAATCATGCGTCCAATCGTAAATGGTAGTGCCATGCATTCACGAATTGACGATTTACGTATACGAGATATTAAACCACTTATTCCGCCCGCCATTTTGATGGAAGAACTACCTCTAACCGAGCAGGGTCAGCAACTAGTTTCTGACAGCCGCCAAGCCATAGAAGCCATCATGGACGGTGCCGATGACCGGCTGGTGGTAGTTGTCGGACCGTGTTCAATACACGATGTTACAGCTGCTTTAGACTATGCACAGCGCTTGGCAAGTGTGCGCAATAAGCTATCCGCCGATCTGGAAATAGTGATGCGTGTTTATTTTGAGAAACCCCGTACGCGCAACGGTTGGAAGGGATTAATCAATGATCCCTTTTTGGATGACAGTTTTCAGATTAACAAGGGCCTGCATATCGCAAGAGGCTTGTTGGTTGAGCTTGTTGGCCTTGGTCTGCCAACTGCCTGTGAGTTTTTGGACACCATAAGTCCACAATTTTTGGCCGATACAATTTCCTGGGGCGCCATTGGAGCTCGAACTACTGAAAGCCAAATCCATAGAGAACTAGCTTCTGGATTATCTATGCCAGTTGGGTTTAAGAATGGCACCGACGGCAATGTTAAGATTGCTATCGATGCTATTCATGCAGCCAAGATTCCTCATCATTTTTTGTCGGTTACTAAGCAATCGGTGGCCGCAATTGTTGCCACTAGCGGCAATGACTATTGTCATATTATTTTGCGAGGTTCTTCTGGTGCGACCAACTACGATTTGGTCAGCGTGGAAAAGGCAAGCGCTGCCTTGGCTCAGGCCGAACTACGTCCCCGGCTCATGGTTGATTGTAGCCATGGCAACAGTCAGAAGGATCACACCAAACAAGCTTTGGTTGTGCAAGATGTGGTGGCGCAGTTTGAACAAGGAAGTCAGCAGATCTTTGGTGTCATGATTGAAAGCAACATTGTTGCCGGTAACCAAACATTGAAACCTGGCGCTGCATTGGTCTACGGGCAAAGCATTACCGACGCCTGTCTTTCATGGGATCAGACCGTGCCTCTGCTGGAAGACTTGGCGGCAGCGGTGCGTAAACGTAGAGCCAAACAAACAAGCAGTCGCTAAAATTTATATTTTTTGTGAGCCGGCTATCAGCCGGTAAAGGCACCATGGCAGCCTTCTCAACGGATAGAGCACCAATCGATTAACCAAGCCCGTGATTACCCGAACGCGACCTTTCTTTAGCCTCTTCCAAGAGTTCTGAACAACTTGGTCTGCCGTAAGCCACCTAATTAGGCCCTTGCTCTTTGTAGCTTGTTCAAAATGGTCAAGGCGACCATGAAAGTCGCTTTTGGTGAAACCTGGCATTAGACACTGGACCATAAGATCATCTTGGATGTGCTCCAGGTCAAGAACCTCGCTAAATCTTAGAAGTGCTGCTTTGCTGGCGGCATAGATAGCGGCCCGGGGCACCGGCAAGTCGGCTGCCATACTTGCAACATTGATCACAAAACCTTTTTTTCCGAGCAGCTGAGGGATGAGCGCGTGACAGAGCTTCATAGGGGCGTGACAATGAACTTCCATCATTTTATATTGCTTTTCAAAAGCATCAGTTACAAACAAGTCTGATGTCCCAAATCCTGCATTGTTGATCAGACCACCGAGCGGCAAGCTCTGTCCCTTAGCAATTACTGCATTTTGGAATTGAGGATCAGCGAGGTCACCGATTTGTGTATCAACTTGCCGTCCAAATTTTTGGCGTATGGTTTGGGCAAGTTCTTCCAATTGAGTGCTTCGTTGGCCACATAGGACAAGGTCATAGCCCTTGTTTGCAAGCAAGAGAGCGTAAGCTCTGCCAATGCCAGATGTGGCACCAGTTACGATAATAAATGACATAAGACCAGTATAGAACAAAGATATGGCCATCTCAAGCGCACTCAAATCGACCATTTCTGCAACGACGTTCCAACATATGAAACATTTTCCCAGATTTGTATTGTGGAAAATCCAGTTCAAGGTTTATACTTACCATGTAACCCCAGAAAAATTACCCCATGCGAACGGTTAGGTATATATGGAATGCACTGCTGAGAGCTCTGTCCCCAAAGATGATACTAGTTACTACCGAGGCGTAGTACAGTCGTGTGGTTCTGGCTTAGTTCAGATCTTGGTTTCTGTACCAACGAGCTGTGGATCTTGCAATGCTCGACAAAGCGGGTGCCATGCCGGCCTCAATAAAAACAAAGGCACAATTATTGAAGTGAAGTCCAAAACCCAATTTGCAATAGGTGAACAGCTTACATTGGCAAGCGCAAGTAAACATACAACGCTGGCGTTAGCTCTGGTTTTTGTCGTACCGATCGTTTTGCTTTGCTCGGGGCTATTAATTGCCAACTATTTTTTGGGGACAGAGCTTATAGGTGGGCTAATAAGTCTTGGCCTTTTGGTAGTTTACTTTTCTATGCTCTATCCCCTGCGCAAAAAAATTGCGCATCATTTTGAGTTTGTGATTCTTGCTTCGTCTGAAAATCAGAGTCGCTAAAACGAGGTTGTGTTATGAATAGTGTACTGATTGCTATGCTTAGTTTGGGCGCAACTGCGGCTCTACTTGCTCTTATCCTTTTTTTTGTAAGCAAAAAATTTGTCGTCATCGGTGATGAACGGCAAGTGGACGTCCAAGCATTGCTGCCAGGGATCAATTGCGGTGCCTGTGGTTTTGCAGGTTGCGGTGGCTTTGCCAGTGCCTTGCTAAAGGCTGCCGACAAAGGCGACCTAGCAGATCTGAGATGCCCACCAGGCGGCCAGCCTGTGATGGACGGTATTGGTGCCTACTTTGGCCTACAAACCTCGTCGGCTGAAAAAGTGATAGCTGTCTTGCGTTGCGGAGGAAGCTGTCAGGCCTCAAGTACCAAAGTCCACTATCAAGGGCCAGTCAGCTGTACGGTCAGTCATGGCTTGTTTGCCGGTGAAGGAGGCTGTAGCTTTGGCTGCCTCGGTCAAGGTGATTGTGTTGATGTATGCAAGTTTGATGCTTTAAGTATGAATGCAAAAACTGGCCTGCCAGAAATTGATGCCCAAAAGTGTACGGGTTGTGGTGCATGTCTAAAGGTTTGTCCGCGTACACTTTTCTTTTTGCGCGGGCTCGGTAAGCGCGAACGACGGGTTTGGATCAACTGCAGCAGCACCGAAAAAGGTGCACTCGCTCGCAAAAATTGCGACAAAGCCTGCATTGGCTGCGCTAAATGCGTCAAGGTTTGCGAAGGCATCGTTGGCGCAATTAGCTTGGTCAACAATTTGGCGCAATTAGATCCAGATAAATGCATAGCGTGTGGAAAGTGCGTTCCGGTCTGTCCCACAGCGGCTATAATGACAAGTTTTGAACTAGTAAAATCTAAATTGAACAGTATTGATGCTTTAGTAACTGAGGTGCAAGCATGAAGAGCATGACTTTTTCCAAAGGCGGTATGCATCCCCATGATCATAAGCTTACTGCCGACAGACCAATTGAGAATATGATACTGCCAGCAACGGTTTGGATTCCTCTTATTCAACATATTGGTAGCCCTGCCCAAGTTTTGGTCAAGGAAGGCGATCTTGTTAAGGTTGGTACCTTGATTGCCAAAGGGCAGGGCATGATTTCAGCACCTGTTCATTCCTCGGTTTCTGGCACGGTGATCAAAGTTGACACGGTTCTTGACGCTGGCGGCTTTAGAAAACCGGCAGTCCTAATCAAAAGAGATGGCGACAACTGGGAAGAAGGCATAGTCCGCAATTTTGATTTGGTCAAAAGTATTGATTATAGCCCAGATCAGATTACTGACAAAATTAACGACGGGGGGCTGGTCGGTAAAGGTGGCGCCACGTTTCCGACCCGGGTCAAGTATTTGGTGCCACCAGGAAGATCAGTAGATACACTTCTTATAAACGGCGTTGAGTGCGAACCTTATCTAACCAGCGACCACCGTTTGATGCTGGAGCGCCCAGAGGAAGTCGTCCTTGGTTCCAACTTATTGCGTTTTACCTTGGGGGTCAAGCTTGCCATCATTGGCGTTGAAGAAAACAAAGCAGACGCTATCAAGATTTTGCGGCAAACGATAGACGCCATGGGCCTTTCACCCCCAAAAGGCTTTCTTCAGGCGCACATGAAGGCCAAGGCCGGGCCCTCTGACAATCCAAGTCGGGCTGGTTATATCGCCGTTATTGCTCTCAAAGTCAAATATCCACAAGGCGCCGAAAAACAGCTTATAGAGGCAATTCTTGGTCGAGAGGTGCCCTCCGGAAAGCTACCACTCGATGTTGGCGTAATTGTAAACAACGTTGCAACAGCCCATTCGGCCTACAAAATTGTGCAAAAACACAAACCAATGGTTGAGCGCATAGTGACGGTAACCGGCGATGGTATAGCTAGGCCCGGTAACTACAAAATTAGAATTGGGATGCTCGTGCGCGAAGTTTTGCAAGAACTTGGCTTTGTTCCAAGTAGCAACACTAAGGTAATCCTTGGTGGTCCGATGATGGGAAAAACGTTAACCAGCTTAGACGTACCGGTCACTAAGGGCTGTTCAGGAATTCTTGTTTTGCAAGGTGAGCAGCATAGTCGTCAGGCTGTTGGTGCATGTATTCGCTGCGCCAGCTGTGTTTCGGTCTGCCCAATGGGACTCGAGCCTTATTTACTAGAAAAATTAGTAGGTCTTGGACGGCTAGAAGAGGCAGAGAAACACGCAATTAGAGATTGTGTAGAATGTGGGAGTTGCAGCTATGTGTGCCCAGCCAAACGCGGCATACTCGACTATATACGACTTGGAAAAGCGCAGCTAATGCGTGTCAAACGAAGCTAAGGTAGGTAAGACTGATGGTAAACGATTCTGCGGTCCTAACGGTGAGTCTCTCCCCTCATGTTGTAGGTCAACAAAACACCAGTTGGATAATGTGGTCAGTGGTTCTGGCATTGTTGCCTGCTCTGGGCGTTGGCATCTACACCTTTGGATGGCAGGCACTTGTTGTTGTTCTTGTGGTCTTGGCTAGCGCGGTTTTGACCGAATTTTTGGTTCAGGTTCTGTTTTTTTCACGCAGGCCCAAACCAGCTTTGGTGCTGCGAGGTCTGCACAGCAAGCAGTCGAAGTGGTCCATAGTGGACGGAAGCGCAGCATTGACAGGGTTGCTTTTGGCACTCAACTTGCCGGTAGGTATACCGCTTTGGCAGGCCGCTCTTGGTGGGGTTTTTGCAATCGCTGTTGCCAAAATGGCTTTTGGTGGACTGGGGCACAATCCTTTTAACCCGGCTTTGGCTGGGCGTGCCTTTATGTTGGCAAGTTTTCCGGTAACCATGACCAGCTTCGCAAGGCCCTATGACTGGCAGGCAATGGTGGATGGCCTCACTGCTCCAACCATATTGACTGGAGTAAAAGAAGGCCTCAAACAGGGGCTTGATTTAGGGCAGATTTTGAGCGCCGCCCCCACTTATTTTGAACAATTTTTGGGAAACGAAGGTGGATGCATCGGCGAAGCCAGTGCTTTGGCACTTTTGCTAGGTGGTGTGTTTCTTTTGGCCACCAAAGTGATTAGCTGGGAAATGCCGTTTTTCTTCTTGCTTGGACTCGGGGGACTGACGGGAATGTTCTTCATGCTTGATCCTAGCCAGTACATAAACCCACTCTATCATTTACTGTCGGGCGGAGCTGTTTTGGCGGCCTTTTTTATGATTACCGATATGGTAACTAGTCCAATGTCCTTCGTTGGCAAGATAATATTCGCTTTTTCGGCTGGAGTGCTGACTGCCTTAATACGCCTATTTGGCAGTTATCCTGAGGGTGCTAGCTATGCCATATTGATAATGAACGCCTTGGTACCACTGATAGATCGCTACTCAAAACCAAGTCGCTTTGGAAGACTCAAAAAACCATTAAGCAAGGAGCTTAAGGCATGAGTAAAAAAACAGCTCAGAAACAAGACCAGCCCAAGCAGGTCCAGGCAAAACCCATCGGCAAGGCGCCGTTACGTTCGAGCTTAAAAAACATGATAATTGTATTGGGCACTATTTGTACACTATCGGCACTTTTGTTGAGCATCACGTACGTCGGTACCAAAGACTTAATTGATAGCACAGAAAAGCAGAAGCAAATTGATGCAATCGCAAGTGTCTTGCCTGGTGCTAACAATGATGCTCTTGAAGAACGTATTTTTATTGCAGCAGATCCAGACCTTATCGTTTTTCCTTTGAAACAAAACGGGGCGCTTTTGGGTTTTGCCGTCCAAACTTACAGCGATCAAGCTTATGCGAAACGAATTACCATGATAGTTGGCATTGATGTCAAGGGCGCTTTGACTGGTGTCAAAGTACTTTCGCACGCAGAAACTCCGGGACTCGGCAGTAAGATTTCCAGCAAAGGCTTCCAAAAACAGTTCATCAACCAAGAAACGGAGAATTTTGTGGTCAAAGTTAAACAGGATGGCGGCCAGGTTGATGCTATTGCCGCAGCGACCATCTCAAGTCGAGCTTTTTGTGATGCGCTCCAGCGCGCACTCGATGGTCTAAAAAGAATCAAAGCAGAGCAAGTCGAAGCTCTTAGACAGCAAAGCGAGGTGCACGAGTGAGTGAACTAACGACCCCCGGGCTTGCAAAGAAAAAGCCAAGCATAGATTTGCTCAAAGGAATTTTGCGCGAGAATCCTGTCTTTACTTTGCTTTTGGGCATGTGTCCTACGCTTGCAGTGACCTCGAGTGCAATGAATGGATTGGGCATGGGACTAAGCGCATTGGTAGTCTTGATGGCGTCAAATGTGACGATATCGCTACTAAAAAATCTAATACCCGATCAGGTAAGGATTCCTGCCTACATCGTTTTGATTGCTTCGTTTGTAACCATATTGGAAATGCTTATGAAAGCATTCTTGCCGGATCTTTACGAGTCACTTGGCATATTTATACCACTGATAGTGGTCAATTGTATAATTCTGGGACGAGCCGAAGCGTTTGCGGCCAAAAATACACCTTTTGCGTCTCTGATAGATGGCTTGTCTATGGGTCTTGGTTTTGCAGCCGCTCTAACCCTCTTGGGCTCAGTGAGAGAAATACTTGGTGAGGGTTCTCTGTTTGGCTACAAGTTTATTGAAGAAGAAGCCTCAGGCATCCTGATTTTTATTCTGCCACCAGGAGCTTTTATAACACTTGGTTTCTTGATCGCTTTGGTTTCCCATTTGCAAAAAAAAATCATCAGGGCAAGGAGATAGACCATGGATGTTTTGTCGCTCACCGTAGGAGCAATGCTCGTAAACAACATTGTTTTGGTTCAATTCCTTGGAATCTGCCCATTTTTAGGGGTGTCCAAGCGAGTCGATACTGCTTTTGGTATGGGTGCTGCTGTTATGTTTGTAATGATATTGTCGACCATCGCAACCTACCTAATTCAAGTTGGTGTGCTAATTCCATTTGGTCTTGAATATCTACAAACTATAATCTTTATCTTGTTAATTGCAGGACTAGTGCAGGTCGTTGAAACCGTACTCAAAAAAATAAGTCCTTCCTTGTACCAATCTTTGGGTATCTATCTGCCGTTAATTACCACCAACTGTGCGATCCTTGGAGTTGCCCTGCTTGTGGTCAGGTCTGGCTTTGGACTTGTAGAAGGGGTCTTGTTTTCGTTGTTTACTTCGGCTGGATTCATTCTCGCGATGGTGATCTTTGCCGGACTGCGCGAAAGGCTCGAGTTTTCGGATGTCCCCGATAGCATGAAAGGTGCGCCCATATCTTTGGTAACAGCCGGACTTTTGGCACTGGCCTTTATGGGCTTTGCCGGGATAGTATAAGATCCAAGAACTATGGAAACATTTGACTTTATCGATGAACTAGATTGGCAGGCCATTCGTACGGCCGGAGCCCACGCGCGTAGCATTCAAACCACAGCCTTGGCTTGGTGCAAATCAGATGGAACACTAGTCACGCCAGCAGACCAAGAAGTAGAACAGCGGCTGCGTGAAGTGCTAGGTAAGAAGGCAAGCTTTGTGGGCGAAGAAGATTTGGCAGACCAGACCACTCCACAGGCACTCAGTCTCAAAGGTCGTTGCTATGTGGTAGATCCAATCGATGGTACGGCGCTCTATACGCTTGGTATGCCCGGCTGGGGCGTGTCGGTTGGTTTGCTTGAGAACGGCCAGTTGAGTAATGGACTGGTCTACTTTCCGATGTCTGAGCATTCTGCCGACGGTTTTGTTATTAGCAGCCAAAAAGGGACAGTGCTCAGAGCCATGGTTGACCATGGGCGGCCCAAGCTAAGTGACCTTGAGTGGCAGCCAATACCGACGATCGCCACCATTAGTGGCTATCCTGGCATGGTCGCGGTAACACAAACGGTTTGTAAACACGCCATTTACAAAGGCCACCATACCCTAATGAACACCGCAAGCTGCGTTTTTTCTTTCTATCATTTAATGCGAAGGGCCTTTTGTGGCTACTACTCTCGAGTCAAACTTTGGGACTTGGCAGCTGTTTGGCCATTGGCACATAAGCTGGGGATCAAAGCCTGTGATGCACAGGGGCGAGAAATGGACTTGTCAATTGGAGCTGATTTTTGGCAACTTGATCCAAAAAAAGAATGGTTCCTAGGGCAGCATGAACAGATTCTCTATTATCATCCTGACCTAATGAACCCACAGGAATTTCTTGCCGATGTGCACTGGAAGCATTCGTGATAGTCGTTAAATAATCTAAAGTGCGAGGGTTCGAATGTTTTGCGGTATTGTATAAACACCGACTAGTCGTTTAAGACCATCTGCATCAATCTCAATCGCCGTCTTCTGGCTAAACTGTTTGGCGAATTCGTCTAAAGCGCCAACATTAGTTTGACTGTCCCAAAGCGCACTGCAAACTGCCGGTCTAACTAAACCTTGTTCTAGCAAATTTTTAGGCGAGAGGTCCTTGTTTCGTTCTTTCATTTGTCGATTAATAATTGCCGTGTTGCCGTTGAAGCCGACGGTCCATACAAACTCTTGCTTAGTCATATTGCCAGTCTACTACAAAACCCTCTTGTTTCCAAGTAGCAAAAAAAACCGGCTTTGAAGTAATTCAAAGCCGGTTGCAATCTCAAAGTACTAAGTCTGGTTTAGTAGTCCATTCCGCCCATGCCACCCATTCCGCCCATACCACCACCACCAGCGGGTGCCGATGACTTGGCTTCTGGAATGTCAGTAATTGCACATTCGGTTGTCAAGAGCAAGCCAGCGATAGATGCAGCGTTTTGTAGTGCACTGCGGGTTACCTTGGCTGGATCAATGATGCCGGCCTTAATCATATCAACCCAAACCATGTTGAGCGCATCAAATCCAACGCCCTTCTTTTCTGATTTGGCTTTGTCGGCAATGATAGCACCGTCAACACCAGCATTGATAGCAATTTGACGAGCAGGTTCTTCAAGTGCTCGTTTTACAATGCTGAACCCAACTTTTTCTTCTTCGCTGTAAGAAGAAATGTCATGCTTGTCCAAGGCTGGTACTGCTTGTACCAAGGTTGTACCACCACCTGGAATAATTCCTTCTTCCAAGGCTGCACGGGTTGCAGACAAAGCGTCTTCTACTCGGTGTTTCTTTTCTTTGAGTTCTACTTCAGTTGCTGCGCCAACATTGATTACAGCTACACCACCGGCAAGCTTTGCCAATCGTTCTTGGAGCTTTTCGCGGTCGTAGTCACTGCTTGTGTCTTCGATTTGAGCCTTGATCTGCGCAATGCGATCTTTGATGTCTTTTGCTTTACCTTCACCATTGATGATAGTGGTGTTTTCTTTGTCAACTTTGATAGTCTTTGCTTTGCCGAGCATGCTGATGTCAGTATTCTCAAGCTTCATGCCCAGTTCGTCGCTGATGACTTGGCCACCAGTAAGGATAGCAATGTCTTCCAACATAGCCTTGCGACGGTCGCCAAATCCTGGTGCTTTAACAGCACAAACCTGCAAAGTTCCACGAATTGAGTTGACAATCAGAGTAGCCAACGCTTCGCCGTCAATGTCTTCAGCGATCAAGAGAATTGGCTTGCCGGCTTGGGCAACCTTTTCCAGAACGGGAAGCAGTTCCTTCATGTTGGAAATCTTCTTGTCGTGAATCAGAATAAAAGGATTGTCGAGCAAGGTGGTCATAGTGTCACGATTGTTTGCAAAGTACGGGCTGATGTAGCCGCGGTCAAACTGCATACCTTCGACAAAATCAACAGTTGTGTCGATAGTCTTGGATTCTTCAACAGTTATAACACCGTCTTTACCGACTTTTTCCATGGCATTGGCAATTTCTTCACCAATCTGACGATCGCTGTTTGCAGAAATAGCTGCAACCTGGGCGATTTCTTCTTTGTCTTTGATGGTTTTAGAAGCAGCTTTGATTTGCGCTACCGCTACTTCAACGGCCTTGTCGATACCGCGCTTGAGACCCATTGGGTTCATACCAGCTGCTACGGCTTTGAGGCCTTCTTTTACTATAGAGTAGGCAAGGACGGTTGCAGTTGTTGTACCATCTCCGGCGACGTCGTTAGTTTTGGAAGCAACTTCCTTGATCAACTGAGCGCCCATGTTTTCGTAGGGGTCTTCAAGTTCGATTTCCTTGGCTACCGAAACACCGTCTTTGGTGATGGTAGGCGCGCCAAATTTCTTGTCCAGGAGTACATTCCGACCCTTGGGTCCAAGTGTTACTTTTACTGCAGCGGATAGTTTTTCTACTCCGCTAAAAAGCTTGCGACGTACATCTTCGTCAAACTTTAGCTGTTTTGCCATATTCAACCTCTCTCATGTGTGAGTCTTTTGCGAATTTTTGTTCGCGCTTAATCTACTCATTCAGCGACTAAAAGGCAAGGGTTTTTGCAACACTCGGCAATTCGATTTGAGCCAAGCCTAGCGAATGTGAGAAGCAGAGTGCAATTACTCTAAAAATTGGGCTACTCAAGGACCAAAGGCTGTGTTAAAACTATGGTAAGTGAAAACTGCCAAGAGAATCCGTTTGCATATTGTTATCTCTGTATACCAAAGCAAGCAGCTTGAAGCGCTACTGGACGAACTTGAAGCAGCCAAGTTGCCAGAGTCAAGTGTGGTGCTACTACATATGGTAAACAAGGACTTGCCAGCCTCATGGGCTAAGGCTCGTTTGGGTACACTAGATCCAACAGAAGGCGCCTCAGCCATCAGTCCGGAGACCCTCAATCGCATGATTGAGCTTTCTGGAAAGGGCAAACTTGACATTATTCCGGCTGGGTATGCTGGATCAGTCCACGCTCTGCTTAGTCAAGAAGAAATCAAGTATGAAGCGGAGTGGGCGATTTCAAATCCTTGGAAAACTGGTTTTAGAGACGTATTTGGTGGTGTTCACTCTTTGATTCTACCGTTCTGGCCTGACCCCCATCGCATGAGTGCCACACAGGCGGCTCTAGAAAGCTTCGGACGCTGTGGTCTGGGCATTGGAACGGACGCAAAGGCAAGAGAGTTTGTGGTGGTGGCATCTGGTCTTGAAAGCGAGCTAATTCCGTGTTTGAGGGTTCTCAATAACAAGGATATCAAGGAACTTAAAAAATGGATCAATAAGCTTTTGGCAAGCTTCGCAAAGGATCAAAATCCCGAGTTTCCATCGCTGATGGTCATGCTTGATTATCACAATTTTGCGCAAACTGACACAAATGACGCACCTGTTTTGCTTGGTTTGAGCGAAGTTTTTAACAAACTTCTCGCAGAGGGCTATTTATTTGACAATCGTCCGCAAGGACTGGCGTGTCAACTATATCCTGATGGAAATGCTATCGCATCTCCAGCCGCCTTAAACCCATTTGCGCGTTGCCAGACACCAAACGGGGCTCATCTGCGCCAAAGACTTTTTGCTTGTGGTGAACTCAGGTCCACAAGGTCCTCTGTCTCAGAACGTATAAGATCACAGCTATTGGCAATCAGACCTGATTATTTGCCGCCACCCAGCAGCGCCAAAAGCATCAATAGTAGCTTTGATCAACTGCGTTATGGGGAATTTACTAGGACAACGCACAAGCCAGTGAAACCAAAAAACCGGAGCAGAAACTTGTACGCAAGCATGCATGGAATAGCGACCATGATAGGCAATAGCTACCAAGTTGGGTTTAATGGTGGCTTTCCCTGCCTGCTTAAGACCAATAGTCATGAGATTGAACTTGACACCAGTCAGAATGGCGCTTGTTTGGTCAAAGGCATAGAATATTCTTGGGATACCGAGAGTGCCGTCTCGTTTGAAACTGACCACAGTCGTGGTATTAGCCACATCATGAACATGAGAGATAATGAGATAGAAGAAGCTGGTAGACTTTCAGCCGACTATTTTTTGACCGATCGCTGTGAGCAACTTTTCTTTGAGTTACACTTGAAGTACCCGCATTTTAGACATAGAAGCTTTGTTGAATCCTTTGTGCCCTATCGATTGCGAATAGCGTTACCACTCAATCATAGCCCAGTTTCTGTCCGCTGGCGACATCTCGATGCAGAATGCGAGACTATGCTTAGGCCGCGATCGGTTCAACAAGGTGCACTCTTTACCGGAACCAAATGGATTTTTGCTTGGACCGTGCCTGAGCTTGGCCACCAAGGCCTTAGTCTGCAGTTGCTCGTCGCTGATCGTAGGCAAGCAAGTCCTTTGACAGCTTGTCTTGTCAGCGACAAAAAGAAGCACTGGCTGGAAATTGCCCCGCAAGGTGAGTATCATTGGTTCGACTCAGATGAAATGCGTGGATTGGAGCAGCACTTTAGTTTTGAGCTCTGTCCCCTTTTTGGAGAGGATGAGCCCACTACTGACGAACTAGCTGAGCGAGAGGCCATTCCTAGCTACTTTGTCCAGAATTGAATAGCAAAAAAGGCCAAGATAATTGCGATGACAACTGGGGCGATGATAAAAAAAACCGCATAGATTGTATTTGCAACGATATGGCCATTCTTGGCCCTTAAGTGTTTGTATGAAAAGAAGAAAACTTCAGGTTTCTTTCGAATCAGCGCGCGAGTGGTCAAAAATAGGAACAAGGCAATCAATCCAACCAACGTCATTAGCCAATAGGGCCGAAATTCGTTCATTTTAATGATAAACCTAGCTGCTTTGTTTCGGGAAACAAGGCCAAGTGTAGTGATACCTGCACCTATTAAGCCAAGAAAACTAATCCCAAAGGCAAAAGTCAGCCTTTTTAATCGAAGCTGATTTTTAGTAAAGTAATTGGGATTTGCGATGATTGAAACGATCTTAGTTCGCATAAAAAAGCCAGCAATCGCACAGAGTAGGAGTGAAAGTCCGATCAGAAAAAGGACTATGGTCACTAGAAGGTCCTTTGGGGCGGGAAAATGCCTATGACGAAGAGTCTGGGCACTTCACCGTCGATGAGGAAACAACTGCCGACGGGGACAGAGCTCAAAAAAACTCTCATTTGTTAAGCAAGTACCATGTCAAACTGATTGCGCCTCCAGCAAAGATGGGAATTAAGTTATTTATTTTGGTAAATGTGACCAAGAAAAAGGATGACAAACCGATAGCGATGGTTAAAAGATTAATGGCCGGAATCGCTAGTAAATGCAACAATGTCAAAGCCAGCATTGATAGTGTTCCCACCCCGAGGGCAATCATCAATCGACCTCGATCCAGCTTAAGGTGCTTGGACAAGAGGAAACCAGCCACAATTGCTAAAAGTGGGAATGCAACCACCGCCAGCGTTAGAATGATTCCTCCTACAATTCCATATTCACGAATGCCAATCAGCGTGGCAGTGTTTATAGAAACGGGCCCGGGGGTTATTTGTGCGATAGCGACAATGTTGCCAAAGCCAAGGGCACTTATCCAGCCATTTCCTACCAGCTGGGTTTGCAACAAACCAACTGTTGTCCATCCACCGCCAAATGACATCATTCCGACAAAGAAAAAAACCACGGCCATCTGGCCCAATTTCATGGCATCCATTTTTTTGTACCCATGTAGACGAGCGAAACCAAAACAATGAATATCGGTAGAGCCAATTCAGCCCAAATTGACAAGAGCACTGTCCCCATCAAACTCGCCAACAAAGTAAAGATATTCCAGCGCTTTGACTTTATGATCTTGTAGATTAACGATGCTACGATTCCTACCATGGCTCCGTAAATACCTAGCAAAAAGGCTTGGGCATATTCTGACTCGGTAATGCTTTCGTAGAATAGACTTAAAAAGCTGATGATGATCACAGGGGGTATGATTACGCCAAAAAATCCAGCCGTTGCTCCCCAAAAGCCCCTTAGTCGCCAACCTACAATTACTGCCGTATTGATCGCCAAAACACCCGGAAATGACTGGGCGATGGTGAAGAGCTCAAGAAAATCAAGCCCGTTCATCCACTGTTTGTTTTTGAGATTGCTTTCCATTACGCCAACCATTGCGTAACCTCCTCCAAGTGTAAACGAGGAAATTCGTAGAAAGACCAAAAAGAGACCAGCAATAGTAGGAACCACGAATTGAGAAGCGTTTTTTGAAGTGATAGCCATGACTTGTGATGGTATCGTTCAAAACCAATAATGTACAGTAATTCAATAGTTTGTAAAGTTATCAGTATACGCGTACAATTAGTTTTTGAGGCAATTTCGCCTATATAAAGGAGTTTTTTATGAAGAGAATAGTCTCGATAATTTGCGTATTGGTGTCGTGTTTTCCCGCAGTCTGGTCTCAAGAGGCTTTGAAGATCAAGATTGATACTATCCCTGAATCAATTGAAGATTACCTAGAGCTTAGAGAAAGCTTAGGCCAGACCCCAGAAGGTGCGGCGGCGCTATTCGTCGTAGCTATGATTCGCTATGGACAAGACCCCGTTGTGGGTATGCATTTCTTTACAGTGATCCTAGTGAATGACAGCGCCCAAATAAGGCCGACTTCCAAAGGTGGCTATAAAGGGTTTGAACCAAGTGCGAGTGCACAATACTTGATCAAGAGAATAGATAACAACGCACATGTTGGGCACTCTTATGTTTCTGGTACTTCACCGGCGAATGGCTATCAAATTGGAAGCTTTCCCGTTGAAGTAGAAACTAGTCGAAACAACTACAGTCAACAAAATGATGGTGCAATACGTTTGTTCGTACGATCGAGTGGAGCCGATTCGCCAAGACCATTAACCCTCAAGAAAAACTCGCAAGGTATCTGGAAAGTTGCCGAGTTCAGTAGCTTGGTGGTGGGTATTAGAAAGGCAGAGTTGAATACTGTCGATGAGCTCTGACCCCAAACAAACACTGGCCGCAATCACAATCAGACGAGCAAAGCCATTAAATAGAAAACTGTCACTTCGTTGAGACTGTTTAGAAGATTGATTCGCAAAAGAATTCTAGGGCGGAGCCGATCCCATTAAAAAAGTGATTAATTAATTGTAGGGTATAGTCTTGCGATCTGTTTTGCATCTTTGGCAGCTGCCAACGTATAGTCAGCAAAAATGCACGGCAAGAAAAATATAACCCCAAAAATGAGTCTTTCTGGGATCATCGTTTGGGTGAACGACAATTGGGGACAACAATAGGTGGGGACAACAATAGGGGACAGAGCAAAAAAGATCATCAACTGATAACGAGATAACGCTGGATTAGAAATGTTTGTGATACCAAACTAAGGCGCAAATCGCTTTTGCTTGACAGAGCTTATTTGAGCGTTTGATTTTGAACTTCGATAAACGTCGCGATCCAAGAGTACCGTTATAGAGCTTTCTTTTGCGGTGATTCTAACTCATTTCACTTATAAAGTGCCGACTATGAACGGCTACTGAGTCTGAGCAATGATTGGTGAAACGAACGTACTATCCAATAGTGACAACAAGCAATTCTAATCTGCAAACACAATTTTATGTTCTGGAAATTGTACTAACAACCATGGCTCAGGCGCATCTGAAATATTGAAAAGACCCTTTCGATGGTGACCCAAGGCACCAAAAGGCCAATCAATAGAATCAGCAACTAAGCCGGCCTTTAGCGGGTTATCGTTAATGTAACGAAACAATGCCACGAAATCCGCAATCGATTTGACAATTTTTGAAAAGAACCTTTCTCCCCAAAAATGCCCACATTCACCAGCTTGGCGGTTATATGCCATAGCAAAAACACTTGAGATCCACTGCATTATCCGTGAAAGATTCGAATCACTATGTGGATGCAGTAAAAAGTGTACGTGGTTATTCATTATGCAAAAATTATATATAGTGAAGTTGTATTTTTTTTTAGCCCGATTGAGAGTCTGCAAGTATAATTCTTTGGTTTTAGGGTCCAAAAGCGTGTGCTTCTTTCCATTTGTTCTCATCGTAACGTGATACGTGGCATCAGTTGCCAGAGTTCGGGTTCTTCTCATGACAAACTCTACAGAGGAATTGGGAAAGCTGATTGAATCAATTGTCTTTTTTTAGCTCTGTCCCCAAGACTCTCTCTTTTTCCTGGGCAAAATCCAATGTTACTTAGATTTTGAATCTTTGTACTTAACTTTTGCCTCTTCTTGGGTAATAATATAGACTATGATGTATCCTTTTGATGTCTTTGACTTGAATCGAGTTGCAGCAGTACTTGAGAGTCTTGAAGAGAGCATCATCTTCCGTCTTCTCGATCGTGCTCAATTTGCTGAGAATAGACCCGCCTACCTACTCGGTGGAGGAGGCTTTCCCTCTAGAGGCGACAAAAGCTTGTTTCAGATTCGTCTTGCAATGCAAGAACAAATGGATTCAGTTTTTGGAAGATTCTTGGTGCCCGAAGAACGCCCGTTTACTGATGACCTGCCTATCCCTGAACGTACCCCCCCCAAAGCTGAAAGTGCGTTTAAAATCGGCGACTTCAATGTGATCAACCAGAATTTTGACTTGTTACAATCTTATAGACTGATGTTAGTAGATTTATGTCCAAGCGGCGATGATGGGCACTACGGCTCAAGCGTTGAGCAGGATGTCTTTTGCTTACAGGCGATCGCTCGGCGCGTTCATTTTGGGGCATTGTACATAAGTGAATCCAAGTTTAGGGCCGATCCAAGTCGTTATCAAAAACTAGTTGAAGATAAAGATTATGAAGGGGTTCTTGGTGCCCTTACTCGTCAAGATGTCGAAGCACGAATACTAGAGCGGCTAAAGAACAAGATAGATTCGGTTCAGAGCCAGGTAAACACCAAAATCAGGCGCTTAGTTGACCCAATCGTCTTAGTTGACTTCTACCGCGATCATATCATCAATTTAACGAAGAAAGGCGAACTTTCGTATTTGATTCTGCGTTGTGAAGGACGGTAAACAAATGTGGAAGCGCGCACTTTTGTTGTTATTTTTGAGCTCTGTCCCCGTTGGCCTAGTTCAGATTTTGAGCTCTGTCCCCAAAATTGAAACAACTTGGATGGAGTTAAGGTCAAATGGATTTAGGTTCATCTATAGGACAGAAGATGAGTTTTTTGCCAAAAAGCTCGCTTCATATGCACTGTGGGTCAGGACGGTGGCCGCGGGATTTTTTGGCTATATATCTCCTGAGGAACCAGTTGTGGTTGTGCAAGGCTCTAAGGATATGCCTCCTTGGGGTGGTTTCTTTTCGCCAATGCCGATGAGGATCAGTATCAGTGTCGCTTTACAACGGGATCCACGCGGCGTTTTTTTGCATGAGTTTTTACACTACACACAAGCTTCGGCTCCTTGGGGACTATTTTATGATGTTTCTAATGTATTCGGCAAAGACGTGCGCAGTGCAAATCTTGTCCTTGGCTTGCACTCGTTAGAAGGTACTACCAGTTATCTGGATGGAAACCGTTCTTCCGTTTGGAATGAAATGTACTACAAGGCTGCTATTCTTGAGGACCGCATGTGGAGTTGGGCGGAAGCTGCCCACGCAAACTTAAAGGGTAGTGCTGCAATTAGACCTTACTTGAGCCACATGCTATTTGTTGACTACGTAGAAACGACGTTTGGATTGGGTAGCTTCTCTCGACTATGGAAGTATCAAGTGGAACATCCACTGATGAACGAAGATCACGCCATTAGGCAGGTGTTTCAAATTGATCCAGAACTACTTTGGTCCCAGATAGTTCAGCATGCGCGGGAACGATTTTCTGAAAAATATCGGCCAAACAATGCACTCATAATGGGCACCAGAGATAGTGGTATGCAAGAACAGTGGTTGGAACCAAGAGCCACTGATCGCGGAATATTCTTTCGAATGGCGAGACTCGACCAAGCGACCACATTTGCATTTCTGAATCAAGACGGGGTAGTTGAGCAGATTGAAGGAATTGGGGGGCAAATTCAAGCCTGGTCTGTCGATCAGGCCGGCTCCAAAGTACTGATCTCCAGAACGGAACCCTCCGTTAGTGGCTTGGAAATCGAATATCAGAAGGCTGATTTGATGCTGTACACCTTGAATTCGAAAAATACAGTAGTTGATGTGAAGAGATTGGGTTTGGCCAGAGGGCTATTGAATCCAGCTCTGTCCCCCGACGGAAAGAGAGCCTTCGCGGTTCAGAGAAAATCGGACAACTGGGGCATGGTGGAGATAGATCTAAATAGTGGTGGAATTTCACCAATGGATGGACTTCCTTCGGTAACAAAGATTGTATTTTCGCCAGATGGTGGCACCCTGGGCTTAGTCCTAAATGAAGCGGGCAATTCAGACATTGCACTCTTTGATCTTACTAGTGGCCGACTAAAGCAAATAACTCACGACCAAGCATTTGAATTTGCTCCAATTTTTGATAAAAATGGCAATTTCTACTTTTCATCTGACCGAGAAGACGAAATTGCAATCTATATGTTTACTGAGAAAGGGATTGTTCGATTTTTGCTGGATCCCGTCGGTGCTTGGAATCCAATTTTTTTGGATGAGTCAGTCATCTATTCAACATGGACCGCGGATGGACTTAGGCTCAAGCAAGTAGCACTTAGTGATTTAAACCTGGAATCCGTACCCGGTTTTTCTAAGATCAAGCCCTCCTATCTGACGAAACAAGAAATTATATGGAAGAGCTATTTTGAACGTGGAGAGTTAGTAGTGGCCGGCTATGACTTTCCGATCGAAAGCAGCGTGCGTGAATTGATAGACGTTCCTTGGCCAAGTGTTTGGTATCCCTTGCCATCTTATACAAATGCTGGATTTGGAATAGGATTTGCGACGCAAGGTGCTTCAGCGATAGGACATACTCAAAGCACTTTTGGCGCACTTTTTTTGCCAGAGCATAATCAGTTGGAGGTCCATGGAGGCCTCGCAATTTCATTTGTTGGACTTAGACTGGTACTAAACTTTGGACAGAGCTACTACCCAAGCCAGCGTTTCCAAGTTGAATCTAATGAAGAGCCGGAACTTACGTGGAATAGCCGTAGATTTGCTTCGCTTGCGGCAAACTTTCCGATTATTACAGATTCTAGTTCGACGGGTCAGCTTACTAAATTGCAAGGTGACATTCTCTTGGTATCTAACTGGACAGGTAAACGGGGACAGAGCTTCAACTTTGTTGATGGTTTGGAAATTCAGCCAGAGACGTCATTTGATTGGAATGCAGCACTCACTTTGAATCACAAAGCACCGAGGGCTATTCTTGATGTCTTTGATTCTGAAGGACTGGTGCTTAAGGTGGGAGTGTCCGGTTCGACCTTAGCAACGGATTTGTCGTCGGTAATGGTGTCAGGACTGGATTTTAGACTAGCATCTGACCTTGGAAGTGCAATTCTTGGATTGAATTTGGGAGCTTCTTGGTCGCCAAGTTCTATTGCCGCTTCTTGGTTCAGGCCACTCAATGACCTCTGGGCGACTTCCGAGTACGAAGGATTCGTTAGAGCAGAACTTCGGTTTATGGGAAAAGGGGCGATGATCGACGATAGACTGTTGTCCATCCCTTTTGATAGAACGGCGGCGTATATTTCTCTTTCTAGTGGCATTGGATTCGCTGACTGGCAGGCTGAGTGGGTTGGTTATATTGACACCGAACTGGCGTTTTTGACCATGGCTAGATACTTCTATTCTGAGCTACCTTTGGAATTTCACGTAGGATTTCGGTTCCGTCCCGACGTTCTAATCAACAAACCACTAAGTATTAACGACTTCTATTTTGGCCTGCGCATCTATGGGCAGACTATATTTGGGGACAGAGCTGGAATTAGTCAATGAATTCGTGGTAAAAGGCAAACAATGATAACAAATGAACTGAAAAAAATAGTAGCCGAAACCATGGTCCATCGAGAGCTGGCCTTTCTTCCGAGGGACAGAGCCGCTCTAATTGGCTTGGGAACTGGAACTACCGCCATTTGGGGCATCAGATATCTGGCTCAAATTGTTACAACCGCCAACGAAGAGAAAAAAGGTCCATGGGTCGACGCTGGTCTGACCTATAGTCCATTGTGTGTAGCTACAAGTTCCCAGTCACATGATATCGCAAGGGCCTTGGGGCTCAATGTTGGAGAGTTGAATGACGCAGTGTTTGCACAAGGTATTGATCTCGCCTTTGATGGGGCAGACGAAGTAAGCCCACAAGGTTTTTTAATAAAAGGTGGTGGCGCGGCCCACGCTCGAGAAAAGCTAATTGAACACCGAGCCAAAAGATTTGTTGTGGTAGTCGATGAGACCAAGCTCGTCGACTTACTTGGTTCCACGTTTGCAGTACCGATTGAAATAATGCCAATGGCGCGAGAGTCTGTGCGGAGGGTTGTTGAATCACTTGGAGCTGTTGCTACACTTCGAGAAGGATCAGGAAAGATCGGGCCATTGCTAACTGACAATGGCCTCCATATTCTCGATGCGCGATTTCCCAAAGGCCTGCCTTTGGGGACAGAGCTCAATCCAACCAGCACGGAGAGGTTTCTTAAATCACTACCTGGAGTCTTGGAAGTTGGAATATTTACCTGTCCAGTGGCTCAAGTCTACATCGGCTATCAAGATGGTCGAGTGGAATCGCGTCTCAAGTAAGTCAAAAAAACCTGAGCCAGTGATTTTGACCTAGTGAAGTAACCTACTCAAAATTTTGTCGTCTCCACGCCATTTGGGGTCGACTTTTATACGTAGTGTTAGGTCAATATAGTAAGGAAAGAGTTCGCGTATTTCTTTTTCTGCTTCCTCCCTAATCTTCTTGATTAAACTGCCACCCTTGCCGATTACTATACCCTTTTGGCTTTCACGTTCAATTATTATATCGGCCGTGATAAGCAGTCGCGGACGTTTACTAACGGGTAGCTCCCAGGCTTGGCTCGCATCATAGTCGGCTGGCGCAGGACTACCATCTGGTAGAACCACTTGAAGATCCTCGATGTCAACGTAGGCGGCATGCGGAATTTCTTCGCGCGTTTTGTTCATAACTTGTTCACGGATTATTTCTGCGATGCGAAACTCGGGGTCTTGATCTGTGTAGTACTCACTAGGATACCACGCATGCCCTTCTGGCGCTAGGTCAAACAGGAATTGGGATAGTTCTGTTACACCATCACCATTTATTGCACTAATGTCAAATTCACCAACGGGAACTTGGGTGGTCAGTTTTTTAGCTCTGTCCCCATTCTTTTCTTCATCTACTTCTTGCTCTTCTGAACTAGCTATTACAGTTGTTGACTCGGCAAAAATTTGCGCGACAAACTCTCGTGCGGCACGTGAACTGCCGACGTCGCATTTGTTGTAGGCAACAATAACTGGCTTAGCTGCCTTAATAACTTGCTTGGCCAAAAGCTCTTCTTCTTCGCCCGCTGGTCGTTGTGAGTCAATTACGTAGAGGGTAAGATCCGCATCATCGAGACTGCCCTTAACGAGACCTCCCAAACGGTTGTTGATTTTTTTTTCGGATTGATGATAACCAGGAGTATCAACGAAGACCAATTGATCATCGTTTTTGGTTACAATGCCACGGACAGTATTTCGCGTGGTTTGCGGAACTGGGCTAACTATAGACACTTTGTGCGCGCAGAGGGCGTTAATTAAAGTGCTTTTACCGGCGGATGGACGGCCTACTATAGCGACGAAGGCAGATTTACTCATAAGCTTTGCATATACTCCATTCCTGCAGTATATTGTTGAATTATGAATCATGTGAAGAACAATAATCAATTTCTTGTCTCTAACGCACCAAGTGAAAAGGTTGCGTTGATACAAAGCAGGGCTCGCCTCGATGGAGAGGAAGAAGCCGAAGAATCAGAAGAAAAAATACAGTCGGGTATGGATCCGCTGATGGCGCGCATGCTCAAGACAAGGTCGATTCTTTTGTCTGGTGTGGTCGATAAAAATCTTGCAGAACGGGTGGTGCGCAGTCTTTTGGTACTCGAAGCGACAAGCAACGATGACATCAGGATCTTCATCGACTCCCCCGGTGGTGACGTTGACGCAGGTTACGCCATTTTTGATATGATACGATTTGTGGCCTGTCCAGTATGGACCATCGGAATGGGCTTAGTCGCGTCTGCAGGAGCACTTATTCTCTTGGCTGCACCTGCTGAACGTCGGGTCGGCTTGCCTAATAGTCACTACCTTATTCATCAACCACTTTCGGGCATGCGCGGTGTTGCGACGGATATCGAAATTCATGCCAAAGAGATCGAAAAGACACGAGAGCGCATAAACAAGATGATTGCAGACGAAACTGGAAAGTCAATCGACCAAGTATCTAAAGATACTGATCGAGACTATTGGCTTTCGGCTGAAGAAGCCAAAAAGTACGGACTGATATCTCGTGTGGTTGCCAAGCGCACGGATCTTTGAAGTCTCCGAAGGCTGCTAAACACTAATTGAAACGTTGAAGTTTAGCTCTGTCCCCAAAGCAGTCTCCCAAAGCAGTCGCCAAAGAAACAAATCCATAATACAAAGTTTATACATTCAAACGCAGGGTCATCGGGCCCTGCGAAGCTCTGTCCCCAAATGTCCCCCCTGCGAAGCTCTGTCCCCAAATGTCCCCCCAATGTTCCGTGCCAGAAGCACAATCAAATGCCAATTAACGAGCGTATACCTGGCATGAACCTATCTTTTGACCCAAGCCATTCAATAAGAACCGCCATGGCCATGATCGTCGCTTTGACGTTAAAGTCAGTATCCTCGCTGCCTCAAGCAGTGGATCAGCCATGAAGGGGGCGTCATCCGCTCGCGCCACAGTCTACCAGACCAAGCGCTGGAGATGGTTCTTTCTGGCGGCAGGCTGCAAGTCAGCGCAACAGGCTTGGCTATTGAAGCCCATTGTTGCTACCAAGTGCCCGATCCAATTGGCCGCAGAACAGACCAATTTGCAGACACTAACTTTAGAACAAACCGACGACCCAGAAAGCGGGTTAATCTTACCTTATTCAGCTGGCCATCAAGAGTCCACAAAATATCCTAGATTGCTGCAATTTTTCTTCCAATCATAAAATCAAACAGCCAAAGCAAGCCGTTATAGCGGTGTATGAACGACTTTATTTATGCAGTCACCCTATTTTTAAAACTCCTCGCCTTGCTCTGTCTCCTCTACGCCGCCTGGTTTGATGCGCAAACTCTGTTTATGCCTCTAGTGGCGCTCAATTTGGCTAGTTGCGCCTTGCTTCTGCTTCTTATCCTCAAGAAGTCATTGTATCCCTCCAACTTGAGCATTCCAGAGCTAACATGGTTTTTTTCTGGCGCCATGTTTTTGCTAACAACTGGTTCAATGTCAGAAAGTAAGCGTTTAATCATCGGTTTTGCTGATTTACGCCTGCTTTTTGCAGGTTGGTTGGCTGGCAGCATGCATGCCTTGCTTGCGATGATTAGCGCTGGGCTGGTCTTTTTTTTAGCAGGCCTAGCGGGCAAGGGCAGTTTGGACTCTAAGCGCTGTTTGCGTTTGCCTTTGGCTCCAGCCATGTTAGCAGGACTATTGCTCTTTGTTCCGATGACAAACTGGGGACAACAAAACTCAGTTTTGCCCGAAATTGCCATAGAAGCCCTAGATTTTACGCCCCAAGCACTTACCGACATAATTCAGGGAATTTCTCTGGTAACTTCGGTGGCTATCATAGCTGACCAGACAGTTTCTGGTCAGGGTGCTTGGTATTTTCCAAAAGGAACTTTGTCAGGCGTAATGGACGCTTTTTTAAAGCGCTACGGGCTTTTTATAGAAAAGCAAGGCGATGCCTGGCTTGTGTCGCGCATCAAATTGTTTAAGGAAGCTGACGGCACGCTTGTCGTCAACACCTCGGGTGTAGCCGCCCAGGATTTGTTGCAGAGCATTAGCCAGAAACTTGCCGTCAGCATAGTTTATGAGTCACTGCCAAGCAAGCACATAAGCATCTCGTATTATCGCGGAAAAATTGACGAGCTTTTTCCTCTAATTATGGCGCAGCTACCGGGATTCATCATAGAAAAAAAGGCCGCCGCTTGGTTCATTACCGCTGAAAAATCAAAGACGAATCCTGCAGATAAGCTATCCAATGGGTCATTTACGCTTGCACCATCAGGCCAGGGTTTGTGGTCACTTGAGCTAGACAAAGCTCGACTGGGTGACGTTTTAAGCAATTTGGCCAGTCAAGCAGGATTTGAGCTAAGCGTACTTGTTCGTACCGACATGGTCTTAGAAAAACTCTCCTACAAAGCTAAGACAAGAGATGAATTATTGCGGCTTCTGTGCGAACTAAGCAATCTCGACTTCGTGTTTAGCACTTCGCTGTGTTACGTGATCGAAGGCAGCAAGCGAGATGTTTTTAGACATCTTAAGCGTAGCGAGGTCTTGGTTCTCAAATATGTACCAGTTGGCGACTTAAGTGCCTTGCTTGCGCCGGATCTAGTGTCAGCAGCGCTCTATCGCATCGACAAAGATAACAACTCGCTCATTTTATATGGTTTGGAACAAGAAATTCGCTACTTTAAGGCCTTTGTCGCCCAAGTAGACAAAGCCAATTACGGCAGAAAACTGTATGTCTATCAGTGCCTTAATCAACGAGCTAAGGATGTAGCAACGCGAGTTCCGGCTTGGGCTAACGCATCTGAAGTGCAAGTTTTTTTAGAAAACAACAGCCTGCAATTTACGATCTCAAGCGGCAATCAAGATCGGCTTCTGGCTTGGCTCCAAGCCGTAGATGTAAAGGCCGACAGCCAGCCAATAAGGTTGCGCTACATCCAGACTAGTGATCTATTGGCACAGCTTCCGCCAAGTATTAACAAGGATGAGCTAGTCGCTGCTGGCAATACTTTGGTGTATTACACTGGTCCGCTACAACGATTCGAACACATCAAACAAGACATAGCTCGCATTGATGTACCGCAACCACAAGTGCGCTATCAGATTCTGTTGGTTGAATATTCGGAAGGTGAAAGCCTAACCTTAAACGCCTCAAGCTCGACGAGAGAAACGGTGGAAGGCGATCACAACTTTATAGTTGGCGCTCTGGGCCCATCACTCAACATAGGTTTTGACCTGCTCAGTGGTCTGGGTGCCAGCTTTACGAGCGCCCTTTCGAGCAAATTGAGTAACAACAAAGCACGAGTTTTGGCAGACACCAGTTTGCAGGGTCTATCGGGGCAAGAGCTCAAGTTTCAAAACACCTCTACCTACCGTTACCTGGAACCAGAAATTGATCCCGACACCGGCAAAGAAAAAAACTCGGGCATTACGCGCGAAATTACGAGTGGGCTAATCGTTTCACTCAACGGTTGGGTGTCAGGTGACGGCATGATTACCATGAACCTCTCGGCAACCATTTCTAAGCGCGGCGCAGGTGGTGGTGATGAGAAGCTGAGCACGTCCGAGCGCGTTCTGTCGACACGGGTACGAACCCCATCTGGCCAAGCGCTCAGTGTCGGAGGCCTGTTGCAGCGCAATTCGAGCCAAGATCTTGCCTTGTTGTCGTATGGCTACGAGACCTCGGTAAGCGAGCTATGCATTTATGTCTTGCCTTTTGTCGAGTACGGTTTAAGCGACGAACAGCTTTTGGAAAGCGATTTGGCCGAGTTTCAAAATCGTTTTTTAGACCTAAGTCCAGTGACCAAGCAGGAATAGGGAGGAATGATGGTGAAGCAAGCCCAGGACGAAACACTAAAGCAACCACAAGAAGAAATTTTGGATCCAAACCCTATTATTGTCCCGCAATCAAATTTAGGTAAACCCCATGATTTGTTGATTGACTCTTTTTTGCCCGCCATTGACAGCTATGCTTTTGGTCCGGAATTCTGCCGTCAAAACAACGTTCTTGTCCATGGTTTTAACAATGGCATTCTTGAATGTCTTATTCCGCGAGGCAGCCAGATAGATCCTTATTTGTGCAAAACAATTGCGGCGTATGCCAAGTGCGACGTCTTTTTTCGTAGTCTAGACGAGCAAGAATGGCAGCAATTGTTCAATCAATTTCTAACAAGCAAAGAACACGAAGCGAGGCTTTCTGAAGAAGAACTGCATGCCTGGAATGACCATGCTCAGGCCTATTTTGATCCATTTGCCGAAGACCTCGACCGCGAAACACTCGATCGCATGGCAAGAGATGAACCTCTTATTCGTTTGGTTGATGAGCTTTTTGAGCAAGCAATAACAGCCGGTGCAAGCGACCTGCACATTGAGGCTGAATCTAAACGAGTCAGAGTTAGATTGCGAATAAACGGAGCTTTGATTGAATTGAGAGAGCTGCCCCTCAATCTTTTTTGGGGAATCTCGAGTCGCATAAAGATAATGACCAACCTTAACATTATGGAACGCCGTTTGCCTCAAGATGGAAGACTTAGTTTTGAAACAACAACTAGTGCACTCGACATTCGAGTTTCCATCTTGCCATCAACGCACGGCGAGTCGATAGTTTTGAGGCTACTGCCCAAGAGTATAGCGATACCGTCGCTTGGTGAACTAGGTATGGATCAAGACCAGCAGCGAGCATTTTTGCAGGCTCTGTCCTTGCCGCAAGGACTTATTCTCCTGACCGGGCCAACCGGCAGTGGCAAGTCCACAACCTTGCATGCACTTTTATCGTTACTTGCAGGTCGGGAAGCAAAAATCGTAGCTTTGGAGGATCCGGTAGAACGTAAGCTTGATTTTTGCAGCCAGCTTAGTGTGCAGGACGAGATAGGTCTAAGCTTTGCCTCCCTTCTGCGACGAGTTTTGCGACATGACCCTGATATAATAATGATTGGCGAAATCAGAGACAGCGACACCGCTCAATTGGCCGTCAGAGCTGCAATGACCGGACACTTGGTGATATCGACTCTGCATACTAACGATGCTTTGGGCGCTATTGAGCGACTGCGCGATCTTGGTATTCAAAACAGCGTTTTGGCAAACGTATTGACACTCTGTGCTGCGCAAAGACTGGTACGCAGTCTTTGCCAAAAGTGCCATGTTGAGCGAGAAGCGACTGATAGTGAGCAACGATTGCTCTTGCAGGCGGCCTATGCCTGTAATTTCCTGCCCCAAGCAAATAGTTGCCCACATTGCAAGAGTGGATTTGATGGGCGACGGGCAATCTGGGAAGTTTTACCCTTGAGTAAAAAGCTCAAAGCTGCCATTGCCTCTGGGATCGATAGCCACCTGCTTGAAGAATTGCGAACACAGGAAGCCTGGCCAGATTTAAAACAACAAGGGATCGCATTGCTGCGCGCTGGCTTTTGCACGCTTGCTGATTTGCAAAGAGAGGTGGCTTTGTGAATCCGTCAGAAATAGTGCGGCTTGATAAAAATGAGGCTTCCACTTTCTTCAAGCTTTTGACGCCACTCCTGAGCGCCGGTTTGACCCTGCGCGAAAGTATAGTTTTTGCAGCAAAGATGGCTGCAAGTAAAAAGCTTAAAAGTGCATTTCTAGTGATAGGTCACCGTCTTGCTAGCGGCAAAAGTTTCTCAAAACTATTAGAAAATCATATTAAGGGAATCCCTGCACTGGGACTCTCTTTGTGTGCGGTTGCCGAACAATCTGGCAAATTGACTGAAGTCTTTGAGCACCTCGACCAGTACTTAACGCGAAAAGCGGCATTTCGTTCACAGCTTCAGTCAGCATTGATGTATCCACTCTTGGTATTGGGTTTTGCACTACTGGGGCTTTTGGGTCTCAATTTTTTTGCCTTACCAGCCTTGAGAGATTTTGCTCAAACAAGCAGCGGCCCAATAGCAGATAGACTATTGCAACTGAGTCAAAAGCTAGATGGATTTTTGGGCCTTGCCAGCATATTTGCTTTACTTGTGGTTCTGTCTGTACTTGTTGCAACGTTTTTTTATCGCAGCCAAACAACTACAAAATTGTGGTTTGATAGATTTTTCTTGTCTGTGCCTTTGCTAGGAAGTTTCTTTATCCGCCAGTCGATACATGACTTTTGTTTTGCAACTGAGCTTTTACTATCATCGGGTATTCCCTTGGCAAAAGCCATCTATCAAGGCGCCCAAGGCAGCTTCAACTTCTATTTTAAACAACAATTGCTCAAAGCTCACCATGATGTTGTAGCGGGGCGGGTCTTGTCTCTCGCGCTGCATGAACATGCAGTTTTTTTACCTGAATACATTCAGTGGGTAGCGATCGGCGAAAAAACAGGAACTCATCAAAAGGTTTTTGCCCAACTCAGAAATTTTAGCGGCCAGTGGCTGGAGGGTTTTTTGACGCGGATCAGTAAGCTGGCCGAACCCGTTGTAACCCTTGTCATGGGACTGATGATGATATTTTTTGTCGTATTTTTTGTAATTCCACTTTTTGACCTATATGGAGGATTGATATGAACCAAAAACATAGTGTATTGAGCCAAAATTGCTTTGAAGCTGGCTGGACCTTTATCGAAACGATAGTCGTTATCGGCATCATTTTGGTTCTGAGTGGCAGTGTTGGCTTTGTCGCAGTTGGCTACTTAGAACGTGCCAAGTCTGCAACGGCCAAAAGCCAGGTAGAAACTCTCTCACTTGCCATGCAGTCGCTGTACCTCGATTGTGGACGCAATCCAAGTCAGTCCGAAGGACTAGAGGCGCTGTGGAAGCAGCCCGCTGATCTCAAAAATTGGAATGGTCCCTATCTAGCAAAGCCGGTCAAAGAAGATCCGTGGGGACGACCATACGAATACGTTAATCCAGTGCCAGGATCAACTATAAGTGGCATTAGGTCCTTGGGAAGCGATGGTTTGCCGGGTGGAGAAGGCAATGCTCAAGATATTGCCAGTTGGGAATAAGCATGCGATCTATAGAAGCCTTAATTGCCGTAATACTAAGTTGTTTGACTGCTGTGCTATTGGGAAGCTTTATCTGGACTCTAACAACAGGTGTCAGCAAAACCGAACAACAGTTTCAAAAAGTACAGGAAGTATATGAACAGCGACTACAGACACTTTACCAATCAGATGCAAGCTGGTTGGACCCTGATAGATACCATGGTGGGGGCGATGATTACTGCCTTAGCCAGTGTTTTGACCGGAGCATTGATTTTTGCCGCAGTTCAGAATCTGGATCACCAGAGTGCCAATGCTCGGTCAAGTGCCGAGTATGTTCACCTAACAACGGTTCTGGCACAAAAAATGAACCAGGTTTATTGTCCATGGTGGTATCCGAGCGATTGGGGTATGAAACTAGAGCGGAACTCGGATGATTTTAGACTGCAAGTTCCCTTCTACAACGGCAAAGAAGATTCGATCTTGCTCGTGCAAGTTACTAATGGCACGGCAAAGCTCCAATGCAGCGACACAAAGCTGGTCTACCACATTGCTGGACTTTCCCTTAAGCCCATATCTAACAGTTATGGCGCCATTTATGGTTTTCAACTGTCCTGGCGAGATTTGCGCGAGAGTTTCTATCCGGCAGCGTTTCCACGCTGAATCTTGTGAAGAAGGATCTGCCAGTCTAAATGCCTTTGCCATGCTGCTCTTTGTGGTAATGGTGTGTTCGGCAATTGCAGCAATGACGTCAAGTCTCTCGTTTTCGTTTGCCAAGAGTAACTCCGTCAAAGAAAAAAAAGCAGAGCTTTTGACCAAAATTGCAGAAATCTCAGAGGCACTTGCTAAAAAAAAATACAATGGGTTTGCAGGTTTTGAGTCTTTTAGGACTAGTTTTGGTGCAGATTACCGTCTGCGTGAGCTTGGCAGCAGACTCAATCCGCTTTGGCTGCGTAAACAGTTTTGGCAGCGATCGTCCTTATCGGGCATTTTTAAGCCTGGCAGTACAGCTGATCAATTGCAACAATATTTAGAAGACCAATCCTTTAGTCTGCCATTGAGTGGCGACCTTAATGACGGCCGGAGTGACTATCTAAGTGCCTTTTTTGAAAAAGAAGATATACAAAAGTTAATGTCGGTTTGGCCGCCACTATCCATTAATTGTTGTGACGAATTTGCTCTCGAACGGATAGCTTTTTCTGTCACCAAAGACGCAGCCTTTGCTGCTAATCTGCGCAGCAAATATCGCTCGTATTTATCGGCTCAGAAGCAAGTAACACAGGAAGATCTTCTGCAATTATTGGCTCCTTATGCCGATATTTTGGCAGAAAAAATAACCGCAAACGCTGCTTTTGACGTCAATACTGTTGAATCAAAGATTCTTGAGGCTGTCCTATCATATCCAGCCTTTGAAATTGCAAACGCTACTTCGCTTAGAGAATCGCTACTTTCTATTCGTAAAAACCGTTGGATAAAGACTGAAGAATTGCCTGCCTTGTTAGGTAAACCCGCCGAGCATTCGGTCTTTGCTTGGCTTGGAGCACAGCTAGACCGCCCGGTAAACCGCTGGGAACTTATTGTTCAACAAAATAGTCTCGTCGCGACAGCTGTCTTAGATGGCGATGGGCAGCTACTAAGCTTGATCTGGGGCAAAAATGACTAGACAAGTTTTCTCTTGGACAGTAGACGAAAGTTCGCTCTTGATACTGGAAACTGAAACAAGCGTGCTTGTCGAAAGTATTAAGGCTGCAGTTCCGTATCCAAAGCGTAGTAAAAGCTATTCTGCCTGGCAAGCGGGCGAGTCGACAGGGCAATATTGTGTAATCAACACTGGTCAAAATAACGGTGACGGACCTAATCAAATCAACACTTTACTATTAAAAAAGCTCTGTTTTTTCTGTGTAGTCAAAAAAAATGGAATGTATTTGCTGGGAGATGAGTTGGGTTTAATAATTTTATGTGAGTACCAAAATAATCGTTTACTTAATGCCGAGCGTTTTGAAAGCGCTACTTCGCTTATCCAGACTGCGCGAAAAATAGAGTCGCACTTAATAAACGCCGTCAACTTAAAAATTCCAGATTGGCTTGCAGATTACCAAGGCATGGCAGCCGTGCTCAAAGAATTGAGTCTCAAGGGAATTGCATTCAAGCGCATGGCAGTCAGAACACAGCAGCGCGCCTTAGAGAAAAAATGTGTCTTGAATGGTTTGGCTCCCGTGGTTGGCACCAATCATAGACATGCCAAACTAAGCTTAGTGGCAATTTTGCTTGTGCTGATTGCTAACATAGTTTTTGCATTTATAGCAAATAGAGCGTCCAACGAAAAAGAACAGCAGCTTGCAAATTATGCCCAAGCTCGCAAACACTATTTGGCTCAGAATATGCAAAAAAATGGACAAAATGAAAATAGTTCTGAGTCTGCCGCTAGCAAAAAAATTATAGAAGATCAAAACAGATTAGGGCAGTTATTTAAGAAATTGGATCAGCTTAACATTGCTAATTTAAGCCTTGTCTTCTTGTTACTGAACGAGTCAGGGTTTGAACTAAAGTTTGAAGCTTCAGACGGAATGGCCTTAATGAATCGGTTGACCGAGACTGATGACAGATTTGAACTTGTAGCAATCCGCAGCACTGACAAGGGCGATTTATTGCAGTGCAAACTGAGGCTGCCATGACTAAACGAGAGAAACGTCTACTGATACTATTGGTATGGATCGGCCTCGTGGCAATTAGTTTTTTAAACATTAGCATGGCGTGGGATACTGTGATCGACCCACAGCCATTGCCAGCAATTCCTCGCCCAGCCGCCAAAATAGCTGCCTTAACAAAAGCGGGCGATCAGCAATCTGCCAACGACTTTGGACTGGCGCAGCAGATGTCGACGTCACGTCAGATGCAGTTTATAAACAGCTTGTGTGCTTCATTTTCTGTTAAAATTGATAGCCTAAGGTTACTCGATGAAAGACGTATAGATGTTTCTCTGAGTGCTAGTCATTTCGCGCTACTGCAATGCGCTCTAGCTATTGAGGGCAGTATAGCAGGATTATATCTCCAAAAAGCCGAGTTTGCGGTACAGGATAGCAACAAAAGAACCGCACGCTTAAATCTGCTGTGGGGACCTCATCCAGAACTAAAAAATTTAGCGCTTATTGGCGCTAATGTTGATTATAAGAAAGCGCTTGAACTGGCGCGCTCTGTGAGGTTGTCAAGCAGCTTTCTCTTATCACCTAAAAAGCATAAGCCAGTTCAAAAAACTAACAGCACCGTAGCTGCTCAGTCAGTCGTGGCAACAGCTCTAGCAAAGTCAGATTTTTTAAAGCTACGCGGTCAAATAGATAAAGAAGGCTCAAAAAGATATTTTATTATGGACGAACGAGATGGTCGCCTATTAATTATCCCAGGGACTGCCGGTTGGGCACTCAAGGAAGTACAGGCTACTTGGATTGAAATAAGCCAAGGTAGCACTGTTTACCGCATTACAAGGACTAAACTATGAAAAAATTAGCATTCGCGATCGGAGTTATGTCATTTTTGGTATTTTCCTGCGTTACAACAGCGTATAACGGTCTACCGGGGGCTGTCTATGATAGTCAGGGACGTCCGTTAAAGGATGTTTTGGTAAGCAGCAACTATGGGGCGAAGGTCGTAACGTCTTTAAGCGGACGCTATTTTATGCCGGTGCCACTGCTGGTAGAACAGGTCTTTAGTCTGACTCTCAGCAAAGAAGGTTTTGAGACCGTCACCATTCAATTCAATACTAATGAACTACGCGATGGCAGCATTGCCGCCTACGTGCGCATGTACAGTCAACGCGATCTTCTTCGAAAAAGTTGGGAAAAAATAGAGAAGAAGCAGTTTCAAAAAGCCCGCGACTTGCTCCAGCGGGCAGCCGCTATTGATACAACAAACGAGTTATTCCAAAAAACACTCAAATTACTCGATACGATTAACCCCATTGATAAAGCAGGTACCCTATGAAACGATTTGCAGCTATTTTTACCGTGTTGGTTCTGGCCTCACTATTGAGTACTCAAATACGGGCTCAAGTGAACGATCAAGTGAGCACTCAAGAGGGTGACAACGAAGCGATTTTGACTTCGCTGTCGAAGGCAAGCAGCTGGATACAGGCGCATCAGCTTGATCAGCTGTTTGGGCAAGCAGCGTTGGTAAAAGTTTGGCCCATGCCCGCCGATCCGTATTTCAGACTAATCGCGCTGGTAAGGACTGATCAAGGGTTGGAGTTTATGCACGTCCTATTGGACGATAAAGGCCAGGTGATTAACAAGAATTTAGTAAGCAATGAAAATAATGAACCTTTAATTGTAGACAAACTTGTAGCCGATGCAAGCAGTGTTTTTTTAAATGGTCAGACCGGTCTTGCCGTCCTGGCACAATCCCTCGAAGCAGATAGCAAGGCTCATTTGGATCTATATTGGTTTGACAGCAATGGGGCCGAACTTAAGCTTAGAAGGGTGGCCAAAAATTTGAGTTTGGAGGCCGCATCAGTAAATATTTATGGCAAAAACAGAGAACGATTGTTTGTTTCTATGCAGAAGCAGGGGGACAACAGCATGGATGTCTTTGCTTTGAGTGCCTATCATGACCCGGTACTAAAAGTCACTTTGGACAACGCTCAAAACATCCAGTTTGTTGGGCACTACGATTCACTTAAGGCCTATCTAACGCTCGTGTATACAGAAAGCGGCGGCGGTCAGATCTTAAGACAGGCCTATCCTGACTTTGAATCTGAGACTGCAGAGATCCGCGTTGCTGACTATTTGTTGACGGGCAAGGTGGCGAGCATTTATGGGACCAGTCAGGGTCTTGCCATAAACTGCCTCAAAGACGGTGCATTGTATGCCTATGTGTGTGCGCCAGAAAGACCAATGTTGGAAAAAGTCTACTACGAGGCGCTTTACAAAGATAATTTTGGATTGATCTACCGTTCAGATGCGCCGGGACTGCAAGGCACGGACTTGTACCTGCCGCGAGCATTTGAGGGTCGGATTGTAAGGCGCCTATTGAACGATTACCTCTTGCTTGAGAAGAACGGCAGTCTTATTTTGTACGATATTGCCACAAGCACCGAACAAGTTCTTGCCAAAACAACTAATCTTTTTGCAATAGAACGTTCTAGAGAGTGGATAGAAAGACGGTACTGCTTTGCAGTCCACTTACCGGGACGTGTTTTGTATGGTGAGTATAGCTATCCAGAACTCAAGATTTCAAATATAGCCAATCTCAGTTTTGAATATATCTACCGGTATGCTTATGAGCACCTGATTAGGCTCGATGAGCTAATCAAAGGCACCAAACAGCTGCGGGTATTTGCCAGCAACAATGTCTTTTACGTGTTGGATGATAGCTACTTGCTTATTGGAGCACTAAGATGAACAGACGCATAGTACTAGTAGGTCTATTCTTGCTTGCCGGCTTTGTTGCGGCTTACGCTCAAGACGAAGGTCGTATCCTGCTCGACGTTGTTCAAGATTCAAGTGCACTAGAGTATAGTAAGTTTAAAGTAACGATGATTGATAAAAGTCTAGAATCTAATGGCATCAGATTTAGGCCTTATGTGGACGCAGCAAGCAAGCGCTATTTGAGATTGTATGTATCTAAATATGAAGCCGTTTTATTGACTTTTCCTTGGACATACATTGATCTATTTGTAAATGGAAATACCAGTAGGCGTTTTGAAATAACGAAATCAACAGACGGCGAAATCAATTCCAACTACGAGGACGCTTATTATATCGAGGTAGGTACTTCTAGTTTCAACTTAGGAATAAATGCTGGCTGGCTTGGACTTTTTGGAACAACCGGAGGGTTCGAAAATGGGGAAAAAAGCTGGTTGATGATCCCCGACGAACAAGGCCCTGTGGTTGATTTGTTTAACCCAGGTACAGACGACACCCTCCCTAAGTCACGTACTCAACATATTTCGCGTTACATATTGAGCAACTTGTACATCCAAGATGATAGTGGAATTGCAGCTTCGACAATAAAAATTTTTAAGAAAAAATCTAACGTATTTTATGAAACAACTCCAACTTATAATAAATCAGCTAATGATTCTGTCTCAGTCTTACCAGAT
>JBBRCZ010000016.1:0-51675 GCA_038204425.1 Spirochaetia bacterium | reverse complement strand
TAGATGATGCCAGGACAATACCTGTCAAGATAGTTTTCGCCAGTAGGAGGGCGAAACTGAATGAAGTATGCCATAGGGTAAGCAATCTTTGGATGGTGCTGATGCAGTGACGCCTGATCAACGCAGTCCAGGGGCAAAGTTATCACTCTTGCTTGAGGGCAAAAGTCTGCCCGAGGATCAAAAGAGCGAGTGGATTCGTAGGCATGGGCAGAGTAAGAAAATTCTCGCCACAAGTGCGAGAGCTAACTGTTCGGCTGATTTTTGTGGTTGGGTTGGGTCAAATTTTCCAAAGACAGAAATCCAAAACTCTACTATAATACAGGTTAAGGGAGTTTAGTTATGACAAATCGATTATCAATCAATTTCATAGTTGTTGCGGTTTTGGTAACGAGCCTAGTCGCCTGCCAACCTGGCCCCCTCTTGACTTCAACTAGAACCGAAACTACATTGCCAGCAATAAGTTCCAAGCAGGCAAACTTTACTGGCACCCCAGGCCATGCCACCAGTGGAAGTGTCAGCTTAAATGTCACAGCAAATGGCGATCGCCAACTGGTTTTTTCGAATTTTTCTACCGTAAATGGTCCTGACCTCAATGTCTATTTGAAAAAGGATAAATCTGCGAGTCAGTTTCTTGACTTAGGTGATCTAATTGCCTTGTCGGGCAGCTTTCTCTATAACATACCCGCTGATACCGATTTAGACGACTTTAACTCTGTTTTGATTTGGTGTGTTGCCGCTGGGGTACTATTTGGTTGTGCATCTTTGCAATGATTTTTTTGGCAAAATACGCCTTGCTTGGTCATTGCGTCATGCAGTAACCTTAGGATATGGAAATTGAGAATGTAACTGCATTTGCAGAAGCAATAGTTGATGTATTGATAGCGGATAAATTTGTCCCGCAAGAGGTTATTAAGAATCTTGCCTCAGGCACTGGTAAGGATGGCCAAGAGCTGGTCAAGCTTATACAGACGAGTTGGCTCAGAAGAAACGAAGACCTCAAGGCGCGGCAACTGAGTCCTCGTGATCCCAAGTTGCCGATTATCCTTACGCGCGGATTGGACAAGACTAATCCTGAAACAGAACTGAGCAATTTTTTGCCCGAAGAAAAGATTTTGATCAACAAAGATCTTTTTCGCGCCAAGCTCAAGGGTGTAAATTTTGCGCGCCTCAATCCTATTAGAGAACAGGGCTTGATAGAAAACTTGCAGCGCGAGGCCGTTGGTCTAAGTAACGAAGACACGGTGCTGTACTTTAACCTGCTCAAAATCAATGCGCTGGCAAACGAGCGCGCTAGCAATGCTGGCGCAAGCGATAACAGACCCAACCCCGAAGCTCTGGCAGAAGTCCTGCTAAAAGCAGCAGAAAGCAACTATGGGCTAAGCCCCGACCTCATTGCCAAACTCAACACCGCCAAAGGACCGGCCAGGCCCGTATTGTTGGCGGCAATTGCCGAGCAGATTAAGGATAGGCGTTTTAACACACCCATAGTAAGCCTGCTCTTGGGTACCGATGTAACTAAGTTTCAACACAAGGCAAGGCGATTTATTGAATTGACGTGTCAGCAAAGGGGCGAGTCAAGCGAAGAGCTTTTGGGTTTGTTTGCCTTCTATATTCTTTTTTCTAAAGCGAGTTCTGATTCAAGGGAGGCAATGTGTCTTTCTACTTCACTAGCAAACTTCCTTGACGATAAGCTCGGTAGATTTAGGGAGCTTTACTACGCAAGTATCGTCTTTAACTACACCTTCTTTCTTCTGCTTTTGACCCAAGTACTGGAGATAAACAAGAAATTTCAACAGTCACCTGACGAGCAAAAAGAAAAGCTGAAGAAGCTTTACAAAAGCGATGAGCGGATTGGTTTGCTAGTTGGCAACAGCATAAATCTGGCCATGGGCAAGATCGCTCAATACAAAATGGAGTCGCGCCAAATTCAGACTACACTCAAAAAATACCTGTCACTCAATGCCGACCTTTTGACTCAGGTTGACATGTTTAACCAGCAATATGAACAGGAAGGAAAGTCATGATAGTAAAACCTCACCCGCGCGCTGCTGGTCTCGTTAACGTAATCGATGCGGTCAATCCCTATTTAATTCTGGTCTCGGTTATTGGCTTGTGTCTGGAGTTTACCGAGCTCAAACACTACGTTTTGACGTTTAACCGCATAATTGACATCATATTCCTGCTGGATTTTGTCGTCAGACTCTTTTGCTTTCCGGTGGGCAAATATCTGGGCAAGGGGTTTGGCTGGGTAGACTTTTTGGCGAGCTTGCCGGGCTTATTGGCTTTGTTAACTTATTCACCGATCTTTAAGATCTTTAAATTTGTTAGAGTTGGGCGCTTTTTTAAGTTGGTGCGCTTGCTTAGATTTTTGCGCATTTTTAGTTTCTTGCGCAAAATGAGAGCCAACAGTCCCTTTATCCAGACCAGGATTATGAAGATCGGAGTCAGCATTGTCTTGGTTTACATCGTGGGAATTGCAGCCATGGATGTCTTCTTTGCCGGTGTTTTGGAGGATAATCTCAAGTCACAATGGCGTGCTCAGTATAGTTTGAGCCAAGGGGATCTCGAGGCTACCGTTGCTTTGGACCCACAAGCCGTTGTGGCTTACCTTAACGATGGCCAAGCCTTTAGCGGAAGCGGAACGGCCCAGACTTTTGCCCAACTGGAGACGCTTGTTTTTCCTAATGATCAAGAATTTACCTTCTTGATAGTGCTCGATTTTGCCAAACCGGGTGAGCTCGTTGCTGTCAATGCAAGTCTAACCCTGCCGCGTAGCTGCCTTATTCTGCGTGCCGACAATTTGGTTCGCAGTCACGATAGTATGATGCTGATAATGGTTTTGACCCTAATTGGCATTCTTGTTCTGCTGATCTTCTACATGGGGGCCACTTTTGCTCGCGATATGCGGGTAGTGCAGCTCATCATCGATTCCCTTGATGCCCAAGACTACACTTTGCTTCGTCAAGAGGCCGAAGCTAGACGCGACGAAGATGGTAGCTTGGAAATTGACGAAGACGAAGATGAGATTGACGCCCTTGCCAAGGTTGTCTCTCGCAACAGCGACGCCTTGGAACGCGGCGCGTCGTATCAGGCTGGCAGTAGTAGTCACAGCCAAGGCTCAGCCGATCTGGGGCAGCGTCTGGATCGAATCGAAGCGCTACTTAGTCGCCGCCTCGACGGCGGAGATTTTATCTCTCGGCCGGCACTGCGCGAGAGCATCAAACATACCATTCAAATTATGACGCCAGCTATTGTTGACTTCATAAAGAAAAAGCAATCTTAAGGACCCTAAGGAGAGATGGTCATGACTATAGCGGTACTCGGAACCGGAACGGTAGGAAGAACAATTGCCGGCAAGCTAGTGGAGCTTGGGCACCAGGTCTTGGTGGGCACACGTGATGTGCAGAAAACCATAGACAATAAAGACAGTGACGGCATGGGAACGCCTCCCTTTTCCCAGTGGCTGGCAGCGCATTCGCAAGCAACGTTGACGAGCTTTGCCGATGCTGCGGCCGCAGCCGAGCTTATCGTCAACGCTACCAGCGGATACGCAAGTTTGCAGGCCTTGCAGGCAGCTGGCGAAGCCAATTTGGCATCCAAAGTCCTAATCGACTTGTCAAACCCGCTCGATTTCACCAAAGGTATGCCACCTTCACTTTTCGTTTGCAACACCGACAGCTTGGCTGAGCAGATTCAAAGTGCTTTTCCAAAGCTCAAAGTTGTTAAGACGCTCAATACGCTAACTGCTGAGCTGATGGTCAATCCAAAAAAGCTGGCCAATGGCGACCACACCATATTCGTCAGTGGCAACGATGCTGACGCCAAAGCAGTAGTCGTAAAGCTCTTAAAAGAGGGTTTTTTGTGGAGCGATGTTTTGGATCTTGGCGACATTACAACAGCTCGCGGCACGGAAATGTACTTGGCTTTGTGGTTGAGAACTTGGTCCAACGTGCAGACGCCTTTGTTTAACCTAAAGGTCGTGCGTTAAGAACGAGCCTTAGGCCAGTTTTTTATATATTTTCTTTGAGGTAAATATCCAAGGGCATTTCTACCGTTTCCGTCAGCTGCTTGCCAAAAAGCAAGAAGCGCGAGAGCTGACGGATAGTTTCGGCCCCCATCAACTGGGGGCGCTGCGAAACCAGACCGTCGATGCTGCCATCGCGCAATGCCGCCAAGTTGCGCGGAATGAGGTCAAAGCCCAACAAGCGCACATCGGGCTTAAGTTCCACGTACTCGGCCACCGAGGCGTTGGGCACAAAGAGTCCACCGACGTTTGGATCTCTATCCAGCGCTTTGGAAACGGCTTGGCGGCGCGCACTTAAGCTGTCGGCAGAATCTATGTCTATTGCCAAAACCGTGCGGCCAACATTGTGGCAGTACTGCATAAATCCTTCTTGACGAACACGCAAGTGTTGATCGTCGTCCACAAAATTTATTGTGGCAAAGTCTTTGTCTTTTTCTACTTGTAAATGGGTCAATCGAGCCGCCAAAAAGCCAGCTTTGTAGGGGTTCTGACCAATAAAACAATGCCTGCGTTCTAGCTTTAGGTCAGTATCAAAGAAGATCAGTGGCAGCTGGGCAGGAAGTGTTAGCAAAAGTGGCAGCCAAGCAGAGCTGGGAGTGGGGGCAAGCACAAGACCGTCAAACTGGGTTTTTTGGATTTCTTCAAAGGCACTTACGCATGACGAAGCAAGGTTGCGATCAAAGCGAAGATACTTTACGCGAATCTGGAGCGGCTCCAGCTCGAGGGCTGCACTGCGCATTCCCTCGAGGCACAGTTCCCAATAGCCGTGGTCCTGTTGAAGTTCTGGGGCAAGCACCGCGATTGTCTTCATGCGCGTGCCTGATAGGCCAGAAGCAAAAAGGTTGGGCTTGTAGCCGTATTGGTGAACAAGCGCCTCTATTCGTTCTACCTTTTCTTGAGCCACACGGCCGCGCTGGTGTAGCACGCGATCAACGGTGCCAATCGAAACTTCCGCCAAGCGCGCAATATCTCTAATGGTGACTACATCCGCCTGTTTGGCGTCAGTTTTGTCCATAGTAGGCTTTTGGTCCGTGCTTTCGTTCGTAATGGGTTCTAATTATGTGTTCAGGCAATACCGTTAATTCTCCTTTGGCGACCATAGTAGATAATATAGCCATCTTTGCGATTTCTTCCAACACAACTGAATTATATACAGCTTTTGTGGCGCTTTTTCCCCATGTAAATGGGCCATGACCACCAACAAGCACCATCTCAGTGCTGAGCATGTCAAGTTTGCGTGCCACAAAGGTTTCTACGATTAATTTGCCGGTTTCTAACTCGTAGTCTTTTTTTACGCGAGCCTCACTTAGGATAACAGTACAGGGGATGGCAACGGGGCTATGGTCGGCATGGGTAGTTCCATAGACCGCAAGGTCGCGCATCGACTGTGCCCAAGCCGTGGCATGAGTAGAATGGGTGTGAACAATGCCACCAATGCTTTGGTTTTCTTGGTAAATAACTCGGTGAGTCGCGGTGTCAGAGGACGGTTTGAGTGTCCCCTCTATAATATTTCCATCCAAGTCCAAGACCACCATGTCGTCAATGCTAAGTTTATCGTAGGCTACGCCACTTGGTTTTATGGCAAAAACTGCGCGATTTGAATCAAAGGCAGAAACATTGCCCCACGTAAAGAGTGCCAAATTGTAGCGCGGAATTTCAAGGTTGGCTTGCCAGGCTTGTTCTTTTAGTTCTTGATAGGCTGACTTCATCGCTTAGCCTCGCTGATACTCTTGAGCTCCTGCAAGACAAGTTGACTACGAATACTTTCTAAGTTGCTTCCCTTGCCAATCCTTACAAATTCTATGCCAACAGCCTCGGCCCACATTTGTAAGAGGCTTGCGTCAATCTGAGTAGTATAAGCAGTATGGTGTGCTCCACCCGCCCATAGCCAAGCTTCTAGTCCGCTTACAAAGTCTGGATGCACTTTCCAAACTGCTTGAGCAACCGGCAACTTGGGCATAGCCTTTGGTGGTTTGACCGTGGTGACTTCGTTAACAATTAATCTAAAGCGATTGCCAAAGCCGACCAATGAGGCGTTGAGCGCATCGCCTGCTGAGGCAATAAACACCAGGCGAGCTGGGTCATCCTTGCCGCCTATGCCAAGCTGATGGACTTCAAGCCGTGGCTTGTCACTGGCGATGCTGGGGCAAACCTCAAGCATATGGGCTCCAAGTACCAATTCATTACCTGGTTCCATGTGGTAGGTGTAGTCTTCCATAAATGAGCAACCGCCAGGCAGCCCGTCGCCCATGACTTTGACAGCCCGCAAGAGAGCGGCAGTTTTCCAGTCGCCCTCAGCTCCAAAGCCGTAGCCTTTGGCCATCAGCCGCTGCACCGCCAGTCCCGGCAATTGTTCTAGACCATGGAGATCCTGAAAGTTAGTCGTAAAGGCCTTAAAATTGCCAGCAATCAAGATAGTTTCTAGGGCAATTTCCAATTTGGCCTGGTAGGCCAAGCGTTTCATTTGTTTGCTGTCCTGCAAAATCTCCGTACTGATGGTGTAATCTTTCTTGTAGTGCTCGATAAGTGCTGCGCTTTGGGTATCGCTGACTTCTGCAACTGCCTTGGCAAGGTCTGCAAGACCGTGACCTTGGATACTCCAGCCTATCTGGATGCGCGCTGCTACTTTGTCACCTTCGGTAACGGCAACGTCGCGCATGTTGTCGCCAAAACGAGCTACTCTAAGCCCGCGACTTTCGTGGACTGCTCCGGCAACACGAGACCAATCGGCGATCCGCTTTTGCGTGGTCTTGTCTTGCCAATGACCGGCAATAATGGCGCGTTTGAGACCGAGTCTGCTGGTTATATGACCAAACTCGCGATCGCCATGGGCGCTTTGGTTGAGGTTCATAAAGTCCATGTCGATGCTATCCCAAGGAATATCGCGGCCAAACTGGGTATGCAGGTGCAAGATTGGCTTGGCGACCACGGTTAAACCGTCTATCCACATCTGGGACGGGCTAAAGGTATGCATCCAACATATTATGCCCGCACATAGCGGGTCGGCGTTGGCTTCTTGCATCAAAGAGCTTATACCGCTGCTGGTGATCAGAGTAGGTTTGACTAGCAAGGGCCAAGCCAATTGACCACTTTGGTTGAGGGCTTTGCCGATTTCTTGGCTGTGTTTGGCCACCGCTTCCAGTGTCTTGTCGCCGTAGAGATCTTGGCTGCCGGTTGCCAGCCATAAGCTGTAAGTGCCTTTGTTATTGATTATTTTACTATCCATCATATAGTCCTCCGAGTATTGTTTTCTATAGCTTGCGCTAACTTAGTGTAGGCAAGATAGTGTTTTTGATAATGGGCAACAGCCGGGGCTTGAGGCACAAACTCAAGGTCAAAACCTTGGTTCATTGCGTCACGTGCTGCTTCAACATTTGGGTACAGTCCGGCTGCGGTGGCGGCAAACATGGCGGCCCCCAAGGCGCAGGCTTGGTCACATGCAGCGACCTTTATGGGACGTCCCAGCACATTTGCCAGGGTTTGCATAACCAAGGGAGACTTGCGTGCTATGCCGCCAATTGCAATTACTGCATCAATTGCTACCCCATGGGTAAGTAGTCGTTCTACAATCGCTCGACTGCCAAAGGCAGTGGCTTCTATTAAAGCACGGTAGATGCGTGGGGCATCACTGGCCAGATTGAGCCCACTGATAAGCCCTGTCAGACCCTGATCGGCATCGGGGCTACGTCTTCCATTGAACCAGTCCAAAACCAAGGGCACTGGTTCTTCCAAGGGTAACTTGAGCGCCTGTGCTTCTAGACTTGGAATTATAGCATCTATTATAGCTTCTCGGTCCTTAAGACTTAGGCTGGCATTAACGAGGCTCAGATTCTCGAGGGGCCAAGACAGCAAGCGCTTAAACCAAGCATAAATGTCTCCAAAAGCCGACTGGCCGGCCTCATAGGCAAGTTGTCCAGGAATAATTGAGCCATCTACTTGGCCACAAACCCCGGGCACTACGATTTCTTGTTTTTGATTGGCCGCAAGAGGTGCACAGATAACGTCGCAAGAGCTTGTACCAATTACCTTTACCAGTTGGCCCTCTGAGATACCGCCACCCAGAGCGCCCATGTGTACGTCAAAAGCGCCCACAGCAACAGGAATACCCAGCGGCAGACCCAAGCTGCCTGCCCATGTTTTGCTCAAATAGCCAGCAACTTGGTCAGAAGTATAGGTTTGGGTTCCGAGACTGCGCGCGAGGGCTGGCAATCGTGGATCCAGGGTTTCAAAAAATTCTTCCTTGGGGTAGCCGCCAAAGCTTTGATGCCACAAGCCCTTATGACCGGCCGCACAGCGACTTCGTTTAATGCTTTGTGGCGCCTCGCTGTCACTAAGACAGGCTGCTATCCAGTCACAATGTTCCACCATGCTTTTGGTGGCTTGTGCGACCTTGGGAGAACTCAAAAAGACATGCATAGCTTTGGCCCAAAACCATTCAGAAGAGTATATGCCGCCAACAAACTGCAAATAGTCGGTCCCTGTCTTGGTCTTCCAGTCAGCGGCCTTCTGATTAATAAGCTCTGCTTCTGCAAGCGAACTATGGTCTTTCCATAAAACAAACATGGCGTCTGGGTCTTCTGAAAACTCAACCTTTAGCGCCAAAGGCTTGCCTGCTGCGTCGGTGCACGCAGGTGTAGAACCGGTAGTGTCAATTGCTATACCACGCACTCTGCGCGCGCTGTCCTCGCCGGCCTCGGTCAAAGCTTGGCTGACAGCCTTTTGCAATGACTCCAGATAGTCAAGCGGATGTTGGCGGTAAATCTGTCGCTCAGGCTTGCAGTAAAGGCCCTTTTTCCAACGCGGGTATTCTGCTACTGCCTGCGAACAAATGCTGCCGTCCCGCGCATTGACCACTACCGTTCTTACTGAGTCGGTGCCAAAGTCGGCACCAATAACCAATGCATCTTCCACGCTGTTTGTCTCCTGCTTTGTTTGCTATTCTTAATTTGCGTTAACGTACACATGCTATAGTCGCTAAGACGCTTTGTCAATCAAAAATTAGTCGCTTGCCATCGCTAAGCAGGTCTGGACACAAGGAAACTTGGCAATGCTTGGACCAATAAGCGTATACTTTAGCGGACTGTGTGCAATTTTTTTAAAAGGATGCCCATCATCGCATGTTACAAGCTTTGGCAAAAATTAGGAATTAGCATAGCTTTAGTTAGTTTATTGCTTGTGAGTGCCTGCGACCTCTTGGCCACTCAAAAGGGCATCGTGCAATTTCCTGAAAATCAGCGTGCTGCGGCCGAACACATTTTTGGCAAGTCCCTTGTAGAAAAGTACCTTGATCGATTTGTAATCATAGACTCATCTATAAAATCTAGCGGAAATCCGCTGGCACCAGCTTGGTACAACGCCATCTCAGACTTGGTATACGTCAGGGAACACCAAGTGTCATATTTTATCGAGGCCTGGGCGTTGTGCCATGAACTGACCCATGTATGGCAGTTTACCGTACTGAACTATCCTTGGCAGGACAAGAGTAGTAGCTACAGTTTGCCTATTCCTATCGCGGGAAAGCTCGACGTCGAACAAGAGGCTACTTTAGTAGAATACTATGCTAAGTTTGAGTTTGGATTCTTCATAGAAATTTTGGACAGCAATGGGATTACGCAGCATACCGAAGACCAACTGCCATCCTATCGCTTGTACATGCAAAACGAACTGCGCTTGCCAATCCCCTAAGTTATAAAAACTACAAAAATCTAATCATCGTAATTTTATATAGGGATCATGTCGCTATCACTGGCCGTGTCGCTGGAACCGCTGTGTCTATTTTGGAACTAGCAAGGAATTTGAAGAGCTGCATACGGACTACAATCGAGAAAACACGCTCTACTTGTTTATCAAAGAATTTGGCCGCAAAGGTTTACATTAGGCAGATGTTTATGAATTTTACCTCAAAGTTGCCCCAGCGCCAGTTAACAGGTATACTTGCAGGCAGGGAGACCAAACTATGAAAGAACTTACCTATGAGCTAATCAAGCCAATAATCGTAAAAGAAGAACTGGGCCAACACAACATGATCCAGCTAGAGTTTAAGACCGAGGACATGGATAGCCCAATTGCCACCGTGGCAGTTGTTATTCCTGACCAAGACGAACTGGTCAAACAGGCCATGCAGTCAGCTGGCAAATCAGCTGTTGCCAACATGGCAATTTCTGGCGTAGCAGGAATGATGGGCGGACTCGCCGGTCAAGCTGCCAACGGCGCTTCCGGGATGATAACCGGCGCAGTAGCTGGCAACCCTGTAGATATTTTAAATCAAAAAGCGAGCCAAGAGAAAAGGCAAGCCGCCATTGTAACAGCCTTTAGTGCCTTGGCCAGTTTTTTTGACTACAACGAACAAGAAAAGAAGTGGGTCAAAAAACAATGAGTATTGCCCTAAAGGCCCTGGCTGCAATCGTATTGCTGCTAAGTTTGCTAGCCTGTGCCGACCACTACGATCACCGATCGTACACCTATTATTCGCCAGACGGGGCTGCAATTAAGGCCGTCTACCATAACCCACGTGAAAGCGCACCTGACGGATCGCTGTACTCGGTAAGCCTACGACTACCCGATGGCACCAGCTTTGATTTGCCACAAGCTATGGCTGCTTCTGGCGTGCGCTACAGTGACGAAAAAACCTACCTTTGGTGGACCAAAGGCGATGGCGCATTTTTAGAAAAAGCCATTGAAGATGGTAGCTGGATAATACTCTATCCAGATCTTGTCCAAGCTCAAGTTGCAAGCGATACTACACTTGTGGAGAACTAAATGGACATAGGAATGTTGTTTGCCGCCATCAACGGCCGTGCAAGCAGTTTTTGTATCCTTGGCAGTTACACTAACTAGCTTGCTTTTTGGTGGCCCGAGTCTAGGTTTAGGTGCGTTAACAGGTGCTATAGTTTGGGCCGGCGCCATAGCTCCACCCTACTTATCAAATAAGCTCTTTGCAGGCCACGGTTTTAAAGTATGGGCAATAGAAGTTGGCAATCATTTGCTAAACTTTGTGGCCTTTGGTGCCTTGTTTGGACTCTGGCGCTAAGAACGAGCCAACATCGCACAGCCACATAAATTACCAGCTCACTCCCTGTGTCACCATAAAAGTCGCAGGAGTGAAGCGACATGCGCTATAGTTTGACCTTTCGAAACAGGATCTGACAAATCTTATGACCGACAAACAAGATACCCTCAAAACTGAAAACAAGGTCCTCAAAGTGCCGGCGCGTGGGCTGCAAAAGGAAATAATTCGCAAGGATAGAGCCTTGGCCGAGGTGGTAGCCTTGCTTAGGCTTAGCCTAAAGAAAAAAGAATCCCGATTTGCAGTGGGCGAGCAGATTAAACTCGTTAGAGTCAAGAAATGCTCTACAGCGACGCCTAATCTAAAATAATTCAAATAACCGCGACTTGGTTGTTTGCAAGGCCTATGTTAATGGTTAATGAAATAATCATATATAGGAGCCAATATTGATAACATTTCAATCTTCGTTGGCGCAAATTATAGCTGAGTTACCACAAGCTGCAGGCATATTTGAATCTCTTGGGATAGATTACTGTTGTGGAGGGAGCCGTAGCCTTGAGCTCGTTTGTGGTGAAAAAAAACCTAGATGCCCATACCGTGTTAGTAATGATCGAAACCATGCTTTTACCGGACTCCAGTCTTAGCAAACACCTAGTACCTAATATTGAAAGCTGGAGTGATAATGAGCTCCCTCGATTGAGTCCCTAAGTGCTTTGAAGCAAGATTTGATTTCCCACGCCGATGAAGAAGAAAACTTTGTATTCCCTGCCTTTTTGACTAAAACAGTCAGCCGATCCTCCGTGGATAAACTTATGGCTGAGCATCAAGAGCTAGGGGATCTGTTGACTCACATTTGACGTTTGACAAAAGATTTTAGGGTGCCTTCATACGCTTGTCAAACTGTTAAGACTTTATGGCAAGGGCTTAAGGATTTTGAGATCGATACCCACAAGCATGTTCATCTCGAGAATAACGTACTATTTTGTAGATTTATCAAAGGTTGAGATACTCCCAGACACCTTCGTAAATTACTGGCGATCCAAAAGGATTACTCAGGCGCCCCGCCTTTGCTGGCATTAGCGGCTTATTGTAGATAGTTAGGGGACTATTTTTTGGTCGTGAGAAGCCAACTTTGGCTAATTCTGAGTCTAGTTGTTCTTCGTCCAAAAAACATTGGGGTTCATCGTTTAGACCGATAAAAACAAAATCCTCTCCTTTGAGGGGCTTTTCTTGCTCAAGAAAAGTTTTTCTTGCAAAGGTAAATACAAAAAGTTTGGCGCCAGGATTTGCACACTGGGATGCTTGAGAGAGTGCGATACGAAATTGCTTACCTGAGCTGGCCAAATTCCATATTCCATGGGCAACAATTAAATCAAATTTAGCACTATTCTTCATATCTAGGTTTGAAACCAGCTCTTCCATGGAACCAGAATAAAATTTGATTGAATGACGGGCGATAGATGCATCGGCGCGTTGTTGAGCTGCATCTAACATGGCACGGGAGCTGTCTATGCCCACCACCTGCCAACCCCATTCTTGACCTAATTCCGCAAGTGATAGGGTGTTTCTACCAGCACCACAGCCAATATCTAAAATTCGAGCTGACTTTTTTCCCGTCAAAACGTTTGAGGCTAATTTGAGTAGTTGGGGATTGGGATTGGCCTGTGCAAAACTTGCTACCACATCAGGTTTTTCCCAGGGACTTACTGCTAATTTCAAAATAGTTGACTCCCTGTTTGAAGAACAGTTTTAGGGAGATTTTCCGCAATGTCAATAGTTAAGGTATATCAAAGGGACCGACATAGAACGTCGCCCCGCAAGATTTCCTTCGGAACTTCCAGCCTGCTCTATGCAAATGCTTGCCAATCAGAGCGATCTCGTTTTGGATATATTCGGCGGCTCCAACACTACTGGATTTATTGCTTGGATATTCCACAGTAAGTTGTTAGCCTAGAGATGACCAGGCTATTTTCTAAACTGTAACGGTGACTTTCCATACTTTTTTTTGAACAAGCGACTAAAGTGGCTAAGATTATAGAACTTGAGCAGCGGCGGTATTTCGCTGAGTTTTATGTCGGTGTTTATTAGCCACTTAGACGCCTCCACCAGCTTCATATCTGTAAAATAGTGCATCGGAGATTCGCCAATCTTCTTTTTAAAAAGTACAAAGAAGTAGTTTTTGTTGAGATCCAGTGTGGCGGAAAGATCGTTTAAATCTAGGTTTTCGTACAGTTTTGACTTCATGATGCGAATCGCTTCCAAGATTCTGGAGTCGCTTTCGCTTGGATCACCTAAATCGTCACTATCGTTAAAAAGCTCAAACAGCATACTAAGAAATTGATGATGCATCGACTTCAGCAGCAGGTCGTTTTTTGAAAGATACTTGACGTAAATGTCGTTGAGAATTTTGTAAGTTTTGCTGGAGGCAGTCCTGCCTGCGCCGCCAAAGGAGCTGCGCAGAGATTGTTCTATAGTAGCATCACTAACACTAAACGTTACCCAGTGCATGGTTAGGTGAACCGCACTGTCCGGTTGCACCCCTGGTAAATGTTTCACCTCGTGTTGTTCGCCAGGACAAAGAAGGAAGATCCTATCCTTTATCTTATCATACTCGACGTGTTCTTGTACAAAGCAGCGACCGTTGTTTTTAAACAACATAAGCTCAAACTCGGTCTCATGTTGATGAGGATAGACTATTTCGTGGTTGAGTTCGTAGAACCCTGTATCTAATATCTCAATCTCCATATAATTGGACTTACCATAGAGAAAAAAGCCAATTAACTCAAGAGAAGCCCCAATTAATGACAAGTTATAGTTGTTTTTAACGTAAAAAACTGCTCCCAACTAGTGTATGAGTTTTGTGCAAAAAACTAACTACTTGGTCACCAGCGACTGTCTGTTTTTGGTCTCATAGCTGTAAATAGTTTCAATATAATAACTTAGCTAATTTCTTACTATTGTATAAAAAATTACCAAAAGATTGTAATAAATCATTTGACGGATCCAAAAAACAGGGTGTAACATGAGCAATGGTATGGCAAATAGTCATCAACGTTGTTGAGCAGACTATTTCGTTCCACATATGGCGAGGATTAATGTCCCACTGTAAGTGAAGCTGCACATCCAATAAAAGTAAAGGAAGCAGTACTATGAATAAACCTATTCGTTTGTTCGGTATTTTTCTGGCTCTCGCACTCTTGGTCATTGGACTAGTTGCGTGCGATATGGGTGTAGCACCCTTTGATGCCAGTTCTGCTGAAGTTTCGTCCGTTGCAGCTGCACAAGTAAAGGCGGCCTTCACCGGGAATGTCCATGTTTCCCCGTCAGGAAATGACAATACAGGAAACGGATCCACAGGCGCGCCTTACAAGACTCTGGCCAAGGCTGCCTCAGTCGCCGCTTACGGCAATACTATTAAGCTTGCCGCTGGTACCTATAACGAAACCAAACCCGCTATGCTCGGTTTGGGAGTAAGCATCGAAGGTGCAGGCGAAAGCAATACTATAATCAAGTCCAGTGGTGTCGAACTGCCAGCAGGAATTAGTGGAAACGAAGGTGACTTTCACCTATGGGCAGCAGGTGCCTTGATTCAACTAAACTCGACCATGTACAGCGGTCCCAACCCTGGTTATGGTAGCCCAGATCAAATGCTGGCTGCCCAAGACGGCAACCAATCAATATCTGGCTTTACCATCGACGGTAATAACAAGTCACTCAAAACCGGCGTTTACGTGCAAAACCGCAACAACGTCACCATGCATCACGTTACTATCAAAAACACCTATCAAAACGGTGCCATTTTTGGTCGAGGCGATATGTGGTGGTACATTGAAATTCCAGAAGGCAAGTGGATGACGAATACCGTTATTCATGATGTTACCTTTATCAACGCTGCTGCTGCTTCTCGCGCCAATCTTGGACTCGGTGGTCTCGACGGTGCAGAAATCTACAACATAACCATCAACGACAACGTTCATGGCTACGGTATCAAGTTTATGTGGGTTGGTTATCTGCGCAACGTCAAGATTCACGACGCCTATATTCGTGTAAGTGAACAAGACCCAGAGTGGGGCGAGCGAATTTCTATAGAGCTATGGAACCTTGACCGTGGAAATGAGATCTACAACATAGATTGTAACACCTGGTTTTCCATAGTTAACCACAACAACATCTACAACAACGTTACCACACATGGTCAAAATCTCAAGATTTACAACGTAACCATGGTTGACCTTGATGGCCAAAGCGGCAAAGAAGCTGTCGAAGCCGCAACCGCAGGCATGGAAATCTACGATTCGTACTTCCAAGACAAAGGCTTTTACATTGCCATTTGGATGAATGGCAACAAGTACATGTCAGTACATAACAACGTCTTCCGCAACTCGACACCCATTAACGGCTATGGCTTTGGTGGTCGCTCCGCTATCTTCCAACCAGACCAAGTTAGCAATGTTATCATTAACAACAACGTGTTTGATGGCATGGGCAATGCAATGGTCTTTCAGGGAGCCAGCAATGTAAGTATACGCAACAACGTATTCTACAATACTGATGGCAACGACGTAGAAGGCTCACCAAGCAATGTGCAGTTTACCAACAACATTAAGTTTGGCAAGCCATGGTCAGTAGGTACGGGAGCACCCAATGCCAGCAACCTATTTGGTGACCCCGGCTTTGCAAAGACTGGCAACCGTGTTAGCCAATGGCAACAATGGTATGCTCCAGCCAATTCAAGTGCTTTGATGGTAGACAAGGGTATCAATTGGGGCCAGAGCTATGGCAAAGGCGGCATCGCTTATGACATTGGTGCCATTGAATACAATGGTGTCTATCCAAGCTCAACTAGCACTAGCTCCTCAACTTCGACCACTCGAGATCCCAATGCACCAACTACTACCAGTACTTCTAGTACTTCCAGCACAACTACAACCACCTTGGGTTGGACCAAATACGAGGCCGAATCAGGCGTTGTGGCTGGTGGTGCTGGAACCGGCAGTGGCTATCAAGGCTTTAGCGGTGCGGGTTTTGTAGAAAACTTCTACCCTGGTGCTACTATTACTCTGACGGTAAACGTGCCAGCTGCAGGCAATCGTAACGTGCGCATCCGCTACGCTGCTGCAAACGGAGCAAATGTTGACCTCAAGGCCAACAGCGGTTCGTGGGTTAAGTTGACAGCTGCCGGAACCGGTACCTGGACAACGTGGGGAACAAGTTCGGCCGTTACGCTCGGACTCAACTCTGGTACCAATACCATCCAGATCAAAAACAATTACACCAACCAAGATTTGCTCAATATCGACTTTTTGGAAGTATACGGCGGCATAAGTGGCGGAACTACAACGACCATAGCAAACACCACCACAACATCACTTGGAACAAGCACTACGGTGGCTACATCGACTAGCACAAGCAATGCAAGCACCAGTACCAGCTCAAGTACCAGCACTAGTAGTACCTCAACTACTTCGACTACCTCAACTACGGTGGCTGCGGCTCCGCTTAGTGCAGGTCTTTACAAGCTGGTTAACGTTGCCTCCAACAAGGCACAAAAAGCCGATGGCTACAACGGTGGCAATGTCTTTAATGAGAACTACTCCGGAGCAAACAGCGAAAAATGGCAAGTAAGTGCCATTGGAGCCTACTGGAAGATTACCAATCAAGAATCGGGCCTGGCAATTGATGGCTCGGGCAACGATGCCAAGGTTGTTAACTACACCGGTGCCGATGGACAACTGTGGACTGCAAGCGGTCTCGGCAATGGTCAGTATCGCCTCATCAACAAGGCAAGTGGCAATTCGGCACGTAGCCAAGACATTTACAACGGCAACCCAGTCAAGCTGGAAGCTTGGGTAAACAACAACTTCTTTAAGTGGAGGTTTGAACTCTTGAGTGCTTCCACCACCACGACTACGCTTGCAAGCACTAGCACTAGCGTCGCAGCAACAAGTACTACGGTTGCAGCAACCACAACCACTGTGGTTTCGACTACCAGTACCGTTGCCACAACAAGCACCACCGTGGGCTCCACTACGACAACGATAGCTGGCGGTCTACCTGCAGCAGGCACATATCGTATAGTAAACAAGGACTCAAACCTTGCCCAAAAGTCTGATTCTTATACCGGCTCTTCGGTCTACAACACCAGCTACACTGGTGCTGCGATAGAAAAGTGGACACTGAGCAAAGTTGGCGCTTACTATAAGTTTGTAAACCTTGCAACAGGACATGCCTTAAGAGCAGGTGAGTATGGCAACCTGACCACCGAAGCCGTGGACAATGGCGATGACGAATTGTTTACCCTAACATCGGCTGGTGGTGGCTACTTCTACTTAACTCTTAAGTCGTACCCAAGCCGCTACTTGTCCAGCCAAGGAACCTTTAGCGGTAACCCAGTTACTGTAGAAGGATCCGGCACCAACGATGCGCGAAAGTTTGCCTTCCTTGCACCCTAAGTACATCGGTACGTACATCGGTACGTGCATTTTTGACTAAGATGACTTAGCAAAATATGAGGCTGCTCCGGATAACAATCCGGGGCAGCCTTTTTTTAAACTATCAACCCACAAAGGCACCGTCTATTGCCTGGTCTCTAATAGATAAGCGTCGCTCTATCTCTTGTTCCAATAAAGAGTGCTTGATCTGGCAAATCAGTTTGTGAGCACTTTGGCGCATGACTATTCCTCCAAAGCCTAGTATAGTCTTTACACGGAGATAAGTTTGCAAGCAGATCAACGGGCGCGCATAATCGCCAAAGCCTCGGTTTTTAGTATCATTGGCAATGCGCTTTTGGCCATCAGCAAGATTGCTGTGGGTTTTTTGGCAGGTAGTCTTTCTGTCATTGCAGACGGTATTGACAGCAGCACTGATGCAATTATTTCGGTGGTCTCATTGCTTGCTTCGCGCATCATGGCCAAACCTTCAGATGCCGAACACCCCTATGGTCATGCCCGCGCAGAAACTATTGCAACCACTATTCTTGCATTCGTTATCTTTTTTGCCGGTGCGCAATTGGCACTTGGAACCATTCGCGACTTAATAGCTGGAGAAGTCCGACCGCTACCTCAGATGTATTCTGTTTGGGTAGTAGTGGCCTCAATCCTTGGCAAATTGTTTTTGGCTTGGAACCAGTTTTCGCTCGGAAAAAAGGCCCAAAGTGACCTCTTGGTTGCCAACGGAAAAAATATGCGCAACGACGTGCTCATTTCGGCGGCAGTTCTAGTCGGTCTATTTTTTACCTTTGTTGCGGGATTGCCTATTATAGATTCTATTATTGCCTTGCTAGTGAGTCTTTGGATTATCAAGTCAGCAGTCGGAATTTTTGTTGAAGTTAACGTAGAACTTATGGACGGCACCTCGGACAAGTTGCTCTACGAGCGACTGTTTGAAGCGGTACGAACCATTGAGCAGGCCAGCAACCCACACCGCGCCCGCATTCGCCGGATTGGTAATTTGCATACCATTGAGCTGGATATTGAGGTGGATGGCAACTTGAGTGTCACAGCCGGGCACGAAATTGTTCAAAAAGTTGAACAAGCAATTAAAGAGCGAATAGAGGGTATTTACGACATTATGGTGCATGTTGAGCCGCGCGGCTGCCACGAAGAAGGCGAACAGTATGGCTTACGCGAGGACACTATTACAGACCGCACCAGTCCGTAATGGCGGCAAGAGCTTGGTCCTCATCAACAAAGTGATGCACGGCAAAGCCAAGTTTGAGCGCCGCCTCAATATTTTCTAGGCGGTCGTCCACCAGTAGTGTTTGTTCTGCTGTCCATTGCAAGCTTGTAAGAAGGTGCGTATAGATCGCAGCTTCGGGTTTTACGTGGGCAATGGCGCTTGAGAAAAGGCAGTGTTTGAGTTTGTTCAACCAAGGCCAAGTGTCAATAAATTTTTGACCATAGATTGGTGGCATATTGCTAATCAAGGCAGTTTCGACGCCCGCCGCAATAGCCTTGAGCGTGAGCTCTTGCATGGCAAGCCGTGGTCGACACCAAGACAAAAAGTCAGCCATACACAGCCATTCTAGGTACTTTTCTGCGTTTTCCTGTGGACTGGCAAGGTTTAAACTCGAGCTAGGTTTTTGTGCCACGCACTCCATCAGTACTTCTGACCAATAGGTATTGGCATTGTGGGATCCGCGGTCATAGGGTGGGCGCTTAAGGTAGTAAGCGTCAACAAAGTTAGCTCGGTCAAGATCGGCTTCCACCAAAAAATCGTCAAAACAAGACAGGTCCTGATTGAGCGTAAGTACTTGGCCAAAGTCGAGGGCCAAAAAGCGTTTGTCAGCGTGTGGCATAGTGGCCCAATTGTGCCCTAAAAGTGGAGGACAATCAAGCTAAGTTTTGGCTATGGTCTGGCAGGCGGTTTTTTTCTCTCTTATACTGTCAGCAGGAGAAGTAATGTCAAACTCAAAAAAACTCTCTATAAGCATAAATCTTGGCATTTCGAGCGCATTCGTGCTGCTGATTGTTTTAACAACCGTAGGCTTGTGCCTAATTATGTTTTTAAACCTGCAAACTGTTTTGCGTGACGATCTCAGGCGTCAAATTTACAATGCGGTTTCGGTTGGCAGTCTGCTGATAGACGCCCAAAAGCACAAAACACTGAGCCAACCTTCTCAAGAAAACAGCGCCGAATATCGTGAACTCAAAAACCAGCTGATAAAAATTCGCCAAAGTGTTCCCGATCTTCGCTTTGTCTACACCATGCGCCAATCGGCCAAGGGCGAAGTCATATTTGTAGTTGACGCCGAAGAGGATCCCGAGCAAATCAGCCACATTGGCGACATATATGACTCGGCAACTCCCATGTTGATGAGCGCCCTGCAAGGCCAAGGAAGCATACAGATAGAACGAGAGTTCTACACTGACGAATGGGGTACCTGGTTATCTGGCTTTGCACCCATTCGTGACAAAGCTGGTCGTTTGGAAGCTATCCTTGGTTTGGATATTTCTGCGGCCAAGGTTAGCGAGCACGAGTTTAACACGTTAATAGCTTTGGTCCTAGTTGCAAGCTCCATAAGCGTCTTGGTTCTCTTAGCTGGCTTTTTTTTGTCACGCCGCATAACTATACCACTCAAAGCCTTAGAACAAGACATGGTTCGCATCCAAAAGTTTGACCTAGAAAACGGCAAGCCCATCAAGTCAGTCTTTAGAGAGATTTCTCGCATCAACGAAGTTATGGACAACGTCAAAGACAGTCTACGTTCGTTCAAAAAATACGTACCGGCCGACCTAGTGGCTCAGTTGATAATCAACCATCAAAAGGCAGAGTTGGGTGGAACCAAACGCGACCTTACTATTTTATTTTCCGACATAGAGGGCTTTACCACTTGGTCAGAGAAGCTCAAACCAGAAGAGCTAATCTTGGTGCTTGCGCGCTATTTTTCGGGTATGACCCGCATCATAATGCGCCACCAGGGTACCGTGGATAAATTTATTGGTGACGCCATCATGGCCTTTTGGGGCGCGCCAAATGATCTGCAGGACCATGCCCGACACGCAGCCCAAGCAGCAGTTGAATGCCTTCAGTTTCAGATCGAACTAAATCGCCAACTCAAGGTCGAAGGTCTAGAACCAATCAATTCTAGGATTGGACTCAACAGTGGTGAAGTCTTAGTAGGTAATGTTGGCTATGAAGACCGCCTCAACTACACCGTAATCGGTGACGCCGTCAATCTGGCCAGTCGCTTGGAAGGTCTCAACAAATACTACCGAAGCAATATTCTGCTAAGTGACGCTTGCGCCAGCAGACTCGGTAATGGTTTTGTTTTACGCACCATCGACAAAATCGTGGTCAAAGGCAAAACAGAAAATATTTTGGTTCATGAGTTGGTTGGGAGCTCTGAGACAACAAGCAAGCCAAAGCGCAGTTTTGTCGGTGCATACAACGACGCCATGGAAGTGTACTTTGCCCGCGACTGGCCAGCAGCCCTAGCCGCCTTTGAAAAACTGACCAGCTTGGAGCCTAAGGATCGCGCCCTAATCGTAATGATCGAGCGCTGCAAGCAATTTGTTGCTAAAGACCCCGGACCCAGCTGGCATGGTGCCGTAGTCATGCGCGAAAAATGAGCCAAATGTGCGCAGCATTTGGCTCAGGTCAAAACTTGTAGACCACTGTTAACGCAAAGTAGGGGAAGTTGACGCCCACGTATCTTGGCTCTCCTATTTTAGTTGTAAGGTTAGTGTACGAAACCGACGGTTGGGTGCCGGTTCTTGTCGGTAAAGTCGATGACCCAACTTGCCACGTCAATTACGCGTACATTTAAGATAATCGTGCCTGAGCTTCGGTTTATGGACAAAATCAAGAGCTTACTGACACCAAGGCTTTTGCCTACCCGTAAACGCAACCAGTGCGGCTACTAGCAAAAATAAGCAAAGGTCTATCACCGAGCAAAGAGTCAAGCTACAAATGCGGTATCGTCCTTATTAAGCATTGCCAAAACAAGCATCATAACCACCACACTGAGTAGAAGTACCAAACCGAGTACGATACTGGTGTTAACTAGCCAAGGGTGCAAGGTTTCTACTTCTAAGTTGGACACGGTTGCCACAACCGGGTAGCGCTCGGATCTGCGCCTGGCAGTATACAGTGGACGTGGACCTGTAAAGGGGCTGCCAATTCTTCTCTAAATGGAGTCGTAGCCATCACCATGCTGTTAGATTTAAACAGATTGATGCTGCTACCGGCCATGGGAAAGGACTTTTGCCAACTCTCCAAAAACAAGGGCAGCTCTCTGGCAGCAAAAAAGATATCACTATCAGATTGGGCTTTGGTCAGTGGAAACGAAACGGGAACTCCCCAGATGCCCGTAACACGGCTTTTTACTGACAAACCGATAGAGAGACCTCGGCTAGTTGGCTTGCGCTGTGCAAGGACATACTCGCGGTCGCCCACACCAACAGTCAAAATTTACGGTCACGACAGGCGTGAGACAAACTCAGCAAGCGGCCACTTTTCTCTGACTGCCTTTTCGTAGTCCTTGTTGCGCTCTTTGTCGCCAGACATGAGCAAGCCTTCTACCCTGTTGTTGCGATGATAAATTGCTTGGTAGACGGGGCCCACGTTGCGCTCTAAGCACGCGCAGTCTAGACTGGCGTGATAGTTCATAGAAAAATAGTACTGACCAAAAACTTCTAACTTTAGACGGTAAGCAAGATCAAGATAAGCAAGCTTCTCGAGTGGACTTAAAGAAGCCATGTTATTTGCGGCGCACCAGCCTTGAGCTTCGGCTTGGTGCCACAGGTGGCAAGGGCTGGACCCATCAACTACGGTGCCGTCGCCTGCCGCCCATACCTGAGCATACCGTGTCTCAAGATACTTTGAGACGGCCAGTCCGCCCTTTCCGTCCGATAAATCTGGCAGCAGGCTAAGTGCTCGTGCCCGTGTGCCGATGCAAGCCATCAGCTGCTGCTTTGGAGCCTGCGTTAGAGGCATGGTTTTGATCTTATGCTCAACGAGTAACGCAGCAAGCTGGCGGCTGAGCCTGAGGTTAAACTCGCCGCGCATCGGCAGATCTTGTCGCGCATAAAGCGTAACGGCTTTGCCAAGTAGCGCTGCTTGTTCGGCAAGCTCAATAGCTAGTACCCCATTGCCAAGTATGGATAGTGGCGTATCATGTTTGAGACCTTGCAAAAAAGCCTCGGCCGGCTGCGCTTCGCGAAAGCTTAGGTTGCCAGCAATGCCCAGGGGCTCAGAACCCAAGGCCAGCAAAATTTTCTTGCCTGCCCAGGTGCTGCCGTCATCCAGTGTTACGCTTAGAGATTGTGGATCGATAGAAATCATTTTATGACCAGCAATGACTTGGATGCGGTTGTCAGAGTACCAAGTGGCAGGGTAGATGGCTAACTCTTCTTTGCTCCAGCCGCAGTAAAGCATTTTGGAAAGCTTGGTGCGTTTGTACGGTAGACGATCTTCACCGTTGATCAAAACTATCTGCGCTGTGCTTGAGATTTGTCGCAAGCGAGAGGCGGCGCTCAAGCCGGCTATCCCTGCGCCAATTATGAGATAGTCACTAATCATGTAACGTTCTTTGTCTTGCCACTGGCATCTTTGGGCACATTGAGGTCAAGGTAGTGCTTAAATTCATCTTTGGTAAACAGCTGCTTTTCTATACCGACGTCATAAAGCGCCCCAAAGAGGCTTGCCAATTGTTCGATCTGGGACTGGATTCCGTGTAAGTCTCGGTAGGTACCTTCGGTTTCTCGATAGAACTCATTTGATTGATGGCTAATAAGCTCATGTAGGACTTCGAGTTTGTCCTTCTGTTCGTATTTCTTGCTTCCAAATAGATTGTGAAAAAAGATTGAGATTGCGCCCATTTTTGGCCCCCCAACGGAATGACTTGTTCGCTATAGTACTAACACTCTTTGCGCGCAAAGTCACCCCGTAGAGGTAAGAAGAGTAGGCCGGAGAGAGTCTGCGCCCCGGTTCTACATCCAGGCAGCTTTATAGTCGTGCGCAAATTCGTCTATGTTGAGCGGCTCACTGCCGGTAATCGTCTTGACTGCATCGGTAACTTGCGAGGAATATCCCAAACGCAAAAACCCAAACAAAGAGTCAAAAACTTCGACGAAGTCGGGTGGCAGTCCAACAGAGATGAGCTTGGTCTTTAGGTCGGCGGGGCTAATCTCGGCGTAGACGATGTCTTTTCCACTTGCCTTCGACAGCGCTGTTGCAGCTTCTTGATGGTTTATGGCTGCCGGTCCAGACAAGTCAAAGGCTTGGTTGTCAAACTCAGAACTAGTCAAAAGCTTTGCGGCCACACGAGCAATGTCACGGGTATCAATAAAGCTCACTTTGGCATCGCCAGCTGGCAACAGAATTTTTCCTTGGCTGCGAATGTCGTGGACCCAATACGATTGGAAGTTTTGCATAAACCAGTTAGGCCTAATTATATTGTACACCAGTCCAGAACCTTCTACGGCAATTTCCGCCTTGCGCAGGCCTGATTCAGGGTTTGCATTGGCACCCATGGCAGACATAAAAACAACTTTTTTGACTTTGCTTTTCTGTGCTTGAAGTACGAGTGACTTTATTAATTTTTCTTGTTCCGTGTAGCCGCCTGGAGCCAAGAAGAACGCTTTGTCCACGCCGGCAAAGGCTTCGCTCAACCCTTCTCCACTGACGAGGTTAAGGTGAACCTGCTCGCCTGTGCTCGGGCTTTTGCTGGTAGCCTGGCGCACGGTATGACCGCTTTGTTGCAAGATCTTGGTCAATTCTGATCCTACGGTACCGGACGCACCAACTACTAAAATTGTTTGCTTCATGTAAAACTCCTTGTTCTGCCAAAGTAGCGGCTTTGCTGCATCTTTTTAATGGCTAAATGTCCACATAATATGTCTAATCGTCTAAATGATTAGACAAAAGTCGATTGGGCACTTTATACTCAGCCCTATGGATATTTTGTCTAATGTGCTTGACCTAGCTGGCATAGAAAAATCGCTCCTTGTCGAGAGATCGTTCTATCTGCCTTGGGCGCTTAAGTTCCCTTGCAATAAAAGCATCGGTTTTCATGTGGTCACCCAGGGGCAACTCTATATTCGTTCTGCTCAACTCGCTCAGCCGATAGTGTTGCAAAAGGGTGATATTCTGCTTGCTACTATCGCCTGGGAGCACGAGGTGGCCACCGATGCTGATGTGCCTGTTCAGAGCACTATGCCTGTCGAGGACCTTGCTCAGAGTAAGCATGCCGGGGCAGCTTTGGTGACTTTTGCATCTGGTGTCTACCGTTTTGACGATGCGCCAAGCCATGTCTTTTTTAAAGAATTGCCAGACCGGATTCTTATTCGCGCCCAAGACATTCCGTCCCACGACCCCATGCACTCGGCGCTCTTGCTTTTGTCGGCAGAGCTGGCCACTAAGCAGCTTGGCAAGAACACGGTCACGCGCAGCCTCTTGGACATAATGTTTCATTACATGTTGCGACTTTGGGCCAAGTCCAATCAGCACCATGGTGAGACTTTTAGCGCCGCACTCAACGACCCCTACATATATAAGGCGCTTAAAGTCATGCACGATGCGCCCGAAAAAGAATGGTCAATCCAAAAACTGGCAGAAGTAAGCGGACTTTCCAGGGCCGCCTTTGCGCAAAAGTTCAAACAAATGATTGGCGACACGCCAGCCCACTATCTTTCCGACCTGCGCATCAAAAAGGCCGCCAAGATTTTTCGCACAACAAGCTATAACGTGGAAGAAGCAGCTCAAGCAGTCGGTTATCAAGACTCTTTTGTTTTTTCAAAGGCCTTTAAACGAGTGCAAGGACTCTCGCCAAGCAGTTATCGCAAAAACCTGCAAGCAAGTGCCAAAACTGGCTGACCATACCGCGTTTGATGCAGATGGCAAGAATTTATCTTGACCAAACTAATCAGATAAACTTATACTCAAAGCATACCATACCCCCCCCCCTCTACTGGGGTGGGGTATAGAACATTAGGAGGCAAGCATGGCACTCGTTTTCGAAAAGATCGATACTCCTTTGGCAGATAACATTTTGACAAAAAAGATAAGTATACAGGGAATGACCTGCGCAAGTTGTGTGAGAGTGGTGGAACGTAGTGCCTTAGCGCTATCTGGTGTTAGCAAGGCGCAAGTTAACCTCGGCTCAGAAACCGGTGAGTTTAGCTTTGATACCAAAAACGTTCGCTTTTCACAGATAAAAGCTGCTATAGAACAAGCCGGCTATAAGGTACTGGAAAAAGAAGACCACAACCAGCACGACAAGAGAAAAGACCAAGAAATCAGAGCCCTAAAAACGGATTTGTTGGTCGCATCAGTGGCTACGCTGCCACTCTTCTATTTTGCTATGGCTCCTATGATAAGTTTTATCAATCTGCCATTCCCTGACTTTGCACACCCAATGATGCACCCCTTGGTCTATTCACTAATTAGTGCCTTACTCGTTCTGCCTGTTTTGTACGCTGGTCGGCGCTTTTTTGCACATGGAATCCCAGCACTGTTTAAGCTTAAACCAAGCATGGACAGCCTAGTTGCCGTTGGCACCAGCGCCGCAATTATCTACAGTGTCTATAGCATAATCAATATTGCCTTGGGCCAACTTGCGGCAGTCCACCACCTGTATTTTGAAACAGCGGCTGTAATCATAACATTGATACTTTTAGGTAAGCTGCTCGAAGCGATAGCTAAGAGACGCACCAGTAAGTTTATGCAAGCCCTGCTTAATTTGGCACCACAGTTTGCCAGTCTAGTCGGTCCCGATGGTGCTGAGCATCAAGTCGAAGTAAAGGACTTGCTGCCCGGCGATACTATTCGCATCAGGCCAGGTGAACGTATAGCGGTAGATGGTGAAGTTCTTGAAGGTCTGAGCTCTGTTGATGAGTCGATGATGACCGGAGAGTCTTTTCCTGTTGCCAAAACGCCAGAGAGTAAAGTACTGGCAGGTACGGTTAACGTGGACGGTTCGTTTACCTTTGTGGCAAAGAAAGTTGGCGCGGATACTAATCTCGCGCACATCATAAAATTGGTAGAAAACGCCCAGGATTCCAAAGCTCCTATAGCTCGTCTTGCTGACGCTGTTTCGGCCTGGTTTGTGCCTGCTGCACTCTTGGTTGCGACACTCAGTGCAGTCATCTGGCTAATCGCTGGCGCCAACATAGATTTTGTCTTTACGGTCTTTACGTCAGTTTTGTTGGTGTCGTGCCCCTGTGCCTTGGGCTTGGCAACGCCGACTGCCATTATGGTTGGCACTGGTAAGGCTGCCGAGTTAGGCATACTGTTTAAAAATGCAGAAGCGTTAGAAACCATGTCCCAAATCAACATGCTGGTCTTTGACAAAACAGGCACGCTCACCAAAGGCAAGCCGGTGATAAGCTCGGTTACAAGTCCAGTTTTTGACCAAGATCTTGTTCTCAAGTGGTGCGCGGCACTAGAAGCAAAGTCAGAACATCCTTTGGCTAAGGCGGTACTGGCACAGTATGGCCAGGGAATAGAAACACTAAGTCAAGTTGAAGCATTTACCGCCATACCGGGTAGAGGAATACAAGGCCTGGTAGAAGGTCACTCAATAGCCGTTGGGACGCTCTCATTTTTGACGGGGTTAGGTATTGATAGCAAGGACCAAACGGCGCTTCAACTAATAGCCAAAGGTCAAGTCGAGTCCGAACAAGGTCGGAGTCTGCTGTTTTTGGCAGAAAACAACAAGCTGTGTGCACTTTTTTCAGCAGAAGATCCAGCTCGTGACGAAGCACAGAGCGTTATCCAGGATTTGGACAGTATGAAAATAGAGACCGTCTTGCTGTCAGGAGACAATCGCCGCTCGGCCAGCGCTGTAGCCAAAAAACTTGGTATTAATAGGGTCATAGCAGAGCTTGTCCCGGAAGAAAAGGCCCAAGAGATTGCACAATTAAAAAAAGCCAAGTTTAAGGTCGGCATGGTCGGCGACGGTGTAAATGATGCACCTTCATTGGCTCTAGCCGACGTGGGTATCGCCTTGGGCAGCGGCACCGATGTTGCCATGGAGAGCGCGGATCTTGTCTTGGTTCACAACAATCTCAATCAGATTAAGACCGCTTATTTACTTTCAAAATCAACAGTTACCAATATAAAACAAAATTTGTTTTGGGCATTTGCCTACAATATCATTCTCATACCTGTAGCAGCGGGGCTATTGTTTGTTTTTGGAGGCCCCTTGATGAATCCAGTATTTGCCGCGTTGGCAATGTCCTTGAGTTCTGTGTCGGTAGTCTCTAACGCTCTAAGGCTTAAGTCGTTCTCCGTCAAAAAAAGGCCAGAGTCTTCAAACTAAGCAAGACGTCCCCTAAAAGAGTCCACTAGAGGAGGTTTTATGGATCATTGTACGAGCGAAAGTGTGGCCGCAAGCAACTTGGTTAAAACTGCACGCGGACAAGTAGAGGCGGTCATCTCTATGATAGAAAACGACCGCTATTGTGTGGATGTATCGCGCCAATTGCTTGCTGCAATGGCTCTGCTCAAGAAGGCAAACCTGACCATCTTGAGGCAACACATGAACACTTGCGTCAAGGATGCACTTAACGCCGACGCAGCTCAGTCGCAAGCAAAAGTGCAAGAACTAATCAGCGTAATTGAAAGCTATTTAGGATAAAACTATTAAAAAAGAACTAAAACTAGTAATCGAAGGAATGCACTGCGCATCGTGTGTACAGCTCGTCAAACAGGAATTTATGCGACTGCCAAACGTTGACAAAATAGACGTCAACCTTAAGACTGCCAAGGCACGCATTGTTTTGGACGTTCAAGAGCATTTGGGCGATGAGCAACTTGACGGTATAATTGCCCAGGCCAATGAATTGGTTAAGCCACACGGCTTTAAGGTAAGAAAAAACTTTAAGAATAGACAGGGTCCGGTAGGGCCAAGAGGCAATTGGTTAAAAAGCTTTGGTTCGTGGGGGTTTTCATTCGTCATAGCTGCGGCCCTGGTAAGCATCTTCTTAATGGTCCAGCACTTTGGTCTTGGAACCGACGCCATAATGCAAGCAGAAGTCGTCGGCGATTCCAAATTGGATCTGCTTGCAAGTATTGGTTTTGCCTTACTTATGGGACTCGTTGCTTCGCTTTCTTCCTGTTTGGCACTGGTGGGCTCTTTGGTAATGGGATTTGGCTCCCTCTATGGCAAAGACAAGATACTCAAGCCCAACCTGCTATTTCACGGCGGAAGAATTGGCACTTTTTTGATAATGGGACTAATTCTTGGTGCTATTGGCGGCAGCATTTCACTTACTGGCACCTTTGTCGGCGTATTTCAGATTGTAATTTCTGTAGGCATGGTCATAGCCGGTCTATCTATCTTGGGCGCTCGTAGTTTGCTAGTACTCCTTCCCGGTGGCAATACCAGCCTTCTGGGGACAGGATTCCAGAAAAAACTGAAAACCTGGCGCGAGTCGACCAACGCCTATATACCGATTGTTTTGGGCGCGATAACGTTTATCCTTCCCTGTGGTTTTACACAAAGCATGCAACTTTTTGCACTATCTAGTTCTTCACCCTTGCTTGGTGGGCTCAGTCTAGCAGCCTTTGCTATCGGGACAAGTCCGGTTCTGTTTATGGTGGGGCTTGGATCGTCCTGGTCTGCCAATCGCAACAGCCAAGTTTTAAAACGAGCTACTGGCCTACTGATGCTTGGTTTTGCCGTATTTACCTTTTTGTCAGCCACAAAAATTGTGAATGTCGGCAGCAGTTTGTACTCCCAAACCATTGAGCCAAGCACCAAACCCGTGCGCCAACCCCAAGCACTAAAACCAAGCGAGACTGGCAGTGCGCCGGTGCAAGTGGTAGAAATGCGGGTTGACTTCAGAGGATTTGCCCCCGAAGTCATAAGCCTCAAGCCAGGCGTCGATGTAAAGTGGATAGTTTGGGGTGACCAAGTAAGCGGATGTACCAATGCTATAATGGCGCCCGACCTTAACGTAAAGTTTAGAGTCAAAAAAGGCTACAATGAAGTCTTCTTTAAAGCTCCAAGCAAACTTGGATTGATCGACTATTCATGTTGGATGGGCATGGTATGGGGGCAATTTAAGGTTGAATCGTAAAGCAGGCCTTGGGCTGGAAGATTGCGCTGCTTTTGGCTATAGTGTGCCTTATTCTCAGTTAGTGAAGAGGTTTTACCATGGCAGCATTGGCCACCAACGCTTTTGACGTACTTATGCAACGCGGCTTTTTTAAACAGTGTACTGACCAAATAGGGCTCCAAGCCGCGTTAGACAAGCAAAAGATTACCTTTTACTGTGGGTTTGACCCAACTGGACCTAGCTTACACATTGGCCACTTGGTGCCAGTTTTTGCCATGGCTCATTTGGCGCGAGCGGGGCACCGACCCATTGCCTTGGTGGGCGGCGGTACGGCACGTATTCCCGACCCAACCGGTAAAACAGAAATGAGAAAAATCTTGTCAAAAGACGAGATCCAAGCCAATGCCGACAGCATCGCAAGCCAACTGCGTTCCTTCTTGGACAACGCTGGCGTCGATGGAGATGGCATGCTGATGCTCAACAACGCCGACTGGCTCAATCAGCTCAACTACATAGATTTTTTGCGCGACATCGGTATCCATTTTTCGGTCAATCGCATGTTGAGTTTTGAAACTTACAAAATGCGTATGGAACGCGGTTTGAGTTTTATCGAGTTCAATTATCAGCTGCTGCAAAGTTATGACTTCCATATCCTCAATAAGAACCACGGCTGTCGCTTGCAGATTGGTGGCGATGACCAGTGGGGCAACATTGTAGCCGGTGCCGATTTAATACGAAGGATTGATGGCGAAGGTAAGGCCGACGAGGTTTTTGGTCTCACTTTTCCGCTAGTAACGCGCTCAGATGGCAAAAAAATGGGCAAAACAGAAAAAGGAAGTCTCTTTCTTGACCGCCAACAAACACCGGCCTTGGATATTTTTCAGTATTGGCGCAATGTGCCCGATGTTGACGTAGGCCGATTTTTGCGTATTTTTACCTTTTTGCCTCTCGATGAGATTGTTCAATTGGAGTCCTTGGCCGGTAATCAAATCAATCTGGCCAAAGAGCGTTTGGCCTGGCATTTTACTGCTTTAGTGCACGGAAAATCAGTTGCCGACGACTGCTTGGCAGCGGCAAATGCAGCCTTCGCTGGCAACGTCGCGGGTCTAGAAAGTGCACCAACTTTGGAATTGGACCAAGCAGGGCTTGCGGCGGGCTTTGGACTACTCGATATTTTGGTGCAAACCGGCCTCGCTCCTTCCAAGGCTGAGGCAAGACGACTGATGCAGCAGGGTGGAGTGAGTCTCGGTACAAGCAAGCAAGAGGATCTGCAAGCAGTTCTCAATCAAGAGCTCTGGCAGGCAAATGCCGAAGAAGACGGGTCGCTCTTGCTGCGAGCTGGCAAAAAGCGCTTTTACCGGCTGGTCAAACGATAGTCAAACCACAGTCAAACCACAGCTAGTTGCCAATTGAGCAAGAGCCAATGCCGCTTAGTTGGCTCGTTTTCTGATGCGATAAATGACAAGTAGCAGCACTCCCACTCCCAGCCAGCTGGCCATTGCTATGCTGGCGTACTGCGTATACTGGGTGTTGGTGGCCAATAAAACATGCACCATCGCCAATAGAACAGCAAGCGCCAAAAGGTTGTGTATTAGGCGTAATCGCGGGTAGCTTAGCTGCCATTTTTCTTTGATTGTTTTACGTATTCGTTGCAACCATGCAGCCTTGGTCCCAGGCGCGTTAGACATGCTCAAGTAGGCAAATATGCTTCCTAAGAGAATTATAAGATTTGCAATAAATCCAAACATGGTTTGAAAACTTGGCGCAAAATCAGGTGCTGAGCTCTTGAGAAAGAAGTGAGCCTGAACCGCTGCAAAGCCAAAGACTGCCATCAAGGCGTGCAGATTCAGCAATTGAGGGACTCCAAACCAGCGCGCAAGACCAAAGGGTCGCGCAGCCAATACCAGTTGACCGCTAAACCAAATAAAAGCAGATACGCCAACTATGGTGGATAGTTCGCTCGTAAAGCTGCTCGGGTCAGCAAACCACCACTCTTGCCGATAGATCAGCACAAAGGGGATAGGAGTCGCTATCCAAACAAGCCTAAATAATAACTTCAAAAATGTGTTCAAGGGTGATTTCGTCGGGTTTTCCATAGCTACAAAAATACGTCAGACACGTTATCTTGACAAGCACTGTCAATAAAAAAACCCCAGATAGTCACACGAGGCGGACTGTCTGGGGGCATTAAATAATTAGGCTACGCTTGTGCTAACTCTAGTTGGCTAGTTAATGTCGCACTGACCGGACATACAAGCTAATTCTTGGGCTGCTGTTGTCAAGTCCTGTTCTTCATAACGGTAGATCTTGGCAAAGTCAATATTGGGGAAGCTGCGAGCCAGTTTCTCGTAGACTTCGGCGCTTATCTCTTCGTAAGGCATTTGTTCATAGCGAGCATCCATAGCTGGTAAGAAAGCCATGCCACCAATTCTATCTTGATGCTCCCAAATCCATTTTACGATATCAATTACTTCATCGGGATGATAAGTGATGGTAACCGAAGGGTTGTGTTCGGTGTAATGGACTCTGTTCTGCAGCCAATAGTCACATTGTTGCAAGGCTGTGCGGTCATTGCGAGTAGAAGCATTCTCTGGGCTTTTTACCGGAAAGTGTGCCACCCAGGTTGTTGCAGTCTCAGCTACTTGGCCATTTTCTGGATCCATTGGCACACCTTCGGCGCGCAATACCTTAAAGACAGGGCTGTGACCGCCAACTCGTACATTGCGGATGTAGTGCGGCGCCCAGCGAGCGTGTATGCCTGACGAACAATTGAGTAGCTGGCTAGAATTTCCTGATGGTTTAACGGTAGTGACACACGCACTTTGCTTGATGCCAAGCAGTTTGGCATACTGGCGGTTTGTTTCCACTGCAACGTAACGCAAGCGACTTTGTACATCAGGGTCTTGGCAGGCCGGGCTGTCCATCTGACCATTGAGGTCAACACCCAACAAGCGTTCTTCTTCACTGTTTTGTTTCCAAATTGGGCGTAGGCCAGGAAAGTTGGTTGCCATCGATTGAATGGTCCCTATCATGGTTGCCAGTTCCACTTTTTCTCGCAGGCTTTCAAAGCTGTCGCTTGAACGAGCTATAGCCGAAGAAAGATTGCAGAACTCGTAAGGTCGTAGGATAATCTCGCCACAAGGATTGGTGCCAAATTCGGCCTCGCCACGTCGCGCCGGTCGGTTTTCATTAGCGGCCTTGCGGTTAAAGATGCCAGGTTCGCCGCGGCCCGAGCTTACCATATCCAAGACAAAGCGAGCTATTTCTTCTTGGGTCAAGCGCCGTTGTGGCCAGACTGCCGAGTTGTTGGCGTTCCAACGTTGGCTGTTGTGCTGCCAAAAGTCACCGTCTTTAGCATGGCGCATATCTTGGTCATCATAATCAAAGAGACTGATCATAGCAGTTCTTCGAACACCGCCAGAAACTGCAGCTCCGCCGACTGAACACATAATGTCGTGGGCGTCGAGTGCTGTCATAAAGCTGCCTTGGCGGGCGAATATTCGCGAGCGGGCAAAGTTGAGCATTTGGCGCAATGGCTCTGGACCACTTGCGCGGCCACCCTTGATCTTCAATGGCACGCCAGCAGGACGAATTTGTGAAAAATCAAAGTCGATGTCTTCGCCGTCATACCACGTCTGTAAGCCAACGCGCAAAGAGTCTGACCAGCCGTCACCAGTGTCTGGCACTAAATAGCTGGGGCGTTTGACTCCAGTTTGACGCTGAATGCGCGGCAATTTTTCTATGTATTGACGCTCAACAGAAAAGCCTACGCCACAGCCGTGCATAGAAATTATCAGCGCCTCTACAAAGCTGTCTAGGCTATCTACAGGTAAATAGGAGCAGTTGTAAATGGCAATGTTACTGCGACGTGCTGGGTCACCCGCCATGGCCAAAAGGCGCATTGATGGCATAACGTCCATACGAAGAATGCCGGCATGAATCCTGCCATAGTCGTCGTCAGACAGCTTGTTGTGTGAGAGTTCTCTCATATAAGTGACCGCACGATCGACGGTTTCCAGCCAAGTTTCACGGCGAGCCAAGTCGTAGTTAAATCTACTGTATTTGTCGTAAAACTGAAATTTCTGAAGCTGAGTAGGAAAGTATACATCCGACTCTGCAAAGGCAGCGCTTACTTCGTCCGGAACGGGACGATCCTTGCGAAGCTTAGCATGTTCGGCACGATATAAAATATAAGCTTTGGCTGCTTCATACTCTCCAGCGGCCTGCAAAACCATTTCCACAATGTCTTGCACTTGCTCAACCGTTGGGTGCTCATACTTTGCACTTACCACATTGGTAACTCGAGTAGTAATCTCTTGGGGTTCGGTTTGAGGTTGACGACTCAGACCTGCAAAGCACTTTACGATCGCATCCTGGATTCGCAGAGGCTCAAAAGCCACCTGTTCACCGTTGCGCTTGACGATTGTTTTGGGCACGGCAAAACTTTGGTTTGATTGTCGTGTGTCGCGTGGACTGTCATCGCCGGTTAGCGTTACTTTTTTAATTTCGATGCGAGCGGTCTTTGCCTGCTGAGCCATATAGAATCCTCCAGCGCCTGGCGCGCCTTGTCAAAATAGTTCCCCTCCCGGGTTTGCCCCAACGGGGCCGGTGGTCGGGCCGTTCCCCTCCCAGGTCGCGGCTGTAGTACGCTTAGCTGTGGATAGCCTGTGGATCAATTGTGCACAAGCGGCACTATCCGTAGTAGAAATGTTTTGCCCGCAGCACTACAGGTAGCGTGACTGTCAGCGATCATAATACTAGCCTCAAAGCTGCGCAAGTCAAAAAACGCAAAAAAACCATACAAGTTGCATTTTTTTAATGCTGACTTGCCTAAAGTGGGTAGGAGTGATAGACCTAATTGCGTATGCATGCTGCAAATAAAAATGTTTTTGGATTCTTTGGCGCGTGGTTTCGCCAGTCCTACTCTATCCATATTTTCTCGAGCGAAAAAAGCGTTGGTTCATTCAGATTTTCCAACAAACTTCTCGTTTTTTCGGCGATGATGATTTCTGTTCTGCTTTTTGGTACTTTTTTTCTTTTAAGTAGTGACTTTAGTCAAAATCAGAGAATTGTGATTGAAGCAGAAAACATGCAGGCCAACATCAACCGCGTCAAGGACGAGGTAGGCGGTCTCGATCGTAGTTATCAAAATTTCTCTCAGGCCATAAATAATGCCTTTTCCCAGATGCCTTTGCCCCATTCGCTAGAAAACAATCAAGCAGATCTTCTGATTGGTGCAAGTACGGCATCCTTGGATCCTTCTAAATCACTTAAGTCAGTTCACCTAGGTTTAAAAGACGCTATCGCTTATCTAAATGAGTTTAGTTCGATGATGAAGACTCGCCAGGCCATCTTGGACTACATACCCAACCGCTGGCCCGTCCGAGGCGCAAGTTTTTTGTCTATGGAATTTGGGCCCAATATTCACCCAATTAGAGGCATATGGTATTTGCATAAGGGAGTAGATATTGCCGGCCCCTATGGCCTTGAAGTAGTAACCAGCGCCGCCGGGCGAGTCATAAAGGTTGGTTATCAGGGAAACTCGGAGTACGGCAACTACGTTGACATTGAGCACCGCTTTGGCTTTTTCACCAAGTATGGCCATATGGGCGCTATTTTTGTGGTGGAAGGCCAAGATTTGCCGGCCGGCAAAGCGATAGGCACTTTGGGTAGCACTGGAATGTCAACCGGAGCCCACGTTCATTTTGAAGTGCTGCTTGGCAATCAAGTCTTGGATCCGGTTAGTTTTCTTAAGATATCCAATACTTTTTCGCGCTGGACCGGTGACCGAGGTCTGACGAGTGAAGAAAAAAGTCAAGTTGACAAAATTCCTGCCAAGATCTTGGGCGATAGACAAGAGTCAGCTACATTTGGTGTTCCCGAAGCTGGTGAAGTGAACCAGGATTAAGACTGTCTAAGTCGCAGAAGACAGTCGGTTTCTTGGGCTTCTCCCTTGCTACAGTCTTCGGCTAGTGCTCTGCAAGTCGGAGCTCCACAGGAACCGCAATCAAGTCCCGGCAATCGTGCGCTAATTTCTTCTATCAAGACAGTGCGCCGCAAGGCTTCTGTTCTATCATCTGCTAATCTCAGTCCTTCTCGTTCTGTTGGCAGGCAGGTCCACTGTAACTTGGCATAGGTATCATGAATATCTAGCAGTGGGTCAAGTATGCTGCAATTTTCGGCCGGAAACAACGTGTCTTCTTCCAAGTTGAGAAGTCTAACCTTGGCAACATAGGGATTCTCCACGACCAATGGCCCACCAACACAACCGGCCGGACAGGCCATGGCCTCGATAAACTCAGTGTCCTTTAAGGAACCGTTTTCGGCCATTTCGAGTATTTTGACCACTTGGTCAATGCCGTCTACCGAAATGCGTTTCTTTACACCCATCGATTGACCTTCGCCATCGGTGCGACCCCAGGCTAAGCCAGCGCTCAAGAGTCTCGGCGTATGGCGAGTGACCTGCGACAAGTCTGCATTTTGTCTCTGCACGCGGGCCTTGCCTAGTTCGGCACGTACTAACAACCAGATGTCTTTAAAAGCGATTACGCCGTCAAGCGCCGAAACCTGAATGCCAATCGGGTCGTGCAGGTCGGTCATTTTGGCGGCGCAAGGCGAAATAAAGAACATACCAACCCGTTTTTTTCGTAAGTCGGGACGTTTGTTGACAATCGCTTTGCGCGCCAAACGAGCTGCAATTTCCATTGGTGCAAGCACTGGAATGAGATTGGCGAGTAGAGAAGGAAAGCGAACTTGAATCAAGCGGACTATAGCAGGGCAGGACGAAGAAATCAGCGGTTTGGTACCCGAGTGGGCGGAAAGGTAGTCCTTTGAAGCTTGTGCTGCCAAACCAGCAGCGACAGCGACCTCAAAAGCGTCATCAAAGCCAAGGTCGCATAGTCCAGCAATAATGTCTTCGATGCTATATTTGGAATCAAACTGGCCAAAAAAAGAAGGAGCCGGCAAGGCGACGCAGTAGTCGTAGTCTTTGATTTTTTCCAAGTGATCGGTGAGCGCTTTTTTGGCCTTGTAAGGGCAACGGCGAATGCATTCGCCACAATCAATGCAACGTAGTTCATTGATGACGGCCTTTGAGCTGCGGATCCGGATTGCCTCAGTTGGGCAACGTTTGACACAAGTGGTGCAGCCTTTACAGAGAACGGGGTCAAGCGTAACCGAGTGTAACAAGGATGTTCGTTCAAACCCACCCGAGTCATGCTTCATTGCTTGGCCTGCTCAAAGTTGATGGTTAAGTGAACCGTTGTGCCTTGTCCCGCTGTGGATTCTATCCAAAAAACGTCGCTATTGCGCTGCATGTTTGGCAGGCCCATGCCAGCACCAAAACCACGTTCGCGCACCCACTCAGGTGCGGACGACCAGCCTTCCTGCATGGCCAGTTCGATGTTGTCAATTCCGGGCCCATGGTCGATCAGGTCAATCTTGATGCAGGATTCGTCCACATTTACCTCAATGCTACCACCGCCAGCGTGTATGGCTATGTTCATCTCGCCCTCATACATGGCAACTACGGTGCGCCTGATTGCCTCGGCCTTGACCCCTAGGCTCAAGAGTAATCTCTTGATCTCGGTGCTGGCTTGTCCAGCGAGGTCGATATCATCTCCAGGCACCGTAAAGCTTAGCGTCATGGCATATCGTCTGGACAGGAGCCTGCCTGGCTTAGACCTTGGCTAAAAAGTATGCCGCAACTCACAAACATTGAACGCTTGCTTGAGTAGAGACCGATGCCTGCTTGCTTGGCCAGCTCTATCATATCTTTGCTTGGTCGCTTACCTCTTACAAAGACAACCATCGGAATATCCAAAAGTTCAGCGGTGCGAACCACGGCTGGCGTACACAGGCCCGTGAGCAGTACCACGCGTTCCTTTACAAAAGCCATTACGTCACTCATCAAGTCGGCGCCACAGGCGCATTCTATCTCGCGGTCTTCGGTCAATGGAAAAATTGCTTCTGCTTGGAGTAGTTCTTGCACCTTACTTGCTTTCATGGCCTATGACCTTCTAGTTCGAGTTCTTTGCCCAAGAGCCAACAGACGGTAAACATGCGCAGTGGAGTTGTTAGAATGCTAATGTTGATTTCTTGTGCCAATTTTAGCATGCCGGCTTGAGGCTTCTTTCCGTTTACCAAAAGTACTGCGCGCGCTCCTACAAAATCTGCAGTTCGCACGGTCTGGTCGGTCGAAAGACTGGTGACCAAAACAAAGTACTCATCTTCGTGGGTTAGGATGTCGCTCATAAGGTCGCCCGCTATAAAGTTGGATATATCGCTGGCGCTGTCAGCAGTGTTGCATTTATGGTGCATGGTGCCTTGTAAGAGACTCAAAATTCTCTCGTAAGTCATGATTCTATCCTTTGTGAGATATCGATACTCACTCGATCTCGTGATTCCATAGTAACCAAGTGGAAGATGTTCTCAAGCTCAAGTCCTATGTTTACATTCGAGATACTACAGCGGTTGGGGCAGCTGCTACGTTCGCAACGACCATGGCACTTTAGTTCCACGCTGGTAAAGTTAAGTATACCTTTAATACCAGCTTTGATCATTTCGTCAAAAACTTGCGTTGCACTATTTTCTGGCACGGCGATTACGCCCACTTCGATGCGGTGCTTGACTATATAATTGCGAATCTCTGACATGGGGTAAATCGGTACTGAAGCTTGGTCGTTATGTAAAAGCACGTTGGCATCAAAGCCTGCTACTATTCTAATGCCTTCTTTGGCAAATTCAGAATAGTTCATTAAGGCATGGCCAATTCGGCCACAGCCAACCAAAATTACGTCTTTATCTTTTGTTACACCCAAAACTTTGCCCAGATCAGTAGTGAGTGTGTCTATTTGATAGCCACCTCGTTTGTTGCCCGGAACATTTATGAGCGAAAAGTCCTTACGCACGGTCGCTGGGCTTACGCCAATCGCATCGGCGAGATTATTGGAAAAGACTTGGACAAAGCCCATGGATTTGAGTTTGCGCAGTACTCGTTGGTACTTGACTAGGCGGGTGATCAAACTTTTATTTAGCTCATCCTTCATTTATTGTACCTTCGTTCACATTAATTTCAAGTAAATATACATAAATACTAATGTTTGTGCAAATAAAAGTCTATATTAGTTATTATAACAATATTTCGTATTTTTAATAATCAAGTATTGAAAAAAAAAGATAAGAGTAATACAATAAAATAATACCGATTCAACAACAGCGATGTGTATCATTCAAGGAGGGACCATGCCTGTCGATACCAAAGAAACACTTACGATTAGCCCAGAACTCTTAGCTTTTGTTCAAGAGTGGCGCAGCAAACCGGGTAATCTAATTATGATCCTGCACAAGACCCAACAGATTTATGGTTTTGTGCCCCGTGAGATTGCCATGGAGCTTGCCAAAATTATGGACGTGCCGCTGGCAAAAATTTACGGAGTCATCACTTTCTATCATTACTTCAAGCTCAAGAAGCCTGGTAGGAATCAAATTTCCGTTTGTATGGGCACGGCCTGCTACCTCAAGGGTGGTGGTGACATCATCAAAGAACTACAAGATCTCTTGGGTGTTGGCCTCAATGTAGTAACTGACGATGGAGAATTTTCTGTTGAACAAGTCAGATGCGTTGGCTGTTGTGGTTTGGCACCAGTATTGACGGTCAACGGCGAAGTTTATGGCAAGGTTGTGCCCGATCAGATGGCAGGAATAATTGCCAAGCATCGCAAGGCATAGAAACTGCAATGCATTTTTCGATTGCCGATTTTTTGAGTGACGTGCTGCAGAATAGCATCGAAGCCAAATCAACGTTAATCGAGCTTGACATTGAGCAGAGCCTGACCAACTTTGCTGTGAAATTACGGGACAATGGCTGCGGTATGAATCCGGACCAGCTTGTCCGTGCCTTGGATCCTTTTGTCAGCGATGGGGTCAAACATCCACATCGAAGGCAAGGTTTGGGTTTGCCCTTTCTAAAGCAGGCGGTTGATAGTTTGGGTGGACAGATGAAGATCAGCAGCGTGCCGGGGCAGGGGACTCAGTTGAGTTTTAAACTGCCGCTTGGCCACATTGATTGCCCACCGCTTGGCGATTTACTGGGAACTTTGGTTTCGGCGTGTGCCTTTGAAGGCGCGTACGAATTAGTGGTTCGGCGAAAAAACTGCCATAACGAATGGTGCGCTCAGCGCACGGAGCTTCGTGAAGCACTTGGCGACCTTGATACGGTGGCTTCGCTCGGACTCTTAAGAGACTACTTTGAGTCATTGGAGGAATGCGATGGCAAAGATGACACTTGAAACATTAAAAAAGCTGCGTGAAGAAAAGCGCGGTGGTTTGGAAATGCGGGAAACCGGCAATAAGACAGCGCTGGTAATTGTTGGCATGGGCACAAGTGGTATAGCGGCGGGTGCCAAAGAGGCGCTCAAAGTTTTTGCCGACGAACTGGCAAAACGTGGCTTGGTCAATGTAAGCCTTCGTCAAGCTGGCAGCCTTGGTTTAGACCATGCTGAGCCATGTGTCGAAGTTCGTATGCCAGGCATGCCTGACATTATATATGGCAAAGTAAACGGAGCTGTCGCTCTGCAAATAATTGAAAAACACATCATTGGTAAAGAACTGGTGAATGAACATGTTTTCGACCGTCCTGCCGTCGACATCGTCGAGCAGAAAGTATAAGACCGGGAGGAATGCAATGGGATACAAGCACTATATTTTGGTTTGCGGTGGCACAGGTTGTGAATCCAGCAATGCAGATCAAATATTCAAAAACTTAAAGAGCTCTGCCGAGGCCCACGGGGTAGTTGCCGACGTGCAAATCGTCAAAACGGGTTGCTTTGGATTCTGTGAAAAAGGGCCCATAGTTAAAGTTTTGCCGGAAGACGCGTTCTACGTGCAGGTAAAACCAGAGGACGCCGAAGAAATTATCGCTGAACATATTGTTAAAGGTCGTATGGTTGACCGTCTTCAGTATAAAGAAGCAGGCAAAAAGTTGGCTAGGTCTGACGACTTTAGCTTTTACCAAAAGCAGTTTAGAATCGTTTTGCGTAACTGTGGCTTTATCAATCCAGAGGACATCAGTGAGTACATTGCTCGCGACGGCTACCTGGCCTTAAGCAAAGCCTTGTTTGAAATGAAGCCTGATGATGTCATTGCCGAACTTAAGAAATCTGGCTTGCGCGGACGCGGTGGTGCTGGTTTCCCAACCTGGATGAAATGGAACTTCTCTAAAGTTGTGGCAGCCGAAACTAAGTTTGTCGTTTGTAATGCCGACGAAGGTGACCCCGGTGCCTACATGGATCGTTCCGTCTTAGAAGGCGACCCGCACTCGGTGCTTGAGGCGATGACCATATGTGGTTACACGGTTGGAGCACAACGCGGTTATATCTATTGTCGCGCAGAATATCCACTTGCTATTCATCGTATAGAAGTTGCCATTGCCCAAGCTCGAGAAATGGGTCTCTTGGGTGACAATATTTTAGATTCGGGCTTTGGCTTTGAAATTGAGATCCGCCTTGGGGCTGGAGCCTTTGTTTGTGGCGAAGAAACGGCGCTTTTGACGTCTATCGAAGGCAACCGCGGCATGCCCAAGCCTCGTCCTCCTTTTCCTGCAGTTAAAGGACTCTGGGGCAGCCCAACTGTTATCAACAATGTTGAAACTTGGGCCAATATACCGGTGATCCTAACTCGCGGTGGTGATTGGTTTGCTGCCATTGGGACCGAAAAATCCAAGGGAACCAAGGTTTTTGCCCTAACCGGTAAGATTGCCAACTCGGGTCTTGTTGAAGTGCCAATGGGTACACCTCTACGCGATATCATCTACAATATTGGTGGTGGTATTCCTGGTGGCAAAGCCTTTAAGGCGGTCCAGACCGGTGGACCTTCCGGTGGTATGATCACCGCAGCAGAAATTGACACCCCAATTGACTACGAGAACTTGGCCAAGCTGGGTACCATGATGGGCTCAGGTGGAATGATCGTTATGGATGAAGACGATTGTATCGTTGACGTTACTAGGTTCTACTTAGATTTTTCTGTGGAAGAGTCATGTGGAAAGTGCGCTCCTTGCCGAATTGGCGGACGCAAAATGCTCAACATTCTCGACAGAATAACTAAGGGTACTGGCAAGATGGAAGATCTCGACAAGCTAGTAGAGATTGGTACTGCTATGCGTCGTGCAAGTCTCTGTGGTTTGGGGCAGTTTACACCGCAGCCAGCCATTTCATCGATGACCAAATTTTTGGACGAATATAAGGCACATATTATCGACCAGCGCTGTGCTTCGGGAGTATGTAAGAGCTTGGTGGTGTATGACATTACTGAGAAGTGTATCGGCTGCGGGCTGTGTGCACGTAAATGTCCTGTAAAATGTATTACTGGGGAGAAAAAGCAATTACATACTATCGATCAGGCAGCCTGTATCAAGTGTGGCCAATGCTTTAACGTCTGTAAGTTCGACGCCGTCGTGCGCAAATAGGTCGCTAAGTCGGAGAGGAATAAAAATATGTCAACCATGATAAACGTAAAAGTAAATGGCAAAGACGTGCAGGTCCAAAAAGGTACAACGATTCTGGCCGCCGCACGCAATGTCCAAGTAAAGATTCCAACCCTGTGTCAGCACCCTGACCTCGAGGCTTGGGGTAGTTGTGGTATCTGCGTCGTAAAACTCGAGGGCAGCCCCAAGATGTTTCGCGCCTGTACCACACCGATAGAAGAAGGGCAGAACGTAATTACTCATGATCCAGAAATTGTTCAGGTAAGAAAGAGCGTTTTGCAGCTGATTATGGCCAACCACCCTAACGAGTGTTTGTACTGTCCACGCAATGGTACCTGTGAACTGCAGACCCTGGCTGGCGAGTTTGGCATTCGCGAGCAGCCCTTTCAGTCAGGTGTCAAACGCTTGCCCAAGGACGAAACAAGTCCGGCCATTGTTCTTGACCCTTACAAGTGTATTGCTTGCGGTCGCTGCGCCCACGTCTGTCAAGAAATGCAGAATGTTTGGGCTTTGGAAATGCTATCACGAGGTGACGAAACCCGCATTGCGCCAGCAGCCGATGTAAGCCTCGCCGAGAGCCCCTGCATCAAGTGTGGCCAATGTTCGGCGCACTGCCCAGTTGGCGCCATCTACGAGCGCGATGACACCAAGAAAGTTTGGGACGCCATGCAAGACCCATCAAAGCACGTAGTGGTTCAGATTGCACCGGCCGTTCGTGTTGCAATCGGAGAATGTTTTGAGGGCCAACGTGGCGCCGTCGAAACAGGGCGCTTGTACGCTGCACTGCGTAGGTTAGGATTTGACGCGGTGTTTGATACCAACTTTGCTGCCGACTTGACGATTATGGAAGAAGGCACGGAGTTTGTTAATCGCTTTACCAAGGGTGGTGTCTTACCATTGATTACTTCGTGCTGTCCGGCTTGGGTCGACTATATGGAGAAGTATTACTCTGACTTTATCCCTAACTTCTCTACTGCCAAGAGTCCGATGATGATGCAAGGCGCAATCACCAAAACATACTACGCCCAAAAGGTTGGCAAAAAGCCTAACGAGATCTACTCGGTTGCTATAATGCCTTGTACCGCCAAAAAATACGAGATTGGCCGCGATGAACACATGAAGTCCTCAGGGGAGCATGATGTTGATTGTGTTATTACCACCCGCGAGCTGGCCAAAATGATTAAAGAAGCCGGCATCGACTTTAACCAACTTAGTGAAGAAACCGTAGACAGCCCAATAGGCCAGTATTCGGGTGCTGGAACTGTCTTTGGTGTAACCGGTGGTGTTATGGAAGCTGCTTTGCGCACCGCCTACACCTTAATAACAGGCGAAGACCTCCAAGGGGACGCCGTCAATTTTGCTGCAACACGAGGGCTCAAAGGTGTCAAAGAAGCCGAGATCGACATCAAGGGAACCAAGGTAAAGATCGCTGTAGCACATACTCTCTCAAACGTGAGCCGAGTTCTTGATGCAGTACGCGCAGCAAAGGCTGAGGGAAAACCAAGCCCTTGGGACTTTATTGAAGTGATGGCCTGCCCCGGCGGATGTATTTCTGGTGGCGGTCAACCCTACGGAACTACTGATGAGGTGCGTGCTCAGCGAATCGCCGGCATCTATTCTGATGATGAACGCTCGGTTAAGCGATGCAGTCACCAGAACCCCGATATCCAGAAGATCTACACTGACTTTTTGGGCGAACCAGGCAGTCACAAGGCTCACGAGCTGCTCCATACTCACTACGTAGAGAGACCACTCTATCAAAAGTAAAGCGCCTGTCGTGTTCCACGTTTTGTAAACGGTCGGTTGCTAGCAAAGTAGAAAGAGGCTTATCCTATACCAAAGGATACGGCCTCTTTTTTTTGGTAAAATTGAGTAAGATGCTTATAATAAACGCAGGGAGAACAAGACATGCCAACAACGTTGAGCCCCGGAACCAAGACATTTGTTATCGATACCAACGTTTTGATTCATCGACCCGACGCTATTTTTAGCTTTAAAGAGAGTGAAGTAGTTATCCCGCTTTGGGTGCTAGAAGAACTTGATAAACTTAAGACTTTTTCTGATGAAAAAGGTCGCAATGCTCGCCGCGCCATTAGGCATCTTGACCAGATTGGTTCTCATGGCAACTTAGCCGAAGGTGTCAAAATGGAAAATGGCTCCATAATCAGAGTTATGCTCAGCCACGGTCAGAAGGTTCCCGGTGATCTTCTGATAGAAAAAATGGACAACAAAATAATCATGGTGGCTCTTTCCTTGCAAGAAGAAGGACGCCAAGTATTCTTTGTTTCAAAAGACATCAATGCCCGTGTTAAGGCAACAGCCTTGGGTATTCGCTCAGTAGACTACGAAAAACAGAAGGTAAATGCCGAAAAGCTCTACCAAGGCTACACGCAGCAAGACGCAAGTGCAGAAACACTACGAGCACTCAGAGACGAAGGTTCTATCGCTTGGCCTGACAATGTCTGCCCCAATCATTATTATATCCTTAGCCAGCGCAGCAAGGAACAAGATGACAACGAAAGTGAACTGGCTCGATTTGACCCGCTTAGTCACCGCCTGCGCCATATTGACTATCGAATGCCTTCGGTAGCTGGCGTGCAAGCTTTAAACCACCAACAACGGATGGCCTTTGACTTGCTTCTTGACCCAACGGTGGCCTTGGTGAGCTTGCTTGGCAAAGCGGGCACCGGCAAGACACTCTTGGCAATCGCCTCAGGTATTAAACAAGTCATGGAAGACAAGTTGTATCAGCGGGTTTTGGTTAGTCGCCCGGTAATTCCTATGGGCAAGGACATTGGCTTTCTTCCCGGCAGCAAAGACGAAAAGTTGAGCCACTGGATGCAACCCTTGTTTGACAACATCGAGTATATATTGACAGTTTACAAAAAGCAGAACGTAAAGAATGTCGAACAATTGTTGAGTACCAAGGTGATAGAACTTGAGGCTCTTTCCTATATTCGCGGGCGCTCACTGCCTGAGCAGTTCATAATTATCGACGAGGCGCAAAACCTTACGCCTCACGAAGTTAAAACCATTGTTTCGCGCGCGGGAGAAGGCAGCAAGGTGGTGCTAACCGGAGACCCTTATCAAATTGACAGTCCGTATTTAGATGCAAGTTCCAACGGCCTGTCCTACTTGGTAGAAGCGTTTAAAAACCAGTCCATCTCAGGACACGTTTCGTTGGCCAAAAGCGAGAGGTCAAAACTGGCCGAACTCGCGGCGGAATTGCTTTAGCTTGAGTTTGCCCTTAACGGATAGCGCTATTGGTGCTATAATTACACAAAATGGAGGATTGTTTATGAGACTTTTTGCTAGAGTGGGCTTGGTTTTGGCCCTTGTTTCTTTAGTTCTTTTGGCATCGTGTGCTCAAGGAGGTACACCAGCTCAAACAGTTGGAGAAAACTACTTGATGGCCTACAAGAATCTTGATTTTGAACAAGCAGAGAAGAATGCAACCGCAGAATCACGAGAGTTTTTGAGGCAGCAGGCAACCTTTGTATCGGGTATGAGCCAAGAAAAAATGAAACTTATTCAAGACGAAATTCTGAGAATTGTTAGAACCGAAGAAAAAGGTGAAACAGCAAGGGTGATCTATACTCTTACCAGCCCCAATGATCTAAGTCCTGCTATCGAAGAATATATTGACTTAGTAAAGGTCGCTAGTGAATGGAAGGTAGTTGCCTCCGTTAACCCACTCTAAGATCCCGTTTTTGGGTCCGCACCATGCTGCGGACCCATATTGGCCAAACCATGAAAAAATTCTTTATAATCTTAGCCTGCCTTAGCAGCCTTGGCTTTGGTTTTTCACAATTAATAATAAGTGGTCCCCAGTCCTTTGCTAAAGTAAGCAACTTATTTGCCCAGCATGACCCGAACGTTGATGATCAGAATCTAGATAACGGGTCTGCGGAAAAGTCAGGCTCTGAGTCTTCTTCGCGGATTCTTGCTGCAAATCTCAAGGCTGCAGGATTCAAGCGCCCCCGCGACAGCGACGCCCACCACATGGTAGCAGGAAATGCACCAGCCGCAGCGCGGGCAAGAGCAGTGCTTCAAAAATATTCAATTGACATCAACGACCAGATCAACGGTGTTTTTCTGCCATCTTCATTAGACGCAGCCAATCCTTATGGTTCTGCAGTCCACTCTACTGTTCATACCAACCAATATTTTGAAATCGTCAACCAGATGCTGGAAAGTGCGCGCGATGAGCTTCAAGTAAAAGCAGCACTTGGGCAGATTCGGCGGGACTTATTGGCCGGTGGGCTTTAGATGCTCTACCAAGCCTTTGCCGCAGAGGGATTTGACTGGCTAAACTTGGCCACGCAAGATGAATATGGCCTATTTTTGGTATTGGATGGCAGTCCAGTTTTGGCGCAATGGCAGACTGTAATTGCAGGGCGTCGGCCGCCGCGTCTAGGGCAAGTCGTGCAAGCATCGGACTTTCCCTGGCTGGCATCATACGCGTTGATGCTAAACGAAAAAGCTATGGGTGTTTTTTCGCAGCAACTTGCCAAAAACGGTGAGCTCTTGCCAGTAATTACTGAAAATGGCGAGCGCCTATTTGCTTACAATGCGCCGCTGTGTGATGTGCTTGACTACGGCAATTGTGAGATCCGCTACCAGGCCGATGGAAAGACCGTCATGAGGGTCAAGCGTTATGCTTTTTTGCCAGAAATAGCCTCTGCACCCTTGGTTTTTCGTGTCGGGCTGAGGGCTGGCCCACTATTCTATCAAGAATCATTTGTAAGCCGCTATCAGGAGGCAGGGTTAAGGGGCTTGGATTTTGAAGCTGTATAATCGATAAAATGAGGCGGGCACGACTATCATTTTGTGAGCAAGTCCTTAACTAAGACCAAATTCATGGCGATAGTTACAAAGGGGGCACAATGCTGAGAAGAATAGCAGGCATACTTTGTTGTGGCATTTTGGGTTTTACACCATTGCTTGGCGCTAGACCGCTTGGTTTGATGCCAGCTGCCTTGGTAGAAAAACTCTACCTAGGTCTCAGCTCTGACAATCCGCAATCTATAGAAGCATTGGTTCATCCTGCTGACCGTGCTATCGTGAGTCTGGCTGGGGCTATTGCCCAGATGTATGCACCGCAGCAAACTAGCCAACGGGGAGCTGTAACGGGCAACGACTCGCTGTCGGTCATTGGTGCTGCAACAACAACCACTAGAACCACTACATTTGACAAAACCATAGAACTAAAGACGCGAGTCTTGAGCTACACCAACAGCGCCAACCAAGCCGTATACTGGTACGAGCCAGCCGCACAAGCCAAGGTTTTGTTAAGCTTGCCTAGCGGTCAAGATTTTATCTTTCTAGTCCACAAGTTTGAAGGTAAGTGGTTGGCCCGTCTCAACAATGAGGCGCTTTCCTTTATGCAGTCCACGCGCCAAGCGGGCACCGATCCACAGAGTCTACGAACAACCGGCAGACGAAGTCCAAGTATGCAAGCAAAAAGCTTTCTTGATGCCATGAGCAAAGGAAACTTTGTTGCGGCGCAAGATTTGGTTGTTGGAGAGAGCCGCGCCATATTCAATCTACTTGGTCTTTTTGACAGTGCGCGAGCGGCAACTGGCTTTAGTTCTGGCGCAGTTTCTGCCGCTCAAATAATCGATGAACAAACTGGAGACACACAGGCTGAGGTGGACTGTCGCCTTGCAGATGGGCGTACCATTCGTCTTACCCTTAAACTTGAACAAGGGCGTTGGCTGGTGGCATTCAGCCCAGGTTTATAGTGTGTCAATTGCAATCCGCCACGCTTGCGCTTACTATAGATAAGTGGGCTCGCATCAAAGCGACGCATCAAACGAGTGCTCTTCTTGCAACTCGAGGGAGGTATGGTGAACAGTTTTGAAGTGCTTACCAAAGAGAGCTTTAAAGCTCTCGAGTCCCGCCAAGCAAGTTTTATGCTTATCCGTTTGGAAAGACTGATTGAGCAGCTCGACCAGCTTGCCTTTTTTTTGGATGCCTATATGGAAGAAACAAGCTCAGCTGTCCACAAAGCATGCCGAAAATAGAAATATAAACTCGATGGAGTGTCTTGGTGAAAAGTAAAAGTGCCATTTTGGTTCTTGCCCTACTGACTTTGTTTCTCTTTAACGCAAACGCAGATCTCAAGTTTGAATCATTGGACCTAAACCAAGACAACAAACTGCTTTTTACCGCTCAGGCCACCGCACCCGTCTATGGAAGCTACAACTCTTCGTTTGAAGGCAAGCTCGACACCAAGTTCTTGCGGCATTTGACATGGTTTCCTGAGAGCATATCCTACTTGTCATCAAGTAACCAACTTCAGATTCAAAATCGTTTTGGCGTGTTTCGAACCAAAGTAAGTGGCGGTGACGTAAGCCCCGTCGCTGGACTGAGTTCCTTTCTCAATGGAGGAGAGGTAGGCATAGGTAAGCTTGGACCAGTTCAAGCAAGCCCCGACGGAAGATTTGTTAGCTACATTCGCCCCACCAGTAGTGCGAGGGGCGATTTGATCCTCTACGACATCCAAGAAAGAAAAGACTATGTAATCAGTACCGCAACCGAACTGACCTTAAGCACATTGCCGGTTCGTTGGGCAAGTGACTCATCTATATGTGTTTACCAAAAAAATGGTCGTTTGCACTATTTTTCCTTAAACCAAGCCCAGGCCGGAAAAATGCCCGACGAAAAGTTGCGCAGCATTGGGCCTGGTACCATTGCAAGCGTGACCTTTGGTTTTAACAATGAGTTGATCTACGTGAGTGGCAAGCTGGTTTACGAAATTAGAGCCGGCGAACTCTTTACCCGTTCTTTTTACCAAGATTTTTTAAAGCCAGGTAAAATAATCGGCCGACTGCCGCAAGGTTTTGACGCTATCTTCGATAGGTTTTGGGTTGCACCATCAGGTCGAATGTTGCTTTTGGACAAAGGTGGCAACAATATCTTCCTGTATTTGCTTGGAATTGATGACTACGACAGAGAAGCTAAGGCCGTAGAGCTGCCCTATCTGCTTCTGCCGCGCTATATGGAACTAAAGCAAGTTCTTTGGTCCAATGACGATAGAATAACGCTGCTTACCAGCAACCGCACAGGTCCCATACTACGTTCAATATTTTACCGACTGGACACCAGCAACGTAAGTCGCGCATCGCGTTTTGTGGTGCTAGAATCTCCGGCCAGCTCTAAGCTCGTAAGTAATGGAACTTTGACGCAGGTTTTGCTCGTGACGCCTACAGGGGTGCAGGTTCGCAATTATCATGACTGGGCATTGTTGAGAGAGATACGACACCCAGAACCTTTGCACGCAATTTGGGTGGAGGCCAACGACTTTGTGATTGCTGGGCGGTGGTATACAGAACTTGTTCGTCTACCCGCTGCAGTAGCTGACTCACTGTATAGGCAGTTCCTATTTTTTAGCCAGGCCGAGGCACAAGGCTTTGATAAGGAAACGGGCTTGCCGGTTATCAAGAGCAAAGACCAAGTGCGAACCAACGACGAGGGAAAGTGGCTAAGTCGTGAGCCGTATTTAGTCAACGAAGCAGTGAGCGCAAACCAGTCTTATCGTGTTTACTTAGAAACGTTGTACTCAGGACCTTATGTAAATTTGGTCATGGTAAGAAAAACACAAGATCTCGGCACTTTTCAACTTTTTGACCCCCCAAAGACCACATTTGAAGAACTTTTGGCAGGGGCAGGCTCGGAACCGGTGAATTTTGAGCACTTTCAACACGGTAATCGCTTGCGTCGCCGTTCTGTTAGTCTGACATTCAATGCCATCGATTCGGCTGACGGTCTAGGCCAAATTCTTGCAACCTTGGATAGTTATAATGTCAAAGCGACGTTCTTTGTTAGCGGTGAGTTTATAAGACGTTTTCCTGGCGCCAGTCGCGAAATCGCCGAAGCTGGCCACGAGATTGGCAACCTGTTTTATCAATACTTTAATATGTCGGACCCGCGCTATCAGATAAGCGCCGATTTTATAAAACAGGGTTTGGCCCGCAATGAAGACGATTTTAACGAAGCTACAGGCCAAGAACTGACTCTTCTTTGGAGAACGCCATACTATATAGTAAACGACATGATACTTAAGGCTGGCCGTGAACTCAACTACACCATGGTTGGCAAGGATGTAGACAGCCTAGATTCTGTTACGCGTTTTCAAGGCATTGGACTCAATCAACTTTATCAAGATGCTGCGTCATTGGTAGAGTTTGTAATCAAGCAAAAAAAGCCTGGCAGCGTCATCGCCATGACTGTCGGACGACCAGGTTTTGACGAAAATATTGCAAATGGCCGGGATGACTACTTGTTTCAAAAACTCGATGTGCTTATTAATGGTCTTCTGCAACGAGGATATGAAATAGTTCCCGTTTCGGCATTGATAGAACAGGCTCGATAAGCCGATAATAATAGAGGCGGCTTGGAAAATCCAAGCAGCTTCTTGTAATAACATAGGAAAGGGGCAACCGAATGCAAACAACATCCGCACATGCCTACAAAGAAACCAAGGTCAAGACCGCATCCCAAGGGCAGATCATCGTCATGCTATACGATGCCGCGATTCGCAACATTGATCAGGCTGTAGAAGAGCTTCGTGGCGAAGGCAGCAGGTTGGATATCGTCAATGCTGCGTTTCAGAAAGCTCGCGATATCGTCACCGAACTGTCATGTTCGCTAGATATGGAGACGGGCGGGGAGTTTGCAACCAGGCTTTTTAACCTCTATATCTGGTTTAATCGACAGCTAATGGAAGCCAACTTTAAAAAAGACATTGAACCTGCGGTCACCGTAAGGAACATGTTATTGGAGTTGCGAGACGCCTGGGCGACCATTGCAGTGCGTACCAATGTAGAAGGCCGAGCTTCGTCCGGTCTGAATATCGCTGGGTAGTCTTATGCTGACAAGTACCGCTGATCTTGATCAGCGAATAGCAATTTTTAAACGCTATAGACAGATGATGGAACATCAACGCGAAACCCTGCAAAACTATCTGGATCTATTGGACGTTCGTGAGTCGGCCATCAACAGCAACAACTATGAAGACTTGGAAGAGTACACTATCCGTGAACAACAGGTGGTAAAAAGCATACTTGAAGTGCAAGACTGTTTAGTGCCCCTTACTGAGCTCTATCGCACGGTTCAGCCCATGGGAAGTCCGGACTTGGACGAACTTGCTTCCCATCTTGACAAGTTGCGAGAGCAAGTCTTGCAACGCAATCAAGAAAGCCGCCAAATTCTTCAGAATCATGCAGTTAGCCTAAAAAAAGAACTCAGTCTCGTACGCGGTAAAGTACTGGGGCGCAACGTTTTTTCTGTGGCCAGTCCGAGTATAGTTAATATTACATATTAGGTCCAAAGGTTGCGATGGAGCTCCAAAAAAGCTAAATTCCGGCCAAAAATCGCTCAGAATCGCTTGACTACGGTCGGCCTAGCGTATATAGTATGCCTCACGCTCCGGCCAAGCGCAGGGGTGTACATCAGAGACAACGTATGATAAGGATTTGATCCTCGATCAAGAGGGTTGCCCTCAAGTTGTCTTATGATCTTTAACAGTTAATAGAGAAGGGGAAGGAAGCAAGCATTAGAACTTGGAAGAGTTTTGGTGCGGGTACCTTAAGTAGGCTACTAAGTTTAGGCTTGGTAGCAAACGTCAATGTTTGATTGATTAGCTTAGGTGATA
>JBBRCZ010000015.1:0-60176 GCA_038204425.1 Spirochaetia bacterium | reverse complement strand
AGCTGCATTAAATGCTTGGATTAAGGTATGTGCCTCTGGCAGGTTTTTGCAAGCGGTACCCATTTGCTTCCAGATAAAAGCAACAGCATCCAGCCGAATAATATCAACTCCAGTATTTGCAAGGAAAAGCAGCTCGCCAAGCATTGCAATAAACACTTCCGGGTTTGAATAATTGAGGTCCCATTGATATGAGTTGAACGTAGTCCATATCCAAAGACATACCTCTTTCATGGAGCTGGGTAGAGACGTCACTTAGGTCTTCAATGGTTCCAAGTTTTTGATCGACGGAGCGGTAGTTGCTAACGGCATAGCCACCGCCTTTGTTACCGGGTCGAGCTGCATATAGTGGCATTAAGTGTACATATTCAAGACCAAGGTCGGCGAGATAAGGGATCGTCTCTTTAAGTTGTTTTAGGTTTTCGCTAAATAGATCAACATACAATGCACCACCCACCATTTTGTTTGAGACTAGCCATTCGGGATCATTTAACTTTTTTTATCAAGCTTTCTGAGGGGATTGGGCCGATTTATTGCAGATTTAACAAGCAGTGTGACTGCTCCTTCTAGGTGGTAGGAGAAGTCATATCGAGAGCGATAAAGCTGAAAAAACGGGCCAAAAAAGTGATCCAATTTTCTGCAAGTACATCACAGAAGTCTCGTTTATAAGATTCTTCTTCGTTGGAATCTACAAAGATTTTTTCTACGACAGGCATAATTCTGTCAAGAGAAAGTGAGGCTTAGTAGTTCACATCGGCTGCTCTATTAGTCATCGTGTCGGTCATTAGGAATCTCTATGTTGTCAGAAAGAAAGTGGTAGTACTGTATGCCGTCCAGAATACCCGCAGCATTCGCTTTATTTGAAAAGTAGATTCTAGGCCAACCCGACAGCTTCTTTAGTTCGGGGCTATGGTTTGAAACAATAATGCCAAGGGTTTCTCCCTTTAACATTGCCTCGTCATTACCAGAATCGCCTGCAACAAGGATGTGTTCCCAGGGGATTCCCAGTTTAAATCCAATCTGGCGGATCGCGAGACCGTCACCGGCTCGGATCGGGATAACATCGAGAAACATGCCCAAGGAAAAAATTAGTTTTGTTCTTAGTCCATTTTTTCGTAACAATTCTCTAACATCCGCGGCCGTAGTGAGTTTGGTATCAATTTGGTAACTTATTTTATATCGTGACAGTTGCTCTTGGCTTTGGAGAAAAATTCCTGGCACGTCTTTTAGTGCGGCCATGATTCTATCGGGATGCCACTCAAAATTGATCTGACCCTCCCATGTTCTGTCGGGTACTAGATTCTGTCCAAAGTGGATTTCGGTCCCAACCGAAGTGATAAGAATGTCCGGTCTGGGAACTCCCAAACTGTCAAGCATGTTTAGAGCGCTTTCTTTGCTTCTCCCAGTTGCTATCCCGAAGCCAATCTGCGCAGGGAGTTCTTTTAGAATTTTTATAAATTCAGCGAGAGCTTGTGCATCACCAGTAAGGGTGTTATCAATATCGGTAATAATTAAGCGTTCAAGGTGCAAAATCTTTTGGGGAAGTGGGCTGGAAAATATAAAACGATCAGAGCGTTTTCCCTCAACTAGCTCTTGTATTCCACGCAAATATTTTGAGATATGGGCATTCCAAGAATAGTGACTGAGAGTTCCTTTGATTCCGTTTGCAGAGAACTGCTCCCATATCTCGGAATTGTTGAGAATATTTAGTGCCGCATGTACAATTTCTTTGGGCTCGAGCGGGTTGATTAGTGTCCCGTTTTCGCAGGCACCGATTATATCCTGCGGACCACCGTCGTTGGTTGCAATCAAAGGCAGTCCGCACGCTGCCGCTTCAAGAAGTGTAAGCCCAAAAGGTTCGGTGTATGCGGGGTTTACAAATATTGACTTGCGAGTGGTCGCCCAACGGTAAAGAGATGGAATCTCTTCTTGGGAATGGGCCTTTGGGTACGCGACCTTTCCATACAAGTCATATTTGTCAATCAAATGCAAGATACTATAAAGAACCTTGCGGGATGCTGGATCCATTTCATTGACATCATCTCGCGTTCCTGCAATTAGAATAAGGTTTGCCTTCTCTTGAAGATTATGATCACTGCCGTAGGCACGAATTAGCGCCTCAAAGTTCTTTCGTTCGTCGGGGCGGGCAATCGCAAGCAGTGCCGGTTTGTCCGGTTCATTGAGAAAATTGCTCAGCCTCTCTATCAGGGGGTTTTTTTTCGCAAGATCCGAAGGTGGGAAAAATCGATCCAGATCAATTCCTGGCGGGATTACCTCCATACATTCGGGACGATAGTTATTGTAAATTGAGTACTGTTCTTCAATCTCTTGATAGGTACTGGTGACAACAAATGCTGCTGTATCCAAGGTAAACTCTTCTGCTTCAATGCGACTTTCAAATGCATATTGGGCATCAATCCGTTCTTGGTTTTTTCCACCCTCGAGCAGTCTTTTTCGCTTAATGCGACCAAGTGAATGGCCCGTAAAAACTGTTGGGATTCCAAGCAGTCTCCCCAACTGGGCGGCTGCATAGCCCGATTCGGCGTAATGACCGTGTACTATATCAGGGTGAAATCGTTCTCTTCTAATATAGTTGAGAGCTTGGTCAATAAATGAATCAATATAGGGCCAGAGACTTTCTTTTTTTAGGTAACGACTTGGACCAAATGGTATGCGGACAATCCGCCCGCTTCCTCCAAGTGATTCTGTAATTTGGCCATATGCTTTGTCATATTTTCGATCTATAATCTGGCGGGTAAAAATCGTGACACTCTTTACCATATCGGATTGTGCAAGGGCCCGTGCAAGGTCGAGCACATATATTGTTTGGCCACCAGTATCCGAGTCAATGCCTAGTTCTGGTTCATTTTTAATCAAGCCATGAAGATTAATTAGTGCTATAGTAAGTTTTTTCACATACTGCCCCATTCGTTTTTTAGTTGAGTGTAGAAGGCGCTGCCTCCTGGTTGCGCCCCGTTGCTTTAAGTAGATCTGATGTGTGCAAATTATTATTGTGAATTAGGATTCCCAGTTCGTCTCGATTGATTTTTAACCAAGCGACAATTTTATAGTAGGTAGAAAATAAGGCGTCGTCAAACCAAGGTTTTCTGATGTTGATAGCAACAAAAGTTTTTTTGGCTCGTTGTTTTAGTACATCGTGAGTCTCTCGTGATTCTTGGTTTCGAAGAGTAAGTGAACCATGATAGAGCAGAGGTATTGAATGGGGAAGATCCTTGGGAACATCGATATGAGCAATTGAAACGGTTACGGTGCCGGTTGGGTATCTATCAGAAAAAGTAATCCCGGAGCTTGGGAGAGAGAATCTGGATAGTGCACTGGCTATTTTTTTTCCTAAAGTATCGTTTCCTAGTCCAGAGACAAGCAGTGGATTAATTCCAAACTCGTAGAGATGAGGCAAAAAATTTACTTGCATGCTTGCCTCCATTTTTGTACCCCAAGCAGGGCTGCGCAGCAGATTTTTTAAAAAAAGCACGAATTAGGGCAAGATAGTAGTCGTACAATCTTGTAAGTTACTATATATAACTTCTACGCGGACTGTCAAATTTTGACAAGTCCAAGTAATTTTGAGCCGGAATTAAACTACAAAGATAGCTATGAAACCGCATGTATTCCAGATTTCAGCACTGTTATGCATATCGTTGCCTTTGTGCCTATTTTAGGTTCAATACATAGGCAACAAGTTCTTTTACGTTTTCATATTTTGTTGCATCGAATGGTTTTTCGTATGATGCCAGCATTCCTTTTTCGTCACTGGTTCGCTCTCCTTCCCCTTTAATTCTTATTTTAATTTTAAGTAATGCCATCAAAATTTTATTAGAAATATTAAGCTTGGAGTAATCAAATCCTCCTCTAAAATAGAATAAATTAATTAGTTTATCTTGATAAGTTTTGAGATTTGAATCGGCTATTTCCTTCTCAATACCATCTTTTTTTGGTGATGCTCCAACTGCAAAAAGCACCAACTCTCGGTATTTAGAAGCTATCAAAATTTTTTTTAATTTTTTGTATCCACTGATGCCGACTGCATGAAGGCTGGCGCCAAATACTATAGTTGTATGTTGGTCTATCATGTTTGCACGTAAATTTTTAAGATCAATACAATCTGATTTTAAATCATCGGCTATCCACTTGGCATACTTTTTAGTAAAGCCAGAGATTGATTTATAGACAACAATAGTGCTCATGATACCCACCTTTTAAAAATCGTTTAGTTTCAGTGTACCTAGCGTCAACCCAAGTTGCCGGCAATCCACTGGAGAGTTTGGCCCGCGAGTAGTCTCAAAACGTATGATTGATGATAATAGTTCTATTTTGGCCCTTTTTTCCAAAGATTGCAAGCAAACTATATGCTCTTGTCTGCTGCAATTCCTCTGCCAGGACCATTTACAACTTAGCGACAGTGTTCTTTGGTTAAAGCCACACTGTATTCGCCAAAAGTCTGAACTTGACCGCTAAACATTCGAATTCTATACGCATATTACGCTTGGCATCACGGGGAACTTAGTCGACCAAACTAGGCTGTCGGATCTTTGCCTAGTTTGAGCAACAATCGCAACAATACCGTCTGAATTTCAACATCGACCATGCGTCCGCTTTCGTCATTGGCAACAACATCCAGTACCGGGATTTTATCCTCTATAATCTAATACAGAAAACTGGTAAATCTGATTTTGTATTGATGAAAAAAAAATGACATATTTTCAACACTATGTTGCATTTGCTTGTGATTTTTGGATTTTAGCTGATTCTCTAAAGCTTGTAGCCCTGCTGTCGGTCGCTTATACGGATTGGTAACGCAGTTGGTCTAGAATCGAGAAGAAATTTAGAATCCGGCAGTAAAACGAAAAACTTACCAAGCACGTTGGGCCGATCGATACCAAGCGCCGGCTTTACTACCGCAAATGTGATAGAGCTTGTTGAGGAAATTAACGTAGGTTCTGTCGCCGGAGCGTATGTTTTTGCCCAAGGTCCAGCCTCAGGAGTCGGTTTAAGCGACTCTTCCGAGTCCGACTTATACTCGCTCAACACCAGCGATACAGTAACTCTTGAGCATGATTTTGTAAATGATGGCCCTCAACCGACAGCTCTGTATAAAGTAGACAATCGGCTTTATTTTGTTGCTAACGCGGATGAAATTGGCGTTGGACCAGAATGGCATAGCATAGATTCCAGCGGCACACTGAGTGTTGGCAAATAGAATATTTGTGAAAGAATCCGCTCGAAGTTGCCAAGTTCGAGCGGTTTTCTTATCGTACTCTTCCACATAGTTATTAGCTTAAATCTATCTCGCTACTGCTCGTTTTATGCTTGTTACAGCAAAGGTGCAGCTTGGGCCGATTACGCAGTGATACATGGTGTGCGCTACCGCACCGACTAGCTCTTTCTCTTTGTTTATGTTTTAAACCAGATGTTACAAAATACAAGAGAAAAAAGATTTTTCGTACCCAATCGTTTGCAATCCAAAATAAGTCAGAACAATATTCCAAACCAGGGTGCAGTAGTTTCTATTCGCGGCAGCGTTGTAGACATTTGCTTTGCTGAGCACTTGCCGGCTATCTATTCTTTATTACACGCCCAAAATGGCACAATCGCAATTGAGGTTCTAACTCAACTCGATGCTCATCATGTGCGGGGGATAGCACTGACCCCAACACAGGGGTTGGCCCGCGGCGCACCAGTAGAAGATACCGGTGGTACTCTAATGGCTCCTGTCGGCAAAGGGATTCTCTCACGAATGTTTGACGTTTTTGGGAATGCTATCGATAGACAGGCTCAACCTAACGATATTCAATGGAAATCGGTCCATCAATCGCCACCCTCGTTAACCAGACATTCCACTTCGTCACAGATTTTTGAGACGGGGATCAAAGTTATCGATGTTCTGATGCCGTTGGAACGTGGCGGCAAGGCAGGTTTGTTTGGCGGTGCGGGTGTAGGCAAGACGGTATTGTTGACTGAAATAATTCACAACATGATAGGCCACCACGACGGCGTTAGCATTTTTTGCGGCATTGGTGAACGTTGCCGCGAGGGTGAAGAGTTGTACCGTGAGATGAAGGAAGCTGGCGTGCTGCCGAATATGGTGATGGTATTTGCCCAGATGAATGAGCCCCCTGGCAGTCGCTTCCGGGTTGGTCATGCAGCACTTACTATGGCTGAGTACTTCCGTGACGACGAGCATCGAGACGTACTACTTTTGATAGACAACATTTTCCGTTTTATCCAAGCTGGTTCGGAAGTCTCCGGTTTAATGGGGCAAATGCCTTCACGCTTGGGCTACCAGCCGACAATGGGAACCGAACTTGCACAGTTAGAAGAGCGAATTGCCAACACCGAAACAGGTGCTATCACATCGATACAGGCTGTTTATGTTCCAGCAGACGATTTTACTGATCCCGCAGCGGTGCACACCTTTTCGCATCTTTCTTCCTCTATTGTGCTCTCACGCAAACGTGCCAGTCAAGGTTTGTATCCAGCCATCGATCCTCTGCAGTCCAGTTCAAAAATGGCCACACCTACAATCATCGGCCAACGCCACTATCACTTGGCACAACAAATCCGGAATACTTTTGCTCAGTACGAAGATCTTAAGGACATAATTGCCATGCTAGGGTTGGAGCAACTCTCGGTCCAAGATCGAGCCCTAGTCAACCGAGCTCGGCGATTAGAGCGTTATCTAACTCAGCCGTTTTTTACTACCGAAAAATTTACCGGACTCAGTGGCAAGCTAGTTGGACTCTCAGATTCGTTAGACGGTTGTGAACGAATCCTGAATGACGAATTTAAGGACTATCCAGAACGTGCGCTCTATATGATTGGCAAAATCGACGAAGCTAAAGAAAAAAGCAAAGCGGAGGGCGTTGATGGCGGAACAAACACTTTTAAATCTTAGAATTTTGCTACCATTTGGCGTGTTTGCTGCCCAAGTCGGCGTCTCTCGCATCGTCGCGGATACCGGTGTGGGCTCATTAGGGGTATTGCCCAATCGACTGGATTTTGTAGCAGGAATATTTCCTGGAATCCTGATGTATGAAGTTGGGCAGCAAGGTGAAGTGTATCTGGCAGTCGACCAAGGAATTCTTATAAAAACGGGCCTCGACGTGATAGTTTCCGTACGCAATGCAATTGCAAGTGCTGACCTCGACCATCTATACGATGCAGTAGAGAGAGAATTCAAAATTTTGGATCAAAGTGAGCGGAATTTACGCTCGGTTATGAGCAAAATAGAAAGTTCCTTCATAAGTCGCATCGCTGGGTTTAGCCATGTATAAGAATGACAAAATTTCCTTAAGCCAGCAAATTCGAGCAAAGACTAGTCGCAAGATCAGAGCTAAACGAACCGGTATCAAGAGTGTTTGGTTTGGCTTAGGCATGATGGGACTCATAGGTTGGTCCGTGACCGTGCCCACCTTGCTTGGCGTAGCGCTTGGTTTTTGGATAGAACAAATTTCTACAGGCAGCTATCCCTGGATTCTCACATTCTTGATCATCGGTCTGACGGTCGGATGTGCAAATGCCTGGCATTGGATAAATAAAGAACATGCAGATATAAAAAAGGAGGATACCGATGATTGACATCGTTACGATGATTGCCGCCTTTATTGCGGGTTTGTGTTTGGGCGCGTTTTTCTTTGGTGGCCTGCTGTGGACAATAAAACGAGGACTTACATCAAAACACCCAGCGCTTTGGTTCTTGGGGGCTTGGCTAGTACGCATTTCTGTAGTTTTGGCCACCTTCTATTTTGTTGGCGGCGGTCAATGGCAGCGGATAGTAATGTGTACCGTAGGGTTTCTCATAGCACGGGTGATCATACTTCGGGTAACACATAGCCAAGCAGCAAAGCCGAGCCCTAACAAAGCGGAGGTTATAGATGCGCCTTAGTCCCGACGAACTCATATACTGGCAATATGGTTTTGTTAAACTCAACGCCACTATCGTTTTTACTTGGGCTTTGATGATAGTACTGCTAGTCGTCGCAATAATTATAACACGAAAATTATCGATAACAGAAAAAAGATCACGCTGGCAAAACCTGTTAGAAATGCTTGTCACAGGGATGCAACGACAAATCAAAGAAGTTGGCCTAAGCGAACCAAAGAAATATATCAATTTCCTTGGTACACTTTTTCTCTTCATAGGGACTGCTAGCCTCTTCACTATAATTCCCGGTTACGAACCCCCAACCGGTTCTCTTTCGACCACGATTGCACTCGCGCTTTGTGTGTTTATAGCTGTACCGTTTTTCGGCATCGCGGAAAAAGGACTGGGTAACTACCTCAAAACCTACATAAAACCGACGTTTATCATGCTGCCATTCAACATAATTAGTGAAATTTCGCGAACACTGGCACTTGCTGTGCGTCTATTTGGAAATATGATGAGTGGGGCGATGATAGTCGCAATCCTGCTTACCATTTCGCCCTTCATCTTCCCAGTACTGATGACGGTGCTAGGCTTACTCACCGGAATGGTGCAGGCTTACATCTTTAGCATATTGGCGGCGGTGTACATTGCGGCAGCGATGAAAGCTCAAAACCCTAAACCGACTGCCCAAAAAAAATAAAGGAGATACGTATGGATAGCATGACTATTATTGCAGTAGCGTCAATTATAATAGGCGGAATCACAACAGGATTTGGGACCATGGGTCCAGCACTAGCAGAAGGCCGAGCGGTCGCGAAAGCATTAGGTTCTCTGGCACAACAACCTGATGCTTCTGCAACCATTACTCGAACTTTATTCGTCGGTCTGGCTATGATCGAATCAACAGCCATTTATTGTTTTGTGGTATCGATGATCCTGATCTTTGCTAATCCATTTTGGAATCATGCCATCGCTGTTGTAGGCAAGTAGAGCCATGACAATAGATTGGTTCACAATCGTCGCACAGGCGGTCAACTTCATCATTCTGATTATCTTAATGAAGGTCTTTTTGTATAAACCGATTCTTAATGCTATAGACAAGCGAGAAAAGGGTATTGCCGAGAAATTGGCGTACGCTCAGTCAGAAAAAGGCGAGGCGCAGAAGCAGAAGGAAGAATACGGTCGCAGAAACAAGGAACTCAATCAGCAAAGCGACGACTTTCTGAAAAAGGCTCAGGATCAAGCTCAGGCAGAAAAGTCGCGTCTTTTAAATGAAGCCAGAGAAGCAGCCGACCAGTTAAGCAACAAACGGCGAGTCGCCTTAGCCGAAGAAGAAAAGAGTTTACGCAAGGAAATTAGTTTAAGAACTCAAAACAGCGTTATAGCTGTTTCTCGAAAAGTATTGAGGGACCTTGCAGGAACAAGCCTAGAAGAGCCAATGGTGAATGCTTTTAACCGGCGATTGTCAAATATGGACGAAACGGAAAAAGAGTCACTGACAGCCGTTCTCAAAAAGCAAGCACAACCGCTTATTGTTCGTTCTGCGTTCGCTATTTCTTCGCAATTGAGGACTTCAATTGAGGCTTCAATCCATCAGGTTGTTGGTGCGCAAACTAAGGTTAACTTTGAACTGGCAGAGCACTTAATCGGTGGGGTAGAACTTAACGTCAATGGACAAAAAGTTTCATGGAGCATAGCCGACTATCTTTCCAACTTAGAAGAAGGTTTTGACGATCTTCTGAAAGCACAGGATGGCTGATGAACAGTGACGTTAAAAGCCTAAAGGTTGACTACGATCAAGCGTTTGCGCAGTTGGAAAATTCGTTGGCAGCACTTGAGCCCAATCTTAAGCCACGAGAGATAGGTACGATCACTAGGGTCTCGACAGGCATAGCCATAGTCTCGGGACTGCCTGGACTCGGATTTGAAGAGTCGATCCGCTTCCCTGGAGATGTACTCGGTATTGCATTCAATGTCGATGCGGATGAAATTGGTGTCGTTTTGCTCGGAGACTACCAAAACCTACGCGCAGGCGATGAGGTGCAGAGAACAGGGCGGGTAATGGATGTAGCCGTTGGCGAGGGCCTACTTGGTAGGGTCATAGATCCGTTGGGTCGTCCGCTCGACAAAAAGGGCGCCGTAGTTTCAAACGAACGACTCCCCATTGAACGACCTGCCGCGCACATTATGGACCGCTCTGCAGTTACCGAACCTCTCTCCACTGGCCTTAAGGTGATCGATGCACTTATCCCTATCGGTCGCGGTCAGCGCGAGCTAATACTTGGCGACCGACAAACTGGTAAAACAGCAATTGCGATTGATACCATTCTTAACCAGAAGGATAGCGGAGTTTTGTGTGTATATTGCGCTATAGGGCAACGTGCATCTGCTGTTGCGAAAACAGTTGCCGTTCTACGCCAAAAAGGCGCAATGGATTACACAGTTGTTGTCGTGACCGAAGGAAACGACCCACCGGGTCTCACGTATATCGCGCCCTACGCTGCAACTAGCATCGCTGAGGCCTTTATGGAAAAGGGGCGCGACGTTTTGATCGTATACGATGATCTAACTCATCATGCCCGCTCTTACCGTGAGTTGTCACTCTTGTTGCGACGTCCACCGGGTCGAGAAGCTTTTCCAGGCGATATCTTCTATATCCATTCGCGCTTGCTTGAGCGTTCGACGCATCTAAGAGCAGAACGAGGTGGAGGCTCTTTAACCGCGTTACCAATCATAGAGACACAGTCTCAAGATATCTCTGCTTTTATTCCAACCAACCTGATTTCTATCACCGACGGTCAAGTGTACCTTTCACCTAGCTTGTTCGAACTTGGCGTGCTTCCGGCAGTTGACGTCGGTAAGTCCGTCTCCCGAGTTGGCGGCAAGGCACAACGAGCAGCCTATCGAGCTGTGGCCGGTGATCTCAAGCTCGGCTATGCACAGTTTGAGGAGCTGGAAACATTTTCCCGATTTGGAGCGCGCTTAGACGAAGAAACTCGCACAACTATTGAACACGGCAAGCGAATCCGCGAGTGCCTCAAGCAGCCCGAATTTTCCCCAGTAAGCGTTCCAGAACAAATCGCTCTGCTCCTTGCCTTGTCAGAAGGGCTCATGGATTTAGTGCCAATCGATCGCATGCAAGAAGCCGAAAACACCCTGCGGCTTTCCATCAATGAACTACCCAAGGATCTGCACAAACGGCTAGACTCCACACTCAAACTAAGCGACGAAGATAGAGAAGCCATTTTAAAAAATGCAAAAGAAGCACTAGAAGGTTTTCGACTAAAGGAGAAATAGATGTCAGAAAAAGAAATGTCCCTAACGTACGATAAGTTGGTTTCGTTGGAATCGGTTGATGGTGGACCATGCCTTTCCATTTATCAAGAAACTCATCGTTCTCACCCCGATAATCAGCAGGATCCCATCCGGTTTCGCAATAGTGTAAAACAGCTCAAGCTATCACTTTTGGAGAAATATCCAGATGCAAATATGCACGACAGTCTGAAAGCTCTTGAGGCGCTTGGTGATGATTTTGACTTCTGGGCTCATACATGGGAAGGCTTAGCGATACTGTGCGGTCAGGACCGATTTGAGATATTCCGGCTTCAACGACCAGTCGCTGATTTGATTGTTGTGGGGGATAGTTTTCATTTAAATCCACTGCGGCGTTATTTGCAATCGGTTGATCGATTTCAGATTCTCTGTTTGAGCATCAACAAAATTCAGCTCTTTGAAGGAAACCGCAATACTTTGGACGAGATCGTTCCGCAACCAGCCGTTCCAATCACCATAGCTTCGGCATTGGGTAGTGAGCTGAGTGAACCGGAGAAATCCGTGTCTTCCCATGCCGGTACCGGCCATGGAACAATTGCCACGCATCACGGCTACAGTGACAAGCAGAACGAAATCGATATCGATACGCAAAAATATTTTAGGGCGGTGGACACAGCGGTACTGGAACATCATTCTCGACCGACGAAACTTCCCTTGATCTTGGCTTGTCTACCCGAACATCACAAGCACTTCCGTAAGATTAGTGACAACCACTACTTGTTGGCCGAAGGCCTCGACATTGATCCTTTTTCCTTGTCGGTGCCTGAGTTGAGAGAGCGCGCTTGGTTGCTTTTTGAACCAGGATATGCCGCGCAACTGAAAAGCTTAGCAGATGATTTCTTAGCAGCCAAAGCCAAAGGGCTGGCTAGCGACGATTTGGTCCAAGTTGAGCAAGCCGCAGCCGACGGACGAGTACAGACATTGCTAATCGAGGCTGACCGACTGGATGAAGAATTTGGCAGTGAAAGTCTAGAAAACCTGGCCGAAATAGTCGCAAAGATGGGTGGTAAAGTTCAGATCATACCGGCAGCAACAATGCCGGGACAAACCGGGCTGGCGGCCACTTACCGCTACGGGCAAGCGTAAACGAGCAAGGCATGAACGACAACGCAGAAAGCCTTCGTCGCAAAATCCAAGGCGGCCAAGATCTTTGGGCTGTAGTCCGCACCATGAAAGCCGTAGCAGCATCCAGCATCGGACAATACGAAAATTCAGTACGTGCTTTGGCTGACTATTATCGATCGATAGAACTGGGGCTTGGTGTCTGTCTTCGAGAGCAGGCTCAGACGATTCCCTTTGCAGAAAAAAAACAGAACTCAAAGTCAATTGATGCTATTGTTTTTGGTTCTGATCAGGGCCTGGTCGGTCAGTTCAATGACATCGTTGCTGATTTTGCACACGACAAACTAACGAGTTTGTCAAAAACGTGCAGAGTTTGGGCCGTCGGAGAGCGCGTGCATGGCCGATTGCTTGATGCTGGATTATCCGTGCTCGGACTTTTTGAATTGCCTTCATCGGTTGAAGGTATTGTCCCATTGGTTGCTGAAATTCTGGTAGAAACCCAAAGCCAGCGCCAATTAAACCAAGCACCCGAACTGTATCTCTTCTACAATCGTCCGCAGTCCGCTGCGGTCTATGAGCCATTCGCGCAACGACTTTTGCCACTTGACCGAGAGTGGCTGGTAAGTCTTGGCCAGCTGTCCTGGCCAAACGGCAGATATGCCCAGGTTATAGGCTCAGGCACCGAGACACTGCGCGCTCTAATTAATGAATATCTTTTCGTTTCACTTTTCCGTGCTTGTGCAGAATCGTTGGCTAGTGAGAATGCCAGTCGTTTGGCCGCCATGCAGCGGGCTGACCAAAACATTGACCAACTGCTCAGTGAGCTTAACCTGAGCTACCACCGTCAACGAAAAAGTAGCATTGACGCCGAGCTTTTTGACGTTATCGCGGCTTTTGATTCGCTCAAGTAGAACTATGGCTCGTTGTAAGTTCGGAAAGATCTATGTTGACCCTTATGCTTTAGTTTGTTAAGATTCGCCCCGGAGAAATTATCATACAATGAGTCAACACAGAGATTATCTGGACACTCTCGAGGCTGAGGCCATTCATATCTTTCGTGAGGCGGCCGGTCAATTTGAACGACCAGCCTTGCTTTTTTCGGGTGGCAAAGACTCAATTACTTTAGTGCATCTTGCACTCAAGGCATTTAGGCCCGGCAAGTTTCCTTTCCCTTTGGTTCACATAGATACCGGACATAATTTTCCCGAAGTGCTCGCCTATCGCGATGAGATAGCAGCAAAGATAGGGGAGAAACTCATAGTTAGAAAAGTTCAGGACACCATCAAGGTCCGCGGCTTGCAAGACGCAATTGGCAAGTTTCCAAGTAGAAATGCACTTCAAACCTACACACTTTTGGATGCTATCGAAGAGTTTGAGTTTGATTGCTGTATAGGCGGCGCACGTCGCGATGAGGAAAAAGCGCGTGCCAAAGAGCGAATTTTTTCGGTACGCGACGAGTTTGGTCAGTGGGACCCCAAAAAACAGCGACCTGAGTTGTGGAATATTTACAACGGTCGAATTTCTAAGGGAGAAAATGTTCGCATATTTCCCATATCTAACTGGACCGAGTTGGACGTCTGGAATTATGTCAAAAACGAAGCAATAGACTTACCTTCGCTCTATTTTACCCACCAACGAGAAGTAGTCATTACCGACAACGGACAAATGGTCGCTAAGTCTGAGTTTCTTAATTTGGATGCAAGTGATGTTATCCAACACCATGCTGTGCGCTATCGTACGGTTGGTGACATGACCTGCACAGCTGCAGTTGCCAGCACTGCCCTCACTATTGACGACATCATTGAAGATATTCGGGTAGCCCGCATCAGCGAACGGGGCGCCACGCGCTTGGACGATAGAACCAGCGAAGCCGCCATGGAAGACAGGAAAAAAGGAGGCTATTTCTAATGGAACTGCTAAAGTTCTTTACCTGTGGTAACGTAGACGACGGAAAAAGCACTCTAATTGGGCGCCTTCTTTACGATAGCGACTCAGTCTCTACCGATATTCTGCAAACGTTGAGTAAGCAGAGTAAGACCAAGTCAGCTGATACAGACATAGACTTGGCCTTGTTAACTGACGGTCTCCGTGCCGAACGCGAGCAGGGTATAACTATCGATGTTGCCTACAAATATTTTACAACGCCCAAGCGAAAGTTCATTATTGTGGACACGCCAGGGCATATTCAGTATACGCGCAATATGGTTACTGGCGCCTCCAATTGTGAACTTGCTATTATTTTAATAGACGCGCGCAATGGCCTTACTGAACAGACTAGGCGCCACAGCATTTTGTGCAGCCTCTTGCGCATTCCGCACCTAGTAGTCTGCATCAACAAAATGGATCTGCTCAACTACGATCAAAACGTTTTTGAAAAAATTAAGGGTGACTACCAAAGCTTTGCTGCCCAACTTGGTTTTGACGATCTCAGTTTCTTACCGCTGTCGGCACTTGCCGGCGACAACGTAGTTTCTCGTTCAAGCGCCATGCCTTGGTTTACCGGCCCGAGTTTGCTCGAAAAGCTCGAAACAGTAGAAATTGACATCGCTCCGTTTGCACAGCCACGATTTCAGATTCAATACGTGATACGGCCACAAACTGACACATTGCATGACTACCGAGGACTTGCAGGTAAAGTAATTTCAGGCACCTACAAGGTCGGTGACAAGGTAAAAATATTGCCGTCCGGTCTTACCAGTACCATTTCGCGCTTGGAAAGCAATCTCAAAGACCAGACAAAAGTGGAAGCACCCTTTTCTGCCATTGTTCACTTGGCTGATGATGTCGATGCTGGCCGAGGCAGTTCCATCGTGGTGATAGATCAAGAACCTACTTTCACGCGTGATTTTGAAGCTGTCTTATGTTGGATGGACAGCAGTCCGCTTTTGGCTGGTGGCAAGTTTCTCCTGCAACATCATGCCCAGCGCGTGCGCGCATCGGTTAAAGAAATTATCTCCGTTATCGACGTACAAACCCATCAGGAGCTTGCACCTGATGGGCCGATTGGTCTCAATAGTTTGTGTCGTGTTAAAATAAAGTCGTCGGAAAGTCTTGCGCTCGACGAATATAGAAATTCACGTGTTACGGGCGGATTTATTCTGATTCACGAAGTTTCGCATGCAACCATGGCAGCCGGCATGGTCGAAAAAATGCAAAACGTTATGGACAAAATATAAACAAAAGTCGCGGCACCCTAAGAAGTCACCGCTCCGTGGCTTGCGTCGCTGCATAGTTTTGCAAACTTGGCCAACGCTCCGCGAGAATAGCCGTTATCACGTGGCTGCCAACCGACCAGTCGCTGCTTGATTTCCTCGTCGCTAAGCTTAACGCTGAGTTCCTTAGTGTGGAGTGAAAGAGTAACGATATCTCCGGTGCGAATTGCCGCAATCGGTCCACCTTCTTGGGCCTCTGGAACAATGTGGCCCACAATCAGGCCATGACTACCGCCAGAAAATCTTCCGTCAGTTATAAGCGCTACTGTTTTTGCAAGGCCTGCACCGGCAATCGCAGCCGTTGGCCCAAGCATCTCGCGCATTCCAGGGCCGCCTTTGGGGCCTTCATAGCGAATTACTACGACATCACCTTCCACAACTTGCCCACCCATAATGGCGTCCATGGCTTGACTTTCACCCTCAAACACCTTAGCTGGGCCGCTGTGTTCTGCTACCGACAGGCCACATGTTTTTAGAACCGCACCGCCAGGGGCCAAATTTCCGTGCAAGATGGCCACAGGCCCCGTCTTTTTTTCTGGTGCGTCAAAAGGCTTAATGACTGCTTGACCGTCAAGTTTAACCACCACATGTGATAGGTTTTGGGCGATGGTCTTTCCGTTTACGGTCATTTCATCGCCGTGCAGCAAACCATGGTCCAATAACATTTTCATAACCATTGGAACGCCACCGACTTTGTGCAAGTCTTCCATTAAGTACGTGCCGGCCGGCTTCATATCAGTCAGAGTAGGAGTTGTATCGTGAAAGTAGTTAAAGTCTTCAATTGAAAGAGCAATACCTGCTTCGTGGGCCAGTGCCAAAAAATGCAATATCGAGTTGGTAGAACCACCAAGAGCCATCACCGTGCGGATTGCGTTTTCAAAACTCTTGCGCGTAAGAATATCGAGCGGCTTGATGTCCAATTTGACGAGTTGGAGCAAAAGCGCACCAGATTCGGTCATATGGGCAGACTTTGCCGGGTCAGTCGCAGGAATTGAGGAAGAGCCAGTAAGTGACATGCCCAGCGCTTCTGCGGCCGCAGCCATGGTGTTTGCCGTATACATGCCGCCACAGGCACCCGCCCCCGGACAGGCATGGCATTCAATTTGGTGCAGTTCATTGTCATCGATGGTGTTGCGAGAACGCGCACCTACCGCTTCAAATACCGACACTATGTCAAGAGATTTTCCACCCCAGTGCCCAGCTCTGATCGTGCCACCGTAGCAAAAGATCGCTGGTCTATTGATCCGAATCAGTCCCATCAATATGCCGGGTATGGTTTTGTCACAACCACCGATACCGAGCAGCGCATCGAGTTGGTGACCTCGGGCCACAATTTCGACTGAGTCGGCGATTACCTCGCGGCTAACCAGAGATGCCTTCATACCTTCGTGGCCCATTGCTTGACCGTCAGTAACCATAGGAACGCCAAACTTCTGCGGTATTCCGCCAGCTTTTCGGATGCTAGCTTTTGCAGTCTCAACCAAGTCGTCAAAATGAAAATTACAAGGCGACAGTTCCGAACCCGCCGATGCAATTCCTACGATTGCTTTAGAAAAATCCTCGTCTTTGAAGCCTGTTGCGCGCAACATAGCTCTATTGGCTGTTCGCTGCAGGCCCTCGGTCATTATGCGTGATGTTTTGTTCATATCTATCTCCTAATTTGAACATGGGTACTCGATTATAATCGCTTTGATCGATGTTGTTGCTTCGAAGTGCCTTATCTGGAATAAGGAGGGTAAAAATCAATGAAATTCCAAATGAAATAGCTATAGTTAGCCACACGAGATTTAGTGAGCTAGCAAAGGCTGCAGACAAGCCTAGCTGTAAACCAGAGGTCGGCAAAGCTACTCCAGCACCAGACTTGCTCATGGCGCTTGTTGCTTGCCCCATTTCAAGTTGACTAACATCATTTTGGATAGCGAGTGAGTACAAGGTTTGCGCTGGACCCAAACCGATACCGGTAAGTATCATAATGACAACTGCGAGGTGATAGGGAGTGCCAAGACCAAAAATGTTCATGCAAATGCTTCCGAATAAAGCAATTATGGCACCGAGTGTTATGAGTAATTTATACGTGCCTAGCTTACTAGCCAATTGACCAGATAAGACTGCACCAAAGACCATGCCCATTGAGAGTGGAATAACGGTTAAACCGGCGCCGGTCGCGCTTACTCCTTGCACATTGACCATATACAGAGGTAGAAAAATAATTACCCCCATAAAACCAGCGCCGTAGAAAAATGTGGCGATGTTGGCAGTCATAAAAACCTTTTGCGCAAACAAGCGCAAATCTAAAACAGGGTTTTTACTCTTAAGCGAATGGATAATCCAAATTGCAAGCATTAGACCAGAGAAAGCTAAAAGTAAAATAATAGTACTGCTTCCCCATGGATAGTGGGTCTTATCGAGTTGCAGAGCCAAAATTAAGGGAAGGAACCCACTCATCATCAATAGTGAAGACAAGTAGTTGAGCTTGTGTTTTGAGTTGTGAGCCGGTAGTTGCGGCATTTTGGCCAAGATGAACCACAATGCAAGCATGCCGACAGAAATATTTACGTAAAAGACCCAGCGCCAACCTGCAATTCCAGGGATAAAGTTGGAAAAATTGTCAGTCAAAAACCACCACCAGAGGTCCAAAAATACTGGCCAAGCCAAAAACCGCGCCTAAAGCACCGCTAATTTTTCCTCTTTCGCGAGGTGGATACAAATCCGCAATTGTGATAAACGCCAATGCAGCACCGATTAGAGTAAAGTTTCTTTGCTTGTTTTCTATAACACCCATCGTGGCCCAACTATAGATAAGATTATGACTCTTGGTCAACAACGCAAGCCAGGGGGCCTCCTCGCGGCGCGCTGTCAAACCAACAGGGCACAATGTCCAACTCTTCTGGTGTTAGAATGCTTCTGGCAAAACAGGCGGGCTTTTTGCCCGCCACCATTTCAAATTTATTTTTTTCGTAGAGCGAGGCCAATAATCAGCCCTGTTCCTGCCGCTATTCCTGCCGCTATGCCAATCGATGACCATGGGTTTTTGTGCACAAACTCATCAGCCACTTGCGCGCCTTCTTTGACTTTCTCTACAGCTTCATGTTCAAACTCCAGAAACTTGTCTTTTGCGTTAGCAAGGCTTTCTTCAATTTTTTTACGAATTACTTGAATTTTGTCTCCTGCGTTTCCAGCAGTTTCTTTCAAAAGCTCTTCGGTATCTGTAATCAAAGCCTTAATGTGGCTCGTTGTTTTATTGGTACTAGACATGTTTTTCTCTCTTTTCTTCCTCTATAGGAAATTGGTAGCTACTATCTGCAGCCACTTACTTGGGTTCATTTTTTCTCAAATGGCGACATTAACGGGTTTCACGGACAAACTGACTCGACGTTTGAATAAGTTTAGCTCGACCAAAACTAGTCCGAGCCGGATCGAGGTCAAGTTTACGAGAAGTGTTGCCATAGGTGTATTGATGAGCGGGTACCACGGTTTGGATATCAAGGCTCCTAAACAAGTAAAAAGCTGTTACCAGCATCCATAGTCCCACAAGCATATTATTGATCGTGGCAAAGGTTACCAGAATAGAAGCTTCGCTTGTGGTCGACGGGGCAAATGTCGCTATCACAAGCGCACTTGCCGCGGTGATACCAAGCACACCAACTGCAGGCCTGAAGATCGCAGACTTAGCTTGAATGATGGAAATGCCAGCAAGCCAAGCGCTAAACAAGAGACCGGACAGGTAACCGCCCACACCCATTCCAAACAAGCGAGACACCGAGCTATAAACGACAGCGGCGCCGTCTTTGGTGGCTACTGAAGCCGCGGGATCAAAAAACGTAGCGGCTAAGTACGGAACCACTACTGACCAAACGATGAAACCAAGCATCTGAAAGATACCGGCAAAAATTGCTAGCTGCTTTAAAATACCTAGTCCTAGTGAAGTATCGGTCCCTAACCGTATCGCATGGTGCATCGAGATTGCCAAAGGTATTAGCAACAAGCCAAACAATATCATCAGGTACGACGCTCCTGTAATTGTGGTCTCATTGTTGCTAAAAATTTCAAACGCTTTGCTTGGTTCCATGAGCAGAATCTGTGAAAATCCTGGCACAGACTGCAGCATCAAGAAACTCACGCTCGCCAGAACTGCTACAATAAGTAGTAAGAAGCCAGTACTTACAATTACTCTGTTCTGATTCATATATTCTCCTTTCCGGTGAAATTCTCACTCGCTTTTGAGAAATTACTGTCTACAACGTGGTAGAGTCAAATAAATAAATCTGTTTTTTTTCGTCTGCGATAGTTGGCACTCACAAGCTATTGTGGTGGTAATTACTAGACTTGCAATCATGACCAAATCAGTTATAATAACGGCGTCAAATGGCAATTCTTGTTGGAGGAGTGCGGTCATGAAAAAACAAGGCGTGAGATGGATAAGCAGTCTGGAGGCTATGCTCAAAATTCTGTTTGTGGGCCTAAGCATGCTCATATTTGGTGTAGCTTGTACGCCGTCTCCACGTGCAGGCGATCAAGAAACGGCAACTACGCTGGCTGCTTCCGCCTCAAACGTAGCAGATAATGGCCAAAACAACCAAGGGAAGCACACCGGCACCGGGCTTAGTGCTAGTCAAATTGCTCTATTAGAAACCACTCAGACCACAAGCAATCCAGCGCTTGTAGAACGAACCGTCCCTGAGATGCTGGCTGCTGCAGAAGCCGCTTTTGCTCGTAAAAACTACAAAGAAGCTCGCCCACTATTAGAAGAAATTTTGCTGCGCCAAGCTAACAATGAGCGTGCTAGTTTAATGCTTGCCACCATTTTTTATGAAGGAAATGTTTCATCCGCAGCTCGCATAATCTTGTTATTAGATATAGCAGAGTCAGCTCTTGGCAAAATCCCAGAGGCGCAGTGGATACGCTCTGCCTTGGCGCTATCGGCCAAAAACTTTGACTTGGCTTTGGCTAGCTACCAATATCTTCTGGAGATAAATGGCTATAAAGACAGGGTCTTTAACAAAGTGTTGCCCGTTTTGGAAGCCAATGCAAGATGGCGAGACTTGCTCAACCTCACTCAAAACCATCAGGAACAAACTAAGGCCAATGCAAGACTGTTTGTGTATCGCGCCAACGCCTTCACGCAACTCGGGCAGGGTAACCAAGCCGTTGAAGCCCTGAGGATAGCCGCCCGCCTCGACGAGCAAAACAAGCAGGTCAAGACGCTCTTGGCTCAGGCCTTTATATCTATCCAAAACTTCTCGGAAGGGGTGCGTACTTTGGAAGATTTGGTAACAACTGTTCCAAATACTGCCAACTACGAAAAACTCGCTTATTGTTTTGAGAAACTCGGCCGGGCAGACGACTCATACAGAGCCTACATTGCTGCCTCAGAAAACAATCCCTTGCAAACCAAGGCCCAAATAGGCAAACAACTGGAGCTTCTAATTACCGTCAGCCAAAATAGACTAAAAGCTGGCAATAGACACCTAGCCATGTTGCACTACCAACAAGCAGCATCTTTTTCGGTCAAAAACGAAGAACTCGACAAGCTTGGCCTGCAGATTTTTGGCAACAACCCGCCGGCTGCTCGCTAAAGTGGCCTAGCTCTGATCCAAGCCCCAGTCAGCTTGGCAGGCAGCAAAGGACTCAAGCACCTTGAGCAAGGTTTGGGACTTGGTTTTTTGCGGGACGAGCACCAAGAGTTGCTCCATGGCTCGGCTTAAAGCCACGTAGACTTCGTTTGCGCTAAAGTCACTCTTGAGTCCCTCGGCAACAAAGATCACCACGGGAAAGTCCAAACCCTTGCTGCCATGTAGGGTCATCAAGCGCAGACCACTGTGGCCAGCAAAGTCAAAATCGTCATCACGCAATGCCGTGGTGCAGGGGATTCCTGCCTTGTCTAAAACCGTTGCTAGACTTGCCATAGTTTCGCGACGGCGCACTATTATGCCAATGTTTTCGGCCACGTAGCCAAGGTCGTCAATAAATACGTGCAACCGTTCAATGAGCAAAGCAAAGGCTTGGTCGAGGTCACTATAACGTCCCAGCTCTGGCAGCGGACCAAAGCGGTAGCCACTTGGCCGTGGTGTCTGACTGTCGCTAAGCTCGGGCTCGCCGCTGTGTGCCAAGTGCCAAAACCGTTCGACCAGCTCGTGGATAGGTACGGTATTTCTAAAGTTGGTTCGCAGCACCTTACTCTTACCAACGATATCAATGCCCAGGGTCTTAAAAGAAAACCCCCTTCTAAACAAAGCTTGGTCGCCATCCCCTGCCATAATCAAACCGCGGCGCGTGCAGGCCTTGAGCGCAGCCAATACCAAGGGTGACAGGTCTTGCACTTCGTCTACAAACAGATAGTCTACACGCTCGTGCTCTGGTAGTCGATCTTCGTGTTTTGCAGCTAGCAATTCTTGCCAAGCCCAGGCGGGCGAACAGCGGGCTTGGGCCTTCATAGAGCTTTCGTAGACTGTGCGCTGCTGCCAGAGTTCTTTACGTTGGTTGAGCTCAGGCACCGTAGAACCCGAAGGTCGCAAGCCTGCTCCTGCCAAATACTGGTCTTGGCTCAGCATTTGTTCAAGCATCAGGTCCTCAATTTCCAAGCGCTGGGCTTCCTCGCTCAATATGCCGACCGCTGATAGTCTGAGCCCCAATCGACTAGTTTCGTATTCAATGGTTTTTTCCGGGTAGAGCGTTTTAAACATATGGCCCAAAAACTTGTCCACTGTAAGCATACCGGCTGACTCGTCAAGTTCAAACAACGTACCCAAGTAACGACTGTAGTTGACCAGAGTCTTGCTGTAGGTCAAAAGTACCAGGCTAGGGTTTTGCCGGGCTTCACCAAAGTCGAGACCTTCTTTGTTACTTTGCATCAGTTTCTCTATTGCTTTAAGCAAAACTATTGTTTTGCCAGTCCCAGCTGATCCACGAATCAAAAAATCACTATCGTGGCCAATCGCTTTGATGGCGGCCTCTTGGTCAGGGCTCAGCGAACTTAGGTTTCGTTCAAAGTCTCGTCGACTACGTGTGTAGGCGGTAAGCCGTATCAGGTCGCTTCGATACTGATCTGCTTTTTGTAGTGAGGCGATTTTTTGGTCTTGTTGTCTAATGGTGGAGCTAAGGTCAGCTGCTTTTTGGCGCAGTTGGTCAAGTCTTGCGTCCTTGGCAAGGCGCGAGAGTTTTTCTTGTGCCACGTTGGTACTGGCTTGGCGCAGTTCTTTTTGGGTTGCGGCCAAGTTCTTGCGCAGCGTATCAAGCTCAGCTAGTAGCACGCGGGATTCCCGCAGTTGAGCATCCAGATCTGGGTCAAGAAGGGCTTTGGATTGCAACGAAGCGTTAACTTGTCTAAGTGGGTTAGATTGTCCTTGGTCTATATCTCTTGCTTGCCAAACCTTGCCAACGGCACTACGCATGCTCTTAAGTTCTTCCTCGGCTTGGATAGACGCAGCGTGGCAAAATCCAATCAAGCGATGCAGGGCAGATATAGCCTCGTCATTGCCCAAAAAAAAGAAACCGTGGCGTATTTTATTGACCACGGTTTGATAGCGTAAGATGTCTTTGAGCAGGGCTTTACTCGCATCGGGCAAGGAGTTATCTTGGCCCTCTTCTATAAAACTCGTCAAAAGACTAAAAAAGTTGTCGTTTTTGTCTTGGCTTTCTAGACCATAGCGGCGGCGTAGATAGGCTTCTATCCAACAGTGCGTTGCCAAAACAAAAAAGGCAGGGTCGCTACCCTGCAGGCTGTCGAGTCTTCTTAGTTCGTGTCCAATAAGATTGTTTGTCATTGCCAAAGCCCCATAGCCTTAATCTTGCGCTCAGGGGCATTGCACGTCAAGCTCTCGCGTGACTTCGGGACTCCCTTATTTGTTAAGTTCGTCTATCAGCATAAAAGCTATGGTAGCTTTTTCGTTGCGGTCGAGGCTGTCTTGAATTTGCTTCCAAGCCAAAGTCATTGGCGAGTCAGCCGGTGCAGATTCAAGTAGTTTTTTGGCTCGGCCCATTTGGGTGTAGTTTATACAGTATACCGACTCACCACCGGTCAGTTCGACCGGCTTGAGATTTTCGGTATTGGGTTTGACACTAATTTGCATGCGTTTTCCTTAGCCGAGCTTAAGAACAGAAACTTGAGCCACAACCACAGCTGGCCTTGGCAGTGGGGTTGAGGAAGCGAAATCCACCCTTGGTCATGTCGTCAGAAAAGTCTATCTGCAGGCCATCAAAGTGCAAGACACTCTCGGCATCGCTTACCACGCGCATCTTTTCGTTAGAAAAAACTACTTGGTCTTCTTCTGCAAACTGATTGTCTATGGCTGCTTGGTAGGTGTAGCCCTTACATCCGCCTTCTACTACCCAGAGGCGCAAAAAGTTTTCGTGGTTTACTTCGAGCTTGAGCAACTCATCTTGAGCCATGTCGGTAATCTGCACAATATTGTCGGTCGTTGTTGTGGACATTCTAAATCCCCCCTATGGTTTCAGGCACAAAACCTGTAATACCTTGTAATAATAGTCATAAATAAAGAACATGTCAAAGCATTTTGTGGCACTGCGCGCTATTGAACAAGTTCTCCTTCCATTGAGAGCGAACGTGTGCTGGTAATCTTGACTTGCACCATGCTTCCTGCAGCCACCACAGCTTCGGCTTGGCTTGCAAAGCGTACTTGGATCTTCCCCTCGTTGCGTCCATTCCAATAACCAGCTTTGCGGTCTGGACGTTCTACCAGTACTGTCATGGTTTGTCCGATGTAGCGTTGGTTAAAAGCCAAGCTGTCCTGATGTAAAACCTTGGTAAGGACTTCTAGGCGGCGCTTTTTTTCTTCTAATTCGACATCATCGTCCCAGCGGCTGGCTGCAGCGCCTGGTCTAGGCGAATACATGGCTACAAAGGCCATTTGGTAGTCAAACTCGTGCATGGCTGCTTTGGTGTTTTCAAACTGTTCTATGGTTTCTCCGCTAAAGCCGACGATGATGTCAGTAAAGAGCGTGGCGGTGGGCAAGAGCCGCCTGATTGATGCTATCACATCTCGGTAACGACCGACACTGTGCTTGCGGTTCATGCGCAGTAGCACTTTGTCATCGCCAGACTGTAGTGGCAGGTGGATCTGTTTGGCCAAGCAATCGTAAGTGGCAACCGCCTTAAGTACCTCGTCGTCCATGTCGCGTGGGTGGGGGGCAGTAAAGTAGACCCAAAATTTTTTGCCACTTGTTTGGCCGAGTATTCCAATCTGGTGCAAGAGCTGAGCAAAGCTCAGCTCGCCTGCGTCTTGGCCATAACTATTGACGTTTTGACCCAGCAGGGTAATTGACTTGTAGCCTCTATCGATCAAAGTGGCGACTTCACGCAAAATTTCAGCCGAAGGGCGGCTTACTTCGCGGCCACGTGTGTAGGGCACAGCGCAAAAGGTGCAAAACTTATCACAGCCATTTTGGATAGGGACAAAGGCTTCATAACTCGAGTTGTAGCTCGGTTGGATGTCCCAAAAGCCACCCATAGGATCTTCGATTGGGCTGAGCAGTCTTGACTTGTTCACAATCTCTTGAGCGCCACCATGTTCTTTTATCTGCTGTTGCAGGACTTTTATGCCTAGTAGAGTAGATCTTCGCAGAGCTTCTTGATGCTTGTCATCAATTATTGCCGGAGCTGCCAGAGTCAGATTGAGAACCTTTTGGCTCTCACCCATCCACATTGGACCTATCGGTCGTTTGGGGCGCTCATGTTCTTCCAAGGCGGCGTTTTCTATATGACTTGTCGATACCGAAAACGGAGTTGTTACCCCATACTGGCCAATCATTTCTGGCAACTGGGGTAAGTCATTGATGCTAAACACCAAATCAAAACGTTTGAGAAATTTCTCGCGGTCTTCGTTGAGCACGCAGCCAGAAACGAAGGTTAAGAGCGTGCGACTGCGCTTCCATTTATTCCAGAGGTTTATTTTGGAGTAGGCTTTGTTGATTGCTTTTTGTCGCACCGAACAAGCTACCACGCCCAAAAGGTCGGCTTCTTCTTCTGTTTCGCAGCGCTGATAACCCATGTTGGCAAGCACGGTCGCAATGCGCTCGGCGTCGGATAAGTTCATCTGGCAGCCAAGCTGCACCAGGTGATAGTTCATCAGAAGTAAACTTCGGCAAAAATCTGAGAAGAAGGAACTCCAGAAGAGCTCAAGATATCAAAAACTTCGTAGATCATATCACAATTGCCACAGAGAAAATAAAAGCCAGCAGCATCTATCTTGTTCTGCCGTAGGTAACTGGTGACACGCCCATTAAAACTGCCACCGTCTTCTCGGCTTACACAACTCACCACGCGGCTTGTGTCAAAAAGTTTGTGTTCGTAGCACTCATCTTTGGTTCGCACGCCGTGGATCAGTTGGTAGTCGAGTTTTGGATCTGACAAAACCATGCTATGGAAGGGACTAATACCTGTTCCGCTGGCAATAAAAAATAGTTTGGCGCTTCTCATGTGCGGCTCAACCGTAAAGTAACCAAAGGGGCCTTCGATGTAGGCCATGTCGCCGGCCTCTAGCTTTTTGAGCCGTGGAGACACTATGCCGCCATCTACTTCTCTGATTAAGACTTCTACAAAATCGGCCTGCTCCGGCGAATAGATCGAATATTCGCGCATGTTAAGGTCGCCCTTTACCCCGACGCTGATGTACTGACCGCTTTTAAAGGCTATTGCTCGTCGTTCCATTCGCACTACAAAACTGTGATCGCCAAGCACACGACGTTCAAGCACGCGATGGTGCAAGTGGGCACGGTCGTTGCTGACCGGGCTGACGGATGGGCTATTGTTGTTGGAAGGGTCAAGTGTCGCTTTCATAAGAACTTAGCATTATAGCCAAAGTTGAGTGTATAAGTCAACATAAGTCGGGTTCTCAAAAGGTCTCCACTTGGTCGAGCACCGTCACAAAAACTTGCATAGCATTGCGTATGGCTTGAGGTTGCGACATATCTACCCCAGCTTGGTCAAGGTTTTCTATGGGATAAGAACGGCCGCCACTTTTGAGAAATTGCAGGTACGATTGAGTCGCAGCGCCGCCTTTTTTGAGCACACCTTGTGCCAAGGCCATAGCGGCCGACAAGCCGGTGGCATACTTGTAGACGTAAAAAGCGCGATAGAAGTGCGGAATACGCAGACCTTCCAGATCTGCCAAGGGGTGAATGTTGACGGCTGGTCCAAAATAGTCCTGCAAGAGTTTACGATACTCGGCACGCAGCTCAGCCAGTCCGAGGGCTTCACCAGCCTCCAATTTGCTGTGACAAATGAGTTCAAACTCGGCAAACATGGTTTGCCTAAAGACCGTACCAATAATGTCGTCCAAGTGCTTATTGAGGAGGTAGCCTTTGAGATCCTTGTCCTGGCTTGTTTTGAGCAAGTGGTCAAACAAAAGCTCTTCGTTAAAAGTTGAGGCCACTTCGGCTTCAAAAATAGAGTAGCGATAATGAGGGTAGGGGTTATTGGCGCGTGAGTACCAGGAATGCATAGAATGGCCGGCTTCATGGGCAAGTGTAAAAACGTCGCCGATGACAGTATCCTTATAGTTCATAAGAATATAGGGCTCGCCGTCAAAACTCCCGGCCGAAAAAGCACCCGAGCGTTTGCCCTTGTTTTCGTAGCGGTCAACCCATGCTCCACTCAGTCCTTTTTGTAAGACATCCAAATATTCTTGGCCAAGCGGATGCAAGGCCTTGATAATAACTTCAACTGCCTGCGCATAGCTGTACCTAGTTTTGACATCACTTACCAAGCTTATTCTTGTATCATAAAGCTCTAATTTCTCAAGGCCAAGTTTTTTGGCTCTCAGCTGGTAGTAACGATGTAGGTGCGGCAAAAACTCACGCACGGTTGTTACCAAACTTTGGTAGACAGATAGTGGCACTTTGTCACCAAACAAAGCGGCCTCTACGCTTGAGGGATATTTGCGTGCACGCGCATTAAATATGTCTATCTTGATAGCGCCGGCGTAGAGATTGGCCAAGGTGTTTTTGTGCTTATCAAAGCCTGCGTAAAACTGCTCCCAGGCTCGCTGTCGCAGTCCTCGGTCGGCTTGCAACATAAACCAAGCATAGCTCGATTGGCTGAGCGCTTTGGCTCCTTGAGCAGTTTCAATGCTGCCAAAATCCAAATCCACGTCAGTTAGGGCAGCAAAGCTTCTTTGAGCAGTTTGGCTGGCATCTTCTTGCAAAGCAAGTAGTTGTTCCTCTTTGTCGCTTAAGGTATGGGGTCCAAAGCGCAAGGTCTTTTCTAAGGCGATGCGATAGTCGTTGCCGGCTGGACTCTGCATAAAAGTTTGAAGATAGTCGGCGTCCAGTTGCAAAAGTTCGGGAGTAAACCAGCTGGCGGCCGTTTGCACAAGACTGGCGGCCGAGCTAAAGCGCATTTGGCGAGCCTGGTTGGCTGCATCGCCGCCGTCTTCACTGTGGCGCAGAAAAGCATAGTGGCCGAGGCGGTCATCCAAACGGGATACCTCATAAAGCAGCATCAGAAATTCTAAAAGAATCTCTTGGCCGCTTGCGAGTCGATCTCGGTAGGCTTCAATTTTGCTTGGGTAGTTTTGAAAGCTGCTAAAAGCTGCTTCCCAGCTGGCATCATCAATATAAAGGCTGCTTAAGTCCCAGCAGTCCGAGGGTTTTTGTTGGCTACGGCTTGGTATTTCCATGAGCATGAGATTACTATTGTCACGCTATCGACGGCAAGTACTTTTGCCAGCTTACTAGGCCTTAAGGATTTTGCGCAGCTCGTTTACTTGGGGAATGGTAAGCGCTTTGGCTATCCTAAAGTCAGAGTTATCGGTTTTTACCAAAGGCGATTCTGAGTAGCGTTCTCCAGAGGCATTAAAGAGCAGCCTAACCATTGGTTCTTTGGGGTTAGCTTCGTTGGCCTGGATAACCATGCCCTTGGCGCCGCTGACCAACTGAACATAGGTGCCAATCGGATAGACCGAAAGGTTAGCCACAAGTAGTCTGACCAGCTGTTCATCATATCTGCGTCCCATGCCCTTGAGCAGTTCAAGCACTGTATGATGACCATCAAAAGCCAATCTAAAGGGGCGCGGTGAAGACAAAGCTGAGTAACTGGAGGCAATTGTTACAATGCGTGCGTAGAGCGATATTTTGTCGCCACTCAAATTACGGGGATAGCCCGTTCCATCGACGTTTTCGTGGCTTTCGAGTACACCCAAACAAACACTTCCAGGAAAATTGGCAGACTTGAGAATCTTGTAACCCAAGACGGTATGCGCACTAATAGCGCGCTTTTCCTGTGGCGTTAGAATCTTGTTGCTCATGTACAATTGAGGTGGCAGTTTTACCATGCCCAGCTCGTGCAGCAAGCAAGTCATGCCAAGTTCAATCAGCTTGTGGGGTGGCAACTTTCCAAAGATTCCCAAGGCCAAGCCAACAATTGTTGTCCTCACCGAGTGAACCACCAAGTAGTTTTTGTCTGCCAGTTCCATTTCAGTTATACGTAGAATATAGTTCTTCTGATCCTTAATGACGTCAATCATTTTTTTTACCTGGTCAGTAATCTCTTTGGCAGACAGCATGTTTTTGTTTATAAAATCAGTAAACAAGAGCTCAGCAAAGTCGACAGTTGTCTTATAAAAATCAAAGGCCTTGGCAAAGGCAGTTTGTTCTTTTAGTTCACTTTCCAACAATGAAGAACCCGAATCATTGTCAGTGGTAAAGTTGGATTTTTCCTCTGACTGCTCACCTGAGCTAAATACATGGGAAAAGCTCCAGCGTTTGAGACGTTCGAGAAGTAGTTCCGATATGGGTACTTCTGGAGAAAGAAGTATAAATTTTTCGTCGAGATAGGCCGGTAGACTAAAGACCTTGCCTTCTGCGAGCGCGATCACTAGGTGTTTCTCCATTGAAGACGGGTATCCTTCCTGTTTATTGACTCTCAGCCATACTCAGCCATACTGTCACAGCAACAAAAATTTGCTACAGTGTCAGTCATGATGCTATGTTCTGTGCTGCAGCCACCATATGCAGGCACATAAACTTAGCCCACATTATATTATAGGAGTTTTCGGCATGAAATTTAAGCTGATTTTTGCCCTCTTTAACGTCATAATCGCTATTTCCTTTGTTTTTGTCTTCCTCATGCCACTTTTTGTGATTCCTATTGCTACTGTTCTTAGTTTTTGGGCGCAGTATTGGTACTTAATCGTAGTATTTTTGTTAATTTTGGCCGTCATTGACAGCTACTTCCTCATTAATTGGCGTATGTTTGTACTTCTTGAGAGCGAAAACTGGACTGGTTTGGCAGCGTTGCTAGAAAAGCGCCTTTTTGAGCAAAAAAAAGTGAGCGACCAAAACGTCAAACTGCTCTATCGCGCTTGGTTGGTTCAAGGCAAGCTCAGTCATATGCGTAAACTTGAGACACTTGTTAGGGCCAGACACCCTAAACGAATGCCGCGCTACGCACTTAGTCTGGGCGTCTCTTACTTGTTGGAAAACAAGCCCGAACAGATTGTTGCCTATTTTTCTGAGTTTAAAGACCTGGGGGGCGAGGATGCCGCTTGGATCAACTTTAACTTGTCACTTGGGTACTTGGGAGCTGAACGTATGCAGGATGCTCACGACACACTGCAAGCTTTGGCGCTTCAAGACAAGCATCTTTTGCCCAAGTTGCTGGCGGTCTATCTTTTGCGCCCCGGCGAGAGTTTTTCTCAAGAATTTGACGGCCAGCTTGGACAGGCACTACAGTACTTGAGAATCAAGCTCGACCACGCTCGTTTCCAAAAACTGATGTACAAAGACGGCGACAATCTGCAGTTGGTAATATTGGCAAAACTCTTGGAAGAAGCCAGCGCCTGGTTTTTTGACAAGCAGCAAAAAAAAGGCGAGAACGAACATGAGTGAAGCAGCCAAAAAAAAGTACGAGACGAGTCGCGGTTTAATTCAAAAATCTTCCAAGTTGGACAACGTCTGCTATGACATCCGTGGACCAGTTTTAGAACAAGCCACACGCTTGGAAGAAGAAGGCTTTAAGGTAATCAAACTCAATAGTGGCAATCCAGCGGCCTTTGGTTTTGATACTCCCGATGAGCTGGTTCACGACATCATCAAAAACATTAGAGCTGCTCAAGGCTATGTCGATTCAAAAGGTATGTTCCCTTGCCGCAAGGCCGTAATGCAGTACTACCAAACGCGCGGCGTCCGCGATCTCGAGATTGATGACATTTGGATTGGCAACGGCGTGAGTGAGCTAATTTCAATTGCAGTACAAGGTCTGCTCAACGAGGGGGACGAAGTTTTGGTTCCCAGCCCAGACTATCCGCTTTGGACAGCCTCGGTAACTTTGGCTGGTGCTAAAGCTGTGCACTACCTCTGTGACGAAGAATCCGACTGGGCGCCCGACTTGGCCGATATTGCCAAAAAAATCAGTTCCAGAACCAAGGCAATAGTTGTTATCAATCCAAACAATCCAACCGGAGCTGTCTATCCGCTGGACTTACTCAAGTCATTGGTTGCTATTGCCAACCAACACAATTTGGTAGTTTTTGCTGACGAAATTTATGAGAAGATTCTCTACGATGATGCGGTACACATTCCCTTGAGCCTGCTCTGTGAAGATGTTTTGTGTGTTAGCTTTAGTGGACTGTCCAAAGCGTACCGAGCTGCTGGCTTTAGAGTAGGTTGGATGACGCTAACGGGCCGCAAGAGTCTGGCCCAGGCTTACCGCCAAGGACTCGATATGCTTTCAAACATGCGAATGTGTGCCAACGCCATCGGGCAACTGGCGGTTCAAGCTGCCTTGGGTGGTTATCAGTCAATAAATGATTTGCTTTTGCCCGGAGGCAGACTCAAGGAACAGCGCGATGCCGCTTGGGAGGGCTTAACTGCCATCCCCGGTATCAGCTGTGTTAAACCCAAGGGTGCCTTGTACCTTTTTCCTAAGCTAGACCTCGAGCGCTTTAACATACAGGACGACCAACGTATGGTTTACGATCTTTTGATGGAAAAAAAACTGCTCCTAGTACAGGGAAGCGGCTTTAACTGGCACAAGCCAGACCACTTTCGTTTTGTTTTTTTGCCCGATCGGGAAACCATTAAAGATGTAACGTTTCGCATGCACGAGTTTTTTAGCAAGTATAAACAATAGTATGATGACGGTTTAGGTCTGGCCTGAAAGTTCTGGCTTGTATATCGTGCCTTGTTAGGGAGCAATTATGGTAACGGGTTCTTCAAAAAATATTTTGCAAAGATTGAGTGGCCTTAGGCCACTGTTTATATTGATAACGATCGCACTTTTGGTTTTTTCGTGCGCCAGCTCGCCAACAATAGAAAGCACTCACCAGCTTCCGTTGGCAGCCGACATCGTCAAAGGGCGCTTGGATAATGGCTTAAACTACTTAATTAGGCCCAACGCCTACCCGGCAGATCGAGCTATTCTTTATTTGGCGGTCAAGGCCGGTTCTCTAAACGAAGATGACGATCAACAAGGTTTAGCGCATCTTTTGGAACATATGGCCTTTAACGGTACCGAGAACTTTCCTGAAGAAAGCTTGGTTTCGTTTTTGCAAAGTATTGGTATCCGCTTTGGCCCCGAGATAAACGCTTATACCTCATTTGATCGCACCGTATATACGCTTGAAGTGCCATTAGATAAAGCTGATAATCTTGCTCTTGCACTAAAAGTACTAGACGACTGGGCTCGTAGAATCAGCTTTGACCCGTTAGAAATTGCCAAAGAGATTGATGTCGTCTACGAGGAGTATCGCCTCAGTCGCGGCGTAAAAGATCGCCTTATGCAAAAACACTTGCCTGTTTTGATGCAAGGAAGCCTGTTTTCGTTACGAATGCCTATCGGCAAGCCCGAAATTTTTAGACAAGCTAATCAGGCAAAGCTGCTGCGGTTTTACCAAGACTGGTATCGACCAGAGAACATGACTGTAATCGTGGTTGGCGATCTCGACCTTAAGTCCACCGAAAAGCTAATCCAAACTACTTTTGGCGGAGATTTTGTTAACAATCCAAAACGTAACGATAGTAATGCTTCTCTACCGCTCCCGCAGGCCGGTCGCTTTGCATTTTCTGCTGCAACTGACCCTGAGTTGAGCTCCGGTTATATGCAGTTTCTCTACAAAATGCCAGCTGTCGGGGCGCGTGGCGACCTTGAGGACTATCGCCGCAGTACCTTACTTAATTTGATGATTGGTGCAGCCAATGCCCGTCTGGACGAAAAACTCTTGCAGGCCCAGGCACCCTTTGTTCAGGCCGGCCTTTCTATCCAAGCTTTTTCGCGCAAACACCCTTTTTTGGGTTTTGTTGTGGTTCCAAAAGACGGTCAGAGCGTAGAGGCTATTCGTTCGATGGTGGAGTTTAAAGAGCAGTTGCTGCGTTTTGGATTTACCGACTCTGAGCTGGAAGCTCAAAAAGCTGAACTCTTGGCCACTATCAAAAATCTGCTAAACGAAGCCGACAAAAACGAATCGAGTCAACTTGCTGACGAACTGCTGCGCCACTCGCTAGAAGGTGAATCAGTCCCCGGTATCGCAGCTGAATATGAATTACTGCAAAAAATCTTGCCAAGTATTTCTAAGCAGCAGATCCTAGACCAACTACAAAAGACCTTATCAATTGCTGACATCACTTTTTTGGCTGCATTGCCAGAAAGCCAAGCTAAAGACTTGCCAAGCGAGCAGCAAGTCAAAGAAATCTTTATTGACGTTGCCAAGGTCCAATTACAAGCACCAGTTGAGCAGATCACGGTTGAGTCACTCCTTAGCCACCAACCGCAACGCGGGCAGATAGTCAAAGAAGAACTCTTACCAGCCAGCAAGACGCTGCGCCTTAATCTTTCCAACGGTATGGTAGTCTATCTCAAACAGACAGACTTTAAAAATGACGAAATATCCTTATCTGGTCTTGCTCAAGGTGGAACATCAACCTCAAGCGACCAAGATTTTTTGTCAGCCGATTACGCCTCTGGCTTGGCTCAGTACTCTGGTCTTGCCAGCTTTGACGCTGCAGCTCTCAATCGTTACTTAAAAGGAAAGACGCTTTCGATTGCCCGCAATGTGGGCATCTATACTCACGGCATCAATGCTTCGGCTACACCAGCCGACCTAAAGACGCTCTTTGAGCTGATTTATCTCTACTTTACGGCAACAAAAATTGAAGATGAAGCCATGCAAGTCTATCTGGCACCGATTGCGTCAGCACTAGCCAATCAGGAAAACAACCCTGATAGCTTGTTTTCCTTGGTTCTCAATGAAGTCATGGGATCACGGCATCCGCGTGTCTTAAGGCGTTCGCTAAGTGATCTTGACCAAGTAGACCCTAAAAAAGCACTCAAATTTTTACAAAGCATTTTTAAGCCCGATGGCTTTACCTTTGCCTTGGCAGGAAACTTGGATTTATCAGTTACCAAAGACCTTATCGAACGTTACCTTGCTTCTATTCCGGCCGGAAAAGTACCTGCGCTGCACAACTTGCAAATTAAGGGCCCCAAAGGTGGCGACACTTTAGTGAGCAAAGGCAGCGAAGCTAGGAGCTTAGTCTACGAAACGTGGAATATAAATGATAGTTACAGTTACCAAAAATTTGTATTTGGACGAATGTTGAGAGAACTCTTAGACATCCGCCTAAACTCGAGTATTAGAGAAAATATGTCAGGCGTCTATTCTATTGGCGCTGCACTTGGCTACCAGACTCTTGGCGCCAGTGATTTGCTTTTGGGCATAAGCTATGGGTGCGATCCGCAACGGATTGAAGAAATTTCGGCTGCAATCTGGAAGGAACTTGAGTCCATTCAAGCCGGCAAGATTGAGGCCTCTGACTTTGCCAAAGTAAAAGAAATCCTTCTTCATACCTGGCGGGCAGACATTAGACGCAATCTCACTTGGACAGGTTTGCTAACCCAGCTGCCCTTGGTGCGAGGCGCCGATCCAGAAAGTTTTGTAGCCTACGAGTCGATTTTGGCTGCCGCAAAAGTTGAAGATCTGGTTACCATGGCAAACAAGTTTACTAAGCCGCAACGAAACCGAATTATGCTCAAGCCAGAAAAATAAGCGCCCCATTGACCGTGGACCAAGACAGTATTTCACAGCAACTTGAGCAAATCTTTGCGCGACAGGGCTACCTGTCGCCACTTTTACAAGTGGCGGATGTTCTACCGCGACTAATCAGTGACTATCACGATGAGTTTTTTTGGTCGGATTCTTTTGATCAGGATTTTGTGGAGTCTCTAATTTTGCTCGGCTTCTTGCCTATGGGATATGACCTAAGCAAATCGAGGCCTCTGTTGCTGCCCAAACTCCATCAGTGGCGAAGCATAGTAAAGCCAAGCATGCTTACCTTGCCCAAAAATGCTCATCGCTTGGCACGGGACGCAAGCCTTTACTGTAATCGATCATTTGATCAGGTTTTGCTTAACTGCCGTGAAAGTCACGGTGATGGCTGGCTAAGTGGCGAGCTGCTCAAGCTTTTGCATCGCCTAAATCTGAGCGCTTCAAGTCGACGCGTAAAGCTTTGTAGTTTTGAAATTTGGCGGGGCGCAAAACTGACCGCCGGAGAAATAGGTTATTTGTGGGGGAGTATTTACACTTCGATGACGGGCTTTTATATCACGCCTGGTGACGGAACCGTGCAGATGAGCGCCATGGCATCGTTGCTTTTTGCACAAGGCGTAAAACTTTGGGACCTAGGCATGCCGGTAGATTACAAACAACGTTATGGCTGCCAAATTGTCTCGCGAGCGCAGTTTGATGCACTTCGACGTGAGTATTCGCAGCAAGTTATCGTCGGCACAGGCCCAATCTTTGCAGGCCCACAAGCAGCTCAAAAACTTATCCCAGAGGCGAGCAATTGATGGCGGAACGACCGTGCTAAACCTGTATTCAATCCTTCCAAGGAAAAATTAGGTTGCGCAGTGTTCTCACCCCAGTTCGTTGCTTCTCGTCCGCCAGGATTTCGTCCCAGGGTAGCTTCTTTTTTAGGTTTTGCGGATTGGCTTCTAGATAGTCGTACTTTTTCATGACTAGCTTAAAGCCAACCTGTTGCAATAATAGCAGGCCAAAAACGCCAGGAAAGAGCGAAATGGTTAAGGTAGAAACAGCGACAATACCAAGACTCAGAGCCAACAAAAAGAGGCTAAGGAGTGCATTGTCGATCACAACAATTATACTTTTTTTTAAAACCTTAAAAAGCTTCTTTTCTATCTGTGCATTCAAAGGTAAGTAGTACTGGGCGCTGAGCACCCAAAAGATTACAAACCATGCAATTAAGGCCAAAACGAACATGCCAAGCAAAGAGTCGAGATTATAGTAGTAAGGAACAGAAACCGACACCAAAAACTGTAGAGCAAGAAAAATGATGCCAAATGTTAGCCCAACTTTCCAGCTTTTTTTAAGATAGGGAATAAAATTAGAAAAGTTAAAAGTCTCGCCGCAGGCACTTGCAAAAGCAAAGTTGGCGATTACAGCAAGGTAAATAAAGAGTAGCAAAAACCCCAAAATCGCCAACAAATAGGCCAAGACCGGGCTAGTGGTAAACAAAAACGATGGTAAAACCAAGGGAATCGCGCACAAGAGCGCAAAAGCACCGTTGATCAAAAAGGCAAAAAATAGATTGTCCCAAAGGTCGTAAAACCATTTTCTCAGTGTAAGTGCGTACATAGGCGCATAATATACGTTCGTCGTTTTTGTCGCAATGTGAGCAGCTGCAAATTTCTGTTGCACCGCAAGGCTGATGGGCGCTATAGTTAGCCTATGGCAGGTGAACGTATGCGGGTAGGTATTTTTTTTCAAGCTGGCGAGGCAGATTCAAACGAGAATGAAATAAATGATTTGCTAGCAAAACTTAAGGAAATCTCTGTCTCTGCCAGTGCTTATCGAATGGGGCCAAGTTGGGAGAAACTCGATGGCGAAGAGATAATTTTTAACTTTTCTAGCATTTCTCACTTTGTGATCAAACCCAGTAGATTCAACAACAAATCTCGCTGGATACCGTTTATTAGTGGATTCTGTCTGGGTTCAAGTAAAACCGGCTTAATATATGGTAGCGATAGCATGGACCTAGCGCCTTACCTTAGCATCTTTGATAATTTTGATTCACCCAAGGCGCTGCTCAAATATTTGGCCGAAGAACAAGAAATTTGGGAATGCACCCATCAAATTGAGACAGCTAGAGACTCACTTATTTCGCTTGGGCTGGGCATCAACGAAGAAAATTTTTCGCAACGGATTGCAGTTGGAGATGAAGAGGCCAGTGAGAATTTTCTTAAGATTGGCTATTCACCTGACACGCTTGATCCACATGGCGTGCCCTTAGTGTGTTTGGCAACCAGAAATGGTCATCGCAAAATCGTAGACTTGCTTCTGAAGCGCAAGGTCGATGTCAACGTGCTCAGCTTGGACCGAGGCAACAGTCCGCTGATGGAGTCAGCCGTTAGAGGTGATGACTATTGCAGCAAACGATTTTTGGAAGCCGGGGCCGACCCAAACCTGGTATCAAAAAGTGGACAAACGGCCTTAATGTTGGCGGTGGGTGAGGGTCATAAGGACATTGTAAAGATGTTAATGGAAAAAGGCTCAAAAACTGACATCCAGGACAGTCTCGGTATGACGGCGCGAAAGTACGCGACTATTTTTCGCAACGACGATATACTTTCTGTTATGAATGTCTATGAACCCCAAGCTTTGGCAAGCTCATGATTAGTAGTCCTCAACAAACAGATACATTGGAAGAAATGTTTGTCTTTAGGCGCATAGATGGTACCTTGACGCTGCTCTTTGACCCTGCAAATAATGGTCTGCCGCAAAGAGGCTATTTTTCGGGCGACCTTAGCCCCGACCAAATAAAGACCGTCAGAACTTTTTTGTCTGACCGTCTTGATAGACAGTTAGGAAAGTCCTGGGCCGAACGGCGGTTTATACCAAAGTTTTTGATTGCAGCTATAGTCTTTATAGTGGTCTATTTTTTTCTGTCATTTGTAATTAGAGATCCGTTGCCGATAGTCGACGAACTTATTGGTGGCATTATTGCCTCAGTTGCGGTTTTTGGTTTTCTGTCACGTCGTGATGCTTCCTCCTTGGTATACAAAGAAGAAAAGTCGGCTCTTATTAGAAACTTGGACTTAATTAATTTTAGCCACCTTGACTTGATGGAACACTTAGAGTCGTGCTTTGAGTCCTTTTTGGGACGAGACGAAACCAGTATTGAAGAAGTCTCGGTCGCTATCAATGCCAGTGTACCCCACGACCAAGTAGCTATAATGGCCAAGATATGCCACTATGCAGCACTTTTGCAAAACCCTTCTATGCAAAAAAATCTACGACGCGCCGATGCAGGCAAGCATCGCTTCAAAACCTTACTTGGTTGGGCTTATTACTTTAAGGCCGATGCGCTTAGCAACCTTCTTGCTCTTCAAGAACCCTATTGGTCAAAGTTTCCAAACTGAATATTTTCGAGTTGGTCTCGTAACTTAACACTACGCTGAGCGAGTTCTAGAGTTTCTTGTGCAGGACTAAAATATCTATCTAAGTCCAAAATTTGTTTACAAACAGCTATTACATCTTCATACCTAGCATCTGCCAACAAGGTTAGGGCACCGATATAAAGATTATCTACCTTTTTGCTGAGTTCTGCCCGGCCAGAGTCTCCAAAATTGAACTTAATTTGCACACTAAGGTGGTCAGGAATAGTAAAGTTGGTTGACAAATCGAGCATATAGTTCAATATCAAGTTAAAACCAGCTATATCAACATCAGTTCCAAATGCAATCTGAGGACCACCAGCCTTGGCATAGAAGCCAGCATTGACGGCCAAAAAATCGGTAAACTGCAGACTAGTGCCAAATCCAAAACCAGGATTTTCGGACAAACCAGGTGCAACTAGGTTGATTGGTACCCTCAAGTCGGCGGTGACGACCCAAAAGCGCAGTGGCTGATAAGAAAGTCCTACTCTAAACGCGCTAGGAAGAGGGTCGTCTATTACGGGGGGGCCAAAGTTCTGAAGCACCAGGCCTACCGAAAAGTTTTTTTCTCGGGAAGTGTAAGGCTTCAGTAGATTAAAGCGCGTCAAGATTCCAAAGTCCACCATAAAGGCCGCACTACTTTGATCTTGGCCGTTGAGGCCATTGATGCGTTCGTAGATTTCTTTAGGGATGTCTCTAAAGCCAAACTTAATATTGGCACCAAGTGATAGACCGTCAAAGTAGTAGGAACGCAACAAAGTGTAGGAAACGTTTAGACCAAGTACTGACTCGGTGTAATTGCTTGAGGCAAGCTGCTCGCCTCGTATTCCTATTGCCTCAAAAGGCGTATGTAACAACTTAAAGAATGCGCCAATGCCTAGATCGTCAAAGCGTTGTGTGTAGGCCGCAGCGGCCAAGTTAACATCACTAATTATGTTGGAACTAAAGAGAGAAATTTCTGTGCTTCGTTGCAGGGACGCCCCAGCTGGGTTTGCTTCCAGATAGCTAATATCTCGAGCTAAGGCAGTATAGGCGCCGGCGAAGCCTTGTTGCTCGCCGCCAAGCGGTAGATTAAGTATATTTAAGGCAGTTAGTCCAGTGTAGCCAAGCTGTTCTATTGGCACAAGACTGAGAGCAAAATCTTGGTATTCGTTCTGCGCAAAAACAGCCTGAGTGCTGATGAGCAAAAACAGAGAAACAATTAAAAAGTATTTTATATCTTTGTTTTTGTTCCTCATCCTTCACAATATATAACAAAAGCGCCGATTATTCTATTATCTTGGCGGTAATTTAGGCTCACTTACTTGTTTTGTAAGGGATACGGTCTACTTTTTAGACAAGACAGTATTGAAAGTTGCCTAATAGGTGTTCAAGTTAAAGCACTAGAAGGAGTTTTGACCGTTTGAAACTGGTTTTGCGTACACTATTCTGCATAATCATTCTCTTCAATTTAAGCTTAGGATTGCTTGAGGCCGGGGGTTTAAACGAGGATGATTTGATGAGCCAGGTCCGGCAACTGGTCATAGAGAAGAACTATCAAAAAGCCATGTTGGTTTTGGCTCAAATAATAGAAAAGAAAAACTCCTCAATGGACGAAGCTGAGTTCTTGATGGCACAGGTAAAAAGACTTAGGTCAAGACAGTTGATGGACAGCAATCAGAACAATGATGCACTGCGTTTTATTGCAGAAAGCTATCGAAATGATTCCAAAAACCTCGACGAAGTTGAGGACATGGCTGGTGAGATCAGACGGAAGAAAGACCTCTATAATCAACTCAGTCAGGCGCTCATCAAAAATCTTACCGAGAATCCCGGTGGCTACAAAGAGTCTTTGGAACTTATCGACGCTATGTTGGCACTAGAAGAAAACCCGGGCGAGGCAATCAAAGCGCAGTTGGAAAACGCCCGCATTACTGCAAAACTGCAGGTTGACCGCAAGACCAAAAACGACCTTATGGCTGCGGCTTTGGTGGATATCCAAGCCGCTCAACTTATGGAAGCACTTAAAAAGTATGAATCCGGGTTTAAGCTCTTACGAACGGATTTTGAAAACGGCACCCAAAGCCTCGAGTTTAGGACCCGGGCACTGGCCTACATAGACCAACTGCGCACCAGCGTAGTTACTTATCAGGCGGCAGGTATCCAGATGCTTACCGTGCTTGGCGACTTTAACGTGGCTATTTCGGGCGCCAGCGATACAGCAGAACCAATAAGCGACTTTAACCGTTTTGCCAGCCAGTTTCTCTTGGCAGTACGGTTTCCAATTACCTTTGAAAACTCAGTTGATGCTGTTCGCTTGATTGCGGCAGAGGCAGAAAAAGACTTTCCTCGCAATATATACAACGAGTATCTCAAGTTTATCCAAGAGTTTATGTCTGGCCCGCCGGCGGATCTAGCTAATAAGCAGGGTATTGTCTTTGTGGCCCGCGAATATTTAGAACGAGAATATCAATCAACTCTTTTAGCCTTATCCCAGCGTTACCAAAGCAGCAAGGAGCAGTTTGCTGCTTTTCTGGCTCAAGATGACCTAGTAGGTGCTCGGAATGGCTTTGCTCGTTTGCGAGCCCGAGGTTTACTTTACCAACGTGCCTTGAGTCTTCAAAGCGGACTTGACCTTGGCGTAAATCCAAGCTTTGAGCAGATTGCGGCAAATCTGGCGCCACGGTTTCAAGCCCAACCAAATGAGCTACTCTCAGAACTATTGGCCTACGACCAAGTAAACGCTCAAGTGACTTTTGGGTTGGAACTTAGGACTTTACTTGCTGACACTGGCGCAAACGCCGTTGAGCGTAGCCTGAGCAGCTATGATGCCATCCTATTGTCTTATAGTCAGTATTTGGCTAGCCAAAATGAACAAAGCGGCCTACCTGGTCTCACTACTCAAGTACGTAATCGCCATCGGCTCATCGCCGAAAGCCTTTATCAAAAGAACGCTGCTAGCGCGCTGGCTTTTGGGCGTCAACGATACGTGGCGCGCACCAATACCGGCTTGACCGCTATCGTTAGTCCCATTACGGCCAATCCTGAAGATCTCAATCAGGCTCGTCTTTATCTAAACGGTCTAACTACCGCCGTAGGAAGTGACACCGCTATCTTAAAGTTTCCAGACCGCGCCCTCGCTCAGCTCAACGAGCTTGAGAACAAGACTAAGCTCTGGCAGGCAAGTTTACGTGCACTGACCGATAGTATACGGGCCCAGCGGATAGAACTCTCAGGCTTTGCCGCGGTGCAATCCATAGTGAGCCAGATAGACAGTACTCAGACTCGGCTTGGACAAGAGCTAGCGGCAGTACTGTCCTTAAAAAATCAGGCTCAGCAAAATATAACGCGGGCCTCTGCTTTAAAGACACAAGCAGAACAAGGAATTGTTCGCGGACGAGGCTTTTTGGAGGACGCCCGCCTTGACCTCGATGCTGCAGAAACCGCATGGGAGCAGTCGGGGGATTTATTCAATAGTTCGTTTGATCTTGCATTTAACAATCAAGAACGCAGTCAAGCGGACCAACGACTGCAGGATCTACGTCTCGAGATTGATAGAGTGCGAGAAGTATATTTGGCTAAGCAGATTCAAAGCTTTGTTGCCCGAGCTCGTAACGAGTTTGACAACGAACAATTTGGCTTAGCGCTTGATTACATCAATGATGCAGATCGCTATTTTAAACAGACTCGCCCGTATAAACAAAATCCTAAAGCCGAAGACGAAGACATTAAGTATTGGCGCGGAAGGATCACAGCAGCAGGTACCTTGTCGCAAGAAAAAACTATTGCCGAGAGTGATCCAGCCTACGTCACGCTGGCAAACTATCTCAATCTTGCTCAAGTTGACTATCTGAGCGCGGTAGAGCTCAAAAAAACCGGTGACGAACAACGATCAAAAACTCTAATTGCTCGAGCACGTTCAAACATACTGGCAGTCTTTCAGCTTAAACGAAACAATTCCGCTGCCAAGTTGTTGCAGTTGAAGCTAGATTTCCTTGATGATACGACAAGCTTTGATGACAAATTTAGGCGTGCGGCCGCAGAGGCCATGAATACCGCCAGACTTGCGATTGGTTCGGGCATTCTTGACGACCAAATCAACGCGTTAACCAACATTGAAGCACTGCGAGAGATCAATCGCGGCTACTATGGCTTTGCTGCCATTATTTCTCAAATTAGAATTGCTATTGGACTAGACCCAAATCCAGTGGACGTCAGGCGTAAGAATGAGTCCCAGGCATTGGCGCAACAGGCAGCCCGCATCTTTGCTTTGCGCAATTCCGCTCGCTACAACGAAGCCTTGCAGTTGGCGCAGCGGGCCTTGCAGATTGACCCTGAGAATCGACAGGCAAGCGCACTGAGTGGGGACATTCGAGCGGCGGTAGGTGGTATTGCGGTCATCATGACCACAGCGGATGAAAGAATTTTCCGCCAAGCGCAAGCTTTGTACATCCAACGAAGATTCTCTGATTCAAAGATCTTGGTTGACCAACTATGGAATAACACGCGTAATCGTTTATATGTACCACTTGAGCAGTTGAAGGGCAGGATAGAACGAGAGTTATGATAGGGTTCAAACGAGCATTTTCTGGACAAACTATACTTTTCTGCAATTCTCAGTTTTTTTTACGTCTACTGGCTTTGGCGTTGTGCATTTTAGGTACAAATTTTGTAGCTAACGCTCAAGTGACACCAGACTACTATGAGCCTCCACGCGTCTTGAGCCAAGAAAATGCTCGTTTTGCCCGTTTGCTCACCGTAGGCAGGCAATTAGTCTTGGTTTATCAAGTTTTGAGGACCAGCTCTGTGGACGTTTCTACCATTAGCATAGTTGCAAGGCTTGCTCTTGAGAGCGGTCGTTTTGGGAACGCCCAGGTGCTAGTCGACAATATTCCTTTTGCTGCAAACAGTGTCCCCTTGGTTTACTCTTTGACCAAGCAGACAATTGGCACGCGAGAACGTTTGGCGCTGGCTTACACCAATGGCCCACTTCGCATCAATGTAGTGGAACTGCTGCTTGGATCCGACGGCAGCATCAATAAGAGCGACCTTGGTAGTATTCGTTCAGACCTTACCATGGTAAACCCACGCCTTTTCTTACATCAGGACGGTTCTGCAATACTTTTTTTGACTAGAATTATAGGCAATAACTTTAATCTCGCTGCATCTCGAGTCGCAAGTTTGGGCGCCGAATGGACGCAACCGCAAGCTATTGACGATGACTTACAGGGCAATTTCAACCTCAACCCTAGTTACGTAAGGATAGGCAATAAGGACGTGCTCTTTTTCCAAAGCTTCGACTTTAGAGATCAAGACATTCAAAACTCACGTTTTGCTTACAATCAGATTTTTGTAAAGACCTCGGTTGATGGTGGCATTACATGGTCTAACGGGCGCTTTTTTAGCGACTTTGTAGAGGATGCGGATCGCCTAACAGGAGCTGTTGCTCGCAGTTACGACAATCAAAGGCCCTTTGTAGCTCTAGATAAGCAAGAGCTGGTGCTACTATGGGAGCGCGGTCGCGGTCGTAGTGCTCGCCAAATCCACTATGTCCGCTTGGATAGTGAGCTCAAGCCACTCGGTCCTCCAGAAAAGATTTCCGAAGTCGCAAGTGGAGCGTTTAATCCCGAGTGGCTCAGCAAAGACGGTAGCGAATTTGTGACTTGGTTCTCGGCTCCCAATCAAGGAAGTAGAGTTTTCTTGTCTCTCCGTAGCGCTCAAGGTCGCTGGTCGAGTCAACAGATGAACGGCGAAGTTCGCGAGGCTTCATTTGCCAGTATTGCAGTCTTAGATAATCGTTTTCACTTGGTTTTTCACTCTCGCCAAGATCGTAGCGAAGATGCCCCTTTTCGCTTAGTCTATGTAGAACCAGATCGGCAAGCTTTGCCGCCGCGTTTGACGAGTCTCAACTTTATTGAGGGCGGGCGAGATAACCTGAGTTCTTTAAATGTGCGCATGCAAGCACCTGCTGACGCATCGGGCATTATAGGCTATTCTTGGATCTTTACCATGCAGCGCGACGCAGAGGTGCAACGCAAAGAAAACCTAAACGTTACTAGCCAATTGCCCAGCTTGCTACCGACAAAAGATGGTGAATGGTTTCTTAAAGTAAGGTCAGTAGACAAACTTGGCAACTGGTCAGATCCCTCAACCTTGAGCTACTGGCTCGATACCACGCCGCCGTTATCGCCGAGATTTTTGCCCCTAAAGCTAGATGAATCCGGCTATTTGGCTTCAAACTCCTTTGATGTTTCTTGGCAATCTTCTCCTGACCTAGACTTAGATGGCTATCAATATAGTTTGCAGTATTTGGGACTACCAGAGTTTTTTGATCCACCTTACTTTATGGCCAACAATCCACTATTTCCTGTTATGGAGCGCCTTAAGTCCAACGACATATCACGGGTTAACGTCGAAAATGGCATTTATGCCATGGCCTTATGGTCATACGATCGAGTTGGCAACGTAAGTTCGCCCAGCTATCTGTTCTTTAGGGCCAATAAATTTATCCCTCGCACCAGGCTCGACTTTGTAAATGTAGCCCAAGACCTCAGTGGTCAACGTTTCTTAAGCATTAGCGGGAGGGGCTTTACTAGCAATGGTACGATAGTCCGGGTTGTGCTGGATCGTGACGCACTGGCGCCTTGGGACTACGAATATGTTTTGAGTAGAGCTGCCTACCAAGTCAGCTCAGATCGTATACTTCAGAACCTTGTGTTAGACAATGTTAAGACGGCGTCGTATCTGATTGGCCTAGAACACAGCGAGCGTGGCATGGCTTTTTCGGACAGGCGACTAGCCTTTGAAGAGCGCGGCGTCATAAAATATGGCGACGTTGACCTATCCAACCTCGGCCGTTACAAAATTAGTGTACAAGCTGCTTATTCAATTTCTAGTGGCAACATTTTAATGATTTTAGTGGCACTGCTTTTGTTGGTAGTTATAAGCTTTAGTTCTTTACAACTTCGTAGGGTCTATGCTGATGCCGTGCTTATGCAAGACACGGCACGGGCGCTAATTTCGGGCAGCATCAGTCCTTTGTGGCTCAAAAAAGGAAAGGTTCAAACAATGAAGATTCAAATACGCGGTTTGAGAATCAAGTTTACCGTGTTTTTCTTATTCTTGGTCGTTACTGTTGTGGCTATTGTTGCACTTCCTTTGAGTAACTATATCCAGTCCAACCAAAAAATGGTTTTGGCCCAAGCACTAGAAGACCGTTTGCGCGTCATGATGGAGAGCGTTGGCTCCAGTGCCGCCAACTTTTTGCCCGATGCAGAACAATACAGCATCGAGCTCTCTAGACTTGCCGAGCAAGGTAAAGCTATGCAAGAAGTTAGCTATATAACCATTTCGGGCAAGGGAATTGCAGAAGATTCTGGATTTGACAATATCTGGGGAAGCACCGACCCTGTTTTGTCCGGTGAAAGCGTCGAGAGCACCCTGCCGGTTATCAAGCGCAGCGCTACGATTGTGCCCTTTGTTGCAGGTCGGTCAACTATTGACGATATCCTTGCCAAAACAGTGATAGAACAACAAGAAAAGTTTGATAACGATGCTCGCATAAAACTTGGCACTATACCATCGGATCTGCGCCAGCGCAGGGCCGAACTGAGCTCTTTGGCCAACGATAGAAGCCAAGCTGGTGATAACGAAAGACAACGTATAGATGGCATCGCTCGTCAATTGGACCAATCGCTGATTACCACACTCGATCAAGTAGCTGGCGACATGAAGAGCATTCCAACTTACAACGCGCGTGCTTATGACGAGGCGATTACCGACTATATTTTTTACAAACCAATTTACTACCGTGACGCTCGCGATGCTGATGCGCAACTTGCCCGCTACTATCGCGGCTTGGTTCGTATTGGAGTAAACACCACCAGGATCAACCAGCAGATTGCCACTACTCAAAACGAGATAATCATCAATGTCATAATTTTTGCCGCAATAGCTCTCTTGGGTGGATTGATCGGTGCGATTGTCTTGTCAACAATTATTGTTAACCCTATTAGGCGGCTTGTTCGCGGAGTGGAATTGGTCAAAGACATTATTTCACTTGATGTTGTCACTCAAGAAAAAATGTTTGACGACTTTCTGCACAAAGACCCTTTACGTATCAATAGCAAAGACGAACTAAAGACGCTTGCCAATACCATTATAAGCATGGTAGGCGGTCTCAAAAAAGGCGCGGAAACCAATAAAGACTTGATCGCCGGTAAAGATATTCAAAAAATGTTTATTCCTCTCGACAAAGTTGGTAAGGGCAAGGGCACAACAGGCAAAGCCAATAGCGAACACTCTGAAATTTTTGGCTACTACGAAGGTGCCAAAGGCGTTTCCGGTGACTATTTCTACTACCAAAAGATTAGCCCTGACGTCTATGCCTGTATCAAATGTGATATTGCCGGCAAAGGTATTCCAGCTGCTTTGATTATGGTTGAAGTCGCGACACTCTTTCTCAACCACTTTGAGGATTGGCAACGCAAAGAACTAGAACGCAAACGTTTTAGAAAACTTAGTGGCACCACTACTAAAGACGAAGGCGCCTTGGTACCGCTGGTACGCACTATCAACGACTTGGTTGCAGAACGTGAGTTTGAGGCTCGTTTTGCGGCATTTAACATCGTGCTCTTTAACGAAAAAAACGGAGAATGTACCTTCTGCAACGCCGGCGACAACTTGGTTCATATTTACCGAGATATAGACCGAGCAGTTGAGACGATTTCCTTAGCCAATCCTCCTGCAGCCGGACAGTTTAGCTCAAAGGTCTTCCCGATTACCTTTGCGGAGGATAAAAACCAGCTTCATATCGGTGATATTCTCTTGATGTTTACTGACGGTGTCGAAGAGTCACAACGCCATTACCGCAATGCAGACTTTTCTCTTTCTCCTGCCAATGAAAAGGATGTGGAACTGGGACTGGTTCCAGAAGGAGTGCGCGCTGGTTCTACCTTTGAAGAGTTTGGGGTCGAGCGAATCAAAGAAATAGTTGCGGCCGTACAAAGCAAGCAACGTTATTTTTTAAAGAAGCACAAAAATCCAATAGAAAACGAAGTTTTAGAATTTGACTTTAGTACTCTGACAGGAAGTGCCGAAGACACTGTCCTCGGTCTTGTTGCGGTAGAAAAGATCTTCCGTATTATTCCTGATCCCAAGGCGAATGAGGAAAATCGAATCCTGATTGACAAGGTTGTTGACGATTTTCTCAAAAAGTACTTTGTACAATACCGTAATTACTTTCGCTTTCAACGAGATGCAAACAAGTACGACCTGTATTGGGAATACACGCACCTCAAAGAAGAAGCTCAGTATGACGATTTGACCTTGCTTGCTTTGCGAAAACGCTAATCTTAAGCCTGTTCTCTTGGTCAAAACGAGAGCTTGCACTATAATCTATCGAACTTCAGACCGATAATAAGCAATATGAAAGCTTTGTCTATTATAGTTTTGATCCTTGTGCTACCGCTGACACTCGCTGCGGCGACTATTGCCGACACGGATCCGGATAAGTTCTTGCGTTTGGAGAATGACACGCAACAAGCAATCGTCTACGCGGTGATAAAATCACCACCAGCCGAGATAGAAGCTAGATTGTTAGAACCAAGCCGTCTATTCTTTTCGCTTCAGAAAGACTGGGATCACTTGGCCTCGTCCACCTTTAACCCGTGCATTTCTACAGAAAATGAAGAAATCTTGGTACTTGGCATCAGTCTTGATCCCTCGGGTATCTGGCCGGTCTGGTATCTGCGTCTCAACAAAGCTGCCTACCAAGGCAGCTTGGGAAAACTGTCAGTGAGTAAGGCAAAACCATTTCTCAAAGACAGAATTTCGGTGACACTCGACAGTCGCGAGCTTGACCTCAACTATTTTAAGGCGCGAGTTGACGGACGCTATATAGAATGGCTCAAGTACAACGATACACTGCGCTTCTCTCGCAATAGCCTGCCCATAAAAATCTTTCAAACCAATCAATCAGCTACGGTTCAAATTGCAGCAACACAAGCCAGGTGGCTGCGCAAGGCTGGCACCGACCTAGAAAGATTGGTGTTCGTTAAAGACGGCAACAATCTCTATTTAATGGCTGGCTCTTTTAGTCCTTTTGACAAGGGGTTTGGACTCTTGCTCAGGGTATATGGCAATGATCCGACAGTGGGCGTCCAGAGCCAGATGATTATTGATCTACGCATAGCGGGACCGTTTGGAGCAATATTCCTCTATCCTGGACAAGGTCAAAAAACACGAATTGTAGGAGAATACGCCTGGAACGGTTACTATGTAGAAGGTCGCATTAGGTTAGATTTTTTGACCGATGCGCAAAAAACAGCACTACTGTCCGGACTTGTAGAAGTGGCAAGCAGTCAAAGCGACGGCATCATGAGTGAGGAATTTGTATTGTCCCAAACAAGACTGCTACAATAAAATTAAATTATGAGTTCAAAAGACGTTAGGTTTTATTGCGAATTTTGTGGGCATCAGGTCAAAGCCAACGATAAGATTTGTTCTCACTGTGGAAGTTTTTTTTCGCAGGTAAAGTGCCAACAGTGTGGCTTTCAGTCGGATTCCAAGGTTTTTTTGAATGGCTGTCCACGCTGCGGCTACAGCAGTCCCAGTGGCCTGACCGGTCACAGCGGTTCGGATGCGCTTAGCAGCGCACGAGGAGGCCATGTCTTTGTGGACTATTCGCCAGAAGAATTGCAAGGTAGCATTAAAAGCAGGTCCAAAAAAAAGCCTGCGGTTCCAGCCTGGGTCTGGGTTATGTTGTTATTAGTTCTTGGAAGTTTTTTTGTACTTGCGACGTTTTTGGTTAGGACAAGGGGGTAGCTATGGTTATCATTTTTGGAAAGTCTGGACACAAAGTTGGCCTGTTTGTTGCCTTGCTCTTAACCATAATAGCGGCAGGAACGACAGCCCAAAACGCTGGTTCACTTGAGCCAACGCGTGAAAGCCTTTCTAGAGGCTTTGGCAAGTTTAAGATTGGTATGCCCTACCAAGATGCCTATGAGGCGATCAAGGGTCATCCTGGCATGGACTATGACGGCCTTCCTGACGTTAGCCTCAATCCTGGCAAGGACGAACGCATCATCGAGACTCGCGGCGGCAGCTTCATTAGACGTGGTGTTTTCCAGTTTCGTGAAGAAAAATTGTTTAGCATAATCTTGGAACTCAACCCCGATATGATAGACTACTATTCGCTATTTACTGATTTTACCCGCAGGTATGGTGATCCTGCAAGTTTGAGTCCCAGTGATAGTCGCTGGGAAGATCAAGAACTTCGTATAATTTTGGAAAAACCACTGGTAGTTAAGTATCTGGATGTAAAAGTAATAGATCAAATTTTGCAGCAAGCCAGCATAAGAAAATCCTTGGAGGAAGAAACCCGTGACGTTTTTATCAAGACACTTTAAACATTGTATCTTTGATGTTTTGGCAGTCCTCATTGCTTTGATGGCGGCCGGGCTGCTTCTTTCTTGTCAAACTGAGTTAAATCCTGTAAGAGAAAGAGTTAGCCTCAAGACAGGAAAGGTAGAATTCTTAGTCGAGCTTGCAGCAAATGACCAAGATAGAACGATGGGACTCATGCACCGAAGCCAACTGAAACTCGGACATGGCATGCTTTTTATCTACAATGATCAAGAAATTCGTAGTTTTTGGATGAAGAATACGCTGATTCCACTCTCGATCGCCTTTGTTGACAGTTCTGGTACCATAATCGATATTCAGGACATGCAAGCTCACAATCTCAGCTCAGTCTTATCTTCAGGGCCAGCACGCTTTGCATTGGAAGTCAAAAAAGGCGCTTTTTTAACGCTTGGAGTCAAGATTGGCGATCGTTTTGACCTAGAAGCGCTCAATCTTCCTTGAGGCTGGATAGTTCTGGAAACAACTCAAGAATTGGCTTTTCACCCACCGTCTTGGGTTCGTTAATCAATATTTCTATACGCCGTTCGACCTTGGCAAGTTCTTTTTCAAGGCCCTTAGCGAGCTTAATACCTTCTTCAAAAACTAGACTTGCATCTTCTAGGCCCAAGTCGCCGCGACGCAGCTTTTCACTAATTTCTTCTAGTCGTTCTAGTCGCTCTTCAAAACTTTCCATCAAGAATCTCCTTGTTTAGAGTCTGTTTGTATCAAGTCAGCCTGTCGCACTCCGTCGTGCCATTGAATACTTAGTCTTGCTTGCCCCTCAGGCTTAGAGCTTAGGATCTGGTCGGCCTGCTTAACGATGGCGTAACCGCGTTTGAGTACATTCTCAGGCGACAGGCTTTCAAATACCAAGGCATGGCTATCAAGTGTTTGTCGTAAATAGAGGCAATAGTGCTGCATACCAACAATAAGGTCTTCCTTACCATCGTCCAGTCTTTGCATACGAGGCTGCATAAACTGTCTAAACGTGTCTTCTAAACTGTCTGCCAAAAAAGGACGCAAACCTCGGCGGCACTTGGCCAAGTGCATAGACAGGGCATGGATTATGTTTCTGCCGGCGCCGACAATACGATTTACTACTTCACTACGGTTGGCAGCCACAATTTCTGCAGCGGCAGAAGGTGTCGGCGCGCGAAGGTCTGCAGCTAAGTCTGACAAACTTGTGTCAATTTCGTGGCCGACCGCGCTAATGATTGGCGTTTTGCAGGCTGCAATTGCGCGCACCAAGATTTCCTCAGAAAATGGCAAAAGGTCTTCAAGACTTCCTCCACCGCGGGTTAAGATAATGACATCGCCAAGCTGGTGGCGGTCAGCAATCGCAATGGCTTGGGCAAGTCTTGCACCGGCCTCCGAGCCTTGCACTGGCGACGGCACAATAACTATGTCCAAGCCTGCGTTTCGTCTAGCCAAGACATGAAGTATATCCTTAAGGGCCGCACCGGTTGGAGAAGTAACCAAGACGATTCTTGATGGAAACTGAGGCATTGCCAGCTTGTTCTGCGCAGAAAAAAGACCTTCAAGGGCGAGTCGTTGTTTGCGCTCTTCGAGTTCTTGTAAAATTTTGCCTAGGCCGGCTTCTTCCATTCGATCACAGACAATCTGATAAGAACCTCGTTTTTCGTAAAGTGAAAGTGTGCCGACCAATACCACCCGTTGTCCATCCTGAGGTTCAAATTCTAAGGACATAATACGATTTCTAAACATTACAGCTTGAATAACAGCAGATTCATCCTTGAGAGTAAAATACCAGTGCCCGGTTGATGACGGCCTAAAATTTGAGATCTCGCCCTCTACTCGGACCACACCAAAACTGCCTTCTATGAGATCTTTGAGCATCGAGGTAAGCTCGGAGACGCTCTGCGTTTGTTCCATAGCGGCTACACTAATCAGTCATGGTTTTTTTTACAAGCACTACAGATGACTTTGGCGTATTGCATAAGAGCTTAATCGCCGATAAAAGGGTGATATGGCATTGAGATTATGTTTGAACGCCCACCGGGCAAGTCCTCTACTTTTTGAACAGATTAGTCCCGACAAGACTGCATTTAGCTACTTGCTCGACAAATTGCTTGGTTTTGGCCAATGGGGTGAGATTTTGATCTGCGCACATCCAGACATGCAAGCGGCGCTTACGACCCACTTAAGCGCTCACCCTATCACGTATCGCTTTCTGTTAGCAGAGCAGATTAGCTCTAGCGAATTGATTGCTCAGGTATTTGCCCAGCTTAGTCCCGAAGACAAAATCGTCTGGCTGCGAGCCGATGCAGTACTGAGCTCAATGGTGCTTTTGCAACGTCTGCTAGAACAACATGATAAGTACCTTGCAGAGTTTAGTTTTGCAGAGGGTTACCCACTGGGTTACGCTCCCTCACTCATAAATGCAGAAATTCTGCCTGCCTTGCAAACCTTGACAAGCAAGCAAGAAATAGACCTTGCAAGTCCTTCGTTTCTCTTTGATGCGCTCAAGCCGGATGTCAACGCTTTTGAAATTGAGACCATGTTAGCAAGCCGAGATTTGCGTTTGCTGCGGGTTAACCTGCACGTAAATCAAAGAAGAAATTTTGATCTGTGCAAAAAATTGCTTTCCGCGTCAGAAAAAAACCCCGAAGAATTTGAAGCGTATATTGAAGACCATCAGCTACTACTAAGAACATTGCCAGCATTTATGAACGTGCAAATTGTAGAAAAATGTCCACAAGCCTGTAGTTATTGTCCTTATGGTCTAAGACACGGGCAGACTATTGGTAAACTTGATAGATACATGACGCGCAGCGATTTTTCCGACCTTTGTCGGCGTTTTGCAGTTTTTGCCCCCGACAGTTTCGTAAGTTTATCTTTGTGGGGTGAAGCATCGATGCATCCCGAGATCTACCAAATACTCGAAGATGCGGAAACGTACCCAGGGCTTGGCTTCTATGTGGAAACCTCTGGAATAGGCTGGGATATAGATAAAATCAAGGCTCTTAAGCCCCAAGCGCTAAAGAACATTACATGGATAGTTTCTTTAGATACTTTAGACCCCAACGTCTACCAAGAAATGCGTGGCCAAGGTTTTGCAGAGGCCTTTGTCTTTGCCCAAAATTTGAGCGCTTGGAACCCCGACAATGTCTACATTCAAGCCGTGCGAACCACCATTAACGAGGACAGTCTTCCTCATTTTCACGCTTTTTGGAAAGAACGTAAGGCTAAGTTTATTTTTCAGAAGTACGATCACTTTAGTCACAGTTTGCCAGACCTACGCATTTCCGATATTGCACCACTCAAACGAGCCGTCTGTTGGCACCTCAAACGAGATCTCAATATCTTGGTAGATGGTCGCGTTAGTCGCTGTCGAGAAGATCTTGACGCCAGTGATGCCTTGGGAAACGCACTTAACGAAGGTATCGACGTTATTTGGGAACGAATGTCGGGCATACACAAAGCTCATACCAAGGGTGAGTTTACCGGTATCTGTAAGGATTGTGATGAGCACTACACCTTTAACGCCTAAAGAAAACTTGCCATATACCGTCATAGGTAGTCCTCATGGTGGACAAAATACGGGTTTTTTGATCACGGTACTTATCCTAGCTGACGGAAGCCAACATGATGTCTATGAAGCACTAAAACGTGTTTCTGCTCTGGCCATTCGCGAGATGATTGTCGTTGATTCTTCCAGTCGCAATCGTGATAGCGAGAGCCTGTGTCGCGAGTTTCCCAATTTGCGCTTGATGATAGTAGACAGCCTGCTTAGCACAGGGCAAAAGATCAACCTTGCTATGCGAGAAGCTAGGGAAAACATGGTCTTTGTAGTCAAAAGTAGTCAACGACTGCTTCCGTTCTTAGAATCGAGTATGCAAGAGCTGATAGAACGGCGAAGTTTGTGTACCGTACCCTTGCACAAATCTCCGAGTGGGGATCTCTTACCCATCGTCCATGTTCCGCTGGAACACAAAAATCAACTTACCATCGTCAATCATTTGCCAAGTCGTGATATTTTGCCAAGCCTTTATCCCTATGACTACGTGGGCCTCTATGATAGGGAAAAATTTCTTTCTATGGGCGGCTACGATACAAGCTATCATAATCCTTATTGGCAAAAAGTGGAGTTTGGTTATCGCTGCAGGATGTGGGGCGAGACCATAGTTTGCCAAGCAGGCATACGATTGCAAAATAGCTATGAAATAGAAGCCGAGAACACCAGTGCCGACGCAGACTACTTACGATTTTTTTTGCACGTTCTTTTGCTTGAGTATGAGAACGACCACGCGGTGCTTGCGTCGCGGCGTTTTTGGAATTATTGGAAGATCGCCAGTGGCTCTTACTTTAAGAGAAAAAGTCAGTTTAAAGCGGCTCAGGCTTGGGTGCAGGCTCATGCCTATCTCTATAAACATGATGCCCGCTACATAACCGAACTATGGACCAAGGTGGGCGAGTCATGAAAACAGCCGTTTTTTTGCAGGCCAGACTTGGCTCAAGTCGATTGCCTGCCAAAGTACTCTACGAACTGGGTGGCAAGCCCGTACTCTTGCATTGCATGCAGGCCTTGTCAGCGCTTGACTGTGACGAAAAAGTCCTGCTTTGCGACCACGATTCCAAGCCTGCCTTCGAGTCCTTGGCTCGCTTTGCTGGCTGGAAGATTTTTGCGGGTTCCACCTTAAACGTGCTTAGCCGCTTTGTTGATGCAGCTTTTGCTTTTGAAGTCGACTACATAGTCCGAGCCACTGCCGACAATCCCTTGCTTGACTCTATTCATGCCCAAAACGCGTTGCAAGTCGCTTTGTCAGCACAAGTTGACCACGCTTGCTACACTGGCATGCCGCTCGGATCTGGTGTGGAAATCGTAAGCACACAAGCACTCAAACAAGTATTTGCCTCCAGCCCCGACGACTATGAAACCGAACATGTATGCCCCGGCGTCTATCACAGTCCTGGTCGCTTTAAGCTCTTGCAGCTAGCATACGCTGGTCCGAGCTTTGACCCATCGCTACGACTGACGCTTGACACCTTTGACGACTATTGCTTTCTCAAGAGATTTTTTGAGACCTACTATCGTGGGACAGCTTTGCCAATTGACCAGGTTATTGACTATGCCCGCCAGATCCACCAAGGTGCAAGCTATGTCTGAGAATACACGCTTTCTTTTTGTGCCGGAAACCTCAGTAGGCAAGGGTAGCGGTCATTTGCTGCGTTGCATTAAGATTGCCGCGCACTTAGATCAAGTTAGCTTTTTAATTGCTGGTAGTGACCAGCAGCGCCTAGTCAGCGCCTTCCCGCTGCTTAAGCGTTTTGACCTTGTCAGCAGTATCCAAGAGGCCTTTGAGGCGACAGACTATTCAAAACCGGCTTGGATAGTTTTTGACAAGCCATTGTTGGGCAAGAGCGAAGTTGACCAAGCCAAGCACCATGCTGCCGTGATCGCTTTTGATGGCCGTGGAGTTGGTGCTGGTGCGGCATCATATATTATTGATATTTTGCCAAGACTACAAGTAAAACGATTTCTAACATGGTCCCCTCAGTCCTGCCAACCCTCCAACCAAACCTCGAGCGCCTTTGCAAAAAAAAGCTCTATCAATGTTTTGATAAGTTTTGGCGGGGAGGATCCCGGTGGGTTGAGAAATGCACTCTTGGCCAATCGTTCTTTTTTGACCCTCACGCAATCCTGTCAGCTGGACTTTGTCCGCGGCGCCCTTTCACCAGCATTGCCTGCTAAGCTATCCGCAAACTGTCGAGAGATTGGCCCTTTTGAATCACTTGAAGCACTGTGGAAAGACTACGATCTGGTGATTACAAGCTTTGGTTTGACTGCATATGAGGCGCTTGCCGCAGCAAAGCGCGTCTTGGTTTTTAATCCGGCCAACTACCACCAGAAACTGAGCCTACAAGAAGGCTTCGACAGTCTGGGTGTGCTGAGACTAAACAATACCTCACTTGCCCTGCTCAGAAGCACTTTGCACCAAGTTTCATTCCTCAAACAGAAACAGCACGGTCAATCAGCCGAAGATAGTTCCACCTGGTCACAGCTGGCCAAAAGGCTTACCAGCCTTGAGAATCCAAACGGTCATTGTTGTCCGGCTTGTCAGAGCAGCCAGGGTTCAGCAATCGGTCGCTTTGAGGATAAAACCTTTTTTGTATGCTCAAACTGCGACATGTATTACTTGCATCTGATTGGCGCGCAGACTATTGAGTATCAAGAGGACTATTTTTTTAGCGAGTATGCAAAGCAATATGGCAAAACCTACCTTGATGACTTTGACTACATTCAATCACTTGGCAAGTTAAGGTTAAAGCGTATAAGCACTATGCGCAAAGAAAAAAATGGCACCTTGTTAGACATCGGCTGTGCCTACGGTCCTTTTCTTATTGCAGCCAAACAAGCCGGTTTTGAGGTCAAAGGCTGTGATATCAGTCAAGATGCCGTCAATCATGTTACGCAAAAACTGGGACTTGCAGCTGTCAGCGGTGACATTAGGTTGATGAACACGCAGTCCCTCGGTGGGCCTTACGATGTGCTGAGTATGTGGTATGTAATCGAGCATTTTCCTGACCTCTACAGAGTTTTGGCAATTCTTTCTGCTATGGTCAAAAAAGACGGCATTTTGGCGCTGGCTACCCCCAGTGCGCAAGGCGTATCGGCCCAATTGCGTTGGGGCGATTTTTTGGCACAAAGTCCGCGCGATCATTATACTTTGTGGCGACCTCGCAGGATTAAGAAACTTCTGGCTTGGCACGGCTTTAGGCTTATCAAAATATGCTCAACGGGACATCACCCCGAGCGCTTTAAAGGTATTCTCGCAAAACCGCTTTTTTTTCCATTAACAAGACTAATTAGTCGAATTTTTAGTTTGGGAGATACTTTTGAAGTGTATGCGCGTCAGACAAAAGACAATAATCAAGGAGTGGGCGGCTGATGAAGCAATTTGAGACGGAGGACTATCCGTTTGGCGGTCAGGCGACGCAGCCTGACTTTCCGTCCTTACCGGAAGTGTCGCCTGTCGGCAACGACTATGTACTTTTGTTAGGTGGTGGCTTAATGCAGATTCCGGCCCTAAGAGCATGCCATAGAGAAGGGCTTAAGGTACTATTGGTTGATGGAAACCCCCAAGCGCCGGCAGCGCACTTGGCCGATGCTTTTTATCCAATCGATCTAAAAGATAAAGAGCAGATTTTGACGATGGCCCAAGAATTTCTTGCAAACAAAGTACATCAAACAGAGCCCATAAAGTGCATCAAAGCAGTTTTTACTGCCGCCACGGATTTTAGCGCCAATGTAGCTTGGCTGGCGCAAAAACTTTCAGTTCCTACATCTGGCTACCAAGCCTGCCTTAATGCTAGCGAAAAGCACCGCATGCGCCAGATATTTAGCCAGAACGGCATTCCTTCGCCAGGTTTTTTAGCGCTTGAGGCACACGATAGGCTAGAAGAAAGCGCATTCAAGGCACTTGCATTTCCTTTGGTGGTAAAGCCAGTCGACAACATGGGCGCACGTGGAGTCAGTAAGGTCACCAACTTAGACCAATTAGTGGCTGCCCTTGAACTTGCACGTCGACATTCAAGATCCTCGGTGGTAATAGTTGAAGAATTTATCGATGGTCCTGAGTACAGCATCGATAGCTTACTAATTGATGGCAAACTCTTTGCTTGCGGCATCGCCTTGCGACATATATTTTTTCCACCATGGTTTGTAGAAATGGGACACACTATGCCTTCGGGACTGTCGGTCAAAAATGAGGCACAAATGATTGCGGTTTTTTCAAAAGCTGTAGCAGCCTTGGGCATCAAAAATGGTGTAGCCAAAGGTGATGTCTTTTTTGGTCCCCATGGGCCAGTCATTGGAGAGATCGCCGCCCGTTTATCAGGCGGCTATATGTCTGGCTGGACTTTTCCAGCAGCAAGTGGCATAGACCTGACCCGACAAGCTTTACGTTTGGCCTTGGGACGACCTTGCACTAGTCTAGAACCACGGTGGCACAAAACCAGTGTAGAAAGAGCCTTTGTTTCTATACCGGGTATAGTTAAGCAAATACTCAACCGTCCATCGTTAAGTCTCGAGGGTCCGCTATTGCACTATTTTGAGCGCATACAAGTCGGAGACAGCGTTGTCTTTCCACGTAACAACGTAGAAAAGGCAGGCAACGTCATTGCCTGTAGTACCGATCGTCAACAAGCGATTAACGCAGCATGCCACGCAGCTGCCTCCCTGATTGTACGTCTGGAGCCCTGCCAAAAAAGCACAGATAAATTCCTTTTTGCCAAGAATTCCCTGGTCTCTGCCTGGCAGCCACAAGATGCCTTGGAGATTGCAACAATATTTGACGGGTTTGTTGCTGCCGATCCCAATTGGAAGAACCACCAGACGCCCCTAAAAGGTGAGCTACTGGACTTTAACTGGCGTAGTCCATCATTTAGCCTTGAGCTGCTCAAAAACGTGTTTCCAGCCTGGTGGATGGATAATTTGAGCCACGCGTACAAGCAAGACCGTGATCTAGTTCTTGCTTGCTTTATGCGCGGTGGTTTACAGGGACTACTTTACCTTGTCGATAGCCTAGGCGTCACAGACAATCACCATTGGCGTGTCAAAGAGGTTCGAGCCCATGTTTATTGACAAAAGGCTGCTTGGCCAATGGCTCTTATGTTTGATGCTTGTTTTTTTTGCAAGTGAACTGACATCTCAGACATCGTCAAACAAAAAACTATCCTTAGAGCAAGTTCTTGACGACAAAAATTTGCACTTGCAGTTTGATCCCTTGACGCAAAGCCTGACCTTTAGCCGTGGCCTAGATTTTTTGGTGCACAGACCTGGTAATCCTTGGGCAATCAAAAATGGTGTTGAGCTAGTCGTGTTTCCACCAGATGCCGTCGATGAGGAACAAGGACAGATATCTGAACAAGCACTGGCCATACTTGAGCAAGTATTTCCAAAGCCAATTGCGAGTTCCCGCAAAGGCATCAAGACTATCTTCATCGATCCAGGTCACGGTGGAAAAGACCCAGGTGCTATTGGGCGCTTTACGGTCAACGGCAGTACGCTAACACTCAACGAAAAGGATATAGTTCTGGATGTCGGCAAGTTGCTTTTGGCGAATCTGCAAAAACGTTACCCCGACCGAAACATCGTAATGTCACGCTATAGCGATCAATACCTTCCTTTGGATGAACGAACGAAAATTGCAAATCGCTATGCAAAATCGCGAGATGACAATACGTTGTTCGTTTCTCTGCACGCCAATGCCTCACTAAACTCCAAGGCACGAGGTTTTGAAATTTGGTACCTACCTCCTGAATATCGGCGCTCATTGATTCAGGAAGATGATTACGCTATAGCAGACAAAAGTGTACTGCCTATTATCAATACACTCATAGAAGAAGAATATACGGTTTCCAGTATTCTACTGGCTCAAAGTGTCTTGCGAAATATAGAAAAATCCATAGCCAACAGGAGCCCCAACCGAGGCATCAAGGCTGAGGAGTGGTACGTTGTTCGCAGTGCTCGCATGCCTTCAATTCTGATAGAACTTGGTTTTATTACTAATTCTGATGAGTTTAATTTGCTTCGCACAGCTGACTACTTGAAAAATCTTGCCGATGGCATTTACAATGGCATCGTTTCCTATATTGACGAAAATGATGCGCACTTTCCTTAAGAGAGCAGCAAAGACAGCAGCAAAGACAGCAGCAAAGATAGCAGAAGCAAATCAGGAGCAACTATGGCCACCACAACGCAAAAACGAATTCTTTGGGTCCTATTGTGGATAGCCATGCTGGCTGTCTCGTTGCTGTTTTTTATCAATCGAGAAAGTCCTCTTCGCCGCGTTCTGATTTTTTTTCCCGACGCAGGTAGCAAACAGATAATCGTCGAAGAACGCGGTGTACCTTTTAATCATGACAATCTCTACCTTTTAAAAAAGCTGGTTACTGCGTCTATTCAAGGGCCACTCAGCTTTAAGTATCAACGCAGCCTACCAAAAAATACCGAGCTACGAGCCGTTCATTTGCGTGACAACGTAGCCCTAGTTGACTTCTCCAAAGAAGTTCAAGCTTTAGACCCCGAGGCTCCCTTGTCGCCAAGGGACCGTTTGGGAATCATCAAACGCACGATTTTACACAACATTCCAGAGATTTCTACCGTCCATTTTTTCATACAGGGGCAAGAACTTGCCTCAAATGTGCATCTATCCAATAACAAACCTTGAAAATCGTTGACAAAGAAATCTTGCTGAATATAATTTGAGTTATTACATATCCATGGCTTGATGAAAAAAAAAGGAGCACAGGATGAAAAGGGTAGCCATTCTTTTAGTTTTTGCGTTTGTATCTGTATTCTCTCTTATTGCTGAAGAAGCAATTGTTATCGACTTTAATAAGTTGGTAGCTGACTTCCCTGCTGATAAGCCAGTACAGAACCAAGCGACCATCACAGATTTCAGCTCGGCCGCTGGTTCCAGTTTTAGCCAAGCCGAAAAAGATCAGATGAAGACTTCTCTGGCAATTGCCAACTGGGAAGTTATTCTCAATACGTCTGCTACATCAGTACTGAGTGCGCGCTTTTCCCATGCTCGAGCCGCCAAAGTAGGTGCAAATGCAGCTCAATATGCCAATGAGTCTATCCTTGGTATTCGCGTTTACTTCCCAACTGAGCCAGTAAATGCATTCGCAACGGTATTGCCTCCATTTGAAATACCTGCCTATGTAGACAAGACTACCGTCGGAGCCGATGGCAAGCTTGTTCCTGTCGAAGCGGAAGCAAGAAAGGGTAGCAAGTTTGATGGTTTCGGCGTTACAAAGAACGTTGGTATTATCAAATCTGTTACTGTCAATGTTTTTGGTAACAATGCCCCTAATGGCATATCCGTTATCTTTAAAGATTCGTCCAATCGTGATCAAGAATACTTCTTGGGCTACC
>JBBRCZ010000014.1:0-78079 GCA_038204425.1 Spirochaetia bacterium | reverse complement strand
GCAAATATCCGAGAGCAATCTACAGCGGTTTTTGTTTCAATCCACGCCCCCGCACGGGGAGCGACAACATAAAAATACAATGGGCAGCGCTCCCGTACGGTTTCAATCCACGCCCCCGCACGGGGAGCGACGGTTAGCGATATAAGTCTATCGATAGCATAAAAATAAAGCAATGATTATGCGAACCACTTCGATATATCGTGGTTATGGTCTGAATTTCCATCTCTCGAGCTACCAAATATATATGCCGTAAATACTTACGTCGCCTGCGACTGCCCTGCGTTTTTCTGAGTCATTTGGGTTCGCAACAAAAAAAACTAAACAATTAGTGGTCCTTCTAAATTGATCGCTGGCTTGGCACCAACGTGCTCCACTTTGCGTTTCCAGTTTGTCCCTAGGTAGTAGTACCGAAGACTATCGGTTTCAATTTCAATTATGCCTTCCAATCGTGTTTTGAGTTTTACCCACTGGCTTGGGTCAACAAGGCATTCAAAAACTGAGAACTGCACGCGTTGACCAAAGTTTTGGCATTCTTTTGAAACATGCCGCAACCGTTTTGGTCCGCCAGGACTTGTAACGGCAACATCATAACTAACCAAGACTAACATACTACCTCCAGAAGAAAGGCGGATAACCGTCTATATCGCCGCGAATGTACCGAGCCAACAAATTAGCCTGCACAAAAAACAGCAGACCAATTGGGACTGCTTCTTCGATATAAGGATGAAACACTTCGTCCTGTTTCCGATTCTGATACTCGACTAGGACAGTTTTGCGAGTGCCGTTGTCCATTACGATGGCCCCGCCTTCAGTTTTTGTAAAACCACTGGCCTGTACTTGTCGCCGGTTAATAAGAGACAAAACTAGACGGTCAGCGATTACAGAACGAAATTCCTCGATGATATCCAAGGCCAAACTTGGTCTTCCCGGACGATCGCGATGCAGAAAACCAACTGCTGGGTCAAGGCCGACAGTTTCCAGAGCAGATCTAACATCATGAGTAAGCAAGGTATACACAAACGAAAGCATTGCATTTACTGGGTCCAAGGGTGGCCGACGACTTCGTTGGTTGAACGAGAAGTCGTTCTTTTGGTCGATAATCAAATTGTTGAAAACGCCAAAATATTCATTTGCGCCCATGCCTTCGATGCCCCGGATTTGATCTAAATTATCAGCTTTTTCAAGACCATCTATTAAACGGTCAGTCTGCAAAATAGCTGATTTGACTGCCATACCATCGATTTTCTCTGGATGATCTCTGGTAACCCTGTTCAATACCACTCGAGCATTACACAGCTTACCGGCGACAATAGCCTTAGCGATTCGGTTACAATCACTTGCCTTGTCCGCCATGCGATATTGCTCACGTCGCAATAAAACGTTGCCAGAAACCGGGCCTCGCATAGCTGCCAAAAAACGCCCGTATTCAGTTAAGAATGAAACTCCAATATCCCGCTCTGCACAAAACCCCAAAAGAAATGGCGAACACAGGACGTTGCCAAAGCACACAATTCCACCCAAGGTGTGAATAGGCAACTGCAATATTTTTTTTTGCTCCCGTTCCACTACTATAGTTTCGTTTTCTTTGTGCAAATATGAACCCTGAGAACTGACATAAAGTGTGTTGAGCAATTTTCTCATTCTGCAATCTCTGCTTTATTGACGCGTATTTGGGTTTGTATGTAACGGTCAACTCGCTTGCCACCAGATCCAGCGCTTTTGGGCATACATGGCTCTAAAAGTGAACAGCGGTCGCACTTTTGAGGTTCATATAAAGCGGGAGGAGTAATTCGGGAGACCCAAATTTCTCGGGTACGGAGTATCAAGCCACTGGTAGTTTCGCGTAGTTTAGCGCCCATTTCGACGCTGGTTCGGCGATGTTCTTGCAGGTAGTAAAACTGGCCGAGTTCAATGCTTATGCCCAGCATTTCTTCCAAACAAAGTGCTTGGGCGCAGAGTTGGATGCGGTCACAGTCACTCTCCTTATTTTTGCCACGCTTGAATTCGACAGGTACTGCCTTGGCTACTCCACCTTCAGGTTTAAGGTGCAGTTCGACCAAGTCTGTTTTACCAATAAGGCCGTGGTGTAAACTACGAATCATCATTGCGTATTCAAGGCGAAAAAGACGACGTGATTCGTGATGCTCCACATCAACTCGTTCGTGCAGAACCTGGCCTTCGGTAGTGTAGCGGTTTTCTTGCCAAAGCTGTTCAATGTGTATCAACGCATATTGGCGTTCGCAAAAATAAGCATGTTGCAAGGCAGAAACGGGAATTAGTTCGTCTTCAATAAACATTGCGCTTACTACCGGTTATTTGGAGTTAGTGTTTTTCTGTTCGGTCCGGAATGCCATCAACAATGCCTTGAACCAAAAGATCCTCGTCGATTCCATCCCAATGTAGGCCGCGACCATTGCCGGACATTTCAAAAGCTAAGCGTTGCTGAGTCGTTGCCGCCAGCAAACGGGGGTACCAAGCCAGCGGCACACCGATTTGGCGTCCATCATCAAGCAAAACCCATAGGTTATCGTCGTCAAACCAGACCCGAGTCGCTGTCGCGTCTTTAGTTAAAGTGGCCATTCCATACACTCCTTATTAAATTCCTGTGTTCATGCACCGCGCTCAAAATTGCTCTCAAATCATTACCAGCAAAGCCATGATTCTCTGCTAATTCAACACTTGGTTCAATCCATATTTTCGCTTGGCTGCCCGCCTTTCTAACATGTATATGCATTCTTTCACGCGGTTCACCTTCGTTGCTAAAGAAAAAGAACTTAAATCTATTATACTCAAATACTTTTGGCATTTACACTCCACTTTATACCAAATGGGGGCAAGCCTGCCCTCATTTGGTATTTACAGACTCATCCTATTTTCTTGATCAATCGAACACCAGGCATATCGGCTGCATCAATAGTCACTTGATAATCGCCGAACTTTCTGGCAGGTTTTCCTAAGCTTTCTGCGGTTCTCTCCACCATAATCTTTTCAAACAACTCGTGAGCATGTGCGTTACCCAGTGCCGTATCATGTTCGAACACATACAACCCACGGGCCGACATTAGTCCACGTGCAGCCGATCGGTCATGCTCAAACATATTGGAAAGTGCTTCCCAAAATAGTTCCAAGTCGTCCTGTCCAAAACCAGTTTGCGCTGCCAAGTGAGCAGATATGAAACCATGGGTCCGGTACAGACCATAGGGTATGGTGTACTTGCGACCCATGGTTCTATTGTCGCCACCTTGCTTTTCCGCCTCACCCTCTGTAGCAACCGCCATTCTGGTAATAGTGTGTTCAAAGGTTACAACTGGCTCTACCGAACGGCCAAAAACGAGTTGAATCGGCCCGCGAACCTGTCCAGCATTGGCTCCAGTTGACATAACTGCGCCGAAGGTTCGAATATCAAAGTATCTTCCACACATATACTGGCGTCCTTTGTTTACTTCACTACCTTGGGCCTCCCCTTTTCCATTGCGCTTTTTCCCGTCACCTGAGTCAGTTGGGGCCTCATCTAAATTGATATGGAGATCGGTATATGCTTCAGCTATTTTAGTGTTGAGAACAGCTTTTTCTTTCACAAAAATGTCGTACGGTTTCTGATAGTCTTTTGTGATCTGAACATAATTTCGTACTTTACGTTTCAGACAAACATCAGTCACCAAACCGAAACCAGTTTCAGCATCGATGCGTGGCAGATTTCCGGCGTCGGGGTCACCATTGGGGTTTCCGTCCTGTACATCGAAAAGGTATACAAAGTCATAGCGTTTGGTAATTGAACTGTTCATTTCTGTTCTCCTTGGGTGTTTGTTTGAACTTTCGACGAAGTAAATAGTGCTTGGCGTTGGTGATAATAGCCAATTGCAAATCTGGCCTGCTCGTCCATAGTCAAATGAGCTGGCATCTCGGTTCCGAAGCCGTCCATAATTTCTGTTAGTCGTCTTTCATGAGCTATTTTGAAACCGGCATTATCCAGTTTTGCTATGTGGTGATTTTTCAGCTTTAGTAACTGCGGAAAAACGGCTACGGGATTCGACGAAGCGGCTCCGTAAAATCTATCCCGAATTGTTGCATTTAGGCCAGGGTTGGCGTCTTCTTGAATTTTTTCCAGAACCGCAAATAAGCGGCCCAGCCGATAACCGGGGTTCTTGTTGCTTATATCAAGTGACACTGTAATCTCCTTTTCATTGTTTGGATTGCTTCGACGCAGCTTTCTATTTGTGCATGCTTTAAGAATTGCCGCCCGAACTCGACCAACCTCTCTCAACGCGCGAATCCTTCGCATACATTGTTGTAATAGCGTTTCCGGATATGGTGAATTGTTAAGTATTGCCTGAATAACATTACCAGCTAAATTAGGCGGGATATTCTCCGATTTCCAATCCAAGACGGTCGAGCCAAGCAGATAAGTTAATCCCATCCGTTCTGGATCGTTTTTGGGTGCAACAATATCGAGGTCATCGAGATGTTGCTGCATGTGGCTGACAAATTGTGCAATTGTTCCCGCATGCCAAAAACGAACAGAAACACGAGCAGCGTTTGGAGACAAACCAAGAATATAGAAAAGCGAATCCTGTTCTCCGGTTGGAATGCCGGTCAAGATCGATTGCAGTGATTGCTTTGCGTCCACTGCGCCACTATCCGGGTCGTCCTTTTCTTTCGCTGCAGCGGCGAAAAAAGTCTTTACTTGTTTTTCGAACGTTGAATTCTTTTTTTGCGCCCAGAACACTGTTGAACTATCACCTAATTGCAGGCGATTCTCAGATCCTTTTGCCAAAAGACTATTCAAGGCTGCTGTATAGGCGAATGTACCACGTTTACTAATTGGTGCATTGTAATTCTGGGTTTTGTGGTACGAATCATAGCCGGAGTTAATTTGGAAAGAAACTAAAGCCGCACCGGCGGGTTGACCGCCCCAAACACCTTTTATTGCAGGGTGAATTCTGGTTACCTTGGCTTTCTGCCCTGTTATTAAACACAACCCGTCCTGACTATCTTCATCAGCTCCCCAATTGGCAACAAGGTCCTTCATCTGGTCTACAACAAAACCTTCACCCTCAACAAAAAAGGTCAGATTCGCATTTGATTCTATAAGTTCATTCCATGCCGCCGAATCACCAGATGCCATCAACACCTGTTGCAACGGATCATCATCCAAAAAATCAAGTACAGCGGTCACAACCGGCCGGTCACTAAACTTGTCTAGAGTAGCGTGCATGCGTTTAATAAAACTTTGGTGACGTTCAATCACATCATCTCGATTGCGGTAATTTGCTCCCAAGACGTATTCCGGCCCATCCCATAAAAAATTTGGTTTTATGCCAGACGCCCGTTTTTCCCCCTGCGGCAAGAGAAATTGTTTTGAGGTTTTCTTGTTGCCCTCGCCCTGCCTGGTATCTTCCAATCTGACAAATTTGCCATTCTTGTCTATGACAATCAGAAAAGGAATCTCTTTCCACTCAAATCCTAGAGGTGCCATCTGATTTTCTGGGTCTGCTGCCTTTCGTTCGTAGTATTCGTACAGAGCCTGCAAAATCATCGGCGTACCTCCGCACTCTCCCACTCAGGAACCTGAATAGAACCTTGTACTAACGATGCGCGAAAAAAACCAGGCTTTGGTTTTTCCAAGTCGGTAAAGTCCATATCGTAGAGCATAAACCCCAGCTCCCTGCTTTCTGCAATTGGAGGTGGCTCTGTTTCAAAATGTTCCACTAAGCGGAACGCGCACGAAAACTCTCGGGTGCCCAAGTAGGGTTGATTGAAACACTGGCCTTTCCGTGCCCGACGCTCAAACATCGCATTGTATTTTCCTGGATTTTCGTCGGCTCCTGTTTTTTCAGTTTCGATAGATTCCTTGGAAAGCATGCGCTGATCGTCGTCCCAAAGCCATTCTGGTACTGGATTTGACACTTTTCCTCGCTTACCCAGTGGTATAAATTCCATTTCCGCATGCAAACGGTAGGAAACATCCCTAAGAAAAAGCCCTGCTCTTTGCTGTCGGGATTCTTCAATAAGAATGCCTGTTCCGCCTCCTCTGTCACTGGCAATCGCTCCAACTTCGTTTCTTCGGACGGATACCCAACGAATCGATTTGAGAACTTCAATCTTCTTAATGCGCCAGCGAATCGCTGGCTTCCAGAAAACTGCCTCAAAAATTGCGCGTGCGGCTGACGGCGTGATCACGTCGTAGCTCACTCTTTCGACCTTCATTTCTGGCCGGGTAAAGCAGGCAAAGTCCCCACTCACCTCCAGACAAAAGGTCTTGTTAAAATACTCCACAAGCACCTCCTTCTTTACGAAATAAAATCCTCAGAGCTTAGCCCTGGACCTTCCAATCGAAGGCCAAAAATGCTGTCATACAAGTTCAATTCTTCTCCATGCGTCACCATTTCTGTTTGTGTCCAAAGTCCTTCCATTCCTTGAATTGGCCGCAAAAGTTGCAAGTTGACGAGATTATCTACCACATGCTGGGGTACGGTTACAGTAAATCGTTGAATTCGACGCATCAACTTTCGGTTGGGTTTATATTTCTCGAGCTCTTCCACCAACGTTTTGCCAGACAACTCGGGTTCGTCACCTTTTGCTGGTCGGGTATACCAGGTAACCACAGGCACTTGGCCAGCATTCTCAATCAAGGAAAAGCGACTGGCCGCGGTTCTAAATTGGATTTTCGCTTCTACTACGTCTGGTCCCGCCAAAAGCCGCAAAATGCCTTTCTCATCGAAACTATTTACCTTTTGGTAGAATGTTTGAAAATAGTGGCTGAATATTTCTGGATCGAGTTGGGCAGCCAAGTCTGGATAGAGTCGCAAAATCTCCTCACCTGATTGTTGCCCCTTCAACAAGGTGCCCGGCGGCGCAGGTTTCGGCGGATTAAAAACCACTGTCCTGCCGATTTTTCCCAATGCATTTAGTTTTCCTTCTCGATTACACCGACCCGCCGCTTGAGCGATCGAATCGAAACCCGCCATTGCTCGGTAGACTACCGGAAAATCAATGTCAACGCCTGCCTCCACCAGTTGGGTGCTAATCACCCTTAAGGGCCCATTTCGCTGCAATCTGGTCTTGATTTGGGCAATGACTACCGTGCGGTGTTCTGGGCACATAAGCGCAGAAAGGTGAACAGTACCCTTCGGGAGAAGATCGTAAACTGCCCGACAGTCTTTGCGTGTGTTAACGATGCAGAGCACTCGTTCTTCTGCTTCGAGAGCCTGCGCGATCTCACTCCAAGTTGAACGGTCGTTCGCGCTGATAAATTGCTCGATTTTTACCCTACGTAATCGACGCGCCAAATCCGCTGGTTCTGACATAAGTTCCCGAACCGTTTCCGGCTCAAAACCATCTAGAACAGCCTTTCCTGACTGAATCTTTCTTGCCAACGCTGGTTGAGTAGCCGTACTTAGAACCACTGAGCAGCCAAACATTTCCGTTAAAGCCTTTATTGATGAAACGATAGGTTGGAGGAATTCTGGAGGCAACATTTGCGCCTCATCGAGAATGATCACAGAATTGACAATGTTATGCAGTTTTCGGCAAGCTGAAGTTCGTGCTGCGTAAAGAGACTCGAAGAATTGCACGTTGGTGGTAACAATTATTGGAGCATCCCAGTTTTCGGAAGCCAGTCTCGATGCTTCGGTTTCTTTGTCAGGATCAAGGTTGCTATGATGCTCAAGTACTGCGTCGTCTCCGAACACTTCTCGGTACTGTTTTGCTGTTTGTTCGATGATACTAGTATAAGGAATAGCAACAATAATCCTGTTTTTTTTATGCCTCAGCGCATGATCCAAGGCGAAAGCCATTCCCGAGAGCGTCTTACCGCCACCGGTAGGCACCGTAAGCGAGAATATCCCTGGCGCCCACTCGGCATGCTCTCGACACTGGGTTAAGATTTCTTTGCGCAAGAGGTTCACGTCAGTCGGACTTGAACGATCACCTTTTTGGGCCATATACAAATCAAAATTTACTTTCAATTGTTCCAATTCTGGTAGTCCGCTTACCGTCAAACGACCGCGATTTTTTTTCTGGTCCATATATCTTTCTGTATCAAGAAAGTCTGCGTCGACCAAACAGGAAAATAGCACGCGAATCCAGAGATGTAGATATTTTAAGTCCTGGGCTTGGCAGATTGATACAGGCAGCGATGCCTCGAGAAATTCTCGTGGGGGATTCCCAAGCATTGCATCTTTAAGATGTTCTTTTTCTCGCAATTTCGGTTCGAGAGCACCACCGATGTCCATTACGTGATTCCAATCCGGAAGTCCTGTATGGTGACCGGCTATCAAATACGCCAATATCCTCCCTCCCGGCTTACCAGCATCACCCCATTCCTGTACAAATCGGTCCATGGCATGAATAGCTCCAACCACCGCATGTTGCTTGTCTGTTGATCCAGCTGCGTCAGATTCTACCTGTTCGTAATCCCCTTGCTCGCGAATGTATTTTTGAAAAGCAGGCTTATACTTTCCCAAATCGTGCAATATTCCGGCCAGATATGCCCAATCGCCGTTACCGAAACGGTCAGCAAACTTCTTTGCGTGTGTTGCGGTATCTATTAGGTGAGTATCGAGCCAGTGTGGCTCTTCAGATGATCCATCGGGGTCATTTTTCATTTTGATATGCGCCACAGCCCGAACCACATTCCCCATAACCACCAACCTCCAAAATTCACCATCTAAATCCCGAGAGCTAGCTCTTCCGTCCGCGCGGCTCGAGCATAGGGAGCGCGCCCCCTTTTTCTTCTAACAGCATAGTTCGCTATGGCGACATCCTGTGTCGCCAAATCAATAAAATTTGGACATTGCCTTTATTTTATCTCTAACTAGCTCAACAAGCGTTGAGGGGGACAGCACTTTTGCGTGCTCGCCCTGGGACAGGACCCATCTAGCTAGTTCTGATGTGCCCAGCGTATCAAAACCGAGCACCAAGCCTCCATCGTTCATTTCTGTTATGCTTTGATTGGCGCCCCAGATCCTCTCGCGAACGTAAGGGGCCTGCTGTTTGGAAATTTGGATACGAACACCTTCACTAGGGTCGTTAACCACCAAGTTGAACGAACTAAGCAGGTAATCGTGAGGATCAAACTCAGCGGGAACTTGCGCCACTTCATCCAAGGGTCGGACGCTAGTAAACCGTTCTAGCGCATAGGGCAACATGGTGGCTTTGCCGCGCACTCGAGCAAAAATGTATAGGCCGCCTTGGTAGTCAAACAAGCATGCCGGATCCAAAATATATGCTTTTGCTTCAGCACCAGCTGCTGCTCGATAATGAACGCGGCAGGCAGTTCCTTTGCTCAGAACATCCAAAATGTTGTTAAATACATTTTCCAAGGGGCTGGTCGTTTTGGCACTTCGGTTGTCGTTGAGTAGCCACAACGACGGATCGCGGACATTTTTACCTGCTCTGGGTGAGCCGGCGCGTTCCAACAAACGCAACTTGTACTTGAGTGCTTCTAAATCCGCATACCACGGCGTTTCTGGCCCCATGGCCAAATGACCCAAGCTAAAACTAAGAAGCATGACCTCGGTTGTGGACAGTCCATGCAAGATCAAGCTAGATCGGGCCTGTTTTGATGCATCCTGCTCGCTGTGGTCCAGATGCCAACCCTTGCTACCGTCTTGCCGTTGACGGGGTCTTATTATTAACCCAAATGAAGTCTGAAGAACTTGCAAGTCTCGCTGAATTGTGCGGACCGATGTATTGTATTTGTGCGCGAGTTCTTCGGAACTCGGGAAAAAGCCATGGCTTAGTTCGGACATAAGACAGACAAACCTATCCAGTTGCTTCCCAAAATGAATTTCATTTAATGCCATAAAAAACAGTATTGGCTACAAATCATCAATTTGCCACAATTTGATCTAAAATAGTCACCAATTTGCAGTGGCTATAGCCTTTTTTTTGGACCAAGCTATGGTTTCAATTGACCTCCAGACCCTTAGGCAGTAGGTTTCAGACATGGTGCTTCCAAATCGACTAATGACAATTGGGGAGTTCTCACGGCAATCACAAGTGTCTATTAGGGCGCTTCGCCACTATGATGATCTCAATCTGCTTACTCCAGCTCACATTGACCAGACAACGGGATATCGGTATTACTTGATTAATAATTTGCCCCGTTTGTACCGTATTCGCTCGCTTATGGACCTTGGGATGTCTCTCAAAGAAATTTCGTTTTCGCTTGCGAGGTCGGAAAGCAACGGCCATAGCAAAAAAGTTCTCTCAGCCAAAAAACACCAAATTGACGAAAAAATTAAGGCGTTCCAACTAAAGCAAGATCGTTTGAGTGCCCAGATCAGTCGCTTGGAAAGTGAAGAATCTTTGCCAATGCCCGACGTGATACTCAAAAATGTAGCCTCCCAAGCCGTTGTGTCTATTAGGGCATCTATGCAGTTAGAAGACTCAGTTGCTGGCGCAAGACGACGCTATTTTTCGCTACTTTACGACGTAGCGGCGCAACACGGGATTACCACCGATAAGCCTGAGATTGTCGTTTATCACGTCGACCAAAGCAAGCACCAGCTTGTGGAACTTGAGTTTGCCAATGCTGTGCCTGTGACCTTACTAAATACTGTTCTGTCACTTGCACCAACATACACCGTCCAGATTTGCCGTTTGGTTGGGGCGCCGTTTGTAGCAAGTATGATTTTTGAAGGCACCCTTAGCAATACTGCCAATGCAATTGCCGGTTTGTTGAGTTGGGTTGTTAAAAATGGCTACGAGGCGTCAGGGCCTACGCGCGAATTGCATTTGTGGGGCCGAGAAGGCGACGACATTCCCAATCATGGAGTAATTGTTGAATTGCAAGTCCCGCTAACAAAACAAATATAATTATTTGACTCTACCACTGTGGTAGACAGTATTTTCTCCAAATAGAGTAAGAACAGGAGAAAAGAAGAAAAATGGCTACAAGAAGTAGAACAGCTAATCACATGAGGACATTCATTGCAGACACCGAAGAGTTTTTAAAAGAAACGGCCGGCCAGGTTGGGGACAAGATCCAGACTATTCGCGCCAATATTGAAGAGACCCTCTCAGATGCAAAAGATAAGATTTTAGAGTTGGAGCATGATGCCGTCAAAAAAATGAAAAAAGGCGCCCGCATGGCAGACAAGTTTGTACACAAAAATCCTTGGTCTTCGATCGGGATTGCAGCAGCAACAGGTTTGATTTTAGGCCTCATTATCCGCAGGAGATAGCACTTAAACGCTGGCGGGCCTCATGCCCGCCAGCAGATTTAGCCAGTGAGTTATGCTATTGACCAAACTCGCCTGCGCCACAGTAACGTACTCGCATTCATTAATTCTGACCTTAGTATTGATTCTGTGCGCGCTTTATCTTCTTGGTGGTCGTCATTTCCATCGCCTCTTCTAGTACGGTGACTTTCTCTATGCGTTGGTAGGCTGCCAAGCGTTGATTGACCTCGGAGATGATAGCCTGAACGCGCGCCTCGACTTCGGCTTTAGTTTTGGGAGAGCCGTCGTTGTTCTTCATTTGCTCAACGTTAGGGAACACCAGCGCCTCTATCCCTTCTACCTTCATCTTCTTGTCCATTTCGTAGCCGCGGACTAGGATTTGCTCAATCTGCTCGTAAAGCTGAAACTCGTTCTCAATCTCTTCCGGATAGACGTTCTTGCCGCCTTCGGTGACGATTAAGTTCTTCGCTCGCCCGGTCAGATACACGTACTTCTCGTCGTCGAGGTAGCCCAAATCGCCTGTCTTAAACCAGCCGTCATCCGTAAAAACTTCCTTAGTCTGCTGCGGCATTTTGTAGTAGCCCTTCATAACCATGGGGCCTTTCACAACTATCTCACCTACCCCTTGCTCGTCAGGTTCGAGGATCTTCATTTCCACCTGGTCACTTAGACGGCCGACACTGCTTACCTTAAAGCGGGCAGCCGGATTGAGGGTCAATATCGGTGAGGTTTCTGTCAGACCGTATCCTTGGATAAAGTCCAAGCCAAGCTGGTTAAACTGCTTAAAGACGCTCGGTGCAAGCGGACCACCACCGGAGATGCAAATGCGTATCGTAGAGAGCGATGCTTTATCGAGTACTGAGTGGAACAATTTCTTTCCTGGATTGACTTTAAAGGTGCGCTTGATAAAGCCAGATATTTTCATTAAAGTGCGAATTAGTCCATACACCAGCGGGCCTTTTTTCTTAACGCCGCGCATGATGCCCGCAAGTACTTTGTTAAAGAGCATCGGTACGCCTAAGAACATAGTGATCTTGGCTTCCTTAAGGTCCTTGAGGATGGCCGTAGTGACCAATTTATTTCCAAAGACTATTTCGGCGCCCACCGAAATGGCTTCGATAAAAACAGCCAGCATAGTGTAAGAATGGTGGATAGGCAGCAAGGCGTAAAATATGTCGGTAGCAAAGACCTCCAGATTACTCTGGGCCAAGAAGCAGTCCGAGACGAAATTTTTGTGAGTAAGCATGACGCCTTTGGGCGTGCCGGTGGTGCCTGAAGTAAAGAGAATGGCGGCCAAGTCCTGTTCTCCTGCGGCTTCAAATTTCGCGGCCAAGCCGTCAAGATCGTAGACGTAAGTGCCAAGTCCTTTCTTGAGCGAGAAAACCATTTGCAGGCCCAACTTGAGCTCCGTGAAATGTTCGTGCTTTTCCTCGTCAACAAATAGAACCTTGCAGTCAGATGCCTTGAGCAGGTTCTCTATCTCTTGGTTCTTCAGTTGGTAGTCAATTGGCACTACAGTCGCCCCGGCGAACAGGATACCCAAATAGGCAATCGCCCATTCCGGTGCGTTCTTGCCAGTGACAGCGACCTTGTCGTCCTTGACGATTCCCATGGCATGCAGCTTACGAGCTACAGCCTCAATTCGGCTAAGGGCCTGTGAATAATTGAGCGAAATCCGATCTGGTTCGTAAACGGTAAAACAAGCTCGTGCGGGATGCCTTGATGCAGTGATGCTAAAGAGTTCGGGCAGGGTTGGCCATTCGCCGGAAAAATATTTTCCACGATAATCGTCCAAAAAGGACCAAGCAGTAGATGCATTGTTCATTTTGTTGATCCTTTATGCTTGCGAATAAGTCCTAAACTTTTTCCCTGGGCGAACATTTGCTGTAAGTATAGAACCAGAGTCATTTGCGGTCAAGTTAAGACTTGTGAGCTCTTGGGAGCCAACTATCAACAAACGAAAGGTCCATCTCTAAGACCACGATATACCCAAACAGTGGTACAATATTGCGGCAGACATGCCCATCAAACCCCACCGAGACCGGTGCCGGTCAGGGTAAGCTACGACCAAAAGCCCTACCGACGCATGATGATGGAAACCTGGGGTGGGCAATTATATCCAAAGAACCCGACGTGGTTATCGCTTGCCACGGCCACTTTGACCTTGCAAGTTACGACAAGTATCTCAAAGGTGAGTTGAGCAATTTTGCCATGCCCAGCGCCGAAATTGACGCGGCCTTGCGAAATTTGCCCAAGTTTGGGAATTGAAGTCGGTTTAGGAATAGATAAGGGGGGGAGTCTTCGGGTTTTACCCCACTCCCCCTTTTCCGGGCGTCAGGGAATTTGCTGGATGGTCACCGTTCCGTACAGTCTACTGGTCGAGTCATAATTACTTCCCTGCACGGAAAAGCCATAGGTCTGCCCTGCTTGCACCTCCAAGGTTGAGCTTCCAGTATAACTAAAAGTGCCAGCGGTGGTCACAAAACTTTGAAGCTCCATGGGAGGAGGATTATTTGTTGTGTCGGTCCATGCTGACAGCGCAGCGGTCGCGGTCGACCAGGCATGGTCGCCAGAGTAGGTCCAAGAATAACTTATAGTTCCACTTTGCTGGGCTGTGGCGGTAAAGGTCCAAGTTTGCATAGCCACTCCGCTACCTAGGCCGGTGCTGTAGCCGTTGTTGTAAATTAGCACTATATTTTTACTCGACGAGTCTGAGCTTACCGATTGGCTTGGCACATACCCTGTATTACCCCCGCTCACCTCAGATAGCCAGGTATCGTCAAAAAAAGCTGGTGGAATTGCTGCCACAGTTGTAGTGGTGGTTGCTGCCACAGTTGTAGTGGTGGTTGCTGCCACGAGTGTAATGTCCAACTCGGTGGTTTGGCCCGCCACGAGGGTGGCTGTCGTTGAACCCGTGTAGAGCAACATGCCCAATGCACCAGCGGTGTCAAAGGCCTCCAGAAGAAAAACTCTATCGGGGCCTGCTTCCACATCGAAGCTAATAGTGGTTTCAGAAAACGCAAGTTTATTCAGAACTTCGTTGTCTGCAGAAACAGTTATTTGGAAAGATTTAATCTCAGTATTTGCAAGCAGACTACGAGACTGACCTCGAGCAATCGACAGACTTATGCTAGCACTCCCGCCGTGATTGGGTAAGGAACAAGCAAACTCTGCCAGAAGGAACACGCTCAAAAAAACCACCGCCAAAGCGTGGAGTGCTATTCTATTCTTCATTTTCTGTCTCCTTGTCTTTTCCTCACATTACTACTATCAGATTAGCGCACAATTGTGATCCAAACCATTCAAAAGCCGTTCTATTTCCGACTTTTTAAAAGCTGGCGCAGCCAAACCTTGCTGTCGTTGTTGCTAATCCGGTAAATTATGCCTGCAAACGCCTTTAAAAATTGATATTTAATGAGCAAGCTTCATAAAAAAGGCACTATATTGATTTTTCGTTCTTCTAGATCGATGCTATGGCCGCCTTTGTGGATGTTAAAAGTACAAGGGATACCGTGTTGTTGTAAAACCATATTTAACCTTTGGTTCAATAACACCAAGTCATCAGCATCTCCGCATGAAAGCTGAAAAATAACTTTTTGCCGCGATCTAAGGTAGTTCTCAATTAATTTGCTCTCCACTAGCAGATTGTCCTTTATGGTATTGATGATAAGATTGTAAATTTCATCCCCAGAAAACTCTGGATACCAATCGTAAGGGGCTGGTTCCGCCATTGCCGGTCCGGCTGCTGATAGTAAAGCCATCAAAGTGACTTTGTTCATTTCTTCTAAGCCTGCTTTGAAAAATTGCTTGTAAAGGCTTCTCACCATTGTTGAACTCCGTTATCACGGTATGAAGCAGGTAGATATACTGTGATAAATGGATTTTGAATGAAGCTGATAGCTTGTTATGCTCATTTCTTGCGCAACCTAACGTCAACAGAGCTACAAATATGCTGAGTGTTGGTAAAATACTTTGCGGATAGGTACTGTCATTTTTGGAATTTGGCAATTTTCCGCCGTAACTCGGGTTTTGCCCCAAGCTACAACTGATTCCACCATCCAATTAACTATTCCTACCAAACTTTCCGGCAACGCCATCGTTCAAAACGATAGACTCTGATTTAGTGTCTTAACGGGGCTCAAAAAGCAGACAAGATCCTCAAGATACTGCTTAGCTTTCGTAATTTGCGCAAATTTGTAATGCACTTGGTGAAAAAGTTTCACCAAGATTGCTTCCATTTCAAAATAGACCGGAGCAGTTCCGTATTCTAAAGCTTAATTTTTAACTTGGTTTTCCAAACATGGTATGATGTAAAGTCGTCAGTATTGCTAAAAGCCAATAAGATAACTTGCTCAGTTTCCGGATCAATTACACTGTCAAATTTGTCGCCGCTATTGAGTTTGCGAGAAAATCTTACCATTGTAATTCCATTTTCTTCCACACCCGATAAATCAGAGAAATCATCCGTGCCACCCAATGTCAAATCGGATCTATGGCTAAATGCGCTAATGCCAAAATCGTCTCGCGCTTTAACCCCGCTTGCGTCAACATACGCAATCAGAAAATCGGCTTTCTCCATCACAAATGTCGGATTGAGACCTATAGCCACCCACCCAGCGGCTGGAGCAGAAAGCTCAAAGTACACGCTATCTCCTGCGAGCTTCCAAGCAAACTTTGTATTGTTGTTCGCTATAATGACCTGTCGGTAGCCATCCTCTCGTTGGGTAATCTCACGGGTCTCACCCGCACCGCCAGCAAAAACGGTTACCGGTGCTGCGAGAATAGCGACCGCAATTAGCACGGTGCGCAACATACTTTTTTTCATCAGATTCTCCTAAAGAAATAGTATTCGCCATTGTGATATCCGTAGTCAAGTCGAGTCCATTGGACTCTAGTCACATGTGCAGTCGATCCTTCGGATCTTTGACACAATATTGACATTTACCAGCAATGTAATTGCGCACTCACTCTACGGGCGGTCGGCGATTCTTCTTATGCTCGCCGATCACTTTTTTGGCGGCTACTCGGCGCTCTTTGCTGGCTCGGCTGGGCTTGGTTGCGCGCCTAGGTTTTTCTCGATGCAGAGCTCTCACTATAAGCGCCAAGGACCGCTCAACCGCAATGGCGCGGTTTTGCAGCTGACTTCGTTCGTCCTGAACTTGAATGAGCAGTTCGGTGCCCGGCACCACGGTTCCATCAGCCGTAATACTTCCACCTACCAGCCGTTGTCCAAGTTTTTCTAAAAGACGTATTCGCTCTTCTGCAGTGACGCCTTCGATTGTGGATAGGTCAACCCGTATGGTCGACTTGGAGTTAACTTTGTTGACGTTCTGTCCGCCAGGACCTGAGGATCTAGAGAAGCTAAACTCTGCTTTGTTGTTCAACCAAGCTAGTAAGTCGTTGACGTTCATGGCAGAACTATAGCATCGTTCGCCAAGCGCTTCAAAGAGGCCTTGCTGCGCTTGCGGCCCGCAGTCTGTTAAAGGTTTGTCAAAATGTAGTAGGATGCAAATCATATGCAAGGCGTGAGAAAAATTACCCACCAAGTCAATCGTATCAATACTATTTCCAAACTTACCTTGCTTGGTGCGCCTGGTTGCGATGGACTGGGGCCTGTCACCATGAGCACCTTCGAAAAAGCACTCACGGCTTGCGAGTCCGATGGCATCGTGATTTTGGGTGATCTGGTTCAGCGTGGCATTCACGCGCATTACCAGAGCGTTAGTAGCTTTATCAACAACTTTGCGCCAGTTGTGGTCTACGCGCTTTGTGGCAGACACGACACCAGCCACTATCGTGACTACTTTGGTTTGCGCAATTACATTTTGCATACTGACCAACTTTTGCTACTATTTTTGGACAATGGCAAGGGAAGTTTTGACCAAGAAACGCTAGACTTTGCACAATCGATGTTGGCCAACCATCACCGACCCCACATCGTCGTTTTTTTTCATCAGCCACCACCCAATAACCTGGACGACCAAACCATGGATCTGGCCCAATGGAACAAGTTGCGACAACTTTTAGATATCTTCCGTCCCAATATTGATCTAATTGTCTGCGGGCATCATCGCGGCTACTATCAAACAACTGTTGACGACTACCCTCTAGTGGTCACCGGCGGCGCGGGTGCCAAGTTAGACCCCAAGCAGCTTAGCAAAAGTACTGGCAACCACGTGGTCATTTTGGATTTTGACCAAGCTGGCTGTGTGCGTCATAGCTATCTGCCATTGAGTGACACGGGCACAGCTCGCCCTCAAGGACTTGGCCAATGAGTGGCCGCGTTAAGCTTGGCATAATTGGCTGTGGCATTGCCGCCAATGACCTACATTGGCCAGCCTTAAAAAATCTCAGCGATTGCTTTGAGATCGTTGAAGTATGCAATCGCAGCCCAGCCAAGGCCCTGTCCTTTGCCAAGTTGATTGGCAGCTCTACCGGCAAAGAACCGGCTTGCAGCACGGACTATCAAAACATTTTGGCAAACCCAGAGATTGCGGCCGTCAATATTGCCCTACCTGTCGAGCTCAACGCTCCAGTCATCCGGGATAGTCTTCGCGCTGGCAAGCACGTGATCTGTGAAAAACCTTTGGCAGAAAACCTAAATAGTGCAGCAGCTTTGTTAGACTTAGAAAAGAACTTCCCTCACCAAGTGGCGATGGTTGCCGAAAACGTACGCTACCGTCGCTTTATTGGACGAATAAAAGAACTAATCGCCAACGGAAGCATTGGCAGGCCATATTTAGTGCAATGGCGTCATTTAACCAAGATAGAAGATGATAATAAATACGCTCAAACTAGCTGGCGCAAGAATCACGTCTATCAAGGTGGTTTTATCACTGATGCCGGCGTGCATGATGTGGCAGCGTTACATGACTTACTTGGCCCGCTTGAGCTGCTGTCAAGTTTTAGTGACTGCGTTAACCCGGCCATTGGTAGCACTGACTGCATGATGTGCCACTTTGTAAGTCAGTCTGGCCTGCACGGCAGTCTCAGCTTGGGTTTTAGTGTCGTCGCTCACGAACAAAATCAATTGATAATCTTGGGCAGCGCAGGCACGCTCACTTTTGAGCACAACTTACTCACTCTAAAGAAGGCAGACGATAGCATCCACGAAGAAGACCTAAGCGATGACTGGGGATTTGAAGCTGAGTTTAGAGACTTTTACCAAGCAATAACGCAAGGCAAAAAACCGCACAGCACTTTTGCCAAAGCCTATGCTGACCTTGCTTTTATACTTGCCTGCACCGTCAACTAAACATTAGAAGCTGACCCCCAAAGACTTCCAGACCTCATCTAAGCGCACTATGGTGTCTTCTCTGCGTGCTTTTTCTATCGCAATTGCAACTACGGCGCTGCGTAGGCCTTCGTCACCACCACACACAATCTCCCCCTCGCCGCGCATCACCTTTGAGAGCTCAGCGGTCATCACTTCGTCACCGCCAGCATGGCCATGGTTCTTACCCAAGCCAACGTACTCACGTTGTGCCTCATCGGTCAGCGTGCGCACAATCAAGTTGGACTTAACTAGGTCAAGAATTATGGTGCCTTTGCTTCCACTAATAAACATACGACGTTCGGCAATTGGGTTGCACATGGTGAGCATAAACTGGGCGCGCACGCCGTTGGCATATTGCAAAATTGTCACTAAATTGTCTTCAATCGACTTGTCACTGGTAAAAGGATTAACGTCGTCATGGCGCAAATAGTCCCATTCGTGAAACATACTAGAAGTCTCATAGAGCTCGGCATTTTCTGGCACAAAAATGTCGGTGCCACCAAAGGCCGCAACTTTGACCGGCAGTGAGTCGCATATCCAGTTGAGGATATCCAAGTCATGACAACACTTTTCCAAGACATTGGGCCCAGAAATTTCTATGTGTCGCCGCCAGTTTGACATTATATAAGTGCCATGCCCCGGCGAGAGATTTTCGTTGGCATCGATGCTTATCAGCTTGCCAATCAGTCCACTGGCCACCAATTGTTTTGCCTTGCGATACAAGGGCGAATAGCGCAGGGTAAAACCAGTCGCAAACAGTCGCTTGCTAGTGTGGTGTGCCTCTCTGATAGCCAAGCAATCTTCTACGGTCAAAGCCAGAGGTTTTTCGGCAAAAACATGCTTACCGGCCGCAAAAGCTTGCAAAATCTGGCCTGCATGGTAACAGTTTGGAGACCCTACAAAAACCCAGTCAACGTCTTGGTCGGCCAAAAGCTCTTCATAGTTGGCATATTTTTTAGCCCGAGCCGCCCAAGCATCAACACTCTTAATGATCTTGGAGAGTGCCGCTGGTTCGGGATCCCAAGCGCCTATAAGACGTATGCCCTGCTCGCAGCCAAACAGTTTAGTCAGCTCAGTTAAGCGGCCGCCGGCACCGACCACGGCAAAGCCGCAGTCTTTCTTCTTGCTCATTTTTACATCTCCAGGCCAAAAAATTGTAAACCATGTGCTCGTCCACTCGTAAACGTGCTAAGTCCTTCGTATGATAGTTCAAAACCAAGACATTGGTACCAAGTTAGACAATAGGATAGCAACTCATCATCTATTTTTACAAACGGCATGACACTCGGCTGCGCTAGCTGGTCTCGCCGTCTGCAGTCAAAGCCTTGCGGGTCAACAAGACCCACGTCAGTCAAACGGTCGTCGCTCGCGCCGACAAACTCGGTAAGCTGCCATTGCTCAATACCAAAACGCTTAATCACCGCAGTTCGACTATCCTCTATCACAAAGGCTCGTGTTTGGTTTGCTCCACTGGCTAGCTGAAAACTATTGTTGCCAAACTCAAAACAATGCCAAAAGATTTGGTAGGCATTATCCGCGGCTTGGTCGCGCAACAAGACTCGATTGTGCAAAGCCATAAGCGCTCCGCTGCCATCCGTCCCAAACACCAGGTTATCCTTAAAGATATGCTCCAAACCCGGGACCATATTCTGATTGCTATGCTCATTGTAGCGCAAACCTTGACCAAAATCCACCGCGCCGCGCGTACTACCTGGCAAACCGTCGACGTTGATTGCCACCACAAGGTTGTGATGACAAAAGCTTCTGCCAACGACATCCACAATTAGGCCATGTTCACCGTTTGCAAGCAACAGATTGTTGTAGGCTTCAAAGGGGCCTTCTGACAGTTCAAAAAACAAGCCTTCTCGGCCATTCAACAAACAAAGACTATCCTTGACTAGCACGTCAGAACAATAGACGTCAAACCAAATGCCATTAACAGCGTTGGCGCAAGAACGATGATTACTGACCACCGCCTTAGCGACGCGATGCGCCTTGATGCCTGCCGTACAATGGCAATTAACAAAATCGCCACCCCACACATTGCGCCAATCATTGTAGCTGCTTTCACAAGAATTTATAGTCAGATTATTTATGGAGCCAAGACCAAGGCCTCCGTAACCGTTGTGGTTAAAAGCACACGACTCAAAACTTAGGTCGTCAAGTCCCTCAATATTGAGTCCAAAACCTGAGTTCCAGACAAAATTGCAATGCTCAAAAGCTACCAAGCGGCTCTTGGCAAGAAACTTAACGGGTGTCTCAAAGCCCTCGGCCGGCTGTCCAGCACACATTGTAAACGTTAAGTTCTTACAAGTAAGATGGTGCGCATTGGTAAAAGTCAGAAGGCGACTATTGAGTGCTGCTTCAACCAAAACTTGCTTGCGACAAGGATTTGAGTGGTGCTCTTGGGCCTCGCCAAGGCGCACATAGACTCTCAGTGCCTGACCATCAGCCCCGGCTACGATGCCAAACTCACCAGCTACAAGCAGGTGCGGATCAAGTCCAAGCTTAAGCTTGTGCTCAAGCGTTGTTCGTTGGTGCTGAGGCGTTTCTACATTCCAAAAACCGTTTAGCTCATAGTCTTCAAGATCGCGTGGTTTAAACTGGCGGCCGTTAATTGTTAACATTTCGCTCCGTAGTCCAATGGCTTGCTTGCTTGGAAACCAAGGATCGGCCCGCAGTTTACCGTCACCTGGCCAGTTGCAACTAAACAAACCCAGCCCCTCATCCTGCCAGTCAACACTCGCTAAGACTTGTGCACCGCTCAAAATCGTTTGTCCATTTGGATAACCAGTTAAAACAAGTCTTGCCTGCTCGGGGCAATCGCTCATGTCGATGCTTAATGAAGGGCAATAGTAGGTCCCACTAGCAAAAACAAGCTCAAGTTCGACTCCGTCTTGCAAGAGTGTTTGTGCTTCTTTAAAGACTTGACTTAAGTCGCTGTGTACCGTTACTAAAATTGTTTGGCTTTGCTTTTCCATAGGTCTGAGTTTACTTCTCCTGTACAAAATTGCTGGGCCTAGTATACCATGCCAAAGTTGGATCCTGGAGGGACTTTGTCGTGATTTGGAACTTCCCATGGCTGCGCGGCAAGATTGGCAGGCAAATCGCCTTCTCATCAATCATCATTACACTCTTTACCATCCTGACCTTAGGAACTTGGTCGGTTGTGGCCCTGCGCGACGCCAATATTTCTTTGATTCAGAAGGATGCAGAAACGTTGCTTGGCCAATCCGCCGAAGCGGCAACCTATCGAATACGGGAGTTGCGCAGGATCTGCACTGAGATTAGCCTCAACAAAGACTTGCAGTTTATCGTTTCCAACCCCAACGACCTAGCCATGACCAATATCCGCCTCAAGAGCAATTTGTTTCCCAACGTGCAGGCCATTTTGATGTCCAGTCCAATTACCGTTTGGGTGACGCTTGAGCTGACAGAAAAAAGGCTTCCGCAAGTATACTTTGCCAACAACAATCCTTCTCCCTTTTTACGCGGCAGCTTTCTGGAGATTCGCCATCTAAAGACTGCTAACAGCTCGGCGACCCCTGACAGTGATTACTTGGACATCCAGTTTGTCTGGGAACGTGACGCGACCGACGTCAAAAATGAGAGTTTGTCACTATATCGGCAGATCATTAGCGTCAACGATCTTGCTTACCACGGACGAGTTAGAGCCAGGGTACAAGCCAGCACACTTTTTTCCGAACTCACCGAAAACCGGCCAATTGGCTCGAGTTTTAGAATTCGCGACGCTGCTGGCGCTATCGTTTTCTCTTCAATAGGGGACTCTGACAGTCCTTTAGGCACACCATTACTCTCGCGACCTATCCCCGATAGTGACTGGGTTATGGAACTGCTGACACCCCAGTTTTTTGTCTACCAAGGCTTGTCGGGCATGCTGAGCGCAAGCATAATCATCGCTGGTCTGGTTCTCGCTATCAGCACTACAGCAAGCTTAATTTTTTCGCGTTATTTTTCGCGCCGCATCGACCAAATTGTAGTCTCTCTCAAAGCGTTTGAAGATGGAGACTTTAAAGTCAAAATTCCCTTGCCCAGTGGTGACGATGAGTTTGGCAAAATTGCTCGCGCATTTAACGCCGCCTCACTTACCATAGAGACACTAATTGAGCGCGTTTACCAAGTCGAGCTGGAACGTAAGCAAGCCACCATCAATTTACTGCAAGCTCAAATAAATCCGCACTTTCTCTACAACTCATTGTCTTCAATCAGCCGCCTTTCGCGTCTTGGCAAAGGTGACAATGTCCACAAAATGGTTCTATCATTGGCAAAATTCTATCGTTTGGGTTTGTCCAAGGGCATGGAGATGATCCAACTAGCGCAAGAATTTGAAATTTGTAAAGCCTGGTGCGAAGTTCAAGCAATCAAACGTGAGCACTTATTCTTCTACAGCTTGGACTTGCCCGACGACCTGCGTGAGATGTGCTGTCCAAAGATGATCTTGCAGCCCTTTGCAGAAAACTCAGTCGAACATGGCGGAACCGACGCGCCTCTGCACCTCAAAATCAGCGCTCGCAAATTTGAAAGCAATGTTCTGCTTACCGTCAGCGACGATGGCTGCGGTATGGACGCTGCCACTTTGCACGAACTTATTTCAAGCGAAGACGCTTCTTTGGGCTACGGTGTCTACAATGTTCGTCAACGATTGCTATTGACCTACGGAACATCCGCCCATCTAGAAATTTTAAGTGAAGTTGCACAAGGAACTTCTGTTTGCATCAGCATTCCATTGTTGACAAACTCAGTAGAGTAGAATAGCATGTAAAAAGAAGGAGTCTCTTATGGAAATCAATGATCCACTTCCTTGGTACATCGCAGGCCCAATTATTGGCCTTTTTGTACCTGCGTTCTTGCTGCTTGCCGGCAAAGAGCTTGGCATTTCATCAAGTTTTAGACACGCTTGCTCGATCCTGCTGCCACAGAGAACCAAAACTAAGCTCACTTACTTCAACTACGATTGGAAGAAGGAAGGCAGTTGGCAGTTGGTCTTTGTTCTTGGACTATTGTTTGGTGGTTTTGTTACCCAACAATGGTTAGGTGGAGCTGGAATTCAACTGATGCCTGACAATGCGGGCAGCAGTTGGGAAGGCATACTAACCTTGTTTTTTGGTGGCATTTTGGTTGGCTTTGGCACACGTTGGGCAGATGGTTGTACCTCAGGCCATACCATAAATGGCATTTCACAGCTTAAGCTATCTTCACTTATCGCCTCAATTTGCTTTGTAGCCGGTGGGGTAGCCGCCAGCTTTGTACATCGAATGTTCTTTGGAGGGATAGTACCATGAAGTGGTGGAAATATCCGATACTTTTGGGTCTCGGCGTCGCTTTTGCTATAGGTCTAAGCAAGGCTCAGCTTATCTCATTTGTGCGCATTCGCCGTATGTTTGCCTTTGCAGAGCCTCATCTCTATTTGGTTATTGCCAGTGCAGTTGCAGTAGGACTAGTGAGCACACTAATTCTAAAAGCAATCACCAAAAAAGACATTGGCGGCCAAGACTACCAAGTCAAAGACCGACCGTTTAGACCAGGCATAATCTTTGGCGGATTGATTTTTGGTGTCGGTTGGTACCTTACTACTGCCTGCCCTGGTCCAATCTATGCTTTGCTTGGCAATCTTCAATGGCCAGCCCTGTTTATCTTGGCCGGTGCACTGATTGGAGCCTTCTTGTTTGGTTTGTTAAAGCCAAAACTTAAGGACTAAAATATAGACAACGGGGGCTATATCATGAAATTTCCGAGCATCATTGACCTGGTTGGCCATAGCCCCGTCGCACAACTTCAGAAACTAGGCACCGGCAACAACTTTATCGTCCTAAAGCTAGAAGGAAATAATCCGGCCGGCTCAGTCAAAGACAGGCCGGCGCTTGAGATGATTCGTGGCGCTCAAGAATCTGGCCGCATACAGCCCGGAGACCGATTAATCGAAGCCACCAGTGGTAACACGGGCATCGCCTTGGCCATGGTGGCAGCCGTGCTTGGCTATAAAATGACACTTATCATGCCTGAGAACGCCAGCATCGAACGACGACAAACCATGGCTGCCTACGGAGCCGAGATTCTGTTGACCCCCAAAGAAGGCAATATGGAAGCCGCCATTGATAAAGCACGTGAGCTCGAAGCGGCTGGTAGGGGTATCATTCTTGATCAGTTTGCCAATCCCGACAATCCAAAGTCCCATTTTATTGGCACTGGGCCAGAAATATGGCAACAAACTAGCGGCAAAGTGACCCATTTTGTAGCCTCTACCGGAACCACCGGCACCTTAATGGGCACAGCTTTGTTTCTAAAGACCAAGAATCCTGCCATCCAAATAGTTGGCGCAGTGCCCGACGAAGGCGCTTGCATTCCTGGCATACGCAAGTGGCCAGACCAGTACTTGCCCAAAATCTATGACCCCAAACAACTTGACCGCATAATCCCTGTCAGTACACAAGCCGCCGAAGACAGCACCAGATTGCTGGCAAGTCAAGAAGGCATCTTGGCCGGCATCTCGTCGGGGGGCAATGTCTGGGCAGCACTCCAGATTGACAAAGAAGTCCACAACGCAGTGATCGTCGTTATCATGTGCGACCGTGGCGACCGCTACCTCAGCACAGGAGTCTTTGACCTAGAAGACACGAAATGAAGCGCCGGCCCTTGCAGTCCAGGTTCCAAGACCAAAAAATGGCGAAAGAACATTGTACCCAGCTTCTGCCCAAATTTGAAGCCACGGCATGTCGAGTGCCAAGCCAAAGTTAGTACTCATCGAGTAAAATAATGGATCGGATTCATCAGAACTGATAAAATCAGAATAATAGAGTTCTGCAACGAAGTTTGGGGTAAGGTAGGTGCCGCGATCAAGCCGAATTGGCAAAATCCCTCCACCGGCAAAACCAAAACCATGGCCGGTAGGACTAAAGTTAATAAAGTAAGCTTGGGGATTGCCGCCATCGGTGCCGTCCAAGGCGCGCCGCAATTCAGGCCAAGCACCGGCTTCATAGGAATAGAAAATTTGACTCATAGTCCCAAACCGTACCACATCATCAGAACTTCCAAATAGAAGCCGCGCTCCTAAGTTAACGATGACCCCGGCCGAATCAACCTGCTTGATTACGTTTCCTGTCTTCAAATCTAATTGCTGGTAAAAGCCACTCAGGACGCCAAATATCTGAGCATCACCAAAGACTTGGGGCTCAGTGTAGAGAAACAAGCCACCAAATCTTGCAAAAATTTCACTGCTTCCAAGGAAAGAACGTTGCGGTACTGTGTAATTACTTTGGTCTACTATGCTGCCTGGTAGCTCTAAATCCACCGAAGCGTGAAGCCAAACTTGGCCTTGCCCAGCAATTGCGTCTGGATCTAGTCCAAGTGGCACTGCAGATCGAGAGTGGCCAACCGGGGCAGCTGCAATAACCGATACGCAAGAACTGAGGAATAGCGTAACCAGAGTGCATAGAGAAAAAGAAAGTATTTTTTATAACAAACTGTATGTTAGTCTTCTATTAGTCATGACACCAAACATAGTTGACAGACACTCATTTGTCGACAAGAGCCCCTTAGCCAGTCGGATGCATCCTCAATGGGTTTAGGCGAACGAGCTCCAAAAAACAATAGATCCAAAAACTTGGCAAAACCAAGGCTCTGGAACTATAATCAAACAAGATAGCTTTGATACAAGTGTCAGCCAGTTTTTGTATGGCAATTTCTTGTATCATGTGAAAGCAGTGTAGAACTTACTATTTTAATGTGGTATAAGAAAGTTTCCTAATAAATCTGCGCTATTCGTTGTCATGGAATACGCAAAGACATCGTAGAAAATTGGAGGTAGCCCGATCAAAAAACCGGGCTTAGGATACAGTATGGAAACTCAAGAAAAATTGAAACTAACTATCAGACCCCCGAGGTTGTCGACGCAGTTGGACTTGCAGTCGATGGTAATTCCTTCAATTCTGCTGCTGTTTGTCTTCGCCTATGTCCCAATGTTTGGCGTTATCGCGGCCTTTCAAGACTTTAAGCTGGAAAAAGGTTATCTTGGAAGCGAGTTTGTTGGGCTCAAGCACTTTGCAGCCTTCTTTGGCGGCAGGGACTTTATACCAATTATGTGGAACACCCTGTGGATCAGTATTCTCAAGTTGATCTTCGTCTTCCCTGCTCCAATCATTTTGGCACTTCTACTTAACGAAATTAGGTTTAGACTTTTTAAACGCGTGACTCAAACGGTCACCTACCTTCCAAACTTCCTCTCTTGGGTTATCGTGGCTGGTATGTTCTTTTCCATACTCGCAGTAGACAACGGGGACATCAACCAGTTACTAAAATCTATGGGACTAATTAGCAAACCTATCAACTTCTTTTCTGAGCCGTTTTGGTTCAAGCCGATCTTAATTTTTACCAACGTCTGGAAGACCATGGGGTTTGGATCCATCGTTTATCTTGCGGCTATCTCGAGTATTGACCCAACACTTTACGAAGCCGCTCAAATGGATGGCCTCAATCGCATAAAGCAGATTTGGTACATTACCCTGCCCAGTATTTTGCCGATCATTGTTATTTTCTTGGTGCTGACCTTAGCGTCAATCTTAACCGCAGGATTTGACGATATTCTGCTACTGACTAAGCAGGGCACCAACATCGTCTTACGCGGAACGAGCGAGGTTATTGACACCTATGTCTACCGTGTAGCGTTTAGGCAACAAATTCCTAACTTTTCATATGGAGCTGCCGCGGGTCTATTTAAGGCCAGCGTGAGCGTTATTCTACTATGGCTCGGCAACCGGACAGCTCGTAAGCTAACCGGCGCAGCACTCTGGTAATTGAGGTAAACACATAAATGAAATCATCAAAAGACGACATAGTTTTTGAAACATTCGCTGTTCTGGTTGTAACCATCCTTTCGATAATGATGCTCTATCCCTTCCTTAACGCGATGGCACTGAGCCTAAACGACGCCAACGATACGCTGGCTGGAGGTATCAGTATTTGGCCGCGCGTGCCGACACTACTCAACTACGAGGTAGTGTTTCAAAACCCGCGTATCGGCAATGCTTACCTGATTACGATCGCAAGAACCTTGTTTGGCTCCTTTGTTTCGATCATCTTCACTGCATTGATGGCCTACGGTTTGTCCAAGGAGCACTTACGCGGTCGCAAGTTTTACATGGGTCTGTGCGTTGTGACCATGTATTTTTCTGGCGGGCTAATTCCTACTTACATTCTGATGAAAGCACTTGGCCTAACCAACAACTTCTTCGTGTACATTTTGCCTGCCATTGTCAACGTGTGGAACATGATCATTTTCAAGAGTTTCTTTGAAGGAATTCCAAAGTCGCTTGAAGAATCAGCTCAGATGGACGGCGCCAACCACTATCAGATCTTCTTTAGCATCATTATCCACGTGTCGTTGCCGGTCTTTGCAAGTTTGATCTTGTTTACCGCCGTCGGCCATTGGAACGACTGGTTTGCGGGTGCCATTTTTATGGCCGGGCGCGAAGGCGATAAACTGGTGCCAATGCAGACCTTGCTCAACCAGATTATTAACTCAAACATAATGATGGAACAGTTGGGGGCTATAGCGCCTTCTGCAGCTGAAATGGCGCGCATGTCAGCCAAAGTTAGTACCAAATCGCTAACCATGGCGACTATGATGGTGGCAACGCTGCCCATAGTTATGGTCTACCCTTTCTTGCAGAAGTACTTTGCTAAGGGCGTTATGATCGGATCGATCAAAGAATAATTACGGAAATGAATAGTGTAAAAAAAGCTGGCTTGGGGATTCCAAGCCAGCTTTTTTTTAATCTACTAGATAATCAGCAGGCCGTTCACTTAGTGTAACCGTAGTTTCATATTTCTTGTTATCTCTGTAGTAAACGATCGTAATCGTTTGTCCTGGCTTATTGTCTTCAAGCGCCTCATAGAGGCTGGCGATGCCAAGGATTGCAGTGCCGTCAACTTCCACAATAATGTCGCCACCAAGGTAGATCACCGTTCTTCCATAGTTGACGGCGTTCTGGCGGTTCCCAGCTCTTAGGCCAGCCCTATCAGCGTTACCGCCCGATCTAATGCGGCTTACCAATACACCTTGCGAAATCTGCAGACGCGCATAGCGCACCAGCTCAGGAAATAGTTGGATAGGACTCAGTTCTATCCAACCTCGTCTAACCTTGCCCGTACTAATTAGTTCTGGAACAACTCTTTTGGCTGTGTCGACTGGCACAGAAAACCCGATACCCACTGATCCACCGGAAGGGCTAAAAATCATGGTGTTGATGCCAATCATCCTACCCTTGGAATCGAGCAAGGGCCCACCTGAGTTACCAGAATTGATGGCCGCGTCGGTTTGAATCATGTTTTGTATCACCAAATTGTTGTCGCTCCTAATAGGACGACCAAGACCAGAGACCACGCCGGTCGTCAGCGTCCAGTTAAAGGAAAAAGGGTTACCAATTGCCAAGATCTTTTGGCCAACTTTGAGATTGGAGCTCGTCCCCAAATCTATGGTCTTAAGGGTTCTGTTGCCAGGGTCAATCTTTATGACGGCTAAATCGTTTTCGGGATCCACACCAACAATTTTGGCCTCCAGCTTATCGCCGCTGGACAAGGTAACAAATAGTCGCGATGAGTTTTTTATAACGTGATTGTTAGTCAGAATGTAACCTCGAGCATCGATTATCGACCCCGAGCCGGTGGCGCCTTCCTGAGGAATCGCCTCAAAGAACGAATAGTAGACCTTCTCAGAACTAATGTTGACCACTGCCGAGGAGTAAGTCTCATAGATTGAGATATTGTTTTGTTCGTCATCGGTAAATGTGCGGCTTGAGTCAGCTACCAAATGCACACTTTGAGGGCTATTGTTGGTGGCATCTAGGGTGGTACTGGAACCAGCCTGGTTGGCCATCATTGGCGCCGGCTCCAAGCGCACCAAGCCAAAGAGCGTCGCCAAAACCAAGCTCCCAACCGCACTCGTGAGACAAAAAATAAAAAGCTGTTTTCCATTGTAAAATGCCATATAAAAACAATATAGAAAAATATCACCGATTAGCCAAGCAGCTCAGGCATGTATCTCTATTCCTGCTGCGGGACTAATGCCGGCCCTAAGAGCGTCAGCCATCAAAATGTCGGTAGATGATAGATCTTGGCTACCGTTTAAATCGGCGAGCGTTCTGGCCACCCGCAAAACGCCGTGGAGCGCGCGACGATTGCCCGCCATGCAGCGGTTAAGTGCCTCGAGCTGCGGCACGGCACTTTCGGAAACCCTTGCTATTGTCTCAACTTGCAAGCCCTTGAGGTCTTGATTGCGCAAGTAGAGCTCGGCCCCGGCACTTTTTCGTCTGCGTTGGCGTTCTCTGGCTGTTTCAACCTTCTGCGACAGCTCAAAAAAACTAGTTGGCAAGGGGTAGTGCTTGCTAAGGTCAGCAATTTGCTGGCGGGTCATTCCCAATCGACTAAGGCCAAAATCAGGCATGCCAACAGAAAGCCTAAGGTCTATCCGATCGATCAGGGCCCCACCAAGCCTTGCCCAATAACGCTTAACTTCTTGGACCGAGCAAGCGCAAGTACCTTTTAACGATCCCAAACTGCCACAAGGGCAGCAGTTTATGGCCATAAGCAACTGAAAGCAGGCCGGGTACTCGCTTGGATTGTCAACTCTTCCAACACTGATCCGGCCAAGCTCCAAAGGTTCGCGCAGACTCTGCAGACTACCACGGCTGTACTCAGCGGCCTCGTCCAGAATAAGCGCACCACGATGCGCAAGAGAAATTTCACCGGGACGAGGCGGCTTTCCACCACCAACCAAGGCCTCAGTACTCGAAGTATGGTGTGGCTTTCGACATGGGCTGGTTCTAATCAAGCCACGCTGAGCGTTAAGCTTCCCTGCCCGTGAATAAATTCGGTTTACTTCCAAAACCTCGTCTGGATCGAGCGCTGGCAATAAGTGCCCAACCGTTTCCATCAACATGCTTTTTCCAACTCCCGGTGGTCCAAAAAAAAGCGTGTTATGCGCACCTGCGGCCGCAGCAAGCACCCCCAACTTAAGAATTGGGTCTTGGTCCAGGACAGAAAAACTAAGTATGCTGCTTGGCGAGCGCACGAGTTGACTTGGTTCTAAACATGCTGCTTGAGCTTGCTTGCTGAGCTCAAGCTTAGTGGATGGCAGGGTTTGACCCACCAGCATTTGCTTGATGGCCTCAAACGCTTCTGCCAAAGTGTCAACCATCACAGTATAGTCAAGCGGCATAGCGCTCAACTCTATTGCGTTGGATCGTGGCACAATGCAGTATTCTATTCCCTGACGTTTGGCTTCAATTAGGGCATGCAAGACCCCCTCGCTCGAATGCACCTTGCCCGCCAAACCAAGCTCCCCCATTATGAGCACCTTACGGCTGTCGTTTTCCAAACACGGTAAGCCTGCGGACAAGACCCCCATGGCCAATGCAAGGTCAAGACTCGCACCACCCTTTGGAACAGCACTTGGAGCAATATTGATCAAAACTCGACCAACTGGCAAGGCAAGCTGGCAAAAACAGGCCGCAGCTCTTATTCGCTCTCGAGCCTCCCTAACAGCCATACCCGGCATGCCAACCATGTCGATAACCGGCAAACCACGTCTGATATCGAGTTCGAGGTACACCAAACAGTCTTCTCCGCCCAAAGGATTAAAACCATAGATAGTCATAGGCAACTCCCAGCCTTATCTACAGAGCAAAAACTAGAGCGGATTGTGCTTGGTACGTATTTTAGTTGGCTTTTATAGTGGACTGAACCAGAGCGTCGCAGAACTCATTCTCGGGGTGACCTGCATGCCCCTTAAGCCACTGCCATCGCGGCTTAAGAGTGTTCTGCAGTACCAGCAAACGCTTCCATAAGTCTTGATTTTTGACAGGGTCTTTTGAGGCAGTCTTCCAGCCGTTCTTAAGCCAAGCATGAATCCAAGTTGTGATGCCATTTTTAACATATTGACTATCGGTATAAACTACCGTTTCAAAACCTTCTCGCTGTGCGTCCTCACTGAGGAAGATAAGCGATTGGATTACCGCCTCCAGCTCCATCTTGTTGTTGGTAGTCTCGGCACTAAAGCCGCTAGAACTCTTGTCTTCACCGAGCCCCTTAATCAAGTAAGCCCAAGCACCGCGACCAGGATTGCCAATGCAACCACCGTCGGTAAAAACCTCAACGCTCTTCATGCTAATCTTCCTTGCTTGCAATTATAGTGAAATCATTGGGTAAGTAGTCAGAAACTACCGCAATCGTCCACCCCGGTCTTTGTAGCAGTGCGGTAACTTGCTCTTGATTATGATAGCAGTACAAAGTGTCATCTCGGTCGGGCGAACGTTCATCTAACAATGAAACGACTATATGATGATTGGACAAAGCCACAAAAGAGTCAAATGCCTTACTCAAAAAACTTTGGTTGGCACTTGCTCTAAGGTTAAACACACCGGAACTGTAGACCACATCAAAAGTCTCGCCTGCGCTCGCGGGGTCTGAAATCAGGTCCAGAACTCTAAACCGTCTGCTCGGAAACCTATGCCGCGCGCGATTGATCATTTCCTCAAGCAAATCTACACCGAGATAGTTGCAAGCTATGCCTTCTTCATCCAGAAACTCGCAAAGGTCGCCCAAGCCGCAGCCGACATCTAAAATGCTTCTGTCGACAAGCTGCACACTTTCGGCCAAGGTTGCAAAACGAGCATAATGGGCCTCGCGATTTTCCCATCCCAGCTGAAGAGAACTTATGCCGCCTTTGCCCAATCGATCGTGGTAATATGACTCTAAGACTTCAATAGTATGATTTTTCAATTAAAAAACTATCCTTCTATAAAACGAAGGCTAACCATATAGCGATCAATAAAGGATTTCAATTCCATGGCCTGCCCAAAAAAGAAAATAACAAATGTTTGTTTTCCTTCGACCTTACAGGGAAGCATTATCGCACAAGACATAGCAAGAAGCTCTTTTGGAAAGTCCTTAAAGAGAGCAGACAGTTTTGACATATCTTGAAAACTGGCCAATGCGGGACTCTCGTTTAGGTCGAGCAATAGATCCCCTTTGGCGCTGGTATGCATTACTGAGTTAAAGGCAGCACCCAAACCCACGTTCCTCATGACACGCGCGCCACCCTGTTCAAAACGAAGCATGAGAGAATAGACTGCGCCAAATCTCTTGGCCAGAACATAAAGTGCCTTAACCTTACCCGCTTCACTCGAACTAAAATTTTCTAAAAAGTGATCAAAATCAATACCAAATTTGCCAAGCAGCAGCCCCAAGTCATCTGCGTTTTTTGCTTTATAAAAGCTTCGGTATTCAGAAACATCAGTCTTTTCATCAGGAAGACCCTGACTGCGTTCGAGTTTGGCCTCAAACTTAAACAATCCGCCAATGTTGGGTAGCATTGGATGTTCCAGCTTTTCGTCTTTGTTGACGACAGTCTTTATCAGACTGCCCAACTCGTCAGTTTTCTTTGATGCTTGATTTTTTATCAAACTGTCAGGAATTTTGATTACACCATCACCACTGAGATCAAACTTCCACTTGCCCACTTGCCCTTGACTATGGAACTGCTCCAAAAGAACTGTTTGAGCGGAATTCTTAAACCAGTTATGCAGCTCTTCTAGGGTCCGGGCTCCCTCAATCACCTGAACTTGCCCCAACTTAGAGGAACTATGACCGCCAAACCTGCCCATGCCAGCTCCAAAACCAAAGAAAGACGGTTGAACCTGCTCAGAGCTAACTTCATAGACAGGAACGTCTTCGTGGTCAAGTTCTTCTACTTCAAGCTCTTCTGCTTCTATTTCTTCAAGCTCTTCTGCTTCTAATTCCTCTAGTTCTCCTAGCGTTGCGGATTCCATCACAGCTATCTGACCGTCTGTAGGTAGCGCGGAAACAATCAAAAGACCTTCATCAATATCAAACTCTATCTCAACGGGAATGTTGCTGTCGTAAAAAGGCAGTTCCCTTTCTACTTCCTCAGCCTCTTCTACAAGCTCGGCGTCTTCTACTTCCTCGGCCTCTTCTACTTCCTCAGCCTCTTCTACTTCCTCGGCCTCTTCTACTTCCTCAGGCTCTTCTACTTCCTCGGCCTCTTCTACTTCCTCAGCCTCTTCTACTTCCTCGGCCTCTTCTACTTCCTCGGCCTCTTCTACTTCCTCGGCCTCTTCTACTTCCTCAGGCTCTTCTACTTCCTCGGCCTCTTCTACAAGCTCGGCCTCGAGTTCGTCCAACTCTTCGAGGTCTCCATCAACGTCACCTTGCTCAACAAACTCGCTCGCCCCCTGAGCTACAATAGCCTTAGCCGCAGCTTTAACCTTAACGGATTGGTTGGGAACAGGTGCAACATTGACTTGCCCTGTGAAAACAATCTTGCGCATCATGGCTTCAAGTTTGGAAAAATCAAAGTTTGTTTGATTCTGAACCGTTAGATCACGGCCTCCTCCAAGAATCTGAACTACCTCGTCCCAGCCTTTGTCGACGAGCTCATCGACCCAAGCCTCTTTGCTTTTTTTGGCTTTAAGTCCATGTTTAACGGCGTCTTTTACCTCTTCACGACGAGAATTGAGCTCTGAGAGCAGCCTGGTTGGCTCCATATCTCGTTTCTGAACTAAAAATTCTTTGACTAGTCCTATCTGAAGCCGTTTGATTCGTTCTTGAAGAACCAGCACTTCATCGTGTCTAAAATTGAACAGTAAAAATGTTATTAGAAAAACAGTGGTAAAAACCACGATCATCAAAAGTACACGAAAGCCAATAGGCAGTTGCAGGCCCGCCTGATCAAGCAAGTACCAAAAGGTGCCAAGTTCTTCATTGTAAGAAACACGGTGAACAACAAAGCTTTTGTTGCCCTCGCGACTAGCCTCAACACTAAAGTCTTTGCCTTCTCCGCTACGGCCTTGAATTGCCTCAAGAAGTCCAGGATAAAGGCCTTGCGGAAAGTTAAGAACGAGCGTCTTCGTGTCTATTACCGTAGCCTGTCCATCAAAACCCTGTCCCAATGACGATTGGACCAAGCCGGATGTTGAGCCTTCCACAATAGCCGTGCCACGAAATACTTTATACTCATCCTTAACGGGCGCCCAGGCCCGCCAACTATTGGACTCGCTCAACCACTCAAATCTAAGAGCTTCGCCATCGACAAGCATTTTTGAAGTTAACGCTTTTTGAGGATCAATTACGTCATTTATTTGATACTCGCGCCTTGTTCCAGACTGCTCTCTTATGTCACTAGCGATATTGGAAAAATTAAGCTTTGTATTGAGGTCAAAGATTCGAATGGTTCGCATACCAAAAAGATTGGAAAGTTCTGCGAAAATTTCCAATCGCTCGGATTCTCGCTCTTGGTTTTGATTGACAAAAAAGGTGGACGCCACCGACGGACCAGTAAAGCGACTATCCAAGAAACCGAGCAGTTTCTTTTGCGACTCTTTGAGATCGGTCAAGATTTGGCCAGCTCGTTGGTCGGCTTGCTTAATAACTCTTTGATTAAAGAATGTTTGCTCTATGCTGTCAAATAATCCAGAGTAGGCCCAAAAAATAAATATGCCAAATGCGAGTAGAGAAATAAGAAGACTTAGTCCAAACTTTTGAGTCGAAGTCATGCCTTACTATAATCGGTAGATTGTTACTTATTCCAAACCACAGTCGAAGAATAAAATAAAAAACTGCCGACTCCACAAGGGAACCGGCAGTCATCAAAGTGCTGAAATACGGTTAAGACTTTGCAGCCTTCTCTTTAACTTCCTTGGTTTCTTTAACTTCTTTTGTATCCTTGGTCTCTTTCTTGGACTTAGTTGCCTTCTGCTCAGGTTCTACTCTGTCCACAAGTTCCAACAAGACCATTTCTGCCGCATCACCTTGGCGAAAGCCAAGTTTGTAGATGCGTGTATAACCACCAGGCCTGTCCTTCAAGCGAGGACCAATATTGGTAAACAGCTTAACCTGAACGTCTTTGTCGGTGATTCTTCTACCAACAATACGTCGATTGTGAACGCTATCTACCTTTGCTCTAGTAATCATTTTTTCAGCAACAATCCTGATAGCCAAAGCTTTGGCCTTGGTTGTGGTAATACGTTCGTGTTCAAATAGTGAAGTGACCATATTTTTGATCAGGGCACTTCGGTGGCTTGCCTTTCGACTAAGCCGGTTAAAACCGATTCTATGCTTCATCTTTTGACTCTTCCTTCTTGACCGGAATCCTTGCTGATCCCTTAATTACACTCATATCTTTCATGCCAAGACTCAAGCCCCACTCTTTAAGCTTATCCTTGATTTCAAGCAAGGATTTTTTTCCAAAGTTTCTAACCTTAGAAAGCTCATCTTCGGTCTTGCCAATCAACTCACCAATGGTACGAATGCTACCATTTTTTAGGCAGTTTGAGGAACGAACTGAAAGTTCCAGTTCATCAACAGGGGTGTTAAGAATATCACTCAAACCACCAAGCTCGTCTGCCCCATCGTCATCACTAAGGATATTGTTTTCATCAAAGTTAATAAAGATAGAAAAATGATCTTTAGCAATCTTGGCTGCTTCGGCTAGCGCGTTCTCTGGACTTATGGCACCATTAGTCCACAATTGAAGAATTAATTTATCATAGTCTTGACGGTGTCCAACGCGAACGTTTTCCACTTCATAGACTACCCTTTTGATTGGGCTAAAAATCGCATCAACAGGTATGGTTCCGATTTCTTCAATGTACTTTTCGTTTTGCTCAGCAGGCACATATCCGCGACCCAAGTCAATTTGAACTTCGAGCTCAATATGTGCGCCTTCCATCAAGGTCAGCAGGTGCTTGTCACTATTTTGAACTTTGATCTCAGCGTCAACTTCCAAGTCCGCTGCGCTTATGGTGCAAGGTCCCTTTTTGTTGATGTAGATAATCTTTTGCTCAATCAATTCAGGAATTTCTAGCTGAAGCATTTTGAGACTATTAATAAAGTCTGGAGTGTCTTCTACCACCCCAGGGATTGCCTCATACTCACTGGAAAGCACATGCGGGATTCCGCTTGCATCAAAGGAACTAATCCTGATGGCAGTGACTGCATATCCTTGAATGCTGGACATAAGGATACGACGAAGGGTATTCCCAATCGTCGTACCATATCCACGCTCAAAAGGATGGGCAATAAATTTTCCGTAAGTAGGGGTTACTTCCGTTGGTTCGTAGGTAATCCCCTTAGGCCGTTTGAATCCCTTCAATAGGTTCTTGCGTGCCATTTGGTCTCCTTAAGCTGCGTTGATAGCGTCATTAGACGCGTCGGGTCTTACGTGGTCTGCACCCATTGTGCGGAATTGGGGTAACGTCCTTGATGGACTTTACTTTAATACCCAATGCGCCAAGGGAGCGGATCGCAGATTCACGACCAACGCCGGGTCCTTTGACGAACACATTGACTTCTCTGAGGCCGTAATCTAAAGCCTTATTTGCTGCAGTTTCCGCAGTGGTCTGCGCAGCAAACGGGGTAGATTTTTTTGCACCTCTAAAGCCCAAGCCACCTGCACTCGCCCAAGAAAGGGCGTTTCCGTTCAGGTCACTTACGGTTACAATCGTATTGTTAAAAGTAGCCTGAATATAGACATTACCCTCAAATACTGACTTTTTCTCTTTTTTCTTTTTGGTCTTAGCCACCTGGTATTCCTCCGTGATCGGCTTAAGCAGGCCTATTTCTTCTTGTTAGCCACCGTCTTGCGTTTACCCTTACGAGTACGCGCATTTGTGGATGTCCGTTGACCGCGAACGGGCAATCCTCGGCGGTGTCGAAGACCTCTATAGCAACCGATATCCATGAGACGCTTAATGTTTAGCGAGATCTCGGTGCGAAGGCGGCCTTCAACCTTGTATTCATTTTCAATAATAGCTCGCAATGAGTTTACTTCATCACTGCTGAGCTCCTGTACCTTCTTCTCAAATGGGATCTTTGCTTTTGAGCAAATATCCCTTGCAGAAGTCCGACCAATACCAAAAATATAGGTCAGGGCGATTTCAAGGTGCTTGTTGGGAAGGTCAACACCGGCAATACGTGCCATTCAGCTTCCTCCTATCTTTGTCTCTGCTTATGCTTAGGGTTGTCGCAAATAATACGAAGAATTCCCCGTCGCTTGATTACCTTGCACTTGTCACAAATGCGCTTCACGCTCACTCGAACTTTCATGTCTGGTTCCTTATCTCATTACAGGTTTCTGCCCCGGATACGGCCCTTCTTAGTCAGGCCGTCATGATGGTGCATGCGCAACTGACCCTCGATTTGGGACATTAAATCCAGGTCGACGCCAACGATAATAAGAAGGCTCGTGCCACCCATCAAATATGCTATTGATGGTGGAAACTTGAACACTCCTTGGACTATTGTTGGGATTAGGGCGATAAAGGCAAGGAATATCGCACCAGGGAGGATTATTCTACTTAGAACCCTGGATAAATACTCTTCTGTCTTTTCCGACCTAATACCGGGAATCGAACCGCCATTTTCCCTGATCTGACGGGAAATTTCAATAGGGTTCAGACTCACTTGGGTATAGAAATACGCAAAGAATATGATTAACAGCGTATACAAGACCATATAGGGAACTCCACTCGGATTGAGGAAGCTAGCCAAGTCCGACATCCAACGTATTCCAGGTCCAAACATCTGAGCTATTTGCAGGGGAAACTGTATGATAGCCGATGCAAAGATAACAGGAATAACGCCTGATGGATTAATCTTGAAAGGAATGTAGGTGCTTTGCGAGCCGTACATCTTCCTTCCAACTACTCTTTTTGCGTAATTGACAGGAATCTTTCTTTGACCCCTCTGTTCATAAATAACCAGCACGATTACTACTACAAAGAGCGACAAAGCAATCATTACAAAAATTGGATTAATGTCACCATTGTTTACCATATTAAACAACTGAATTACAGCCGAAGGCAAGCGGGCAACGATACCGGCGAAAATGATCAAAGAAATACCGTTTCCGATACCACGTTGACTAATTTGTTCGCCAAGCCACATCAAAAATAGTGTACCCGTTGTGACCGTCAGCATTGATACGACAATATAAAGCGACTTATCGAAGCCCTTCATAATCGCCTGTGGGATCTGATCCGCGTAGGCTATAACGGCGACAGCCTGAACCAAACAAACAACGATTGTACCGTAACGAGTGATCCTCTTGATCTTTTTCTTGCCACCGTCTTCTTCTGACATCTTCTTAAACCTTGGAAACACTACCATAACTAACTGCATGATAATGGACATAGAAATGTAAGGCATAATACCCAACATAAATACCGAAAAGTTTGAGAAGGCGCCGCCCGAAAAGAAGTCAAGAAACAGCTCAATTTGACCGCCACCGCCGGCTTGCTGCTGTTGGAAGTAGTCACGGATAACCGTAAAGTTGATACCAGGAATCGGCACCACTGTACCGATTCGGTAAATGATAAGGATAAAGAGGGTAAAGAAAATTCTGTCCCTCAGATCCTTAATTCTCATTATGTCAAGAAGCGCGTTACTCGCCATCTTTGCTTTCCTGGAGGTCAGTGATGGTACCACCGACAGCTTTTATTTTTTCTGCCGCTGAAGCGGAGATATCCAGATATTTAATCGTCAGGGCTTTGGTTATATCGCCCGTTCCCAGAATTTTGACATATCCAGAAGAAGGCTTAATGATCTTCTTTTGAACCAGGCTTTCATAGCTCACTGTTTCACCAGCAGAAAATTTGGCCTCTAGGTCGCGCAGGTTCACAGAAACTGCTGTAATTTTGAAGGGGTAGTTGGAAAACCCTCTCATCGGCAAGCGCCGATACAACGGCATTTGACCACCTTCAAAACCTGGTCTTACGCCGCCGCCCGAACGTGAGTTTTGGCCATTCTCGCCCTTACCGGACGTACCGCCGGTACCGCTCGAAGGACCTCGACCCAAACGTTTACGAGACTTGGTTGCACCCAGCGGCTTTTTAATCATACTCACTTGGCGACCTCCTCAACTTCTAACATATAGGAGACAGCATTTATCATACCCAGAATCATTGGGTTTTTATCATGCACGACACTGTGATGCAGTTTTCTTAGTCCCAGTGCTCGTATTGTTCCACGATGCTTGGGAATCTTGCCTATGGTGCTGCGCACCAATGTAATTTTAAGCTTCACGCTTACCCCCAAAGATCCTGCAACGACTTACCACGGTTCTTGGCAATATCTCTTGCATTATACAAACGAGAAATTCCATCAAAAACTGCCCTAACTACGTTCATAGTGTTTCGGGAACCTACTGATTTTGAAAGAATATCCGAAATACCACCCAATTCCATTATGGCTCGGGTTGGTCCACCGGCAATAATTCCGGCACCTGGTGCGGCAGGCTTAAGGTAGACATAACTGGCCTTAAACGCTCCCTTTACCTCGTGAGGGATGGTACTTTTCTTAATATTTATTTGAATAAGGTTGCGCTTTGCTCGCTCAACACTCTTGCGAATGGCTTCGGAAACGTCATTGGCCTTACCAAAACCGTATCCTACTCGACCTTTCTTGTCTCCAACTATAACGAGAGCTGAAAACGAGAAACGACGACCGCCTTTAACTACCTTGGCAGTTCGATTGAGGGTAATGAGCTTTTCGACGAATTCTTTTTCACCATCGCGATTATACTTTTCCACTACTTCCCCCTAGAACTTTATCCCGGCTTTGCGGGTGCCATCAGCGAGCGCCTTAACTACTCCGTGAAAGAGATTGCCGTTACGGTCAAAAACCGCACCAGTAATGTTAATAGCCTTCATTTTTTCGCCAAGGGCCTGACCAAGCTTTTCAGCATCGGCCACATTTACCTTGAGATTCTTAAACTCGCCAAGGTTTGAAACAGCAGCCAAAGTCTTACCGGCTACGTCGTCAATCACCTGAGCGTAAAGATGCTTGTTGCTTTTGAAAACGCTAATTCTTGGACTCAGCGCTGTACCGCTAATCTTGCCGCGAATTCTGACTTTACGTCGTGCACTTCTTCTTTGCTTTATAAGTATTCGACTCATTCTGCCTACCTGCCTTATTTGATACCTGATTTTCCGACCTTGCGGCGGATTACTTCGGTATCGTACTTAATGCCCTTGCCCTTGTATGGCTCAGGAGGCCGAATAGACCGAATTTCTGCGCTTACCTGACCAACTTGAACCTTATCGATGCCTGAAACTTGAATCTTGGTTTGTCCTTCCAAAACGATAGTAATACCGTCAGGAACGATGTATTCCATTTGATTGGAATATCCCAAGTTAAGCAAAAGACTCTTACCTTTCAACTCGGCACGGTAACCTACTCCACTGATTAACAGCGTTTTACTGAACCCTTTTGATACACCCTCGACCAAGTTAAACAATAGCTTGCGATACAAACCATGTAGTGACTTGGCGACTTTGGTTTCGGACTTGCGGCTCACTTGGGCCACACCGCCATCAATCTTAATCTCCACTTCTGGAAGATACGACTGAGTCAGCTTTCCCTTGGGTCCTTCTACCGTAAAGGATTCAGGAGTAACGTTGATTTTTACACCCGCAGGGATAGCAACGGGCATTTTTCCTATTCTGGACATTACGTGCTCCTTACCATACTGAACAAATGAGTTCCCCACCGACTTTTTTCTCAGCAGCTTTTTTGCCGGTAGTAACACCGACAGAAGTTGACACAATTAAAGTGCCGTAGCCGTTGATGACGCGGGGAAGATTCTTATAGCCTGTGTAAATTCTTCGACCAGGAGTAGATATCTTCTGGATGCCGTGAATTATCGGCTTAGACTTCTCATCATACTTGAGATAAACACGCAGAACGTTCAGTTCATCCTGTGTGACTTTCTTGAAATTTTTGATATAACCTTCGTTTTTCAAAATCTTTACGATTTCGAGTTTCAACTTTGAAGATGTTATATCCACTTTTTCCAGACCCGCCATGCTTGCATTACGGATCTTGGTCAGCATGTCTGCAATTGGATCAGATACGCTCATTCAAAACTCCTCTTACCAGCTGGACTTTGTAACGCCTGGAATCAAGCCTTGGCTAGCCAGCTTGCGGAAACACAAGCGGCACATTTGAAACTTTCGCAGATAACCACGTTGTCGACCGCACAATCTACAGCGGTTGACTTTGCGGGTCATGAACTTTGGCGTTTTTTGCGCCTTAAGGATCATCGCTAGACGAGCCATGTCACACCTCTTTTATTTGCGGAAGGGCATGCCGAGCTTTGCAAGCAGGGCTTTTGCTTCCTGGTCGTTAGGAGCCGTGGTAACGATGGCTACGTTCATCCCACTTATCCGGTCGATCTTGTCATAGTCGATTTCCGGGAAAATAATCTGCTCGGTAACGCCCATGGAAAAATTACCATGTCCATCAAAACCGTTTGGATTAACTCCGCGGAAGTCCTTTACTCGGGGTAAAGCAACGTTTATAAAACGATCAAGAAACTCAAACATTCGATTGCCGCGCAAGGTAACCTTACACCCAATTTCCATGCCTTCGCGCAACTTAAAGTTGGCTATCGACTTCTTGGCCTTGGTCTTTACTGCTCTTTGCCCGGTTATCAAACCCATTTCATTAACTGAATTGTCAAGAATCTTCTTGTTACCGGTTGCGATGCCCACACCCATGGAAACGATCACTTTTTCGAGACGTGGCACTTGCATCACGCTCGTGAAACCGAATTCCTTAAAGAGTTCAGGGGCAATTTTTTCCTTGAAGGCCGTCTTGAGGCTTGGAACATATGAATGTTCCTTTTTGGTTTCTTTTGCCGCTGCCATTACAGTGCTTCTCCCGTGCGAGCAGCGACGCGAATGCGCTTGCCACCCTCTTCTTTGATCTTGATCCTTGTTGGCTTACCACTCTTGTCCATCAATTGAACATTGGAAATGTCAATTGTGGCTTCGATATCGATAATCCCACCTTGATCCTGTTGGCTTTTTTTCTTCTTAGCCTTTTTGACCATGTTGATACCCTCAACAAGTACTCGGCCAACCTTGGTATCAATCCTAAGAATTCTACCAGTCTTGCCTTTTTCCTTGCCAGCGATTACCACAACTACGTCATCTTTCTTCAACTTGGTGTTGATTTTTAAGTCTTCAGACATTTTTTGGCTCCTCACAGTACCTCGGGAGCAAGCGAAACGATTTTCATATAATCGAGATCGCGAAGCTCACGAGCAACAGGGCCAAATATACGTTTGCCCTTGGGGTTGTGGTTAGCATCGATAATTACACAGGCATTATCATCAAACCTGATATAGGTACCGTCAATACGACGATGTTCCTTACTTGTTCTTACAATAACTGCTTTTTCAACGCTACCTTTTTTAACAGGGGCATTGGGAGTGGCATCTTTTACCGCCACCACTATTATGTCACCTACACCTGCAGTCCGCCGTTTTGAACCGCCAAGTACTTTAATGCACTGGACGATTTTGGCGCCTGAGTTGTCGGCAACATTTAAGAACGTTTGCATCTGTACCATAAACTGCTACCTCTCCAAAAACGAGCTTTAACGAGCTCGTTCGACGATTTCTACCAGGCGCCAAACCTTATCTTTCGATACTGGTCGACATTCTTCAACCCTAACGGTGTCACCTTCATGAGCCTGACTCTCAGGATCATCAACTTTCAGCCGTTTGGACTGGGTAATAAACTTTTTATAGAGGCGATGCATTTTTTTGGTTGTTACCTGCACCACCACCGTTTTTTCCATTTTTTCGCTCACCACAAGACCAGTAAAGGTTTTGCGGAGACGCTCTTTTGAAAGAGTTTTTTGTTCCACGGGCTACTCCAGTTACTTGCCCACCACATCAGGGTGGTTGTAAATTAGGTTGTTCAGCCTTGCAATCGAACGACGAACAGTACGCTTTACAAGCGGATTGTCAACGTGTCCAACTACCATTTTGAAACGTAAATCGAAAAACTCTTTCTTGAGGTCTTCGCGCTTCTGAACAAGTTCCTTGAACGTAAGTTCCTTGAATGAATTTTTCATGACTTACTCCATATCCTCACGAACGACAAACTTCGTGGCTATCGGCAATTTAGATGATGCAAGACGCATAGCTTGTTCAGCCAGTTCGCGTTCCACACCACCGATTTCGAAGAGAATCTTTCCGGGACGGACACAAACTACCCATCCTTCTGGATTACCCTTACCCTTACCCATTCGAGTTTCAGCAGGTTTCTTGGTAAATGGCATGTCAGGAAAGACTCTTATCCACACTTTACCACCGCGCTTAATGTGGCGGGTAAGTGCAATACGAGCGGCTTCCAATTGACGATTGGTTACCCAGAAACTGTCCAAAGACATCAAACCAAAGTCACCATTGGCGACATAGTTACCTGTCTGGGCTGTTCCTAAGAGCGTTGTACGAATACGGCGCTGCTTTTTTCTAAATTTGAGTCTCTTTGGTGCGAGCACAGCTTAACTCCTTGTTCCGTTTCGGTCCGTACGGCCGTCACGACGAGCAGGGCGTTCACCTCGATCAGATCTCTCTGTTCGATCCTCACTACCATCACGCTTCTTGCGAACCATGGAACCGGCGTCTTCTTTGCCATCCTTACGGAGAACTTCACCAGTAAAGACGTAAACCTTTACTCCAATTACACCAAAGGTGGTATTGGCTTCGGCAAAACCGTAATCTATGTTGGCTCGAAGTGTATGCAAAGGCACCCGGCCTTGCATCGTCGATTCAGTACGACTCATTTCCGCACCGCCGAGACGACCAGCAACAATTAGCTTGACACCCTGAGCTCCACCCTTCATGGCTGCTGTAGCAGAAACCTTGAGGGTCTTGCGGAAAGAAGCACGGCCTTTTAATTGACGAGCAACATTGATAGCTATCAACTGCGCATCTATTTCTGGCTTCTTAATTTCTTTGACCTTAACTTGGATGGACTTACCCACCTTTTTCATTAAGATTTCAGAAATCTTTTCGATGGTAGCACCCTTTTGGCCAATGATGACGCCAGGACGTGCAGTGTGAACAACCAACACGATCCTTTGCGGATGCCGCGTGATTTCAATATCGGAAATGTCTGCGTTTTTGGTCTCTTCTAGACCAAGTACCAACTTGCGGATCTTGAGATCCTCATGCAGGGTTTCCGCGTAGTTTCGGGGATCAACAAACCACTTGGATTTCCAGTCCTTGTTTATACCAAGGCGCAAGCCGTACGGATTTACTTTCTGACCCACGGTTATACTCCCTTACGAGCGATTTCATCAACCACAGCGGTGATGTGACTCATCCGCTTGAGGAGAAGGTCCGCTCGACCACGGGCTCGATGCCAAAGTCTTTTAAGACGAGGACCTTCATTGACGTAAAGTTCCTTGACATAAAGCATGCCTTCATCAAGGTTCTTGTTTTGGTACAGCGCATTGGAAGCCGCAGAAACAATCACCGCCCGGATCAACTCAGCACCCTTGTGGGGGAGATTGTCCAGAATGGCCAAAGCTTCAGGATAAGACTTCCGACGCACATTATCAGCCACACGGCGAATTTTGGTAGGAGATACCAAGATATAGCGGGCATGGGCGATGTACGTTTTCTTTTCTGCCATGACTATCTACCTTTACTTCTTCCCGGCCTTTTTGTCGGCACCGGCATGCCCCCGGAAGATACGGGTAGGCGAGAATTCTCCGAGCTTATGGCCAACCAGGTTTTCAGTTACATAAACCGGAACCCAAGTCTTGCCGTTATACACGGAAACTGTAATACCAACCATATCAGGAATAATGGTGGAAGACCGGGAATAGGTCTTGATCATCTTCTTTTCCCCAGCCTTGTTCATTTCAGCTACTTTTTTGAAGAGACTCTTCTCGATGAAGGGTCCTTTTTTTACTGACCTTGACACGAGCGACTCCTCTTACTTTCTTTTCTTCACAATAAAGCGACTTGATGGCTTACGCTTCTTGCGGGTCTTGTAACCCTTGGTCAAAAGTCCAGTTGGTGAAACAGGATGCTGACCAGCAGCAGTCTTACCTTCACCACCACCATGCGGATGGTCAATTGGGTTCATGGCAACGCCTCGCACAGCGGGACGACGACCGAGCCAACGAGCTCGACCAGCTTTACCCAAAGAAACATTCATATGGTCGCCGTTACCAACAACACCTATGGTTGCAAAACAACGTGCATGAACCAAGCGCAATTCACCCGAGGGCAACTTGAGCGTCACATAGTCACCATCTTTGGCAGCCACGTTGGCGTAAGTTCCGGCAGAACGAGCAAGCTGCGCACCCTTACCAATGGTCAGTTCAATATTGTGCACGCTAGTGCCCAAAGGAATCAAACCAACTGGCAAAGCATTTCCCAACTCTGGCTTGGCCTTGTCGCCACTCAGAACTGTCGCACCAACCTTCAAACCCTCTGGGTGAATGATGTAGCGCTTTTCGCCATCTGCATAAAACACTAGAGCAAGGTTGCTGGTTCGATTTGGATCGTACTCGATCGCCGCAATCTTACCAGGAATACCAAACTTTTCGCGCTTAAAATCAACCACTCTAAGGCGCTTTTTGTGACCGCCGCCACGGCGACGAACACTGATCTGTCCTTTTTGGCCACGACCTGCTTTTTCAGAATGACTGATAAGCAAACCTTTTTCTGGCTTGGACTTTGTAATCTCGGAAAGGTCGAGACTTGTCCTGAGCCGCTGGCCGGGAGTGATCGGATTATATGTCTTAATACCCACAAAATCCTCCTGGAATGTGCAACTCAGGCACCTTCAAAAATCTGAATCTTCTCGTTGGCGCCAATAGTTACCACAGCTTTTTTCCAAGCCGAAGTGTAACCAGAACGCGAACGAAGCCGACGAGGCTTACCGCCCACATTAATAATGTTACATGAAACAGGATGCACATTAAAAAGCTCTTGCACTGCCTTCATGACCATGATTTTGTTAGCACGCTTGTCAATCACAAACGAATACTGATGAATCTCTCGCTGGCCATTGGACTTCTCAGTCAACAGGGGTTCAATAATAATTTCATCTGCTCTCATTATTTGTCCCCTCCGTTGTCTTTATCAGCATAAAAATCATTTAACTTAAGTGCCGCCGTTTCTAGCGTCAGAACTTTTTTTGCATAAAAAAGATCGTGAGCGCGCAGTCGATTGTAGCTCAATATTTTTAACCAAGGAATATTGCGACCAGCACGGCGAACCAATGCATCGTCATCTTTAAGGATGAGCACCGTCCGTTCATTTGGCACAATCTTGGCGAGAATCTGCGCAATTTCTTTAGTTTTGCCGCTGGCAATTGTAAAGTCTTCCACAATCCTCAGTTCGTCGCTTTGATTCTTTAACGAAAGAATACTTATCAAAGCCAATCTTTTGATCTTGCGTGGCAAAGTGTAACTGTAGTCTCGTGGTCGTGGACCAAAAGCGATACCACCACCCACCCAAATAGGTGACTGCTTGGTACCGGAACGAGCTCGGCCCGTACCTTTTTGCTTCCATGGCTTTTTATGACTTCCATTTACTTCTGCCCGAGTTTTAACACTGTGTGTTCCAACTCGAATATTGGCAAGTTCATTACGGATTGCGTGATAAATCGAACCATCAGATACTTCGCGATCAAAAACCGCGTCAGACAACTGAATGGTGCGAACTTCTTTGCCTTCTATGGAAAGAACAGGTTTCTTCATATCTTTAACCTTTCTTCTTTGAGCGGGCAACAAGAAGGAATCCATCTTTGGTTCCGGGCACTGCACCCTTAACCAGAATCACCTGCTTTTCCGCATCAATGCTGACGATCTTGAGGTTCTGAACAGTTACCCGCTCTCGACCCATTCGGCCAGCCATTTTGCGACCTTTAACCGTTCGGTGAGGAGTTGTCGAACAACCTGTTGATCCATTTTCACGATGAAACTTGGATCCGTGAGTTGCGCGGCCGCCACCAAACCCGTAGCGCTTCATTACACCTTGGGTACCTTTACCCTTAGATGTACCGATTACGTCCAGAAAAAGGGCATCACTAAGCACTTCAAGAGTTAACTTGTCGCCCACATTGCAATCTTTTTCAAAATCTCGCATTTCAAAGAGTCGCCTCTGAGGCGCCAAATCTCCAAACTGGCCGATGTACGGCTTGGTACTGCGAGAAGGTTTGATTTCATCGGTGCCTAAAACAATGGCACTATAACCATCTTTTTCTTCAGTGCGGTGTGAAACTACCAAGTTGGGTGCGAACTTAATGACAGTAACCGGAGTTACACGTCCTTTTTCGTCAAACACTTGGGTCATACCGACTTTTTTTCCTATAAGCCCTAACATGCGTTTCCTCGATGACAAGGTTTCCAATTACTGTTTGATCTCGACGTCAACCCCTGCGGGCAACTCAAGCTTCATAAGCGCGTCCATAACCGCGGCTGTCGGTTCGATAATATCAATAAGACGCTTGTGCGTTCTCATCTCAAATTGCTCTCTCGACTTCTTGTTAACATGCGGTGACCGCAGGACGGTATACTTATTAATGCGCGTAGGAAGGGGAATGGGGCCCGCAACCTTTGCACCGGATTTCTGAACGGTCTGAACGATGGACCGGGCACTTTGGTCAATTAATTCAATATCAAAAGCTCTCAAACGCACCCGGATTTTTTCCTGCGACATTGTTCCTCCAAAAAAAACGGAAGGTGCCCGCAGGGCACCGCCGTAACCAAAAAACTATTCGGTAATTTCGATAACCTGACCAGAAGCAACGGTTCGACCACCCTCGCGGATAGCAAAACGAAGACCCTTGTCCATGGCAATCGGATAAATCAACTCAGCCAAAATCTCGAGGTTGTCGCCAGGCATTGCCATTTCTTTACCAGCTGGAAGATTTACCGTGCCGGTAACGTCAGTTGTTCGGAAATAGAACTGTGGTCGATAACCAGAGAAGAAGGGAGTCTTTCGTCCACCCTCTTCTGAGGAAAGAACGTAAACGGTACCTTTGAAATTCTTGTGTGGTGTGATTGAACCAGGCTTGGCCAAAACTTGACCGCGTTCAACATCTTTCTTGTCGATACCACGCAGCAGAGCGCCAACGTTGTCACCAGCCTCACCAGAGTCGAGCAACTTGTTAAACATTTCTACACCAGTAACGGTGGTGGTCTTCGTGTCACGCAAACCAATGATTTCAACAGTATCACCAACCTTGACAATCCCTCTTTCAATACGACCAGTAACAACAGTTCCTCGTCCTTGAATTGAGAATACGTCTTCAATAGGCATAAGGAATGGCTTGTCGGTGGCGCGTGGTGGAACTTCAAAATAAGTATCCATTGCGTTCAACAGCTCTTCAATACACTTAGTCTTTTCTGGATTGCCAGGCTCACTCATAGCACCAAAAGCAGCACCACGGATAAACGGAATTTCATCCCCTGGGAACTTTTGAGCCTTAAGCAAGTCGCGCATTTCTTCTTCAACAAGGTCAATGAGCTCGATATCGTCTACCATGTCACACTTGTTGATAAAAACCAGCAACTTTGGAACACCAACCTGACGAGCCAAAAGAATGTGCTCGCGAGTTTGGGCCATAGGGCCGTCGGTTGCAGAAACAACCAGAACGCCACCGTCCATCTGAGCAGCACCAGTGATCATGTTCTTGACGTAGTCAGCATGTCCTGGGCAGTCAACGTGAGCGTAGTGGCGCTTTTCCGAAGTGTATTCAACGTGTCGTGTATTAATAGTAATACCACGTGCTTTTTCTTCGGGGGCATTGTCGATGTCCTCGTACTTGAGGGCCTTAGCGCCAAATTTGGCGGCGCTATACATTGTGAGAGCAGCAGTCAGCGTGGTCTTACCATGGTCAATATGACCGATGGTACCAACGTTAATATGAGGCTTAGTCCTCTCGAATTTTTCCTTCGCCATTACGTCCTCCTACTGTGCGTGTCCGTAACGAAAATCAAATACTGACCATGGTCAGATCCCATACCGGGTAGCCACGTAGCAGTAGAGTTCTCTGGCGTTGTTAAACCAAAATCGAGTGAAGAATGAGTGAGATGGCAGCAAGACAATAAAGCCTTGCACTAAGGGAGTCACTTAGCTTGACCAGAGGAACCGTCAACTCAAGGCTGGGGTTCATCATCAATCCGTGCAGGATAGGATGCTGATCGCACGGTCACCACCTTAACCACCCGTGTTACCCATATTGACCACCAGCTGTCAACGACAGCCGTAAGGTTTAAAACAGGCATCAAACACCACAGGATGTTAGGTTTGGTAAAACCAGAAAAACTTAACTGCGGGTGCAGCGATAGTTTCGGGTAGTTATACAGGCCTCGGCGGATTTGGTCAAGCGCTTTGGAGATAAATATTAAGAGCGAGCAAGTTTGAGCTTGAGTTGGCGAGCAGCAAGTGCGTATCCTCCATCGGCCGCATCGATAAAATGTACTTCACCACTTGAAACAGAATGAACCATGCAGGTCATCAAAGCGCGATCGCTTTCGTGAATGCCGTAGTTCAAACGACCTTTGGACTCTTCTTCGTCTAGCCACTTTTTGAGCGAATCAAGATTTTTACGGTTTACTGCTGCCACCAACTTGAGTAAACCGTCAAACTTGCGGGTATCGGCATGCATCATGTTCTCCTGTCGCTTGAGATTGACTTGCATGCCCTGATAAACCAGCGGCACATTAAAAGCAAGGGCAAAGCGAGCGACAGTCACTTTAAGCCGTAGCGCCATAGTTTTTAAAACCAGCTTTAGCCAGGCAGCCAGCCCCATGGTTGTCCAGGATTCCAATTTGGCCTCGAGGCGCAACGGTGAGGAATCGGTACGAATTGATTGATTGGCAACCGACAGGGGATGTGAGGATTGCACGTCGCCTATAAAAAACTGCAGCCGGCGCAGCAGCTCTTCAACGGATTTTGAGCCCGGCGTGGTGCCTGGCTTGAGCAAGAGTGCCACCGTGATTTCCTTGGGACTTGGCACATCCTTCCAGCGACAAGAAAATCCTTCAAAATTGGCTAAGGCTTGGTGATTGGGCTTGGCCACAATACGAAACGATGCGCCGCCGCCCTGGTCATGGTCATCCTTGAGAAGCTTTTCTGCTATATCCAAACCATCACCGTAGAAGACGGCTTGAGAGTAGCGATCCGAAACCTTTAAGCGCGCAATAGCCAATTGAGCACCACGTGCGTAAACGTCTGCTACCCTGACTGCTGATAGGCGTAAGCTAAGGTCAAAAATTTGGCTGGCAGTGCTTTGGGTGTCTATTAGTATCCTGCGCACTTCACTATCCATCTCGGGAGGCAAAACCAAGGTTACACCGTCTCCCCCAAACACAAAGGGAAAATCCAAGGTCTCAAAATAGTTTGCCAGCGCCATCAAGGGCAAGCATCCGACCGTGTTAACGTCTTTGTACTTGCCTTGATCGATTGCTTTGGTGGAGCCGCTAACGTCTGTCAAATATATGATCCAGTCTGCAGGCACAGGCGCCGAGGTCCGTGCTTGCAGAAGCTGGCTTAGGTCATTTGATTCGGGGCAGTTGTGATACCAATCTAAGTCAATCTTCATTGTTCAAGTATCGGCATGAGCACGGTCAAGTAACAAGTGGTTTTTGAGCTTCGATAGTTGCTGACAGTACAAAGTCTTCCACACCAGTTCCTGGCGCCCATTCTTTGATAAATGCCTTGCTTAGATTCTTAGGTTGTAGGTGAATCTTCTCAAATCCTGCTGCTTTTAAGATCGCAGTTAGCTGCTCTACCGAGAGCGCCCCACTAATACATGCCGAATGCATAGCGAGGTCCTCCTTGATGGCATCAGGAATTGGACCGGCAGCCACTGTGTCCGAAATTGCCAGCCTTCCCCCTGCCTTTAGCACTCTAAAAGCATCATTATAAACAAGTGCTTGATCAGCTGACAAATTGATTACGCAGTTAGAAATGACCACGTCGACGCTATTGTCTTCTACTGGTATGATCTCAATCTCGCCAAGTCTAAACTCAACTTGTTCATAAGAGCCTTTTTCTTGGTTGCTGCGAGCTCGTTTGATCATGTCTGGATTGATGTCTACTCCGATGACCCTACCCGTCTTGCCAACAGCATTGGCGGCCAAAAAGCAGTCGATGCCTGCGCCACTACCAAGATCCAAAACGGTCTCACCGGGTTTTAGTGCAGCTATAGCCTGAGGGTTGCCGCAACCCAACCCCAGATTGGCGCCTGCAGGGATACTAGAAAGTTGCTCAAAACCATAACCGACACTTTGAGAAGCTTGACTCAAACCCTGACTGTCAGGCGATCCACAACAGGCAGAACCGCCTCCACAACAAGAATCAATACCTTCACTGCGCGCGATTTCTCCATAACGCTCAAGCACCGCTTGACGAATTTCACCAGCATTCTTTTTAGTAAGGTCATGTGACATAATAATATTCTCCATAAACCGATTGTATTACCAAATGCTCATATAGTCGACTGATGAGAACGTCGCATGCTGGCCATGACTTAGTAAAACTTGTCAAGATTTGACTTAATCTTGACAGTCCTAGGACAAGGTAGGATGATGTATTTTATGATCAGAAAACAAGAGATTATCTTAAGCATAAAACGCGTGCGTGGCTTGACTTTGGCTTTTGCGTTGCTCATGCTTGCCCTGCCAAGTTTTGCCAGCAAGGTTCCAACTGAACCTCAACTTATACTCGAACCTGGCTTCCATACTGCGATGCTGCGAGCGGTTGCTGTATCTGGCGACGGCAAGCGCATCGTCAGTGTAAGTGACGATAAGTCGGCGCGCGTTTTTGACGACCAAGGTCGGCTCTTGCGCGTAATTCGCGTTCCGCAGACCGAAGGACACGAAGGCAAACTTTACGCAGTTGCCTTGTCGCCAGATGCCAAAACTATCGCCTTGAGTGGCTGGACGGGTTGGGACTTTGATGGCAGCTGCTCGATCTATTTATATGAGACAGAAACCGGCACTATGCTACGTCGCATCAAAGGACTTCCCAATGCCGTCTTTGACCTGGCTTTTTCACCAAGCACAGCGGCCGGCCCTATCCTCTTAGCCTGTGCAATGGGGCCGAGCGCTGGGCTCTTGGTCTTTAATAGTAAGAGTGGTGAGCAAGTCTTTGCAGACCCTGATTATTCGGATCGCAGCAATGCTATTGCCTTTAGCCCTGACGGCAATCTAATGGCTGCGTCGTGTATGGACGGCACACTCAATCTCTATGGTCGCTTTGATGGTACCATTAAATTGATCGCAAGCACAAAACATCGACCAGGACAGCAATCGTATGGACTTAGCTTTAGCCCCAAAAAGGTTGACGGCGCTTATCTGATTGCGATTGGCTATGACGTAGTTTGTGAAGTTGATGTTTTTCTTGCCCAAGCTCGGTCACTTGAATATTCCTACAGTGCAGACACAAGTGGTATGCAAGGTGGTGGCTTGATTGCACTGACTTTTGGCGCTACGTCAAACAAGTCAAATGCACAACCCGTCTTGGTGGCGGGCGGAAGCTTTAGTGACAACGGACAATATCCACTTGTGGTCTGGGAAGACGCTGGTCGTGGAAAGCGTAGTTTTAAGCACCAACAGATCTTTAGCACCATTATGGATATAAAAGCCATTAACAACGCGGATATCATTGTGGCTACAGCGGACCCGATTCTTGCGCGCTATGATAAGTTGTTTGCAACGAGATTTAGCTTTTTGCCCCAGGTAGCTGACTTTAGAGATAATCATGCTGGCTTTAGAATTTCTACTGATGGTCGACTAAGCAACTTTGCTTTTGAACCTTTTGGTAAATCACCCGCCACGTTTTCGCTTGACGACAGAAACTTGGTAGAACCTCGAGATTTGCCCCCACAAGACACGAGCAGCCTCGATATAATTAATTGGAACTACCACAACGAACCAAGACTTGGCAGCAAACGACTAAGCTTGGAAAACTACGAAAAATCGATGAGTTTGGCTATTAGCCCCGACAAGAATAGCTTTCTTTTGGGGACTCACATGTACTTGCGCTGCTTTGACAAAAATGGAAACCAGTTGTGGCAAGCGGCTGCACCGAGTGCCAGCTGGGCCGTCGCTGTTTCAGCCGATGGCTCCATTGGCAGCGCTTCGTATGGAGACGGAACTATTCGCTATTACAAAATGAGCGACGGCAAGCTACTGCTCAATATCTACCCCCATCCCGATCGAAAGCGCTGGGTGGCATGGACTGCAAGCGGCTACTATGATGCGTCGATTGGTGCAGATGATTTTTTGCGCTGGCATTTAAACAATGGGCTTGACCAGGCGCCTGACAGTTTTCCACTTTCACGCTGGAAGTCAACTTATTATAGACCAGATGTGATTGGATTGGTCTTGAGCAAAAAGGATGAAAAGCTTGCACTAGAAGAAGCCAACCGCACCCGACAAGGCTCGGTCCAGGTTGCCAATGATATTCGCACCAATCTACCACCTTTGATAACTATCCTGTCACCATCAACAGGCACAAGCTTTAGTGGCAAATCAGTAACTATTTCTTATCGTGTGCGCACGCCTTCTGGTGGCACTATCAGCGGCATGCGCGTCTTGATAGACGGGCGACCGCTTGAAACGACCCGTGGTTTGGGGAAAATCTTGGCTGCTGACCGCGAGCAAAGCATAGAAATTGAGCTGCCAGGCCGCGATGTCAGCGTTTCTTTAATTGCAGAAAGCGGTGCGCTAATTAGTGAACCAGCTTCGGTTGCGCTCAAGTACCAAGGCAGCGTAAGTCAAGATGCTTTTAAGCCCAAACTCTATGTCTTGGCAATTGGCGTATCCAAATACCAAAAAAGCGAACTAAATCTTGCCTTGGCCGCTAAGGATGCGCAAGACACGGTCGATGCCTTGCTCAAACAGAAAGGGCAACTCTATAGAGATGTAGAAGTCCAGATTCTCAAGGACACGGACGCCAATAAGGACAATATTTTGGATGGTTTGGATTGGATCCGCACGCAAACTACGGCCCGCGACGTGGCCATGATTTTTTTGGCGGGCCATGGCATCAATGACAACAGCGGATCGTACTATTTCTTACCATCCAATGCCGATCCAGAACGACTTCTACGAACGGGGCTTGCCTTTAGTGATATCCAAAACGTTGTCCGTAGCATCGCAGGAAAAGCACTCTTCTTTATAGATTCGTGTCACTCAGGCAATGTAATGGGGCAAGGACGCCGCGCCGTTGCGGTAGATGTTGACGCTATGGTTAACGACCTCGCTAGCGCAGAAAATGGTGCAGTCGTCTTTACCGCAAGCACTGGTCGCCAGTTTTCTTTGGAGAGTCCTGAGTGGGGCAATGGCGCCTTTACCAAGGCACTGGTAGAAGGTCTCGGCGGCAAAGCGGACGTTAACGACGATGGCGCAATAAGTGTAAAAGAGCTGGATTTGTATATTGCAGAACGAGTTAAAAAACTAACCGGTGGCAAGCAGAGCCCGACAACAGTGCTGCCTGTCAATGTTCCTGACTTTCCTGTGGCGGCAAGGGTGACACAGTTGGTCTATTAATTATTGTGGCCATCCACCCGCTATACCCCCGCCCACCAGGCTTTATCGTTAATAATTGCAGTGCCAAATGCTTGCTGCAGATGAGCAAAGATGGGGCCGTGTACCGTGTACGTGCGAACATCAAGGTTTGAGACTGGCACCATAAGTTGGCCGTCTTTTACCACTACTATATTGTCGCCCGTGCATTCGGCCACGTAGCCCTCGTTACTGAGAAAAAGTGCTTCTTGGGCACCGGCTTGCCTGGCTTGAATTTTGGCCATTATGTTGTTGAGGTTGCGGCGCATAACGCTGGTTATAACGGGTACGCCGCTCTGCTAGTCTCTATTTAAAAGCAGCGAACGCGCGCCTTGATACAGTCGTTTGAGGTGGGCAGAAAGACGAAAAATCTCGCCGTCGTAGACGCGAAGTCCTTCAAAAATGCCGTGTCTGATCTTGTCTTCGGCCATCAGAATGAACCCTCGGCTGCACTACCGGCTCTTTCAATTGTCTTGTTGCTGGTGATGGTTGCCGTGAGGACTGTCTTTTGATCACAAACCACATTAAAACTACGCCCGCCGCGTTGCACACAGTGTTTCGGTTGCTCTTGGAAGTCCAAACGCTCTTCTTTGTAGCCAGAAATAACAACTCGATTAAGCGACTCTTCAAGCATAGAAAAACTCTTGGCTATCACTTCCTTGTAGTGATTTAGGTTCCAAATATAGCTAATGGATTGGGCGCTGTTTGGTCTCATACTCGCTTAGCTAGTGGTCAAGTGTCCTTTTACAGACTGAGCGATAGGGCCTGAGAAAAGTCTTCGATTACGTCTTTTACGTCTTCAATGCCGACCGAAACTCGGATAAGACCGTCTGCAATGCCCATTTCTTTACGTAGCTCGGCTCCACTTTCGTAGAAGATTGTGTTGGCAACCGTTAAGGCAAGCGTCCGTGTGTCGCCCAAATTGGTAGAAATAATGACAAGCTTTAGACGATTGAGTAGCTCCATGGCACTGTCTTGATCGGCAAGTTCAAAGGAAAGCAAGGCTCCGTGATGACAAAACAAGCGCGCAGATCGCTGGTGCTGCGGATGGTCGCTGAGACCAGGATAATAGACTTTTTTGATGCTGGCTTGGCCAGCCAAAAATGTTGCCAGCGCCATAGCGTTGTGGCAGGATCGTTCGTAGCGTAGAAACAGGGTTTCCATGCCAACGCTGATGCGGTGAGCATTCTCAGGCGAAAGTGTGGCACCAAAGTCGCGCAGACCTTTGCGCCTGATTTGCAACAGGGCTTGGGATGCAGGCGGCGCCGTACGATAGGCGGGATTGATGCCGTCAAAACTCGTCCAGTCGTAGGTGCCCAGATCGGTTAAGACGCCGCCAAGACTGTCTCCGTGGCCAGACAGATACTTGGTAAGTGACTGCATAGAAAAGCTTGCCCCAACAGTCTTTGGTAAGAAAGAAGCACTAGAAGTCATGGTGTTGTCGACCACGTAAATCAAGTTATTTTTTTTACAAAACTGCCCTATCCCCTCCAGATCGGCGATCTGTGTTACGGGGTTACCGATGGTCTCAAGCAGCACCATCTTGGTCTCAGGTTTGAGCGCTTGCTCGCAGGCTGCCAAGTCGGTTGCGTCAACCAAGGTTACTTCCAATCCAAAATTTTCAAAGGTCTTGAGCAGACTCACGGTATTGCCAAACAAAAAGCGACTCGAGATCAGGTGATCCCCGCGTTTGAGCAGGGCAAAAATCATGGAGCCAATGGCGGCCATGCCAGTCGCAAAGCAGAGACTGGCCACTCCACCCTCAAGGGCAGTAATTTTACCTTCTAGATTGCCTACTGTTGGGCTGTTTTGTCGACTGTAAGCAAAACCAGTCTTGGCACCTTGAAAAACGGCAGCCAAGTCCTGCGCCTTCTGATAGCCAAAGGCTACGCCGGTAAAGGTTGCTTTGTGGGACGAACCATATTCTGCACCTTGCAAGTGATCATAATGTAGTATTTCGGTGACTTTTCCATGGGACATGCAGTGACTCCTAAACTTTAGTGACTACAAGACAACCCTAAGTGAGTTAATCGAGTATCAATAAGATAGGATATGCGCCGACAAATCTCAAGTCCTGACAAAAACTGGCTCAAACTGCTATGATTGGGCCTAATAGGCAGGTTATGGCAAAACAGACAACAGTAAAGCGCAGCCAAGGCGAAAAGGTTCTAAATCTGGTCGGCCAAGTAAGCGCACTCAATGAATTTGGCGACGGCGTTATTAAGCATCGCGAACAAGTTGTCAAAATAGCGCGAACACTCCCCGGCGACACGGTAGAATACAGCATACCAGCGGTGTCACCACGCTATGTTTATGGCATCTTGCAAAAACTCAAACATCAATCGCCGGATCGCGTCGAGTCTCAGTGCGCCGCGTTTGACTCAGGCTGCGGCGGATGCCAGTGGCTGCACTTTAACTATAGCAAGCAAGTTTTGTGGAAGACGCGTTTGGTGCGCGAGCTGCTGGTGCAACGCTGCCAACAAGATGTCAAAGTTAACCAATGTATTGCTGCAGACAAGTTGGAAGGCTTTCGCAACAAAATTTCGCTCAAAAACGTCAATGGCAAATTGTTTTTTATGCAAGAATTTAACGATCTGGCCGTAAGCCCTAGTCGTTGCCGAGTAGAGTCAGAAGCCAATCAAGACATCTGGCGATGGCTGCGCAGTAAAAAAATTCCGACCGAGATAGAGCAGATTCATGTGCGCAGTAATCATGCTCAGCAACTTGGTATACACTTTTTTGTCAGAAGTTTTAATCAGAACCTAAAGGATTTTGCAGACAATATTCGCAGCCACAACCCGTCGGTAGTGGGTATCGGCGCAAGCTTACGCGATGACTACCGAATTGTGGCAGGGCAAGAGTTTCTTACCGAGGTCTGTGGCGATCTGCAGTTTCAGATCCCACTAAACGGTTTTTTCCAAACCAATGCCCAACAGTCAAAGATCTTGCTTGACCTGGTCGTCAAAAGTCTAAAACTTGGCCGCGCTCAAACGGTACTTGACTTGTACAGCGGCGTCGGTTTTTTTAGTATTGCGCTGGCCCAACATTGCGCCAAAGTGGTGGGCATAGAAAACAATCCAGGCTCAGTAGCTGCCGCAGTCAAAAATGCCGCACTCAACCAGACCAACAATTGCAGTTTTATCTGCGATGACGTAGCCAATGGGCTCAAAAGATTTGCACTGGCAGAATTTGATAGCATTGTACTTGATCCACCACGCTCTGGCTGCCAAGAAGAGCTACTGTCGGAACTAGTGCGATTGCATGCAGAGCAAATCGTCTATGTTTCATGTTCGCCCTCATCTTTGGCCCGCGATCTCAAAGTTTTGCTCAAGGCTGGTTATAGGATTGGCTACTGCCAGCCAGTGGACATGTTTCCGCACAGCTCGCACGTAGAAACCATAGTCAGGCTGAGCCGTTGATCTGCAAAAAATACTTAATTTAGATGGCAGTTGTGGTTGGTTTTTTGAGGCTGTATGCTTAAATTAAAGTAGATGGCTGATCACTTATGAAACTACTACCCAAAATACTTATCACCTCTTTGGTGCCGTTACTTTTGTCGTTTGTTCTTATCCTTGTGCAAATCGACCAGCTGATTGGCACTGCCGATCAAAGCAGAGAACATGACTCCGAACTCAAGGTGCAACTTTTTGAAGCACGATTTAAAGAGCTGTTGCGGGACCTCGATGAGCGCTCGGAACTGATGCGCGAACTGAGGCCAGTCGGTGTAGCAATCCAAAAACGCAACCTAGCCGAGCTTTACGACTGGGCTACCATATTTTCTAACAAAAAGCGCATGATGGTGCTGATAGCCGACAATAAGGCTGTCGTTTTGGCACGGTCTCGAGAAGAGTTTCTTGTCGGTGATGTCTTGTTGGACCAGAGTTTTGTATTGCAAAGTTTTAGAGAAGGAAGTTTTAAAGGTATAAGTTACGTTGATAGTGTTTTGAGCTTTGTCAAAACATCGCTCATAAAAGACCAGCGGGGCGCAGTAATTGGCATAGCGGTCATCGCACTTCCCATCACCAGTGAGATCTTTGACGAACTCGTGGCCGATACCAGCATTGTGGTCACCTACCGTGACAAAAAAGGTGGCGTGGTCAGCAGCCACCACCAAGTTTCTATCAAGGGTCAAGTACTCACTACTTTGCACAAAGATCTTTTGAGTGAACAAAGTCTTCCAGCATCGTTTGAATTATTGGTTCCCCCGGATCCACTCAATCAACGCTTACAAAACTTGCAGGGCTCGATGTTGATCATCACTTTGGTTGGACTTGTTCTGCTGCCACTGGCACTGACGCTACTCTTGCAGTTTCACTTGAGACCCTATCGACGCTTGGTTGGCGTGGTAGAGCGTTTTACTCAAGGTGGTCAAAGCTACCAAGAACTTGAAGCAGCTTGTCGGGACAGTTTTGCCGACAACAAACACGAGATTAACAACGTGGCACTGGCAATTGCTGGCATGGTGGCCAGTACGATTTCCAATGTTGCAAAACTCGAGCGCCTCAACACCAAACTCGAGCACTTGACGCTGACTGACCCACTTACTGGGATTTCCAACCGTCGCCATCTCGAGAAGATCTTGGACGACGAATTTAGACGCAGCAAGCGTTACCGCTACGACTTTGTGGTGATGATGATTGATATTGACCACTTTAAGCAGATCAACGATACCGAAGGACATGCAGCCGGCGATCAAGTTTTGGTTAAACTAGCCGAACGCACCAAACAAACTATTAGAGAAACTGATTTTTTTGGTCGCTTGGGTGGCGAGGAGTTTTTGGTTATTTCGCCTTTTTGTGACAAGAAAGCCGGCCTAGAACTGGCCGAAAAAATCCGCTACAATGTCCAAATCAGTCATTTTTTACCAACAAGTAAGGTCACTATAAGTATTGGACTGGCCTGCTACACCAGCAAAGACAAGCCGGAGACTTTGCTGCAGAGGTCAGACAAAGCACTCTACAAAGCCAAGGAAAGCGGTCGAAACCGAGTGGAGACGGCCTAGTTGCTTGACGTACTGTTAAAAACGAACTATTCTGCCTAACGCATCGCCGTTGGCGAAATTCATCATGCTTACTATCAATTTGACGAATGTTTGCGCACGTTACCGTGCAAAGCTTATTTTTGAGAGGTTTTGATGATGTGTCGATGCCGCTTTTTCTTTGTATTGCTCGCCAGTGCCCTTTTTACTACACCTACCATGTTTGCAGTCGAACTCTGGCTCAACCCTTCGGTGCAAGTGGTAATTCCTGATGCGGAGCTGGTCAAAATAAGTCCCGTGGGGTTTGCTGCAAGCCTAAGTGCTGAGCTGGCCGGAATTGGCAAGAGTGGCCTTGGTCTTGAGTTTTCCTTGGGCTTTAATGCTTGGTCCCCCGCTGTGGCCGAACTTCAACACTTTACCAATCTTGATATTGCTCTGGGCGTAAATTGGAAAATAGCGCTAGTCCCCGAGCTTATACTCAGCCCCCATGCGGCTTTGGGCGGCACGTTAGTTAACGCTGCTGTCGCTCCGTCGGATGGTGCGGAGGAGGGATCTTCCGTTTCCACACTCGATTTTCTCATTCTTTCTGGACTACGCACGCGTTTGTCCTTGGACAAAGAAACAGGCGTTGATCTGGTGCTCGACCTTAATTGGCGCGTGATGGCCGAACAGACCAAGGCCTATCATAGCTTTGTAATTGGATTGGGTATGGGGTTTAGGGCGTTTGAAGAAAAAGAAGCAGCCCCAGCTATAGTGGTGCAAAATCAAACAACCGAGCGTTTGGAAAAAGAAACAACCATTATCCAACGGCTCGACAGAAGTCCGCAGGATTTGGCATTTGAACAACTCATGAGATTTGACAACATCAATGTGATTCGCAACCGCAACCTCACGCGCGTTATTTTGCAAGACAGTTTTGTAGCCAACGAGCCACAGTTTAAGTCGCGTATGGAAATGCAGCTCCCAGCAGTAGTCAACTACCTATTGGCGGTACCTGGCATAAAGTCAATTGAAGTCTTGGGCTATGTGGCCGATGACGGCGAGACGCGCAATGATATAGTTCTGTCGCAGGCAAGGGCTGAACAAGTGCGAGCTTTTTTGGTTCGCAACCTTGCTCCTCAATGGCAAGCCATTCCGGCCACTGGTATGGGTAAGGCAAACCCTTTAGCTGATAATACTAGCGAAGAAGGCCGTCGTAAGAATAGACGTCTGGAAGTAGTACTCACCCTTGAAGAAAAGTGATAAGGAGCATCATCACATGAAATCTGCACTTAGTTTTTTTAGTCGGGCAATTTTTCTGAGTTTGACGGCGCTGACCTGCTTATTTTTTGTTTCGTGCGGCGACGCTATTGAAACAGTGCTAACCCAGTCGGGCGCCCGAGGAGTGGTGCCCAACCCAGTAATTAGCGTGGCTAACGGTAGCTACATCACGAGCCAAAACGTATCAATTTCGTCATCACTAGCTAATGCTGAAATCCGCTACACTATTGACGGCACCGAGCCGCGAGCCGGCTATGGTTCCGTTTACCAGGGAGTACCGATTGTGGTTGCAAGCTCCTTGCTTCTCAAGGCGCGGGCATTCAAAACGGGGCTTAAAGAATCAGATATAGTTAGCGCCAACTACACCATTACCGGCATAGTAAGCGCACCAAGTTTTGGCTTAAGCACCGGCGATTATGACTATTCATCTACCCGGGTGGCAACCATAAGCTGTAGTGACCCTTATGCCACAATCTACTACACTACCGACAATACAGCTCCAAGTGCTGGTAATGGCACCGTATACACCGATCCAGTACCGGTACTGTCTAGCATAACCTTACAGGCTATTGCAGTGCGCGAGGGTTGGGCCACTTCACCGATTGCCAGTGCTATCTACGGTATCCGTGGCACGGTTGCTCCACCGTATTTCTCTCCTTCAGCAGGTATCCACCAAGGCATACAGTTAGTGAGTATCCTGTGCAATACTTCGGGAGTTACTCTACGTTATACCACCAACGGTTCTGATCCTAATGTCAACAGCACCTTATATACTGACCCAATTGAGGTTGATCGCAACCTAACCATTCGCTCCCAAGCCTATCGAGAGCAATGGACTAGCCCACTGACACCGTCAGAGGCAAGCTTTGTGATCCATTACACGGTCACTTGGAATAGTAACGGTGGCTCAGCTATTGCAAATAGCACTGGCCTTGTTTGGGGTGCCACTATATCAGCACCAAGTCCACCAAGCAAAACAGGCAATAGTCTTGAGGGCTGGTACAAGGACGAAGCCCTAACAGACAAGTGGAACTTTATTAGTGACGCCATAGGTGGTTCGCGTGTGCTCTACGCCAAATGGACACCCAACAAGTACAATCTAACTTTTAACAAAAACACCACTGACGGCACAACTGGCGCTGTGCCAAGCCCCCAGAACCTTGACTTTGGCACCAGCTACACCATACCCGTTGCAACAATTAGCCGCGCAGGTTGGTTGTTTGTTGGCTGGAACACTACCCCCGCCGGTACAGGCACATCCTACGCTGCCAATAGCAGCTTTACCGTGCCGGCTTCCTCTACCACGCTCTATGCGGTGTGGCAACAACTTTATTGGGTTAACGAAGACTTTTCGCCAAAGGTGGTTGACAGCGCCAAAGACGCCGCTGGCAATGTAGTTTTTCTCACAGCTTGGGGTGCTAGCAAGGTTAGCCCCGGTGGCACTACGCTGATTAGGAACATTTGGCCATTAATTGATGGGCTTAGTTTTAAACGTGTAGCTCTCGATGGCTTAGGTAACATTTATATGGTTGGCAACGTCAATTCGACGGCTACCAACGCAGATTTTGGCAATGGGGTTTCGTTTACCAGTGTGTCCTCAAGCACTGGCTTCCTTCTTAAATTAAACCCCTCCGGCGTTGCCCAATGGGTGCGTCATGCCAACATCTCAGCTAACCCAACTTCGATTACCGCAGTTGCCGTATTTGGCAGTAATATCTATGTAGCAGCAAACCAGGCCAACACCTCTACGTACAACGGCACTCAAATTAACGGATACGGCACAGTCTTATTGACCTACTCAGACATAGGCTCACTTACTAGCGCCATCAAAAAGACTTCGACAGGTACGGTGGTAAACGACCTCGCTTGTGATGCATCGGGCAACCTCTACGCAGCCGGTAGTCAGCCGGGTGGTAGTATTTTATGGGGCAACAATGTCTATGTTGATGGGGTTGGTACCAATAATAACGGCATCGTTGTGAAATTTGACGCTACTACTTTGGGCACTCTCTGGGCAAGATCAAGTACCGGGGGGGCTAGTGCAAACAATTCAAATTTTCTGGCGCTGTCTATTGCTGGCGATGTGTATGTCGTCGGTTACCGCACAGGCAGTGGCCCTTTGTATTGGGGGGGCAGCGATACTGAAAGTTTGGGCAATAGTAGTTCAACTTCAACTGGGTTGGTAGTAAGGTTTAATAGTAGCGGGACCGCGTTGTTTGCAAGTAGTCCCATCCATGCCAACAAAAACTCACGCTATACTAACATTATCAACGGAACCTCTGGTGATGTCTTTGTAGTGGGGTATGTCTCCGGAGCTGGATTGGTCAACTTTCGCACTAGTATTACCGCGACTCCAGGCGCAAACACTGGCAACAATGGCATTGTGGTCAGATACAATATATCCAATGTTGCAGTCTGGGCCCGTATTGCCTCTAGCTCAAATACACCAACCGAGTTTGGCTCGGTAGAAGTGAGCTCTAACAACACCCTTATGGTAGGGGGACTTCAGTATTACAATGGTACGGTCAGCTACCCCTCCGCACTCTCAATCACTACTGGGCCAGTGCCAGACCACTATATTTTTTTTATGGTGCTTAGTCGTGCAACAATGCTACGGTTTGCCTATTAAAGCCGACCGAGAGGCTGATTTGCTCAACAAATCAGCCTCTCATGGCTTGTCCATGCACATGCACGCAATCTTTGCTTATTTTTTCTCTCGTGCCCCGTCTTCTTTGCGCTGTTTTTCTTGTTCGCGGGCGGCTTGCTCGCGACGCTTGCGGGCCTCACGAGCCTCCGCTTCTGCCTTTTTGACAGCAGCGGCAGGTGCGTTTTGGCGGTTTTTGCCGCGGGCTCGACTAGCTGGATTTACTGAACCACCGGGGACCTTATTGGAGGGAGATGCTTTCTTCATAGGCAAACTATAGCAGTTTGCTCAAAAAAATCCTGCCTAATGCCCTGCTTACTGCGGCAATAGGGCAATATTTATGGCTCCGGGTCCGGCATGGGCGCCCAAAACAGGTGATATTTGGTCTATAAAGACTGGCTTTTTGCCAATCAATGTCTCTATCTCTAAGGCTATGGCATGAGCTTTGTCAGCACAGTTGCCATGTACCAGCGCCCACGAGTAGATCCCGCTCGGTGCTGCTTGACCCGGTGCACGTTGCTTGGCAATGATCTTCTTTATCTTTGCCAGTGCACCTTGTTGGCCAAAACCCTTGCCTATTACGATAGCCGCGCCATGTTTGTCTGTACTAATTATTGGTTTTAGTTTTAACAAGCCAGCAATCAGTGCCTTGGACTTGCTGAGTCTTCCGCCACGAACAAAATTGTCCAAAGTTGGTACTATTACAAAAAAACTAACCCGATCTATGTCGAGATTGAGTCTAGCTTGGACGGCTTCAAAACTCTGGCCATCTTCTATTGCTTGGGCTGCCCGTAGGATACAAAGCCCCATGGCCGCCGAGGCCGAACGTGAGTTTACCACAACTACGCGCTGACTGCTGAGTCTATTGGCTGCAGTTTTGCTTGCTTGCCATGTGCCGCTCAACTTAGCGGATATGTGGACAGCAAGCACCTGCTGGTAGTGGGTAAACAAAAACTGATAGCTTTTTTCAAACATAGCTGGACTGGGCATGCTGGTCTGCGGAAAATGTTTATTGTGCGCCAGTTCTGCAAAAAAGTAGTCGGCATCAAGACTTAGTCTGTCCAAAAATGCTTGGTCGCCAAAGTTTACGGTCAGCGGCACCATAGTAATAGTATGCTTGAGCAAGAGTGCGTCAGGGATGTCACAGGTGGAGTCCGTCAGGATACCGATTGTTTTGTGCTTTTGATTGGCAACCTTATACTGAACGTGCATGTCGTCCACTTTTTGACCAGAAACCAGTCCATGTTTGCTTAGGTAGGCAAAAGTCTTGGCGGCTTGGTTGGTGTGAATGTGTACCCTAACTAGCGACTTTCCACCCGCTACTATTAAACTGTCGCCAAATTCTTGCAAGTCTTGGCGTAGTTTAGACAGATCCAATTCTGCACCCTTGACCATACATTCTGTGCAAAAACGATGCGGTATATCGTCGAGGCTTGAGACTTGAGGGTGAACTTGGTGATCAAACTCATTGGCATGCTCAAGCTCCACTTCAGGGGCCCGATCTTCCATTGCCTCGTGCGGATGCTGCACCATCCGTTTTATAGCCATCACAAAGCCATCCAAAAACTCAACAAAGCCTTTGGCGCCCGCGTCAACCAGATTGGCTTTTTTGAGGACCGCCAACTTTTCTTTGGTGCGGACTAGGCTTTGGTGAGCAGACTGCAAGGTAGCGAGCAAGAGGTCGCTTACGCCTTGGTGCAAGTGGTTTTCTGACTCAAGCTTTTCTGACCACTCTCGCATTACGGTTAGCATGGTTCCTTCGACTGGCTCGTTCATTGAGGCATAGGCACTGGCTACCGCCAGTTTGGTAGACCTAACCAAGTGGTCTTTATCTAAGGCCTTGAGCTCACCTACCGCGTCAGACCAACCGTTGATAAACTGGGCAAAAAGCAAGCCTGAGTTACCTCGTGCAGCCTGCAAAACACCATCAGCTATTGAACGCAGTGTGTTGCCAAAGGATTCTTGTGGACTTGCATTCTCAAGTGCATTTAAAACAGTACCAGACATGTTGCTGCCGGTGTCACCATCAGCTACAGGAAAGACATTCATTTTATTTAGTAGGTCACGTTGTTGTATAAGCGCTGAGCTGCCAGCTCGAAACGCGTGAAATAGTTGTTTGCCACTAAGTTCTTGCATCACAAATTTCTCCAATAAATGGCTTGTTGCCATTAGTTATGGGCGTTAGTATAGCACTATGCTTCTATTTTGGGTGATAATTATTGTGTCCTACTTATCTGGGTCATTTCCTTCGGCCTTGGTGATCGGCCGATTGTTTAAAAAAGTGGACGTTCGGCAACACGGTTCGGGCAATATGGGTACCACCAATGTTATTAGAGTATTGGGCTTTAAATACGGTATGCTGGTGCTATTTTTGGACATTAGCAAAGCCCTAGTGCCGGTACTTGTGGCCCGCACGCTCGCATGCCTCTACCCCGGCCAACTTGACTGGTTTTACCTGGCAGCAGCCAGCGGACTTGCAGCGATTGCGGGGCACTTGTGGCCAATATTTGCAGGATTTAAAGGTGGCAAAGGCGTTGCCAGTGCGACTGGGGTTTGTCTAGTCCTGTTTCCACTGCCAGTGGGCCTTGCAATTGCCATCTTTGTACTGGTTCTGATTGCTAGCGGCTATGTCTCGCTGGCCTCACTGGTTGCCAGTCTGATCATGAGTCCATCTTACCTGCTTATTGGCCGCACAGGCAGTTTGGCAAGTTTTCCAAGCGACTCGGCTGACCTTGCTGCCTTTGTCTTGTGTCTGGTACTCACGCTAGCGGTCTTTGTTTTGCATAGAAAGAATATTGTCCGGCTAGTCCACGGAAGCGAATCTCGTTTTGAAAAAGCACGCTTGTTCAATCGCCTCTGGCAAAAGCTCAAGAGAAAGCCACTAGAAAAGGGCTAGAACTTATTGTTGCAGCTTATTGTTGCTGCGGCGGGTAGTCTGGGTGCAGACTTTTTAGAAAGTCCTCTTTGAGGATGCTAAAAAAGAGTTGTTTAACCTTGTCATGCAACGTTGTGGCCAAGTGAGCGCATTGGTCAAAAAAATCGGCGGCGCTTACTTGCACTGCTTGGATGCAATCAATATCTATCATGGAGCCTTGGACTGGCTTTTGGTCTATCTGTACGGTGATGTCGTTGCTAATCTGAAGAATCTTGAGCAAACCTGAGTCAGGAATTTCAAATCGGCAGTTAGACCGATAGCCGTGCAAGGACTGTCCCATTAGTTGCACTTCAAAATTGAGCTGATCCAAAACCGGTTGCGGAAAAAAGTTGACGTAACGAAGCCCAACGCGGTCGACTTGGTCTAAGATTCCTGCCTTGTCAACCAAGGTCAAAACGTCTTCTATGTGTGACAGCCATTGAGCCCAACCGTCATAGTGTCGCAAAGAAGCAAAGGTTAGCACCCGAGCACCTATCTTTAAGAGGTGGTGGCCAGCTATCATCTGATGGCTTGGCTGAAACTGCAGATTGGGATCGGCGCTGCGCACCGCCTCTGGTAGTTGAGCAATCGGCAAGGCCATCATTTGTCCATAGTGGGATCTTAGGGCAGCAAACAGCATACCGGGCAAGGCATCTTGTGGTAGCTTGGTGGTAAATCTCAGTTCAAAAATTGCCTCTATCAACGGTGACGGACTTATTTTTTGTGGCAGGGTCTGACTCATGGTGCGTATTGTAGAGCAATCCGGACTATTCAGGAAGCACTAAATCCAAGTACTTAGTGTGCATGGCTGGAAGCTAGTCGCTTTTGTGGCCTATTATCAACACACATGCTCGAACTTGGAATCAATAGCCCATTGGGTGGACCTGTCTGGTACTTGGCGGCAACTGACAGCACCATGAACCGCGCTCGCGAAAAGGCCTTGCAAGGCAAGATCGGCTGCGCTGTGTTCGCTGGCTGGCAAAGCCAGGGTCGCGGGCGCTTTTACGACAGAGTTTGGCAAGCTCCTGCTGACACGGCGCTGACCGGCACCTTGGTACTCAAACCGGCACTTGGATTTGCGGCTTCTATTCGAGCTGCTCTGGCCGTCTGCCTGCTTATTGAGGGCCTTGGACTTCGCTGTAAACTCAAGTGGCCAAACGATGTACTCATAAGTGACAAAAAAGTAGCTGGCATCTTGGTGGAAAACTGTGGGCCACTGCACTTGTGCGGCATCGGCATCAATGTGCGCCAAGAGGATTTTGGCCCCGGCCCCTTTAGGCGCCAACCTACTTCTTTGTTGCTAGAATCGCTGGTTCTGGAACCGCGAGAACTCATCCCTTCCCTGCTGTACAACCTACACAAAACTTGGAACTGGCCAAGCGAACGTGCCAAAGACGAGGCAAGCCTTAGACTGTGGAAACTGGGTCAAAATACTGTCTTTAACCAAGGTCTACGAGAAATAGAAGGTACCATCAAAGGACTGGCCGACGACGGCAGTTTGTTGGTAGAAAATTCCCAAGGCTCGCAGCGACTGTATAGCGCAGACTGACTGTCTATCGCAATTTTTTGACACGGTTCTTGATTGAATATAAGCAAGCAACATTCTACAATCGGCCTTATGTATCAATGGATTTGGTCTTATCTTAGGCCGCATAGGTTTTTGCTGCTGATAGGTCTAGTTCTGACGGCCTTAGCGGCGGCCTTAAGCCTGCCCTTTTCTCCGCTTGCTGGAATGATTGTTGACCAAGTGATTACGCAGGGGCAGCGCGAGCTACTCTTGCCTATCCTTGGGCTGATGGTGCTTACGGTGAGTCTCAAACTTGGACTGCGTTTTGTTTTTCAACTGCTATTTGAGCATATAGCTCAAAGGGCTTTGGGGCGAGCACGGAACGACCTTTATCATCAAGTACATACCATGGACAGTAGCTTTTTTGACAAAAACAAGACAGGCGATCTTATGGCGCAGCTGACTGGCGACCTCGACGCGATCAGACATGGCATTGCCTGGGTAATCTACCAAGTTTTTGAAAACTTTCTGATCTTTGTTTTTTCGGTGACACTACTCTTTACCATCAATTGGCAGTTTACTTTGGTGCTTCTGGCACCGTGCCCACTGATTGCATGGGCAACTTTTAAGCTAACCAAGCAAGTCAAACCAAGTTTTGCGGCCATTCGTGAGCAGTTTAGCCGACTCAATTCTATGGTTCAAGAATATATCGCCGGCAATCGCACGGTTAAGGCATTTGCGCGTGAAGGCCATGAGACCAATCGTTTTGAGCAAGAAAACCAAGCCTATGGCCAAAAAAACCTTGAGTCGGCCGCTATTTGGGGCACTTGGATTCCGGTGATTGAGTTTTTTGCTTCTCTTTTGGTAGTGATCATGTTGGTGTTGGGCGGTTTTTTGGTAATCAATGGGGACTTGAGCTTGGGTCAGCTGGTAGTCTTTTCTGGTATGGTCTGGACACTTAATATTCCTTTGAGAATGTCTGGCTGGCTGGTAAACGATATACAGCGCTTTGTGGCTAGTCTTGAGCGAGTCCACCAGCTTTCGCTGTCCACTAGTCAACTGAACAACCCCCCAAGTTCTGAAGCTGCAAGTAGTTTAGCCGTTCTTCGCAGTGCTTCTATTGCAATTGAAGAGTTAAGCTTTTCTTTTGGTGATAAAGAACTACTCACTAATATCAATCTGCATATTGAAGCAGGTCAAACGATTGGCATTGTTGGCCCGACAGGGTCAGGCAAGACAACATTAATGAGACTCTTGTGCCGCCATTTTGACTGCAAGTCAGGCACAATCCGCCTCAATGGGACGGATATTCGAAAGCTTTCTTTGCAAGACCTACGCCGCCAGGTAGGCATGGCCATGCAAGACGTGTTTTTGTTCTCTGACAGCATCGAAGGTAACATCGCTTTTGCCCGGCCAGATGCTTCAATGGAGCAAGTGATCGAGGCCGCAAAGCTGGCCCAAGCCCACGAATTTGTCACTGAGCTTAGCAATTCTTACGATACGGTGGTGGGCGAACGTGGCGTGGGTTTATCAGGAGGGCAGCGCCAACGTCTATCGCTTGCTAGACTGTTTTTGGCTAGACCGGCCGTAATGATTTTGGACGATACCACTAGTGCGGTTGATATCGAAACCGAAGAACGGCTGCAAGATAGCTTTAGGCAGCTGCACGGCACACAGACGCTTTTTATAATTTCTAGTCGCCTGTCGTCGGTAATGCATGCTGATCAAATTGTGGTCTTAGACCAAGGCAAAATTATACAACAAGGCAGCCATCAAGAGCTCCTGCAAGAAGACGGCTACTACCGGCTTGTTTGGGACCACCAAAACGGCATAGAGGATAGCAATCATGGCGCGTAACACCTTTGAACAAGACGAAGCCGAGTCAAGCCGCTTTAGCATCCACACCATTAAGCGCTTGGCCCCCTACCTCGGCAGCCACAAAAAAGCACTGCTCATTTCTGTTGCTTTAATGATAGTCGCCAGCCTAGCCTCACTCGTGCCCAACTACCTAATCAAGGTTGCCATCGACGAAAGCATTCCAAACAAGGACTTACTTGGTCTGGTACTTATTGGATTGTGGGTGCTCTTGAGCCAAATAATTTTTTCGGTTTTTTTGGGCATCAGAATTAGAATCATGAACAAAATGGGTCAAACGGTAGTAAAGGATTTGCGTAGCGATATTTTTGGCAAACTACAGCGACTTGGCTTTGGCTACTTTGACTCACGACCGCATGGAAAAATATTGATCCGAGTAGTCAATTATGTAAACTCTCTGTCAGATCTATTGTCCAACGGCCTGATAAACGTCATTACCGACCTTTTTAACTTGTTGTTTATCATCATTTTTATGTTTGTGATCGACCTACGCTTAACTTTGATCTGCTTGGCAGGATTACCGGTACTGATGCTGGTTATACTGCTACTTAAGAACCACCAGCACAAGCGTTGGCATGTGATGAGTCGCAAGCAGTCAAATCTCAACGCTTGGCTGCACGAATCGTTGTCAGGCATGGCAGTTAGTCAATCCTTTGCTCGTGAAGCAATAAATCAGAGCATTTTTGAGCGCCTTGGTAGGGCTTGGCACCTGGCTTGGATGAGGGCTGTAGCTGCCTTTTTTATGGTCTGGCCAGGCATAGAGCTCTTGTCGGTACTAGTAGTTTGTCTGGTCTACATCGCCGGCGTGGGCGGGCTCGACCATGGCAGTAGCGTAGGGGTTTTGGTGGCCTTTATTAGTTTGGTTTGGCGTTTTTGGGCACCGGTAAGTACCATCGGCAACTTTTATGCTCAGTTGGTCCAAGCGGGCGCCTATCTCGAGAGTATTTTTGAAACGATTGACGAAACTGAGGATGACCCATTGGACGCCCAAAGGCCAGACCTGCCGGCCGTACGGGGTTTGATCCGCTTTGAAGACATCAGTTTTGGTTACGAGTCGGAACAAGTCATACTGAGCTCATTTAATCTCAGTATTGAACCCGGCCAGACTGTAGCTTTGATTGGACCAACCGGAGCAGGAAAAACTACCGTTGCCAGTCTACTTTCGCGCTTTTACCAAGCAAATCAAGGGCGTGTGCTACTCGATGAGCATAACATTGCTGACTACAACCATCATTCTATTCGATCTCAGATGGGCCTGATGATGCAAGACAGCTTTTTGTTTGGCATCAGCATCCGAGAAAACATCCGCTACGGAAAACTCGATGCCAGTGATCAAGACATTGAAGCCGCAGCTGGGGCGGTCCATGCCCATGACTTTATTCTTGAACTTGAACAAGGTTACGAAACCGTTGTCACCGACCGCGGTGCCAGTTTGTCGATGGGGCAGCGACAATTAATTAGCCTTGCGCGCGCACTGCTTGCCAACCCTAAGATTCTCATCCTGGACGAGGCCACTAGCTCGGTCGACACCGAAACGGAGCGCCTGATCCAAAAGGGAATTAACAAGCTAATGAAGGGTCGCAGCTGTTTGGTGATTGCTCATAGACTGTCAACTATCCGCCATGCCGACAAAATAGTGCTCTTGGAACACGGCCTTATCACCGAGCAAGGCAGCCATGAGCAATTGTGCTCACAACGCGGGCAGTACTGGCAACGTTATGTGTGCACAAGCTAAGCCAGCCATGCGTCTAGATCTTGTCAAACAACATTTTTCTAAACGTTTTGGCACTTTAATTGCTGATCCATCTCGGTCACAAAGTGAACAAAAAGCCCTGCTTGACGCCGTTACTTATCGTTTTCTGGATGAGGGAAGCGTACTTATGAAGCCTGGTGATACCTGCCACCAGTTTTTGCTAGTAATCAATGGCTGCATACGAGTCTTTAAAACCTCGCAAGGTGGACGAGAAATTACGCTCTATAGAATAGAAGCTGGCCAAAGCTGCATACTTAGCGCCAGTTGCTTGCGTGATTTTTTTGCTTTTCCGGCCACGGCAGTGGCAGAATCCTCCACCGCGGCAGCCTTTATTCCTTTGATTCTGGTCAAAAAATTGCTCAACAACAGTCCCGTCTTTAGAGACTTTGTTTTGGATCAATATACTCAGCGACTGGCAAGCATGATGGAACTGGTGGAAGAAGTGGCCTTTAAGCAAGTTGATCAGCGTTTGCGCGAGTTTTTGTTGACACAAATCTGCACAGAAAATGGCACTATCCGCCTTACTCATCAAGAGATTGCCAGCAATTTGGGAACCTCTCGCGAGGTGGTGAGCCGGATCCTCAAGGATTGGGAGCAAAGAAAACTGCTCAAACTTGGTCGTGCAGAGATTAGCCTAAGTACTTGTTTTTAAATCCGGTGCCTAAAGTGACTTAAGTCACAGAACTACAGCTCTACTTGGTATTATACTTAGATGTGAGATTTTTTTTGATCACGTAGAGGAGTGTTTTGATGAAAAATTTGAGACCGCTGGTCTTAACTGCGCTATTGTTTAGTGTAGTTAGCATTTCATGTGCTTCTGACGCTATCCATGCTATTACGCCTGCACAAGCACGAATCGATGGATCTCTTTTACTTACTCTGGATCAAATTACCGCCGAAACTGCAGCCAACCTTATCCCCAACAAGGATAGCACAGTGGTCGTTTATTGTCGAACCGGCCGCCGATCCAGTCTATCGGTCAAAATTCTAAAGGAAATGGGTTACTCAAAGGCATTCGACCTGGGCGGTCTCAACAGCTGGCCTTACTCAACCATCAACGGACCGCGAGCGTCTCGATAGTTTTTTCAACAGGAGGTCAATAATGGCCAAGATTCTCATCGTAGGTGGCGTCGCCGGTGGTGCCAGTACCGCAGCTCGACTGAGGCGTCTAGACGAAGGTGCAGAAATCATTCTCTTTGAACGCGGTGAGTACATTTCGTATGCCAATTGTGGTCTGCCTTACTATTTGGGCGGTACCATCACTGACCGAGACAAGCTATTTGTTCAAACTCCACAGACTTTTAAGGACACCCTCAATATCGACGTTCGTGTCTTAAACGAAGTCGTAGCCATAGATCGAGAACAAAAAAAAGTCCACGTCAAAGTAATCAGCACCAGCCAGCTCTACTGGGAGGACTATGACACGTTGGTGCTTTCTCCGGGCGCGGAACCAGTAAGGCCACCGATAGCGGGCGTGGAGACTCCTGGTATTTTTACCATCCGTACCGTAAATGACACCGACAAAATAAAAACTTTTGTCGGCACGCATAGCCCCAAACGCGCCGTCATCATAGGCGCTGGTTTTATTGGTCTTGAGATGGCCGAAAACCTGCATCGCTTGGGCATCAAGGTCAGCATTGTGGAGATGTCTGCTCAAGTTATGATAATGCTGGATGCAGAAATGGCGGCTGAAGTCCATCAACACTTTAAAGTTAAGGGCATAGAATGCTATTTGGGTGATGGAGTTAAGTCCATTGAACCGTCAGAGACTACCATAGGACTTAAGCTCAATTCTGGGCGCAACCTAGAAACTGACATGGTTATCCTGTCTATTGGGGTCCGTCCCGACCTGAGCTTGGCAAGCCAGGCCGGACTCAGTATTGGTCCTTGCAAGGGTATCCTTGTTAACGAATACTTGCAAACCTCGGATCCAAACATCTATGCGCTTGGCGACGCCATAGAGTTTCCCAGTCCGATCACGGGAAAAAGTACCATCACTTACTTGGCAGGACCCGCCAACAAGCAAGGGCGCCTGTGCGCAGACAACATTGTTGGTAAAAAAAAGACCATCTACCATGGCTCAATTGGCACAGCCGTCGCAAAGGTCTTTGACCTAACCGTGGCCTCTACCGGTGTAAATGAAAAGACTCTGCGACGAGATGAGATCCCGTTTAAGTCGTGCATTATTCACACAAGTTCGCACGCAGGTTATTATCCAGGAGCCACCACCATTACGCTAAAACTGCTATTTGGCCTTGACCATCGCATCTTGGGCGCACAAGCGGTGGGATATGAAGGCGTTGATAAACGAATCGACATGATAGCGGTGCTTATTGGCAAACAAGGTAGCATCGAAGATTTGACTGAAATCGAACACGCCTATGCCCCACCCTATTCCAGCGCCAAAGATCCTGTCAACGTACTGGGTTTTATTGCTCAAAATCTTTTGTCCCAAAAGAGCCACAATCTTGGCTATCAAGAACTGGATCTCCATCCTGACGCGGTACTGCTTGACGTTAGGCTAGCTGAAGAAGTAGCACTTGGTGCCATTCCTGGGTCACTCAACATCCCACTGCAGCAGCTTCGCCAAAGACTGGCAGAAATACCTCGCGATAAAGAGATCATCGCTATCTGTGGGGTTGGACTTAGGGCCTATTTGGCAGAACGAGTCTTGGTTCAATCTGGCTTTAAGACGGTCTACACCTTATCAGGTGGGTATAAGACTTGGCTTCATGCCAACGACAAACAATCTAACGAAGACCTCTTTGTTAAGGAACTTATTCACAACGACGACAAGATCTATCAATTTGATCCTGACAAGTCAGCACTTATGGGGGGCAGCATGTCACTTATGATAACAACGATAGAACTAGACGCCTGTGGGCTTCAATGCCCTGGGCCCATCTTTATGCTAAAGAAAGAGATGGACAAGCGTATTCAGGGAGACCTAATTAAGCAAGTCGCAAGCGATCCTGGCTTTGCAAAAGATGTAGAATCCTGGTGTCGCATGACGGGAAACAAGTTGCTATCTCTCACGCAGGACTCAGGAAAAATCACAGCTCTGATAGAAAAAGGCACAAGCCAGACTCAGACTTCTGTGCTGAGCACTGGTGCCCAAGACACAACCCTAATCGTTTTTTCTGACGATATGGATAAAGCCCTGGCCAGCTTGGTAATTGCCAACGGTGCAGCCAGCACAGGTAAAAAAGTGACGTTGTTCTTTACCTTTTGGGGTTTAAATGTGATCAAAAAAGTCAAAAAACCAAAGGTCAAAAAAGGCTTTATGGGTACGATGTTTGGCTTGATGCTGCCATCCAACCTCAACAAACTTAGCATGTCCAAATTAAACATGGCAGGCCTCGGCACGTGGATGATGAAGGGCCGTATGCGCGGCTTAAAGATAGATAGCCTACAGACTATGTTGGAAAACGCCATCGCGTCCGGCGTTAGAATGGTGGCCTGCAACATGAGCATGGAAGTAATGGGTGTCAAAATGGAAGAGTTGCTTGAAGGCGTAGAATCGGGCGGCGTAGCAACCATGTTGGAAGCTGCCGACAGCTCACGCGCAACGTTTTTTATATAGAACGAGGTGATTAGCGCCGCGGGGCATCATGATTATCACTCTCACGGCAATCACTCTCACGGTAGCGAAGGCGATTGCTGTCACCAGTAATCCTTTTGCTGACAGTAATTGCACGAACTACACCAAAGATGCCAAGTGCTATCCCGATTGGGATTATAGCAAAACCGACGATAACAAACCAAGTCTGACTTATCAAAGTCACTATAGTTAGACCTGCCAAAACGAGAGACATCGCCGTCCTCAAATAAGAAAGCAAAGTTCTTTCAAGTGCCAAGTAGGTTCTCTTAATTGCCATCTCGTCACGAAGAGCAATACCGTCTCCATTGCCATTGCCGTTGTCCTGCTGGATAGGTATATCTGTCATTCGTTACTCCCAATCAATCGTTACAATCTACTGCTTTATGTTTATGGAGTAACGATATTTGCCGAGTAAACTTGCCAGCCAGTTGCCGCCTGAAACGCTGTTAGGGCGGCAGGAGTTGGCACATGGATCTGTAAGCTGGCGTGAGTACTCGCAAAACAATTGGAGTCCACGTCCAAAGCTGGTGGTGTGGAGCCAAGCATAGTTACTGAAATTAAGTTAGTGCAAGAGGCAAACGCTGCAAAACCGATACTCGTGACACTTGCCGGCACACTTACCGTACTTAGAGCAAAACACGAACTAAACGCACTTGAACCGATTGCACTCAGCCCCTCCGGTAGCTCTATAGTGCTCAATAGTTCACAATATTGAAACGCGTTGTTTTTAATTTCTTTGAGCCCTGGCAAAGTGCCCGGACTAAGCAGTTTTTTGCAGTTTTGAAAAGCAAAACTGCCGATAGAAGTGATGGTGAGTGGCAAACTCAAAGTGCTTAGCTCAAAACAATTTATGAAAAGTGAGTTACTTATAGTTTGCACTCCGCTAGGGATATTTATTTTTTCTAGTGCGAGGCAGGACAAAAAGGCTTCTTCTCCTAGGTAGACGACAGTTGGTGCTATAATAAATTCTGTAACTTCCGTGCAGTCTTTGAATGCTGCCTTTGCTATGTGGGTTACGCCATTGGGAATGACGACTACTCCCCCCAAGGCGCTGCTATTACTCGAGTTGATGGTGATACTGTTCTTATTACTGATAAATGACATGCCGTGTGGGATCCAAACTGCATATAATGTAATGTCTTGGTTGGCAATAGTAAGGCTTGCACCGGGTGCAAATGTAAGGCCAGTCCCGTCTTCTCTGTCGTTCCAACCGGCAAAATTATAACCAGCTTTGCTGTAGTCACCGATGTTGTTGAGTACCACAACGGAAAGGCCGCGGGTATAAACGGTAGCTGCGCTAGGCGCAGTTCCGCCGGCTTGCTCGTTGTTACCATTGTAAGTTAGAACCTGGGTCTCAGCAACTGATGTGGTTGGGTCTACACAGCTTGCCACAATTAGTACAGCGAATAAGACAGCTGCCACCAAACGAGTTTGTTTCACTATAGATACTCCAAATTTTTTTTGAACCTATATCTTAAACCCACAATCTCGTTATTGGCAAGAAGAAAATGATTCGCAAGCGCTCAGAATAAAAAAGCTCTTTTAGTCTATCATTCATTTCAGAACTTAAACGTTTTTTGAATATCCTTAAAGGTCTTGAGGTAACGATTGAAGCTCTCTGGACTTGAGGTATAGGTGACAATATAGGCTACGTTGTTTTTTATGGCAACAAACTGCATTTGCATAACCATTGTTTCGTTGAGTGATCCAGAAAATATGTGATAGTTGTCTCCACTCTCTTGCAGCTCAAAATCATCATAGAGTTGTTGGATTGCACCCTGAGCAGCCTTTAAGTAGGCCTTGACGGTATAGCGTGACGGTAAGTCCTCGGTCACCAAATTGACGTTTTCTTGAAAATCATCAACCTCCTCTTCCACTGGCGAGTACAAGGTAAATATCGTTGTAGAGTCGGTGTATACGGCAGTCCATCCAGATGGAACTGCGATCGAGTAAGAACCAATCTTAATCTCCATGAGGTCTTGGCAAAAAACGCTTCCTATACCGACAACTAACAAAGCTATGAGAACCACTGTTTTCTTCATAAAAAACTCCTAGACAATAGTATAGTTTAAAATCAAACAAGCGCCATTGTTTTTTGTTGCAGGTGCTCCTGATAAACGCTCATATATCGTGGCATTGGTGCTTGGCGCATCTATTGGATGGCCAGCAAGTTTATCGTTTCCGGCCGAAAAGATCTTGCCTCTTATGCAAGCTCAACTAGGCGATAGCGATCAAGTGGATGCGCAATTGCCAGCGATTGTCAAATACAGAGAAACAGTATCCGACATTAGAGCCATCGAAGTCCTGGGCTATTTGGCTGATGACGGGGTTGCTCGAAACCAGATATCACTTTCCACCGCTCGCGCGGACTTGGTTCGCGACTGGCTCATGGCGCGACTCAAGTCCGAGTGCCAAGCCATGCCCGCCTGAGGCGGGCTATTCTTATGGGCTTACAAAAAAACTGGCAAACTGTGTAAGTAGTGCCACGATACTCTCCAAATTTTCAAATTTTTTGCGACCCGCTTCGCGGGAAAGGGGGCGTTCTTAATCCAGCCCCCTTTCCCGGTTTTTCAAGACCGCAGTACTACGATGCCGGGTATTTCGTTTCGGCTTGACGCCTTCACTCCAACCCAGCCTCGAAGTACTGCTATTTTTTTGC
>JBBRCZ010000013.1:0-89288 GCA_038204425.1 Spirochaetia bacterium | reverse complement strand
CAGTGGAAATTGTTAGCACTAGTCTAACAGGAAGTCCTAGCAGTCAAGTTTTGAGAGTAGTTGGCCGCATGTGGTCAGCTGCCAGCTCCAGCCAGTTGTTTGAGTTTTGGCTGCCCTTGAGCCAACTCAACACCGATCCAGTAGACGTCCCCCTGACAGTCTACAGTCAAGAAAAAGTTTTTAATGCGCCCTACTCGGGCAGTGCAGGCAACGAGGTCTTGTCAGGTGATAATGGTTTGTATTCATTGGGGCTGGTAAGCGGGGGCTTTGCTCTTAGTAACCGCACGGGCAAGCTTAGGTATATGGTGTTTTGGACAAGTGACAATCAGGATGGAGTACCAAGTGGCGTCTTACCGATACCAGCCTCCAAAAACACCGCAGATGCTCCAGTGCCTGCCTATGACTCGCCCCCTATGTTTCTGGGTGACAGCACGCAGTGGCTCAACTGGGATCCGCTAACTAGCACGCTGGACGTCAACCGCGCTTGGTGGTTACCATGAACACTAACAAGACGATTCTCAAAGCCATTGTCCCGCTCTGCGCCGCATTTTTCTTTATATTTGCTAATGCCGTTACCTATGCTCAGGAGGAGCCTGCGGTTGCCGAGGCTCAAGTGCCTGCGAGTTATATTCGCTACCAAGTCAGCTTGGATGGGCAGTCCGCAAATTTGCGACCACGCATTATTGCCTTGTTGATTGGCTTTGATAAACAAGCCCGTTTTGAAGAATCAGAAAAAAGCCTTTTGATGGAAAGTTTGGAACTCAAGATCCAGGATGCTCATGGCAATTACGTGCTGCGCAATGCATTTTTACTAGGAATACCAGAAGCAACAGATCTGCTTGCCAGTGCCCAATTGATGGGAGCAGATGCCTACCTGCACATTGTGGTCGCAGGCTCCATGGAGCTTGCTACCATCAAAGCCCAGTATCAAGACATCAGCAACAAAAACTTACTAGCGACTACGGAACTAAGCGCCAAAATAGACAGTCGCTTTCGTAATGCCTTTGGCGGCCTTTGGCAGCAAATAGCCGCCATGCTCGTACCTTTTTCACAAAGAATAAGCGATGCCGCTGCCGTAACTGTTAGGGCACCAGCCGGGACAAGAGTCTTGGCCGGCTCGCTCGATGCAATAGTAGACCAGAGTGGTGGCCTTGTAATGGAAACTCCCTCAGGCATAACCCTAGGTGTCACCATCTATCAAAAAGGCATGCAGGTTGAGCGACACTTGGTTTTTGTAGATCAAAAGCTAGAACTCGACTACTTAGGTGAGAGCGTCTTTCCGCTCAGCTTTGACCTTGGTTTGCATTGGCTAAGCTTCCTAGCTCCGGCAATCAATCTACAACTTGACGACAACTGGCGTCTGCGCTTGGGTTTTGACCTCTATGTTATTGGCTTTGTTCCAAGTAGCCCTTTGAGCACCGATTCAAGCCTGATTAAGGATTTTAAGCGCATTTCGACTTACTTAGACGGACATTATCTGTTTGGTTCTGCCAGCGATCTTTTGCGTTTTAGACTGGGCTTGGGGCTGGGACTCAACTTTTATACAGGCAGCAATGGCGGCTTAGATGAAATTAGCCCAGTCTTCTTTCAAATCCCATTGGGTCTAGAACTGAACCTCAGCAAAAATATAAGTTTTTTTGCCGAGCTTGTTCCTATGCTCACTTACAGTGCCGATCCCGATCTGGTCCTGTCGGCGCTCCACTACCAAAACCTCACTAACAATCAGACATCGATAAGCCCAGGCAACATCGCAGCAGCACTTGGGCCTTTTGTGTTTGAGCCACTTCATTTTAGAATGGGAATACGGATACAACCATGAACAAAACACCAAACCTTCGTTTGACTTTGGGCCTCAGTATAGTGATGCTTTTATTGTCTCTTGCATCACTTGCTGCTTTAACATTGGCATGCGGGTTTCCTCTGGTGGTACCAGATCAGTACCGTCAAAACTTTGCGCTCTTGGCCGCCATGACCAAAGAAGGAGAAGTAAAGCTGGAAGGTATCCGATCCAAAAACCGACCCAGACTGGACAAAACCAGTATAGAACCGAGCTTTTTGCCACTACTCGTCAAGCACCACAACACGGGGCAACGCATCTTACTTATTCCCAGACAAAGCGCCCAGCTCAATATTTTTAAAACGAGCGACTCTGACAACGGTAGCGAATCAGAAAACTTAAGCCTCTACACTACGCACCGCTTTGCCAGCCTAAGCGATGACGACTCAAGATACGGCATCTATGCATTTAGGTTACCCGACAACAATGGTACCTCGCGGAGTCTTGACGCCTATACCTTGCTCAACCCTAACTCAGCCAGCACTGCCCCCTACTCTTTTGTGCCAATCTATATTGCCGACAACAACACAAGCTCATACAGTGTGCAGTTAGTTGGGCGTGATTCGGCTAGCCAAAGTGCCCAGCTGGGCATAGTGGGTTTTGCTTCCACGCAACTCAACACCTTGGGGGCCAAGTGGATACTAAGCCTTCCTGATCGTATACCGCTGATAGACTCAGGCCCTACAACCAAAGCAACAGAACTACCCATTCAGTTTGTTGACGATCTCAGAGATGGGTCTGCGTCCACTAAAGACTGGGTTGTAGGTATTGGCAGTCTTCCACCAGTACGTGGCGCAGATTTTATAGACTATCGCTTGATCAGCTTGATCAGCTTGCAAACAACAGAGACTTTATCCTTGTATACTCATACGGTCAATTCAGTTTCTATCCAAGGTCTAGTGCAAGTTAGCTTGCCTGAAGTTACTGACACTACAAGCCCTTGGTGGCCATTTTCTAACACTCTGCCAGACGACTTTAATTCGACATCCGTTTTTACAGCTAGTACAAGCAAATTGCAAATACAGACTGGCTGACTGGGACACACTCTATAGCAAACGCTGGTTACACCCCACAAACAACGTTTATGTCACAATACCTTAGCCTTGCTGGTGTTCCTGCTTGGCAAGCGTACTCACAGATGGGCTCAGCTAGTGAGAAGGCCCTTTTTCCGACAACAAACCCAGCTCCAACTATACCAGGAACTTTGCCAGGGTCAATCCAGCGAGTTCTAAGTGATGGCACCATACTTGGACTAGTTGATGGCCGCTGGGCCTATATTGGTTCCAACGGGAGCGTTGTCGATCCATCGTTATGGAGGCCAACTATGGAAACCGGCAACCTGACCTTTTTGTACGAGTACTATAGTGGTGATGAGGCCAGGTTGATGTTTTCCTATGCTATGATTCTTAGCAGTCTCGACAATAGCTACACTCTGGTGCTGCGCAACTATTCGATAGCAACGACGTCTTTTGTAGCAATGATGCCCTAATGTATTGAACGTAATGTAAAATAGACTTTACTTTTTCAGAATATGCGTTATGGTATATATAGATTTTTGTTAATCTATTTTAAAACAAGGCGGTGTTCATGATCCATTCCAAGACCAAAAAAAATCGGCTCAATTTCGTTACGTTTATATTGATAAGCACTTTGTTGAGCGGCGTAGTTCTTTTGTCTAGCCAGACAAACGCCACCAATCCAACGATTCAGAGTAGCTCTAAAGCTAACATTAGCGCACAACAGATCAAGGCTATGGGTCTCTCAGAGGTGGCAGCCAAACCCACTGCGCCTGACTTTACGGTTGCAGACTTAGCAGGCAAAGCGGTAAAGCTTTCATCTTTTAAGGGCCGTTGGGTGATCCTCAACTTTTGGGCTACTTGGTGCCCACCATGCCGTGTTGAGATGCCTTCTATGGAAGCTCTGTGGAAAGACTTTAAGAACACGGGCTTGGCCATGTTAGCGGTGAGTACTGGCGAGGATGCAGCAACCGTTAACAACTTTGTAAAGTCCAACCCCTACAGTTTTTCTATTCTTGTGGACCAAGACAATGTGGCTGGCGAACTGTACCAAATCGCCTCAATACCGACAACTTACCTTATTGATCCCAACGGCGTCGTGGTAGCAGGAAAAATTGGTCTTCATGACTGGAACAGTCCAGCCGTTAGACAAGTAGTAAAGGAATTGCTCGCAAAAAAGTAGCACGCACAGCATTGCCAGTGCTGCAGCAAAAAAAACGCCGGATATCGGCGTTTTTTTTTGCTGCTTTAGCTCTGTCCCCAACTAAAGAGGCGCTTAAAGAAGCCCTCTTTGCGGCTTTTTTGGTCGGAATCGTCGTTAAAGACTCCATACTCGAGGATACGTCGTGAACGCTCTTTGAGAAGGACATCTGGCCGTTTTTGTGACAACTCACGGTAGGCGGCCATAATGGTCTCTTTAACATTGGATGCCATCAAGTCTCGGTCTGACTGAGCTCCCATCGGTGGTTCCGGGATAATTGCATCAATGATACCAAAACTCTTGAGGTCAAAGCTGGTTAGTTTCATAATTCCGGCCGCAGTAGGCGCTTCTCTGGCGTCGCGCAGCAGAATAGAAGCACAACCTTCCGGTGTAATTACAGCGTAGTAGGCGTTTTCTAGCATGTAGACGCGGTCGCCAACACCAATACCAATTGCGCCACCGGATCCACCTTCGCCACAGACAATACAAATTATGGGTGTCTTTATGGTAGAAAAGATCTTCATATTGCGGGCAATAGCTTCGGAGATGCCTCGTTCTTCACTGGCTACTCCTGGAAAGGCGCCTGCCGTGTCAATAAAGGTAATAATTGGCCTATGGAAACGTTCGGCTTGCTGCGCAAGTCTCAGTGCCTTTCTATAGCCTTCTGGGTGAGCCATGCCACCATTGCGGCGCAGGTTCTCCTTCATGTTCTTGCCCTTTTGATGGCCAATAAAGGTAAAAGCTATGCCGCTAATGCGCGCTATACCACCCACCATGGCGGGGTCGTCGCCAAAGGCTCGGTCGCCGTGCAGCTCAACGTACTGTTCTGAAATTCGTTGAATGTAGTCCAGCGTTGTGGGTCTGTCGGGTGAGCGCGCAAACTGGACACGTTGCCAAGCTGTAAGCGGGCCGATGTTGTTGCTGGCACTCTGCACTTTGGCACCTATGCGGGACAAATCATCACTAATGTCCAGGTTCTCACGGGCAGCTAGTTCTTTTAGCTCAGCGATCTTTTTTTGAATTTCGCTCATTTGCGCACCCCCTGAACATTCATGTAGCCGTCGATAAGAAAACTCAAAGTACGACGCAGTTCTTTGCGGTCAACAACCATGTCCACAAAGCCTTTTTGCAATTGAAATTCAGACTTTTGAAAACCCTCGGGCAGCTTTTGTTTGATAGTGCCTTCAATAACTCGCGGCCCAGCAAAGCCGATTAAGGCGCCTGGTTCGGCCAAGATTACGTCACCAAGCATTGCAAAACTGGCGGTAACTCCACCGGTAGTTGGGTCGGTCAAGACTACAAAGTAAGGCAGGCCCTCTTGCTCGAGCAGCGCTATCGCGTGGCTGGTTTTGGGCATTTGCATCAGCGAAAATATGCCTTCTTGCATACGCGCTCCACCCGATGCAGTAAAGAGGATAGTTGGCAAGCGCTGTTCGGCTGCCATCAACATAGCTCGTGTGATCTTTTCGCCCACAACCGAGCCCATGCTACCACCCATAAAGGCAAAGTTCATTATAATTACTACAACGTCCTTGCCGCCAATCTTGCAAAGAAAGTTCTTGATAGCATCTTCACAGCCAGTTTTGTTGCGAGCTTGTGTTAATTTGTCGTCGTAATCAGGGAAGTCGAGTGGATTAGAACTGGTGATGCCTGTATCAAATTCTTCGTACTGGGCGTTATCGGCAAGGAACTGCATGCGCTCTTCTATGCTTATGCGAAAATGATGGTTGCAATTATAACAAACGTATTCATTTTCAAAAAATTTTTCGTCGTCCAAGTGAAAACCACAGCTTGAACACATATGTTCTTTTTTTACAAAAAAACGTTCGTCCCGGTTTGCCTGCTTAAGGGCCCGACTGGGAATAAACATTATTCGGCGAAAAAATTCGCCAATTGACTGCGAGTTTGTGGCCATTATTTTTTAACCTCCTCAAGGATAGTCTTGAGTACATCAGTGCCGTAAATTCCTGAACGAAACACCTTAGAGTTGATAATTACCTTTTGAGTGTCTATGTTGGTGGGCACGCCATCAATAATCATTTCATCAAGAACGCGATTCATGCGATTGAGGCCTTCTGTGCGGTCATTAGCATGGACCAAAACCTTGGCCAACATAGAATCATAGTGCGGGCTGACTTTGTAACCAGTATAGAGAAAACTGTCTATGCGAACACCGTATCCACCTGCCGGTAGGTAGTTCTTGATCAAACCGGCGCCCTTTGCATTCAGACGGACTTCACAAGCGTAGCCACGGATCTTGATATCCTCTTGGCTAAAAGAAAGTTTTTCGCCTGCACAGACACGGATCTGTTCTCGGATGAGGTCTATCCCAGTAACTAACTCTGTCACCGGATGCTCAACTTGGATGCGAGCGTTGACTTCCATAAAGTAGAACTTATTGTCGACTACCAAAAACTCTATGGTTCCAGCGCCATGGTAGCGCAGACCCTTAAAGAGCCTAACTGCACACTCACCCATCTGCTCTCGCATTTCTTGAGAAACGATAGGGCTTGGTGCTTCCTCGACCAGCTTTTGATGGTTTTCTTGTACGGTACAATCGCGTTCACCCAAGTGAACCACGTTGCCAAAGGTATCACCAATCAACTGCAACTCAATATGTCGTGGATTTTGCAGATACTTTTCCATGTAGACCGTGCGGTCAGAAAAAGATTTTTCGGCTTCCGATGAGGCAATCTTAATGCTTTCTTCTAAGTCTTCATTTTTCCAAACGATGCGCATACCCTTGCCGCCACCGCCTGAGGCTGCTTTAATGATTACTGGGTACCCCATTTCATCAGCCGTTTTACGGGCTTCGTCGTAGTCTGTTATGCTGCCGATGACACCTGGAATAAGGGGAACGCCATAGGCTTTGGCAGTATTCTTGGCCTCTACTTTGTCTCCCATACGAGAGATGGTCTCTGGATTGGGACCAATAAAAATAAAGCCAGCCTTAATTACTTCGGTGGCAAAGTCGGCGTTTTCGCTTAAGAACCCGACACCTGGATGAATGGCGTCAACGTGGGTGAGACTGGCTGCCGCGATTATATTCTTCCAGTTTAGATAGCTGTCACGAGAGGGCGCGGGACCGATGCAGACGGCTTCGTCGGCCATTTTGACAGGTAATGAATCCTTGTCGGCCTCTGAGTAGACCATAACGGCCTTGATGCCCATTTCGCGGCAGGCACGGATAACCCGTACTGCGATTTCGCCGCGGTTGGCAATCAAGATTGACTTGATCATACGCGCTTGACCTCAAACAATGGTGTTCCAAACTCAACCATCTGACCATTGGTGGCCAAAATGGAGATGACTTCCAGCTTAAACTCGGACTCAAGGCGGTTCATTATCTTCATGGCCTCGATAATACACAAAGTACCGCCGTCTTCTACTTTAGTTCCTACGTCAACAAAGGCAGGAGTATCAGGAGCAGCACAACGGAAAAAGGTGCCAACGATTGGTGATGTTATAAGTTCAATGCCTTCTTTGGTGGCATTTGAAGCAGCATCAGCTAGGGGAGCACCAGCGACTTGAGGTGCAGCTTGCATGGGTGCACCGTAGTACTGAGGTGCTGCAATTAGCGGCGCTGGACCTGGCTTTTTGAAGCTGACTGCACTTTCGGCAATCTGTACTTCCATCTCGCTTAGGTTGCTTTGGTCAAACTTGTCCATAAGTTCAAAAATATCTTTAAGGTTCATGGGAAATTCCTCCTAGATGGATACTGCTCTGGCCGTTCTACAAGCCGACCATTTCAGGGCAATTATAGTCCGCGTCAAGCTACCATTAGAGCACGAAGCTGTCAACGAAGTGCACCGCTTTGGCGCTGACTGGAAAGACTGGTAAACCGCTAATTACCTCATGCACGCTGTCCTTGTCAAGCACTGACATTCCTGCTATAGCTAAAATTACTCAGGTAAAAGCTCTTGCTTCTGCCTTTGAAAACACTTTTATGGAGTCAAGAATGACCGATATCAAGCAATTGTTGCCACATCGAGATCCTTTTTTGTTTGTCGATGAGTTACTTTCGGTAAGCGCAGAGGAAATTGTTGGTGTGAGAACGTTTACAGCAGCAGAGCCTTTTTTTAAAGGCCACTTTCCTGGTTACCCTGTTGTTCCTGGTGTAATTTTGGTAGAAACCATGGCGCAAACCGGCGGCGCTGGTGTACGAGAAAGCGGCGTTTTGGGTGAAGCGCTTTTCTTTTTTGCTAGTATCGACAAGGTAAAGTTTCGTCGCCAAGTTGTTCCAGGTGACAAGGTTCGTTTTGTCATCAAAAACCTACGCGTTGGTCCACGAATGATCAAACAAAGTGGCATTGCTTATGTTGGCGAAGACGTGGCAGCAGAAGCGGAATGGATGTGCTTGGTTGGTGATAAACCCGCCCAATAAAAGGTTCCAGTCACTTGGAGCCAAAGCTCACTGAACAGCAATCAGTGGGCTTTTTTGGTCTATAGGGTCAAGAAGCGTTCTTCGGCGTCAGGTGCAAAGTCTAGTTCTGTGTTAATGCCCGTTTTTAGCTTTTCTATAATGAGTTCAATTTCTGCCGCCGGCATACTCAAGGCTCCAAGGTTCCAAAAAACAAGCTTGCGGCCCAGTTCTTCGGCACTGAGGGCGAGTTCTCCTTTGGCCACAGCCTCAAAAGCTCCCCAGACAGCCCCCGTCCAGACCACCTTGATAAAGGCAGGATCACGCAGAAGACCGGCAGCTGTGTTTCGAGGTGATTGGCGGCGGATGGTATTGCGATACGAAAAGCTCAACTCTACCCGGCGTTGCAAAAAACGTAGTACTTCATTGCGAGAGTTGACCGTCTTAGTAGCCTCAATAAACAACATACGCGCCAAAGCTGGGTACGAAACCATCAAAAAGGAGCCAATCCATAACGAAGCTGCCATCCGGGAAGGTGCATCGTAAAAGTCCTTGGCGGCTCTGTTAATTTTGATATCGGTGCGGCGGCATAAACGCCTAGTTGCTTCACGAAGCAGAGCTTCTTTGTTATTAAAATAGAAGTAACAGTTGCCCACCGAACTTGAGGCAAGCGCAACAATGTCCTTAATACTGCATGACTCATAGCCTTTCTGAGCAAAAAGCTGGGCAGCACTGTCTAGGATGCGTGATCTAACGCGCCGTTTGCGGGCTACAATGTAGGGTGGACTAACATAAGCCATGGTTGTGCGCAAGCATAGAACCCAAATCTATGCTTGTCAAGCCAAGTCCGATGTGGAACTCTATGGTCTTGCTTGGTTTAAGCTTGGCTTAAATCCAGACTCAAACCGGCTTCAAAAACTAGCTTTAAAAACTCACTCTCCGTAACGATTGCAATATCCCAAGCCTGAGCCTTGGCCAGCTTTGAACCTGCTTTTTCGCCCAGCAATAGGTGGCTAACTGTTTTGTTTAGATCTTCGCTTGCCGTGCCTCCATGCTTAACGATGAGCTCAAGAGCAAGCGAGCGCGGTTTAAAGTTTTCAAACGTGCCCGTAGCACACCACGTTTGCCCACTAAAAGCTAAAGGCGGATCGCCATGAGCGGCTAGGGTTTCTGAGGCCAGCTCAGCTAAGGCTTGCTCAAAACAGAGTCCACAGTCGCGCAGGCGGGCTACCATGTCACGCAAACGCTGCTCTTTAAGTTGGTCCAAAAGAGTTTGGGCAGTTACTTCGCCAAGACCGTGCAAAGAGCTCAGCTGGGAGCTTTGTCCACGGTCGGCTAGGTCAAAAAGACTTTGCATACTGAGAAAGCCAGCGTTAATAAGCAGGCGTGCCATTCGTGGGCCGAGGTCAGACAAACCAAGGCTTACCAGCACGCGCGCAAAGCTCTGTTGTTTGCTGCTCTCTAGCGAGTTTTGCAGTTTGACGATTTTTTTTTGCCCCCAACCGGCAAACGCATCAAGTTGTTGATAGTCAAATGTGTAGAGATCCGGGATGTCTCTAACAAAACCTTGTTGCCAAAGAAATTGCATCGACTCAGAACCCAAGCCATCGATGTCCATTTGGTCGCGTCCAGCAAAGAAGATTAGCCGGCCAAGGCTGCGCTGTGGGCAAGCAAAGTTGAGACAAAAATGATGAGCACCTTGCTTGTGCAGTTTTGATGCGCATGAGGGACAGAGCTCAGGGATCTGCCAGGCTGCGCTGGATTTTTTTTCACTAACTGATTCTATGGCTGGAATTACGTCGCCTCGACGACTGACCACTATGCTGTCACCAATGCCGAGATCAAGGGCATTTATGTAGTCTTGGTTGTGCAAGGTCACGTTCTGGATGGTTGCTCCGCCCACTAAAACCGGCTCAATGCGCGCCACAGGTGTGATGCGGCCGCTGCGTCCGACTTGAATGTCTATTGCCAGCAGGCTCGACTGACCTTGTGGATTGTCAAATTTGTAAGCCAGCGCCCAGCGCGGGTGATGCTCGGTATAGCCAAGCGGCTCGCGTAGCTCAAGTTCGTTGATTTTAAAGACCAATCCGTCGATTTCGTAGTCGAGGTGCCCGCGCCCTGCTGCCCTTTGCTTAATCTCATCGGCCAGCTGCTCGGCTTGCCTAGGCAATGAAAAGACAGCGGTAGAAGGGTTGGTCTTAAATCCTAACTGTTTTAAATCCTCAAGCATCAGTTGGTGGGTTTGGGGAGCTTCTTGATAGAATCCTTCGTAGATAAATATACGCAGTGGAACTTTGGCTACTTCACTACTTTTGATGCGTCGAAGCGTGCCGCCTGCCAAGTTGCGCGGGTTGGCATAGCTAAGTTCTTGCTGACTATTGAGACGTTGGAAGTCCGGCTTGCTTAGGTAGACTTCGCCTCTAAAGGCTCCACTTATGGGGCGGCTCAAGCGCAGCGGTACTTCTCGGATAGTACGAACATTGGCACTTACATCGTTGCCTTGCTCGCCATTGCCTCTAGTTACACCGCGCACCAATTGTCCTTGTTCGTAGTAGAGCACTATCGAAAGGCCATCAATTTTTTCTTCCAAAATGCAGGAAAAATCTTGTGCCAATGACTTGGCCTTAAGACTTGCACTTGATCGTTTTACCCAGGTGAGAATTTCTGCCACGCTATATGCTTTGTCCAAACTTAAGACCGGAATAGTATGCTTAACCTCTGCAAAGTCGGAACTCTGATCCGACCCAAAACGTTGGCTTGGAGAGTCGCTACTGGCGAAGTTTGGCCAAGCCTTTTCCATGGCAGTCAGTTTGAGCAACAATTGATCGTAATCAAAGTCGCTTATGCTTGGTTGATTGAGCACATAATAATGATAGTCGCTCGTTCTAATGGTTTCGCGTAACGTTGTTAGCTGCGTTTCTTGGTCGTTCATGGCTAAATCCTGTTGCGAGCCACTTAGGGTTGAGACTTACGAATAAAGGCGTCTTTAAATCCCTTGGCTCGGAACATATATAATACCATACCTTTCTCATCATCTTGCAAGGGCCCCACAAAGACTTTATAGACGTGACGACTGCTGGACTTCTCGGGAACAACAACAAAGGGGTAAGCTGGCGCAACATCAATCATAGCCTGGCGTGCGCTGCGCGGATTGGCGTAGCTACCGAGCTGTAAATAGTATTTGTTGTCTAACAAGGAACTTATCAATGGTAGGTTGGCACGGGCCCATTGTTCGTCGGGCAGGTTGCCCAAAAGTATTGTATCACCCGTTACTTGGAGATTACCGTTTAGCGGTGGACGCTTGTCAGCGTCGATGAGGGTTAAGTTTTGCTGGACAATAGTAGTGCTGGTAGTGACACTGATTTGACCTTGTTGGGGCACACGTGGCCGATTAGGATCAATAGTGATGGTGCCGTTGCTTGGCGGTGTTGTAATAAGACCATTTGATCCTGGCTCTGCAAACGGTGAACCTGGTTGGCTGAGCTCTCCATTAACTTGCGTTTGATTGGCTGTAAGTGGCACGGTTCCTGGTTCTGCATTTCCTGACCCACGTCCAGTTTGAAGTCGTGGCAATTGACTGATACGGGTATCTTGCAAGCCCAATTGGCCTGGACTGCCGATGGTCACTAAGGCATCGGCCCTATCAATTGCTGGTAACGTTGGCGGTCTATAGTCGGCCGGTTCTAAACTAATCACGTTTCCCTGCGGTCGTAAGCCATTTACTGGGTTCTCTGGGATTGTGTCAGTCTTTTTTGCTGGCTGAGGCAGATTTGCTGTTAGCTCTTGGCTTTCGCTGTTTAATCGTTGACTGCTGGTGTCCGCATAGCCTGCAACCGACGCAGCCAAAGGTAGCCCATCTGCTGGTAGTGATGAGGTCAATCCCGGTAATGCACCTTCAAATGCAAGTTGCGGTACTTCTTCAGGAACAAACTGTGCCAGCGGTAGATTGACCCCACTTAGGGCAAGACCGGTACCGCCGTCGAGCCAAGGATTTCCTGTTTCGGGCACGGTGTTGCCCGAAAGCTGGCTGGAGGGCAAGTTGGCACTCAGCTCGCCGCTACCGGGCGCAATGCCGCGCTGCAAGGATGGGTCGGCTTGCAAGCTGCCAGGCACTTGGCTGGAGGGCAAGTTGGCACTCAGCTCGCCAGTGCGCGGGACTGAGCCGGAACGCAAGCTGGAATCAGGTACGAGCACCCCCGGTGCTCTGGACTCTGGCAAACGCGAGGCCAAGGCAAGGCCAGCCTCTGTTGGAGCCTGGCCTGGTCGCAGCAAGTCGTTGCTCTCAAGCTGCTCATAGGGTCTAAAAAGTTGAATCTGTTGATTTTCTGGCAACGCCGCTGCCATCTGGCTAGAAAGTAGGGCCGGATTTTCTGTATTGATACCACCGTTGGCAACAATAGTTGCTTGGTTATTACCCTGAGATCTGATGTCTCTGGTCTGAGGCAAAGGTGACTGGCCGCTAGTGATAGCTGACCTATCCTGACTGATTTGAGGTGGGGTAAAGAGATGCTCAGGTCGGGCAACATCACCGGGGTTGGGTAAGTCCCTGGTTCCAGAGTTGAAGCCCCTTACACCGTTCAAAAGGCCAGTGCTTGCTTGTGGTCGGGCTTCAGTAACGACTGTGTCTCCTTGCTGCCTAGCTTGTCCACTTGTATTCTGTGTTACTTGACTTGGCGTCGTTCGGTCGCTGCGTGTACCGGTTTGAGATCCAGTCAATGACTGACTGGGTCGTGCCGCTATGGCGCCACTTCGCAAACTGGACGGCCTGTTGTCAGAGATGGTGGCTTGCACTTGCGTTCCCACGATTGTTGTGGTGGTGACATTGCCAGGCCTGCGCAAATTTTGAACGCTTGCCGCTATCCCAGTTTGCGGTGCCAGATTATTGACTGGTTCTCGTCCTGCCGAGCCCTGTTCTACAGCCAGCGGTGAAGTGCTGAGTGAGTTGCCGGAGCTGTTGGAGTTGACCAAACCTGGGTCACGGATGACTGGATTACCCGTACGAGAAGCGAGCATCTGGCCAGGATCGACGATATTTTGATTGCCTGCCAGGGCGGGTGCTTCTCGAGCTGGCTGAACCTCGAGATTTTGGACTTGATTAGTGCCGCCCCGTGCTGAGTTGGCGTTTTGACTGTCAGCCGGTATAGCTGCGACTCCCTGGGGGCCTTGTTCACCGTTGCTTTGTGTCACTAGGTCGGCAGCTACTTGGGATTGTTGATTGACTGCAGGCAAAGCGTTAAGTCCACCCGGACTAACGAAATTCTGTGCCAATGTAGTTACCGTTCCAGAAATAGCTTGGCCCGAACCGGCCGTTCGTCCTGGATTATTTACTATCTCGGTTCGTTGATTCTGCGCTGGGGCGATGATTTCTGTTTGTGAAGGATCTCGTAGACTTCCGCTTGTTTGATTACGAGGGGCAGTTCTCAAAGCTTGCGCATTAGAAAGATCTGATTGGCGATTGCTTGCTTGGTTGGCATTATTTGCCAAAGTTGCTTGATTGCTTGTCTGTGTGGTGGACCGAGCCAGAGTGCTTGTGGTGGTATTGAGGTAAGCTAAGTCTGGATCATTGCTAAAAGCGCGCTCGTCACCTAGTCCCGAGTCAGCAATCCCCGGAACCAAGAGCTGTTGCGCCGAAACACTAAGTGCTGTCCCAGCTTCCAAATCTATTGCTCGAGCGGCTTCGCTGGACAAGGATAACAAAAAAGACTCATCGTTAAGGCCTCGGGATATTACTACCCTCACTGTTTTGCCGTTGAGCATATTTTTTACCGTTACAATACTATTGCGCGGAAAGCTATTGGATGCCGCATAATAGCCTTGGCTAGGAAAGTCCTCAAGATTGCCACGCGTAGCTCTTCCTTGCCATGCCTGCTGAGCAGTGGCTGTGGTTGATAATAGCAAAGCTATGATAAGTAGAAAGGATGTTCTTTTCATTTGAGACTCTCCTGCTCTCTATCTTCGTCCTGTTTGGTGACTCTTTTGAGAGCAAGTTTTGTCTAATGTGGTTTATTGCCCACTAATTGCGTCAAGCGCTTGCGAAATTTGCTTGCCAAGTTCACTGGCACCATCACCAGCACTGGCGTTGCTTGCAAGGCTTACTCTTCCGATTCCGGTCACCATTCCTCTTCCTAGGTCATAGGTAGATAGATCAAAGGAGCTTGCTAAACAACGTAGTGGTGCCGGTTCAATATGAAGTTCCAGCTGCAGCACCCACGCTCGCTGGCCGCCACCGCTGCGAATCTGGGAAAAAAAGTTGGCATAGTCTTTGATACTGAGTTCTGAGGTTTTATCGCCACTGACACCAAGCACTGGTGGAAGGTTAAAGGTAATCATGCCACGTTCAAAGCCGGCGTTGAGCAGGACTTCTTCCAAAGCACGCAAATAGTCGTAGGCCATGGCCTGCTTGGCCGGATCTTGCTCGGACTCTCGCCCAATTTGCGCCAGGACTTGCACACCTACGGTTTGCGCTGATAAGCCAGACGGAATTAGGCAGCCCAGCAGAAAAAACAAGGCGGTAGTGTTGCCCTTTAAGGCGAGCTTGTTAAAATTAGTCATAACTAGAACTATCGACAGCTCAGCAACTTAGTTTGAGAATATTGCTATTGGTGCAGAAATTAACTAAGCTAATGTCTGAGGTAAACAATGAAAAAACAACTATTTTTGCTCACCATGATCATCGTGCTGCTTCTTGCTGTAGTAGCATCTTGTGCTACCACCGTCGGAGTGCATGTGACCAGACCAGCGGAAGTCAGTATTGGTGGTGTCAAAATCATCGCTGTAAGTGAAGTGCAAGGCGCTAGGCGAAGCCACGCTATAGACCTAACCGATGCATTTACCGCCAAGTTAACCCAGGCAAACTACTTTGACAGTGTTATAGATCGTCAAAACCTTGCTGGCATCATCAAGGAACAAAACCTGACACTCAGCGGTATGGTAGACGACGACGCTGTGGTTAAGATTGGCAAGTTTATCGGAGCCGCAGTTTTGGTGTTCGGACGAATCACCGTTGATAACTACGATGAAGTTGAAAGGTCAGAAGTCGAAAAACGCTATGACGCAACGACAAAAAAGAACTATAACGTAACGGTTTATAAACGAACGGGGACCTATACTTTGAGTGTCAACGTACAAGTCACCGACGCTGAGTCGGCACGAGTTATAGGTGCCAAAAGCTTAAAAGCTGTCAAAATCGAAACCACCGAAGCCGACAACCAAGTGCCTGAGTCAATCAATTCTACCGATTTGTACCTTGCGGCAGTGGAAGACCTAGCTGATTCTTTTATGAAGTTTATTGTACCCTACCAAGAAATTGTACAAGTTGAGTTACTTCCAGACAGCAAGCTGCCCCAGTTTGATACTGCAATTAAGCTTATCAAAACCGGCGACTTAGATGGCGCCTTGGAGATTGCCAAGGAACTGGCTATGCAGGACTTTGTAGAAAAAGAAGTCCAGTCCAAGGCTTTTTACAACTACGGCATCCTATTGGTCTACTCTGGGCGCTTTGACGAAGGACTTCGTTTCTTAAACAATGCATTTAAGGTCCAACCCAACAATGACCTCTATAGCCAAGCTATTAGAACTGCACGTTTTGAAAAATCAAGCGCCGAAAAACTTCAACAACAACTCAAGAGTCAGAAATAGTGCACAAACTAGTTTTTTATTGTCTGATGGCGTTCTTCGTGAGCGCCCTCACTTCTTGCCAAAGCAGCCCCGTGATAATACAAAAGTCGCAACTAGATATGGTCTTGGTTAAGGCTGGCAGCTTTATGATGGGGTCGGACGAGCATGACGAGTCTCCGCCCCGTGCAGTCACCATTAGCCGCGACTTTTTGATCTTGGAGCACGAACTAAGCATTTCTCAGTTGTTACCAGTCTACAATTGGGCCTTGGCTCAAACTCTTGCGGTCATAGAAGAAGATGGCATTTATCTAGCCAATGGCCCGCGCTTGCTGCGGCTACCTCATGAACACCTAGTGCTTGAGGATAATCAAATCCGGCCCATAGCCGATGCCGAAAACAAGCCGGTCGTCAACATCAGTTGGTATGGCGCAGCAGCGTGGTGCAACTGGAAAAGTGAAGAAGATCAACTGCGAGCGGTCTTTGACCTTGATACTTGGCAGGCCAGCTTTAGTGCAAATGGCTACAGACTGCCCAGCGAAGCTGAGTGGGAATACGCTGCACGCGGTGCGCAATTTGCGAAAGCGACCGAGGATGATCTTAATAAGCAACTTGACGAGCACGCGTGGACGTACAATAACAGCCCCGATGGCGTGATGCCTGTGGCTCTCAAAAAGCCAAACCGCTTAGGTTTGTATGATATCTTGGGCAACGTTTGGGAATGGGTTTTTGACTACTATGCACCCTACCCCAGCAAACAGCTAGTCGATCCACTTGGTCCAGCACGGGGATCAACAACAGTATTTAGAGGTGGTGCGTGGGGAAATCCCCAAGAGTCAGCACGAGTTAGCTCTCGCAACGGCTACAGTGATCGTTCTTGGTGCGACAACAGCGTTGGATTTAGACCCGTCAGAACAGCTAAAGCTCCAGACTAATCTGGTAATGGGTACCATTTTGGTAACTAAGTTCACAATCAGCATCTAGCTGCCCCAGTAAAATTTCTATAAGCTGCATCCCAAAACCCGGTGAAAACACGTCGCCTGCTACCTTTTTTCTGCCACTTCCATTGTCTGAGTACTTGATTTCTAGACGTCGGCCATGTTTGACCGCCTTAAGCTCTATCAAGCCTTGTTCCATGTCAACAAACGCGTACTTAACTGAGTTGGTAATAAGCTCGTTGATAATAATGCCCAAGCTGGGGATTTTTTTTACATCTACCAAAATGTCCTCCACCGTACAAACTATCTTAATGTTCTGATAGAACGAGTAAATGTCAGTCAATTTGTCAATTAAGCCATTGATATAGTCCTTTAACGAGAGAACCATTAGGTTTTCGGATTGATACAACAGTTCATACAAGACCAGCATACTCTGCACACGGTTTTTGGCATCGTCAAAGACTTGCTTGACGGCCGGGTCTTGATTTTGCATAGCCTGCAAACTCAGGAGGCTGGCGACGGTTCCCATGTTGTTTTTGATGCGGTGGTGAACTTCCTTTAACAGAAGCGTCTTGTCATCGAGCAAACGTTTGATCTGGGCAGCTGCTTGCTTACGTTCCGTGACATCACTGGCCGTGCCACTAGTGCCACAAACGCGACCTTCCTTGTCGCGGCGATGACGTGCACTAAAGATCAATTGGACGGGCTTGCCATTTTTGTGTACGTGCATCGCTTCGTAAGCATTGATTTGGCCTTGCTCAAGAGTTTCTGTCATCGCCGCTAGGTCAGCTTGGATTTGTTCAGGTTCTAAAAATTTGGTAAAATGTTGTCCGAGCATTTCCTCTTTGGTGTAACCAAGCGTGATTTCCCATGCCGGGTTGAGATAGACGTAGTTGCCCTCTAAGTCACATTCCCAAATCAAGTCTTGTGAGGACTCTACCAGGGTGCGGTACTTTTGCTCGCTTTCTGACAAGGCCTGTTCGGTCTTAAGTCTTTCAGTAATCCCAACAAACATAACTACCATTTTGTGTGGCTCTATCTGAAAGGCATAACAGTCAAAAGCACCCTTAATGCCACCCTGGTCGTAGTCCACCAAATTTTGATGCCACCAGCCGCCATCCGAGGCCAAGGAACGATATTGATCAGGCAAGGTGGTGGCGGTCAGGCTAGGGAAGGCTTCTTCGATAGTTTTGGTCAAAAACTGACTATGGTCTAGGCCTAAAATCGCATCGGCTGCGGGATTGTAGCCTACAAAGATAAGTTGCTTGTCGGCCCGCAGTTCGTATAGGTACATGCCCATTGGAATTGAGTCAAAGACGTGTTTAAACTTGACCTCATGGGCTCGCAGCTCTTCTCGCATTTTCTCGGCCACGTAACGCTCAGTCACGTCAGAAAAGACCAGAATAACGCCTTGCACTTGACCTTGCTCGTCCTTGATGGCGGCCGCACTGTCAGCAATATGGTAGCGACTACCGTCACGACCAATCAAAACCGTATGATTGGCAAGGCCAACAATTTCGCCGCGGGCAAGCACCAGTTTAACTGGATTCTCAACAGGCGTTTGGGTCTCGGCATTTACGATAACAAATACCTCATGTAAAAAGCGACCGCGTGCATCTGCTAAGTTCCAAGCTGTAAGCTTTTCGGCTACTTTATTCATGCGAGTCACTCTGCCGTCAATGTCGCAGGCAATTACACCGTCGCCAATAGAATTGAGCGTAATGGAAAGCGATTGTTCGCTTTCGCGGATTACCTCTTTTGACCTTTTTTGTTCGCTTATATCAGGGAAGGCGATAAAGGCGGCAATCTGCGCGTCCTGGTTATTAAAGAGCGGACTAGCGTTTACCAGGGCCCAAGACTGGATACCGGATTTGTTCTCAAACAAGACCTCTGCGTTGCTTGATGTAATTCCCTTGGTCGCCTTGACTATGACGCTGTCCTCAAAATCGCAGACGGCGCCATTGGAATCAAACTCTTTCCAGCCTTGCTCCAACTTAGACAATGGTAGACCCAGCAAGCTGCCTTTGGTGTCAAACCCTAGTTGTTTGAGACTAGCAGGATTGGCAATCCGAATGCGCAGTTCTGGTAGTGCAATCAATACCATAGGGATATCGCTTGACTCAAAGACTCCTTCTAAAAGGGCCGTGGTGTCTATAAGCTGATGGTTGCTCAGTTGAAGTTGTCGCCTCTGTTCTTGTTCGCGTTGTTTCTGGTCAAAAAGTTCCCATGCCATTTCAATTGAACTCTGTAAAACAAAGTCACCTGAGTTCTTTATGACATAACCATAGCGCGTAATGCCGCGCACTTTTTCGACCATCTCTTTTTCGTTGTGGGAGGTCAAAAAAACTATTGGCAAAGTTTTTTTGCCAAGAATCAATTGGGCAGCTTCGGGGCCACTAATTCCAGCGCCAAGATCGATATCCATCAGAATCAGATCGATTGTGGTAGAAGAGCCCACCATGTCGATGGCTTTTTCGCCGTTGTTAGCAGTCAACACGTGATAACCAAAGCTGCGAAGTCTTTGCGACTCGTTCATTGCAATCAGAACGTCATCCTCAACCAAGAGAATTGTGCGTTGTATTGCACTCATGAGCGCTTGAGCTTACTTGTAGTATCAGCCATAGTGGCAAGTCTAAAGTAGGTTGGAATTAATTGCAAGCTGGCGCACTATTGATTGAGCTTCCGAATAAATAACTTAAGATTTGCCAAGTTGACGAAGCGTTTCTTCGCATAGGCTCAGTTGTCGTTCAAGCTGTTTTTGTTCAATACAATCAATACTAAAACCAGCAATGCCTTGGATAGAACTTTTGATGACTAGTAGTGCTAGGATTTGTCTTCGCTAGGTTTATCTTCGCTAAGCCTAGCGTCGCAATTTGGAATAAGTACGGTAAACTGGCATCCCTGACCTAGCTCTGATTGCAGAGTTATACTAGCGCCAAGTTCTTGCTCAAGCAGACTGCGCACAATATGCATACCAAGTCCGCTGCCACCTTTGTCTCTATTGGTAGTGAAATACGGCTCAAATATCTTGTCTTGGATGTCACTTGCAATGCCTAAACCGTTGTCGCGATAGATGATGCGAAGCCCGGCTTGACCTTCTAAACTGACTTGGATATCAATTAAGCCATCTTCAATTTTGCCAAAGCCGTGCGTGAGAGAATTATTGATCAAATTTATAATAACTTGGTACAAAATAGCAGGATTGGCAAACATAGAGAGCTGTTCATCACAATCAACCATTATCATGTGCCGGGTTTTCTTAAGGGTAGGTCGCAGACTGGTAACAATTTTTTCGAGGTATTGCCGCACACCAAACCGGCGATTTAAATCACTGGCTTGGTCGACCGCTATGACTTTGAGGCTCATCATTAGTTCTGAGGCTCGGATAAGATTGCTAGACAGGATGCGGCTCGACTCGCCAAGCATGGCCAAATGCTCAGCAAGTTCTAAGCGTGTCAGTTCGCCCTTTTCTACTTTTTTTCCAAGTTCTGCCGCTCGTTCTTCAAACAAAGTCGACAAGGTAATGCCAATTCCAAGTGGAGTTTCTATCTCGTGACCCAAGGCTCCGACCACGTTGCCGAGACTGGCCATGCGCTCTTTTTGTATGAGTTCGTGTTGTGCACGCTGTAACTTTTCTTGAGAATCGGCCAACTCAACGGTTCTCTGATTGACGGTGCGCAGCAACTCTCTATTGAGCTGCTCAATTTTTTCTCTATTGGCGAGCGTTGCCGTCATATCTCTTACTATGGTCTGAACCAAGCCGAGTGCATCATCAAGTCTAACCGAGACCATCTCAACGGTCAAAGTTACGCCCGAACGCCCTTCTATCCTGGTTTGTGTTTCTACAATAGAACTTACTTGCAGTTCTTTAAGCATTAGCTCGATTTTTTTCTTGGCCTTGCTGCCAAAACACTGGATCAAATCTCGGTCCTTGAGATTGGCAATCTCACTCTCAGAAAAAAGCGTCGTTCTGGCCTTCTCGTTGGTGTCAACGATCTTGCCGTCTAGGTCGTGGACAATAATTGCGTCCCTAAAGGCATGAAAAAGGCTGCGATAGCGAAACTCGCTGTGCGAGAGTTCGTGCATGTTGCGCCTGAGTTTGTCTATGGCTTGATTGCCCATCTCTGCTAAGTCTCGATATTCGCGAAAGGCCAAGTTTTCGATTACAATTGCTCGTTGCTCCATTATAGAGCGCAGGAAAAATTCACGAAAAACCGCCGTGTCTGCCAAAAGATGGCGCGACGCCAAGCGAACGAAAAACAGAAATGCCACCACAAAAGTTAAGAAGCCCAAAAGCACCACCAAGACTTTTTGGCGCACCGAGGTTTGCAGTTTGTAGCCAGTGCTGCCCAAGGTGTAGGCCAAGGCGTCACGAAAGTAGGCAACGCCAAATACCCACTCAAGCTGCTCGTCCCAGTAAACGAGCACTTTTTTGCTTTCTATACGCTGAGTGCTTGGTCTGAGCCATTGGTAGCTTAGCGCAACATAGTCTTGAGTCTGTTTAGCTGCATCAATAATAGTTTTGACAAATAACTGCCCTGTTGAATCTTTGAGTTGGAGGCCCGTGCTCGCTTGGGCAAGTGCCAAACTTGGCTCGTAGATTAGCTTGCCGTCTCCCCCTATAATAAAAGAGTAGTCGTCAGTACCGTCGCCCTGCATACGAAATGCACTGATAAGCGCTTTACGAAGCAGATCTTTGGCGCCAAGTTGTTGGCGCGTTTTTTCAATTTTTACTTGGACTCGCTTAAGTCGCAGTTGGGCATCAGCTTTAAGTCCTTGATCCAAGGCGGTTTGCACTTGGTCAACATGATTGAGCTCAAAATTGTACTCGCTTATTATCCAAACCAGGGTCAGACCAACAACAAATGGAAACAAAAAAAGAGAAAAACGAGAGAACAAAAACTGAGGAAAACTGCTGATTCGGCGCACTTTAGGCTTCATGGAACTCCACACATCTATTATAGAGCATTTTACTAAGCTTGGCTTGGCTTGTCCGACAAAAAAACGAATGCTATACTCAGTAGCATGACGTCGCCCTTACCACAACAAGGCCCAATTATGCCTAATGTTAGTCTTCCCAGTTCGGAAATATATCAAGTAATGGGAAAAGATCACATAGCAAAAATGATAGAAGCTGTTTACTTTGGTCTAGCCCAATCACCAATAGCCTCTATGTTTCCATCTGATCCAGAAGAACTGGTCTTGGCAGCACAAAAGAGTTCGCTGTTTTGGGTTACCGCCTGCGGTGGACCACCCTTGTTTGAACAAAAATATGGACCGCCGCGTATGCGCGCCCGACACCTCAATTTTGCAATCGATCATGAGGCTCGCCAAGCCTGGTTAGATTGTTGGTACCCCGTTTTGGCGCGCGCTCATAGTGATTTTTCTTTTCCGCAGCAGCACATGGATGGTTTTGTGGCCTATCTTGAAGATTTTTCGCTTTGGATGATCAATCGCTAAGCTATCCCGAACGTTTCATTTTTTGGCGTGCAGACTAGGCTTTTTTCCACTCAAATTTGATGACTGGTTTCTGGGTGAGTCTCACGCCACCGGCAGAAGTTCCTTTAACCAAGTAGTCGGCAACTGCAAAGTCTTCTTGAGTGACACGTAGTTTAACGTTTTTGGCATAGTGTAGGCGCAAGATTGCGGTTTGACTTTCTGTAAATGCGACCAGCTTGGTTTTTTCTGGCAAGAGCGGATAGATTTTTTCCATTATCCATGCCTCAATCCGAGTGCGCTTAATGTAAAACTCGCCTGCCTCATTGCGAAAGATAAAGGTCAAAATATGCTTGGGTGCCTCGTCTTTGTCGGCCAAAAAGCAGGCCAGCATGCCTTTGCCGAGGTAGAGCTTGCTTGGCAAGGGAACAACCATCCAGCTTGCATCAGCCTTGAGCACTACCACGCGATCAAACTCGCTTACCGCAAACAATGAGGTGGCGCCCTTGCCATCACTTGTTGCTGGAGCCAGCACGTGCCCGAGATAGCCCGATTCGCTATCGTAGCGTAGGGTGAGGTTTCGGACTGCGGCTTCTCTAACATCAACTTTGTCAAATCGTGTGACTTCGGTTTTGCGCGGCCACTTTTTGCCCTCTCTGGCCAGAATGCCATCGACGTAATCAAGGGCAAAACCAACTAGGTTTTGCAGATATTTCTTAACGATTTTTATGTCAGCTTCTATCTGGGCAATCTCTTTTTTGGCTCGATTGATATCATAGAGCGAGATGCGTCTGATTGGGATCTTGAGCAGACGCTCAACGTCGTCGTCGCTCACCTCGCGCTTAATCTCTTTAGCAAAGGGTACAAAGCCTATTTTGACTGCTTCTACCACAAGTTCTGCGGTAGCCATTTCTTCTATCTTTTTATAGATTCGTTCTTCAATAAAAATACGCTCCAGTGTGCGGGCGTGCAGCTTGTCGAGCAAGTTCTTGAGGTCGAGGTCGAGTTCCATTTTGAGAATGGATTGCAACTGCTTGGCATGGTAATTGATGACCTCTGTGGCTGTCATAATTACTGGTTTGTTTTCTTTGCTAATGACCAAGAGATTGGCACTAATTGATTGCTCGCAGTCGGTAAAGGCGTAGAGTGCATCGACTACGTCTTGGGTATAAACGCCTCGTGCCAGTTGAATCTCAATCTCAACATTTTCGGTAGTAAAGTCTTGGATGCCAGCAATTTTTAGTTTGCCGCGACGACTTGCGTTTTCTATGCTTTCGATTAGGCTCTCGGTGGTAGAGCCAAAGGGTAACTCGCGGATGACAATCCGCTTGGGATCTGAAGTGTCAAGACGAGCCCTAACCAAGACTTTGCCTAGTCCGTCGGCATAGCCCGAAGCGTCCATAATACCAGAGGTCGGGAAGTCAGGAAAAAGCTGAAAGCTCTCGCCCTTGAGCGCTGATTGTAGTGCTTGCAAAACTTCAACAAAGTTATGCGGCATGATGCGTGTACTCATACCAACAGCGATACCTTCGGCACCCATCAAAAGCACGACAGGAATTTTGGCAGGAAAAACAACGGGTTCTTGATTACGCCCATCATAGCTGGCATCAAACTTGGTTATGTCCGGTCTAAAAAGTACTTCTTTGGCAAATGGCAGTGCGCGACATTCAATGTAACGCGCTGCGGAGGCCGGGTCGCCGGTAAAAATGTTTCCAAAGTTTCCTTGGGTATCTATAAAAAAACCTTTGTTGGCTACCACTACCAAGGCTTCGTAAATGCTTGCGTCACCATGCGGATGATACTTCATACAATGGCCTACAATATTGGCAACTTTATGAAACTTGCCGTCGTCCATTTCAAAGAGTGAGTGCAGGATTCTTCGTTGAACCGGCTTGAGGCCATCATCGAGATGAGGAATGGCCCTGTCCTTAATTACATAACTGGCGTATTCCAGAAAGTTCTTGTCAAAAATGGTTTGTACATATGCCATAGCAGCTATTAATGACTCCACAGACGCTTTGAGTCAAGTCAGTTTTGTCCGCATCCATCCTCTGACCGAGTTGATCAACCAGACCGAAGTCGCCTCTTGCAGGTCGTCAAGGTACAAGTCGGCTTCGCTCACGAGTCCTGCTTGCAGCAGATGATTTCGCATAATTCCTGGAAGCAAACCTGCCGAGTGGTGCGGCGTAAAAAATCTGCCCTTGAGCTCAAGTACTAGGTTGGCGTAGCTTGATTCCGTCAAGCGCCCATCATGAGCGTAGAACAAAGTCTGATTGTAAATGTCAGTAGTAAGTTTGGCCTCTGTGCCAAGTCCGGCACTTTGGTTCTCTCTCTCGAGATAGTGACTACGTAGGCTTGTTTTGTGCGCCAAGAACAATTTGAGTGCCGCGGACTGAGGAAAGGCACTTGTAGCTAAGCTAAGTGCAAGCTCTACTGAACTTGCCTGCTGACGCTCTTGGGCAATGGGCTGTTTGGTTAAGGCGCTTACTTGAGTACTAAAACTACCATCTCGACTTAGGGCAAGCCGGATCCGTAGCGGACCTGTGCTGTGGTTTGCACAATAGGCATCTATTTCTCGCTCAAGAATCTTTGAGGCCTCATGGACACTAAAGGCTCGATCAAACGCTTGTGCCGAGGCAGCCATGCGCGACAGGTGTTCTTGTGGCCACCAGAAACCGTGGCCAGGATCATAACGCAGTGTCTCTACAAGGTCAAAACTTGGCTCAAGCGATCGGCAAAAGCGTGCCTTGGCCAGCGCCTCGTTGTATTCGTCTAAAAGACTGCTATCCCAGACTATGCCGCCACCAACGCCGAGGCTAACTTGGCCGTCGTGGCTTACACTCAAACTACGAATCAAAACGTTAAAGTTGGCGTCGTTGCTTGGGCTAACCCAACCTGCACTGCCGGTGTACCAAGCACGATCACGCCCTTCTATCGTGGACAAAACCTGCATGGTCTTGATCTTTGGCGCACCGGTGATGCTGGCGCAGGGGAAAAGTGCCGCCAGTAAAGTATACATCAACCCATCGTATGTGGCCTCAATGGTGCTGGTCATTTGGTAGACACTGGGGTAGCTCTCTATCTCAAACTGCTTAGAAACTTGGACACTGCCAATTGTTGCGATCTTGCCCAAGTCGTTGCGAATCATATCTACTATCATTAGATTTTCGGCGCGATTCTTGGGGCTAGCTTGCAAGGCGCTACGAGCTTCTTGGTCTAACAAAGCATCATCTTGGCGAGTGGCGGTGCCCTTCATTGGTCTACAGAGCAATTGGTGGCCACTTTTTGAGAAAAACAGCTCAGGGCTCAAACTTACTATGCTGCCGCCTGAGTGTCTTACAAAACAGGCGTGTGCTACATGGCTTGTGGTCAACAAGCGCTGCCACAAGTGCAGGTGGTCAATCTCTGGCAGTATCGAGCCTTGCAAGGACATAGTCAGATTGAGTTGATAGCTCTGGCCAGTTTGCAGTGCATGTTTGCATGCCTCGAACGCCAAGTGGTAGTCGTCGTACGACCACGAAGCTAAGAAAGGAAGCTCAAAAGTGGCATCTTGCGCAGCTTGACATTGCAGATCCGCCAAGTCAACCAGTTTGGGTTGTTTAAATAATCCCCAGGCTGCTAGGGCTTGATCAACAGCTTGCACTGAATTTAGAGACGGTGTGGACTGCTGTAGCAGTTCTGGTTCAAAGGCTATCGCGGCACCGTAGCCCAAGGCGCCGGCCCACCACAGTCCGTTTTTGGCTGCATAGTCCAGGTCTTGTTCCAGTAGCCTTGCCAGTTCGGTGCGCTCTTGTGGTTCGCGCCACACTACAGGGTTCTCAAATCGGTAGAATTTATCCCCACCTGCGGCAAGATCGCCTATGGAAAGTATGACGAGAAACTGGTCCATGTTATTCTTTACTTGCTCGAGGAGTAGTGGTCAAGAGGTCTTGTGCTCACTTCTAACAGCAAATTGTCGTGTGTATGCACAAAGACTGTCGTGCCAGCACTTATGGTTGTATCGTTACTTACGGCAGCCCAACTGGTACCGTCGAGGCTTACCCTGCCCTCGCTTGGTGGGCGAATGTCTTCAATCACTTGGGCCTGCCTACCCACAAGGTCTGAGATTGCACTGTCCTGACTTGTGTTCTTGGCGACAAAGGTTTTTTTGAACCTTCGCCTAAAAAAGAGCACACTAAAAAAGCTCAGCACAACCCAAGAAACGATTTGTACTACCACAAGATTTGCGAAGGCAGGAAAAAGCGCACAGAGTAGTGCAGTTAAGCCGGCAGCCAAGGCTACAAAGAGTAAATCCATCCAGCCAGAAAGCATCTGTACAACAAGAAGTCCGCCGCCAATGATCAGCCACAATAGAAATGTCATTGCTCTAGAACTCCTCTTTTTTTGCTAATTTGACTAACAATTACGGCAAGCGATCCAGGATAAAGTTGCGTAGCATGTGGTCAATTGACTGCGAAACCGCAAAGAACGTTTCGCTTATCTTAGTTGCGTTGGCCATGTCGACGTCTCTCAAGATCGGCGTGCTTTTAAATCCAAAGCCACCATGATCACCAGAATCAACCTTACTATAACGAAAACCAGACTTAGCATTCCAAGTAAGGGCTTGCTCACTACTGAGTTTGTCCCAACAAAATTGAAAGCCGTCTATCTGTGGGTTTTCCGGCGCAGGATACCAAACGACCAGGTCACAGTCACTGTCGGTAAACCATCGTCTAAATCCTTCACCTTGGATCTGTCTTGTCGGACGTATTTCATTCAGCATAGTGGGTAATTATAGCATGTATCAGTGCTTGAGATCAGTCATTCTGGGCTAAATGCGCGAGGACTGCATTCTTGGTCAAAACTGGCGATTTATGCGCCAGGGTGTCAAACTGGTTTTTGATTGCTTGGTCCCCAAAAAACCTCTCAAAGCCTGGCTCTTCTTCGACAATTAACAAGCGCCGCGCCTGGGCTGCAAGAACAAGGTTGCGCCGGTTGGATGGTCCAATTGGAAACGCGCATAGCACAACCCAGTCGGCCTGAGCCATCAGTGTGTGAGCCTGTGCAAAAGAAGAGTCGTCGATGTGCGAGAATGCGGCAACCTTTACCATTTCTATCTGAAGGTTGTGCCAAAGTTGCGCGTCACTGTCGTACTCGTGTGCTACACCAGCGCTCAGTTGGTAACCGGCTTGCACTAAAAGTCGCGTTAAGGCCAAAGCGCTGCCTGCCCCACCAATCAGATGCACTCGTTTGCCTTGGTTCTTTACGTGCTTTGGAATATGCACAATTGAGGTGCTGCCAGTCACTTGGTTGAGCTGCACCTTAACTTCTATGCCGTAGTAACGTCGTAGGTTCTCTTCACTCAAAACCTTAGCTGGCGTACCCTCAGCTACTAACGAGCCTTGGTACATCAAAATCAAACGGTCGCAGTACTCGGCCGCCGTGTTGAGATTGTGGATTGCCGCAACGATCCCTTTGCCTTCTCGTCGAAGCTCAGTGATCATGGCAAAGAGTTTATGCTCTGTCCCCATGTCGAGGTTGGAACTTGGTTCGTCCAAAAGTAAACACTGGGTGTCTTGAACCAAAGCCCGTGCAAACATTAGGATTTGTCGCTCGCCAGCCGAGAGTGTACTGACATCTGCGTTGGTCCAGTCGTCCAGACCAACAAAACTTTTTACTTGTCGCAGTATTTGCTTGTCGTGCATGGTTAAACTGTCCCAGCGTCCAAGATGCGGATAGCGTCCCATTTCTAGAATTTGGTCGACGGTACAGGTCAGACTAAGGTTGTGTTCTTGAGCACACCAAGCCAGACTTTGAGCACGTTGCTTGTCACTAAGAATGGTCAGAGGTTTTTGTTCATAAAGAACCGTTCCTGTGCTTGGCTTTATAAGGCCCAAAAGCAGTTTTAGGACAGTGCTTTTTCCAGCGCCATTTGGGCCTATTAGGCCGACGAGCTCACCTGTATGAAGCGAAATATCGAGGTCCCTGACTATAGTCCTACCATTTATAGTATAGCTCAACTTGCTTGCTGACACGAGAGTCTTCAAAGGCCCGACCTGGCGCGGTTTTTAAAAACTAAGATTAAAAAGAAGGGACTGCCAATCATTGCGGTTATGATGCCCGCCTTAATCTCTAGAGGCGAAAACAATGTTCTGCCTATCAGGTCCGCAAAGGTCAAAAAAGCGGCGCCACCTAAGGCGGTTAGTGGCAAAAGTTTTTTGTGATCGGAGCCAACAATCATGCGAAAAAAGTGCGGAACCAAAAGGCCGATGAACCCTATCGGCCCTGCCAAAACAATAGCCATAGCCGTGCAAATTGCCGTGGTGCTCAGTAGCACTAACTTGTTTGTGGCAATCGATAGTCCTGAGGCATGAGCCTGATCTTCGCCCAGCAGCAAGAGATTGAGGGTTTTGGCTGAGGCAAAAAAGACCAAACTAGACAAGGCAATTAAGGGAAAGGCCCACACAATATGAAACCATTGCCTGCCCTCTAAGCCGCCCATAGTCCAAAACACAAACTGATTGACTTCGTACTCTTTTGAAAAGAGCAGCACCGCAGAAACGGCTCCATTTACAAGGCTGGAAATTGCCATGCCGGCTAAAATAATAGTGTAGAGACTGCCGCGCTGCGCCTTGGCACCGACAGAAAAAATCGCAAATCCTGTCACTAGAGAGCCAATAACTGCCATTGAGGCCAGGGATCCCTCCCAAACAGCGCTCATCCCCAAAGCGATTGCCAGGACTGCTCCCAGACTGGCACCTGCAGATACCCCCAAGATCTCAGGTCCTGCCAGAGGATTTCTCAGCAGCCCCTGCATGACCGTCCCAGCAAGCGCCAAGGCCCAGCCTGCTCCAAGCGCGGCAAATAACCGAGGCAGACGAATGTAAAAAATTATGGCGACGGCGTTTTTGATATGGTCGTTGTTTTGCAACCAAGTGCTGTCATTGAGGCCAGTTTGCACGAGAAAGGCGTTGACTATGTCTGTTGGACTTAAGGGAAAGGTGCCCAAAACTAAAGAGGCTATGCTCAGACCTATCAAAATAATAATCAGTAAAGAAAGAAGAAGTCTAAAGCGCATGCTGCTCTATTGTAACAAGCGCTTAGTTTTCTGGATAGGCATGAGCGACGAGAAACTCAACAGCATCTACCATAAACTGTGAGGCCGCTGATTTAAGGCGTTCTGGCATCTGAATTAGTCGTTGGTTCTTAAGCGCCTTAAGCCCCGCCAAACTTGGATCATTTACTATCTGGGCGAGAAAAACCTTGGCAGCTTGGGCATCACCATAAACCCAGCCCGGAATAATCAAGAGGTCAGGGTCGAGCTGCAAGAGCATTTCTTTAGAAAGACTTACCTGCCCAATTGAATCGACTGGAAAAGCCTGTAAGGCATTTTTTATGCCGGCTTTGTTTAGAAGCTCGGACCAAGAGCTTCCTCTTCCAAATCCACTTGACCAAGGTGTGTAGTCCATTGCACTTACGGTATTGGCTAGGCCACGTTGATTAAGGCTAGCCTGGATGCGCTCTAAACGCGTTTTTATTGCGGCTTTAACTTGTACAGATCGTTTGTGCGCCCCGGTCAATAGAGCAAGTTGATCTATTAGGCGACGTAATTCTTCAAAATTTCGTGGAGTACTTACGCTAAAAACTGGCAAACCAAGCAATCTCAACTGGTCTACTTTGTCCTTCTCGCTCCATTCAGCCACAAGAATCAAGTCTGGTTTGTATAACAACAAAGCCTCAACGTTGAGTCCAAGATGATGCTCTATGCCGCGCGATGAGTCGGCAATGTTGGAAATGTTGGCGTCCAAGGACAAAGCTGTAAGACTTAAAATGCTCTGCTTGTCGACCAAGTCCAGCAGGATTTCATCCACAAAAAGGCAAAGACTAACTATCCTGTGTGGAAAAACGTCAAAAGAAAAGCTTTGACCTTGATCGTCTCTCATGGTGTACTTGGCTGCTGATGCGAGCGCTTGCTCGCCCTGGTCTGACTTGGCTGGGCCACAGGATTGGCACGTTAAGGCTATACAAAACAGCAACAAAGCTGCTTTGGTGGCACTGCCAAAGAATGTCACAGTTTTCCTTCAACGTAGTCGCGCAGGTTCTCCTGCATACGTTGCACACGCCAAATCATATCTCTGTCAAAAATTTTGAAGTCCATCATCGCTTCTATCGCGCTCCAGAATTTGATCTCAAGCCTAAAGACTAACTGATCCGCTCTTCCTTGTGATCCTTTTTTGACCCGTAAATCCAAGAGCGCATTATTGATACCAATCGGAGGCCGTTCTAAGACGAATCTAAAGATCCCCTGTGACTCTCTTTGATGGTCTATCTTAAAGATAGCTTTGGCGTCTTTTGCACCAAAGGGAAAGCCAAGTTTAAGATCAAAAATAACATGCATGTAGTCGGGAGATTTGTAGTCAAAATCGGTAAAATGCGCCCAAAATTTGGCAGAATGCTGGTCCTTGCCGTCCATGTAACGAAGTCCCCACTGGCGATACTTTGAATAGTCAGCCAAGATCTTTCGAGCTTTATCACTCCAGGTTTCTGCGCTTATCCAGCCCTCAGTTATGTGGACGCCGTTGGCACGGTAGCTCTCAACCTTGTGCTCTTGTGCTATCAGGCTGTAGGGCGCCAAACAAAGGGCAAGCATACCAAGTGCGGATAGAAGCAGTTTCTTTTTTGTCTGTGATGTCGTAATCATGGTGCACTTACTCCTTAATCAAACATGGCAAGGCAACCATGATGCGTGTTCCTTTTTCTAGTTCTGTTTCCAAAAGAACCTTGCCACTCAAGGCCCGGACGTTTTGAAACACATTTACCATACCAAAGCCGGAACCATTTTTTTTGCTCGTCTTACCAATAGCAAAACAATTGCAATCGGTACAGTCATGCTCATGACCACAATCATGACACTGGGTTACACCGGGGCCGTTATCTTTTACTTCAATTACAACACGGTTGTCCTGTTGCCGAGCGGATACACTAATAGATCCCAGCGGACTAATCGGCGGTGTGGGGTCCTCGCCTTGTAGGTCTGCAATTATTGCCTCGCAGCTATTGCGAACAAGGTTTTCAACTATACGCATCAAAACTTGACGCGGAGCAAACGCGTAAAGCCCCTTTTCTACATCGGTGCTGAACCCAACCCAATGTCGATACTCGGGAGCGACTTTAAACGAGTATACTACTGCCTCAAGCAGATCCAAGATCGACAGCTTCTCATTTTCTTCACTCAGTTTAGTACTTGCAGCTAAAAAACTGACGAGACGGATTCGCTCCTCTAGTTCTGACAACTTGCTAGCGATGTCGCCAACTGCCTGCGGGTCTAGGTTGCGACCACGTTGGATACCAATTGAAAGCGTCTGCACGTTTATCGAAAGCACGTTAACGTAGTTGCGAAAATCGTGAACCAAACCCGCTGCATTTTTGCCAAAAAGGAGATACGGCTTATTCTCCTGCTCCCATGCTTCAGCACGGCCCTTTAGTATTTGCATATTTTTTAGTGATTTAGAGCGCAAACTAAAAACACGTTGAATAAAGGATCTGAAATAGTAGACCACTAAAATTGGTCCACAAATAAAAATTGAGTTTTGCACAAATGCACCACGGAAATCTAGCAGATCAGGCCTAAAAAAGATTACTGTTACTTGCACCAGAATGCCCAAAACACCAATAAGAAGACCCATCCAAGCCGATACAGCGATGCCCATTATAATGCCAAACATTGAGAGCATGAGTATTACCATGTAAAAGAAAAACTCATTGTCCGGCGAAACTGGAAAAAAGAAGATCACAGCTACAAACTGAAATAGGACATTGCGACTTGCTTCAAGCAAGATCAATGAAAGTGAGTGAGAAGAGCTCATCTCACCGCGTAGACCCAAGAAGCTTAATAGCAAAAAGGCAGTTATGCTGACGGCATTGTTAGACACCAGGACCATTGATGATCTAAACTCACCTGAGCCAAAACCAAAGAAGAATGCTACAAAAAGGAAGCTCAAGTAGAGCAAGAGCCAGGGTTTTGTGGGCAAGAGCTGGTCTTGATCTGCCACACGTCGTAAGGGCTTTGGCATCATGATAGTCGTTCCTTAACTGGCACAGCTATACGCAAAACACAAGACCCTGTGTCTGTTGTCAAAAGAAGCTCACAGCGGGCTGACATCGCAGAAAGCAAACTGCGCAGCGGCCCAAAAAAAGTTTCTACTTCGTCGCCACCTTTGTTTACATCGGGAAGCAGAATTGGTCGGGATTCTCGAAGCTCAAGTTCTATGTTTTGGTCTTCTTGCATTAAGTACAAGCGGATTTGATATTCACTTAGACTATCGCTAGCGGCCGCTGTTTTTTGGATTGCGGATCTAAAAATGTACTCAAACAGCCGGATCCACCCGTAGCGTGTATCCCAGCTTAAGGGTCTTGCCCTAATCGAATAGACTATTCTAAGCCAAGACCTATACTCAGGGTCGATTAAAAAAGGATAAACTACGGCTTCAAGCAAGAGTCCAAAATCAAGCGCCTCAGCCTTCCTTTGTGCGTTGGAGCTAGTCAGGTAGGTGACCAAGTCTATGCGATGAGTGAGTGACTTAATATAGGTCGACATTTCTTTTAAAATGGCAGCATTGGTGAAGCCATCTGCCTCCCGATCTAGGTTCTTGTTTAGGCCTGTCAATCGACCTACGTCCTCGCGAAAATCAATAATAAGTCCGACTGAATTATGGCCAAAGTAGACGAAGGGTCGGTTTTGCTCATTGTTAACCTCTACGCGGTCTTTGTAGCGAGCAGTCTCAACAATAGTTTTACCAAAATTGAGCAGAAGTCCCTCAAGTGTATAGCGATAATAAAATACGATCAGCAATGTGCCAGACAAAATCAAACTCAAGAGAATGAGTTTGGGAATCTCCGTACGGCTTTGCTGCAAAAAAAACAAACATGCAAGCATAAACGCAAGTCCAGTTGCCAAAAAAACCAAAGCCCCACGTCGATCGACTACAAGCCCTACTAACGATCCAAGAATTGCAGTCATAAAAATATTCTTAATCATTTCGATCAGTACTCGATCGTTATTGGGACCAGCTATGTTTAAAAAAATAAAACTCAAATAGAACATCAGAAGCACTGTTATCCATACCATCAACATGGCTATATTGGGGGCAAGCTTACCGCGAAACAACAAAACTACAATGGTCAAAAAAAGAAACAGTCCAACAAGATCGAGAATTATGATTGAAAGCAGTCCAAGTTGGACGTCCCAAGCCAAACCTGCAAAGAGACCAGCCATAACAAATATCATTATGGTGTAAAAAAAAGTTCGATTTGGTCGCAAATATTTGTCAAGTACAAAACGCTCAGAGGAAGACATGATATAATCAACAGTATCATGCTAGATTTTGAATATTACAATCCCGTAAAAGTTATTTTTGGTAAGGGTAGCATAAAAAAGCTCGCTAATTTGGTTCCGCAGCACGTTCGTCTTGGTCTGCTCTTTGGCCGCGGAAGCATAAAAGCCAATGGGGTCTATCAACAGTGTCTTGATGCACTTGGCCAGCGCATAGTCTGCGAGTTTGGCGGAATCGGCGCCAATCCAGAATACCGTGACTGCCTCAAAGCACGCGATGCCTTTATAGAAAATAATGTTGATTTTATACTCGCTGTGGGTGGAGGTAGCGTAATAGATGCTGCCAAACTGGTAGCTGCTGCAGTCAGCCAACCAAATCTTGACCCATGGGACTTGGTCAAAGATGCAAGTCTGATTCAAACTGCCTTGCCAATCGCAACCGTCTTGACCGTGCCAGCCGCTGGAAGCGAGATGAACACCAACGCCGTTATTAGTCGCTCAGAAATCCCCGACAAATTGGGCTTCTCTAGTCAGAAACTCTACCCTGTTTTCTCGATTCTTGACCCTGAGACAAGCTACAGCTTGCCTGATCGCCAGAGCGCCAACGGTATTGTAGACACTTTTGTTCATGTCTGTGAGCAGTACTTGACTAGTGACGAAAACACACCAGTTCAAGACCGTTTTGCTGAAGGCATTCTCAAGACACTCGTCCACTATGGTCCCAGAGTTTTTGCTGCACCCCATGACTACCAGCTGCGAGCCAACTTAATGTGGGCCAGTACCGTAGCGCTCAGCAGCATCATTGGTGTCGGCGTCAAACAAGACTGGGCTACTCATGCGATTGGGCACGAACTGACTGCATTATATGGCCTCGATCATGCCCGTAGCTTGGCAGTGGTCTTGCCTGGAGTTCTCAGTGTGCGCAAAAAGCAAAAATCGGCCAAGCTACTTATGTTTGCAAAGAATGTGTGGGGCCTAGACCAAGGCGACGAAGAAGTCCTGATGGATGAGGCAATTGGCCGAACCGTCTTATTTTTTGAATCTCTTGGACTGGGTACTCGCCTGAGCGACTATAAGCTCGACCAAAGTGCGGTTGATCAGGTAGTATCGCGCATCGCTGCCAAAGGTTGGTGCTTGGGAGAGGACCAAGGTATTGGACCCGAGCAACTTGGCTCCATACTACAATCACGACTGGGGTAAACATGCGCTCACGTATCGGTTTGGGACTGCTCGTTTTTTTTCTAAGTTCTACTGCACTCTTGGCATTGCCCAAACCAGCATCCGCCACTAGTAACCGCACTGTTGGCACAAGCACTAGCGGCGACGAGGGGACCAAGCTTGGGGTGGTTGACCTTAGCAAGTGGCATGCAGCCTATGGATCAGTTGTGAGACTTGACGGCGATTGGGCCTTTGTCGGCGGAAAGTGGATGGAAGCAGATGCGCTCAGCCCGGCGAATCTTGAACAAGTAAGGCAGTCCGCTGTCGCACTTAAGCCTGGCATGGTTTGGTTTGATCCAGAGCGTGGCCTTGATAATCCTGTCTTCGGTTATGGCACTTATATCATGCGTCTTGATCTTGCAGCAGATGTGCCCAAACTGTCTTTTTATCTGCCACAAATTGGTACGGCCGGCGATCTATATTGCAATGGAATCCTTGTTGCCAAGTTTGGGCACATCGGAAAGAACCCAAGTCAGCACCGCATGTCTTGGCAAACCGAGCTGATTGCCCTCAACTTACAGGCTGGTAGCAATTTTATCGTGCTTAACGTATCTAACTTTGACGACATAACCACCGGTCTAAGTGGCGCGCCGGAACTTGGCTCACGTGAGACAATGGATGCGCGCTGGCACCTGAGCATTGCTGTCTGTTTTCTCCTGTTTGGCATCTATTCGATTATGGCTGTTTATCACTTTTTTCTTTTCTTCTTCAGAACCAGCAATCGTTCGCCACTTTGGTTTGGGCTTATTTGCCTGTCTCTGGCTTTGCGTATCCTGGCAACTGACGATGTCTTTATCAATATATTGTGGAAAGATTTTCCGGCTTGGGCAGTTTTTTGGATTTCCTACTTAAGCTACACTGCCTTGCTTATGCTCTTTGTTCGTTTTATTTTGACCATTTTTCCGCATCAAACCAATACTTTGATTAACGCCGTCAATGTGGTCGTTTGTTTGGCTTATAGCGTTATCATCATCATCTTTCCACCGGCGATCTATACTGCTTTATTAGTGTGGTTTCAAGTTTACAGCCTGGCCGTTTGTCTGGTGATGATTCTTGTTTTGATTGTTTCTATGGTCCAAAAACAGGAGAACGCTGGGCTATTTTTCTTTGGCCTGCTGATTGTTGTCGCCTGCACTATTCATGACATCCTTAAGCCCCACTACTCGCTCTCCAGCCCCTATTTGGCCAAATATGGCATGATAGTTTTTGTTTTTTTTCAAGCCTTGCTGATTTCCAAAAGCAATTTTGCGATGGCGAGCAAAGCCGAGCGACTCAGTGCACAGTTGCAAAAAGTCAACTCAGCTATGTTGCGCTTTGTCCCTAAAGACTTTGGACGCTTTCTCAAACGCCAGAGCATAAGTCAAATCTCCCTCGGAGATCACAGTAGTCAAAGTTGGACTATTTTGATTGCCGACATCAAGAATTTTTCTCGCTTTAGCAAAGACCTGGCACCCGAAGCTGTCTTTACCCTTATTAACCGATTTATGGAGTACAGTGGACCAATTGTACGCAAACACCATGGCTTTACAGAAAAGTTTACTGGTGACGGTTTTATGGCGCTTTTTCCTGGCAACGCTCGTCAAGCGTTAGAGGCCGCCATCGAACTAATACGCAAGTTTGACACCATCAATCAAGAACAAAAGCTCTTGGGCCGAGAAGCACTCGAGCTAGGCATCGGGCTGCATCATGGGCCAATGCTGCTTGGCATCATTGGCGAGCTTAGCAATCTGGCAAGCAGTATCATTTCCGAAGCAGTTGGACTTGCCAATCGCATGCAAGCTCTTACTCGGCCACTTGGCGGCCACATAATAGCAAGCGAGCAAACTCTTAGACATATCAAAAACGTCGAAGACTTTCAGCAAAGATTTTTGGGTGAATTTACGATGTATAGCTCGGACGAGGTTTTTAAGATCTACGACTTTTTTGATGGTGATAGCCGCGAGTTATGGCATCAAAAAAGACGCGGGCGGCGAGATTTTGAGCGCGCCATAGACCACTACCTGCACAATCAAACGGCTCAGGCCAAGACTGTCTTAGAAAAGCTCAGTCGCGACTGTCCAAACGACAAGGCACCACGCTACTATTTGGCCAAACTCAAGTAACCCTGCGTGTAGAGCAGCTCAGCCATAAGCACGGCACCACCAGCCGCTCCCCGGACCGTATTGTGTGACAAACAGACAAACTTGTAATCAAAAATGCTGTCCTGCCGCAAGCGGCCAACACTGATGGCCATGCCGCCTTCTAAATCACGATCCAACTTTGTTTGCGGTCGATTGTCTTGCTCAAAATAATTGATAAACTGCCTCGGGGCGAGCGGCAAGTCAACAGTGCCCGCTGGACCTTTAAAGGATTGCCAAGCATCAATTATTTGCTCGCGACTCGGCTTTTTGTCAAAACGAACCGAAACTGCAGCCAAATGCCCGTCAAGTGCACTTACGCGGATACACTGGGCACTGATTAGCGGCCTTTGTGCATTTACTATTTTGCCATCCTTTACAACACCCCAAATTTTGAGTGGTTCCAGTTCTGACTTTTCTTCTTCGCCTTTTATAAATGGGATTACATTGTCTATCATCTCGGGCCATGTTTCAAATGTTTTGCCAGCGCCCGAAATCGCCTGATAGGTGCAAACAGATACTTCTTTGAGTCCAAATCCCCGCAGAGCTTCGAGTGCTGGCACATAACTCTGGATTGAACAGTTTGGTTTGACGGCTATAAAACCACGTTTGCTGCCCAGACGCTTGCGTTGGCTGTCAATTACTTGACTGTGGCCAGCATTAATCTCAGGGATGAGCATAGGCACGTCATCTAAGCCTCGTGCGGCCGAATTGTTGGAAACAACGGGCACTTCGGCCCGAGCATAGGCTTCTTCCAAGGCAAGAGTTTCTTCTTTACTCATATCAACCGCGCAAAAAACCAAGTCCACTTGAGCAGCAATCTCAGCGATGTTGGCCGCATTGTAGACTACAAGCGAAGCCACGGTTTCTGGAACTGGAGAACTCATGGCCCAACGCCCGGCCAAGGCTTGGCTGTAGGTCTTGCCGGCAGACTGGGAGCTGGCAGCCAAGCAGGTTAGCTCAAAAAATGCGTGCTGTTGCAAAAGCACTACAAAACGCTGCCCAACCATGCCAGTTGCGCCCAAAATTCCTACTCTAAGCTTGCTCATCTTCCTACTCCTCGGTGCCTGTCACGTGCTAAGGTCACAAATTATAGACTATTCTTGGTCATTGAGAAAAGAGCAAATCTAGCCGCTGGACTTCTCGAGACTGGCTTCTCCAAAGTTTTTGCTCACGTTTTTGGCATTATTTTCGATTTAATTGCACATTCGCAGTCAGCAAGGAATTATCATTCTTTATGGAGGAATTCGACAAATATGAAAACCATTCTTTTCAGTAGTGCAAGCCAAGAAATTAAGGACTGCTTGTTACAACAAAGTTCGTACTATTTGCTCGAACTAAGCCTAGAAAACCTCAGCTTGAACCAAGTTGCAGCCAACGAAAGTATAGTGCTCGTGGACGAAGCTCTCTTTGTAAATCTTTCGGCAGAAGTCAAATCAATTGTGCTCGCCAGAGTCCGCAGTCTTTCTACCATTCTGCTCGTTGAACAATTGAGCTCTCAAGACCAAGCAAAAAACTACAAACAAGCTGGTCTTCACTTGTTCTATTTTGAAACCGGTTCTGCCATATCCAAGGGCAACCTGATTAACTATTTGGACAGTCTCTTTGATCGAAATATTCTACTGACCCGGCTCAACTCATTTATCCAAGACTCATTTAAGGACATTGTCGAGGCAAATCTCTTGCAGAAGCAAAAAGAAGAAATAGAAATCCTCAACCAAAAGCTGGTTGAGATTAGCCGCGTAGACCATTTGACCAACTTGCTCAATCGCCGAGCCTTGATTGAAGCCTTTGAACACGAAAAACGTCGAGCGGTACGCAATAGATGGCGACTAGTACAGGCCAATAAATATTCTAATAGCAAAATTGAAATAGAAAAAGATTGGGCCCCCAATTTTAACTACACCAGCACTGGAAACCTTTCTGACCACTTAGGCAATTTTACCTGTCTGATTTTGGATATTGATCACTTTAAGAATGTCAACGATAGCTATGGCCACCTAGTTGGAGACGAAGTTCTTAGAAGTACCGGAGCGTTGCTCAATCGTCCCGGCTTGTTTAGAGATTGTGATACCAAAGGTCGTTATGGCGGCGAAGAGTTTATAGTGCTCTTACCGGACACCAATCTTGCCAACTCGCGTATACCTGCTCAGCGTTTACAAGATTCTTTGGCGCAGGTCAGCTTTGACGATGGCAAAAATGGAAAATTTTCAATTACCGTTAGCGTCGGCATCGCCGAGTTTTTGTCGGAAGATTCCAGCTGTGAGGATGTAATCCGACGCGCTGACAAAGCACTCTACTATGCCAAAGAACACGGCCGCAATCAAATTGTGCTCTATGAGGAGAGCATAGACCTTGGCTAAGATAGATAAAATTGGTCCCTACCTTTATTGTGATACTAATACTCGTTCTCAAAAAGTGGGCAAACTAGGTAATCTAGACCTTGCTGTTTACAAAACCATGGACGAAGCTTGTAAGGTCATCCAATCCAAAGTCAACGCTGATTGATCACTAGGTGTAGGAGTAGAAAATGACCAGCCGCATACAGGCTCACATTAGTTTTAAAACTTTGTTTATCGCCATGTTCGCGATTCCTTTTTTGTTGGGGTTTATTTTGCTCAATACACTTTTTTTACTAATTAGTGACTTACTAGGCATAAACCGACGGCTGTCCTTGGCATGGATCAAAAAATACTATGCTTGGGTTCCCAAGGATGCAAGCAAGGTGCTAAGTCCGCAGAGGCAAGTCGCAGTAGAGCAGCTTACAAAGCAACTTTTGACCAAGTTTAAGGCGGACGGATACAACGACCAAGCGGGCTCTTGGCACTACCAGGCCACCGAAAACAGTTATGCCCTATGTGTTGACCACGCAAGTGCGGTAAATACCCACTCTAGGCGACCCAAACGAGCATATTATTTGGAGGGCAACCACTTTGAGATGGGCTTGCTCTTGGGACTTTTGGCAGAAAAAGACATTAAATCCATGAGCGTAGACTACGTCGACAATGTAGTTTTTGAGTTTGCTGGACTAAAGGGCAAATATCCCGTCTTAGGTATGTTGCTTGCAGATTTTATTTACCGACTTGCTACATTTGGCAGAGCTAGCCTACCTGCAGAACTACGAGCTGAGATCTATGGCCTTTGGGCAGGAAGTCACAGCGTCAACAGACACAGCCGGGTACTGACGCGCGACCTGATGGTGCTCAACTATGGTGTTGATATCATTTTGTCTTTGGTTTATGCAGGCGGAGAGCCAATTTTACGTGCCCTTGGCATCAAGCTCAACAACTGGGTCCATCCTGCTGCCTGCAATGGCTTTGCGGCTTTGGGTGAGGCGGCTGGTGGAGACGGACAAGCCTTTATGGGGCGTGACTTTATGTTTCCCACTTGCGGTGTTTTTGGGGATGTTGCTGCTCCAATAATGTACAAATCAAACGGCATGCTCGGCCCCAAGCCTGACTCAATCATTCTTAAGCATCCTCTGCCCGTACTCTGCTTTTCTAGCCCCGGCATGGTTGGAGCTGTTGCAGCTCTCAATAAACATGGTCTGGCAATGGGCGTAGACATGGTCAATGGCCGCAATACTTCAAGTACCAAAATAGGTCTCAATTCCTTGATGATGGTTCGTCATACCGTGCAACAGTCACGCAGCATTGAAAAAGCCGTCAGAAATGTCAGACGTACCCATCGCGGGGTGAGCTGGCTCTATTTGGTGGCGGATGCGCAGGCACAAAGAGCTGCAGTTTTGGAAGCAGGCTACTCAGGTCAAAAAAATAATTTCTTGCGCCGCACACCGCGCGAGCTTCGCAAAGCGGGACTATTGCCTAGACCAAAATTTATTAAAAGACATCCCACCTGTCGCTTTAGAAAGGGCTTGGCGGTACGCTGGAACAACTGGAAACCCAGCCTAGCCTGGATGGACTACAATCCTGCTCTCTTTGACCATTTTGGCTTCCCTTGGAAACAAGATGACTGGGGGCCACGTGCCATGTTTGGCAAAGACCAAAAAGAACGAGTAGTGCCTGACGCTTGGTATTTCGCCCCCGAGCGTCAAATAAGAACTGATATCCTTGTCGTCAGCAATCACTATCTGCTGCCAGAAATGAGGCTCTTGTCTATGAACGAATGGACTGCCAAGTTGGCAAGCGCTGGGGGTAACTACCAAGACTTTCAGTTTAGGTACGACGCACTTAATCGAACGCTCATCGATACCTTGGCACGCTTAGAACAAGAAGGCAAAAAACTTGACCTTGACAGTGCTCAGGATATTATCAATTTTCTCCGGCCTTACAACCGTGACCAAGTCACACCTGGTCCCTATTGGTTCTACTATGGTGAGGACAGTCACGGCAATCATATCCCAGAGGATCAAGTTCCAGTCGGAGGCGTTGTGAGTGTCTTTGATCTCAAACGCCTCAAACTTCGATCACTCTACGGCTGGTATTCCGACCAATGGATAGAACTTAACTACGCTCAATACTAGTAAATAAGTTTGTGACTATGCGTTAGAAAATGCTAGTGGCTAAAAAGTGATTCGCTCACTTTCTACCCATTCGTCCCAACTTGCGTCATAGCCGTCGTATCTGATTTTGTAGGTGGCATTTTTTTGTTCAATAACAGTGGCATCGTACCATGTGCCATTCCATAACACTTTTGCCTTGGCACCTATCATTGAACTTGCCGTGGTGCTTGTGCTAGGGCCGATGGCGGCGCCGGTTTCATAGCGAATGCTCACGCCGGTCATTGACCAGTCGTCAAGATAGATCTCAGCATTGCTAGCTGATTTTTTGACAGAAATAGCACTTATGCTTCCGCCAGTATTAAACTTGTGGGTGTAATTTAAGCTCAAGTTGCGCTCGGGGCTGTTAGTTTCTTTGTCAGCAGCCATAAAGATAGTTACCTTGATGCGTCGACCGTCTTTGTCGTAACTGTAGCTTACTTTCCAATACGCTACTAACTTTGCACTGGGAAGTTTTTCGGAAAGCGACTTTTCTATCATGCGACCATTGGTATCAAAAACTTGACTTAGAACCAAGGTATCACCAACCGGCTCGGCAAAGCTGGCATTGCCCTTAGCATCGATCACTGATGGAAGAGAAAAAGGCTCATAGGCTATGACGTTGCAATTTACCATCGCTGTAGTAATCAAAACGTTCGCTGTAGGTCAGATCCTCTGAGTTGGTCCAAAACTCAACCAAGCGCCCCTCTTGGTTGTAGCGGGCCTTCATCTGCAGTTCCCCTGAGCTCAGGTAAGCCAATGCGGGACCAGATTTTATACGAGCATACCATGTCCAATCAAACTGGGCAGGAACAGATCCCTCATCTGCAACAAGTGGCCCAATAGCCAAGAAAATCAGTGCCAGCAGCAAAAACATGGCTCTAAGTTTTTTCATAAAGTGAGTCCTTTCGTCAGTAATAGATCTGACTCTATTAACTATCTATGCTGACTTGCTATTTTACCAGATGAGAAATCGACTTAAATGTTTGGCTGCCAGCGTAGCGTGTCAGTTCAAAAAGCAGTGACTCAACGCGCGTAATCACTGCCCCTTCGTGGCGCATGCGTTCCAGTGCTGCGCTGCAGTCCTCTGGATTGCGACTACTGACACAGTCTGCAAGCACAACCGGTGTATAACCTTGAACCAAGAGGTCGACAACCGTTTGTTGAACACAGACGTGGGCCTCAACACCGCACACGATCACATGACATCGATTGGTCTGCACCAAAGTAGACAAAATCGCCTCATCGTCAACACAGCTAAAGCTTATTTTTGGCAATATTTTGCCTGCCTCAACACAACGGGCGATGCTTTCTAAACTGGGGCCGAGCCCTTTGGGGTACTGCTCACTAATAAGGATTGGCACTTGCAGCACTTTGAGTCCTGCGAGCAAGAGCAGCACTTTGTCGATCAACTTGTTTGAATCATGAATTACTGGCAAGAGTCTTTCTTGCATATCGATTACCAGACACTGGGCAGAAGCATTTAATATTCTCATCGTGTACAAATTATGCAGCCAAACATGCCAGCCTGCAAGTAGCAACAGTAAGTCTATTTCGTTTGAAATCTTGACGCTTATGATTTAGAGTTTGACTATGGACAATGGAGACAATGAAGATTTTGATACTTCAGCTAGCGACAGCAACCAGGCTGCGCAGTTATTCAAGCTTGGGGTCCTGCTGCAAAAGCCTCGCAGCGACGCTAAATCACTGCAGGTAGAGGCAATAGTCCGAAGCAAACTCTCCATTGCTGAGAAACTTGTCAAAATTGCCACCATTGACGCCCGTGACGAAGGTGAAGCGCCAACGCATGGCAACGACAAGCCAAAGAAAACAATTGTTTCTGATCCCCGACCCATCGCAAAAGAAAAATCCAGTCTCAAGTCCGATCTTGATGATGGTTTAGACAAAGCGTCGCTAGATACTGAAAAGACCCAGGGCGTGACCAGCACCGGTGCTCGACAAGCAAAAAGAAATCGCAGTCGCTTCATTGTGGAGCCCCACTCAGTCGGGATCTTTGCATACTTTTTTAGGCACCAAGGTCTAATCCGAAGCTATGGAGAGAGCATGCAAACGATCACGCGAGGCTCGTTTCCTTTTACCCTCAAAGCTGACCCGCAGTCACAAATCTGGTTTAACAAGAACTTAAAAGAAAATCTCATCAGCGTTTTGCTGGACGGCATACCGCCTTTACTACGTCGAGGCTGGTTGCACATCGACAAGAACAGCTACAATCGTTTGTCCGCCTTCTATAATCTTGTGCTTGACATTTCCCGAACCAACTATCAGTTGCAAAAAGTTCCCCATGACAGGATAGTACTTCCTTTTAAAGCACTTGCACCCCATGTCCTTGTCTTCTTCTCTGACAAGAACAGTCCCAAGCAGCTTTCACAAATTGTAGAGACGGCCCGGCGCGCTTTGGGTCTAGAAATAGAAAGGTACAATCTTGTACAGGAGGCCTTAGGCAAGTTTTTTGGTAAGAACGACAAAAGTCAAACCATCGCGAGTTTACTCTTGTCGCTGTGGATGTTGCAGAGCCATCGTTTTGTTGAGCTTTCTGAAATGATACCTGCCAACCATGCCTCTTTTTTTCCTGAGGGTGTGTTTGACTGCAGTCAAGAAGTCCAGATAGAAATTGATCGCCACATTGGTCAGCTTGTCAAAAGACTTGAAAACCTGAGCCTGCTTTTTCACGAAACGCTGCGTTTGCATTTTTTTATTCCTGCCGAATCTGGCCTTTTTTTGAACAAAGACACACAGGAGATTAAGTATTCAGCAGCCTCAAAAATAGACTTTTCGGTGCTCGAACAATTCTGCAACGAAAAGAAACCGCCAAAAGAAGTCGAAACCAACAATTTGATGCCGAGTTTTTCTCGGACACACGACAGCATTGCTCAGTGGGCTTTGGACTTCTGCGACCACTTTATCAATAGTTTTTCTGGACTTTTAGCTGGCAGCGTCAACCTCCAGTCGCGCCGAAAACTAGTGCTTTTTCAGACCGGCGTAATTCCAGCCCAGATAAGCCGCATTAAATTGATTGTGGACAGACTTGGTAACGCGAGTGCGACTTTGGCTAACTTTACTCAGCACCGCTATAATCAACTAATTATGGATGTTAAGAAGTCCGAAGGGCCAGAACTAAACGTTTTGGCTTGCCTGCAAGAGTTGCATGCACTCTACGGTGGTTTGGGTAAGGCCTTGGCAGATTTTATTAGGCTACGCTGCCCAAGCGCACCAGCTCAGGTGCGAGGCAGCACCCAAGCCGATCAGGAACTTAAGCTGCCTGAAGAAAATGAAACTATAGAAGGCCCAGCTGAGCTAGCTGGCCTGCAAACCGTTGAAGCGCTCATAGTGGCAGCTCGTCTCAGTCTACTTGCCAGTATTAGACTGGGAGAAACCGCTATAGTTTTTGAATGGCAAAAAGTGGACGGACTCAAAGACGAAGCTGACTCACTCGTTAGAGAACTAGTCCAAATTGCCAGACGTGATGAAGTTGATAGCATTCTGGAACGATTTTATTTTATAAATCAGTATACCAAGAGTTTTACAGTAGCGGCCGAAGCAGGGAGTACCATGTGAGTGAAGATCTACAATCTATGCCTAACGAGCAGTTAGTCCAACGTGTACAACAATTGGAAGCCAATCTAGCTTTGCTCGAAGCTGAGCGCCAAAAACAGCTCAATCTAGAATATGAGTGGAGCGGCAACTTAGGCCACTGGCAATGGGATATTTCTTCAAATTGCGTCACTTTTAATTCTCTCAAAGCCACCGCCCTTGGTTACAATCCCAGCGAGATCGATGGCCCGATAGGCTTTGAGTTTTTTACTGAGAAGCTTCATCCTGAGGATTACGAACGAGTCATGGAAAATATGCGCTCCCACCTGTTTGGAAAAAGTGATGCTTACGAGGTAGAATATCGTATTCATTGCAAATCTGGTGACTGGAAATGGTACTACGACCGCGGCGTAGTTACCAAGCGAGACCCGCAAGGAAAGCCAATCTTAGTGGCGGGCATAGTCTTTGATATAACCAAAAGCAAAGTGCTGGAAGGCTTTTTGAAAGAAACTAACCGAGAGCTGGCCCTTTCCAACGCAAGCAAAAATAGGTTTTTTTCTATATTAGCTCACGATTTACGCGGGCCAATCGGAAGCACGGCTGCGATACTAGCAGAGCTAGTAGAAGGCACGCTGGGTGCCAACGATCTGAGGGCGATGCTTAGGGTACTAAAGGAATCAGCCGAACAAACCTATCGTCTTTTGGAAAATCTGCTGTCTTGGTCAAGTATGCAAAATGGTTCTTATAAGAACCATGCCAGCCGCCTTACTATAGACTCGATGATAGCGGCAACCGTTAAACTCTTGGAGCCTCAGCTTTTGCACAAGAATTTAAGACTCAAGACATCGCTGCCAAAGGATTTAGAAGTATGGGCCGATGATGCAATGATAAACACCATGGTACGTAACTTGATCTCCAATGCGATCAAATTTAGCTACAAAGATGGGCAGATAGAGATTGCGGCAAGTGCAAACAAAGATTGGGTTTGTGTAAGTGTAAAAGACTATGGACTAGGCATGACTGTCGCTCAACAAGAAAAGCTCTTTTCTTTGACTGAGAGCGCACACGGCAACGGTACAGAAGGCGAAACCGGCAGTGGTCTGGGGCTGATACTGTGCAATGACATTGCACTTAACAACGGTGGTGAGCTCAAAGTAGTGAGCCAACTTGGCAAGGGCAGCACCTTGAGTTTTGTCTTACCTATGCCAAAAGCTGGTCAAGTTTAGAACTTTATACTTGGCGAGACCTTTACCTACTTTGGCGAACGCAGTAGTATCATTAACTGTGTCCGAGTTTGTACATCTTCACAATCATTCAGACTTTAGTCTGCTTCGCGCATCTGCTACAGTAGCAGGCTTGGTAAAAACTGCTCAAAAGCTGGGCCAAAGAGCAATTGCCCTGACGGATGACGGCAACCTTTTTGGCGCGCTTAAGTTTTACAAAGAGTGCTCAGCGAGTCAAAAAAGTGATAAGCCTGAGGCTGGCCTTAAGCCAATTGTTGGCTGCGATTTCTTTTTGGCGCTTGGTAGCCGGCTAGAGAAAGGCAACAATGAGAACGCAAATCGCTATCACCGTATAGTCCTGCTAGCCAAAAACCGCAATGGCTACCAAAATATTTCGCTCATGTCGTCAGCAGCTTACACAGAAGGCTTCTATTATCGACCCCGCATCGACAAGGAACTGCTCAGTCGTCACTCAGCCGATACCATTGCACTTTCGGGTGGTATGGGCGGCGAAATACCGAGTCTGTTGAGAAGCAACCGCGTACAAGAAGCCCGCAAAGCTGCTGAGTTCTATCGTGAGCTTTTTGGCAAAGACCGCTTTTTTTTGGAGCTTTCTGACCACGGAATCACTGAACAAAAAATCATAAACCAAGGTCTCTTGGAGCTAGCCAAAGATTTGGATCTTCCCTTGGTGGCAAGCAATGATTGTTATTATTTAAAAAAAGAAGATAGTCTGGCCCACGATGTGCTTTTGTGCATTGGTTCCAAGCGAAAACGGCACGAAGCCGGTCGCTTTAAGTTCTCTTCCAATGAGTTTTACCTCAAGTCGTCGCAAGAAATGGAGGCTTTGTTTGGCCATATTCCTCATGTCTTGTCCAATACACTTCTGATAGCTGAGCAATGCAATCTAAAGCTCGACTTGCCTGGCCCGCTACTTCCCGACTACGACGTTCCGACTGATTTTCTTATGCAGTCAAGCGAGCAGATGAGTATTGATCTTGACCGCTTAGCAACTAGATTTGCAAACGACAGCCAAAAAGTTCGTCAACAAATTGAGGATCCAGCCACGAGGTACTTTGTTTGGTTGTCCAACCGTGGTTTACAAAAGCGCTACGGAGACTTGCCAGAGAACTCATTGATCGAACGGCTTGACTTTGAATTGCATGTAATTATCCGCATGGGATTTGTGGGCTATTTCCTTATAGTTGGAGATTTTATACGCTATGCCAAGGACCACGGCATACCAGTTGGACCAGGGCGCGGTTCGGGTGCTGGTAGCATTGTTGCTTACAGCATGGACATCACTGACATTGATCCTATCCGCTACAACTTGCTCTTTGAACGTTTTCTCAACCCCGAACGAGTATCCATGCCTGACTTTGACATAGACTTCTGCTATGAAAGACGCTCTGAGGTAATTGACTATGTTACCCAGAAATATGGTAAAGAACGCGTTGGTCAGATTATAACTTTTGGAACGCTTAGACCTAAGGCGGCTATTAAGGATGTCGCTAGAGCAATTGATATCTCCTTTGGCGAAGCTAACCAAATTGTAAAGCATATTCCTGACGGGCCAACGGCCGCCAAGCTGCACCTAAAAGATTTAATCAGCGAAGCGCAAAGCGATTATTGGTCTACAACTTATAAAGACAAGGCCGACGAAACTCGCAAGAAATTTCTTAGTGGCGGGCCGTTTTGCGAACAGGCCAATGGCGTCAAAGAGCTTTATGGACGAGGTGGTATTTACCAAGAGCTTTTTGACATATCTATCGGACTGGAAGGCTTGGCTCGTCACGCTTCTACTCATGCCGCCGGTGTAGTTATTGGCCGCGAAGAGCTGACTAAATACGTGCCACTGTTCCGTGACCCCAAAACTGGGGCAATTTCTACTCAGTTTACCATGGACATGTTAGAAGAATGTGGCTTGGTGAAGATGGATTTTTTGGGCCTCAAGACGCTGACGCTGATTTCCAACACCGAAGCCTTAATCCGCAAAACTGTTGATGCCAACTTTGACATAATGAAGGTTTCCGACACTGACAAAAAGACCTTTGAAATGTTGGGAGAAGGAAGGAGTTCGGCTGTATTTCAGTTTGATGGCGACGGCATGCAAGCCACGCTTAAAAAAGCCAAACCAACCTGCATCGAGGACTTAATAGCTCTGACATCGCTCTATCGGCCTGGACCTATGGAATACATTCCGCAATTTATTGACTGTAAGTGGGGTAGAAAAGCGATAAGCTACCCCCACCCCAGCCTAGAAGGTATTCTCAAAGAAACCTACGGCATTATGGTATACCAAGAACAGGTTATGCAGGCGGCGCAAATAGTGGCCGGCTATTCCTTGGGTGGCGCCGACATGCTACGTCGCGCTATGGGCAAAAAAAAGAAAGACGAAATGGACAAACAGCGCGCTACCTTTATCAAGGGCGCTGCGCTACAGCATAGTATTGGCGCCGATAAGGCCAATGAAATCTTTGATATATTAGATAAGTTTGCCGGCTACGGCTTTAACAAAAGCCACGCTGCCGCTTACTCGCTGGTCAGTTATCGAACAGCCTATCTCAAAGCCAACTTTCCTGCCCAATTTATGGCAGCCAACCTTAGCAACGAAATCAGCGTGCCAGACAAGTTTCGCCTCTATTTGACTGAGTCGCGAGCCATGGGGATAGAAGTCTTACCACCCGATGTAAACGTGAGCCAACTGACTTTTACCGTCGACAAGGGTCGGATAGTTTTTGGCATCGTGGGGGTCAAGGGTATTGGCGCCGCAGTTGTTGAGGAAATCCTCAACCAACGTCGCCAAGCTGGCAGCTTTGCCAGCATTCAAGACTTCCTCGACCGAGTGGACCTAAGAACAGTCAACCGCAAGGCCATGGAAAACCTAATCTATTCTGGTTGTTTAGACAGCATTATACCCAATCGCCAAGCAGCAATGAGCAAGCTCGATCAGATTATGGCTGCCGCACTAGCCAAAAAGGACGGTAAAAAGTTTGGTCAAAGTGGGCTCTTTGATGATGCACCGCAAGAAGAGTATCGAGAAGTTACACTTGATGGCCAAGAGTTTGAACTTTTAGAAAAACTGGCCAAAGAAAAAGAACTCTTGGGCAATTACTTCTCTGGCCATCCATTGGACAGCGTACGCTCAGACTGGGAACGTGCCACCAATCTTGACCTATCGAGGGTTGATTTTGCAGATCCAGAAAAACGTTATCAGTTGATAGCTCAACTTACCAGTCTGCGCTTTGTGATAACCAAGCGCGGCAAACGGATGGGTATCGCCAATTTCGAAGATTACAATGGCAACGTTGAAGCAGTATTTTTTGCCGACAACTTGGACAAGTTTGAGTCCCAGCTAGTCGTGGACCAAATTTTTGGTTTGATATGCAAGGTCGATCTTGAGCGTGGCAAGGCCCAGATTGTGGTGGAAGAGATTAGACTGCTTGGTGATCTTGAGGACCGCCAAGGTGGCGAACTACATGTGCGACTCAAAACGGGATGTTCCAACAACAACGAAGCGCTCTACCGTTTGAGATCGACACTTTTTGGCCAAAGTGGCAGCTGTCCGGTCTACTTGCATCTCAAACAAGACACAGACCCAAGTGAAGAACTTATAATTCGACCTGCGCGCAGCTTACTCGCGTCGAGTCAAAATGAAGTACTCAGCGAAGTGGCAAGCAATCCCTGTGTTTCCGAGGTTTGGAAGATCTACCCAGCCATGCTTAGGCAAAAATCTCGCTTGGCAGTTGAGCTCGACTACAAAGAACTGATGGTCGAGACAGATGATTCTGACCTTTGGACCAACAGCACCGACTCTAGCGAGGCCGACGAAATAGATCCACTTGCAGATGAGGCCGAGCTGGTATTGAGCACCGATGTATAAACATCTAAAGGAATTACAAAAATGAATCAACTTGCTCGATTTGGCTTCTCAATTGTTTCGGTTCTCGCGACCGTTTACTTGGTCTTAGTTCTAATCAGCCTTGTATCTCGTTGGTTTATGCAAGGCGCAGCGCGACCAAATGCCCTAAAATTTATAGACAAACTAGTTGAGCCTTATCTTAGGCCGTTCAGAAGTCTTAAGTTTCTTCAGATCGCTGGTTTTGACCTAAGCCCTATTCTTGCACTTATGTTGCTTCAAATAGTTGTCCAAGTCTTTTCGGTCTTGTCGAGCGGAATTGTTCCAAGGTTTGGCTACATTTTGGCCCTAATTCTGACTATGCTTGGTAGCAGCATTGGCTCACTATTTCTTATCTTTGCTGTCCTAGCAGCGATCCGCTTAGTGGCCATTTTAGTAAAGGCGTCAACGGTAAATCGCATCTGGTTCTTTCTGGATACTATTTTGCAGCCCATGATAGCACCAATCCTAAACCGCCTAAGTCCGCACAAAAAAATTGCCTACGCCAACGGGCTTGCGCTCTATGGTGCTTTGATGGTCATAATCTGGCTTGGCGTCAAGCTGGTCTTTGACTTGCTTGCCTCACTTAGCGTCGGCATTCCTTTTTGACCAAGGCATCGCATGCAGCTTGAGGACTTGATTCAACCGATCAATAAAGTACGCGGCGTTGGTCCGCACAGTTTAGCCGTCCTGCAAAAGGCGGAAATCAACACTATTGTTGATCTTTTGTGGCATCTACCACGCGACTACGAAGATCGCCTTGTCAGCGTAAGTCTTGACCAAGTGCGCGGTTCGCAGCCCGTTTGGATAAACACTGTAGTCTGCGTGCAAAGTCACGAGTTTTTTGGCAAGCCACCAAAACGCAGCCTCAAGGTGCAAGTGGAGGATTCTGGCGGACGAGCCAGTTTGGTTTGTTTTGGTAGAGACTTTTTGTCTCGCCAACTGAGTGTTGGCAAAGAAATCAGGCTCTGTGGTTGGGCCGTGCGCAAGTTTGGCGAGACGCAGCTAAGCGCCTTTGACTACGAAGAATTGGATGCTCAAGTCAGCCACTTTGGCATGCTCTTGCCGCGTTACCCTTTGCTTGACGACTTGGGACAGGCTTTTTTTCGCAAGGTTATTGCTTATGCAATCGACAACTACGGTCGGCACATCCAAGACTACCTTCCGCCAACATTGATACAAAAGCGCAACTTGATAGCCCGTCCTTTTGCTTTGACGCAAGTCCATGGTCCTCAGAGCGCAGTCGAGGCCGAAGCTTGTCGTCAGCGCTTAGCGTATGATGAACTTTTCTTACTGCAGGCAGGTATCGCTCGACGTGTATTGGAAGAAAAACTAGCAGCCCTTGGCCAAGATCCAAGCAAACTTAGCACACTTGCCAAGCAACTTGAACCGCTGCAATTTCCTGCTCTTGTTAAGGACTTGATTGTTGGTCTGCCTTTTGACCTGACAGCCGGACAAAACTCGGCCTTGGGAACCATCTTAGCCCTCATGCAACAAGCTTGGCCACTTTCCTTGCTTTTGCAGGGGGACGTTGGTTGTGGAAAAACATTGGTTGCGCTTGCGGCCGCTTTGGCGGTTATTGCCGAAGGTGGCCAAGCAGCACTCTTGGTTCCTACCGTTCTCTTGGCTCGTCAGCATGCCGAAAAAGCGGCAAGTCTTTTGGCTCCGCTTGGCATTAATGTAGCCATAATGGCAGGCACGTTAACAAACAAGGTCAAACCTGGCTTGTTGTCAGCATTGGCAAATGGTGACGCACAACTGATAATCGGTACGCATGGCTTATTCTCTGATCCTGTGGAATATGCCAACTTGCGCCTAGTGATCGTCGACGAACAACACCGCTTTGGTGTGGTGCAACGCAAAGCCTTGAGTGCCAAGGCCAAAGTGCCCAATTTGCTAATGATGAGCGCCACGCCCATCCCTCAGACCCTAGCCTTAACGGTATTTGGTGACATGGAAGTCTTTGCGATCCGTGATCTGCCTGCGCAACGCAAACCGATAGAAACCCACTTAGCCCGCATTGGCAACGAAAAAAAGGTCTACGACTGGGTACGCAGTCAACTGGCACTTGGCAGGCAAGCCTACTTTGTCTATCCACTAATTGACGATGGCAGCGCTTCAAGCGACGAAGGTCCCCAGAGCGGTCAACTGAGCTTTGAAGGTGAACTCAAAAATGCCCAAGCCATGTTTAAAACGTTGAGTCAGGAAGTCTTTCCTGAATTTAGCTGTTCCATGGTTCATTCTCGCCTTGAAGAAGAGGAAAAACAAGCGGCCATGCGTGGCTTTAGCAACGGTACGGTGCAGATTTTGGTCGCAACAAGTGTGGTAGAAGTGGGCGTTGACGTCCCCAACGCCAGCTGTATGGTTATAGAGCACGCCGAACGATTTGGGCTTGCCGCACTGCATCAACTACGGGGGCGCGTTGGCCGCGGCAGTGAGCAATCGTATTGTTTTTTGGTCTACAAAGAGCCTCTGTCGGACGAAGGTAAAGCACGACTAAAGATCATAAAAGAACAAAACGATGGTTTTGTTATTGCCGAACAAGACCTTGCTTTGCGTGGGCCCGGGGACTTGCGCGGATTGCGCCAATCTGGTTACCTTAAACTACACGCTGCCGACCTAAAGAGAGACATGGCCTTGATGAATCAAGCTCGAGCCGATGCCTTTGACTTGTTGGAAGCCGACCCGCTCTTACAGGAGAGCGAGCACCAAGCTCTCAAGCATGTTCTGGACCTGTCGCTTAAGAACAACAAAGAAGGAACTAGCCAAGTATGAGAATAACAGGCGGCAGCCTACGTGGTCGCATAATCACCTGCCCACCCGGCGTTATCAGGCCGGCAATGGATCGCATGCGCGAGAGTTTTTTTTCCATTTTGGGCGAGCTGGGTGGTTTGAGTTTTCTTGATTGCTTTAGCGGCTCAGGAACTATGGCGCTTGAAGCTTGGTCACGCGGCGCCTATCCGGTGCGATGCGTAGAAAAAGACAATGGCAAGCGCCGGGTTATACTGGAAAATCTGAGCATGGCCGAGCGACGGATTGATCTTTCAATTATGCCCGTAGAACGCTTTGTGACCAGTTGGCGACAAAGTTTTGATCTAATTTTTTTGGATCCACCCTTTGACTACCCTTTTAAAGAAGAACTTTTAAAGCTCTTGTTGGCCAGTCGTCTGATCACCATAAACAGCAAAATCTTTATGCATTTTCCTGCCGAAGATGAAATAGCAAACACGGTCCAACGAGCGGTACCCACCCAGAGTGAGCAAGAGCTATCGATAAGTGGTTTAAATCTCTACGACCAACGAGAGTATGGCCGGTCGATTTTGCGTATGTATGAATGTGTGACGTGATACCATGACGAGTAAGCACAGTGCCCAGAAAATTGTCTATCCGCAACACTTACGAGTTCTTAGCAATCAAAACATTTCGCTATCGAGCCGACTGCTGTGCGTGGATCACCAACCGAGCTTTATCAGTGGGCAACTTGCCTCGTTATCAGCAGCAAGTTTGAGTGCGCGTCTTTACAGCATCTGCTCCGAGCCACAATCTAACATGGAAGTTCTCTACAACCGCGTTGACCAAGGCCAGCTCAGCCCTTATTTGTGGCAACTAAAACCTGGCGATTCAGTCCGCATCCATGACATTCGCGGTAGCTTTATTGATGCTGCTTTGCTTGACAGTCAGCAAGCAGACAAAGTGCCAAGCGGCAAAACCTGGTGGATTGCCAACGGAAGTGGCGTGGCACCTTTTATCTCAAACATTCGCCATGCCATCAAAGATAAGAAGGATTGGCTTGCAAAGCGTGTCTTGGTTTATGGCGTCAGGCGCTTGGACGAGCTGTGTTTCTTGCCACTTATACTCAAAGCTCATCTAGAATTTGGTATGGAAGTGCTTATCTGCCTGAGCGCTCCCGATGCGACTCTTGAGGTGCAAAGCGCTGTCGATCTTAACCCTGTGCTTTTGCAACAACTATTTCTTGGTCGCTTAACCGTATGGCCAGGTCTAGAAGAAGTCCGGGCAAACGATAGAGTTATGCTTTGCGGCTCAAGCGCCATGATTGCCACCGTGCGTGAGAAGCTACTCATGCACGGCTTGCCAGTTTCAAGTGTCCATTCAGAAAACTGGTTTTAGATCGCAGGCGCAGTTTCACGAGGGACTTTTGCAAGAACCTCTATTGGCTGCGTGCGGCGTCGCCCATAGAATTGAGATAAAACTGCCACCCGTCACTTTCTAGTCTATTTGCCTTGGCCAAAACCATAACCTCAAGTTCGGCTTGGTATTCTTGGATGCGACTAAGGATTTGGCCATCACTGGTAGCCAAAATACGGGCTGCTAAGAGACCAGCGTTGGCTGCTTGACCAATGCCAAGTGTCGCAACGGGGATCCCGGCTGGCATTTGAACGATGGACAAAAGACTGTCTAAACCATCTAGACTCCGCCCTTTAATGGGAACACCCAAGACTGGTAAGGGACTTAGACTGGCAACCATGCCAGGCAGGTGGGCGGCGCCGCCAGCTCCGGCAATAATCACGCGAATCCCACGCAGGTGCGCACTTTTTGCGTAATCCACCATGCGTAGTGGTGTACGATGTGCTGAGATGACCGTCAGCTCATAGGGGATTTGTAGTTTGTCGAGAATCTTGGCGGCCTCGGACATTACCACCAAGTCAGAGTCACTGCCCATGATGATGCCAACTAACGAAACGCCTAAAAGCGAGCTCTCATGTTCGTTCTGACTGTTGTTTGACTGCGGATCTTGCGGATGCGTAAGATTTTTCTCCATCGTGGTCTCCTTGGCGCTATCAAATCTCTAACGTGCTTCTATACTTACAAGATATTCGGCTTTACGCGCAAGTACCAGTGCTTTTTCCAAATCGTCGTGAGTAATAGTAAAGTGTCCCATCTTTCGCATTGGTGCAACGGTTTCTTTTTGGTACCAATGCAAGCGCAAGCCTGGGATTGCCAAAAGTTGGTCGGCACCGACCATGATTGGGCTTCCTTGGGCACCTTCGGCACCCAAGAGGTTGACCATAACTGAAGGTCTTAGCAGACGTGCGTCACCCAAGGGAAAACCGCAAACTGCCCTGACGTGTTGTTCAAACTGATTGCAAACCGCACCCTCGATGGTCCAGTGTCCGCTATTGTGTGGGCGAGGAGCAATTTCGTTGATCAAGACTCGATCATCCTGGGTAATAAAAAGTTCGACTGCAAAAACTCCTACCCCGTCCAGGGCTTCTATTGCAGCGACCGACATTTGCACTGCCTGTTTTGCAATGGCTTCACTAACTCGCGCCGGAGCGCAAACTCTACTGCAAATTTGTGTACGCTCGTCAAAAACCATCTCAATTAATGGCCAGACAGAAATTTGGCCGGCCGTACCCCGGGCCAAAAGAACAGCCAGTTCTAGCTTAAGGTCAATGTATTCTTCTATCATGCCATCGACATCTAAGAGCTGGTCATGGTTGTCGCAGCTACGAATAACGCTCACACCCTTGCCATCGTAGCCTCCGGCGCGAGCTTTGTGCACAACGGGGTAAACTTCGCTTGTAAAATTTTTAATTTCTGAGCGAGCTAAAGCTCTAAAAGAAGGCACCGGCAAATCGTGCTTGGCAAGAAATTGTTTTTGGAGCAGTTTGTCCTGAATAGTCAGCAACGTTGCTGGCTTGGGAAATATCTTTTTGCCACCTTGTTCTAGTGTTGCAAGGTAGTCGGCGTCGGTGTGTTCTATTTCAAAACTGACGACATCGACGCTCGCTGCAAGCTTATCCAATGCAGCATGGTCGTAAAGACTGCCTCTAATATGCACATCCGCAATACCGGCAGCCGGTGGATTGGCAGCGGGGTCCAAGACCGTGGTATGCACTCCAAGGCGTCTCGCCTCAATAGCCATCATGCGCCCCAATTGACCGCCACCAATTAGGCCAAGTCTAAAACCAGGAAGACTCATTTTCATGACAGCATAGTGCCGTATTTTTGCCCGCGCTACAAGCTTTTTAGTTCAAAAATTGCTTACTCAACCGGCGCGTTCAAGCCAAGAGAAGCAAGCAACAAATGCAGGTCATCACTGAGCGGCGCAAAGATGCGTACGGCAGAATGAGTAAAGGGCTGCTTAAAGCCGAGCCTCAAGGAGTGCAAGGCACAACGCTCAAAACCAAGTGCAAATTCTGCTCGGCGCCCAAAACGAGTGTCGCCCAAAAGCGCATGGCCCATCGCAGCGCAGTGGATTCGAATTTGATTGGTTCGACCTGTCATAATTCTAAACATCATAACCGACACTCCACTGGCGCGGTGCAAAACTTTATAGTGTGTTTGGGCGGTCTTAGCTTCGATTGGACTGTTGATTACACCTTGCCGTGGTCCAACCAGACCATTGACTACGCCAAGGTAGACTTTTTCTACCTCATGCTTAAAGAACAAGTCCATAGCGGCCTTTTGTGCCGCCTTGCCTTTGGCAAACAGGATGGCGCCGCTAGTCTCGCGATCTAAGCGATGACATGGATGGGCAAGCGGACTTACAGGCTCCGGCGGCTGTCCGGCACTTTTTCTTTCTTGGTAAATATAGTGAGCTCTGAGCAAGTCAGTAAGTGTTGGGCTTGTTTGGCCTGGGGCAGGGATCACCAAAACATTGGCAGCTTTGTTGATAGCCACAAAAGATTCGTCTTCATATAAAACCGAAAGCGCCATCAATGCCGTCCTGTGCAGCGAGTATCGCAGGGCTTAGCACTTTAGACAAGCTAAAGGTGTTTTTGCCAAACAGAATATCCATGCTTTTTCTCTGATTGTCCATTCACGACAATCAAAAGTGGCTTCGTAATAGAAAGGATACCTAAGGCTACTTTAACCAGCCTTCTATCCCTTTATAGGAGCCGATCAATGAAAAAGTATTTGATCCCTTTGTGTCTTGTCGTGGCCATGTTTGCCTTTTTGGCAGCATGTAGTCTAGACAACGCACCGCTTGATAGTAGTGGAGGCGTAAGTGCAGCACGAGCAGCAATTCCGGGCCACGTTTATGTCACGGCCAGCGGAAGCGATTCTAGCGGCAACGGTAGTTTTGTTCTACCTTTCCGTAGCATCGGCAAGGCCTTAACCGTAGCAGTCGCCGGAAACACCGTCAATGTTGGCGCTGGTACTTTTGTTGAGAACCAGATTATGCTTCCAGCCGCTATCAACTTGATTGGTGCCGGCAAGGCAAGTACGGTCTTGACTTCCAACAACCTTAGTTCTCAGGGGCCAGAGAACGACTCTAGCTACCTTATCAGACTTTCACCAGCAAGCAACAGTGCTGTGCAAACCGTTTCTGGGTTTACAATTGACGGCAAGAACAAAACCTTTAACGGAATAGTATCGAATACCAGAAACAATGTTTCGATTAGCAACATACACTTTCTCAACAATGCCGATTCTGGAGCGCGTGTTTTTGCCAGTTCCAACTACGCAACCGGTATCAAGATTTTTGACTGTGACTTTACCAACAGCGGTAAAGACGACATAGCAGGCCCCGGATCGTGGTCTTCTGGTAACCTCAACATAGGTCGCCTTGATGGTGCGGAAATTTATGATATCACCATCAATGACATTTATGGTTATGGAATTAAATTTACCGTATCAGGAAACTTTAAGAATACCAAAATTTACGACTGCTATATCCGAGTTAACGAAAACGACGCTCAGTGGGGCGAAGACATTTCGGTAGAACTGTGGAATATTGGGCCAGGAAACCAACTCTATAACATCGACTGTAATACCTGGCTTTCTCTCGTCGACCAACCAGGCTTTACAACTAGCCCAGCAGTGGCCGGTGAAAACTTAAAGGTTTACAATATTAAGATGGTTGACCTTGATGGCGTAAGCTCCAAGGAAGCGGTTGAAGTAGCTACCAATGGTGTGGATATTTACAACAGCTACTTTAAAGACAAGGGCTTTGGCGTGGCCATGTGGATCTACGATGTAAAGAAAATCACCGTACGTAAAAACGTATTTGAGAATCAGTTTGCCCACACCGATTTTGGTGGCGCTAATGGCGCGGCCGTCTTGGTTGCACGCGGCAATGATAGCATAAAGATCCAGAACAACATCTTTGCTGGGTTTAACAATGCTATTCAACTTAGTCAGATTTCGTCTGGTGCCAATGTGTCCAACATTGCCATACAGAACAACGTCTTCCTGATGCGTTCAAGCGCAACGGCAGTTATCAGCAAGGGAACTGGCTCAGCCAGCAATGTTACGATAAGCAACAACGTCAAATATAACGCAGATTTCTATGGCGAAAACCTTGCCACCAACACTCTGCCTTGGACTAGCAACCTAAGCGGAGCAAGTCTGTCTAACAATTACGATGCCAACCCTGGACTACACTTCCGTGGCGAAGGTTGGGACAGTTTTTACGAACCAAACTCTTCCTCCAGTTTTGTAGTTGGCAAGGGTCTGAATGTTGGCAACGGGACCACTATTGGGTTTCGCGACTATGACGGTATTTTTCCTGCACCAGACGCTATTAGGGTTAGAGGCGGCACAACGGTTGTAACCTTTGTTGCTTTTACACTTAATTTTAACAACAACAGCAGCCTAGATAGTGCAACATTTGGTAACAACAATGGCACTTATGGTGGTGCGAGCGTTGATTTTCCTCAAGAAGGCGTTTCGGGAAGCAAGGCATTCAAAATTGCTACACCGGGAAGTGGCGGCATCTGGGCAGGCCCCTTGCTTGACAGAGGACTTGGAGCTGGCGTATCCAGTGCCACGGTTAGCTTTAAAGTGAGAGCAGCAAGTGCCAACAATACGATAGTCTTTATTCTCAAACCAATATTGCCACCACCCAATACTTCAGGTGGAGTGGAAGCAGCGTCGGTACAAGCCACCTACGGCCCCAACAACCTGGCCTGGCCAGCAGCAGCCGTTGACGGAAACACAGCAACCTTTGCTACCATAAGCCTCACCCTACCACTTGCTGACAACAGCAATCTTGCACCCGGAAACTACGGCATCCAACTTGCAGTACTCGGTAGTGCAAGCGGCGGCACTGTTTGGATTGACGACCTAATAGTTGCTCCTCCAAGTGGCGGCACGACCAGCACCACGGTCAGCAGCACTAGCACCAGTGTACAAGGCAGCACCAGCTCAACCTTGCAAGGAACCAGTACTAGCATCCAGTCTACAAGCTCAACATCATCCAGCTCAACAAGCTCAAGCTCAACAACTAGCACCACCATAGCAGCTGGAACTACCTTGCAATTGGAAGCAGAAAGCGCACATGCATCGCAAGGAATTACGGTAGGCAACGGTTTTATTGCCTACGTGGACAACAACGACTGGGTTAGATTTGACAACGTCAACTTTGGTAGCAACAACTACAATAGTGTCACCTTGCGCTACGCGTCGGGAAGCACCGGCAGAACCGTGGAGTTCCGCTTAGGCAGTACAACAGGAACACTGGTAAAGGCCTACACCCAAGTAAACACTGGTGGATGGAACAACTACCAAAGCTACGCCACGAGTTTTGGCCCCGTGTCGGGAGTCCACAATCTCTTTGTCGTCTTTAAGGGTGGTGATGGGGTTGGAAACTTTGACTACTTTAGATTTACCGGCCCATCAGGTGGAACAACTAGCACGACAATAATTTCCACTACTAGCACAAGCAGCTCGACCAGCTCAACCACATTAGCAAGCACCAGCACCTCCAGCACCTCCAGCACCTCCAGCACCTCGAGTACTACAAGCACTTCCAGTACCACATCGACAACAGTTGCTGGGGTTGTAACAGCAGGAACATATCGAATCGTAAACAAGTACTCAGGCAAAGTTCAACAAAACGACAGCTATGCCGGTTCATCGGTTTATAATGCAAGCTACACCGGTGCATCCAACCAAAAGTGGGTCTTGACCCAAGTAGGCAGCTACTACAAGTTTGTAAGTCAAGCGACCGGCCACGCCCTACGGGCAGGACAATACGACAACGTCAAGACCGAAGTGGTTGACAATGGTGATGACGAGCTATTTGTACTGACACCAGCTGGTGGCGGCTACTACTATCTTGCACTCAAACTCTATCCTAACCGCTACTGGAAGAGTCAAGATGGCTTCGACGGCAACCCGATTACTACTGACGATTTTTCTAGCAGCAATGACCGATTTAAGTTCCAGTTTTTGTTACCCTAAATAATCACTGACAAAGATCAGTCTTCTGTGGCCGCCCAGGTACCTGGGCGGCCTTTTTTGTCTTCAGCAGAAACAGAAAAAAGAAAAGAAATACGGCCTATTAGATATTTTATTATTGATTATTTTATATCGATTAATTATTATCTATATAGACACAAGATGTATCGGGAGGCCAGCATGAGAACTTGTATTGACGTTACCATTGTCACCAGCACCAAGACTCCGGGCAATGCTATTGAAGAACTAATGCGCATTGATTCTTGCCTCTCGGCTCGTCTGCGCTGCCAGTTGGCGATGGAAGTTCGATGTTTGGCCTTGGGGCTCGACAAAGAAGAGTGTGGCATCTTTGTAAACGGACACTTGATTGAGGGCACCACTCCACCAGACTTGGTTGACTACTTGCACTTGATGCTCTTGAGTAATTACGCTGCTTAGGCACCTGTCGGCATGTATTTTGGTGACACCGGTACATTGACTCTCGAAACAATTCGCTAGCGAGAGTGATAGTTTGGGCAGGCGAACGACAGCAATTTTTTGCTATCTTTAATTTTTGTGGTGCTACTATGGGCTTGGGGTGCGGCTTTTGAGCGTTAAATTCAAAACCTCAACATCTACATCACTTGTCACCCGCTCTTGCGACAGGTATGTTGGCAAAAATCGCTATCACCACAGCAAAAAAAATGCTACTATTCCGCATGCAAGGCACCCAAAGAACCGAGATAAAACCAGGTATCAAAGTAGCAATCGTCCTAAAAGAAGACCAACGCACGGGTACACTGACTGATGGCTTCGTACAGGACATTCTGACTAACTCTGCTAATCATCCGCATGGCATCAAGGTTCGATTGCAGTCCGGCTTGGTTGGACGGGTGCAAAAGATCTACTGAGAACAATCAGGTATGGTGCGCTCATTTGATAGGGTAGCTCTGTCCCCCGTTTGCAGCTTTGCCTCGCGACCATGAGCTTTTCTTTTTTCTTTCGCAAAAATAGTGACGCCATGACTTTTAGTCGTCGCAAGAAGTGCTTCGCAAATACTATTATCTGTGAACTCGAGCAGCTACTTTCAGGTTGCTGGGTAAAAATCCAAAATGGCATAGGCATTTTCGTTGTAAAGCGAAATATCTAAACCTAACGCTTTTTTTTTCGTCAGCACGGACACCGTGGGCTTTTTTATTAGAGCAAAAATGGCGAGCGTGCCTATAAGTCCTGTGACCAAGCTTTTGCCAAAAGACAATTAGAGTACTATAGTAGGGAAAAGGCAGGATTATTAATGGAAGCGCCTAAGTGCCCAAAAAATGAAGTTAAAAGACTGGATCTTGTCAAAAATCTGGGTATCCTTGATTCAGAGCAGGAAGAAAGGTTTGATCGAATCACTAGACTTGCCAGCAATATCTTTAGGGTTCCGATTTCCATTGTTACAATAATTGACAAGAATCGACAATGGTTTAAGTCGCAGGTTGGCTTAGAAGTAGCTGAAACGGAGCGAGATATCTCTTTCTGTGGCCATGCGATTCTAGAAGACGATGTCTTTGTGGTACAAGACGCTAGCAAGGACCCCCGCTTTTTTGACAATCCCTTGGTCATGGGCGACCCAAACATTTGTTTCTACGCTGGCAAACCGTTGGTAGTCCATGGAGAGAAAGTTGGCACGTTGTGCATAATTGATACCACGCCTAGAAAGCTAAGCGATAGCGAAAACGAGATACTAAAAGACTTGGCGGCGATGGTAGAGGCTGAACTTACGTCAATAAGGCTTGCGATTGTGGATGAGTTAACCAAGACACCAAATCGGCGTGGTTTTTTTAAACTCACAGAAATGGGGCTTGATTTCTGCAAAAGACAGAATCAAACATCGAGTCTTTCTTACTTTGATCTAAATGACTTCAAGAGAGTAAACGACAGCTACGGCCACGCTGCCGGTGACGAAGCACTAATTTGCTTTTCAAAATGCGCAAACCAAGTCAAGCGCGACACTGATATATTCGGAAGAATTGGCGGAGACGAGTTTGTACTGTGGCAAAGCAATACAACGAGTGAGAGTTTTAATGTTTTCGCCACAAGGCTAAATGACTTACTCCAACTGACCAAATTGTCTTTTAAAGCGGAATACCGCCTATCATTTTCGTCAGGCACCATAGAAATCCCGAGTAGTTTTTCAGACTCTTTGGAAGAAATGCTTGCTCACGCTGACAACGTCATGTTTCAGGAGAAGAGGCAAAAAAAAATATGATCTAGATCAAGCTGAGGTTAAACATCATTGTTGTAGAATGCCGCGTTGCTGTGTTAATGTTTGATTGGCACATAATCTTGCATTCTGAGCAGTCTGGCCATACAATGGGCTAATGGGCCACACTTCACCAGTTTTGACTAGCGTTAAGGGCATTGTTTTAGGCCATAGCAACATGGACTTGGACTGCCTCGGCAGTATGGCACTTGCTCACTACTTGTACCCAGACTACGCACTTGTTCGCTCTCAAAGAATTCATCCGCTGGCGAAGAGCCTCTACCATTTGTTTCAAGATCATTTGCCTTTGGTCAATCTGAACGAACTCGACTTAAGCAATCTTGAACATGTAGTGGTGGTCGATACGCGCAGTTTGAGTCAAATTCACGAGTACCTCGAACGCGGGCTTACCCTACCCGCCCATGTAAGTGTCTACGACCATCACCACAGCGATGGCTGCGATATTCCCGGTGCGGTGACTCATCAAGAGGCGCTTGGTGCCAATACCAGCGTTTTGTGCCATCTGCTTGCCAGAGAAAACATTGTGATCAGTCCTGAGCTGGCTACTATTGCGTTGGCGGGCATTGTGGCCGACACCGGCAGCTTTAGTCACAACAATGTAAGTTCTCGCGATTTTTCTGCCGCAACCTGGCTTTTGGATGCTGGTGCCGACCTGTCCATTGTTAGAAAGGGAACTTCTAAATACTACGACAACGCACTCTCGGTCTTGATGCACCAGTTGGCAGCAAGCATGACTCGTAGGCAGCTGCGCGGTCATTCGGTAGTTCTTGGAGAAGTTGATGTCGAAAATCAGGCGCCAGGCTTGGCGCTGCTAGTGGAACGTTTGTTTGAATTTGAACAAGCCGAAGTTATTGTATGCGTTTTTAATATGCTCAAAGAAAAGAGCCACCTAATCATAAGTCGCAGTGCATCGCCTGACTTGGACATGGCCTTTGTTCTTTCTGCTTTTGGCGGTGGTGGTCACCCCCAAGCGGCCTCGGCCTTGCTTAAGAAGAGCAACGACATTCCGGTAATGCAGCACCTCATAAGCGCGCTTAATATTCGTCTCAAACCAGCGCTGCGAGCTCAAGATATTATGCACAAGTCAGTTAACTCGCTCAGAGTTGATTGGACCATGTTAGAAGCTGCCAAGTTTTTGGAAGAACACAATCATGCCAGTGCTCCGGTTGTCGATGAGCACGCGCATCTGCTTGGCCTGCTCTCACTGCGAGAAATTCAAAAGGCGCGTAAAGCAGATTCCATGCACGCTCCGGTTAAAGCCTACATGAATCGCAGCCCCAAGACGCTCAACACACAGTCGACATTGCAAGAGATAGAAGACCTGTTTTTCTCTACCGACCTCGGTCTTGCGCCAGTGATTGATCAAGGTCAGCTACGGGGCATAATAAGCAGAGCAGATTTGCTCAACTTGCTTAAAGTAAACGGATCTTTTCCTTAAGCCACTTAAGTGCATCTCTTTCCAAATGTTTACCAAGCCCACTCATTACCGTTTTATGATAAGCTTTAATCCAAGCCAAGTCAGCGGCGTCGAGCAGAGATTTGTCTATTAGCTTAGGTTCCAGCGGGCATAGTGATATTGTTTCAAAACACAAAAATCCCGGCGCTTTGTTGTCCTCTTTTACCACTATCATGTTCTCAATGCGGACACCAAATTGTCCGACTTGATAGAAGCCTGGCTCGTTGGAAAACACCATGCCGGCCCTTAAGGGTAGAGCGGTCGCACTTGGCGAGATAGATACTGGTCCTTCGTGGACGTTTAGGCAAAAGCCAATGCCATGTGAGGTGCCGTGCCCGTAGTCTAGGCCCTGATCCCAAAGATACTTACGTGCCAAAATGTCGAGCTGCACGCCGCTTGTCCCTTGCGGAAATCTTGCTCCTGCAAGCGCTATGTGACCTTTAAGAACCAAGGTATAAGCGTTTATCATAGCTGGACTTGGAGTGCCAAGGGCAAGCACGCGCGTGATGTCGCTGGTGCCATCGCTATAGTGGGCGCCTGTATCAATAAGTAGCACGCCGTTGGTCTTTAAGGTTTCAGAGCCTTCTATGGGGGTGCGATAGTGCACAATAGCCGCGTTGGCTCCATAGGCGACTATCGGCGCAAAGCTTTCGCTGACAAAGTACTCCTGCTTTTTGCGTTCTTGCAAAATACTCTGCGAAACCGAGTATTCGCTTAGCAGACTTCCCTGTTCAAAACTGTGTTCTAGTGCTGCAAATGCTTGAACCAAGGCTATACCGTCTCGCACTAAACACGAACGCAGAGCGTCCAGTTCCATCTCGGTCTTAGTGGCCTTGGTGTTTGCTATGGGGCTGGACTCTAACACTTGATTCATATGTAAAGTATTTTGCAGACAAAAAATGGAAGTACTTTCTGGAGGCAAGAGAATCCGGTCATCCGGTGGCAGCGTCTGCAAAAAAGCTCCCACCGAATCATACTCGGCCACGTCAATTCCATCGTCGTTCAAGGCTTTGTAGGTTTCGGCGCTAATCTTGCTTAGGTCTACAAAAAGGGTAGAACCGTGGATACCAACCAAGAGCCAAGCCAAGAAAACTGGATTGTAGGGCACGTCGCTGCCTCGCAAATTGAGCAACCAGGCAATATCATCCAGTGCGCTCAAGAGGTAGCACTGTAAATTTTCCTCAGCAAGATATTTGACCAAATTGGCAAGTTTTTCTTTTCGGCTGACCAAAGCAAAATTAGTTTCAAAAGGCCTGATAGGGTTAGTAGGCAGCGCTGGCTGGTCGGTCCAAGCTTTGGCCACTAGGTCTAAACCAGGAACTATCTTGATGTCACGCCGCTTTAGGCTTTGTTCCAGGTCACGTATTGCTTTAACTGAACTGGTTCGTGCGTCAAACGAAACGGTCTGTTCAGCACTCAAGTTTTCTGCTAACCATTGGGCAGGACTGAGCACGTTCGGAAGTCCTTGTTTAAAAACGGTTATGGATGAGTCTTTTAGCGCTTGTTCTGCTTCGATAAAATAGCGAGAATCGACCCACAGACCGGCTTGTTCACGACTTACGATGAGGGTACCCACCGATCCATCAAAGCCGCTTAACCAAGAACGACTATGGAAGTGTTCGGCGCTGTATTCACTTTGGTGCGGATCAGAATTGCTCACTAGATAGGCGTCATAGTGCTGGTCTTTCATCAACTGGCGAATGATTGCAATTCGTCCTTGCATGGTCTATTCCTCCCGGCCTTGTTTGTTTTTTTGGTCGGTTACGTCGTCAAGCAAAACTAAAACATAAAGCTGGGCGTCGCTCAAAGCGTTGTCTCGTCGTTGCTCCCACTCTTTGGTGAGAATAGCCGGATCCACCTTAACCGCATCTTGCCAAGCATCTCTAATTTTTTGCAGTTCTACGGTTGAGGGCTCGACGCCATTGCCGGTGCTCCAGTTTTTTTCGAGCTTTTGCAAAAGCGCTTCAAGTCGAGCGACCGACTCGGCTTCTCGTGGCACATATTCACAAGATGTAATGCCAAACAAAGCAATAGCTACGATCACACACTTCAGAAAACCATTTTTCTTCACTGGATGCATCCTCCGACTTGTCCAAAAAATAGATATACGCTATTGATTGCAACATGTCACTCGGCATGTGGTGCTTGTCCGCCACAACTGCAAAATGCAGTCAAACTCTAAGCCAAGCATGTTTTAGCATAAACATCAACCGGCTAGGCGAAAGTTGCTTTATGAAACCACCTTGCTGTATAGTTTTTGACCTTGACGGAACGTTGCTGGATAGTCTCGATGACATAGCCAACGCACTCAACGATGCTTTGCGTTTCCATAACTTGCCAACTCATGATCGCGAGGTAGTCAGACGCATGGTGGGCCACGGTCTTGGGCAGCTTGTAAACTCGGCCATAGAAAACTCCCAACTACGACAAAGCTTGGCCCAGAATGTGCTCGAGCATTTAAAATCACACTATCTCGCCCAACCCTTTGTCCTCACTAAACCGTATCCTGGCATAAGCGAATTGGTGCGTGAGCTCAAAAACGCTGGTCATCTTTTAGCAGTGCTCAGCAATAAGGCCGACCCTATTGCTAAGTCGCTTGTCGAGCACTTTTTTGGTGGGCAGTTCTCTTTGGTGAGAGGTGAGATTGCAGGCCAAGCTCGCAAGCCCGATCCAAACGCTTTGTTTGCAGTGCTTGAGAGCCTGATTGTCCAAGGTGATCTTAGTGGTGAGGTCTCCCAGCTTGTCAGTGAGACTATGCTTGTCGGAGACAGCGAGGCAGACATAAAAACTGCTTTAAATGCTGGAGCTATGGCGCTGGCTGTACTTTGGGGATTTAGGGACAAAGAAGCCCTAAAAAACGCTGGCGCAACTGAGCTTCTAGCCGATGTGGCTGCTTTGCGCCAAAGGCTTGGGCTTTGATTGAGACTTGGCTTTGGTTTTGACCGGATCGCTAGTGCGGCTGACGCGCTTGCTGTCGTAGTTGTTCGGTTTGTCGTAGGCGCGGTTTGCTCCACCAAACAGCATTCTTGATTACAAGCTGAACGTTGAGGTCATGGTAGCTTGGAAAAGTCTCGTGTCCTGGCCTAAAGTAGAATATTTTGCCATGTCCACGTTGCCAACAACACCCTGATCTAAACACTTCGCCTCCTGCAAACGAAGAAATAAAGACTAGCTCATCAGGGCGGGGAATATCAAAGTACTCACCGTACATCTCTTCTTCCTGTAGTTCAAAGCTTGAGCCAATACCATGAGCAATCGCATGCGATGGATCGACCACCCATATTTTCTCGCGTTCACCATCTTCGCGCCAAGACAAGTAGCCTGTGGTTCCCATTAAGCGTTTAAAAATTTTTGACATGTGGGCAGAATGTAAAACTATTAGCCCCATTCCCGCTAAGACACGCTCTTGTACACGATCTATAATAAAATCTTCAACTTGATCATGGCCAATATGCCCCCACCAAATCAAAACGTCGCAGGCATCAAGCTTGGCGTCACTCAAGCCATGTTGGTCTTGATCCATGGTGGCAGTGCTTACGGTCAATCGCTTGTCTTCCGATAAAAAATCAGCAATGGTCCCGTGAATGCCTTTGGGATAAATCTCTTTGACCTTGGCGTCCCGCCGGTCGTGTATGTTCTCGTTCCATACGACAACATTCAATCCATCAGTCATGCTTGAGTTCCCAAAGCTTTGGCTTTTTCGGCCATCAGGGCGTAAATGTTGCCAAATGCGTTTGCGCGTGACGGCGTCAAAGCGGCCTTTAGATTGGTTGCCTCGGCAAAGCCTTCTATCATGGATCGACTACCGCTCAAAAACTGCTCCGGAGCCAAGCCGCTCAGTGCATTGATGAGAATGCACAGATAGCCTCGCACTATGTGGGCTTCACTCGAACCCGAGTATTGTATGCCACCGTTGTTGATTGCGGCGTCAACGTAGACGTTGGATGTGCAGCCTTTGACAAAGTTGTCAGGAATTTTGCGGTCGTTGGCGATTGCAGGGATGCTATTACCAATGTCGGTCAAGAACCGGTACATTTCCATTATGTCAAAGTCCATTAAGGTTTGCAGTTCTTGCGCCATTTCGTCCAAGTATTGTTTGCTTTCTTCTAATGATTTCAAGCTTGTCTTCCCTTCGGCGATAGTCTAAGTGAGACTTGCTCCCAAAGGCAAGCGCAATTGAAACTCACAATAGCGTTTACTTGCCCATCACCAACTCACCTCAGCACCTTTTGGATCAAGCTCTTGAGTTCTTCCATTTCTTGTCTGACTCGGCCAAGTCCGATGATAAACTCGAGTAGTTCTTTCCTATTTAGGTTTCTGCCTAGTTGCTTGCGGATGTCTTCTTCCATGCTCTTGCCATGGGCCGGAGCTTCGTTGTCCAGACTTTCGCGCAGCTTGGCTTCGTCAGCAACATCGCGTACAACCACCAAAACAGGCTGGTCAGAGCCCGCGCTGTCGAGCAACTGAATTCAGTCCTCAAGACTTTTTCTTTGACTGAACGCAAAATAGCTCCGCCGCGCATACTAATTTCGTAAAGCTTGCCGCTGCCACTAGTTAAAAGATTGACTAGTACCCCTGCTTCACCCGCCGTATTCTTACTTATGCAAGATCTCCCGTTTGGATAATGTTCTCGAGACCAAGACATAGCTGAAAGGCACCAGCTGCACTTTTAAAGGGCAAAGCAATTATAGGAACACCCTGTGGCCAAACGACTTGGTGAGACTCACCCCTGACTATTGAAGGCAAACTTATGCTCAATCGATGCGAGGTAGAAAACGATAAGACTACCATGCCATGCGTGTCTCCTCCGATGCCAATAATTCCTGACATGCCCCAATCGTGCGTCTCGTCGCGGCACAAAATCATCAGGCACCAGCCGTTCTAATTTTCCTGACAAGTTTTGGTCAGCAACTGGTTTAACCAGGTAGTCACTCACTCCTGCCTTAACGGCTCAATTACTCCGAATTTGGCTGCCTCTGAAGTAATCGTGATCACCGGCAGCTGGACAAATAATGTCTGATTGCGTCGGCTACCGTGGTCCAAATCACTTGTCTTTTTTGGTCGTCAGTTTCTAGCAAAGTCAATCTAAATCCTGGCATGGCGCAGGCAAAACCCGAAAGTGGCACAACGCAAATACCGCTGTTTGCCAAAAGCCAATAAGCAAAGCACTTATCGAGTGCTTGCCCACGCGTTTTCTGTTCAATAAAAGCCTTTAGGTTCGGATCAGTCACCGGGAGGCTCTGACCTTCTTCTAGTACACCAGACTTAAACACAACCGTAAAATACAAGGCTCCACCAGGTAAACTAACCGAAACTTGCTCAATCGGCAAAAAGGTTTCATAAGCTTGCCTTGCTCGCTCGCCAAACATCTGGGCCCGTCGCTTGAGGTGTAGCGAAAATCGAGGGTCGGCAAGGACTTCGGGAATTATCATCTGCGGTAAGGCAGTTGAGCACACTTCTAATCGCTTGGCATCAACGATGGTCTTTATGTAGCGTGCAAAGTTGGCATCTTTGGCTTGATTGTAAACTTCCATCCAGCCACAACGTGCACCTGGCCAAGGAAAATCTTTGGATATTGATCGTAGGGCCATACCGGGGACGGAACCCAAGACTTCAGAAAGCGGGGTAAACTGAGCACCATTGTAAGTGATGTTGGCGTACGTTTCGTCCGCGATCAAAAATAAGTCGTATTCGCGGGCGATGCGAACAAATTGGCGCAAAACTTGCTCGGGATAGACCGCACCGGTAGGGTTGTCTGGATTGATCAGAAGAATTCCAGCGATTGCATCGTTGTACTTGACCTTATTTTCTACGTCTTGCATGTCGGGCTGCCAATTGAGTGACGGTTCTAGCGTATAAGTCATATGATGATAGCCAGAGTGGGCCGCTTCGGCCGACGACAGGGTCGAATAAGCTGGAGAAGGCCCAAGAACCCGGGCCTCGCGTTTGAGAAAGCCAAAAACCTTGGCTACCGCGTCGCCAAGACCGTTAAAAAATACTATATCGTCGGCGTCAATCTGAACACCCTGCCCCGACTGACCACGCTGATTAACTTGTTCTGCCAAAAATTTTCTAGTGCTCGGTATACCTTGGGTATCAGTGTAGGCGTAACTAAGATCTTTTAGAGCGTAGCTGCTGACTATCTGCTTAATCCAGTCTGGTAGGCGCTCCCCTTTTTGGACTGGATCGCCAATATTCTCCCAAATTATCTCAATTCCAAATTTTTCTACCTCGCGCGCAAACAAAACTATCTCTCTGATCTCATATTTTAGTTCGTCGGCACTACTATGAACGATGTCCCTTCGCATGACGCAACTCCTTGTCTTAGTTTTACCACGACCTGAGGCTAATCGCACTTGATACAGCTGTCAATACAAAGAAAAGAAGCCAAAGCCCTCCAAACTCAATAGGACTGGTATCTACCTTAGTGTTATAATAAGCTTAGGATTTACTCATTGGAGAAGATGGGGTGAGCGACAAGATAGTTTCATACTTGAGAAAGTTCTCTTTTTTTTGGGGTCGCCTGTCGGTTCGTATCCTCATGTTTAATATTCTTTTGGTGTTTTTGCCTATTGCTTCACTTCTATACCTACGTACCTACGAGAAACAACTGCTTTACTCTCAAGAGCAGGCTATGGTGGCAAATGCCCGCATTAGTGCCGCGGCACTGTCATTTGCCATGGGAAAACAAGAACTTGAGACCCAAGCCAGATTCATCCTCTCAAACCTTGGCAGTCGCAGCCAATCAAGAATTAGAATCTTAGACGCAAATGCAAGCGTCATAGCAGATTCTAGTTTGGTCCAAGCGTCAATCAGACCAGCAAGTTTGCCAAGACAAGACAACTTTGTGTGGTACAGCTACGAGAATGAATCCTTCCTTTATTCTATTGGCAGTCTTCCTTTTAGGTTTATTAGATGGCTACTGCGTGCTCCAGAGAGTTCTGCAAACGAACTGGCAGATCTGGATCAGATCATGAATCCTGCTACCGCCAAGGCACTTACGGGCTATTATGGGGCCCATACTGAGCTGAGTGCTAAGCAACGTTCAGTTACACTGTATAGTGCGGTACCTATCAGAGGGCCAGAGTTCCAAGGGCAGCCAGGTCCAATCAAAGGCGCGATTTTGGTTAGCCAAAGCACCCTTTACATCCTGCAGAATCTCTACGAAATCAGACTCAGATTTTTTGAAGTGTTTTTGACAAGCCTTGGTGCGGCTTTACTCTTTAGCATCATTTTTACATCAACCATCACGCGCCCACTCAAAAAGCTAAAGCGACAGAGTCAACATTTTGTCAATGCAGCCGGACGTCCAGTGGGTGACTTTGGCGGTATGCGGGGTCCGGCAGAGATCCGCTCATTGGCGTCATCACTACAAACCTTGGCTGTGCGTCTAAGGTCCCATACTGACTTTGTAGAGACTTTTGCTAGCGACCTGACCCACGAGGCTCACTCGCCACTCAGCACCATCCAATCAGCAACTGCGCTACTTCGCCAAAGCAAACAGACAGAAGCCGAGCGCCAACTCTTAGATCAGATCAGCCTGCAAACTGAGCAACTTTTGCATATTTTAGTTGCCGCTCGTGAACTCAGTCGGCTCGATCTCGACGTTGCAAAAACAAAAAGAGAAAAAATTGAACTCTCGGCTTGGATTCAAAACTACGCCCAACGTTGGTCAAAAATTGACTCTCGTTTTAAATTGGGACAAATCCCCAAAGCTTTGGTACTCATGGCACCGCGCTACCTCTCAAGAGCCTTGGACGAAGTCTTGGACAATGCCCAGAGTTTTTGTTCCGAGGAAGGTGCTTTTGGTATAGAAGCTAATTTGACCAAAATTACCAGAAAACGAAGCCAACAGTGGATAGATATTTCTATATGGGACGACGGACCTGGTCTCGCGCCTGGACAAAACGAGGCAGTTTTTAAAAGATTCTATTGTGACCGTCCCGAGGCGTCGACTGTCTCCAAACACGTCGGCCTAGGTTTAGCGCGCACCAAAACCATTGTAGAAGGCAGCGGTGGCTTTATTAGCGCCAACAACCGAGTTCCCAAAGGCAGTGGCGCACTCATAGAAATCAGGCTAGCAGTAGAGCCCGAAAAAACAAGACTTTTTAACATAATCGCGCGCAAGAAAGATCGCCGGCACAACGCTCAAACTTAGCTGCGCTATCTGAGTTGGTCGAGCTAGGAGCGCAGTTCTCCAGCGCTCCCCAAACGAATATCCAAAAGGTAGACGCTGCCATGGCCAAAAACCGCCTGCATTTCTCGCTCAAATTTCTCGGCTTTGTCATCAGGCACATAGGCTTGAATAGTGCCTGCCAGCCCGCCGCCATGAACACGGCTTGCTCCTTGCTTGCCAAGCAAACGTTGTGCGAGCCCCAGCCCTAAACAAATAGCTTGCTCGGCGCGACCAGAGCTGGGCGCTATATTCTGAAGCAGCAGACTAGATGAGCTACCTGAGTCATTAACTAAGTCGAGGTAAGTGTCGATCTGCTTGTTTTCCAAGGCCAAGACCATTTGGTCAACGCGGCGATTTTCGCCGTAAAAATGCATCGCACGACTAATAGCGCGATGAGAGAGCTTAGTTTTTAGCTCAGCGAGCGCCGCATAAAAAGTATCTTCCTCAAGTTCTCTCAAGACTTCTTTGCCAAAAAACTTGGCTACTGATTTCATCTCACTTGGTATTGACGCATACTCGTCGGTTAAGTTGGCGTGTGAACCACCAGTGTCCACAATCGCCAATCGATAGCCAAAATTTGCAAAATTGAGATCGAGGGTTTTGATACTGGCTTGTTTGGGATTACCAAAATCTATAGCCAGTGCGCCACCATGTGCACACGCCATCTGGTCCATCAATCCGCACGGTTTTCCAAAGTAGATATTCTCAGCCTCTTGACCGATGAGGGCAAGATCTGACGGCAATACGCTATCAGCATTAAATAGTGCCGAAAATATACAGCCTAACAAAACCTCAATAGCCGCCGAGGATGACAAACCAGAACCCGGCAAGACCGACGACTCAAGCCAAGCGTCAAAGCCCCCAATTTTTAGCCCACGCCTTACAAAGCTGGCTGCTATGCCACGCAGCAATGACTGCGTAGTTCCCTGTTCCTCGACATATGCTTGCAAGTCCTGCAGGTCGACAGAAAAGACTTGCTGCCAACCTTTAGAAACGATCCTAACGATCGAGTCACTGCGCTCAGCGACTGCCGCTGAGGCTTCCAGATTGATGGCCGCCGCCAATACTTTACCTTGGTTGTGGTCAGTATGATTTCCGCCAAGTTCAGTTCGTCCAGGCGCGGAAAAAAAGCGCAAGCTTTGGCCATTAGAATAAGGTGCTCCATGCAGCTCTGTGCCTTTTCCAAAACAGCTAGCAAAAGACTGCGTTAGCATGTCCTTTCTTTGTTGACCTAGCTGTGGCCTCATGCCAAGACTTCTTCGCTGACAGAACGCAACTTGGCTGCGCTCATTTCGGCAGTGATGTCGCGCTGCGGCATGGCAAGCATTTCGTAACCTACCATAAATTTTTTGACGGTCGCACTGCGCAGCAAAGGTGGCAAAAAGTGAATGTGCAATTGCCACTCAGGATGATCTTTGCCATCACAAGGGCTTTGGTGGATGCCCATCGAATAAGGAAAGCTAGTTTGAAAAAGCTGATCAAAACGGCGAGTCATGCGCCCGAGGGCGTCAGCAAGCAAGTCTGCCTGTTTTGGTTCTAGCTGGCTCAAGTTGCTAATTTTAAAGCGAGGCACAATCATAGTCTCATAAGGCCAGACTGCCCAAAAAGGCACCAGTGCGGTCCAGGCTTCGTTTTCGAATATAAGTCGCTCTGCCTTGCTTCGTTCCAAATCAAGATAGTCCAACAAGAGACTTGTGCCGCGTTTGGCCAGCCAAGCGTTTTGGCATTCGCCCTCTTTGGCTGGAATGTCGGGGATACTTCGATTGGACCAAATCTGACCATGCGGATGAGGGTTGGAACAACCCATCACTTCACCTCTGTTCTCAAAGATCTGCACATAATTGATGTCTTTATTGACGGCAAGCAGCTCGTATTCACGCTTCCAGGTATCTACAACAGAGCTAACTTCTGGCAAAGACATACGTGCAAGGGTTAAGTCGTGGCGCGGGGAAAAGCAAATTACTTTGCAGGCACCAGACTCTGCCTCTGCTCTGAGCAAATCAGCCTCGTTAAAACTGTCCTGAGCTGTGTCTGGCAACAGGGCCGCAAAGTCGTTGGCAAAAACAAAAGGCTCATGGTAGTCGGGGTTAATCTGGCCGCCTGCCCTTGGATTTCCTGGGCATAGATTGCAGCTCGGGTCATGTTTGGGCATCACCGTGGCAGGCAAAGCTTCTATCTTGCCGTTCCAAGGGCGCTTGGTCCGATGGGGAGAAACTAAGATCCATTCCCCCGTCAATGGACTATAGCGACGATGTGGCGTGTCTTCGAGATTCATACAAACTCCTTGGATCAAAGTATTGGCCAGCTTGCGGTTCTTTTTTAGGCATTATATCCGTGATTTTTGGCTTGTAAAGTCACATAATATGCCAAATTGACAATGCTAAAACTTTACTTTCAAATACCATTCTGTTAGTGTAACTTTCTAGTGCTCCTGTTAGTTGTTTACTATAGGAATGCTTACCGTCATCGGTAATGTAAAAATCTTGTTTCGCCTCCCAGGCAAAAGGAAGCTATCATGGCTAAAGATCCTACAGGCGCCGAACGCTATCGTCGCTGGTATTTTTTACATCAAGAGGAAGCCAACGAAGCCCGCCGTGCTCTGTACCTGAGCCGCAAAAAAGATGGCCTGTGTCCACGCTGTGGTCTTGAAACCAAGACAGGCCAGCTTTGTGACACCTGTCTAGAAAAAGCTCGTCGTTGGAATAGCAAAAAAAAAGAAGTTGCGACTACTTAATCCAAAAAATGCAGTTTAGACCTGAGTCGCTAGGTAATCTTACGGCTTAGGCTAGTAAGCTCTTTTTTATCACTTCTAGCTCTTGTATATAGTGGAGCAAGGCTTGCTTTCCTTCAACAGAAAGTGAGTAAAGTCCTCTGGCAGGGTGATCAAACCAGCCGTAGTAGTTGGCATTGAGCATCAAACCCGCTCGACTATCGCCGCCACGCTCAATGAGTTTACTAGGACTCGAGCCGCCATCAAGGCTAGAAAGTAACCATGCAAGCACCAATGAGCGCTGACGATAGGCGGACATCTTTCTAACAGACGATGGCAAGCCACCGGAGTTAAACTCAGCGTAGCGTCCGTCTATCTCCTTAATTATGGCCGCCCTCTTTGCAGGACGATTTTTAATTATCAGTTCATCAGGTTTACAAGCAAGCTCGACCTTGGTTTTGCTCTTGAGAAATTTTACAACTATGAGGCCAAGTTTTAAGCGCATACACAGACGCCTGACCTCGTTGAGTTTGGGAATAGTGCTCTTGCCGTTATTTAGCGCAACAGCGAGGTAAACGGTGTGGCAGTGTTCTTGTCGTCTAAGGCCTTGGTAGACCAAAGCGAGAGAAAATCCAAGCTTAAGTTCGATTGCTATTAGTTCAGTTTGCTTGCGCGCAACCAAGTCACAGTGCTTTACCTCGCCAAAAACTTGATAGCCCTGCGCCTCAAACCACTCTTTTACAGGCGCTGACAAGTCCCGTTCTTTAATTTTCTTTGACTCGGTTAAGTTCATAACTGTTAGCACGATAGTACTGCAAGCTCGTTGGTCTATCAATCATATTTGAGATTTTTGCTTGTGTTATCATTTATCAGGGCTTAGAATTAGCATCACCAGTCTGGGCAGGGAGTGTGTCAATTTAAAAACAAGGATTAATCATGGCAAAAATAGAAATAGAAAGAACTGAAGGTATTAAGGTATTTTTTGTTACTCCTGATCTGTCAATGATTTCCGAGTCATTTGTCGAGTCCGCTTTTCTGCAAGGTTTCGAAACCTATCTGCTGCTTGATGACCCCTACCTCCAGTTGGGTCAAAAGATTGAGTACCTGATTAAGATATTTAAGGAGCTGATTCTCTTCATTACGATAGATAAGTCCTCGAGTATACCCAAGTGGATAGAATACATTGCAAACCTTCAAAAACAGTACCAAGAAAATATTCGCATTGGCGTCTTGTACAAGAATGTGCATACACCCGAAATCAGCCGAAAACTCGAAAAAGCGTTTCTCTTTAATATTGGTATTAACTGTGGTTGCATTCCAATGCATTTTTCCAAATCTCGCAACCAGAGCCTTTTGCTTGATGTGTTGACCGCAAACCAAGCCGCGGGCAGAAGAAAAAGCATCCGGCTTTTGTGTTCCGAAAAATATAGACTCAATCTGGTCCATGACGGCATCAAGTATGAGGGACTTGTCAAAGACATCAGTATTAGCCATTTTTCTTGCGAGTTTGTTGATAAAGAACCAGAGATGGCTTTGTACAAGAAGATGAGCAATATCCAACTGCTTTTGTCGGGTACTATGTGTATGGTCAACGCCATGTTGGCAATTAAAAGAGTTGTACAAGGCAAGCCAATGTATGTCTTCGTTTTTAAAAATAACTTGGACAAAGAAGGCCTGGACGACATAACAAGGTCAAAACTCAATGCCATGATCTGTAGTACTTTTCAGAGCGACATGACAAGCTATCTAGATACTCAATTTAAGCGTATTCGATCCAGTCTCCCAGCTCAAAAGCTGCGCAAAGACTACCAGAACAAGGCTGACGCCAAGTCTGGTTGATTGACGCGAAGTTGATTAACGCGAAGTTGATCAAAATCTATAATTGCAAAAACCAAACACTGGTGTCCAAACCGCCGTGCCTTAGTTTAAGCACTGGTCTAAATCTTTTGATTGCCGCGGGGGGTGCTTGGTGGCTAAGCGCTAGCACGGCAACCCGCCAACCGGTAAATCGGCTTACAAGCTCTTGGTACAATCTTTCAAAGAATCTGTTGTCTCCCGACTCAAGTCTCAAGCCATAGGGTGGGTTTAGCACCAACAAAGGCGCTCTTTTTTCATTGGCTGGCAAAGATGACCGCAAAGCATGCGGATCTATCTCAAAAAAGTCCGCACAAGAAAAGACTGGTGCATCTAAGGCCCCGGGACTAGCGTATCGTTGGAAGTTGCGCTTGGCTTTTTCTACAAGATTAGCGTCCTGGTCACTTGTCCACATTGCTTGTACTTTGCAGAAGTCGGGCAGCTTAGACTCTTGGCTGCGACTGTGGTAGGCAAATGTTTTTGGCGTAAAGACAGGCCAGTCAAAAAACGCCCATTTTCTGTCGCTGGGGGCAGCTAAGCCGTGTTTGATTCCCCAAGCCTCAATAGAAAATGTACCGGATCCACACATCGGATCGAGCAGGGCCGAGACCCGCTCGGGCCAGCCTGCGGCTTTTAAAATTCCTGCCGCCAAGTTTTCTCGCAAAGGAGCCTGAGCTTGCTCGATTCGCCAGCCGCGATGGTAGAGACCTTGACCTGAGGCGTCAATGCTGACCAATGCACGGTTATCTTCCAGTCGAATGATGATTCTGTGTTGTATGCTCTGGTCAACGTCGGTCAAACCTGCGGCCAGCCAGCGACGCATGATTGCCTCGCTGGTCGTCTGACTGGCCATACCCTCGTGAGAAATGCGGCTGGTTTTGATATGTGCGTCGACGCGCAACAGCCCCGGTCGCAACCATAGCTCCCACGGGATCTTGTAGAGTTGGCGAAACAGCTCTTCTCGGGCAGAGGCATGAAAATCCGCCACGCGAAGCAAAATACGCCCGGCGAGTCGCAACTGGGTACTGGCTCGGTAAAGTTGGGCCATACGACCGGCAAACTCAAAGATCGAAGCGTCACCTTTATTGGCTTCAAGTCTTGTCAGTCCGAGTTCTTGTGCTTCTTTGGTCGCAAGTTCTTCTAGCCCCGGCGGCAGTACTAAGGCAAAGACGTGGTCCCGACCTTCTATCTGTTTTTTGACGCGCGATGCGCTGGGAGGAAATACTTCTGGCAGCATTACTCTGCTTGTCTTTGCTTGCTAGTGGCAGTAGTAAGGGCCAAACAAAGCATGCCCAAGGCCAGGTTGACGGCCGCCTCGGTCCTCAAAATACTAGACCCTAACGAATAGCTTGTAAATCCGGCCTGCCCAAAAATGGCGCGTTCTTGATAGCTCCAGCCTCGCTCGCAGCCAACGGCGACAACTATCTCTGGTTGTTGGCTAAACTCAGAAAAGCCAGCGCTGTGAGCAATCTGGTGGCACAGATCTAAAAAGCTGGGCAGCTTACTGCCGAGATCAAATACTATCTTGTGACTTGCATCAGAAAGTGTGCCCGGCATGCTAGTTAGTGCCGCCTGCAGGCTCCAATGGCGCGTTAGTTGACTAAGACGAGGCACACCACCCTGACACGCTCCTTGTAAAAGAAAAGACTCGTAGTGTTTGTTCTTCCAAATTTTGCTTTCAAAGTAAGACTTCTCTGCCAACTGTCCTAGTACAATATCTATTTTTTGGATATCGAGGGCGTTGATGTCCTTTAGCAGGCGCTGCATCACTGGCGGTCGCGGGTGAGCCAAGATGAGTCGCACAGGCACGACAGCAGCTAAAGTGCTTAGCTGCTCAGGTGCAGGAAAGCTCAACTCGGTACCAGTGCGATCGCAGCGCTTGACTAGCGCAGTTGCGTATCCCGCTCCAAGCAGCCCAACCTTAAGCTGGTCGCCTGCTTGCACGCGCAAAACTTCTCTCAAATGTATGCTGCGTTCGTCATGGCTGGGCAAGTTCTGGCCCCATTCCTCTTTGGTAAATATCACGCAGTTCATAACCTGAGAGTAACATAAAGCCAAAAAAGGCACAAAGGCAAAACCATGGTATACTGGCCTCAAGGAGATTTACTAATGTTCAAGAAAACTAACAGTTCTGCAAAAATCCTACTCTTGATGCTTGTCGTACTTATATTCGCAAGCACCGGCCTTGGTGCCAAAGAATCAAAAAACAAAGAATACACTCAAAAAGAAGAAGCGCTCGTCAATCAGTGGCTATCAAGTCTTGACGCTAAGTATTTGGGCGAAATCCGCACTACAACTTTCCTCAAGATGCTGGCCGATCTCTCAGTGCTCAAGCAAGAAAAAGCTTGGTTAGATCAGATAAGCAAAAAAGCCCACTTTTTGGGCGGCCTTGGTCACTTTAGCCAAAATGAAGACGGCTACGGTGTACTTTTTGTGTCATTGGACGTGGCACTTATAGCTGCAACCATAGCCAGCAGCTATGCCCTGCTCCCACCGCAAGTTAAGTTTGACAGTCTCGACTATTTTGGTGCCAGCAGAAGCCAAGTGAACGCAGCTTGGGATGGACTCAGTTTCCTTGATCTCTTGCCCAGCCTAGCCGCATGGATTGGAGGATCAGTACTACGAAGTCTGTATCTTGAACTGACCGCCAGCCACGCCAACGACCTTGCCAAAGAAAAACTGGCAGATGGACGGATAAAGTTTGATGCTCGGCCGTATTTTCTGGTGTCTGGTGACCAATTGCAGTTGGGCATAAAAATCAATCCCTAGGCAAAGTTTATCACTAGCGTTACTTCAGAATAGTAATTTCGACCCGTCGATTGCGCGATCGGCCAGCTTCGGTGGTATTTTCCGCCAGAGGCTGGCTGGCAGCGCGGCCCTCAAAGACTACCTGATCGCGTTTGCGCACCCCTTGGTCCAGCAAGTATTGGCCGACCGTTTGCGCTCGTTCTTCGCTCAGTTTTTGCCGGCCCTGTTCGTTGCCGGCCAAGGCCGTATGTCCACTAATCAACAAATCCTTATCTGGCCAGCGCGCAAGCAACCCTGAGATAGTTTCTAGCTTACGGATCTCCCCTGGCAGCAGTTGAGCAGAATCAGGAGCAAACTGAATATTCTCTATAGCGATGGTTATACCGTGCTCCGTCTCACGTACCGATACGTTTTCTACTTTATTTTTGCGCAAATCTTGCCTAAGCTGCTCAATCCCTTTTTCTATTTCCAAGTTGCTTTCTACTAGTACTCTTGCGTTGGCAGTTCCCTCAAACGACACGCGCCGACCGTCAGTGAGCTGCAAATTGATGGCGTACTGCTCGTCATAGTAAACAGGCCGCCCGGCTGAGGTGTCCCAGAACATGCGCTGTCGTGAGAAACCTGTAATTAGACTGACCGGCGAAGTTTGGCGGTCAGCCTGTTCTGGTCGATAATAGACATTGTAGTCAATACGCAGTAAGTCATATTCTTTGCCTTCCCACGTGGCCTTGCCTTCATAGAGGTAACTGACAGGCATCGGGAAGACCAAAGGCTTGGCCATACCCAGCCCTTCTCGCATGTCGTGAATTTCACGGCCTGGAGCCGACCAAGTGTCGCCAGGTTTGAGGTCGCGGTTAGGAAAGACTGGTACATCCTGTACGGTGGGCACAAAAAGATTAGGATCAATTTGGTAGTTGCCACGCTTGTCACGCCAAAAAGTGGCACTGTAACGACGGTCAAACTGGTAGACTTGGTTTGGGTTTCTGGCTTCTGCGGAATTACTGTACTCCAACTGGTGAAATGCTTTGCCATCCTTGACTTCTCCAACTTTGACCACGATGCGATTTAGCTGGTCACCAACGTGAGAAAAAACACCATCAACATAAACATCTTGGCGCACTTGACTGAGAATTCGGTAGGAGTCTCCGGTCTTAAATGAAAAGCTAAAGTCAACCGCAATAGCAGGAGATACAGCGACAAGAGACAAGACTATGATCCATGCCACGACTTCTATAGGTCTTGGCATAAGTACTTTGGCTTTGTTCAATAGCTTCATCTTAAACTCCTTGTGCGTGCAAGGTTGACAAATCAACCCGGTGTAGATATTTTACTGTGCGAACCAAGATTTTTCTATGCTTGGTTCCTCGCCATGTATTGGTATAGCACATTTTCAGCCGTAGCATGAGTTATCATGTATTTTTCTCTGTCGTAGTGGTGATACACTAGCAAAAAAGGGCTTTTTTACGATACAGAGGGTTTGCTACGGTTTTTTTAGGAGTTTTTATGGCAAAGGTGAAGCTCAATGAGCCCGCGCTCAAAGCAGCACTACAAGTTTTGGTTGATGAATTACATCAGCTTAATGACCCGAGTGAAATCAATGAAATACGCCGTATTTTCAGATCAAGTGTTCCACTTTTTAATCGTGGCTATGTGGCAGCTCTATTGATCAAGAAGGCGCGCATGGTGCAAGTCAGTCCGATCCAAGAAGAACGAAGACCTGCAGCGCCGCCAAGACGGCCTGAAAAAGTAGTAGAAGACATTAAGCCATCAGTCTCCCGTAACAATGAAGAGATGACCACCCTGTTTGTCGGCATAGGACGCACCAGAAGAGTCTACCCGCGTGACCTTATGGGCCTTTTGATTGATACCTGCAAACTAGAAAAAGAAGACATTGGCGCTATCAAAATTCTTGATAACTATTCGTTTATCGATATTAAAAACGAAAAGGCTCAGGCAGTAATTGATGTCATCAATAATCAAGAGTTTCGCGGACGCACGCTAAGCGTCAATTTTGCCAAGAAAAAAGAATAAGAGCCGCAATTTTTTGCGACAAGATTAAAAACTTTTTACTAGCTGCACACCCAAGAAGACTATTAAAGAAAAATTGATCAGCAAGCCTGCGCTCAAAAAACCAAGGCTTGCTATCTCATACAGACTAACTTTACGCATCAAATGTTTTAGGCTCAAACTGTCTGCGCCCTTGATCAAAAAAGACTCAGCGGCTGGGTCGCGCCTAAACAAGGGAAAGTACTTAATAGTGGTGGCCTTGGCTCGCCCAGAAAGCTCTATCTTGCGCATGCCGTCCTCTATGTCTTGGTTAAATTGCGTAAGCACTTGGCTCTGGTAAGAACAATGCAGCCTGAGTTGCTCAGAATTGAGTGCCCTTTCTGCAAGTAAGTAAAGGTCTTTTTTGGCACGGTAGAGTCGGCTTTTTTGCCACAAACCGCGATAGACCAGAAAGCCAGCTAAACCCGGAGGAATGAGCGGCAAGTAAGGAATTAGCGCAAAGGCAGCAGCCCAGATGCTCTCGGACCTAGTTGTAGTGTTGGACGATAGGAATACCGAACAGAAAAGTAGCGCCATGGTACCCAACAATAGTGAGCTGGGGGTTAGATCGTTCCAAAACTCGTTCTTTTGTCGAGCGTGCCAGATAACCCGCGAGAGTACGCCTTCTGGCTTTCCATCATAGAAGAGCACCAAAAACCGTTGCCCTCTTTGCCTGCCAATCAAGGGGAAACCGTGACTTTTAGAAGGCACTCCAACCACAAAGGCGCCCATACCCTCAGTTAAGACACCGGTTTTTTCCCATTTGATACATTGAAGCGGATCAAAACCCATGTTTACAAAGTCTCGTGACGTTTCTGGCGGCAGGATGTAGATTTTTTCGTTCTTGAGAGGAACCCGGACCGTCTCTTGCTGACCTCGTAGCCAGACATGGTCATTGGCTTCTACCGCTTCTAAGACGCCAAAAAACCGCACCGGCGTCGAAGCATTTAAATCAATCCTAGGACTCTCACTGCCAAAAAGTGGCAAGTCCAGTGAAGCAAATACCGCTAACCTAAAGTCTCTCCATTGTTGTCTAACTCTAAAAGCACCAATCAGGGGCACCAGTGCAAAGAAAAATAGAGCAAGTCCAAGTATCAGAACTTGGGCTTGCGGCTGATCAAGCAAGAAAACTCACAACAGTACCAGTCTGACTGGTTTGGATACCAAAATCAACGCCCATTGCGGCACTAGTCCCCAGAGGTACGTTGGTGGAAGAGTGCTGCAGTTTTTTGGCTGCTTGGTCAATAAGGCCGTCCAATGCGCTGTCCGACAGACTGTCCGACAGGCCGTCTGTCGGCTCTTGAATATTTTGTGAGGTTCGCTTGTCTTTGATGCGAATCAGTTGATCTATTAGGCTATTGAGTACTTGGAGTTTGCTTATGCTAACAGAAGGGCCGTCTTTTGCTGGCACGCCTTCTACGTGTTCTAGACTAGTAAAGGGACTAAAATGCGCAACAGGCAGTGCAATTTTGCCTCCCACAAACTGTGGTGTCAACAATTGAGAGATTGAAACCGTATGAACTGGCGAAGGACTTATCGCGTTTAAATGTTCCATATCCTTCCTCCTAATCACATGATCGGAAGAAAGGTATAGAGATATTACAATTTTATTTGCAGACTAGAAATAAAGCTCTACGCGCTATCGCCGCCTGCGTTCTAGTTCGTTTTGATACTCGATGGTATAGAGTGCGTAAGGTATAGCTTCTAGACGCTCCTTGGGGATGGCCTTGCCTGTCTTTAGACAGTGGCCGTACTTGCCATTCTCAAGACGAACCAAAGCAGAATCAATAAGCCTCAGCCGTTTAACGTCTTGGGCACCAAGAACACTCAGGAGTTTTTTGTCTATATCAGTACTCGCAATATCTACTACGTCTTTTTGATCAAGTGATGCTGCTATCTCTCTGAAATCCTCGTCCTCATGGATAAGATTTCGGATTATTTCGGCCTTCATTTGTTGCAACTTGCTTTTCATTTTCGCAAGAAATTCAGCATCCATACAGGCTCCTTCATGATAAGCTAAAAAATCCGTGAAACATTGCATGAATCGCAGCAAAATGTCAACCGTTGACAAAGACCATCAGTTCCAATACTATAGTCCGATACCCAACAAGGAGTGCGAGTGGCGAAAGAAGAAGCGATAGAGGTAGACGGTATTGTTAAAGAAAGTCTACCAAATACTATGTTCCGAGTGGAACTTCAAAATGGACACCTAATTCTGGCCCACCTATCCGGAAAGATGCGCAAACACTATATTAGAATTGTACCCGGCGACAAAGTAAAAGTGGCCCTCTCTCCTTACGACCTCACACGAGGAAGAATAATTTACCGCGAACGATAGACCTCGTTAGGAAATTTCAGTTGACAAATTTCAGTTGACAAATTTCAGTAGAGAAATTTCAGTTCTTTTTTCTTACGGACACTTCAAGTGCGCCAGTTCCGCCTTGCTTGGCCGGAACTGACTGTATTTTTCCTGCTAGTGAGTGTCCCTCAAGATAATCTCGCAGCCAAGTCGCTAAAACTGGCCCTGTTGATGAGTGCAAACCCTTGCCATGGATGATTAAGAGACTTGCGACCTGATCTTGCAAGGCTGCTTTTAAAGCTTGATCCACCGCTAGGCGCGCTTGTTCTCGCGTGAGACCATGGAGATCAAGCACCTGCCTGCATGCGGCTGCTTTATGAGTAAGTTCTTGCTTGTCAACTTTTGCTGCTAAGTGTTTTTCGTCGGGAGGATAGGCGTCGAGCCAAGCCTCAAAGTCAGTTTTCATGGCGTCCTTGTTTCTAAAACCAATCTATCCCACGTGTAGAGTGCGGTCCTATCAATCCAACCTCTGATTCCATAAGCTGTCTCAATAAGTAGAAAATCATCACTGCGCGCAAGAACTGTTACGCTAGTGCCACCTGCCAGTTGCAACCATGCCGTGGAGCTTGCCTCGGGTATCTTACGAAGAAATCCACCGGGTTCCCACAATACGGCTACTTGGCTGTTTTTTTGTTGCAGTTGCATAAACAACAAACCGGCATTTACCATCCAAAGCATTGCGCACAGCATCACAAAGACCCAAAAGCCAGCTTTTTTGCCGCGTCTTTTGAGTAAGAATGCCAGACTTATCAGTGACAGCAATACAATACTGCTAATGGTCAAAACGGGCGCAGGTATCGTAATCATGAGTGGAATCTGACGTTCAAGGGACAAGCCTGCTTCTATAACTTGCTTATAGTCGCCAAACTGCTGGCTTTCGCTTTGAAGCCTCAGCGCTTTGTCTAGATAAAAAATTGACAATGCTGGCGAATAGTTGCGGGCTGCTGCCACGCCGGTTTGATAATGCAAGTCAGCATTGCGTGGATAGGTGACAGTCAAGGCATGCAAAATTTCTTGGGCTCGTTCAAAGTTGCCGGTGTCAGCGAGACTTTGAGCTTGTTTTAGTTGCCTATGGTCCTCTGGGCTCAAAGAATCAATGGTGCTCAGAACTATAACAAGGATGCTTGTTAGTGTTGCAAGTATCACAAGAATGATACTTGGAATTACAATGGTCCTACGTCGTTTGGGTCGTGCCAGTCTCAAAACCAAAATACCTGCCAAAAACAGCCCAACAGGTACTTGAATAATTAGGTTTGCAGGAAAGCGATCGAGCCTAAAAAACGGCTCATGTATAGTCGAGGTGTCTATTGTTTGCGGCACGTTTCGGCCGCTGCCCAAACTGGCTGACTGGCTAGACAAAACTTGTATACTCGCTACCGTTGCTGGGTTAGGCCGCAAGCTTCCAGTGCTGGTAAGTACCGGTAGAGCAGGTACATAGACACTGGCAAAACCTGCAATTGGAGAACTCAGACTCCACGATCGTTCTCTAAATCCTTTGTAGCCCTTGGCAGATGGTACAAAGCGCTTGTTCTCGCCGCTGCCAAGCACCGTCAAAGTGCCAAAGTCTGGCTCTGGGATGCGAAGCAAGGCCAAGTTGCCATCGCCTTCTACTCTAATAGTAAAGACAAAGGCTTGATTTATTGCGGCTTTGCTTTGATCAAATAGAACCTTGAACTCTAGCTTTCCTATAGCGCCGGTGGTCTCAAGCCCAGGTGGCAACGCTTGTACGATAAATGCTCTGGCTCGCACCGCAACGGTTCTTGTGCCTAGCTTGAGTTTGGCTTCTGGTAAGGCAAACGCTCCGGGCCTCGTGGGACTTATCAGCCAACTGGCAACCGGTACCACATTAAAATTATTTGCAGCAACGGTTTCGCTTGTTATGGCATCAAGCCCACTTACTTCTACCATCATAAATTCTTGTGGCTTTACAAATTCTAGCCCCTGGGGAAACTCAATCTTGCTCACAAAGCGAAGGCGCAGACTCACCAAAACGGCTTGACCCTCATACACCGTGTTCTCGCTTATGGTCCATTCTAATCGTGGTGGCACCCAGCTTGCGTCGTCTTGGGAAGCAACTTCTACCAAAGTCGCCGGTACATTAATTACTTGACTAGCAAAGGTGACTACAAAGCTTGGAACAACAAAGTGGCCGGCTTGATTGGCGCGCAAAACAAATCGCATAAAACGATAGTTGCTTCGCCTACCTTGACGGTCTATGCCTTCGCCAGCACTAATTTCTGGACCAGCCACAAGCGTAAAGGCTGCTCCCAAGTCAGGCAGGACGGCCTGTGGCACCGAAATACCATAGTCAGAAATCCTTAGCGTCAAGGTAAAACGTTGATTGGCACGTATGGTTTCGCTTGGCAGTTGTACTTCAACTTGCTCAGTTTGGGCAGCAAGAGAGGTGAGTCCCAAAAAGAGCATGCCTAGGCAATAGATAAAAATGAGCCACGTTTTGAAACCATGCATCGCTTGCGACCACTGTAGTACTACCAATCGTTTTCTCCCGCGTCAACTTGGTCTTTACGCAATGAAAGCCAAAAGCGTTCTTCCTTGAGTCTTACATAGTCGAGCACGCGAGCGTTATCTTCGGTCTTGGGTGGCGCGGTTTGTGTACTGCCGCTGGAAGGCGTTTCTGCTCGAGACGTGCCAATCTTTTGTTGGGTGAGTTCTAGGTTAACTTTGACGCCGTGATGCTTAGGATTGAGGTTTAACGCTCGTCTAAAGACCGCTAAAGCATCGCGATACTTACCAGCTTCGTAGGCGGCTACACCTTGGTTAAACAAAACTGCAAACAAGAGCTCTTGATCCTGACTGGTCTCAGTCTTTTTCCACATGCGGCTTGAAGCTTCCGTTTCTCCTAGCGAATGGTAGACGTTGCCCAAGTTATAACGTATCCAGTCTTGGTGCTCGGTACTATCTTTGAGAGCATCCAAATAGTGCAAGGTGGCTTGGTGATAGTCACCGCGGCTAAAGGCGAGATTTCCCTGCAGGATTTCCCAGCGGGACTGACCCATGATGCAAGATTGAGTTAAGAGCATAACAAAAGTGCCAACTAGTAATGCATAAAATTGCAGGCGCATTCTCACCACAGTTGCCTCCATCGTATCGATCGTAGCACCAGACCAACAATAACAAAAATTAGAGCCAAGACCACAAACAAGCGGTCTCTTTTGATTGGTTCCAGCCTAAAACCTTCACGCTCTTGGCGCGACTGAAAACCTGAGGTAAGGTCAAGAATGGTTCTATCCACACTGTTGGTACTTTCGTCGAGGTAGACGCCATCAGCATTTTGAGCAATCTTACTAAGGTAGTCATGGTTTAACTTGGAATAGACCTGCTGGCCGTCCCTGTCCCTGATAGCCGTTCCATTCTCCAAAAACAATGGACTGGCTTGATCTGACCCTAAGCCGAGAACCAAGAGCAGTATTCCGCTATGCCTGATTTGGCCAACCAGGTCGCCCAAGTCCTGTTCTTGTTCGCCTCCATCACTGATTAAAAACATAACCTGATGTCTATTGTTAGTCTTTGATAGCGACTTTACGCCCTGCTCAAGCCCTGCCCTAACATTGCTGCCGGGTATGCTTGAAATATCAGGCGAAAGATAGTTAAGACTGTTTTCTAATGAAAATAGATCTTCAGTCATTGGCAGGAGCAAGCTTGAGCTGCCTTTAAATGCTGACAGACCCACCCTTATACCGGCGATCTCGCGGCTTAGCCGAAGTATGGTTTCGCGGGCTCGATCCAATCGGGTGCTCACCTTGCCATCTTTGGCATACATGCTGCGTGAAACGTCAACCACAAAATACAGGTCGATATCTCGACGGTCTTGTTCAATTGGTCGCTCGCCCCAGCTTATGCCGCTGGCGGCAAGTACCAGCAAAAAAAGGCAGATAAAATAGCAAAAACTGCTTACAAACCATTTAATAAAGAAGGTGTTCTGGGCAGATTGCTCAAGCCAACGACCGCCAAGTGACAACAAAACTGCCTTGGTTCTCCTATACTCTGCCAAGAATACCGGAACGAGAACTAAGTACATGAGTAGCAGCCAAAAAAAGCCAGGACTTTCAATGGTCATGACAACTCCTTAATTATCAGCCTTCGTAGCACAAGGTCGACGAGCAAAAGCGCCAAAGCGATCAAGACGAAGAAGTGCACCAGAGAACTACTTACTACATGAATTCTTATGCGAGTCTCAACTCTTTCTAGAGAATCTATGGTTTCAAAAGCAGTCTCTAAAGAACCACTGTTTCCTGCCATAAAAAACTGACCACCAGTACTAATTGCAATAGTCTGCAAAAGATCTTGGTTGAGGGTACCCTGATAGATACCCCTCAATTGGCGACCAGTTTGTGGGTCTCTATATTCCAGCGGTACTGCTCTACTGTCGCCAACACCGATCGTGTGCACCACAATGCCCAAGCTGCGCAAAAGCTCGGTCGCAATCTCTGGACTAATTTCACCGGTATTATTCTCTCCGTCGGTAACCAAGATTACCACTTTTCTCTTAGCAAGAGACTTTTGTAGATGTACAGCCGCAAGTGTCAAACCAATGCCTATTGCTGTGCCATCACCGTGTCTCATAATTTCCAAATCGTCCAGAGCATAGGAAAAGGCTTCGTAGTCCAAGCTTGGCGGTAGAGCGAGACTGGCTTCGGTCCCAAAAGATACAAGACCAAGCGGATCATTTTCTCGCTTGGCAATGAAATTCTTAATGGTCTTGCGAGCTTGTTCAAAACGGGAGATGCCCGATTCAACCTGGGCAGCCATGCTGAGTGAGTCATCCAACACTACCATTATGTCTATGCCGCGGTTTAGATAGACCTTTTGTCGTTCGACTTGGGCGGGAGCCGCCAAGGCAAGAATCATAAAAACCAAAGAAAGCCAAAATACTAGATCAAGCATTACATGCAAGACTGCCTGCCAAGTGATTGGTGGCTTAAAACGTCCGGAACCAACGTGAGCAAATGCAAAAGTTATGGTAGCAGCTCTTGCTCTCCTAAAGTGGCGCAGCCAGATTAGCAACGGCAGCAAAAGGGCCAAAAACAGAGCTTCTGGTTGTTCAAATGTCAAGATGTGCCCTCCCCTTGCCCTGGTGTATGAGCTGTTCGTGTTCAATGTGTCTTAATGCTGCTTCAAGTTGATGCAGCTGATTGAGCCTCATTGAATAGTTAGCACTTTCGTTGGCAAACTTGACTCGATCCCCAAACTGAAAAAGCTGCTCAATGTACATAATTGCTTCGCTGCTGTGTACATGTTGGCGTAAAATTGCAACTAGTTCACTCGTGGTAGCCGACAGCCCGCTAATTTTGAGCCGATCACT
>JBBRCZ010000012.1:0-99446 GCA_038204425.1 Spirochaetia bacterium | reverse complement strand
GCTTATTAATCAAATAACACCCGTCAGAATTACGATAGACAATGGCTGGTTTTCGCCCAATGGTGACCAAGTCAAAGACACGGTTATGGTTTCCTTAGAAGGCACTGACAAGGTGGAAGTAAAAACTTGGAAGGCCGAGCTGCGCTCACAGACAGGTGAGGCGCAGCGTTTCTACGGCACTAGTGGACGGCTACCTAGCGTTCTATTGATTGACGGCAAGGATGCAGAGGGAAAAACACTAGCAGAGGGCACCTATTATCTAAAGCTCGAGGTCGACTATGCCAATGGCAATAAGCCAGTCGCCCAGTCACCGCCGATGGTACTTGACTTAACAGCACCACAAGCCAGTCTCGAGGCCGAACATCGAATTTTTAGTCCAGATGGCGATGGAAGACGCGACGTCATTAATATAAGTCAGCAGGCAAGCGAAGAAGAGTCATGGAAAGGGGCTATTAGCAGTCAAGATGGTTCCAGGTTAATCGCTTACGAGTGGAAGGCTATGCCCGACACTGAGTTGCTGTGGGACGGGCGAGCTGTCGATGGAAGCATTGCCGCTGACGGGCTGTACAGCTATCAACTTTCTGGTACTGATAGAGCGGGCAACGTCTTCCAAACGACGCCCTTGATATTTGAACTCGATGCGCGGCCGGTACGTGCCATTGTTTCGGCTCTATCACTGGTCTTTAATCCTAACTCTGACACCAACGCAAAAAAACAAATTTTTGTCTTGGAAGGTGAACCTATAGAAGGCATTTCCGAGTGGACAATGGACATCTATGCGGCCGACGGACAGTCAAAATCTATCCTCGGCAAAGAAGCTGCGCCGATACGCCGCTGGACAGGCACCGGTCGAATACCCAAAAGTATCGAATGGGATGGAAGCAACGAGCGAGGGCAGCTTACTGATGGTTCATATTTGGCTATCGCACAATTACAATTTACTAAGGGCAGCATTGCCCAAGTGCAGTCACGTGTTTTTAGGATAGACAGCCAGGCACCGCTCGCCCAGATAGAAAATACGTCAGATTTAGTTGACGGACGGCTCTATCTTTCTCCTGATGGTGATGGAAAACGGGACTCGATCGAGTTTAAACAGAGTGCCTCTGTAGAGAATTTGTGGACGGCGCGCATGCTTGATAGATCGGGCTTAGCACGCAAGACACTGCTCTATCGCCAAGGTTTACCGCCTCGCTTTGCCTGGGCTGGGACAGACGACAACGGCAATTTTGTTGAAGATGGGCAGTATGTCTATGAATTAGTGAGCGTTGATGAAGCGGGCAACCGCGGTATGGTTCGTTCTGCGATAATTGAACTAGACACTAAGCCAACTGAGTTAAGCCTGAGCACTGTCAGTCGCGCCTTTAGTCCCAACGGTGACGGAGTGCAAGATTTAGTCAAGCTTACGGCTAGCCTGCAACAAAATAGAGACATTAAGTTCGCCAGTTTGTCCATCTTACCATCACGAGGTGGCAGTGCTCGAACCATAGCCACAGGACTTGTAAAAGCGGGTGTTTTGGATCTTGACTTACTGGTATGGAATGGAATGACCGATGGAGGGCGCCTTGCTCCAGAAGGTGAGTATAAGGCAATACTGAGTTTAGAATACCTTAAAGGATCGAGCGTTAAAGCAAGTAGCCCTGCATTCTTTCTAGATGTCAGCGCACCTCGGGCCGTAGTCTACAGCGATGCAAGCTTGTTTAGTCCTGATGGCGATGGTAGACGAGACAGCGTCAGCATCAAAATTGAAGCCAGTGCCGAAGTTTTATGGATCGCAAGTATTCGCTATGCTGGACCTTTGGGCAGTGCACCTTTAATTCTCGGACACGAGGCTCCGGTGCAAGTCTTTGCCTGGCCAGAACGCCCCCCCGAGCTAATTATTTGGGATGGAACCTCCTTGCAAGGAATCCCTGTTCCCGATGGAAACTATCTTTTTCAACTGGAGTCCAAAGATTGGGCCGGAAATATAGGCAAGAGCGAACCCATTAACCTATTGGTAGACAATAGATCTACTCTAGTCTCCTTTAGCAATGAAATGAGCTTCTTTAGTCCAAATGCTGATGGCCGTCGAGACAAGATGCAGTTTGTCGTCAAACTTGGAATAAAACAAGGAATTGAATCGTGGTTGCTAGAAATCAGCGACCAAAACGGCATCGTGGTTTACCAGAGAAAAGGCTCACTACTTGTGCCTGAGCAGCTTGAATGGGATGGGCGCAATACCCAACGGCAAGTGCAGCGCGAGGGTCGCTATCGTGCAGAATTGACAGTTCAGTATTTAAAGGGTAATCAAGCAAAGGCGCTATCAGACTACTTCACTATTGACCTAAGTCCTCCACTTTTAAGCCTTGGCGCGCACGATCTAGTTTTTAGTCCCGATGGTGATGGTCGCAAGGACCTTGTTCGCTTTTTTGTGGATGCCAGCAGCGAAGACTTGTGGCAAGCGCAAATTCTGGATGCAAAAAAGCGCTTGGTTAGAACATGGTTTTGGCGAGGAAAGATGGAAGGATTTGCTTGGGACGGACGCGACAACAACGGCAATCAAGAACCTAACGGTCGCTACGAATTACTAATCTCAAGTGAAGACCAAGCCGGCAACCCCCGACTTGAGCGTATCGAAGGCATAGTGATAGACAATAGGCCTACGCCCGTTTTGCTGGCCAGGCTTGGTGCTGGCTTTGCCCCCTCAGGCAGCGACGAGCGTTTTGGCACGATGAGATTTAAACCTAACGTTTCGCTCAACGAAGGCATATTAGCTTGGAACCTAGAAATTATTGGCTCACAAGGATTGGTCTTTAAAAAAACTGGCCAAGGCCCAGTTCCAATTGAACTCACCTGGGATGGCAGACTGGGTGGAGATGATAGTAGCAAGCTCGCGACCGACGGTCGCTACGAAGCAGTTTTGACGCTTGACTACGTTAAGGGTAACCAAGCTCAAGCCAAATCGACCTCGTTCTTGCTTGACCTAAGCCCACCGCGACTCAAGCTCAGTCTTGATCCTCAACCATTCAGTCCGGATGACGATGGCGTTGACGATGACTTGGCGATTGGCATTGAGCTTGATGATCCATCGGGCATCAGGGATTGGACCTTGTCGATCTTTTCTACAGGTAGAGGAACGACAAACCCGGCCAAGGCCTTTGCAAAATTTACTGGATCTGGACAAGTAACTAATCGTCTGGTTTGGAATGGTCGAACTAGCGAAAACGTCTTGACTGAGGCTTTGGCGGACTACGAATTGGTGTTTGCTGCGACGGATAACCTTGGCAATAAAGTAAGCAAAAAAGAGCGCTTCTCAGTAGATCTATTGGTGCTCAAACAGCAAGATGGAAGCTTAGTTATGCCACTTTTGGCTCGCCACCTTGTTCCTGGGCCTGAAGCTTTTGATAGGATAGTAGCAAGGCTAGCTCCGTACGCTCGCTACAATCTCCAGTTAAATGTCTACTCGATAGCACAATCAGGCCAAGTTCTCAATTTAGCAGCGGCGCAGACTCTAAGGCAAGCCCTGCTAAGCCGTGGAATATTAGATCAACGCATGGCAGTAAAGCAGCTTGCAGCAAGTGGAGAAGATAACTTTGAACTGCTACCTTTAACAAGTAATGAGTGGAATGCTCTGAATATTGAGATTATACTTAAAAAATAGAGGTGATCACTATGTCACTTAAGTGTTTTTCTCTGCTTTTCCTGCTTCCTTTTTTGACTATGTGTCAAAGGTCAACAGAATTGCCATTAAGCCAAAATCTCAAAAATGATGCACCCACTTTTGCGCAAACAAGACGTGGCGCTATCGACGGCAGTCAAGTTCGCGTGATGTATTTGGATTCGTATCACGAGGGATACCAGGCCGGGGCTTTGCAGCGCGTTGCCTTTGCTGCTGATTTGGCGGCCACAAGCTTTAAGCCGCAGATCTTGTGGCACTTTATGAACAGTCAGCAGGTGAACGATCAACAAGCAATTGATAAAGCTGCTCGGATCGCCAAAGAAAGAATTGATAACTATCAGCCCGACATACTGGTTGTTTCTGATGATACGGCAATGCGAACTGTTATTGCACCTTTTTTTCGCAAAGGGCCAATGCCGGTAGTTTTTATTGGTGTCAACTGGGACGCAGAACCGTATAAGTTGGATTACTCTTGGGTCTGTGGCCAGCTTGAGGTTGATTTGATTAAAGCATTGTCAGATCAACTTGTTAAAATCAAGCCCAACTTTGAGCCTGCATTGTCTAAGGACAAAGTTCGCATGGCAATTTTGACTGGCGATACCGAGACAGATCGAAAAACTGTTGAATATTATAAAAGGTATCTTTCTACTTTTCAGATAGCGGCCAGTTTTGTAGTTACGTTTGAATCTTGGAAGTCGAGCTTTTTGGCCTTGCAAAAGACCGAAGACATCATTATATTGCGCAGTAACAACGGAATAACTGGATGGAATCCCAAGGACGCAATTTCTTTTGTTGCAAAAAACGGTAGAATTCCCAGTGGTTCGGTTTCTGATTGGATGTCTAATGTTTCTTTGCTCACCTATGGCAAGGACAATGCAGAGTTTGGTCACTGGGCGGCCGAGGCGGTAGTAAGACTGCTACAAGGTGAGACGCCACCTTCAATTGGCATTGTTGCCAACTACAATGCCAAAGTAAAGGTCAACCTTGGTTTGGCTAATGGTTATGGCGTGACCGTTTCCCCGCAAGTCTTGGACTTAGCAGAACTTGTTGGGAGGGATTAGGAAAGAGGTCGCTTTTGAAGCTTAAGACTCGACTGGCCGTCACCAGCGTTTTTTCTCTTTTTATGAGCACTGCTATTTGTTTGGTCTTGGCACTAAGTGCCCTCAGTGCTAGTCTCGAAAAACAAGCCCGACTGCAGATTGAGGCAGTTGACGGTCGTATTCACAATGAAGTTGATAGACGCATTAAGCAACTTAGCAGTCTTGGACTGGCAAATGTGCCGACCTACCGAGCTGCCTATCAAGCTTCTTTTATTGATACACTTAAACAGATAGCCGATGAAACAGGTTTTAGTATTTATGTATGGTCACTAGATGGGCGTTTAATTCTTGCGCAACAGCACAACAATTCCAAAGAGCAGTTTGATCTTGCAAGGGACAAGGACAAGCTAATTAGAATGCCAAAGACTGATATAGTTGATGTACAAGAATGGCGCTGGCAGATTTTGATTCAGCACAACAAAGACAAGACAACGATCGTCTTAGAGAGTTTTGCGCTCGAAGTTCTTGTCTGGCAGATTCCAGTCTTGATTTTGGTTCTGGGACTCATTTTTCTGCTCAACCTAAGGTCGGCTCGCTATCTACAGGATACGCTTGCGAGGCTTTCGCAATGGAAGCTAAGCGGATTTAAACAGCTCATGCCACTAGCTGAGGCAAGTAATGATGAGATAAGCTTGATTAGACGTGAGATTAACAGCTTGGCGCAAAGTAGAAAAATGGTCGAGGATGACCTCAAGGCCTTAAACTCAAGTCTAGAACACAGAATTCAAGTTGGTGTAAGTCAACTTATGGAAGCGCAGCAAATGGCGCAGCTTGGCTCCCTGGTCGCCGGATTGAGTCACGAAATCAACACACCTTTAGGCATTGGCCTGGTACTATCGGGACATTTTCGCCAGCAGTTACAAGACATCAAGAAGGGCTACGACGAGCAAACCCTTGGTTCGGCAGCCTTTAAGAATAAGTTGGAAGAACTATTGGCGGGCGTTCAGGCTATGGAGTTTAACTTGGAACGCGCAACAGGTTTGATGCTAAGTTTTAAACAAGTGGCAGTTGACCAAAGTTCTTACGAACTGTGTACGGTAGATTTGTCGGAATACTTGCAACATATTGTAAATAGCATTAGTCCACGCCTTAAGGAAAAGGAGGTAGAGGTAAAACTTGATTGCCCGAGCCCGTTTGACTTGGTGAGCTTCCCCGGCGCATTGGCTCAAGTCATTAGTAACTTAATAGAAAACTCGATAAAACATGGATTTAAGAACAGACAGTCGGGCACCATTTCTATACAGGTAAAGGAGAACCAAGAAGATCGGTCGACTTTCTTGATTGACTTCAGAAATGACGGCGAAGCGATTTTGCCCGAGCTAGCCAAAAGAATATTCGAGCCATTCTTTACGACCATGCGTGGTCAAGGCGGTAGTGGTCTTGGCCTAGCTATGGTCAAGAAACTTGTCAAAGACGTGCTACAAGGCAGCATCGAACTTGACTTGGCAGTTGACCATGGAGCGCGCTTTGTGCTTAAGCTAGCCAGACATGTACCGCAACAATCCTCGCATTAGACCAACTAACAAAAACAAAGCCTCACAAGACCAAGCCCAAAGTCTAGAATCTAGGCTTTACGTCTGGCTTGACATTTTACTTTACGTCTGGCGTAGACGTAGGGACGCTGAAACTGCTCGTTTTGTCACCAACGCCCATCTCACCGAAGAAGAAACACATGTTTTGGGTCAGGCAGTTAAAGAGCTATCGAGAGGATTAACCGGAGATCGCAAGCTAGTTGCAACGCGCTACCTCGATGATCCCGATCTTTTGGGCGCCTACCTGCTTTTCTATTGGCCAGTATCCTATGCCCAAGCTTGGACACTGTTGCATGATCCGGGCCTTGCCCGTCAGGGCTTTGTGCCGGGTGGTAGTGCGATTGATCTTGGTAGCGGCCCTGGTGCCATGGCAATGGCCTTGTTGGAGTCAGGTTGTGAGCAAGTTATAGCCCTAGACTATTCGGCAGCCGCGCTCGAACTTGCACAAGAAGTTTTGCAAGTCGCAGCTCCACAAGTAGGCATTCAAGGAACTTTACAAACCTTAAGTTGGAAGGCTGGTAACCCACTTCCTGCCAGCAAAATTAAAAGCATCAAAGGTCAAAGCTTTGATATTCTTCTTGCCGGGCACTTTCTCAACGAGCTGCCTAACCCAGAAAGTCGGCTTAAGACCCTCGAAGACTGTGATCAATTCCTGCGACCCGACAGTCTGCGCTTGATAGTAGAGCCGGCCTTACGTGACCAGACGCTCCAAGTTTTAGAACTAAGGGATACGCTCGTGAGCAAAGGACGCAAGATTCTTGCACCTTGTTTTGTCCAAGGGCAGTGCCCTGTGTTAAAACTCGTTGACCAGACTTGTCATGCCAGCCTACATTGGCAAGTTCCAGGTATGATCAAACGCATTGGCTATGCAGCCAGACTAGGTAAAGAAGAACCTTCTATGTCCTGGCTGGCCTTTGCCGACAGTGAATTAAAACATGCAGGTAAAGAAGAAGCAGGTTCTGTCTGGCGCGTAGTTGGCGAAGCAATGCTCAACAAAGCTGGCAGGACGCGCATCATGATCTGTGGTCAAGGCGAGGGAGAAGCTGGCCGCATGATGCTGTCGTGCAAGTGGGGCGAAAACTCAGGTACTCCGGGTCATCAAGCCGAGCGTGTTTTCTTTAAACTGCAACGAGGTGATGTAATAGTGCTTGGCTCGCCCGTCAAGCGAGAAAACGGACTTGGACTTGGCCCACAAAGCACCGTCAGCAAGCTTGAAGAGACCACAAAAGGCTATGCAGTTACCTAGTTGACGCAGTATTGTTTATGAGACACCAGCTCTAGTTGGTGCATAAGTAAATAGGAGAAAATTAGATGAAAAAAATAGTGGGCCTAGGTTTGTTGGTGCTTGTGTTTTTAGTGTCCTGCGCCGGCAAAAGCCAGCAAATGGACCAGAAAATGGATCAGAAAATGGATCATAAAATGACGGGCGGTATGGGCGATCATATGTCAGCTATAGCAAATGAGTATGAGTTCCTGCGAGAAATGGTTCCTCATCATGAAGAAGCGGTAAGCTCAGCATTGCTGGTAATAAAAAATACCAAGAGAACTGAACTTAAGGATTTTTCCCAAGAGATTGTCGATGCCCAAGCCAAAGAAATCCTAGACATGAAAACATGGCTCAAAGAATGGTATCCCAACTTAAGCAGCAAGGCCAACTATCGTGGCATGATGCGCCCGACGGTAGGGTTTTCGAGTGAGCGAGCAGATCAATCCTTTTTGGAGGACATGATAATGCACCACCGAATGGCGGTTATGATGGCGCGCAATGCGATTGCCAATAATCTGACCCAGAGACCAGAACTCAAGGTGCTTCTCAATAATATTATTGCAAGCCAGAATGCTGAAATTGAACAGATGGAAATCTGGCTCAAAGACTGGTATGGCGTTGCGAATGGACACATGGGTCAGCGTGGTTCGATGCAGCATTAATCTGCATGATCACGATGGTCTTGCCAGTATACTGCCTGACAATGGTTTGCGCCCAATCGTGCTCGCCGCTGTCAGGCGGTCGCTTCATCATTTCGGTGCGCAAAGCGTGTCAGATGTGCAAAAAACGGTTTCTGACCTTAGGGCACTCGACGCCGGTTGGCGCACACATTTCTTAGATCTATTTAACAGTCAAACGGAATTTTTGCGTCTCGAAGAGGTGCTTCGCCGTGACAATCAAACCGGCGATACAAGCCGGCTGCTTTTGCGTACACAAGATAATCTAGAACTTGAATCGGTGATTATGCGTCATCGGACGGGGCGGTACACTGTGTGTGTGAGTTGCCAGGTCGGCTGCGCGATGGCATGTCGGTTCTGCGCTACGGCAAGTCTTGGACTAAAGCGCAACTTGACTTGGCTTGAGATTCTCGCTCAAGTTGATCACGCACAAGCAATTTTGCGGGCGGAAGGCAATCGTCTGCGCAATGTGGTTTTTATGGGCATGGGCGAACCTTTGTGCAATGTTGACCATGTGCGCCGTGCCGTTTCTGCACTAGTAGACACAAATCAGTACCAAATAGCCAGATCGCACATTACTATCTCGACGTGTGGCATCATCGCCGGCATTGCGTCGTTTGCAAAAGACTTTCCTGGACTTGGCTTGGCTCTCTCCTTACATGGAAGTGATGACAGCACACGGCAATCAATAATGCCTAGTGCACGGGCTGCACCCTTAGTACAAGTCATGGAGACGTTAGATGTTTTTTCTAAACAATCAAACAAAGAATACTTGATAGAGTACTTGATGATCGACGGTGTAAATGACAGCCGCCAAAGTGCGGACAATCTTGTGGATCTACTGCGAGGAAGAAGGCTCAAAGTCAACCTAATCGCTTGCAATGCAGCGCCCCATATTCACCCTTATGGGCCTTCGTCACAAGAAAAAGTGGAACACTTTAGAACAAGTATAATACGCGCCGGCATTCGATGTACGGTTCGATTTAACATGGGTTCAAGCATTGATGCTGCTTGTGGACAGCTGGCATATTCGCAGCGTTGAGGTCTTGTGGTCCTGTAACTATTGCCATAGTATGAGACATGCATGAAAATATGACGCTCACGATGGTAAGTCTTGTTTTTCAATTGGGTATCTTGGTGCTTGGAGCCTTTTTCCTTGGAAGATTGTTTGAACGATTCAAATTGCCAAGAATTGTAGGCGAGATTACTGCCGGAATTCTGCTCGGGCCGCATCTCTTGGGTGCTGTGTCGTTGCCCGGCTTTGCCAATGGAATTTTTCCTTTGGCAGAAGGCGCCATTTCAGTAAGCCCAGAACTCTATGGCTTTGCTACTTTAGCGTCAATTCTACTGCTTTTTAATGCCGGACTCGAGACCGATCTTGGCTTGTTTAAGAAATATGCGCTTAGAGGTGGCGTAATAGGAATACTGGAAGTCACTTTTGATTTTGTACTGGGAAACAGTTTAACCGTGCTTGTGCTTGGCGTTGCACCATGGCACCCATCTGCCCTTATCATGGGAGTCATATTAACGGCCACCTCAGTTGGCGTTTCGGCACGCAACTTAATGGACGCCCGTAAGATGGATTCACCCGAGGGGGTTACCATAATGGCCACCGCTGTTTTTGACGATGTGCTTGGAATCATCGTCTTGGCAGTGGTGCTCGGGGTATTGACCGCTCAGGCAAACGCTGAAGCGCTGTCGTTAACAAACATTACCTTTATCTCACTGCGCGCAATTGGGGTTTGGCTTGGTTTTACCATAGTTGGCATAATTGCGAGCCCCGTGATTGGTCGATTCTTTAAGCGATTTAAGACACCTTCGGCCTTTATGCTATTGGGCTTGGGCTTTGCGTTGCTCTTGTCTGGCCTATTTGAACGCGCTGGACTTGCTATGATTATTGGTGCGTATGTAATGGGTTTGACCTTGTCTGCCAGCGACGTTGGTGTGGCAATACAAGAAAGCATCAAGAAGCTTCGCGATTTTTTGGTGCCTCTCTTTTTTGGCATCATGGGTATGCTGGTAGATCCAAGCAGCCTGTTTTCGCTCCCGGTACTTGGCTTTGGACTGATATATACCTTGGCGGCAATAGTTGGCAAGGTTTTTGGATCGGGCATTCCGTCATTATTCTTGGGCTTTAACTTAAAGGGGGCAGCTCGCATCGGCTTTGGCATGGTTCCACGCGGGGAAGTAGCGCTGATTGTAGCGGGTCTAGGCATAAGCAGTGGATTTTTGGACAAAGAGCTCTTGGGCGTGGTAGTTTTTATGTCCTTGATTACTATTATTGTTTCAACTTTTGCGGTGCAGAAGGCGTTCAGCTTGCCAGGAATTGGACTAAGAAAGCCCGACACTGACGCGGAGCTTTTGGAGACCAAAATACCGGTTGACAAAATTTTGGGTCAAGCACTTGTACAAAGTCTCCTGCCACTATTTGAACACGAAGGCTTCTATGCTCACCGAATAGAAGCGCAGGAAGTTCGCTATGTCTTTAGGCGCGAAAAAATAGCAATTTCTCTCTATGTAGATGAGAAATCTCTCTTATTTAAGTCCGAACAAAAAGACATGCCGTTTATCAAAACGCTGATGTACGAAACACTTTTGGAACTGAACACTATTTCTCACGCGCTCAAGCGGGCCGTCAAACCGGAGCTCTTGGCAGACGAAATGAGTGACATCAATGCTCGTCAAGGCATAGACTTTCAAAAGGCACTTTTGCCAATATCGGTCTCGCTGGAGCTGCAGGGGCAATCTAAAGATCTTATCTTGCAAGAACTGATCGAACTATTGTGCCGTAATCCACGAGTCATAAATAGAAAATCAGTCGCCGATGCCTTGCTGGCGCGCGAAAATATAATGTCGACTGGTCTCCAGAATGGCATTGCAATGCCACATTGTAGAAGTTCTGGCGTTAAAGACTTGGTAATGGCAGTAGGCATAAAGAAAGAAGGACTAGATTTTGAGTCCCTTGATGGTCAGACCAGCCATATATTTGTAGCAATAGTATCGCCTCAAGAAAACTCGGGCCCCCACTTGCAGTGTATGGCCGCCGTTGCTGGTCTGCTCAAACAAGAACAAAACCAAGAGATTCTCCTGAATGCGCGCAATGTTGGCCAGATTGTGGATGTCTTTTGCAAAAGTCAAAAGAAAAGACGCTACCGGCTGTTTTGACGAGCTTGATTCTGCTGGGGCTTTTAGATGATAGTAGCCATTCATGAAACCAAGAATAGAATCGGGCGCTAATGATAGTTTTTCGTTTTTTTTGTCGGAAAGTTCCAGCGCTTTTTTACAGATTGAAGTCACCCTAAACGATGGGGCCACGCTCAGCTCATTCACATCTATCGCCTGTGATTCACATAGCCAAGGCTTTAGGCTTGAGCTCAACAATGCCAACTTTGGACCTCTGGTCATCGTGCTTACCGAGCTTGTGCACCAAAAAGCCTTTGCATACAGCTATGTGATCCAAGCCCACCCAATTAAGACCTGCGACGCTATTATCTCGATTGCTTTTAGATTTCGTTCAAGCGAGGCGCAGATACCGTTTTTTATGATTCCTGGTGTCTTGTACGGCAGCAACAATCTTGCTAACTGTAAGGGTCAGCAGGTGCAATTTAACTACCATGGTGATATTTCTTGGCCCAAAACCTCGGTATATCTAACACGAGCTGACCGCTCCAGCCACAATGCGGTCGTCATGGTACATAAGGACGGTGTCTTTGGTGTTCGCATTGACGAAGCCACTTACGACGAGTTAGGCAACTTTGTTCAATATAGTGGTCTCGGTCTGGATTGCAGCAACAAAGACCATTTCGATCGAATCGTTGTGACGCTTGGCTATCAACACTTTCCAAAGAAGTACCATGGCAACGTGAGTCCGGCTACAACTGAACTTGCTCAGTTTTCCGCTGCACATTGGATAGCAGGCCAGAACTACCAGATCGGTGGCCAGCTCTATCTAAATGTCCTACAAAGTGAAGCAGAGCAAGTCGGCTGGCCAGCACGCTTTGGCTACGAAGACTGTTTGGTTTACTTCTATCAATGCATGCATCAAGCACCGGGCAAGCGAGGTAGCTACCTGGATGCGGTTAAAGATTTGGCAGAAGCGCTCATGGCAAGTTACAATAAGTGCTTTCATCTATTTCCAGTTATTCATGGAAGTCCCGGTTTTTCAGAGGACTTTGGAGTCAGTTCGTGGACAGGCGGCATGCAAGTCGCCTATCCGCTCCTGCGAGCAAGTCCTTATGTCCAAGGTGCCAAGCAGATCGCACTTGATTTTATAAACGACTTAGTCGATCACGGTTTGCATCAAGCCAGTGGTCTCTTTTACGAGGCCAAACAAGCAGATCAATGGCAGATCATGGGGTGGTGGAAAGGCAAATTGAGCTACTACAACCCTGCAGGGCAAGCTGTGGAAGAGTTTTTTTCGGCCTATGTAAACGGTCAGGCCAGCTGCTATTTGCTCAAGTCGTATAGCTTTATCATGCAAGAATTTAAGAACGACCATGCAGCGTGCGACTTGGCGCGACGGTGCTTGACTCGAGTTCAGACCTTGCTTGATAGGGTTATTGATAAACGTCGCTATGACGGCGCCTTTGGCGTCTACTATGACCTAGATGCAAATGTTTTGTCTTACAACGGCTTTCAAGGTGCTTGGTTTCTGGCGGCCTTGGCTCAGCTTTATGCGATCACCAAAGATGCACGATACCAAGAAGCTTTTGAATACTCGGCTGAGTACTATCACACTTTTTTCCAAACTCTGGAGCCTTGGGGTACACCGATTGATGCCAACGACGCAGTTGATGAAGAAGGTAACCTAGCCTATATAACAGCGCTTGCATGCTATCATCAATCTAGCAAACAAGCTCATATTCTGGACCGCTTGCTTCATGCGATTCACTACGAGTTTTCTTGGAAGTTTGCCTACAATACCCGTCACCAAAACGAGCCGCTTAAATCACTCAATTGGCCTTCCTCGGGTGGAAGCTTAACTTCTAGCCACAATATTCATCTACATCAAATGGGCAACCTAATTACCGAAGAGATCTTCTACGCCTACCAATTGAGTCAAGATTCTTACCTGCATAGCCGTCTGCTTGACACTTTTGAATGGGGACTCAGGACCCACAATAGCTTTGATGGCGAATTTGGCTATGGAAAGAAAGGCTGGGCTAGTGAACAATTTTATCACAGCGACGGTGTGCAAAATACACACGAGCACCTGGAAGATGGCGGAATCTGGCCAGTATATCTTACTTGGGCTGCATCCTGTGTGCTCTTATCTTCATGCCATGCTTTAAAATTAGAAAAACTAGGCTTGGGTGATTGCGGCCTTTCTCGGTAACGTCGGGCCACAGCGTATCTGAGAAATGTAACCCGGCGTAAGCACTTTTCCATAAAAGAAAGTTTGAGATTCTCTTCTCACCACCCGAACTAATTATGAGGTCGAGATCAGGCAGCTCGGGCGCATCGAGACTCTGGCAAAAGTCCTCTACAACTATAAGCGAGAGTTTCTCAAGCGAGCTCGCAAGATCGGCGCCTTTCTTAACCAGATCAGTCACAACGGTCTGTACACCACGGATGATATCGTCACGTCCACCATGGTCTATGGCCGAGTTCTTGCAAGACGGAAGATGGCAGTCCATTTCTTCTACCAAAATGAATCACGCGGATTTGCTTGTCACGATAGAAGTCAAACTCAATACGTAGTTGACTACTGATTAGCTTCATCAGAAAACTGACTTCTTGTTCGTCTCTTTTCCAGTTTTCGGTTAAAAAAGTGTAGAGTCAAACGTAACGGATGCCGAGGTCGGCTATGCTTGCGATTATGTTCTTAACGGTTTGTAGGTCTTGTTGGTGCCCAAATGAACGCGGCAAGCAACGCTTCTGCGCCCAACGGCCGTTGCCGTCTATGATGATGCCAATATGTTGCGGCAGGCAACTGAAGTCTTGATTGTTGTTGCGTATGGGCTCAACCGGAGCTTTACGCCTCAATTTGAGCAGGTGGCGACTATGGGGCACGGAGCGAGTATAAAAAAATTTGCTATTTTTGGTGTCAAATAAAATTGCTTTTTCTTGGGTTAGGTATATCCGCTCATATAGCTTGGTTAAGCTGGGAAGTGATTTTGTAGCCAGAAAAACCTAATAACCGGTTGAAAAGTAAGCACGATTCTTCTATTATGACGCTGCCAAAGCTGTCCAGTGCAAGTCCATTAAGGAGAATATTTAACATGGCAAAAGTTCCTGAGCGCTACCTCGAAGTCGACCCTTGGGCGGTGATAGAAAAAGGCTTTCACGTGGAGCGCAATCGCGTTTCTGAGTCCATTTTTTCATTGGGCAATGAATATATGGGAGTGCGCGGCTATTTTGAAGAGGGTTATTCTGGCGACAGTCTGCAAGGCTCCTATTTTAATGGCCTCTATGAAGAAACAACTATTCCCCATCCTCAGGTCTTTAATGGCTTTAGCGAACGTATGTGCTTTATGGTCAATACAGTCGATTGGCTCTATACGCGCATTATTGTTGACGGCGAACAACTTGACTTGGCAAAAAGCAAATTTAGTCAGTTCCAACGCAACTTAGACCTCAAAAAAGGCACTTTAGAACGAAGTTTTGTGTGGGAAACCAAGTCAGGCAAACAGATCAGGCTTAGTTTTGTGCGGTTTGTATCCATGATCAAGCACAATCTTGGCTGTCTACGTCTTAGCATGACCTCTCTGGTTGGCAAGGCCACAGTCGAAGTTGAAACCGGCCTAGACTTTAACCCAATTTACGAAATGCTCAAGCACAACTATTGGATAGAAAGCAAAAAAGAAGAGAAAGATGGTCTGCTTGCCATACAAGCTATCACCGAGAACTCTGGCCAACAAATATACTCTGCGTTCCGTCTTGCAAGCGCCGATGCCTTAGCGACTAAACTCGTACAACGCGACAAGTACATTGGTTTGGCCTACAGTTTGGCCCTTGAAGAGGGGCAGACTTCTATAGTGGACAAGATTGTTATCAACTACGCTGATCGGATCAAAGGAACTGAGAGCAAAAAAGTCTGGGAGTCGGGATTGGCAGTTGCCAAGGCCAATCTTAAGACCAGCTTTGACCTTGAACTCGCAAGTCACGTTGGCTATTACAACGAAGCATGGGAAACGTGTGGTATCACAATCGATGGTGATAACGAAAACCAACAAGGTGTCAATTTTTCTATCTTTCAATTGCATCAAACCTATCATGGTGTCGATCCAAGCCTTAACCTTGGTGCCAAGGGACTAACGGGCGAAGAGTATCACGGCTGGACTTTCTGGGACACCGAAACCTATTGTTTGCCCTTTTACCTCTTTAACAACCCCAAAGCAGCTCGCAATCTGCTAGGTTTCCGCCATCATACCTTGCCACAAGCTAAGCAACGAGCACTCGACTTGGATTGCAAGGGCGCAAAATATCCGTTCTGTACCATCGATGGAAGTGAGAGTTCAGGCACCTGGCAGCACGTTGACTTGGCTATCCACGTTGGATTGGCAGTCTTCTACGGCATTTGGCACTATACCAAAATCACCGGCGATAAGAGCTTCCTATACAAAGAAGGCATTGAAATCTTGATCGAAGTATCGCGACACATGGCAACTCGCGGTGACTTTAGCCCCAAGAATGGTGACTATGGATTTTGGGCAGTAAATGGACCAGATGAGTTTCATATTTTTACCAACAATAACACCTACACCTGTCTTTTGGCCAAAAAGACCTTTTTGTATACTGCCGAGGTGATCGCCGAAATGAAACAAGTCGCCAAATCAGAGTGGCAAGCAGTTAGCAAAAAAGTGGCGTTTGACGAGGCAGAGATAGCAGATTGGAAGCACAAGGCTGACAAGATGCGTATAAACTACGATCCCAAGACAGAGCTATACGAACAGCACGACGGTTACTTTGATCTTCCACACGTCGACGTGGACAAAGTTCCTGTTACTGAGTTCCCAATTTATCGTAACTGGACCTACGACAGAATTTTCCGAAAGAATCCAATCAAACAGGCTGACGTGGTGCTCTTTCAGTTCTTGTTTAGCCATGAATTTCCATTGACTTCCAAACTCGCCAACTATGAGTTTTATGAGCGCCGATGTATACACGAGTCGTCACTGTCGCCTTCGATCTACTCAATGGTTGCAGCCGAGATTGGCAAGCACGAAGATGCCTACAAGTATTCGTTACATACTAGTCGCTTGGATCTTGATGATTACAACCGCAACACTGCCTTGGGACTGCACACAACGGCAATGGCAGCGGCCTGGCTTTTGGTTGTCTATGGTTTTGGTGGCATGAGAAGTGATGGTCCTGTACTCAGCTTCAATCCTTCAATTCCAAGGGACTGGAAGGGTTTCTCATTTAGAATTCTCTATCGAGACGCGGTACTCAACGTTAAGGTTGATAAACAAAATGTTACTTTTAGTACTCTACGTGGTGGTAAAGTGCCTGTAGAGATTTTTGGCAAGCCATATGAAGTAGACGTTAAGGATTTGGTAGTCGCATTGCCGGCCGACCGTCGGCCCTAAAAGTTTAGTGCCAACGCGGTCAGAACATGCTTGGTAAAAAAATCTACAAGCCAGAAACTCAAAGACGGGTTTCTGGCTTGTTTGCAAGCATGGTATTCAGATTTGCTTGTATAGCAAACCTATAGCCCAAGTTGTAGTGTCAACCCAACGTACCACTTGATGCCGGCCAGAATTCCTACAATATTATTGAATTGGTCGACTGTAGAATCGACAGTTGATGCTGCACCACCCAGCGTATACGTAAATTCTGTTGAAAGTTTGAGCGCACTTTTATCGCTAAACGGAAGAAGTTCAAAATGTCCACCGAGACCAAAGGTGTTAGGAAAATCGCTGTATTTCCAGGGCAGGTTGTTAAAGGATATATCGGTAAGATTTACGGTTTGGCCAACGGCCACATAAAAGTCTTCCCAACCAAGTGTAAACAGTAGTGGAACCGAGGCTGTGTTGAAGTAGCCATCGTACTCGATGATTGCCTGAACACCAGGTGTTAGAATACCAAATAGATCCACGCGGATATCGAGCGCAAAGGCAATTCCTCTGATATAGTCTTCCGAACCCGCTATGGCATAAACTGACGGATTAACGTAAATGCCAAAACTGCCTTCTTCTTGCGCCGTCAGGCCCTCAATCCCAATCAACGAAACAATCAAAACAAGCAGAAAAACCTTTATTCGTTTCATAAAAAACTCCTTGGCAACAGCGCCTTTGTGAATTGTAATACAAGTCGTTTGAAATTTCTGGCGTCAAGACGATTTTGTCAAAAATGGTACCTTGACGCAGTATAGCAAAAACTTGTAACCTGCTCTCCTATGAACAATTACAAGCAATATAAAGCAATTTTTTTTGACTGGGATGGCACCGCCGTTGTAACCAGAACTGCACCTATAGATGAGGTTTTACCACGAATTTTGGCGTTACTTGCAAAGGGCATCAAGCTTATCGTTATCAGTGGCACTACCTATGAAAGAATCGTAGACGGCAAAATCCACGAACATGTTCCATTAGAACTTCGCAAAAATCTTTACCTCGGCCTTGGCCGAGGTGCCTTCAACTATGGCTATGATGAGCAGGGTAATTTGACGGTACTTCATGACGAAGTTCCTAACATTGGCGACAAACTAAAAATCCACGAGCTCAGTTTTAAAATCCACCAGTATCTATTGGAGCAGTATGACTATCCAACCGACATCGTCTTTACGCGCCCCAATTATTGTAAAATTGATTTGCTGGTCAATCTTGATAGAGGCGGCAAGCTCTATTTGCAGGATGGTGAGTTGGACATGCTCAATGAAAACCTCGCGCGTCATGGTTATGATGCAGGCGTAAAAGGTTTGATAACTTACGCTGAAGAACTCGGACGAAGCATGGGCCTTGGCTCTATCCAAGCAACTACTGACGCTAAGTTTTTGGAAGTGGGAACTAGTACCAAAAGCAACAATGTTAACTGGTTTATGGGCAACATCATTAAAAAAGCAGGTATAAGTGTTGGGGAATGCTCTTTCTGGGGTGATGAGTTCACCTTTCTTGGCCCCGGTGTTCGCGGTTCCGATGCATTTATGCTTACTGATGCCAGCAAGGGCGGGGACTTTTTTGACGTATCGGACTCCGTCGTTGATTTGCCCGCCTCGGTCAAAAGTCTTAAGGGTAGTGTTAAGACCTTTATAGCGTTTTTGGACTCTCAAAAGTAGCGGATTAAGAATTACTATTTTAGGGAAACTGGCTAGCTAAGGAAAAAGCGTAACGGTGCCTTTGACGGTAAAATAGTAGTCAATAAATATGGAACCCAGAGGGTTGAGCGTACTGTTCTCGGCGCCGAATACGAGCCGATCAACATGGGCATTAATTTGAGTCTTTAAAAATTCCGACTGAGTTGTCCCTGATTTTGATTCAGTTGTTAATGGGATTGACTTTAGATATACACCGCTTGTACTTGGTAGTTCAATTGTTGCAGGTTGACTTTGGTAGTCAAAAGCAATTGAGTAAGAGTTTAATCCGAGCAAGGTTACTAAAGCTATCAAGGCGAGAAGAATCCACGTTTTGGGCAAGCTAGGGAAGGAGCGTGACCGTGTTCCATAAGATTTAGTGGGTACACCAGTCGTAATTGTTTATAATCTTGCCCTTTAGTGCCTTGCTTGCTATAGAGTCACGCCCAGTAGAATAACGACCGCTTGACATTGATTTGTTGCTATTCATACCAAGTTTTGCGAGCAATGGATTTTGAACAGCCTCGGTTTTTTAGGTTTAGTGAAAGTCATGACTGCTTCCCTTGAGTTCGGCTAGTTCTACAAAAAAGTCTGGAACCCAGAATGCCTCGGCGACGAGGTGGACAACGCCCTCTTCTTTTTGAAGCTTGCCGGTTACTCCCAATATGGCGTTAGTGAGAATCATGGTACGAAATTGCAAAAAAACCTGCTCCCAAACAACAAGGTTAACAAAGCCACTTTCATCTTCCAGTGTTATAAAAAGCACACCTGCTGCAGTACCTGGCATCTGTCGGCAGATGGCGTAGCCAATGTAAGAGAGGCGACTACCATTTTTAGCGGCAGAGACGCCCGAGGCATCCGGAAATCCTTGGACAGCGAGTTTTGAGCGATAGGGCTCGAGAACGTGCCCCCGCACACTCTGCTCAGTACTTTCAAAGTCCCAAATTATGAGTTCGGAGTTTTTGAGTTCTTTGAGAAGGGGATTCGCTTCTTGGTAGTCAATAAGATAAGCCGACTCGTCCAAGTCGTTGAGCTGGGCTTGCCTGCTCAGGCCAGCAGCACCTTCTGCCAAAACTGTCCAAAGCGACGTTCGACGACTTACACCAAAGCACTCAAGAGCGCCTGATTGTGCTAGCAGTTGATAACTGTCACGCCTCAGTTGGCAACGACTGGTAAAATCGCTCAGCGAAGAAAAGTTTTGTTGGTTTCGTTGACTTAGTATATTTTGCCATTCGTTCTTTCCAAAACCCTTGAGAAACTTAAAACCAACTCGAATCGAAAGAGTCGACTGATTGGCATGCTGCGCGACCGACTGGCCGTTGGCGTTCTCCAAGATGCAGTTCCATTCACTTGTTTTGACGCAGAGCGCCAAAAGCCCCACACCGTGTCGTTTAGCATCGTCCAATATGCTTGAAGGTGCATAAAAACCCATCGGCCACGCGTTGAGCAAGCCGCAGGCAAAGACAGCTGGGTGATGACACTTTAGGTAAGCTGTTGCGTAGGCAATTAAAGCAAAGCTTGCGGCGTGCGACTCCGGAAAACCATATTCTCCAAATCCGCGAATCTGATCGAATACACGCTCAGCAAACTCTTTTTGGATTCCCTTGGCAATCATGCGAGAAATTAGCTTTTCGCGATGTTCTTCTATACGGCCACTAGATTTCCAGGCCGCCATATCACGACGCAGTTGGTCGGCCTCACCGGGGCTATAATCGGCCGCCACTACCGCCAGCTTCATGACTTGTTCTTGAAAAAGAGGCACGCCAAGCGTCTTTCTGAGTACTGGCTCTAGACTTGGGTGCGGGTATTCAACCGCTTCTTTGCCTGCTCTTCTGGCAAGGTACGGATGAACCATGCCACCGCTAATCGGGCCAGGCCTGACTAGGCTGATCTCAATCACCAGATCATAGTAGCGAACCGGCTTAAGGCGTGGCAACATCGCCATTTGAGCTCGGCTTTCTATTTGAAAAACGCCAAGACTGTCCGCTCGATGCAGCATAGCGTAAGTCTGCGGGTCATCGATCGGAATGTTTGCCATCGACAAATCCAGTCCGTTGTGTTTCTTGAGCAACTTAAAGCAGTAGTCAAGGTGACTAAGTGCACCTAGGCCGAGCAAGTCGACCTTAAAAAGTTTGAGCGCCTCAATGTCTTCTTTGTCCCATTGAATAACGGTGCGGCCACTCATACTTGCATTTTCTATTGGGACGATACTAGAAACGGCTTCGCTGCCGAGCAAAAAACCACCAGGATGGATTGATAGATGACGAGGAAAGCCCGTAATTTGCTGTGCAATTTCAAGCAACAGCTGGTTGGCCGCGGACTGCATATCAAAGCCTGCTTCTTTGAGTAAAGCCGCGTAGTCACCTTCCCAGTGATGCATTAGCTTGGCAGTGCGATCCAAGGTAACTTCCGATATGCCAAAGACTTTGCCTACTTCACGGATAGCCGACCTGCGCCTATAACGAACAAGATTGGCAACCATAGCGGCGCGGTCGCGGCCATAACGCGTGTACATATGCTGAATTACTTCTTCACGGCGATGGTGTTCAATATCCAAGTCGATATCGGGAGGTTCGGCGCGTTCGAGTGACAAAAATCGTTCAAAAAGCAGATCCATCTGAACCGGGTCAATGGCAGTTACGCCTAGGCAAAAACAGACTGCTGAGTTGGCAGCAGAACCACGTCCTTGGCAGAGAATACTCTCTTGGCGGCAAAAATTGACAAGTTCCCACATGGTTAAAAAGTAGCCGCAATAACTTAACTGCTCAATTATGCTTAGTTCGCGATCTATCTGACGCATTACGGCATCGGGTATGGTCTCGCCATAGCGGACATGGGCTCCGTCGATAGTTGCTTTGCGAAGCCACGTTGCCGTGTTAAAACCGGTTGGTACTGTTTCGTCTGGGTAACGGTAGGCTATCTCGTCTAGTGAAAACTGGCATTGCTGAGCAATCTGAACGCTCGTTTCTATCAGCTTTGGGTCGTCGCGGTAGAGCTCAGCGCATTCGTTGGCGCTCAAAAGTGCATAGCTATTGTTTGCTCGCAAGCGTTTGCCGGCATCATTTAGAGTGCAGGTGTGTTTGATACAGGTGAGCACATCATGCAGGCGTTGGCGCTCGCTGAGATGGTAGAGTACTTCAGGTGCTGCCAGCATGCTAATGCCAAGTTTTGCAGCATAGTCGCGGCTTAGTCGTTCCGTTTTAACGTCGCTGGCCAGTTTGTGTCTGGCTATACCTAAATAGAGGTCGGGCTCAAAGCTCTGCTGCAGGCTCGCTAGTTTTGCGAGCGTCTGTTGGGAGCACTGTCCTTGTTCAAACCAAAGAACTATCAAACCCTGGGCATGAGAACAAACTTCCTCTAGTGAGACCTTTGACTGTGCTTTGGGGGCACGTAAGTGTCCTAGCGAAAGTAGTGAGCATAGATTGCTGTAACCTGTTTTGTCTTTTACCAAGAGAAGTAAGAACGTTCCGTCGTCAAGGCTAACTTGTGATCCAATGATTAGCTTGATGCCGGCCTCTTTGGCCGCAACATGAGCGCGAACGATGCCGTAAACACCGTCTAGGTCACTAATCGCTATAGCTTTTAATGCAAGCTTTTTGGCTTGCTTGACCAGTTCACTGGGATGGCTGGCGGCGGCCAAGAAAGAGTAATTGCTCTTGCACCAGAGTGGTACGTATTCGACAGCTTGTTTGACCATGGTGGCTATCCTAATCTACGACACCCAGCGCATGGGTGCTGGATCCGTCGCTACGAAGCCAAGAGACATCTCCTGTTTCGCTTAAAAAAAAGCAGTACTGCAAGGTTCCATAGGGCTGACTCTGTTCTCCAAGTTCCCACCAGTTTTTTGATATAAGAAAAGGACCGGCTAGGCGACGTTGGCTTGTCAGGAGTATATTTTGCAAAGGAGGGTGCAAAAAAAGTCGTCTAACGGCCTGGGCTTGCTCCGGCTGATAGTCGTGTGGCTGCGATTCCTGTGATGACTTAGCGGCTTCTGTTTCCTTGGCTGAGAGAAGCTGATCAGTGGTCTGCCATACGAAGGCCTTTTCTGGTTGGTGGCTCTTGCAGAGCTGAGCGAGCACCACAGCATCGTTGCCAAGGCGGGCTCTAATTAGAGCAAAAGCCTGAGCGGCAGCATCGGCCTGCGAATGGGCTGGGCCAAACAAGTCGTGTTGTTCGCTATGTGAGGGCGCCTCTTTGACCCACAGTGAGAGCATCTCTATGCCAGAGTGGTAGACAATGTTGGCCAAGCGTAAGTCGATCAAGCGCTGCAGCACCTTTTTGTTTTGGCTAGGCCGAGCTGGGCGGACTTGTTCTGAATGAACGCTGCCATCCTCGCTTGTAAGCGTAATCTCAACTTCGCTAACTAGACCAGCGCGAGAACTTAGTTGAGTCAGTGCATTGTCTAAAAGTAGTATAAGTTCTTCCATCAGCAAGTGATGGCTAGAAAGAGCTGTGTCAAGACGTTTATGATAGACTAGTGGCTTGGCAAAGGTCATGGCTTGAATTGGCAAGCCTCGATCGGCACGCAAAGCGTCAAGAATTGCCTTGGTTTCTTTGCCAAAGCGTTTGAGCGTGCCATCGATGGGCAGGTTTTGAAAGTCACGTACCGTTTTGATGCCCAAACGTGTCAAAAGACGGCTGGCACGTATGGCTAAAGGAAAGCTGCTGATAGGACAGTGAGAAAGCGCCTGTTGCTCTTCACTAATGCTACGCAGAATCAGCGAGCTGGGGCGCGAGCGTGATAGGCCGTAACTGCCAAATCGAGTAAAACCGACGACAATGGTGGCTTGGTAGCCAAGCTTGTTAAGAGCTTCCCTAACAGCGACTACCCAACGCGAGGGTGATTTAAAAATTCCTTGCAAGCCCTTAACATTGACCCAGATAGCATTGCTGTCAAAACTACAGGCTTCGATGTCGGGGCTAAAGCGATTTAGAACAATTTTTATCTCTTCCAAACAAGACTCTTGCTCCTTATCAGAAACACTGCCAGCGCGCAGGTCAGGCACTAGTGACAACGCTTCAGAATAGCGAATGCCACTATGTACGCCTTTTTCTGCCGCGAGTGGGTTGGTGCAGAGCAATGGGCTGGCAGGTTTTTCTTCGGCAATTAGTGCAACTGGACAGGTACTCCAGTCGGGGTGCTTGCGCATAAGAATCTGCAAGGGCAGTAGCGTTAGGTTAATACAGGCCACACGGTCCATGGTAAACCTTTTTTTCTTGTGATTCGCCGCCGTGGCGCCGGTCTCTCGTTATACGGCCAAGTATAGTAAAAGGGCCCACGCCTGACCGCGTGAGTACAAGCCGCAATGATATTAATGAACCGATAGAGGCCTGTTCGGGGGTTTTGCGCGTCAAAAAAACTATCGCACTTCCCCAGACTTCTAGCAGTTTTCCTAAGCGACCCAAAGAAGCATCGTTGATACGCCAGTCCCAACCGAGGTCAACCAACAAAAGTCCAAAGGCACCAGAACGTAACAAGAGTTCGGTGCTCATCAAGCTGTTGAGCTTGCCCAAAGCCCAGACTATAGGTAAACGGCTTAAGTCGACGCCGGATTGAGAAAAGTCAGGTGGATAGAAAATACTATCAGTACCAGCCACCCATGCAACTCCACGGCCAAGCTTTTGGGCATGCTTAATTAGGTTGGCAGCGAGAGTAAACGCGCCCGAAGGTTTATGTTGAGAAACTTCTACCAAGCGACCTGATAGGTTCTCAAAGTTCCAGACATTGCTAGGTGAGGTGCCAAGTGAGGCAGAAAAACGAGAATGTAAGTCTCGGGCGCGTACCAGCGCAAGTCCTTCTACGGGTGCTGAACTCATGCAAAAATACTAAACAAATGTTGAGTAGTTGTCAACGATATGTTATTGCATAAGGGACATGTGCAATAGTCTCTTTAAACAACTTTTTTTTATCCGCGCAGTCTCTTGGCATTGAGTTGGCTTTTCTCTTGTACTACAGTTGAGCGAATCCAATTTAACATTTATTAGGGAGTCAAGCATGGAAAATTTTTTTGGCTTGAAGGCTCACGGAACCAGCGTTCGCACTGAGATAGTGGCGGGGCTGGCTACTTTTTTGACCATGGCCTACATCATCGTGGTTAACCCAGGTATCCTGTCGATTGGTGGCATGCCTTTTGCCGGTGTTTTGACAGCTACCATCCTCGTGTCTGCAATTAGTTCTATTTTGATGGGATTGTTTGCCAATTTGCCTTACGGTGTGGCACCAGGAATGGGCATCAATGCCTTTTTTACCTTTACCTTGGTTTTAGGTGGCGTTCCTTGGCCAACGGCCTTGGGTGCTGTTTTTCTGTCAGGCATAGTCTTTATGATACTGTCTATCTTTAAAGTGCGTGAGATTATCGTTAAGGCGATACCAACTTCTCTACGCTATGCGGTTGCATCCGGCATTGGGCTTTTTCTTGCTTTGATTGGCCTCAAAAGCGTCGGTTTTATCGTGCCAAATCAGGCCACAATGGTAGCCTTTGGCGGCCTCAATGCCCAAACTATTTTGTTTATAGCTGCCTTTATTATTATAGGCTGGATGGTAATGAAAAAGGTAAAAGGTGCTTTGGTCTACGGCATAATAGGCACCTCAATAATTGCTATTGTACTCAATCTTGTTTTGGACCTAAAGGATGGTGCCGCCTTTGCTTCTATTCCAAAAGATGTTTTTGGGTGGCCAGATTTCTCGCTCTTTTTGAAGATGGACGTTTTGGGTGCCTTGAGCGTTGCTATGATTCTGCCAATCTTTAGTCTGGTCTTTGTGGATATGTTCGACTCTATCTCCACCTTTGTTGGCGTCGCCGAAGTTGGTGGTTTTTTGGACGAAAAGACCGGTCAGCCACGCAATGTGGGCCGCGCTTTGTTTGTTGATGCAGTAGCTACAACCGTTTCCGGCATCTTTGGCACCTCAAGTGCAACAACCTTCATAGAAAGCGCAGCCGGAGTAGAGGAGGGAGGTCGAACTGGACTGACGGCCGTTGTTACTGGTTTGCTCTTTTTGCCATTTATGTTTATTCACCCACTGCTTGGTTATATTCCGGCTGTGGCCACTGCGCCGATCTTGCTGATCATTGGTATCTTTATGCTGCAGCCACTTCTAAAAATCAAGTGGAACGACTTTGAAGAAGCTCTTCCTGCATTCTTGGCCCTATTTTTAATACCAATGACCTACAGTATCAACATGGGCATTACGTGGGGATTTTTGTCATTCAGCTTAGTCAAATTACTGCGTGGAAAGGCAAAAGAGGTTCATCCAGCGCTCTGGGTCATAGATGTCTTTGCAATAATTTCTTTGATCTTTCATTGAGAACCTGAGCTTAGTTGATGGCAAGCACTAGGCAACCCGGTCTATTAAAAGCGCCCATAGTCAGTGCAAGCGAAGTGTATACTTTGTTTGCACTGATAATAGTTACCAGAAACCTCTTAATCATTCAAATGATAGTTCTTCCAAGATTACTTCAAAAAGTGATAGCCACGTTTTCCAATTATGGGTTCCGGGCATCGTAAATACATGTTTTGTTGGAAGTATGTCTGCTAGTAATTTGTGGGCTGTGCTACCACGATCCTGCAGTCCGTAGGCCAAATATAAGGTCGGTCCGGTGGCGTTCTCGGCTCTGTCGACTTGGTCTTTTTGTAGAAATTTCCACAAGAGGCGAAATTGTTCGTCTCGAACGCCTCGATTGGCGTCGGGGCGATATCGCCAGGCTTTGGCTCCAGTTTGGGATAGTTCTGCGATCAAATCTCCATCTCCCAGAAATGGTGCGATGACAATTACCTTCTTGAACCGTTGTCCGTAGTCACGAACGGAGAGCAGGCTGCCAGCTCCTCCCATTGAAACACCAAGCAAATAGACGTTTTTGTAGGCGCCAATCTGTGAGCTACTATAAACATCATCGCCTAGACGTTCTAGGATGCTGCCGTTAGCATAGTAAGCAAAGTGTGCATCAGCTATCCAAACATCTACCGCGTTCTTTTGTTGAACCAATTCGACGAAGCCTTGGTCGATAAAGTCTTGAGGTTGGTCTCCAAGTCCAGGTAGAAAAATGAATAAGCTTTGTTGTTGTGTTCCGGCAACAAGTGGAATCTTGGTTAAGGGCATAGGAACCTCGGCCTGCTTTATTGGAGTCATGCAGCCAAATAAAAAGCACGAAGTAACTATTCCGAGCAAAAAAGTTTTCAACTAGAATCTCGCTCGCAATTGTACAGCCAGTGTTGGTACAAGGCTGAGTTCTGGGTATACGCCAGTGTACATTATTTCAACTGGAATACTAAAATGCTGCCAGAGGATTGGTTCAATCCCAAAGCCAATATTGGCAAGAAAATTGGCTCTATATACCCCGTCTAGTGGACTGTTTAAACCGTCTTCTATTTGGCCACGATGTCCTAATCCGATAATACCATAGAGATTTAACGAGAACCACCTCGCTATGTCGGCGCTTAGAAAACGGTATTGAGTATTAAGAATTACTCCATAATCGAGTATCTTATATCCTCCCCAAAAGCTCCATGCGTCTGGGTTATATATGCCCCAAAAACTAAGCTCGAGCCCAAAGCTTTGAAACCAGTTCTGAATTGCAAAGTATAGCACTATGTCGCTGTCGGGAAGTCCGCGTAAGCCAAGCCCAATACCACTTGGATAAAGGTCAGATTTTAGCTTGGGAACGGTTGATATGGTTTCAATCGAACTTGTGTCAGTGCTTAAATCCTGAGAGAAAACCGCCGGCGCTATGACCAAATAGACGACAATTGTCACACAAAAAACCAGCTTTGGAAACTTCATCTTTTATACCTCCATATTTAAATGCCCGAGAACTATATTTGATTTTTACAGAAATTGCAAATGGGATGATCTTGTCATTGCCATCCAGCGCTTAGTTGATGGCAAGCACTAGGCCAGTAAATATCAAGGCACAGATCAGACTTAGGCGAACTATGAGTCTGACTTTTGCTATGTCTTTTTGTTGCGAGACAAGATCGTTTACATTTTGAGTATTTCCCAAGGTGTCCGAAAAATTATTTACACCGCCCAAAGCAAGCTTAACGCAGAATTTAAAGCCTGCTTGTATCAATCCTGTTGCGGCAATCATTGCAGGAAGAAAAATCAAGAGTCGAACTGGCCAACCAACTTTAAATACAATCAATACCGTGGCTATCGAAAGACTCAGGATCAAACCGGCAATGCCAACTTTGGTTCGTAATGCTCGTTCAGCCTCGCCAATATTGCAGCTGCCTGCCACATACTCAGGAGAAAGTGTCCCAATTTCCATCTATTTTTGCTCCTTTATCGTCAAATATACTGCTTGGTTCTTAAATCGACTCTGCAATTGATGAGAACCTTTCTTAATATTTGTTTTTTGACCAAAAAGATCCTACCATTACTCTAAGATTTAAGGAGCGTGCTTGGGGGATGATGATGAAAAAGCTTTTACCGTTTATGCTTTTGCTTAGTTGCATGGTGGCAGCAGTTAGCGCTATAGATTTGGTTGCCGTGGACAGCAAAGCTGATTTACAGCGGGAGAGTGACAGGACACCACTTTTGGTTTTTCTTTCGCTCGATTGTGACTTGGGATCGTATGCGGGACAGCTTTTTGCTGAAGCTTTTTACGACCTCAAGGGGCTCAAAGGCGGCATTTATAACATAAATTCTTTTCCTTACGAATTGTTGGATGGGCACAACATAGAACTCGGCTCTCTTGTTTTGTTGAGCAAGGGCAAGGTGCTTGCGAGCAGCGCCGACTCGGATACAAACCAATTGGAACTGTGGGGCTTTAATGGCCAGCGTGCATGGGTGACACAAACCTTGCGGGCTAATGGTATTCGCTACACCATGCAGGATCCAGGGCCGCAGCGCTTAAAAGCACTGCCGGAATCGACCTCGTCTGTTGATTTAGATAGAGGTTTGATTGGTCGTTTTACCTTTGATGACAACAAGGACGTATCAGGGCAAGGTTCTATTGTCTATAGCGGGCGAGACGGTGGTATTGCATCTGGTTTGTATAACGATGATGGTGTTTATACTGACAGCAAGTATCCCTTGACTATTTACAATTATCAAATAAAGCCTGAAGCCTATACCGTTGGATTTGGCTTTTCGTTTAATGTAAGGCTATCGTCAAGTGCGGTTCCGTGGTCTAAGTCGGGGGTGTTTTTCTCGGGAGGCTACCGCACGTTTACTGTCGGACGCAACCAAGACGGCGTGCTCTACTTTATGCTTGAACCAGGAAAGATTGTAAACGTAAATAGGGCTGCCAATGTGGAGCCTATTACCGAGTCTTGGAATCATGCGGTAGTAGCCGACGAAGTCGATTTTCCGATGGACAAATGGCTACATATTCAGTTTAGCGGCGATTTTGCCAGCAAAAGACTCAAAATAATGGTTGATGGCAAACGGCTTGATGATGCAGTTTTGCCCGATCAGCTGCTTCGTCTGCTCAAAACGGCTGGCGCCAGCTGGGGTCCCTATCAGATGGCCGAGCTTGGTACGGCCGGCAGAGGGGCCATACTATATGGTGATATGGACGATCTTTTGTTGTACAACCGCAGTTTAAACGCAGCCGAACTAACGGCTATTGCGAGCCGGGATAGTAAGAGTGTTGTCAATACACCCATCACCAATACGGTTAGAAAACCACTGCCTAATCTAAAAGAGCAGCTGGAAGCTGCGGCAGGTCAGTGGTCAGGTGGCTGGGATACTTTTTGGGGTAGTAGCGGCAAAAACAGCAACACCATGGAACTCTTGGTTTCCGGCCAAAAGGTCAGCGGTATTTATGATCACGATGGCGGCCAAATAGATGGTCTCGTATCGTTGGAATCAGGTAAGCTTGTTCTGGCTGGAACCTGGAAGCAGACCAAGAGCAATGGATGGTTTAAGTTCTTTTTGCTATCGGATGGAACTGGCTTTTCCGGAACCTGGGGCTACACCGGCAAAGCAGCCGCTGCTGATGGGTGGCATGCGCGCCGCCAAGCTATGGGTTTTGGGTTTGGATTGACGGGTCCACGCTAATATAGGTCGCTACAACACGGGCCTTGATGGACTGTATCAATCCAGTCCTGCAGGTCCGCAGTTTCTATTTTAATGGTCTCGACCAAAAGAGGTTTTTGACACCAGTCACATGGGCTGCCATCGTCTAGATACTCAAGTCCTTCGCATTGTGGGCAGACATAACCACATCCTGCCATGGTCTTAGTAACCTGCTTCCTCGGGTGAGGCATGATGCATTATCTTGTCTGCCATACGTTTAATTGAGACTTCTTGCGAGTATTTGTCCAGCTCACGTAGCGAAACCCATGCTAAGTCATGACTCTCGTCGCTGACGGTGAGTGCCTGACTGTCATCTGCCTTGAGCAGAAAGCGCAAGTCATAATGGTCGTGGGCCGGCACCAGCTCGCGTTCTGGGATGGCATGAATGTCGATGTCAAAAAGTCCCTGATCCACAACGCTCAAGTCAACTATGCCTGACTCTTCATGAGCCTCGCGTAGCGCGGCGTCCAGCCAGTCTTCTCCAGGTTGGGTATGTCCACCTAATTGAACCCAGATACCCAGCTTGACGTGGTGAGTCAGTAGGGTCTTGCTGCAATCGCTGTTTATGATAAACGCACTCGCGGTAATGTGTCGCTTTAAGTTGTTCTTGCCCTGCAGAATCTCACCGCTTTTTACAAAACTGTCAAAGCTTTCTATCGTTGCGGATTCGCCAGGCCAAATCGATTGGTATTCTGCCAATAGATCCATAAGATTGTCTGCCACATGGCTTTGGTGGCCATTTTTGCTGCTACTATGTTCATCCTTCATGGACATAACTTACTACAACTTGGTGGAGCGCGCATATACAGAGCCTTGGCTGGCTGGTAGTATCTTTTGAAATGAGTCGAACCATGTGTTACCGGTGCTTTTGGCCGCAAGAGCTCTGCTGGTGCAATAGCATTGCCGCAATGCCAACGCGCAGCAAGTTTGTGATCTTGATGCACCCCAAAGAGTTTAAGCGTGAAAAAGCCAACACTGGTCGCTTAGCCAGTCTCTGTTTGCAAAACTCGGAAATTCACATGGGCCTGTGTTTTGATGAGCATCAACGGGTTGGCCAGCTCTTAGCAGACAGCTGCTATAAGCCCGTTTTGCTCTATCCCGGCGTTGATGCAATAGTTCTCGATCGTCAAGATCCGACCTCCGTACAGCATCGGTCCATGTTTTTCGAAACCGGAAAGCCTTTGCTTATCTTTGTGCTTGACGCTACGTGGTCCTGCGCGAGCAGTATGCTTCGACGCAATTCGCGGCTTGGCTGTCTGCCAAGAATAACGTTTTCTGCAGACCAAAAAAGTCGCTATACTATAAAAAAACAACCTGCCGATTATTGCCTTTCTACCCTTGAGGCTTGTCACCAAGTTTTGCTCTTACTTGAACTCAATGGACAAGACATCTATCCTGATAAGAACCTGATGATAGAAGTTTTTGATAGAATGCAGAATTATCAAATACTGCGTGAGAACAAGAACACTATCGCACGAGCTGCCATAAACTCGAACTATTGATACAAAATTGTACTATTGCATTGATTAGACTACACAAACGTTGTAAAATCGGCGGCAAGAATGTACGCTTGGGTTAATTTTGAACCTCAATCTTGCACAGTTCTCACATCAGCGCACTGAGCCGTTTTTGCAGTGCTGCGGTCAAACACCTTGCCTGCCAAATAATTGGATCAGAGTCAGTGCTTTGCATGTCTATACTAAGTAGGTAGTTACTTTGCAGGCTGTAAGCAATCTGTAGGTATTTTTTGCGTCAAAAGCGTTTTAGCTGGGTTTGCTTTAGACAATTATAAGCTTTTAGTTAAAAATATTCATCTTGCAGGGTTTGTGGCACGGACTTTGCAAGGTATGTAATATGGTACGGCTAAGTTCTGCTACTGAAGAAAATTCTGGAATTTACAAAAGTGGCGTACACGCGGCTGCACGAGAAATCTTGCGTCTTTGTACACCGGTCTATGCTAGCAAAGAGCGTGAGTTCAATCGAATCAATGTTTTTCCGGGGCCCGTCTCACTCGATGATGTAAATTGGCTCAAAAAAACTCTTCTCGAGCATGCGCTTATACCAGTTTTTTTGCCACGCCAAGTAAACGAAGCGCATCAAAATGGTCTAGCCGAAATAGAAAGTATGTATGCTGCTGCCGCTAGTCTTGAGTTGGCTCTGGGGGAACAAGAACAACAAGATTCCAGTCCGGGTCGTTACTTGCTCGACAGCTCAGGAATACCACTTTATTCCTTAGAACTGCCGATTGGGCTGAAACTAAGTGATTCGTTTTATTTGCTACTAAAAAAACTCTCCGGTTCCAATATGTCGGCGGATAGCGCTTTTGAGCGTCAAGCAAGCTTTGATCTGTTTGAAAAAACTCGAAAAGAATTTGCAGGAATTAGCACCTTGGTCTACGGAGAGTCCTCACTTTCATTTGGATTGACGGCTCTTCTTTTAGACATTGGTTTGCAGGTAAAAGTACTTGCTACCGACGCAGGTTCAGTTAGACTCGATAAGCGCCGCTTTAAGGCCGTATCAGGTTCCGCCAGAGTGGAGCTGCTTGCCGATACTGACTTTGTAGGTATAGAAGAGTACGTTAGACGATTTGAAATTAAGCTTATCCTTGGTTGCGGTAAGTCCAATCGTTTATCGCAAGCACTTGAGCTATTGCGAGCCAGACTGGGTAACCCCTTTCACGAAAGAGTTTCTGGGTTTAACAATCGATATTTTGGCTATCAAGCCGCACGTGAACTGCACCAGCGTCTGTGGGCCGTCTTACAAAAGGCCGGAATATGATCGGCTCAGTACAACCGATATTAATTGACACAACTCTGCGCGATGGGGAGCAAGCACCCGGTACGGCTTTTATGCTCAATCAAAAGCTGCAACTGGCGCGTATGCTTGTTTCGGCAGGCGTGCCAGAAATTGAGGCGGCTTTTCCGGCTATGGGACCCCACGACCAACTTGCCTTTAAGCTGATCCAACAAGAGCATGCGGACAGGCCAGTTATTGCGTGGAATAGACTGCTGCTAAGCGATGTTGAAGTGTCTTTGGCCTGCGGCGCACGATACATCCACCTAAGCGTTCCGACTTCTGACATTATGCTGGAGTCCAAGATCAATAAGAGCCGCAGCTGGGTCTTAGAAAAGTCACGGCAGATGATTGATTTATGTCGTAGTCGCGACGTAGAAGTTATTTTGGGGGCCGAAGATGCCTCGCGAACAAGTGAAAACTTTCTGGAAGATCTATTTGCTACAGCTGAGCGAGCAGGCGCATTTCGGGTTCGTTTTGCTGATACTGTTGGTTGTATGACTCCTGCAGGGGTAGATGCGGTAGTGGCAAGGCTCAGTCGTACGCTTAAGATTCAACTTGAGTTTCATGCGCACAATGACTTTGGGCTGGCCACCGCCAACGCGCTTGCGGCAGTTAATGCAGGAGCCAGCGCTGTATCTTGTACGGTCAATGGCCTAGGGGAGCGCGCCGGTAACACGGCTCTGGAAGAAATTGTGGCCATTCTAAGTGTTATAGAAGGCGTAAATACAGGCGTAATCTTGTCAGCGCTCCCCGAAATTTCCAGATTGGTTGCCGGTATCACCGGTCATTCAATACCTGCCCACAAACCTGTGGTGGGCTCTTTAGTTTTTACCCATGAGTCTGGTATTCATGTCGACGGCTTGTTGAAGAATCCCGAGACCTATACTTTTTTGCAACCCGAGTTGGTCGGTCAAAAGCACCACTTTATCCCTGGTAAGCATTCTGGCAAGCACGCTTTGCGCCACTGCGCGCTCTTGCTTGGTTTTGATCCAGACGTTCAGCAGTTAGAGAATATCCGCGCTAGTATGAACGAGTTGTGGAACAGGACGATACCTGGCGACATTTGGCAGGCATTTAAGACCATTCTAGATAGCCAAATGGCGGTTGGTTCTATAAAATAGCTCGCACTTTCTCGGATTTTTGATTAGACTGAGCTGGGGAGATCAAACGATGAAATTTAAGCTATTTTTTTTGGTGGTGGTGGCCTTATTGGTCAGCGCTTGTGGCAAAGCAGAACAAACAAGCACCACTATAGTACTGGGACAGCCAGGTTCGGCTCCTGTTTTGACAACCATAGATCTAAACAATATTGATTTGCTCTTGAATGAGTATGAGCGTCTTTTGGCCGCAGTCGTGACGAGCGGTGCAGACTCGGCCCCCGTAAATTCCCGCGATGCGAGTCTCTTGACCTCTCAAGTAGCCGATTTGGGGGCCCGCTTAGCGATTGAAATTGTCAATTTTAATCAGCAGCAGACAGAACGGTTTGAAAGTATCAATCAAAGATACAACAACGCCTCAAGTGATCAGTAGTTAATGCCAAAAAAGGTACTTCGAACAATGGCTGCTTGTGCGGCCTTGTCGCTTCTCTTTTTTTTTGGGTTTTTTGTTTCGTGTCACAACAAAGACTCAAAAGCAGTCGGTCAGCCTAGTGTGCAAACTTTAGGGCAAACTTCCGACCAGACTGTTAGTATTGATAAGCAGATTAAATACTACGACCAACTTGTAGACAAGATGCTCAACTGGACACAAAAATCCGAAAATGGGGACCAAGAGGCTGCCATGGCAATGCAAAGGCTAATTGTGCAATTGCAAGAAGTGGCAGGAGGTTTGGCTACCGCCCAAGCAAGCTTTACCAGCAAGCAAAGGGTAAGCTTTGAAAAAATTACCGAAAAAATATTTCCACATTGAACTGATTTTACTCCAAAAAAATGCTGATTGCCATACGTAAATCAACAACATTCGTTGTTTTTACAAACAAATCCAACTTTTTTGCTTATAAGCGCTTTGGAAAACCGGGTGTATTATGAATCATCGGTGTTTTTTGCTTAACATACGTTGTATTGCTAAGCTCTGCCATCTCAGATGGAAAAAACATCGGCCGGTTTTTTTGCCTCAACTAAGGTCAAAAACTGGTTCATATACAAAAGTTGGAGAATGAATATGAAGAAACTCAGAAGTTTCGCGTCTATTCTATCCGTGCTGACAATAGTCTTTTTTGCGCTGTCAGCTTGTGACCTCGGCAATTCACCCTTTGATGCAGCAACGCTTGCACAGAGTGGAGATACTCAAGTCCGCGCTGCCTTTACCGGCTTTATTCACGTAAAACCTAGTGGAAACGACAGCAATAACGGTTCTACTGAGGCGCTGGCCGTTAAAACCTTGGCACGGGCTGCTGACTTAGCCAGCAGTGGAAATACCATCAAACTCGCCGCAGGTACTTACAGCGAAACCAAGCCTGCCAAAGTTAAGCTTGGCGTTAGCATCGAAGGTGCTGGTCAAACTCAAACTATAATCCAGTCAAGTGGCGTTCAACTTGATCCTTGGGTTACCGGCGCCGAGGGTGACTATCACCTTTGGCCAGATGGCAGCTTGATTCAACTAATTTCATACGCCTATCCACAAACTTCACAAGCATCGCCAATCTACTATGGGAGCCTAACAGAAATGTTGCCAGCCGCCAATGGAGATCAAGTTCTCAAAGGTTTTACCATTGATGGTCAAAACAGTCTCAAGGCTGGTGTTTGGGTCTACAACCGATCTAATGTAACCATGGAAAATGTAACTATTAAGGACACCAACGGTCGTGGTGCAGTTTTTGGCAAGTCTGATATGTGGTGGTACGAGCCCATGCCAGCCGGCAAGTGGATGCAGAACATTACAGTGAGAAACAACATTTTTACCAACAACGGTAAAGATACGGGCGGCGAATCCTGGGGTAACCTTCATCTAGCTGGCATCGATGGTGCGCAGATCTACAACAACACCATTAACGAAAACGAAGGCTACGGAATCAAGTTTATCTACGTTGGCCATTTCAAAAACGTAAAGATCTTTAACAACTACATTCGTGTGCCAGAAACCGACTCAAGTTGGGGAGAAGACATTTCTATTGAACTGTGGAACTTGGAATATGGCAACGAAGTTTATAATAACGATGTAAACACTTGGTTTAGCTTTGTTAACCACAACCAGATTACCAGCTATGAACCTGTGGGTAGTGATAGCAATAACCTCAAAGTTTACAGCAACAAGTTAGTCGACTTGGATGGCAACTCGAGCAAAGAAGCTATTGAAGCTGCTTTGTCGGGCGTTCAGATCTTCGACAACTACATCCAAGACAAGGGCTTTGGTATTGCGATTTGGAACGGTTTAGGTGGGACACTCAAGAAGAACTACATCATCCGCAACAACATTTTTACTAACATTAACCGTCAACCGGGCTTTGGTTTTGGCAAGAGTTCGGCGGTATTTATTCCTGACTCGGCGACCAACATCAAAATCTGGAACAACGTTTTTGAAAACCAAGGTAATAGTCTCAATCTTGATGCTGGAACCAGCATCGACGTTCGCAACAACGTCTTCCTCAACAGTCTTGGTGCCGACATTGAGGGTGGCAGTGGTATTACCTTTACCAACAACCTCAAATATCACACCAATCCTCAAAAGGCGGCCTGGGTAATCAGCGGGACTGTTGGTGCCAACAACTACACCAATACACTGCCAGGCTTTAACAACTCAGGCGACCGTGCCGGCAACTGGTACAAACCTGCTAGTTCTAGCAGCTTTGTGGTAAACAAGGGTTTTAACGTTGGATTGCCAATCGTAGGATCAGCAGCTGACATTGGCTACTTTGAGTTTGGCTGGAGTCCTGGTCCTACCACTACTTCTACCACCTCTACGCTCAACCCCAACGCGCCAACTACTACCAGCACCTCTTCTACTTCAAGTACCACTACCACTACCGTGGGTTGGACTAAGCTCGAAGCCGAAGGTGGAGTACTCGCCGGTGGGGCAGCTATTGGAAGCCTCTACAGCGGTGCCAGTGCTGGTGGCTATGTAGAAAACTTCTATCCAGGTGCATCAGCACGGCTCTCAGTTAACGTAAGTACGGCCGGTGATCGTAACGTTAGAGTTCGCTTTGCATCTGGCGGCGGCGCTAAAGTTGCAATCTACGTTAACAACGTTTACGTAAAGTTCTTGCAGTTTGCTAGCTCAGGGTCATGGTCAACGTGGTCGACGCTAACGAACTCGGTCTATCTCAATAATGGTGCTAACACCATTACCTTTAAGAATGACTACACAAACAACGATTTGATCAACTTTGACTACTTGGAAGTTTATGATACTTCTACTCCGAGTGGAACAACGACGACCATTGGCGCCGGTACTACCACCAGCACCGTGGTAAGTGCTACTACGACGAGCACCGTGCAATCGACGACAAGTACCTCAACTTCAAGCAGCACGTCGACCACGGTTAACGCTAACTTGGGCTACTATCAGGCCGAAGCAGCAACGATCAATGGCGGATTCTCGGTACAAACACGCTTTACTGACCAAACCTACACCACCACCTTTCAATATGTGTCAGAAATACAAGGCAATGGAAATGGCGTAACCTGGAACAATATTTCGTCCAGCGGCGGTAGCAAACAAGTTACCTTGCGCTATTCGTCACGTCCCGACTTGGTAAGTGCCAAATCTGCCGGCCGCGGTGTGGAAGTATATGTAAACAATGTTTTGCAAAATGTTGGAGCTGCTAACCTTATTCAGTTTAGTAACACAGCGCTTGACTATGGCAATGTTTTTGCAACCATTAGCTTTAACGTTAACTTTAACAACAGCGCCAGCAACAAATTGGAACTGCGCGCCAAAAACACCAGCTGGAGTGAGTTTATCAGCATTGACTGGATTGGTGTTTCTGGCACAGGTGGATCAGCAACAACAACTACGGTTGCAAGCACCACTTCCACGGTTGCAAGTACCACTTCCACGGTTGCAAGTACCAGTACAACCGTCCCAAACTCCCAACTTGCTAATGGAACCTATCAGTTTGGCAACGTTGCCTCTGGCAAGGCCCAACAAGCAGAGTCCTGGCAAGGTGGCGTAACATCAAACGCAAACTACAACGGGGCAAACAGTCAGAAGTGGACTGTCACAGCAGTCGGCTCGTATTACAAGATCATAAATGTTGGCAATGGCTACGCACTCAGCTCAGAATCAGAGTCTGTTAAGAACCAATCCTATACTGGCGCCGATACCCAGCTTTGGAGCATAACGCCACTTGGCGCCGGTCAATATAAGGTTATCAACAAGGCCAATGGTCTTGCGGCCAAAGCGCAAGATGTATGGATCGGTAATCCAATTGTGCTTGCGGCTTACGGATCCAATAATCTGTTTAAGTGGACCTTTGGCGCTCTCTAACTCGGTTCAATTCAGACGCAAGAAGGCGTCCGACAGTTATCTTAAGTGATGCTTAAACCTTGCCCCTCGAAGTGAACAATTTCGAGGGGCTTTTAATATCTTTTTGGTGCACCAATTCTTCCTTACAGGCCCTGCTGCACCACAAGTTATTTGACAAACCTTAGTAATTGAGTTAAAATTACGCTGGTGTTTTCCGTTTAAAATACCAAAGGGGTTAGTATGGTAAAAAAGACAAGCATTTTAATATCGTGTTTGTGCTTTGCTTTGTTGGTGGCTTCTTGTACCTTAAATCTTGGCCCAGCAGGCAACGCCCAAATTAGCTTTGCGGGACTCAGCCGTTCGGCACTCGCACCGTCTGGTTTTACGGTAAAAGTCAGTGGACCAGGAATGGCCACGGTAGTTCAAAGTTTTGCTAGTGGCAGTAGCGCCACCTTGAGTGTCCCTGTTGGTCGCATGCGCACCATAACGGTTAGAGCAGCACAGAGTGACGGCTTTATACTGGAAAAAGCAGCCAGCGTAACCCGAGATCTGGTGGCGGGAGAAAATGCAATTGATTTGCAGCTTCTGGCTTCTAAAACTAAGATAGCTGTTACGCACAGTGACGGAGCAGTCGTTCTGGATGATATAAGCGGAGCAGGTCGCGTGGCAATTGCTATTGAAAACTTTAGTCCCCAGGGATTGGACTTTGACAACGACGGCAACTTGTATCTTTTCAGCAGCAACCAGATTTATAAGGCAAGCTAAGGCGCAGATGGGTGGCAAACGGGAGCACCGCTATTTGATGACCAATCGTATGACTTCTCCGCTATCGCAATTGATCGTGCCAGCAACACATTGTATGCAGCTGTTAATAATAACCAAAAAAAAATCTGGTCTGCATCACTTTCCAACGGCAGCTTTGCTTTTGATATGGCGCATGTATTAGCAATTGGCTCTTACGACTATTTTGTTGACAACGCATTGGCGCTTGATCCGGATGGCAATCTTTACTTTGCATATGTGCCAATTGGTTTGCCTGAGATTCTGGCACGTACCAAGCTTGGTAGTGGCACCGTCACAACCCTGCCAGTGAACCAAGGCGAAAGCACATCACCATTTTATGCATATGGCGATGGCGAAAGTCCTCAATTTTATATGCTCATCTCAGGTCTCAAGTGGAGTGATGGCACTTTGCTGGTCAGTGCCAACACTTTGCTGGTCAGTGCCAACACTTCTCAATATGTTTCAAATCTTTACTACAGCAAGGTCCTAGCTTTTGACAGCAATTTAGTTTACAAAAATCCGTTCTATGGAGACCCACAAGGTGAGGCAGCGACAAGTCAGTTTATTGGCTTTGCGCAAGCAGCAGGTCCGAGCATATATTTGAAAACAGTGAATAATTTGCCGACACCGCAAGGTCTAGTTAAAATCGACGACCTCAATGGCGCAGACAAGCAAGAATACTTTCCGGATGTTCCGAACAACTTTAACTTTTTGCCGAGTTAATCCGTCTCACCTAGCGGTTCTAATCTAAGTCAAACAGGCGTCAGATCTAAAGTGATTTGACGCCTGTTTTGTTTAAGCCTAGCCAAGTTTACTTAAGTTTGTCAAACTCTCTAAAGGCTGCCCTTAGCTTATCAAAGGCTTGTTTTACTTCGGCTTGGCTTATGCACAAGGGCGGGGCCATACGCAGTACGTTGCTGCCTGAGCGCAAGGCTATGACGCCGTGTTTTTTGAGTACCTCTAAAAGCCCAGCGAGATCCTTGTTGGTCAAACCGTTTTCACTAATTTCAATGCCGAGCAGCATTCCTTTGCCGCGTAACTGGCCCAAGAAGGAAAACTCTACCCTCAGCGCCTCTAGGCCAGACCTAAACTGTTGAGAGAGCGCTTCTACCTTGTCCAAAAATCCTTCTTTGGTGACGTGGTCCCAAATGTGACAAGCAAGTGCTGCGGCTACCGGATTGCCGCCAAACGTGGAGCCATGGTCTCCGGCATGGATTAGGTCGTTGATATGGGCTCGCACAAGCGTAGCCGAGGCTGGCAGACCACCAGCCAAGGGTTTGGCTAGGGTAATAATATCTGGCTCGAGTCCCAAGGCTTGCGAGGCAAACAGAGTCCCTGTTCGACCCATGCCTGACTGGATCTCATCGGCAATGAGAACTACCTCATGCCGCCTTGTTAGCGTGTTAAGTGCCTGAGCAAAGTCGACGCTCATGGGGGTGAGGCCACCTTCGCCTTGGATTGGTTCTACAATTACGGCGCAAAAGCTCGAGTCGAGTGTTTTTGTGAGCGCATCCAGATCGTTAAAGGGAATAAACTCCACACCAGGAATCAGCGGCTCAGATGGTGTCCTATACTTAGCAGTATAGCTTACCGACAAAGCACCCATGGTTCGTCCATGAAAGCTATTTTTAAAGGCTAAAAACTTAGTGCCGTTGGGTTTGGGTTTGCGGGAAGCATAGATGCGCGCGTACTTAAGCGCCGATTCATTGGCCTCGGTGCCGGAATTGCCAAGGTGCACGCCAGCAAAATAGCCAGCTGGATGGTGCAGTTTGTAAGGATTGTCCTTTGCCAAAGGACTTGAGCCAACCAAACGACGAGCAAACTCAATGGTGCTTGGGCTGGTAAACAGATTTGACGTATGGGCCAGCGTTGCCATTTGTTTGGCAACTATGCGAGCAAAGTCATTTCTTCCGTGGCCAAAGCTATTGACGGCTATGCCAGAAGCTAGGTCAAGGTACTTTTTGCCAACTAGGTCCCAGAGCCAGACTCCTTTGCCTTTGGTAAACACCAAAAAGCGCTTGCCGTAGTTTTTGGTAAAAGCCGGATCGACCACGTAGGCGCCTTGGTAGATTTCTTGAGATGAGACAGTAGTAGCGTTTTTTTGCGACATTATTATGTTCCTTATGCGTGTAGACTCGTGCCTGCCTTGCCAGATAAAAGATCCAAAAGATCACCCTTTTTGTTAAAGCCGGCAATAATCACTTTGCCCACACCGCGGTCTAAGGCCGCAAGACTATACCTCACTTTAGGTATCATACCACCTGAGATGACACCCTTTGCGATTTCTGCTTCGGCCTGCGCCTTGTTGATGCTGCTGATCACTTGTCCATCTTTGAGGATGCCGGCTATGTCGGACAAGTAGATCAAAGCTTCAGCTTTAACGGCCACAGCCAAAGCCATTGCGGCATCATCGGCATTGATGTTGAGGGCACTCGTGCCAGCTTGATCACATGAGATAGACGAAATAATTGGCATATACGATAGGCGGCAGAGCTCGTCTAATAGCTGAGTATCAACAGAAACTATCGCTCCGGTTTTACTGCCTGCTTGAGCATCTATCGATTGCGACCAAAACAGTCCAGCGTCTAGTCCGGAAAGTCCTACGGCTTTAATGTTCTGTGCCAAGGCTCGCCGCAAGAGACGGCTATTGACGTTGCCAGCCAAGACGGCTTCCACCACGTGCATTTCTGCCTCGCTTGTTTGTCGGACACCATTAACAAAAGTTGGCTCCAAACCCAGTTTGCGCGACATTTCGCTCACTTCTGCACCGCCACCGTGAACCAAAACTGGGTAGTAACCTGCGCGAAGTCCGGCGAGGTCTGCCAAAAGGGCGTCAAGTACTTCTTGATCGGCGGCGGGTCGGCCACCTATTTTGACCAGCAAAAAGGGTTTGGTAGTTTGGTGACTCATAGAACTTCTCCTTGCATGCTTAGGCCACTAGTTTCTGGCAGACCAAAACGAATGTTCATGTTTTGCACAGCCTGTCCTGATGCACCTTTGATCAGGTTATCGATTACAGTGAACACAAAAAGTCTGTCGCCGTCACGCTGCCAGTACACGTCACAGCGGTTGCTGCCACGCACATGCGCAGTTTGCGGCATGCTGCTGCGAATGCGTACAAAAGCCTCGTTTTGGTAGGCTGTTTTAAAGGCGCTGTCGATCTGTTCGTCTTTGGTGCCAGCTTTTAATTTAAAGGTCGAACTAACCTGCATGCCCTGTTTTATGGGCACTAAGTGTGGTGTAAACCACAAGTCAAGCCCTTGGCTCTTAGTGCCAGCATGGGTGCAGACTTCTTGCCACATTTCAGCTTGGTGACGATGAGATTTGCCAGGTGCATACGCGTTAACATTCTCGCTACGGCTGCAAAAAAGATAGGCTTCGGCGGCTTTGCGGCCTGCTCCAGAAACGCCAGACAATGCATTGACAATAATGTCACCTTCAATAAGACCAGCCTTTAGCAGCGGCCCGAGGCCAAGCATGGTTGCTGTTGGGTAGCAGCCGGGGTTGGCAATCAGGTCGGCATGAGCTATGGCTTGGCGGTTGAACTCGCTCAAGCCATAGACGGCCTGTTGAAGCAGGTCAGGGCGCGGGGGTGCTATGCCGTAGGCCTGACTAAAGGCGGCGTGGTCTTTAATGCGGAAGTCGGCCGAGAGATCTATCACGACCGATGTCGCAAAAAAAGGCCCGCAGATCTCGGCGCTTTTGAGATGAGGCAAGGCTGCAAAGACCAAGTCAGGTTTGGCCGCGACCGCATCCTTAATGTCCAGCAGTCGCAGGTCGCCGCCAGGAAGACGCGCGGCTATGCTATCCGAGAGACCGGGGTCGTTGTCGGTAAGCAGGCTGCCAACTTGCGAAGAAGAAACAGGGTAGATGGTTTCTACAGCAGGATGGCTGGCTAACAAGCGCATAAGTATTTGTCCGGTATAGCCGGTTACACCAAGTATTGCAATTTTCATAATTTACTCATCCAAGTCAGGAATTTTTTGTTTAAGGACAGCTATTGCTTGAGAAGCGCCAAGTCCTTCTTTAAATACTACCAAAACCGTGTCGTCTCCGGCTATGGTGCCCAATATTTCTTCCAAGTTCATACAATCAAGTGCCAAAGCTACCGAGGCGGCATGGCCAGCCAGTGTACGAACCACACCCAAACTGCCAGAAAATTCAATCGAGACATAGCCGCGCAAGAAGTCCAGAATGTAGGAACGCTCAGATTCATGGCGCTCTTCGTCGCTTGGCAAGGTGTAATAGTATCCGTCAACACCTTCGCTCACTTTGCCGACTTTTAGCAGTTTGAGGTCGCGGCTGAGCGTTGCTTGAGTGACCGAAATCTTGTCAACAAGCAAATGGTGAAGCAGCGCATCCTGACTAGTAATGCGATTACTGCGAATAATTCGCTTGATGGCTTTTAACCTAATGTCGCGCTCTTTCATGTTCTGGCTCCATGGCTATTGTTCTATAATTATGCACAATAGTAGTATAAATATAAGATTTTTCTTTCGGCTTAGGCAATAGCATTTCTGCACTTGTGAAAAAGACCAGATAGCCGATACTCTTAACTAGGATGCTGTTCTAATGCTTCAAGATGCACGCTGCACGGTGGAAATTTCCTCAGATTTGTTGACGGCTCGGGGGAGTTTTTTTCCTGCTGTTGGCGAGGGACACTTGCTTAAACAGGCTGATGTCGACTACGAGCTACGTGGCGTCGGTGTCTCGGGCAGTATCAACTGGGATCTCGTCAATCAATGCTTAGAGCGCTGCAATAACAATCACGAAATTATCCGCGATGTGGTGGTGGCGCGTGGGACTGCCTCTAGGGCGTCCGTTCCAGCCTGTTTGGTGTTTCATCCCAGCATTCAATCACTTGACCTTGTTTTTGTTCCACCAGAAAAAAAAGCAGCAGTTCAAAAAGCGGCCGCGCAAATCTTGTCAGAAAAAGTAACTGCTGCTGATACAGCTGGTAATAAGCAGGCTGGCAGCATAGACGAACAAGGAAATATTGACTTCAGAGAAGTTCACGGTTTGTTCATCATCCATGAAGGTCAGCTCTTGGCCATCGAGCGTAAAGAAGTTGGTGGAATACCGGGCGCTAACGTCAAAGGCGACTACATTGGTTTTTCTAGTCTGGAGTATACGCCACTCAGTCCAGGAGAAAATGTAGAAATCCGAGAAGGTAAAGCCTACGCCACCAAAAACGGTCGCTTTGCATGGAACTCTCATTCGTTTTGGATAGAAGAAACCTTGGAGCTTAAAGAAGAAGTTGGCTACAAAACAGGCAATATTCGATTTCCTGGCAATTTGGTTCTCAAGGCCGGTATCAAAGATAGGTTTAAAGTATGGGTTGGTGGCAACTTGCTGGCCAATACCGTGCTTGATGCTTACGAGATTTTTTGCGGCGGCAACTTGGAAGCCAAGGGCGGCATTATTGGGCGTGGCAAGGGTCTGGTCCGTGTGCGAGGAGCGCTCGAGACGCGCTTTGCCGAGCATTGCGACATCGAAGTACTTGGTGATGTACGATTGGAACTGGCAGCGCTTAATTCTCACATCTATACGCTTGGTAGTCTTAGTACCGGAGACAAAGGCCGACTGGTTGGTGGCCATATTCAGGCCCGCGGCGGCATCGACGCTTTTACTGTCGGTAACCATTCGGAGGCGCACATGGTCATCAGCGTTGGCGAAAACTATGTCATGCACCGTAAGCTTGAGTACTCACGAGAAAAGTTTCAACAAATTCATATTGCTTTGCAAAAGGTGGCCGAGCGTTTGGCAAAGGGCAACGAAGTCAGTCTACAGAATCAAGCCAAACGTCTGCAAGAAGAAGGCGACAAGTACCAAACGACGATAGTCGAAGTGCTCAATGAGATAAATGACAACGAAGACGCAGCCCTCATCATTAGAGGTTCGATTTTTCCGGGTGTTACGGTGGAAATTTGTCGAGTACCTTTTACCATCAACACTGAGCTCAAAGCTGTAAAGTTTACTCTTGATAAAGCAACCGGCAAAATCTTGGTGAGTCCCTTGGCTGGACCTGCGCACGGTAAAAAAGCCTAGACTAACTCCTTAAATCTCAGACATTAAAACAATTGATGTGATGGCCGGGCTCATTGAGCTAGGCCATCACATCAATTGCGATATCAGTTTCGTTATCAGTAACGATAAGAGACAGAAACCGCAAGACTGCGTCCGTCTCCAGGGTAGTAGCTAGGATTGCCCATGAAGTCGAGGTAGGATTGGCTGGCGTAACTTGTGTCCAAGAGGTTTTTGGCTTCTAAGACTATGGCAACATTGCCGGTTCCAAGTTCTAAATCCAAGCGAGCCTGGAGATCTAAGAGTAGTCGCTCCTTAAGCACTGTTGCACCGTTACTTACGTCGCCCCCTGCATAGTAATCACTTACGTAGCTGACTTTTGGCGCAAGACTCAGGCCAAAGGGCAGTTTTAGTGTGACCTTGCCGCTTAGCTTGTGGGAAGGAACCAAGGGGATCATCTTGCCATCGTTTGCGCCACCTACAAAGCGAGCATCTACAAAGGAATAGCCAGCAGCAAGTTCTAGTTCCTTGATGGGCTTTAAGTTCAATTGACTATCTATTCCAAGTCGGCGAGTAGTGCCAATATTTTGGTTGCTGCCAAAATCAGGCCCAAAGTCGCTGACAAAGGCGATTTCGTCCACCAAGTCCAAGAGGTAGCCACTAAAATCAAGGCTAAGAACTTCAGAAAAGTATAGACTGGCGCCAGCTTCCAGATTAAAGCCTGTTTCTGGGCGCAAGTCCCAAACCGTTGAGCTTAGTAGAGAATAGCGTTCATCCAAAAACGGGTAGCGGAAAAGACTGTCATAGCGCGCAAAGAACTTAATCTCCTCAATAGGTTTGGCAAGCAGACTAAAGCCATAGACCAAGGCTTGGCTAGTGCCGTTTGCAGTGTCTTTGCCGTGCCAAACCAAGTCCTCACGAATGCGTGCCGCCAGCGAAAAGACCTTATCTATCGTAAGGTCGGCGTTGAGATACAGTCCAAGAGTTCGTTGAAAGACGGTGTAAGATCTATTGAGCAGTGTACGCTGCAGGTCGCTATAACCTTGATTTTCGATGCCAGCCAAACGTAAGTCTAAACCAGTGTTGATTCTTGCTTGTACTTGATCCGAGCCCAAAGTAAAACTGGCTTGCGGTCGCGCGTCAAAAGTCTGGGTCTGGCGTGCCAAAAAGAGCGGCCAAGCCGGATGTTCTTCGCTGGACTCGCCGTAGCTCCAGGAAACAGGAAGATTAAATGAAAAGACATCACTGGCTTTCCAAGTCAGAAAGGCTTTGCTGTCTAAAGATCTCTGGGTTCCTGATTCGTCGTAATTGAGGGCTGTGCGGGGATCAAGCAAAAAAGTATCTTGATCAATGGCACCGGGCATTTCAAATGCGGTATCCGAGACACTGGCCGACAAGCGTAGATCTAGGCTAGGGTCTAGTTCCAGAACCAAGTCAGCACCGCCCCGCGAGGAGCGAAAACCGCTCCTTTGACGCCAACCTTGCGTCCCCGTGTTCTCTGCAACCAAGTTGAGGCCAACGAGGTCCTTATAAAAGGAAATATGTGCGCTCTCTTGGTGTGACCAGTTGCTGCCGGCGCTAAGACTAATATCGGTAGACAAGTCTTTTGTAGCTCGCTTGGTGATGATGTTTATGACTCCGCCGATGGCGTTGTTGCCATAGAGACTCGATGCTGCTCCGCGTACGACTTCTATGCGCTCAATTCGCGCTAGTGGAACCGAAAGCCAGTCAAGACCGCGCATATCGGCACTGTTGAGCGGCACACCGTCGACTAAGACCAAGGTGCGGCCAAAGCCGTTTTCGCCAAAACCACGTAAACTTACTTGGGCCTGAGCGGGCGAGGACGTACTGGTAACTGACACGCCAGCCAACTCTGCAAGTAGTTCTACGATGGTGCTGGCCAAAGAGTTAGCAATGTCATCACTATCGATAATGCTTACCAATGCCGCAACCGAGCGAGCGTCGTCAGCTGTTCGATTGGCGGTTAAAACCACACCTTGGGCCAATTGCTCTAGGGCAAGGAATTCTTCACCAGTGCTTGAAGTGGAGGTGGAGACCGAGGTGGAAGTGGAGCTAGTTTCTTGTGCACTGATTGCAAGTGGCGACACGAGAAATACCAGTGCTGACAGGCAGCTTGTGATGAATAACGAAGCAAATTTCACGATTGTTACTCCTTCTTTGTAAGAAGGAACGGTAAAAATGGGACAAGATCCCTAAAGATAGGCATTTTTACGCATTCCCTGTTCGTGAGAGAATGAATGAAGGCTCGCATTCTCGCCCTTAGAGGGCCAGTGTGAGTTCTTCATCGAAAAGTCGTACGATCGTCTCCTGGCTTAGACAGTTAGTCCTTACAGTGGCACGCCCGCGTTCGAATTTAACGAACTTCCGTTATCGTAGACCGTTCATTTCCAGCTCTTTGAGCTAGTGTTTGATCAAAGCCTCCTTGAGTGCCCATCATAGCTAGCAGCCAGACCCTTAGCAATAGAGCTTGCCACCAAAAACCGAATTCGTACTATAGTATAGGCAGGAGGCTCATAGTGAAAAAGAAAATTGTATTAGTCATAGTTTTGTTGTCATTTATTTTTGGTGGTAATCTCTTTGCCCAAGCCGCTGGAAGCTGGCAGATAGTTGGCAAGGCAGGTGATTGGAAAAATACAATTGCAGCAGTTGGGATGGGCGGGCTGCTTTATACGGTAGAAAGTTCTGGAGTTCTCTATACTACCGATGTAAAGACAGGAGTTTGGAAACAGCTTGGCAAAGCGGAATTTGCAAAAACAAAGTTTCTGCTTGCGTCGGGTAGTGACCTAATTAGCATAGAGGAAAGTGGCTCTCTCTATCGCATTAATGCGAGCAACGGAAGCTGGAAGCAAATCGGAAAGGCTGGCGAATGGAAGAACACGATTGCTGCCACAGTTATTGGCACAACAATCTACACGGTAGAAACCAGCGGAGTTCTTTATGCAACTGACCTGGCAAGCGGGACTTGGAGAAAAATCGGCAAGCCCGACTATGCCAATACCGTGGCTTTGTTATCCAACAGCACGACTTTGTTGACCGCCGAGAGCAGCGGGACTTTATACCTAATAGAACCAGATAGTGGAGCATGGAAACAATTGGGCAAGTCTGCTGATTATGAAGATACCATCAACGGTGTCCTGATCGGAGACGCGCTCTATACTATTGAGGTATCTGGGGCGCTCTATGCTACTGATATCGGCACTGGCAAATGGAAGCAATTGGGAAAACCAGACTTTGCTACTACAGGTTTTGCTTTGTCTATTGGCGGCCAGCTCTACACTATAGAAACTAGTGGAAGTCTGTACCGCATATTCACTAATTAACAGGTACTGTTCAGATTTAAAACTATCTTATTTGCATGCTGCAAGCGAAAATGATACCATAAGCAAAGACCTGCATTAGCGCAGGTCTTTTATCTTTAATCCAATTGTTTGGCGTAATAGTCAACCTAAAGGCAAGGAAGCAATCATGGCTGTTTCATTTCACGCGCAACACTCCCCCAACGGGGCATTTGCCTCATTTACCCTTGGTATGGCTGGCGAAAAAGGCGGTATGGCAATCGCTAAGGGTGGCCCCGGCAACGGCAACATTTTTGCCGGCATCATCGACCAAAAAACTTTTACCGTTCTACCATTTTTTAAGAATCAAGACTTGAGTGCAGCGGCCAACTTTGGCCTAAAGTCCGACACAACTAGTGACAATCAGGTAGATATAATCCCTGAGAGTGAGATAGTGAGAGACTACGCTTGGGCAACAGACAGCCTGCAGGCGCGCAATCTAAAACTTGACATCATCACACCTTTTTTTAAGCTAACTGATCCAGACCAAGCTTCATCTGATCAACTTAAGCGAGAGTCTATGCCAGCGATATATCTGCGCTTAAGCTTTGATAACAGCCAAGGCAAGCGCCCCGTTACGGGCGTTTTTGCAATGGGTGGCTACGAGAACAAAATTCCGCTTGAGTCGATTGACGGACTAAGTGGATTTAGCTTTCAAGACGGAACTATGGGCTTGGGCACGCGCGAAAAGGCCAAGTGGTTTGCTATTTACGACCTGATGCACATTTTTGACCACAAACTTTGGAACCACTATTTGTCAGGTATTTTTGGCCTCACCTTTGACATAGCGGCTGGTGAAAAAAAGGAAGTTCTGTTTGCTCTGTCCTTTTATCAAGCCGGCGTAGTAACGCGACGCTTTGAAATGAAGTATTTCTACACCCGTTATTTTTCCTCCGCCGAAGATGTTTTGGACTATGCACTGGATCAACAAGAGTACTTTTTGGACCAAGCGGCCGCCCGTGACAGCGAGTTAAAAAACTCAAAGCTCAATCCAGAACGCCAGTTTTTGATTGCCCACGCCACGCGGTCTTTCTACGGTTCTACTCAATGGCTGGACTACGGTGGGCGACCATTCTGGAACGTTAATGAAGGCGAGTACCGCATGATAAACACCTTTGATCTGGCAGTAGACATGGTTTTTTATCAGCTCGAATGGATGCCGTGGACTGTCAAAAACGAACTTGTTTACTTTATGAGACTCTACAGTTATTACGATCAAGTCTACGATCCGACAGACCCAAGCAAGCTCTATCCTGGTGGCATCAGCTTTGCCCACGACCAAGGTTACAACAACACGTTTTCGCCTGAAGGTCACTCGAGTTACGAACTGGCTGGACTCGACCGTAAGTGCTTTAGCTACATGACCTGTGAGCAGTTGGTTAACTTTATTCTGACTTTTGCCGTCTATGTCAAAAAAACTGCTGACCAGGATTTTTTGACTGAGAACCTTAAGGTTATCAAAGACTGCTACCAGTCCTTGCTCAATCGTGATCACTACGATGTAAACAAACGCAACGGCATTATGAAGCTTGAATCCTCTCGCTGCCAAGGTGGCGGAGAGATTACCACCTATGACTCGCTTGACCATTCTTTGGGACAAGCACGCAATAATCTTTACTTGGCTGTTAAGTGCTGGGCGGCCTATGTGGCCATGTCAGATCTCTTTGGCCAAAGTGGCGAACTTAATCTGCAAACCCAAGCCAAGGCGAGCGCCCATCTCGGTGCTGCTACTATTGTTTCTCACTACGATGCCAAGCTTGGCTACATCCCCGCAGTTTTTGAACAGGGAAACCAGAGCGCCATAATTCCTGCAATCGAAGGCTTGGTCTTCCCTTATTACATGGGTTTGACCCAGCTGGTGAGTGAGCAAGGTGAGTTTGGTCAATTGGTGAGCACTCTCAAAAAGCATTACCAAAACATCCTCAAAAAAGGCGTCTGTCTGTATGACGATGGGGCTTGGAAGCTGTCATCAACGGCTGACAATTCTTGGGCCTCAAAGATTTTCTTGTGCCAGTTTGTTGCCGAGCGAATTTTTGGTATCGATCCTGGTAAGCAGGGACAAGAGAGCGATAATGCTCACGTAAACTGGCAAGTCCAAGGTTCTACCTTTACGGCTTGCTCGGACCAATTTGCTTCGGGCAAGGTGATAGGCTCGCGCTATTATCCAAGAGTTGTTACTAACTATTTGTGGTTAAAGTGAGGTGAGAAGATGTTAAGGCGGCAAGGAATTCTTGTTTGGGCAATTTTGCTGGTGTCGAGTTTTCAATTGTTTGCGACACAAAGTCGACCATCCTACCTCGATGAGCCGGCACAAATCAGGCAGGTGGGCCAAATCCAAGCGGGAAGGCTCTACCCATTAATTGTCTTCTTGCCCTTTACCACCGGTACGTCCGAACGATATTTTGATGCGGTTTCTGACTACTTGCAAATTGACAATTATATAGCCCTCATTCCACAAGGTAGAACCGAACGCAACGAATATTTGCCTGATTTTATGTCCTATATTGCTTGGTATGAAGCCCGCTTGCTCAAGGATATTGATCGAGCTAAAAAAGAGTTTCCTATCGATGAGCAACAGATTTATACCAATGGTTATTCTTTGGGCGGTGATCTTTCTTGGGCCTTCATGATCCGGCACAAAGAACTTTTTGCTGGGGCACTTATCGTAGCAAGTCGGTGTAGCTATCCGGCCACAAAGGCGCAACTCAAGTACCTAAAAGACCATAAAAAGCGCATAGTTTTCTTGATTGGCAACACGGACAGCGCTGACCGAATCAGGGGCATGGAAGCTGCAGCCGCGCTAAGCAAACAAGCAGGAATTTTGTCTTGGTACACTTCGTTTCTAGGTGGGCATGTGATTCCGAGAAGCAATCTTTTGTACGAAGGTTTTGATTTACTTTTTGGACGAAGAAACAATCTTTCTCAACAATAGCAATTTAAGCACACCCGTTGGGCATTTTTTGGCCATTTTGAACAACTTGGTATGAATTTATTTCTCCTTGCTGTCGATATACAACTATAAGCTAGGGGGGACCTTTGGGGCTTTCAGATAAGAACACTAAAAATTTGGACTCGATTATACATATGCTTCCAAAGACCGAGCTCCATATTCATGCTGAGGCTACCGTTAGCTATGAATCCTACCATGAGCTCAATCAAAAATATCAAGCAAACCCATCTCTAAAGAGTCCAGAAGATTTCAATAAGCTCTTAGAAATTACCAGTCTTAAGGACATGATCAAGAACTTCTTTTTTTTACAAACCTTGTTCAAAAAGCCAGAAGACTTTTTATACTTTGTTAAGGACGTTCATTCTTACGCTTTGCGCAACAATATCGTCTATATGGAGTTATACATTTCTCCGTCTATGGTACTTAGGCAAGGCTTGGTTGATTTTGACGATATGATTGCTCCGGTACTAGAAGGGTTTGAAAACATCGCCAAAAAAGGCGGCCCCGACATAAAGTTGATTATTGACATTTCTAGGTCATTTGGCTTTGACAACGCCAAGCGCAACTTGGATTTGACCCTGCGCTATCGAACCAAAACCGGTAACAAACGAATTGTTGGCATTGGACTTGGTGGCCAGGAAAGTGGCAATCCTTGCATAATTTACAAACCACTATTTAAACAAGCGCAGGAGGCGGGCCTGTATACCGTTGCTCACGCAGGCGAAGAAGTTGGTCCTGAGTCCGTTTGGGATGCGGTTAAGGAGCTTGGAGCGTCAAGAATTGGTCACGGAACTAGTTCTTTGGAAGATGCTAAGTTGTTAGATTATATGAGGGAGCACGGAGTTGCTCTAGAAATCTGCCCAAAGAGTAACATAGTGACCGGGAAATACGTAACTCGCTATGAAGACCATCCTATTAGAGCCTTTTACGACAAAGGTTTGCTTGTAACGGTAAATACCGACGACCCTGTTTTGTTTAACATACAACTAGACCAAGAGTACCTTAGCCTGGCTCAGCTGACGGGATTTGACGATGCCGAAGTCTTTGAGCTGATGCGAAACGGTATCAAGGCAAGCTTTATGTCAGCTGGCGAAAAAGCAAAATCCTTGGCACAATTTGAAGCCGCGCTCAATACAAGTTTGGCCAAAAGCAAATAACAGTAAATCTTGCTCTATACCTTAGTTTGACTTAGCTTTAAGACAGAGGTAAGCAATGCGTTTTAATTATTCACCGATAACTGCTGGAATAACTGCCGGAATTCTCTTGCTGTGTCTTGGTTTGTCAACTTGCCAGTCGACAACTAGCCAAACCAATGTTTCAACTACTCAAGGCACGCTTTTACAGGGATCGCCAAATCAGAACCACAACAATGCACTCTCGCAAGTCGTCACCAAGAGCAAATTAACGTTTCGTTTGAGCGAAGAACGGACCTTCTTCCCTGATGGGGAGCTTGTTTCCGAAATAATCACCACCTATGATCAGCTCGCTAGACCGCTGCTTGTTGAGAATCGTAACGGAAAAGGCCAAGTTCTACGTACAAAAACCTATTTGTATGACAAGGACACAGCCGACTTTGCCACACAGACGGCAACCGGATCGGTAATTGCCAAAGGTAGACTGATTCTCGATCAGCATGGCCATGTTTTAGAGGAAACGCTTCTCAATGCTAATGGCCAACTTCAGTCGAAGAGTACCTATAGCTATGATTCGCAAGGCAACGAACTTCGATGGGTTGTGATTGATGGCTCTGGCATCGTGCTGAGTATAACCGAGTATCAATATCAAAATGGTTTAGTAGTTGAGAGCCAGGTTAAGGACGCAGGGTCCAAGCTAGTAAAACGATTTCTCTATTCATATGATAGTCAATCTAGGCTGGTGGAAAAGAAGGAACTTGACGATAAGGGTCTGCTAAGCTTGATAATTAGTCAGAGCTACGATAACCTGACTCTAAGCAGGGAAGAACGGAATGGCTCAGGTGTGTTGTTACGTAAGAGATTAATCGATCTTGACCGAGCCGGTAACGAAATGAAGTCTATCTTGTATGACGCCCGAGGTCGTGTGTTGGAAATCAACCAAAAGGTTTGGCGTGGCCTAGAACTTGCAGATAAGTGATGGCGCTTTTTGATGATGCCAATCGATTGTGGTAAGTGAGGAATTGAAATGAACAAAAAAATTGCGGCGACTGTCCTGGCCTTTGTATTTATAGTGGGTTTTGCTGGTCATTCTGTCTTTGCTCAAAATGAGTCGACAGCTGTCTGGGAAAAAATCTACAGAAGTTCGACTAGTGACGAGCAGCGTTATTCAGTTATGTTGCGTATCATTGAGTTAAAGGATAGAGCCTTTGTTCCTTTGCTAAAAGACGCACTGCAAAACGTCTACAACTCAAAGATTGAGAATCGAGCCTTTCCTGATATCACCAAAAGTCGCATCGCCTTGGCCAAGATAATAATCCAAGAATGCGGCGAGCTCCGAGCTCTAGAGAGCTCTGATTTGATATTTGAGATTTATAAAAACAGCAGCGATGCACTCTTGCGAGCTGAGGCCGCAATTTCTTTGGGCAAGATGCGAGCCACAGATTTCGTGCCGGTTCTGTCTCGAGACCTAATGGCAATCAACCTTAATCCGCGTTTGGCGGACAGTCGCGACCAAGAAATTCTTGCCTTTGGCTTAGTTCGATCGCTTGAACTTATGAAGTCACCGCTTGGCTATGAGGCGGTTTTTCTTGCGTCTTTTGGATGGTACTCGGGACCTTCGCTAGTAAAGTCGAGTGCAGAGGCTGCCCTGCAAGTTATAGTTGAGGATCCCATAGACATTTTGATTGGTATCGTTTCGGTTAGTAAGGATTCCACGTATAGATATGCTGCTTTGCTGGCAGCAGAAAAATCGAAGGCAAGTCCGTCGCGCAAAGTTGACTTGGCGCGAGCAACCCTCAAAGAGATGGTTCAAGTTCACGAGAACAAAACACTCAGGCAGATGGATGCCGACAAGGTGCGCAAGAAAACATTGGAGATTATGCGCGACAACGGCGATACTACTAGTCAATCGGTCGCAATAATATCCCAGGCCATATTGCAGGAACTTAACGATGACGAGATTCTACTCGCCTATCTTGTACTTGGTACTAATGCAAGTGCGCCGGCCGTTGATTTTTTAATATCTCGCTTAGCAGAGTACAATCAACGTCAAAAAACCAATCTAATTACAACCCGCGAAAAAACTATCTATCGCCAAATTTTGGTAGCTGCTGGCATTGCAAAATCGCCTCGCGTCAGGCCCGTTTTGATGGATGGTGAGTTTGCAGGCCACGATGGACAGATTATTCGCGAAATCAAAGAGTTGCTCAAAAAGCTTCCTCAGTAGAAGACTCTAGTGCTTGTGTGGATTCTAGTCTTGGCAGTCTAGTCTAGCTAAGGCAAGAAAGTCTTAGCAAGTCTTTCAATAGCTTGGTAGTTGATGACGTCTTTGTCGGCGCTAATGCCTGCTGCTTTTTTGAGCAGGAAGCGAGTCAAGAAGCCCATGCGGCTGAGCGTTATTGCTCCGCCAACTGGTTCTCGACTGGAGCTGTGAGCCAATAGCCAAGCCGGAAAGCTTTGTTCTAAGTACTCTTGTGCGCGAGCACCTTGTGCAAGACTAGCAAGAAAAATCGCGCACGGGATTTTTTGCAGCTCGTCCTTAAAACGTTCCGCAAAGCGCCCAACTTTGGAGCTGAGTCTGCCTGCGTAAACAGGTCCACCAAGAAAAATGTGGGTAAATCCTTCTATGGTGGCAGGCGTCTGCTCGTTGAGGTTAACGAGTTCTGCCTCGGCAGGAAAAAATCCAGCCAGCTTCTCAGCGATAGTTTGGGTAGCACCATAACGTGAGGCATAAGCAATTAGGACCTTCATTGTAGCTCCTCTTTGATAGCTAGGTAACGATTGCGATAGTAGAGCAGGATATCAATCAAGACCATTAGCGCATTCAGCACATAAAAGACTATAACTATATCTCTACTGTACAAAAATTTATGGGCAACTCCTGCGCCATAACCCAAAAGTACAAAAAACAAAAAAATAACGCTTTTGGACCCGACACGACGTGTCTTCCATGATTTGTAAATGCTAATTGGCCAGGAGAGACCAAAACAAATCAGCATGCCTGCTTCGAAAAAACTCATCTTACGGCCTGCCTAAATTGAATATTCCTGCAGCTCTTGAAATTGGTTGCGAATATTGAGTTCTGGATCTTTAAGTGATACACGACTTCCAGCCGGAAGTGAAGTGGTAACCCAAACATTGCCGCCAATTATAGATCCTGCGCCAATTGTGGTTCGACCGCCCAAAATGGTAGCTCCAGCGTATACGGTTACTTCATCTTCAAGAGTTGGGTGACGTTTTCGATTGGCTTCTTCTTTTTTAACAGAAAGTGCACCCAAGGTGACGCCTTGATAGAGCTTGACGCGGTTTCCAATGATGCTCGTCTCACCAATGACCACGCCGGTGCCATGGTCGATGAAAAATGAATCGCCTATGCTTGCGCCAGGGTGAATATCAATGCCTGTGCGAGAATGGGAAATTTCACTCATCAGCCGCGGAATGAGAGGGACCTTGAGGTTCCAAATCTGATGGGCAAAACGGTGGATAGTTATAGCCTCTAGGCCGGGGTAAGAGAGTATTACTTCTTCTCTCGACTTGGATGCCGGGTCGCCAGCAAACGCAGCGTCGACATCAAGCTTAAGTTGGTCTCTTATGATTGGCAATTTTTCTACCAGTTCTGTAGCAAGTGTTTCTGCTTCTTTTTGGCAAACCAAATTGAGCTTGCCCGCCACAGAACCTTCCACGTGTTGGCAGGTAGTGTTGTCACCGGCGATGCGGCGCTCGTAGCAAAGGCTTCGTAAAATCTCGGTGCTAAGAGTACGAATCAGACGATTTACTTTCTCGTTTATGGTAAAACCAAGACTTCCATGTTCCAAGGCGTCTTCGGACTTAAAGCCAGGGAAGATCAAGCTTTCCAAGTCTTCTATAATCGCAGCTATTGCCATCTTACTAGGTAAGTTGGGGCCAGAAAGATGATTTATGCCGCCAATTGTGTGGTAGCTTTCTAATAGTGATTGAGTTATTTTGGAAATGCGGTCTATCATTGCAACAAGGTAAGGCCAAGGGCCTTGGCTGTCAACACCTGTAACAGGTGGCAAAAGCTAGCAAAAAAGGATAATCAACGGTGGCAGTATTTGAATCACAACAGAAGAAAGAAAACAAATCTTTGATGGTAAATTTGCTGTCGGTGATTGCTGCAGATGGTCTGATTGACAAAAATGAAGTGGATCTTCTTGCACATGTGGGAAACAAATATGGAATCGATAACCAAGAGTTGCTAGCGATTGTAGAAAGCCCTGTCGCTGTCAAAATTCTCATCCCTGAAAGTCAGGATCAACGGCTAAGTCATATGCAAGATATACTCAACATGATAGTAATCGACGGTGATGTCTCAACCGAAGAACTTAAACTCTTGTACATGTTTTCTCGCGCCTACGGTTTTTCGTTTGGCCTTGTAAGTTCAAAATTGACAGAACTCGCCTCTCAACGAAGCGTTACCTTTGACGGTAAGCCACTTAGTCAGGTTAACATCAATTCTTTTGGACGCTAAGGAATTCATTGGACCAAGTTATCATGTGACTAGATCAATGCTTGATCGAGAGGCATTTCAAGTTCGTAGTTGCCGGCAAGTATTCTGAGAAAGTTTTTGACTTCTTCAAGCGGATCACTTTCTTTGTTAAGAATTCTATAGACCCCCATACTGATTGGCATTCTTAACCCATAAAAATCCACAAAATCTCGGACATGCTTTGCAGCTGCTGCACCTTCTGGAAGGTAGCCAAGCTTGCTGAAATTGACCAAAAAGTCGTCGAGGTTTGCAAAAGGTTCAAGAGCCTTTTTGAGTATAATCTCGCGACCAAAGCGTCGATTTCGGCCGTGTATGGACCTACAGGTGACGTCCAAGTCTCCGACGCCCGCGATGCTGGTTAGAGTCTTTGAAGGATGGCTGGATCCAAGTGCAGTCGCCAAGGATTGTATCTCATTAAGTCCGGCCGCCAAAAGCAAGCTCTCAGTGTTGTCTCCTACAAAGTTGCTCTGCTCTTTAAGTGCGTCCAAAATCCCAAACGCAATGGCAATAACGTTTTTGACTGCGGCACTAACTTGAACGCCGATGGTGTCAAGGCTGGAAAACACCATCAAAGGTCCCGCGTTAAGCAGGTGCTTAAATCTAATTGCATTTAGTGGATTGCGGCTTGCGGCAACCAAAGCGGTAATCTTGCCTTGCACTACCTCTTCTGCGTGACTTGGCCCCGAGATATAAACCAGATTGTCTTTATAAATCCCCGGTAGATAATCTTCAATCGCCTGCAGTACCAATTTGTTGCCACGTGGCGTTGGAATAAATCCTTTGGTTAAGACGCCAATATGGGTGTTTCCTTCTAGAATTGAGGGAATGGTGATAAGAGTCTTGATAAGTGGCAAGGTAAACAAGGAAGGAGTGGCGACAATCACAAAATCCTTGTTATTTGCTACAAGCTTGAGGTCTCCAGATGCCTCTAGGCTTGGCGACAAGGCCGCACCTGGCAAGTAGCGAGAATTGCTATGGTTTTTGTTGATGTCGTTTACGACATCGCCTTCAAAGGCCCAGATTTGAACCTGGTTGCCAGCCTTACTCAAGACACTCGCCACAGCCGTACCCCAAGCACCGGCACCCAAAATTCCAACTTTTCGTGCTTTTCTCATCTCATCCCCATTTTATTATAGTTGAACTAAGTATAAATACGATTGTTTGACAATGATTTCTAGATCTTGTCAAATTCATCTATTAGATCGTTGATCTGGTCAAGCGAACCCTGCCAAAAACTTTGGTTTTCGATGTCTATTCCGACCTGTCGACACAAAGTTGAACAGTCGAGACTACCTGTTTGTATAAGCAATGCCTTGTAGCGTTCTACAAAGCCATTTGATTGTTCTTTGTATGCTGCGTGCAACCCCAAGGCAAATAGCTGGCCAAAGGCATATGGATAATTGTAGAAATTAAGCTCAGCATGGTAGTAGTGACCTTTGGCCGCCCACATGTAAGCATGGCGCCAACGTTCAGTCAGGGCGTCGCCGTAGCAATGTTCCTGTGCATCCAACATAAGTCGGCAAAACTCCTCGGGTTGAAGTTCTCTTTCAGCTCGTATCTCAAAGACCTTCTTTTCAAAATAGTAGCGCGACAAGATATCTACAATAATTTGGCAAAGGTCAGAAAGACGCATCTCTAACAAAACTAGTCGTTGTTGACCCTTGGCACGCGCCAATTCCGCATCAAAGACTATTGTTTCACAGAATAGACTTGCTGTTTCGGCCAGGGTCATTGGATAGTCTCGCAATAGCCATGGACTTTTGGCAAGCAAGTGACTGTGCCAAGCGTGACCGAGTTCATGTGCCAAGGTTATTACTGAATCAAAGCTACCCGTAAAATTGACCATTATCCGACTTTGGCCGGTTTCTGGAAAATCAATGCAATAGGCGCCACCAACCTTGGCGCTGCGGGCTTGGGCATCTATCCACTTTTCGTCAATTGCCAGCATTGCAAACTGGCCAAGCTCGGGTGAAAACTCAGAGAATCGTTCTATGATGTAAATACGTGCTTCGGCGAAAGACCAAGTTTTATGCTGGCTATCAAGTGGAGCAAACAGATCATAAAAGGCCAGTTGAGGCTTATCCAAAAATCGGGCTTTGGCCTTAAGATAGCGTCTAAAGCTCGGCAAGAGTTTCTCTGCGTTAGCAATAAGCAAATCCATGGCTCGCTCACTGAGTCGAGACTGGTTAAGTGATTTTTCTAAATTTGACTTCCATCCGCGGCGTTGGTCCAGACTCAAGGCCGTCCCTTTGCAACCATTAAGACTGGCAGCAAATGCAATACGGTGTTGGTGCCACAAATCGATCTCTTTTTGCCAGGCCAATTCTCTTAGCTTGGGATCTGGATCATGGGCAAGGCCGCGTAGTTCTACCATGGTTTTTTTTCGGCCATCGTGCCATTTGCAGCTAAGACTTGCCGAAAGTGCCTCTTGTAACCTACAAAATGCTTCACTCCCCGACCGTTGAAGGTCAGAGACGATGGCTTCTTCTTGGGGACTCAACTGGCGACTAGCCAAAAAAATTTGCTCCTCAAGGACAAATCGGTAAGGTTCCAGCGGTTGTCCTGGCATACAAAGCGTTTTGACCAAGCTAGAATGCTGGTTTAACAGATTCCTAAAGCGCGTATACTGGGCTTGCAAGGGCAGGCCCAAACTCTCTATGGCGTTCGTTTCGCTCAAAGATAGCGGATCATCAGTTGCGACCGAATAGTGCGCGTAGACATAACTCGACAGGTTGGCATAGAGACTGCTGAGCCTACTCACGCAGTCGATCAAGAAAAGCAGTTGCTCTGCTTCAAGTGCGTGCTCGGCTCGCTCAAGCTTGTGCAAGCAAGCTTCTAACCTAGCGATGGAATCCAAACACTTCTTTTTTGCGGCGATCCAGTCCTTGCCCTCCAAAGAGCTGTAGATTGCACGCAAATCCCATCGCGGCAACTGAGCCCTACCTGCCTGAGCCAAGTCGTGGTCTGTTTTTGGCTCTTGCTCAAGATTTTCTTGAGCTCCATCTACTAGAGTTCGATTTAGTCTGGTCTTATTGTACGTAGCGTGACATAACATCGACTTGCTTGCCCACTTCCTTTTCTGCAAAAAAGATCGCAATTTCTCTCTCTGCATTGGCAGGAGAATCCGAAGCATGTATCACGTTCTTCCGTGTGAGACAAGCATAGTCACCGCGAATGGTGCCAGGTTGGGCCTGAGTCGGGTCGGTGCTGCCACTAAGGTGGCGCAAATGTTTGACGCTGTCAGTGCCTTCCAATACCAACAGTGTCACGGGCCCGGAGCTCATAAACTCAAGTAGAGCCGGGTAGAAGTCTCGGTCGATATGTTCCGCATAATGAGATTTCCACTGATCGCTACTTGGGTAATCCATTTTGAGGGCACGAATTACAAAGCCCTTTCTTTCAATTCTGCTTATTATTTCGCCAAGCAATCTGCGTTCCATCACGCCAGGCTTAAGTATACACAGTGTTCTTTCAGTACTCATGCAAGCTCCCCTCTAATGATCTAGGATAAACTATCTGTCTCAAGCAGAGACTTTGTTATACAATAAATGTATGAATAGTGTGTTTAAGGCAATCGCCATGCTTTTTCTGTCTTTGGTTTGTTTGACTCCAACAAACCTTGCTGCCAAATCAAAAGACGTCAACGCTCCCTTCCTTGTCAGTGGCCAATTGCGAATGGCTAGCATTAGACTGGACCAAGACTCTAATAGTATTCAATACCGCGTAAAAGTGTCGAGTGAAACCTACGGTATTCGCTTTAAGCTGCAAGGTGCAATCGCCGACCTCGATTTGATAGTTTACAAACAGAACGAAGACGAGTTCTCACGCAGTGAAAGTAGCGAGTTTAACGAAAGTCTTTTTCTCTATCGCTCAGGCAGTCCAACTCTGGTCGATGGCACCTACACTATCAAAGTGGCCTATCTACTCGACAACCCGGCCTATCGAGATGGTATATCACTCAACAGCATAGACTTTGCCCTAAACTTTGAGGAGATCAGGGTCGACGCAGCTACCAGTCTGCCTTTTGGAAGAAGAATTTCAGATCAACTAAGTCCTGACCACCTCATGATGAAAACCTATCAGATAGATGTTCCCGCTAGTGTAAGGCAAGTACGAATAGACGCTTTTGAAGCAGACATAGATCTCGACCTATTTTTGTTTGTTGATAACCCCAAAGCTGATCCTTTCCTTGCGCCTTTTTCGGCAAGGTCATATCGTAGTCGCGAAGTTTTGCTTGTCAATTTTGATTCTGCGCGGCTTAAAGCTCTCAACAGCAAAACAGGGCAGAACACCAAGCTATACTTGGTCGTCTTGGCAAAAATGGACGAAGTAGATGCTTCATTCAAGCTTTTGTTGTCAAGCACGCTCGATGTTCCTCAAGAACTGCGTGCTTTGCCACAGATTCAAGACAAGAGCATACCCGCTGCAATCGATTGGGGCTTAGAAAAGGCCCTTATTGCAACTGTTGAAATCTTGACCGATAGCGGCGGAGGAACCGGCGTAATGATAAGCCCCTATGGCTACTTACTTACCAACTACCACGTGGTGCAAGGAAATGACGGCCAAATAGAGAAAGAACTCGCCATTGGATTTAGTACAGACCACCGTATTGCTCCAGATAGCCAGTTTTTGGCAGAGGTTATTCGCAGTGATAAGCAGCGCGATCTGGCATTGCTGCAAATTAAGAGTGGATTTTACGGCCAAACATTGCCAGCGGGCTACCGTTTTCCCTACCTCGAGCTTGCTGGTTCCAGTCGCTTGAGAATGGGCGAAGGATTGACGTTTATTGGCTACCCAAGTCTGGGTGGATTGGGTAGTCGTTCTACCATTACGCTAACCAAGGGTATTGTCTCCGGCTTTGAGAATAGAGGCTTTGGGACTTTAGTAAAAACTGACGCACAGATAAGTTCCGGAAATTCCGGTGGTGCAGCCTTAGATGGAGACTATAAACTTGTCGGTCTGCCAACACTGGTAATGAGCGACAAAGCTTCGCATCTAGCCTACATTTATCCAACAGAAATAATACCAGCTGAGTGGCGGCAATTTTTTGCCAAGTAAATTTACGTGCGGATTTGCCGATAGTAAACGGAACGAATACTAGACAGACAAGACGAATTGTTTTGACACAGGTTTGAATGCTGGTTTAGTATCCTACCATTCAGCTCGAAAGGGCAGTGTTTAGAGGAATTCCATGTTAAAACCAGCCCTTAAAGCAACTCTTTGCTTTGTAGTTGTCGTAGCGACCCTAAATTTTTATTCATGTAACTCAGGTATGCTCGCTGAAATCGTTGAACAAGACAACAACGCGGCAGAACTCGCAGAGAAAGAGCGAATCGAAAAACTCGACCTAAGTTTTACTTCGCACCAAGTTGTTTCGGGCGATACACTAGAAAAAATTGCCCGCGATAACCAGTTGAGGACCGACACGCTTATTTCGGTAAACGAAATCAACAACGCCCGCGGGCTTAGAATTGGACAGAATCTCCAAGTGCCAAACATGGATGGCATCGTACATAAAATTAAGAAGGGCGAAACTATCGCCGCCATAAGCGAGCACTACAAGCTTTCTCCAGATAGAATAGTGGTTCCTAAGCCAGGCCGAGGCTGGAAACTGCCCGGCGCTAGTGTTTTTCTCAAACAGGTTCGCATGGACAGCAAAGAACTCAAACGGGTCTCTGGCGACATATTTACTCATCCAGTACGAAGCTGGTATTTGTCCGAGCGCTTTGGCTATCGCTATGATCCTTTTTCGGGGCGCAGATCTTTTCACCGTGCCATCGATATGGTGACTCCCTACGGGGCCAGTATTCGTGCACCACGCCGAGGCACGGTAATAACTGCAAGTTATGACAATGCTTTAGGAAACTACATTCAGCTTCAACATGACGGTGGTTATAGCACGCTCTTTGCACATCTATCTGCCATCAATGTCCGCAAAGGACAAGTTGTCAAAGAAGGACATGTTATTGGATTGGTGGGCAACAGTGGCAAGTCTACAGGAACCCACTTACACTTTGCTGTGTATCAGAGAGGTAGGCCAATAAATCCACTCTTGGTTCTTTATTGAGAAAACAAGGCACCTAGTGTCGAAAAGGTGAAGATGAGAAGACGCCGGATTGGAATCATTGACCACGAACTGGAGAGCACCGACGTCTTTCAGATCAGTAACTGGAAGGGCTGGGAGCCGCTTTGCCGAGCACGAAACTATGATTTGGTGGTCTTGCCCAGTCGTCGCAGTCCGCCAGACCAACTTGCTCCATTTTACCATAACTGCCTATTACGCATGCCAGGAAAGCAAACCTTTGATGGCTTGCTTTACACGACCACTTTTTTGACCATTTTTGACGACAATCAACTTCTCGTTCCGGATCTCTTGGATCTGCCATCCGTCACCATGAGCTATCAACTAGGCAAAATTCCCTGCGTTGACATAGAAAATCGCCCTGCTTTGGAATTGCTTATTCGCCATCTATTTGTAATTCACGAACGCCGACGTGTGGCTTGTATTAGAGGTCCGATCAATAACTCTGAAGCCACTATTCGCTTTGATGCTTGGAAAAATGTACTTGCATCGCGTAAGATCGAAGCAAGCCACTGGGTTCAAGGCAACTTTGATCCTTATCGAATGAGCGATTGGATTGATGAACTTTTGGCCCAAGGTCCCTTTGACGGCTTGTGTTGTCCCAACGACTTGGCGGCGTTTGCTGCGATTCGTGAGCTTCAAGAACGAGGACTGCGCGTTCCCGAGGATGTCTCGGTTATTGGTTTTGATGATGTTCCAGAAGCTCGTTATGAGAGTCCGAGCTTGAGTACGGTTAATCAGCCGATAGAGTTTCAAATGGCGGTTGCACTTTGGACTCTCATGGATCGCATCGAAGGCAAAGCATCTCACCCTGATTTGATTACGCTGCCGTGCAGGCCAGTTTACCGTGCATCTTGTGGCTGTTCTCCAGCAGAATGGAGCGACTTTCCTTCTGCAGAAAAGGATCCATTCTTCTTGGAACTTTCCCAACGGCTTGATATCCCCCTGCACAGTTCGTTCTCAGGTTTTTTGCAAAGACGTAATTTGGAAGAAGACACCTTGTTTTCTTTTCTGAAAAGTATAGGAAAGAAGCAGCTTAATGGTACTGCAGATTCAATATCTGCCATTACCTTATTTCAAGGTCTGGTCGAACGCAACTACCACGCTTTTGGTCGCCAAAAGTTGCTCACACGAATGTTAGATGCCATGCTGCGAAGTCTCAACACCGCAATGGATATGCAGCAGATTTGTGAGACGCTGACCAACTTTTTGCCCCAGCTTGGTTTGGACACCTATTTGGTAGCAGTTACAACCGACGAAGATGGTCAGCTTGCACCGGTTGTGCCTGCCATGGAGGATGGGCATCTGCTGCCAAAACCACCGGTAAAGATGCACACACTTATTTCTAATCCGTCAATTTCCAAACTTGATACGTTTTCGCTTGGAACAATTGACTATGACTCAGCCACCATTGTACCAAATGGTTGGTTTGAGATGTCACCCTCGGTCAGCTTTGTAGTTATGCCTTTGGTGGTTGGCGAACGTTGGTACGGTGTATCGATATTTAAGCTTTTTCCTGACAATGGCTTAATTTACATGAACCTGCAAGATCAGTTGTCAATGTTGTTGGACCGAGATTATCGTCAGAAAGAAATAGTCAAACAAAACATAGAAGAACAGCTCAAGGTTCGTATCGAAACAGAAAAGATGCAGGCCTTGACTACTTTGGTTGCCGGCGTTGCCCACGAGGTTAATACTCCACTGGGGATTGGTATTACGGCTACTACACATATTCAAGAATCGTTGCAACCCTTGGCAAGTAACTTTAGAGAAGGGCAAATTAGTCGCTCAGAACTCGAAAGGTTTATCGTCGATACCGAGGAGAGTTTGCACATTTTGCTTCGCAACTTAATGAGGGCTGACGAGCTAGTGCGCAGCTTCAAAAAAGTGGCATCAGAACACCCACGAGACGAGATACATAGCTTCTCTTTGGCTTCGTTTCTCCAAGATATCGTGAGAATTCTGGGTCCTCAGCTCAAGCGTTCGGGAATAATGCCGAGCTTGGAAGGTCCTGAAGACTTAATGGTTTGCACTCATGCGTCGCCGTTTATCGATATTGTAACCAATTTGATTATGAACGCCTTGATTCATGGTTTTTCAGGAAATCCGCCGGAAGGATCCACTATTAACATTCGATTCTTTCAACTTGAATACAAAGAAGGCTGGGCTCGTATAGAAGTTGAAGACAATGGCAAGGGCATCGAGAAAGAGACCCTCAATCACATTTTTGAACCATTCTATACTACACGAAGAGGGGCTGGAAGTACTGGATTGGGCTTGTATATTGTCTACAACTTGGCCACGCACCGCTTGGGTGGCACTATCAGTTGCAAGTCGGTACCAGCGCAAGGTACGGTTTTTCAACTCGACTTCCCCTGCCTGGCACCTGCATCAACTTCAAGTAACAGCGTATCAGGTAAATAAACCTTCTACCGAAAGGTAACGCTCACCAGTATCGTAGTTAAAGGTCAAAATCCTCGGTTCTTTGCCAAGTTCGGGTATTTTTTTTGCCACCGCTGCAAGGCTTGCGCCTGAGGATATACCACCAAAAATACCTTCCTCTTTGGCGGCCCGGACTGTGTATTCAAAGGCTTCTTCTTTGCTAACAGTAATCACGCCGTCCAGAATACCTTGATGTAAGTTGGTGGGAATAAAGCCAGCGCCAATGCCCTGAATAGGGTGTGGACTTGGCTGACCCCCGGATATAACTGGCGATGCGGCAGGTTCTACCGCAAAAATTTTCAATTTAGGAAACTTTGGCTTGAGAATTTCACCGATGCCGGTAATGTGTCCGCCTGTTCCTACTCCCGTAATGATGGCGTCAAAGCCTTCTGGAAAATCCTTGAGAATTTCAAGCGCGGTAGTTCGGCTGTGGGCATCAATGTTGGCTTGGTTTTCAAACTGTTGAGGGATCCAAGCATTGCCGATTTCTTCTTTGAGTTCTTGAGCGCGGGCAATTGCGCCTTTCATACCTTTCTCTCGTGGGGTAAGTTCAAGTTTTGCTCCGTAGGCGGCAATCAACCTTCTGCGTTCCAAGGACATTGACTCCGGCATTACCAAGATAATTTGATAACCTTTTACTGCCGCAACCAAAGCCAGTCCAATGCCAGTGTTGCCAGAGGTCGGCTCAATTATTACCGTACCAGCTTTAATTAGTTCTTTTTTTTCGGCATCCTCAATCATTGCTAGCGCGATGCGATCCTTAATGCTATTGCCAGGATTGGCTTTTTCGAGCTTGACCCAGACCTCGGCAGTTTTGCCAAAAAGCCGGTTGATACGTACATGGGGAGTATTTCCAATAGTTTCTAAAATATTGTTTGCTTTCAATTATTTCTCCTTGCTTTGGTGTTGAAAAATAGCTGCTATCATTAAAATGCAGCATCTCCAAGTAATATAAGCGACATACTTAAGTTTCGTCAAGGATTGTAGTGGCCTGACTACCAATCGAGGTTCAATTGCTTCTCAAAGGGGTCCTCAACGCTAAGACCGGCACTAAGGACCAAGGATTCCCAGATGGGGCGCAGTTGATGTTCTTGGTAGTGCTTGTAGTCTGGTTTAGAAGAAACCATAGTCAGTTCTTGAGGACCAGCCAAGGTCATTAGGTAGGCAATTCTGCCGCGCTGAGTGGTCCAACCAAGGAGTTTTGCGGCCCTTACCTGCGGAGAGTGTCCATGATGGTAGTCGTCGGCGGCTCGTCGTAGCACTTTTTTGTAAACAAGTTTGTCATCGACCAGACCTGCACCCAGCTGGAACAGCGTATACCTTGCAAATTCACTGACTGCTTGTGCACTTTCTCCTGCAAAGAGCTTCGTTAGAAGTTGTCGCTGAAAGTCCTTCGCCAGTTCGGTGTAGTCGCTTCTGATCGCCTCCATGCCTTTAATGATTAGCTCTTGTGCCGGATGGCTACACCCGGCGTAGCCCTTGGCCCTGCCTCGGTCACCTGATGAATCAATGCGCAGACGTGGGATGAGGAATTTCTCAAATATCTGATCGCAGCGTATTTCGAGAAACGACTCAGTTTTCCAGAGCTTGCGGACGTGTTGACTTATTGCATGGTTGATCTGCTGAATCAACAATCCTCCTTGCTCTTTGAGCTCTGATAACTCTATCTGGCTTGGCATTTGAACAAAGACCGAGTCAGTATCTCCGTAGAGTACTCTTAGACCCTTTTGTAAGCAAAAGTCACGCGCGAAGTACAAAAAATGCTTGCCAAAGCTGGTTATGGCACCGGCCAGGGCGCTAAGTCCATAGCGACATCCGGCCGCACCCAAGACACCATAGAACGAATTCTGGAGAATTTTATAGACGTGCGAAGCGACCTCGTCATCTTGCGCTAGGGCCCGGGCCCGCGCACTGGCGTAGCTCGACAGCATGTCTGGCAGTATTGCCAAAGTGCTGTCAAAGCATGCGCCGTTGGGCGCATGGACAATCTGGTCTGAGATTGACTGCTCGTGGTTTTGCAGCGTTTGTTTACATCGTTGGTATGCCAGGGGATCGATTGAAAAAGTACGCATAATGCTAGGGTAGAGACTGCGAAAGTCAAGCACCAAGACCTTGTGGAAAAGTCCTGGCGAAGCATCCAAGACGGTTCCTCCTTCTGCGCCCTGTGCGATGGTACGGTCAAAACGGCTGGGTTCTATAATTTTGCGTTTGCGAAGTTCCAAACCATAGCAGTGTTCAAAACTCTGAATACTGGTCCACGCACGCTCTAGGTTAACTCCAGTTAGGCTGGAGCGAATGCATGTCAGGGAGGCAAGCCCTAGCTTATCAACTATATCAAGCGCCAATCGAGCATCCTCTAAGCAATAATTACAAAATGCCAATGGATCACTGCTCTGTAGTTGCTCGAGCTCAATGAGTTTTTGTTTACCTTGGCTACTTACTTGTTTGTTTTTGCCCAAGACCTGACTTGCCACTGTTCCAAGTCGGTAGTCTTCAAAATTTCCTCCGCTTGAACGAGCCAATCGCATGGCATCAAGTACTTGTCTGCCTGGAATAATTGCCTGCAAAAACCGAGTGGAGCTCAGTTGAACGCTAGAAACTTGATCCTCAGTTCGCCCCCAATCGAAGGCGAGTCCACAAGTTTGGTAGCGGCGATAAAGCACACGCAGGTCAAATTCTAAGACGTTCCACCCACTAATAACATCGGGGTCAATTTCCCTAATTTGCGCACTTAGTGCAGTAAGCATTCCGGCTTCAGTTGCAAAGCTTCGAATGTGAGCCGCGGAAAGCGGAACTCCTCGCCAAAAGACCACCGATCCTTGGCGCGCCGGGGCCAAACCGTTGACTGGTTTTTGACCACACATGCCCCATACTAGACCAACTGCGACTATTTGCATGTCTGGTTTGGTTTCAATATCAATAGAAAGCCATCGCAGGGCAGGGACCTTGTCGCTTTTCGTAATGCTCGGCTTGGTGAGCACCACGTCAACCCGGCGACCAACCGTTGACTTGCTGTTTTTGGTACAATCGATCCTAATTGTTCTTCCAATGTGACGATTTGCCAAGTGAACTTGATCTTCGTCGCCTTGATTGCGCTGCACAAGCAAACCAGAGCTAGACAAAAACTGAGAAAGTTTTGCTTTTTTTGACCAGGGGACGGTGATCCGAATCAGAGCTTCTCCTGCAAAGCTTTGCCAGTTCTCTAAGCCCAACTGGTCCCAGTCTGGTGATCGACTCAGAATCTGCTTGAGAGTTTGTTGCTGCCTTGCCGACAAAAAAAACTCTTGTTCGGGATCATCGACGACTAGGGCAAAGCTCTTGCCGTTTTCAAGACGACCTACAATTCTGAGTTGTCCGTCGTGCACCCATGATTGCACTATAAAGCCACTTTGTGGCCAGGCATGAGTCGTTGCGTCTTGAGACATAGGCCGCGTCTTACTCCTGTAGATATTCAGTTGATCGCGTTCAGCTCCATTGCTACCGATCGTTATCAATTATCGCTTGTATAAAAATATACTGGAAATCACCAAAGTGATAGGCCATACTAAATAGGGGATCGCTCAAAAGGGAGTCTGCTTAATGCACGAAGACAGTTTATTTCATACGACTCTCAAAAGATTGCTGGTGATAGTCGTGCTTTTGAGTATCGGGCATACTTCGTATGCCCAGAATCTCACTGACGGGTGGCGTTATTTAGCGAGCATGGAAAAGCCTCAAGACGCATCTATATTTGGAACCGGCGCGTGGAAATCAGCATCTCTTCCTATTGAAGTAGACTTTGAGGCAACTCAAGGGCGATCCTGGTGGTTTAGCAAAGAAATTAGTCAAGCCCATACTCCCGATGCCACGCATCGGTACCTTTTTTTGGGCGCCGCTAGCGCACTAATGGAAGTCTATTTCAATGATAGTTTGGTCTTTAAGAATGGAAGAGAAAGTCCAGAGCTCTTGTATCGATTTGGGCAGCAAGTCTGGGCTTTTGTGCCCGAGGGACTTTGGCGCGAGAACCAATCCAATTATCTGTTGATTAGACTCTATCGCGAGGGTGGCAGTGCGATTCTGCCGGTATTTCATTGGGGCGACGAACTAACCCTGACAGAAGTAGACGGATTGGTAAACTTTTTAAATATTGACCTCTACGGTGTTTTTGCCTTTATCAACTTCTTCATATTTCTCTTTTTTCTGCTCCAGTATTTTTACAACCTCAAGGAAAGGCAGACTCTCTTGCTCGCTCTGTCCAACTTGTTTTTTGGCTTCTTTTTCTTACGATTTGCCTACACCCTGGACTATTTGCCGTTTCATCTTACCTTTAATTTTTGCCAAGCAAGCTCAGCTTTAGCAATCGGATTCTTGACTTGGTTTTTTATAGAGAACTTTAAGGTCTTTGACAAACTCTGGCTCAAATTACTAATTATGGCCAATAGTCTCTTCTTTTTTGTCTACATCCTGCTTGCGCCTACGGTTGCCGCTGGCGAACCGCGACTTTTCCTTAGCCTGATTCCTGATCAACTAGAAATATTCCTTATTTTGACAATTTCAATAATTGCACTCAAAAAAAGTCGCCAGAAAGAAATCTGGATCACACTGATCGGAACACTTTGGGGTGTTGGCTGGGCAACACACGATATGATTGCTGAGTTCCTAAACCTTGATATTTTGGTTTGGATGCAAGGTATAGGTACGTTTGGCTTCAATTTTTCTGTTTTTGTTTTAATTGCTGTAAGAAACATTAAGACCCAAAAGGCCCTGGCTGCGTCTGAAGGCGCAATGCGCCAGCAGGAGTTGAGACTCAAAGAGAATCTTGGAGCTATTGCGGAGATGACCTTGGAAGTGGTTGGTATAAGTCACGAACTCAATCAAGCTATAATAGAGTCTAGTGCTACCGCGGCCAGTATTAGGACCGAAACTGATACAATTCAGCAGTCACTTAGTCAGGAGTATGTGGCTGCAAGTGGTGCCCAAAAATCAGTCAAGAACTTAAGCCGAGCAGTAGGGCAGATCCAAATGCAGGTAATGGCGCAGGAAAAAAGAGTCAAAACAACCTTTGATGCAATTGCTAAGATGCTCGAGGAGCTTGAGTCGAGTTCTGACAAGTTGGGACGTACTTCGGAGTTTACTCGCAAGCTAGATAGCTTGGTACGTGAAGCCCAATCATCTGTTTTGAGCTCACGTGAGGCTATGGACAACATTCGTACGCTTTCTCAGACTATCAACGATATAGTACGTGCGGTAACTGATCTTGCAGAGCAGACTAATCTCTTGTCTATGAATGCAGCTATTGAAGCAGCTCATGCTGGTGAGACGGGCAAAGGTTTTGCCGTTGTCGCCAACGAGATTCAACGCTTGGCAAGCGGCAGTGCAGAACGTTCTCAAGAGATAAACGGACGCATTGGTGAGATTCAGGGAAGCATAGAACAAGGCAGCGAAGTAAGCGAAGCCACCGAGGTAATCTTAGAAAAGATAACCAAGGATAGTAAAGAAGCAATGGATCAAGTGGAGTCTCTATACGAAATTTCACAGAACCAAAAAAGTTCGAGTCTTACTATCCGAGGCGAACTTCGTTCGCTTTCAGAGGCGAGTGAGGATATTCGCGTCCAGGCCGACAATCAAAATCAGAGTACGCAATCACTAGAACGCGACATGGAGGATTTGGTTGGCGAACTGGCATCTATCAAAGAAAGTGCAGGAAAAATTGGCGGCCAGATTGAATCTTTTATTGGAACATCCCATAGGATTGCAGGCATCCACAAGCTCAATTTAGAGCTGATCTCGCGCTTGCAGTCATTGGCTTCTAAGCAGTCCTAAGCTCAGCTTAGCGTAGTCACGATTGTGCTAGTTGATTGGGGCTGGCAGTTGGGGCAAAAATGGGTGCCGCGCTGTGCCACGACCGTGCGCACGATAGCTCCATTGCAACGTTTGCACGCCTGACCAGTGCGCCCATAGACTGTAAACTGGTCCTGAAATTTTCCGCCTGGATAGACCCAGTCAATTGCGGCGCCGCCGTGTTTGATACCGTCACTTAGGGCCTGTACTATCGACTCTTGCAAGGCTGAGCACTGCTCAAAGCTCAAGGACGATGCTTGGTGGAGGGGATTAATTCTAGCACGCCATAATGCTTCGTCGGCGTAAATATTGCCGATGCCGGCTATAATGCTTTGATCAAGCAGTGCCGCTTTGATTGCGCGCTTAGTTTTTTTTAAGTGCTGCATCAGCCAGACGCCGTCAAACAAACCATCAAATGGTTCAATGCCGAGTTTCTCATTGAGAGCGGCTTGGTCTTCTGACCAAGTACAGCGACCAAACTTTCTTGCATCGTCAAAAAGAATGCAGTAGCCAGAACTAAGCATAATGCAGACATGGACGTGCTTGGGTCTTGGGCTGCTTAGTTTGGAAACGGAGAGTCGGCCACTCATCCTAAGGTGGATATGAAAGAGTCCTTTGTCTAAAACAAAGACAATATACTTGCCACGTCGTGTTATCTCTTTTATTTGTCGGCCGACCACGTTTGTTTGGAACAACTCTTGGTTTGGTGCTAGGGTTTTTGGGTAGTCGCTCCATAAGTCAACAATGGTTTGGCCCTGAAGACTAGGGAAGTACTCGTTCTCGCTGCCCAGGTTGCGACCTTGGCGCAAAGCTCTGACAAAAGTTTCTACTTCCGGTAATTCTGGCATAGTCTCTCATTTAGTTTCATAGTCTAGTTGGGGGCTCACAAGTGGAATTTTTAGTTCAAAGCCAATGAATGCGCCAATGTCGGGCGCATTAAACGTTATAAACTCTTCTTGAAAGCCAAGCTCCATAACTAAATTAGTAGCGAGCCTGGCCTTTACGCCGAGCATAAAACCGGACCCAAGCCTGTCCAACTTTGGATGGCCTGTGGCAAAGGGGCTAGATGTCGCATCCACAGTAAACACCAAAGCAAAGTCATTGCCCAATAGCCATTCAAAATTAAAGGCAAAGGGTATAATTAGTGAGCTTACATATTCTGCAGGAACAAAGTCGCTGGGCCCGACGATGGCAAGTCCCAAATTTCCGCTCAATTTGACTGGACCAAGAACTTGGTCAATGTTGGCCATTAAGGCCCAGTCTAAAGACTTGGATTCAAAAGGATTGCTGATAGTTGAAAGCGGAATCTTGGCGATTGTAGAGATTGAGAATGCTGTTCCATCTACGGTCGGTGGCAACAGTTCGTACTTGACGCCCAATTGAATCCACGGAACCGTCGTCACGGCGTTAGTGTACTCGAACCACGTACTGCCCTTGGTTCTGGCTCTTATCAAAAGTACATTGTCCGGAAAAAGATCCCGGGATCCGTTAGAAAACCCAAAAAATTTGTGAAAAGCCTGTATCGCCGGATCAAAGTAGCCGGAGTGGTAGTATAACAAAGAAACTTCGCTAAAGAAATCAAGTCTATCAATTGGGCTGTATCTTACTCGTAGCAAGTTGCTTAGCGCTTCATAGTCGACGTCGAGAGCTAAATTTGACGGGCCGTACTGCCGTTCTGATGGCTCAAAGTTACGGTAACCACTGTTTGCATAGGTTTCTAGCAGGGAAATGCTTAAAGTGCCAGCTTTTTGCGTACTCGCTGTTTCGGGATTGGGGTTAATAAATGTCAGAAATAAAGGATAACTATTGCCACTCGCAAAAGGCCCCATAAAAAGTGACCTGTCAATTTCCTGCGAAAAAAGCACCACAGGTGACAAAAAAGTTACAATTCCAAATAGAAACAAAAAAGATCGAAGTACAACTTGTCGATTTAACCACAGCATACTTCGATTCTAATACTTTTTTGGCGCCCTTGTGTTAAATCAGAGTGTCTTTGTCAGCTTTTAGTGAAGAGCAACAATAAAAACTAGTTATTGTTTATGTCTTTTGCAACTTCTGCATTGCGAGCAGCTTTGAGCAATTTTCTAGAGCTTGTCAAAACTCCAAACATCCAGCGATTGATGGCGGTAAAGAACTTAGGAAAGCCCTTCTCGCGAAGAACGTCAAGAAACAGCACGGTTCTTGTTCCTGTTGACTTGTTCCAAACCTCATGTTTAAAAGTATCGTCAAAGAGAACGTCTTGTCCTTCTTTCCAATGATACTCTTTTCCATCAACAATTAGGTAAACTGGCGCATCACTTGGTATGATCATGGCGAGGTGATAGCGTAACACGCTCTTAAAAAAGCCAATGTGTGGTGGAATGTGCTTGCCGCCGTCAATTATCGAAAAAATAGCAGTTGAAACTTGTGGAAGTTGTCTCAGCAACTCAGTTGTTTTGGGCACTTGAGAGCAGTTGTTGTCTACCCATTTCCCAAAACCTTTGATAACAAACGTTCTCCATGCAACTTTGTCTTTATCAGAAATGATACTTTGCAGTTTGTCAACTTCGTGAAATTTTGGGATAGCGCCTTTGTTTAGCAGTATGTGATCGAGTTCGGCTCTAATAGTATCAAAATTGTCTCGCAACAATTTTGCGCCCGGAAACTGCTCGTCAATGTTTGCAATATAAGGCGGGTTTCTAACAAAGAGCGAGATAATCCCAGAGAATAGCAAAGCAAAAATAAATGGTTCAATAAAGTAGATTGCGATGCATAATACCGCAATCGAACCCAATACGATTAAAAATACCATGGTGAGTCTCCTTGGAAACAGCAGAGTTTGCAAGCAATTAAACTTTGCGAATTGCAAATAGCAATTTACTGCAGCTGACAAGCTTTGACAAGCAGCAAACCATATTGCTACATATTGGTATTTTGAGTCGAAAAAACCTACCTTTTCGTATGATAAAGCTGGTGTTTTCGTCGGAACTCGGGTGCATTGTTTCGTAGATGTAGGAAAATTTTGTCGGTATCTTGTCAATTGACATCTGACCTAAGTTAAATAGAGTAGTCCTCGCTTAGAGTTAAGTAGCTTATCGGAAAGCACATAAGCGGAGAACTAAGTCTATTCAAAAGAAGATCGAAAAAATATTTTTCGATCTTTTCCGTTTTTGGCACGGTAATTGCTTAGTTCTAGGTAGTGTTTTCAATAAGGGGGAACGTAAAATGAAAAAGGGAGTACTGTTTGGATTGCTGGTCTTGCTCCTTCTTTGTGTGGGCGCACCGCTGTTTGCACAAGATGCAGTAGCGACAAGCACCGATGAAATAGTTCAAAAAATCAATCTCATTTCTTTGGGACTTGATACCGTGTGGGTAATGATGGCGGGATTTTTGGTGTTCTTTATGAACATGGGCTTTGCCATGGTGGAATCGGGTTTGGCTCGAGCCAAAAACACGGTCAACATTTTGGCAAAGAACTTTGTGGTCTTTGCTTTGGCTTCCATTGCATTCTGGGTCTTGGGCTTTGGTTTGATGTTTGGAAACGGCAACGTGGTGGTGGGTACAGAAGGTATCTTCTTCGTTTCCGCTGCCAGTGACCCGGCCGCCTACAGTTCGCTCAGCTGGACACAGGTTCCTCTTTGGGCCAAGTTCTTCTTCCAGTTAGTATTTGCAGGTACAGCGGCCACCATAGTTTCGGGTGCAGTTGCTGAACGTGTTAAGTTTATCGCGTTTATAATCTTCTCCGTAATTTTGGTAGGTCTACTCTATCCCGTTACTGGTCATTGGATATGGGGCGGCGGTTGGTTGGCAAGCCTTGGTTTCTGGGACTTTGCTGGTTCAACAGTAGTCCATAGTGTCGGTGGTTGGGCCGCTTTGGCTGGCGTAATTGTGCTTGGGCCACGTTTGGGCAAGTACAAAAACGGAAAAGTAAAGCCAATACCAGGGCACAACTTGCCACTGGCAACATTGGGAGGTCTGGTACTGTGGTTTGGCTGGTTTGGATTTAACCCAGGCTCAACCATGGCTGTAGGTGATGGTAGCGCTATTGCTCACATCGCCGTAACTACCAACATGGCAGCTGCAGCCGCAATTGTATCGGCTACTATCATGTCGTGGATCTTCCAGAAGAAGCCGGACCTTACCATGATTATTAACGGTGCCTTGGCTGGTCTGGTAGCCATTACCGCAGGTTGTGCTTTTGTAACGATAGAATCTTCGCTGATCATCGGCTTTGTTGCCGGTATATTGGTAGTTCTGTCGGTCTGGATGTTTGATGTACTTAGACTCGATGATCCAGTCGGAGCGCTTTCGGTTCACTTGATCAACGGTATCTGGGGAACCTTGGCTGTTGGACTCTTTGCTGTTGACGGTATCACTGGAGCAGCAACTGGCAATGGACTCTTCTCTGGTGGTGGTGCGACATTGTTGGGTAATCAAACAATCGGCGTATTGGCGGTTGGCGGATTTACCTTCCTTACATCGTTGATAGTATGGTTAATCATCAAGGTTACCGTTGGTGTCAGGGTATCCAAAGAAGAAGAAATTGCTGGTCTGGACGTTGGGGAGCACGGCATAGAAGCTTACCCAGACTTCCAAGGCTTTCTGACCAAATAAGGAGCAAAACATGAAACTGGTAGTTGCTGTAATTCAGCCCGAAAAGTTGACCGATGTAAAACAGGCACTTTTTGAGGCAAAGATTGGTAAAATGACAGTCTCCAATGTGATTGGCGCTGGACAACAGATGGGCTACACCGAGAATTATCGCGGTGGTGTGGAAGAAATTAACCTCATCAAAAAAGTTAGAATTGAAATCGCGCTCAACGAGGAATTTGTTGAGCCCGCCATTGAGGCCATTATCAAGGGCGCGCGCTCTGGAAAAATTGGCGATGGCAAGATTTGGGTTTCTGACCTAAAGGAATGTGTACGAATTAGAACTGGAGAACGAGGTAAAGAAGCCATTGGCTAAAGTATCAACCGCAATTAGTTATAGTTTGAGGGTCAAGGCGATCAGCCTTGGCCCTTTTTTTGTCTCTTGCTAAGACCATCAAAACCCACTACATTTCTGGCTATTAAGGTTTTTTTAAGTTGTGGAGACGGAGTACCAGATGACAGGCAAAGAATTTCCCGTTTTGGAAAGTACTGACGAGTCGCGCATCAACGGCGCAACCATTCTCGAAGAGTTTGACCATATCCTGCACGTAAACGCACGTATAAGCAGCTTGTCGGCTGATGGCAGCAAACAAAGCCCATTTGCCAATATCAAGGCCGCTTTGGCGCAGGCAGATACTTTGATTAACCAAGGACGCTCAGTTAAGGTGTTAATTGCAGAGGGCGTTTACCGCGAAGATGCCATTACGCTAAGGCCAAATACCCAAGGAGCTCAAGCTCTCTTAGTGATTGAAGGTGCAGGTAAGGGTAAGGTAGTCATCAGCGGTTCTGACGAGTTTGCCGCAAAAGAATGGAAGCCCAGTGTGGATGGTATCAGGAAGCATAGCTGGAAGCACAGTTTTGGCAACTTTGCCTATTTTTGGGAGGGCCACACGCTTGTCTCCCATCGCAGTGAACAAGTTTTTGTAAACGGCAAACCGCTTCGCCAGAAGATTTTAGAGAACTACGACTATAGACTCAATGCGCTTGATAATTTGTCTACACCAAAAGACTTTGTGCCCAACGAATGGCACTATAGTCATTTTACCAAGCCGCAAGCCGCACTCGACGAGGGGACCTTTGGGGTTGCGGAAAAGTTTCGCAATGGTAAGAAGATTTACATCAATCCAATGCGAGGGCTTGATTTTGAAAATGCATATATAGAAGTCAGTGTTCGAAAGTCATTTTTGACCATTGTTGGCGAAAAGAACAATATGATTTTACGAAACCTTGTTTTTAAGCACTACGCTAATTCAACGGACGACACTAATACTGGCATCATCATTTTTGGAAGCAAACATCAAAATTTCTTAGTTGACGCTTGTGATTTTTTGTGGAACTCAGGATACGGCATACATTTTCGCAACGTAGAGAAACTCACCGTTAAGGATAGCTGTTTCAACTACAATGGCGCGTCTGGGATTGGCATGAACGCCTGTAGTGACGTGATTCTTGACAATATAGAAACCAACTTTAACTGTTGGAAGGTTTTCTGGGGTGGCCAGATAGACTGGTACACCGCTGGAGCTAAAATCCACGAAACCAACGACCTTCTCTACCGAAACTCGCGTTGCGTTGGCAATACCTGTCCGGGTCTCTGGTTTGATATACATTGTTGCAACATCATTGTGCGTGATTCTTTTTCTGCTTGGAATACGCGCAATATTTTTATAGAACTGGCCAACGGTCCTTATTTAATCGATAGAACCGTCTCAGTTTTTGCCAAACATTATTGCTTCTATACTTCTATCGTAGGCGCAGCTAGGGTTCAGAACTGTCTATTCTATAACAACAGTTATGCAACCTTGGCAGAAGTAATTTGGTTTCTACGTGAGGATGAGCATGCAACTAGACAGAAAATTGAAACAAAGTACCATTCTTTTGAAAGCAATCTTTTTGCATCGGGCAACTATCATACCTATCTCTTAGGCGACAGAAACTTCTTGCCTGCAAATAACAACAATCACCGTGACTATAATTACCATGGCAAACACAATATTTTCTATCACCCTCATCAGGACAAGAACTTCTACTACTTAAATGGCAAGCGGGAATTTGTGGCTTGTAATTTTGTTGAGTGGCAAAAAGGAAAGCAAGACTATCACAATCCTTACAGCGAAGAAGTCCCAACTTGGGTTGACCCACGTTTAAGTGATCCAGCTGGTCTCGACTTTAGTTTGGCGGCCAACAGTCCACTGCATGGTCAGAATCTTAATCTGCCGTTCAAAAAATTTGATAGCGGCATGGTCGACAAGGCTCGTGAGTTCTTTGCTTGGTGCGGGTGGGATCACAACCTAACCATTCCTCGGCAAGCGACTATGCTTCCGCAGCCGCCGCGCATTATTAGCGCTCGCTTTATTTCCAAAACTCATGTCTTGATCGAATGGGAGAACGACCCAATTGCCGATGGCGTGGTCTTGGATAACGAGTGGGATGGCGTCTACGTCTGGCGAAACGAGTTTAGTACCCAAGTTAATCGCACTATATTGTCTTTTTGCAACATAACGTCACCGCAACTCTACAAAATGTATTCTTACAATAGTCTAGGATACTCTGAAAAGACTGTCCCTATAATCCCAATTACCACAGTGCTATGAGTGCCGCAATAAGCGGTATGGTGACAACAGACAAAAGTGTTGTCATAAACACAGCCTGACTGGCCAAGCTGGCATTGGCCTGGTACTCATGCGCCAAAAGCGCGGTATTGGCAGCTGCAGGCATTGCCGTAATTATGGCAGGAACAGCCGCAAGTATGGTGTTGTCGGTAATTAGACGTAAAGTTGCATAGACGGCAAGTGGCCAGACGAGTAGCCTAAGAAAGCTGAGCAGGTAAAGCTGCCATTTAAAGAAAACGTTGCGCAGAGGCTGCGCTCCCAACATGCCGCCTACCACAATCATCGATAGTGGGGTAGTAATTGAGCCGCAAAGTTCCAAGACCTTAAGTACCGTGTTAGGAAGTGATAGTCGACTCAAAAAGAACACAAAACCAAGTACAATCGAAACTATCACCGGACTAAAAAGATGCTTCCAGCTGAGTTTGAAAGTTTGTTGATCATGGCCTTTTACTAGCAAAAGCACTCCTGCAGTGAACACCAGCAGGTTGAATGGCAAATTAAAAATAGCGGCGTAAAACAGTGCACTGGGGCCAAAAACAGCGTGAACGACCGGGAAGCCCATAAATCCAACATTGCTAAAAACTAAGACAAAGCGATACACGCCGATGTCGCGTGGGTTAGCCTTAAAGAAATGCCCAAACGGTATCGCCAAAGCAATTAAAACGGCATAGATTACAAAAGAAATTAGCAGAATTAGACCGCTTTCTATCATCAAGGCGGGGCTAAAATCTTGCTTTAGCATAGAGTCCAATATCATGGCGGGCAAAGTGAGCTTGATGATAAGACTGGTCATGCCTTTGATGGCAGAATCATTAAAAACCTTACTGCGCACGCATACAAAGCCTGCCAGCAAAAGCAAAAAAAGCACTAAGACTTGGCTGAGTATTTGAACAAAGTGGTCCACGTTATTTACCTATCCTTGCCCTGCACTGCACTGCTCCACCAGTACACTGCGGCATACGACCCAAGCTATCTCAAAGTTTTGGGGCCTTAGTAAGGTTGTGGCCACGGCTTTGTCTGTCTTTCCAAACCCTTTTAGCCCAAAGTGCATAAAAACTCCTCATACCCGGCAGGAAAATATCCTGACGACTATAACAAGCATAGAGTCCTTATGCAAACTTGACCTGAGTATACTATAGTAAATCAGTAGGCATTTTGACTGCTTAGTTGTGAAATGGAACTACAAGTATTTTGTGGCGTGCAGTTGCCAGCAGTGAAAGAGTAGGTATGAACGTGAGATTAGCAAGTATGGTAGGATTTAGTTTGATGGTGGCATTGATTGTTGTGTTGGTTTCGTGTTCCAGCAAACAGCAAGAAGCCAAAGTTTCAAGTTCTGTAGCGTCTTCTGCCGAAGGCATCAAACCAGATTTGGCCGAACAGGAAAAAAGGTCGCAGGAAAATGTCGCTTTGTTAGGTGGATGGACTATGCAAAATCTTGATTGGGATCGAGCTCAAGAGGATTTTACTAGACTACAAGAATTGCTTTTAGTGCAGAACCCCGACTTTGTGCTACGAAGCATGACCAAGGTGGAGTCACAAGTCGTAGCCGGCATAAATATTCGATTGACCTGTACTGGAAACCAAAATGGCAAGACAAAGAAGGTTTTGGCTACTTTTTATCATGATCTTGAAGGTGCGGTTAAGTTAACTGAATTGAAGTTTTACGATTTAGAAAGCTAGTGTAGTGGAGGTGATTATGTTTAAACGTATCAAGAGTGCACTCTGTCGAGTGCTTTTGGTTTTACTTAGTTCCAGTGTTTTAAGTGCCCAGAGCGCCGATGCCAAGTTTGGCCTAGGTTCCGCAGCCGTGGCCTCTGTTTTGCTTAATTCGGTTGACGGCGCCTATGGTGCACCGACAAACACCAAATTACCCGCCAGTGTTGATCATCGCGCATGGTTGCCTAAGCCGGGTAATCAAGGCGAGCTCAATTCTTGTGTTGGCTGGGCCGTTGCCTATGCAGCCAAAACCTATCAAGAAAATATTCTGCGGGCATGGGGACTTAATTCCAACGATCGCATTTTTTCACCATCGTTTGTCTACAACCAAATTAACGGTGGCCAGGACGAGGGCTCGAGCATCCTTAGTGCCGTTGATTTGATAAAAAATAAAGGTGCTGCCAGTTTGGCCACTATGCCCTATACCAAGAACTTTAGACAGCAACCAAATCAGGATGCTCTCGATGAAGCGCAAAACTACCAAACCGAATCTTACCAAACGGTAAACGCCAAAGATAGCAATGCAGTTAGGATGTTGATTGCTGGTGGCAATGTAGTCATATTTGGCATGATGGTGTATGAGAATTTTTTGGCATACGAGGGCGGCGTTTATCGTCAGACAAGTGGGCAGAACGTCGGCGGACATGCTATGACGGCCATCGGTTACGATGATGCCAAGAACGCGTACCTAGTTTTTAACTCTTGGTCCGAGCGTTGGGGCGAAAAAGGCTACGCATGGGTTCACTATGAGACCTTTGCTAACCTAACCAAAACAGCAGTTGTGATGATTCCGCGCGGTGTCAACAAGCCAGAGAAAAGTGTGGCACCTGCTAGCGTTAGTGCGAGTCTTGGATCGTATCCGGATCAAGTCAGAGTCAATTGGGCAGAAGTACAAAATTCTCTCGGCTATGTAGTAAGTCGAAGTAACAAACAAACAGGGCCGTTTGCTGAACTTGGTAAAACTCAAGGCGTAGTCTATATCGACAAGGCAGTCAAGGCCGACACAATGTACTACTATTCGATCAAGAGTATTGGCATTGGTGGCCAGAGTGACTTTGGCCCGGTTGCCAACGGATTTCTGCAAATTGCTGCTCTGCCCGGCGTGCCGCAAAACATTCTCAGCCAAGTTGTTGGCACTCGCGTCAGGTTGCTGTGGGATACGGTAAATTCAATTGACAGCTACAACGTTTACCGATGGAATGATGGTCAAGAAAAGTTTCAACTGATTGGTGCGAGCAAAGACAATGGCTTTGAGGATGCTAGCCTGCCAACTGACAAAGAGCACAGCTATTGGTATGCAGTTACTGCACTTAAGGCAGGAAAAGAGAGCATCGCAAGTTCTAGCCTAGGTGTTTTGGTTAAGCCAGTTGTTGCCACTACTTCTAGCACAAGCTCGAGTACTACAAGCAGTATAGCAAGAACAACTGCGACCACAAGCACTGTTAGGCAAACTAGAGCGAGTACAAGTTCCAGCACTACCTCAAGTACTGTCCGTCCAGTGGTTCAAACAGTTACGCTTCGTGCTGTCCGTGGCGCCCGCGCCAGCATAGGTAGTTTTACCGATCGAATAGTAGTTTCTTGGCAAGCACTAAGTGGTGCCGATTCATACGAGGTACTGCTGTACAATCAAACAGACACTAGCTATCGTAGCTTGGCTACCCTTGAACGAAATAGCTTTGTTCACCGAAATCCTGGCAACAATCCTGTTTTTTACGCCGTTAGGGCCTTGGCTGGAGGTCGCAAGGGACCATTGGTCAACTTTATTGTGGGAAGGGTCAAACAGGCACGGTCGACAGAGAAGACTTTTACCTACAACGATGGCGTGTACTTTGAACAAGCAAACGAGGACCCCGAGCGTCGCTTTGACCGGCAAAAGGGCACCTTCACCAATGATTCCTTCTTTACAGACAGTGACAAGTTTTTTGACAACTTTAGTCCACGAGACTTCTTTAAGCTCGATGTAGAAGCTTTTTTTGCCTTTGACGAAGAAGCATTCTTTAAGCTTCCTGATGGATTTTGATCAGAATGCTGTTTTATCTCAGCTTTTTGGGTGTCATGCCGGCCAGAATCAATAGTTCTGGTCGGTACTCAAAATGGAAGGTATCAAAATAGAGCCATTTTCCGCCCCACAGGAAGCCGTTTTGTTCAAAGGCGGTCACAATGGCTGGGGGCGGGTTTGCTCGTTGTTCGTGCTTTACCAGCCACCATTCTGGCTTGGTGCGGGCCGTCCAGAGCCAATACGACTCTTTGCCTGCACCGTGGCCAGACGGTAGATCTATTGCTGCACCATAGGAATGAAAGCTGCGACTCTGCGTGTCGGCGATTTGTCTCCAACTCCAGGAGCTTGCAGATTGCAGCTTGTTTACCCAACTTTGGGCTTGGGCATCTTTTTTAGCCACTTCCCTAATGTCAGCTTCCACTTGAGCTAGGTCTTCCAGCAAGAATCGATGAACCAAAATTTCTTTGCCCAAGAATCGCAACGATTTAACGTTGTCATAGGACTGCTGTCGGTCACGTGCTTGCCACAAGGTATCAAAAAATATACTCGAGCGACGAGGAGCTTTTTGTTGTCTTTTCCGCGCAGACTCTTTGACCCGTGCTTCAGCTTCACTTCCAGCTATTACAACAGGTGGAAGATCACCTGGATACCTAAAAAAAGGGTGAGGGTCAAAGCTCTCTGTCTGGTTGAGCAAGCTAGCAGGCAAGAGACGACCCTTGGCATAGTAAAAGACGGTATCGTCTATTCTCACTGTCCAGTCGCCATTTTGATAGGCCGCTTCCGTAATTCTGTCAGGAAATGCTCTCGTCAAGGCCTTCATAACTTGTTCTGGGCTAAAGGAGGGGTTCGGCAGAGTGTTATCCTGCGCAAGCGCCAACATTGTTGACAGAAACATCAATAAGGAAAGCGCAAAAAATACAGGTTTGTTGTTGCAAAATTTAGCTATTTTGGTCATCACTGCTATAGGGTACTTAGCAAGGCCGGATACGGCAAGTTCTCGCTCGCAACATGGTTAGGTGAAGCCGTAAGAGGTCATAGTTAGTGAGCCAGCTACGGCCATTTGGTTAAAAATTAGCGTATCAGTAGGGTGGGCGCCTGCCGCTCCTGCTACGTACAATAAGGGCAAATAATGCTCTAGCGTTGGTACAGCAAGCTTGGCAGCTTTTCCCAAGGTGTCTATCCCCAAGAGAGTAGTAAAGTCTGCTGCCAAGATTCGGCTTGCAACCTTTTGGTCAAACTCTAGTGCCCAATCGAATCCGTAGCCGGGCTTGTCCACAGCAGCCCAGTCAGCTAAACGCAGGTTGTGAACAACATTGCCGCTCCCTATAATCAAAACACCTTTATTCCTTAGGCTGGCAAGCTCTTGACCCAAAGCAAAGTGGTAAGCTGGCTCTCGGTTCCAATCTATGCTTAATTGAAAGCAGGGTATGTCAGCCTCGGGGTACATATGGCAAAGCACGCTCCAGGTACCGTGGTCCAAGCCCCAGTCGTGGTCGAGGCTAATTTCTGTTTTGGTGATTAATTTTTGAGTTTCGCGTGCAAGATCTGCTGCTCCAGGGGCAGGGTACTGGACATCAAACAAGGCCTGCGGAAAGCCGGCGAAATCGTGAATAGTGGCTGGCTTGTCAAGAGCACAGACTTTGCTTCCTTGACTAAGCCAATGTGCCGAGATCACCAGAATGCCTTGCGGACGTGGCATATCAAGTCCAAGCTGCTTCCAAGAGGCCGTGAAATCATTATCTTCAAGTGCGTTCATTGGTGACCCGTGACCAATAAAAAAAGTCGGCATGGTTGCGCTTGACTTAAGCTTACGTGCCCAGGTACTTAGTTGCAGAAGACTGTTCATGTTCAGTAGTATACTTATGGATAGCGATTTTGTGGAATACGAAGAGTAAATTGAGTGCCGTGGCGATCTTGCGTGTCAACAGGGGACCAGCTTTCTACAGAAATGCTTCCGCCCAAAACATCGTTGACCAAATTGTAGACAATGCTCAAGCCTAGTCCGCTTCCGCCTTTGCCAAGTTTGGTGGTATAAAATGGGTCGAAAATTTTAGAAAGGTTGTCGGCCTCGATGCCGCAGCCGTCATCACAGATATCTATCTTGACTACATTTTGCAGCTCGCTGTCCAATTGGGCCTTGACGGTAACGGTACCCTCGTCACTGCAATTGAAGGCGTGCAGAAAAATATTGCGCGCCAGATTGTCGAGGATCTGATTGAGTTGGCCAGGGTAGCTGTCCATTATCAAGGATTGCGGCAGTTCGTAAGATATCTTGTAGGATTGATCTTTGAGATCTGGACCCAAGACTAGGACTAAGTCTTTGACAAGCTGAACAAGGTCAAACGTTTTTCGTTGTGCTGCCGCTCGGTCAACACTTATGTTTTTGAAGCTGCGAATCAGGGTAATGGCAATTTCGGTTGAGGTTCCCAAGTATTTAAAAGTCTCGTCGATGTAGTCCACAAACTCGTCCAGGTCGCGTTTTGAAAGCTGCTGCTCCATTTTGGCGCGAAAAGTCGAGAGTCTGGTGTTCATAGCGCCGCTGAGCGTAGTGATGATACCTAAGGGTGTGTTTAGTTCGTGTGAGATAGCAGCTACCATGGGGTTGAGACTGGCAATCTTTTCTTTGATGATTAACTCTTGTTGCACCTTTAGCAATTGTGCGCTACGTTCTGCAACTCGGGCTTCGAGCTTTTCGTTGAGCCCTTGAATATAGTCTTCGTAGTCTTTGCGGCTACTTATATCGACCGCGGTACCGATGTATTCAAGTATGCTGCCTTCAGAATCGAGTTCTGGGGTGGCTTCCGACAGGATCCAGACCGTAGCTGACTTCTTAGTCAAAAATCTGTACTCAATTGTAAAACTTTTTTTTGAACGAACAGCCTCAAACCATGTTTCTTTTACACGGGCAAGGTCTTCGGGATGTATGCTGCCTAGCCATCCCAATCCAAGTGCACTCTTTGCTGTACATTGAGCAAGTCCACACCAGGTCTTGTTTACATAAGTGTAGGCCCCGGTCGGGTTGGATCTAAAAATGCCAACCGGCACTAAGTCTGATAGTCTGACCAACCTTTCTTGGTTGGATTGGGAGACGCGATTTTGTGCTTTCAGCTGTTCTTTGACTTGATAGAGTTCCAAACCATTCTTTAACAAGGGATTAAGCAATTTTTGCATAGAGACAAGTTCTTTGCCAAACTCACCTAGCAAATGAGTTTCACTAGTATCAAGCATCAAAACGGCGGCAAAACACTGACCTTCAAAATGGAGCGGAAGTATCGAAAGTCGCTCCTGTAGTCTAGAAGTCAGGACCATGTTGAGTTCTATTGGTTTCTCGCTAAGCGAGCCAGAATAAGCGCTTAGCTGATAGGCATAGAGTGTAAGTTGCAAAAGTTGTTCAGAACTGGCTGGAAAGTGACTGCCCTCGGGGTAGCTATCAACTACCGTCGCTTCAGAAAAAATGCCGTTTTTCTGAAGCCTAACCACGACCATGCATGAACAAGGGACTAGGTCTTGAACCTGAGAACAATAAAATCTAGTCAGTGCATGGACATCACTAGCATAGTGAAGGGCTTCTTCTATCCATGCTTGAGAAAAGAAACGGTTGCGTAACGCCGTGCGTTCTTTTTCCACTCTCACCTTACCAATTGCCAGACCTCGGCACTAGTTCCATAAATTGGAGCGCAAGCTCTAAGTAAATTATAGTTCAGTCGCAGGATAGTTGGGCATCAAATGGTCATTATTGGGAAAAAGAAACGCAAAATTTAAAGGTGCTCAAAGCTCGTGCAAAGTTCCCGCATCATCGAGCCGCAGGGTCATCCACCTCACGCGACCAGCTTCGACAGCTGCTTTGACTGCCTTCTCCCTGTCGCTCAAGGCCGACTTGCCAGTTTTAATTTCTACAAACCAGACACTAATTTCCGCCTTGCCGTCGTCATGGGAAAGCCCATCAAAAACCAAGTAGTCAATCGGTTGACCGAGAAAGCGCGCATCCTTAAAATGAAAAGGAAATCCCGGCAGAAGTGGTGCAAAGCTTTCTGACAACTGGCCACGCATAACGGCTCGGCTACGATTGAGGCTGTCTTCTAGCTGTTTACGTGCCTGCCTTTTGACTTGTTGCAGCCTAAACAGCGACCAGATGAGGCCAGCCAAACAAATTACGAACAATGCTGCTACAACTACTGCCAACCAATATATAGAATAAGTACTGACGGTAGGCATTAGAATTCTTCTATATTTATACGATCACTTGCCAGACGCAAGCGAATCCAGCTTGCAAACCTTGTTTTTTGCGCATTATCGGTCGGGCCAAGCCAGCGAACGAAGACGGTATAATTGAGCGAACTGTCGAGCTGCTCTTTGGGCCGTGCCAAGAGGTCGGCCCAAGCAAGATTGAGCAGACTTGGAAAGACTAGTCGGGCTTCGGCTTCGACCCGTTCTAGGATGTCTTTTTTGGTGGTTTCGCTTGACGATGATTCTTGAGGATCCGTTGCAAAGCGTTGGGGCAAGGTACTTGAAGTACTAGTACTCAGGCTAACTGTGGGGCTGTTGCCGCCATTAATGTCAATGCCAGTTCCGATATCAGGCAAGAGCGTAGTGCCGACATTGTTTTGAAAAAGTTTTAGACTTACACCTTGCAAACCGTATTGAGGCAGGAGACTTGAGAGGTGTTTTACCAGATCATCCGACAGGGTAGAACCCAAGACGGTTGCCTCAATGCGCGGATGGTCGCCACCGCGTGTACTGCCCACGTTGACAACTGAGCTTTTCTCAAACTTCAATACGTTATTGACAAAGCGAGCCACATTATTCTTAAAGGTAGTTTCTTGCACCATATCATAGGCCATCCAAATGCTCGGTGCAATAAACACGAAGACCGCCAAGAGACTGACTGCAATATGACGGTTGCGGACTGTCACTTTGGGACCGTCTTCGGTTCGTTCTGCTGCTAAACCTAGGTACTTGGTAAAGAGAAAACTCGCAAGGCCAATGAATACGCTGTTGATAAGGTAGAGGTACATGGCTCCAAAGAAAAAACCCATATCACGGTTTGCGAGTCCAAAACCCGCTGTGCACAAGGGTGGCATCAGTGCCGTTGCAATTGCAACACCAGCCAAGGTGTTGGTTGAGCGAGTTTTGCGTGAGACTGAGATAATCATCGCCGCACCGCCAAAGGAGGCAATCAGCACATCGTAAAAAGTAGGTGTGGTTCGCGACAAAAGCTCACTCTGGGCTCCGCTCAATGGTGAAAGTGAAAAGTAAATAGTTGATACGGCTAAACTTACTGCGGTCATGACACCAAGATTGAGTAAAGAACGTCGCAATAATACTAAGTCAAACATTCCCAAGGCCATGCCAGCACCAACAATAGGGCCCATTAATGGAGAAATGAGCATAGCTCCAATAATTACAGCCGCGGAATTGATGTTAAGGCCGAGCGAGGCTATCACAATCGCGCCGATCAACAGCCAAATGTTGGTGCCCTTAAACTCTATGCCAGCACGAATTGCGTCTATAGTTCCAAGCTTGTCGGTATCGGCACTTAGCTGAAAAATTTCCTTAAGATTCATAGCCTAAGTCTTATCCTTTTGGCTGCCTTCTAACAAGTAATTGATCATGTTTTCGTAAACAAGAGCCAGTTGTTCTGCAAGCGCCTTTTCGTCATCCGCAATGGCTTGGCTGGAAGAATAAAACGACACTATTTCGCTGCGCTGCAGATCATAGACTGCACCCCAACTGTAGACGTCCAAACTGTAGGCTTTGCCGATTACGGCACTAGCCGAACTTCCATAACTATGCAAGGAAATTAAGAAACGCGGACGATAGTTTGGTGCGGCAAAACCGCTTGGCGACAAACGACTTTCCAAAAATGGCCGAACTGTATCGATTTCTTTGACTAAAGCCTTGCGGTTTTCTTCTCCTATTAGTGACCAGGTCTCAGCTAAAGCGGCACCATTGATATCTTGGGCAAATCTGACTGCCAAGCGACCGAGACTTTCTGCCATGGACTGACTGGTGACCAGATGGTCGCCAAATTTCTGCGAAACCAGGCTTGCGACTTTGGCATTTAAGTCCTCGGCATCGGTACTTGCGCCAAGGTAGGAAAAATCAAGAGGCAAGAGCAGCGGCGGTTGATCCATGGTAAATGGCAAGGGAAAAACCATCTTGGGATTGGTTTTTGCCACAATACTTGTAGTACTACAGGCCGCTAGGGCTGCGGTGGTTAGAGCCACCAAAATGGCGAGCCTAGTTATCTTTCTAACAATAATCTTTCTAATTAACATAGTTTTACTCCTAATCGAGGATACTTGTAGCCTCCATTATCCCGAGGGATCTCTTTGCTTGCAAGCCATTGACATTAACCAATGGTTTTCGAATGCTGACCCTATGGAACAGCAGACTGTTGTAAAGAAAAAAAGCGACGGCAGCTTAAGGTTGAATGTATTGGTGGTACCGGGTGCAAGCAAAACCGAATGTGCTGATCTGCTCCCGACAAGGGCAAGGCCAACGATGAACTGTTGAGTTTCTTGTCCAAAACCCTGGGCGTAAGCCGCACTGCACTAAGTTTGGCAAGTGGACATAGTTCTCGTAGAAAAGTAGTTGTGCTTCCAGCTGTAGTTGAAAGTGCACTGAGAGAACTAGTTTTCAATAGTTCGCGGCAGCTTAGCAGTTCTCAGCAATAGTATTTCAGACTATAATCCACCTAAGCACCGATACAAGGAGAAGGCCCATGCGTAAACCCAATTTGATAGCTTTGTGCACCGTGTTGTTTGCTCTAATACTTGGTTCCTGCGACCTGTACCAAGTTAGTGGCAGTGATAAACATCTCAAACGCGACATTGTAGTCACAAAAAATGCCAATTCTTCTATCAGCTTTACTTTAACCATCACCAATACCTCACCATTTTACACTATTTAGGTACGCGGCATTTATTCTTCTCGAGCACAAAGTTTACTATGGCCTTTTACCACTGCAATCGTTAACTCAGACGTATACTTGGAACGGAAGAAGCGACATCGACAACCAGTTAGTCACCGGAACATGCAAGGTGTTCTTTACTGATTTTTTGGGTTATGACTTTGCCGTCGAGCCTTTTAATAAGCCATAAAAAAACCCGCCCGAAATTGTTTGCTTCGAGCGGGTCAGTCCAACTGTCCGAGGTCTTTTTTAATTATGGAGCTTGTTTATGCCTTGCGAATGCTTGAAAAAGCCTTTTTGCCAGGATAAGTTGCACTTGCGTCCAACTGATCTTCGATGCGCATCAATTGGTTGTATTTTGCAATTCGGTCGGTCCGGCTCATGGATCCAGTCTTGATCTGTCCTGTTCCGCGAGCAACTACCAAGTCAGCAATAAAGGTATCTTCGGTCTCACCAGAACGATGTGATACTATTGAGGTGTATCCTGCGCGGTGAGCCATTTCGATAGCTTCGATAGTCTCAGTAACAGTACCGATTTGGTTAACCTTGATAAGGATTGAGTTACAGCAGCCTTCGTCTATACCCTTGGCAAGTCTCTTGGGGTTGGTAACAAAGAAGTCGTCACCTACAATTTGAATCTTGTGACCCAAGGCCTTGGTCATCTTGGCATATCCAGCCCAGTCATCTTGGTGCAATGGATCTTCAATAGAAATGATTGGGTACTTGTCGACCCATTTGGTGTAGATTTCGATCATTTCGTCGGCGCTGAAGAGCTTGTCAGGATTGGACTTCCAAAATTTGTAACCCTTACGTCCGCCTTCGTCAAAGAGCTCTGAACTGGCGCAGTCCATGGCAATACCAAAGTGTTCGCCAGGTTTGTAGCCGGCGGCTTCAATAGCCTTCATACAAAATTGTAAGGCTTCTTCGTTGTCAATATTTGGCGCAAAGCCGCCTTCGTCGCCGACAGAAGTGTTGTGTCCTGCTTTTTTGAGTAGATCCTTGAGGCTGTGAAAAACTTCGGCAGTCATCTGCATAGCGTGACGGAAGTTTTCTGCACCGTAGGGTACAACCATAAACTCTTGAAAGTCGACTTTGTTGTCTGCGTGCTTTCCACCGTTGATGATGTTAGCCATTGGCACTGGCAAGGTACTGGTGTAGGCGCCACCAAGGTAGCGATACAGGGGCTGGCCAACGTACTGAGCTGCTGCAACGGCTGCTGCCATGGAAACACCCAAGATTGCATTGGCACCGAGATTTGCCTTGTTGTCAGTACCATCGAGTTCAATCAAGGTACGATCGAGTTCAACTTGATCCAGCGCATCAAGGCCTTCGATTTCTGCGGCGATATTGTTGTTGACGTTTTCTACAGCTTTAAGAACACCCTTGCCGAAGTAACGGGACTTGTCGCCATCGCGAAGTTCTACAGCTTCAAACTCACCAGTGGATGCGCCCGAAGGAACGGCTGCGCGGCCCATAGTGCCGTCTTCTAGGTATACATCGACTTCGACGGTTGGATTACCGCGTGAATCGAGGATTTCGCGTGCTTCTACGTATTCGATTTGACTCATTGTGGTCTCCTGGAAATGTTATCGGGATTGCTACGGACACTTAAGTAAAAAAATCCGTAATTCCATCTGCCATTTTCCGGATTATCAACTTTACTGTCAAGTCGTCCGATCATTAAGGGCATGGAAGAAGAAGAAAGTTCGACATCTAGCTTCGCTCGCAAAATGAGTGGTAGCGAGAGCAGTATAGAAACCAGTCCAATCTGCAGACTTTGTGGAGCTTCTAGCCACTACAAGTTTGCCGTCACTGCTTATCAAGCTCAACTGGATATATTTGAGTGTCCCAACTGTGCGTTTCAGTTTCAAGATATTCCTGCAAAAAGCGCCTATGGATTCTACGATGAGGCCTATTATAAAGGTAGTGCAGCTTACGCTTATCTAGACGAACGAAAGGACGAAGAGGCGTCTCGTCAGGTATGGAAGGTCCGAGCGCGTAAGCTCATCAAGCGTGACAAAAGCCAAGCTGATGAGCAAGGGCAGCGCAATTTTTTGGACGTTGGTTGTGCTTTTGGCGGACTAATGAAGGTGGTAAACGAACAGGGATATCAGAGTTGGGGCGTTGAGGTTTCTGAGTATTCAGGGGCTTGGGCTGCTGAAAGATTTGGCAAAGAGCGTCTGTTTTTGGGTAACATTGAAGTGCTGAGCTTGCCAGCCAACACCTTTTCTCTCGTAAGTATGATTGAAGTTATAGAACACGTCCTTGACGCTCGAGCGGCTCTCATCAACATCAGGCAGTCGATGAAGGCTGGTGCTGTGTTTTTGCTCCAAACTGCCAATATGGCCGGACTACAAGCAGTCCAAGCTGGCGCTTCATATCACTACTATTTGCCAGGCCACTTGTCCTATTTTAATAGGACCAATTTGAGCGCGCTTTTGCTCGAGTGTGGCTTTTCTCACGTGAAATTTGTAGGAGGAGTTGAGTTTGGCCTCTTAGCAAAGCTCAAAAAATCCGCTCGATCGTTTAAACGCTTGCGTGACTACGCTGCTTGGTTTAGGATCTCTTTGTACCATTTTAAGAGCAAACTTGCCTTGGGAAAAACTCAGTTGACTAGTTCTATGGTGCTCATTGCCGAAGCCTGATAAGCAATCTAGGAGTTTTTTGTGGCCACTAAGTCAACAGTTTACAAGGCCGAGCTCGAGCTGGTCGACATGGATCGCAATTACTACGAAACTCACAAACTGACCATGGCCTGCCATTCTTCAGAAACCGAAGAACGACTAATGGTGCGCCTACTTGCCTTTGCACTCAACGCTCATGAGCGTCTAGAGTTTGGCAAGGGTATTTCTGATTCTGATGAACCGGACCTCTGGCAAAAAACATTGTCTGGCGAGATTGAGCTTTGGATTGAACTCGGACACCCGGACGAACGCGTTTTGGCGCGGGCCTGTGGTCGTTCCAAAAAAGTAGTGGTTTATACGTACAGTGCTAGCCCAGAGCGTTGGTGGGACGCGATCAAAAATCGTTTTAGTAAAGAGAAGAACCTTGTAGTTTACAGTCTGTCAGCCAATGAAGTTAGTCAATTGGCAAAGTTGGTTGAACGAAGCATGAACATTCAATGTAGTGTTCAAGACGGCGAGATCTACGTTCGCAATAACCGAGCCGATGTGGTCAAAGTTGAACTCAGTCTTGTTTTTCCTGCCAGCTTTCCTAGCAAATGAGGTGGTGCAATGAGCTTTGAACTTTTGTTCTTTTTCATCTTGATCGGTGGCTGGTTGTTTGGGAAGCTTTTTGAGAAAATAGGCTTGCCTTCGGTCCTGGGTATGACACTATTTGGCGTCGCTTTGACCTTTTTGGCAAGCAGCTTTTTTGTTGGGGATCAACAAGCCTTTCCTGACGGATTTTGGCAACTTGTGCCTTTTATCAAGACCTTTGCATTGGTAATTATTCTCTTGCGAGCTGGCTTAGGTATTAGTCTGCAGGAGCTAAAAGCGGCTGGAATTTCCGCCGTCTTGATGAGCTTTGTGCCTTGTATTGTGGAAGGCTTAACTCTAATGGCGGCGCTGATGGTGCTGTTTGACTTTTCTTGGAAAGTCGCTGGTTTGTGCGGGTTTATGCTGGCTGCCGTAAGTCCAGCGGTGGTGGTACCGGCCATGCTCGATCTCAAGGCGCGAGGCCTTGGGCAACGCAATGGAGTTATTACCGTTGTTTTGGCTGGAGCCTCCGTAGACGACGTGTTTGCAATTTCATTGTTTACCGTCTTCCTTGGTTTTGCTAGCGGTGGCACCAACTTGCTTGCTCTGGCGGGTATTCCGCTCTCTATTTTGCTTGGACTAATGTCCGGCGCCGTTTTGGGTCTAGGTTTTGCCTGGTATTTTTTGCGCTTTCATAAATCGATTAGAGCCAGTGAAAAAACTCTCGTGATTATAGCCAGCGCCTTTTTTTTAGTGCAACTCGGCAATAGCTTACCGATAGCAGCATTTTTGGGCCTAATGACGCTTGGATTTGTACTTTTTGCCAAAGCACCACTTCCGGCCAATGAGCTTTCTGTAAAGCTAGAAAAGATCTGGATATTTGCTCAGATAGGTCTGTTTGTAATTATTGGTATGTCGATTGATCTTAGTGTGGCAATAGAGGCTGGACCAAAGGCTCTACTTGCAATAGGCCTTGGACTCATAGCTCGTTCGATAGGTGTGCTTTTGTCGGTCTGGCCGTCCAAAATGAACTGGGGTCAGAAGTTCTTTTGTGTGATTGCTTATTTGCCTAAAGCAACCGTGCAAGCAGCTTTGGGCGGGGTTGCACTTTCTTATGGATTGCCAGAAGGCAAGCTAATATTGGCGATCGCTGTTTTAGCGATTATTACAACCGCACCGCTAGGGCTGCTTGGTATTCGATTGGGCGCACCGCGCTTATTGCGCGACAAGCCTGTCTTGGATCAGTTAGGACAATAATCTTGAGGAGTGTGTTATGGCAGTTACGGTGGCAGTTATTGATGGACTAGGCGGCGGCATTGGCGCTCAAATTGTTGAACAACTTGTTTCTAAACGTAACGGCAAGCTGCTGATTTGGGCTCTGGGCGCCAATGCTAGTGCTACGCAAAGAATGGTGAACGCGGGAGCAGACAAGGGTGCCAGCGGAGAAAACGCCATCAAGGTCAGTGTCGGCAACGCCGACTACATCTTGGGACCAATTGGCATCATACTAAACGACTCAATGATGGGTGAGATAAGTCCAGTTATGGTGTCCGCCATCTTTGCATCGCCAGCCAAAAAAATCCTCATTCCAATCGCACAATCACACATTGCCTTGGTTGGCATGTCCAATAAGCCCTTGGCAGATCTAATCTCTGAGGCGGTCACTCAAGTTTTAGATGCGATTAAGGGCTTGCACTAAACCTCACTCACTGTGCATAGTATTGTCTATAAGCAACAAGAAGTTGCCTATAATTGGAGATGAACTCCCGAGCACTAAATTGAAACGGCAATATCCATCAGTCGTCAGGGGGGGGCATTTCTTGCACATGTCAGACGCGCTCATATCGCCGCTTGTTGCCACCACTATGTGGGGTGCTGCACTTGGACTTGCTGGCTATGCAGCCAAGAAACTAGGTGATCAACACGATGACAAAAAGGTAGTCTTGATGGGCATCATGGGTGCCTTTGTCTTTGCAGCTCAAATGATAAACTTTAGCATACCGTTAACTGGGTCCAGCGGGCACCTCGGTGGCGGTCTACTATTGAGCATAATTTTGGGTCCGTATGCCGGCTTTTTGGCCATGTTTAGCATTCTATTTTTGCAAGCCCTTCTATTTGCTGACGGCGGCCTCTTGGCACTTGGCTGCAATATCATAAATCTTGGTTTTTTTAGCTGCTTTGTGGCATGGCCACTGATCTATCGGCCACTATCTCGACAAGGTTCGTCCTCAAGACGAAGTGCGTTTGCTGCCATATTGGCAGTAGTTGCCGGATTGCAAGTTGGTGCCTTTAGTGTCGTCTTGCAAACCTTATTGTCTGGAAGAACAGCTTTACCGTTTGCATCCTTTGTCCTGCTAATGCAACCAATTCATTTGGCAATCGGCTTAGTCGAAGGCGTTATTACCGCGGCGATTGTGCTCTTTGTTCAAAAAAGCTCTCCCGAGACTATTTATGTGCCTTTCAAAACGGCCAACAGCCCCGTTCCTAAACGAATTTTGCTAACACTTTCTGTCCTTACTTTAGTAACAGCCGGTGTCGTAAGTTTGTGGGCCAGTTCTGACCCTGATGGCCTTGAGTGGGCAGTCGAAAAGATTACAGGTCACGGTGAGCTAGTCGTGGATGAACCTTTGCATCAAGCCTTTGCAAATGTGCAAAGTTCCATTGCGCCACTGCCCGACTATTCGTTGGCCGCTGCGGGTGAAACAGCCGGCACCAGCCTAGCGGGCATCCTTGGCAGCCTAGCGGTGGCGGTCTTGGTGCTTGCCGTTGGCCTGTTGATTAGACTGTTTAGCCGCAGGCGTAAAAAGATCAAAGCTTAGATGAAACAGTTAGCTTCGACCGTGCTTGAGCAACTGAGAAGACTCGACGATCTTGCCAAGCAAGATGCTTGGTTGCAGCGCGCAAGTACCTCAGTCAAGTTAATTTTGACGCTGGTTCTGATAGTTTTGGTAACTTCCTATGAGCGCTACGAGATTGTCCGACAAATGCCGTTTGTGGCCTTGGTTTTGGTCTTTACCGCCTTGGCCCAAATTCCCTTGCGCGACCTGGTGCTACGATTTTTGTCAACCATGCCGCTAATTTTGGGCTTCGGTTTGTTCAATCTGTTTTTTGACAGCCGCGGACTTGAAGCTCTAGTGTCCTTGACGCTAAAAACCTTTATTTGTGTCAGTGCTGGTTTTGCCCTGATTGCAAGTAGTGGCATTGCGAGCATTGCCGCCAGTCTAAGGCGGGCAAGATTTCCGCAAAGCTTATGTACGCAGTTAGTAATTATGTGGTCATATTTGGCGATTTTGTTTGAAGAACTTGGGCGGGTTTGGCGCGCCTATTCTTTGCGAGCAGCTCGCCAGCGCGGAGTAGCTCGCGAATGGTGGGGATCTTTGGCGGGTCAAGCCTTGATTCGAAGCGAAGAAAGATCACGACGCGTTTACTCAGGCATGCAAATGCGCGGCTTTGATGGCAGCTATCCAGTCGACCTTGTTAAACCGCTCAACCTCGTGGAAGCTACCATTGCAATTTTGCTTGCAACTTGCATGATCGCGCTGCGATTTGTAGATACTCAGCCTTTTGGGGCTTATCTTGCCCAAGTGGTGGGGTAACTATGCCGGTTGTTGAGGTTAAACAGCTTTCTTACCACTATGCTGACGGTCTGGAGGCCTTAAAAAACATTACGTTTTGCTTAGAAAAAGGTGAAAGCGTGGGTTTGATTGGAGCCAATGGTGCCGGTAAAAGTAGTTTGCTGCTTGCGCTCTCAGGCCTACTTGAGCCAAGTCAAGGCAGCGTCCATATTGACGGTCTCTTGGTCTGCAAAAAAAACCTGGTGACGATTCGAAACAAACTTGGTTTGCTCTTTCTCAATCCCGATGACCAGTTGTTTACACCGCGCGTCTTTGACGATGTGGCCTTTGGACCTTGCAATCAGGGCCATGCAGCAGAAGAAGTGCTTAAGCTCAGTTATCAAGCGCTAGAGGACTGTGGGGCTATCCACTTGGCACAGCGTGCACCGTTTAGACTTTCCAGCGGTGAAAAACGCATGGCAGCACTTGCAGCCGTCCTGGCTATGCAGACCGAGATACTTTTGATGGACGAACCAAGTGTCTCGCTCGACGCACAAGGTCGCAGGAGTTTGATCACTATTCTTAATAAACTAAACTTAACAAAAATCATCGTGAGTCATGACTTGGAGATGTGTAGAGAAACCTGTCAGCGGCTAGTGGTCTTGGACCATGGAAGTATTGTGGCTGACGAAACCACCCAGGTTTTGCTCAAAGACAGAGCGTTGTTGATGCGCTATGGGCTTATTGCATAAAAAAAAGGAGATGTTTATGACAGTTTTGGAAAAATACCAGAACCTAGTTACGATATTAGCCTCGCATGGCAAGGTCGCAGTGGCATTTAGCGGTGGCGTTGACTCTAGCTTGCTCTGTCAGGCCGCAGTTGATGCACTTGGCGCCCAAAACGCGCTAGCAATTACGGTTGTATCACCAATGATGCCGCGCCGAGAAGTTGAAGACGCTCAAGCGATTGCAAGGCATGTTGGCATACGCCACTTGGAAATTGTCGACAACGAAATCGAAGAAGAAGTTGCTGCCAATCCAGAAAATCGTTGCTACCACTGTAAAAAGATTGAGTTTGGCCACATACAAAACTTGGCCCGTGAGAACGGATTTGTGGCTGTGGTAGAAGGTTCTAACATGGATGACATGAACGACTATCGACCAGGTCTCAAGGCTACCGAAGAAATGAAAGTTTTTAGCCCCTTGCGCGAAGCAGGATTATACAAGGCTGAGATCCGCGAGCTGTCCAAGCTCAAAGAACTGCCCACCTGGGACAAGCCAGCATTTGCCTGCCTAGGATCGCGTATACCCTACGGTGAAAGTATTGATATTCGCAAACTCACCCGCGTAGAAAAGGCCGAAGACTACCTCTTTAAGGCCGGATTTAAGCAGTTTAGAGTGCGCAGTCACGGAGAACAAGCACGAATTGAAGTTGCACCCATCGAGCGAGATCGTTTTTTTTCAGTCGAGTTTATGGATCAAGTCTCCAAGGCTTTTAAAGGCATGGGTTTTATCTACGTCAGCCTCGAGCTCAGTGGCTACCGGCAAGGGTCACTCAACGCTGTTTTGCGAATGGCACAAGACTAGTTTATGAGTCTGCAAGGCAAGACTCTTTACTACGAATGCTTCTCGGGAATTTCTGGCGACATGAACCTGGCTGCTATGCTGGCCTTGGGTGTTCCTCTGGATTATGTGCAAGAAGAACTTCAAAAGCTGCCTTTGAGCGGCTGGCGCATTGAGGTTCAAAAGGCCGCCAAAAAAGGCATCAATGGCCTGCAGGTGCATGTCCGGCTTGGACTTGGTGGCTTTAAAGTTCAAACTAACAAGCGTAAATTGGTGCAGGCCAAGCACACGGTCCACGAGCATCGCACCTTTGCTGACATTCGTTGCATGATTGAGCAGAGTCAGCTTTCTCAGCCAGTAAAGGACAAAGCGCTCATGATCTTTTACAAACTTGCCCAGGCCGAAGCTACCGTGCATAACATGGAAGTTGACAAGGTTCATTTTCACGAAGTTGGCGCGCTAGACTCAATTATTGACATTGTTGCAGCCGCCATCTGCTACGATTGGCTAAAGCCCGCGCGAGTTATTTGTTCGCCAGTACAGTTGGGCGGAGGCATGGTTAAATGTCAACATGGCTTGATACCTGTACCGGCTCCGGCGGTGTTGCAATTGCTAAAAGGTGTACCTATCAAGACCGGCGCGGTCGAATTTGAAACTTGCACGCCAACAGGAGCCGCTATTCTGGCAAGCTTAGTTGATGAGTACGTTAGCAATACCGATGCAATACTTGTTGAAACCGCCTGTGGCATTGGCCACCGAGACCTTGAGATCCCCAACTTGCTGCGTGTTAGCCTCTTGCAAGAGCCCGTCTCAGTTGGAAAAGATCCTGAAACGGGTACCACATCATTAGAAGCCTGTCTTTTGCAGTGCAACCTTGATGACATGAGTGGTGAAGAGCAGGGTCTTTTGATCGCAAGTTTTTTACAGATCGGCGCTTCTGATGCATGGCTCGCGCCAATTGTTATGAAAAAAGGGCGCCCGGCTGTGATATTTTCGGTACTCTGCGATTTAACAAAGCAAGACCAAGTCACCGAACAACTTTTCTTGCAGACTAGTACGCTTGGCGTTCGCACCAGCTTGCTAACCAAGACCATGTTAGAGCGTTCGTTTAGTCAACAAACTACTAGCCTTGGTAGTTTGACGCTCAAAACCGCACACTATCGCGGTGCCATTCTCAAGCAAAAACCAGAGTTTGACCAAGTTGTTGAGCTAGCAAGACTCAACAACGTGAGCCTGGCTCGAGCTTTGACCATTATCAACAAAGAGCTTAACCAGTAAGGAGCATTGCAGATGGAACGTCACGACCTAGAGCAAATTCTACAAGACTACAAAAACAATCAGCTTGACCTCGGCCAAGCAATGGATAAGTTGCGCGACTTCCCAACCGCCGACCTCGACTTTGCGCGTTTGGACACTCACAGGAAACTGCGTACGGGCTATCCAGAAGTCGTCTATTCTTCCGGCAAAAGTCCTAGTCAATTGCGTGCCATAGTGGGAAAAATCCTGAGCGATGGTGGCGTGCTTCTCGCAACGCGTGCCAGCCAAGAACAATTTGATGCACTAAACGACCTGAGTCCAAACTTAGTCTACCACCAAGTCGCTCGAATCATTACTACCAAAAAAAGTATTGAATCCCAGTCGGTGCAACCGTCATTCTTAAGTGATGCGCCAGGCCCCGCTTCTATTGCAGTCTTGACCGGCGGCACTTCTGACATTCCGGTTGCCGAGGAGGCTGCTCTTACTGCCGAATGTTTTGGCAACCAAGTAGACAGAATTTATGACGTAGGCGTGGCCGGCATCCATCGTCTTTTTGCGCAGTTGGACCGCATCAAAAAGGCGCGAGTAGTGATTGCGATTGCTGGCATGGAAGGAGCCTTGGCTAGTGTAATTGGCGGCTTGGTAGAAGTACCGGTTATTGCGGTCCCAACCAGTGTGGGTTACGGTGCCAACTTTGGTGGTTTGGCGGCCTTGCTGGCGATGCTCAACAGTTGTGCGGCCGGCATTTCGGTGGTAAACATCGACAATGGTTTTGGCGCAGGTTATTTGGCCTCGCTTATTGTTAGAAGTTCGGTAGGATAAATCCAAGCCAAGCTGCGGCAATGCCAGCTTTTCTAGTCAACTGTTAGTTGTTGCCTTGCTAAAGCAGCTGATCATCCATGCTGGAATACGATAAGCACGAATGAGTCGAGATCAAAAAAAGGCTGTTCAATTACTTGAACAGCCTTTCTAAATTTAGGTATGCACCTGAATAATCGATCAGGCATTGCCCGGAGGGCAGCTATGATCTTATTGTGGAATTGCAGCCGAAGAGATTAGGCTTGCTTCCTCAATAGGCGTCAGGGCTGCTTTGCCACTTGGTGGCAAACCAAAAACAAACTGGAAGGCCAAGTTGTCAAAGGTAAAGAGGTTGTTGAGGTTTAGTGAAATATCTAGACTGGACTTTGGCCCGATGGGAATGTGAACACCAAAATTATGAATAAAG
>JBBRCZ010000011.1:0-100308 GCA_038204425.1 Spirochaetia bacterium | reverse complement strand
GTTGGCAAACTTGACTCGATCCCCAAACTGAAAAAGCTGCTCAATGTACATAATTGCTTCGCTGCTGTGTACATGTTGGCGTAAAATTGCAACTAGTTCACTCGTGGTAGCCGACAGCCCGCTAATTTTGAGCCGATCACTGAGATAGGTGCGGGCGTCACGTTGAATACTAATGTAGAAGCTTCGCGCATCCATCTGTTCCATATGATTTTGTAGTTGTTTTAGCTCTTGGCTGAGCTTGCGCCATGCTTGACCTTCTTGCCAACGCCTGATGAGGCGTCCTATCAACGGACTTCCCTTGATGAGCGCGAGAATAACTAGGCTGGGGATCAAGAGCAAAAAGACGACTTGAGCCAACAAGAGCGGCAAGGTTGCCGGTAGCAAAACTTGATCTTGTACCGCGGATAACTCAACCTGGCCAGGCTCTAAGATAGAACTAACGTAAATACTTATGCCCTCAATGGTAATGCTGCCAAGATTGATAGCCGGCAAGGTGCGTGTACCTACAGCGTGCGCCACAAAATTGATGCGCACTTCTGGTTCCAAGCCGTCACGTAGTATGCTTATTTTGTTGATACTACCCCAGATGGTCTCTGGCATGATCTGAGGTAGTATCAAACGATCAGCAAAAGGCGTCCTAATTTCTAGGCGTAGTTCTACTTCATCACCAACAAAGTACTGTTGTGGCAAAAACACTGTTTTGATTAGGTTATAGTCGTTGGCCACAAGCACGACAGGCGCCGCTGCCAAGAAAAAGACTAACAGCAAAGTTAGACGCATAGCCAAATATCTAAATAGGGGCATCAATGACGTACCTTTCTGCGTTCAAAAAACTGGACCAGCTTTTGAATTGGGTCTTCATCACTGCGGATCTCCAAGGGAGAAACATTGTAGCGTCGACAATCTCTAAACCATTGTTTACGCTGGGTGAGCCAATAGTCGCGATATGCCTTGCGAAATACGTGGCTAGATCCATATGCGCGGATGATATCGCCTGTTTCCGCCTCTTCCATTTGCACCATGCCAATTCGTGGAAAAGCAAGATCCTCTGGCGGCACCAGTCGGACTGCAATAACGTCATGCTTGCGAGCAAGCAGCGCCAGCTCACGCATGTAGCCTGAAGTTTTAAAGTCAGACAGCACGACGCAGATGCCACGCCTGGCCAATGACTCACCGGTGCTGCGCAGTGCCTTGGCGAGATCTGAGCCCTGGCCAAGGGGAATTGCAACATGAAGGTCCTGAATAAGTCGCAAAGCATGTGCGCGGCCCTTACGCGGAGCAACCCACTGTTCGATTCGATCTGAAAAAAAGCAGGCGCCTACACGATCATTGTTGTTGGTAGCCGCTAGGGCCAGCAGACTAAAAATCGTATTGGCGGCCTCGCGAATCTGAGAACTGCCTCGCGCGGTAAAAACCGATGCCGAAAGGTCTACAATCAAAAAGAGTACTAGTTCGCGTTCTTCTTTAAAGGTTTTAGTAAAAGTAGATCCCATCCTTGATGAGACGTTCCAGTCTATCTGGCGTGGGTCATCACCCTCGCTGTACTCGCGCACCTGCGAAAACTCAAGGCCGGGGCCCTTAAAAACCGACGAATAGTTGCCCGCCAAGAGCGATTCTAGCAGTCGATTGGAGAGTATATCGAGCTTTTTTAGCCTAGCCATCAGGTGCGAAGCACTCATTGTATGCGCCTACCTTTAAGGAACCGCGACATTTTTGAGCAGTTGCTCAACGACATCACCTGAGTTGAGGCCTTCACTTTCGGCCTCATAACTAAGGTTAATGCGGTGTCTCAAGATTGACGGTGCTACGGCTTTAACATCCTCAGGAACTACAAAGCTACGACCTTCCAGCAGCGCCTTGACCTTGGAGCATCGATAGAGATAGAGGCTGGCCCGCGGTGACGCCCCCCACTCTATCAGTCGAGAAAGACTGCCAGCGTACTTCTTCTTTTCGCGTGTAGCAGTAACCAAGGCAACTATATATGACTCTATTCGTTCGTCCATGGTTATTCTTGAGGCGATGTCTTTGAGTCTGCGGATGTCGGGTTTAAACATTTGACGTTGCAAATTGATAGAAACATCATTACCCATGCGCCTAAGTATTTGTAATTCTTCCTCAGGACTTGGATATGAGATAAATAGTTTGAGCATAAAGCGATCAAGCTGTGCTTCTGGCAAATTGTAGGTGCCTTCTTGCTCTATCGGATTCTGAGTTGCGAGAACAAAAAAAGGCTCTGCCAATGGATACGTATTGTCGCCAATCGTAACTTGGTGCTCTTCCATAGCTTCCAGCAATGCGGACTGCACTTTGGCAGGTGCGCGATTGATCTCGTCTGCCAGGATAATATTGGAAAAGACAGGTCCTTTACGGGCAACAAATTCGCCAGTTTGTTGACGGTAAATCATGGTTCCCACGATGTCAGCAGGCAAGAGGTCCGGAGTAAACTGGATGCGCTTAAAACTTGCATCGATGGTTTCGGCAAGCGCCTTGATGGCTAGGGTTTTGGCCAGCCCAGGCACACCTTCCAAGAGGACGTGGCCTCCGGCTAACACACCCATAAACAAGCCCTCGATCATCTGCTTCTGGCCAACGATCGAACGACTAATTTCCTCTATCGAACGGCGCACTAGATCTCGAGCGCGTTCTACTTGACTGTCCAGTTCTTTACGATCCCACTCAACTTGTTCCATAGTTAACTCCGGTAGTCGGCATTCTCACGTACGTACTCATAACCAAGGTCGGATCCCAAAACGACAGCCACGTTGCCGCGGTTGTCCTCGCCCATAATCAGCTTTATATCAACATAACGCTCATGCTGAGGGTAGCCATGTACGTCAGGATCTATCCTTGCTTGCAAGAGCATATCGCTCAGGTTTTTTTCTGTCTCACTGCTAATCTTAAACGACCCTGCTGAAAAAACCTCATAGTCTCCCAAAAAGATTCTAAGTCGACTGGCGTCGAGACTGTGGCCACGATTACCCAAAAAATCGCCAGCGGCAGCAATTATTCGGCCTACATTGGGGTCATTGCCATAAACCGCTGTTTTGACAAGCGGACTGTTTACTATTGCTTTGGCAAGGTCACGGCACTGTTGATAATCACCAAATCCGCGCGCGCTAACGCGCAAAACGTGGCTTGTCCCTTCACCATTGCGAACAATTTGAGCGGCTAGTTCGTTACAAACCTTGCCGAGTGCCTCCGCAAAAAGATCAGCACTTACCCCTGGTTTTTTTCGGCTAGAAAGCAGGACACAGGTATCTGAGGTGCTTTGGTCAGAATCAATGCTAATGCAATTGAAGGATGCTTCGACAGCCTGACTCAAGCACGATTCCATAGCTGGCCTTCCTTGCGACAGGTCAGTCATCAAGAAAACGAGCATGGTTGCCAAGTTTGGCTCTATCATGCCAGCTCCCTTGGCAATACCTGTGATACTGCCCTCACCTACCTTAACCGTAACCGCCTTGGCAAAGCTGTCGGTTGTCATTATAGCTTGGGCAAGGTCAGCAGCGCTGGCCGTACCAAGTTGATCGCACAGGGTAGGAATGGCCTGACTCATGGTTTCGGCAGGCAAGGACCAACCAATAATGCCCGTAGACGAGGGCAAGATATAATTGCCTTCCAAGCCAAGCTGCTTGCAAACTTCACCCGTCAAGCGCTCAGAATCAGCTACACCGTTTTCGGTGCCCACATTACTAACTTTGTTATTGATAAGAATACCTTGAACAAACCCTGCTGCCGAGATTTTCTTGCCAACAACTATGGGAGCGCCGGGAAAGGCGTTGCGGGTAAACATCGTTGCAAATGACTGGCTGGCTTGATCCATTACTATCAGGCTGAGACGCATTGGAAACGCAGCTGAGCCAGGTTTTTCAGGTGGAAAAAACTCAATGCTTGTAGTAGAAGCTCTAAAGCCTTCCGGAAGGGCGGTGCTGGCTCGCAGATGATCCAGCCATTCTTGTGAACTATTTGAAATATACATCCGCTCTTTTATATACCGCCATGTCGATGACATTCAATGCAAAAGCGAAAATGCCTGGTCTACCAATGAAAAAACCGCTTAAGACGACTAGAGTTGGATAGAGAAAACTGCAAAAGTAAAGCCAGCAATGCAAGCGGCATCAGGGCAGAAACGACAACCAAAGACCAGGTTAACGTGACGACACCAAACACAAAGTACTGGGTACTAAGGTCTGTACCTATGGTTATTATTTGTAAACAGACAAAAATTAACGCCGCTACCAGGCCCGGGGATTTTTTGGGCCAGACTAGGCCGAGCCACAGCACAAAAATAGCCAGAGCCACCCACAATAACAAGGGCCAACCAAGTGTCATGCTCCAAGTGTGTTGGCCATCGAGCATGTCCAAAATGAATAAGTAGGCGCCAGCACTTGCGATTAAGAGCATTGCTACCAATAAAGGCAGACGAAAAAAGGCCAGTGGAATAAAAACCAAGGTCCATAGGAAAATCGCAGTGTAGATCACCACTAAGGACCAGCCACCGCCAGCATACATAAAATCAACCGCAAGGCAGATCATTGCTGGCACGAAGACCACAAAGGCGCTTATGATATTTATCAAGCCTCGATGGCGCATCAGGCGTTCCAGCCGACCCGGGAAGGTTTCAAATTCGCGTGGGTAGGCTTGGACTAAGGGTGGCAAGAGCTTTTGGTCGCCAACAAGAACCGAACTACAAAGCGGGCACTTGGCAACGTCCTCAACTATCTCTACTGCACAACGCGGACAAAAAACGCTCATCTGGACTCCTCAGAATGGGAAATATGATTGGCTTCTATCTTAGCCTCAATGCCTCGCTCTACCAAGTATTTGACAAAACCAGCAGCAAGTGCCGTAGAGTCAATTATTCCGCCAAAGCTAATGCAAAGCTGCTTACCGTAACTGACGGCCGTCATATTTACACCTAAAAGCGGGCTAGGCGGTGGCAAAAAGACCAAGTGAGAAACTCGACCTTGGTCGCCGCTAAAATCGCTTAGTCGTCCAAGGTTAGAAAAACTGGCCGAAACACGCTGGTCACCTTGGGTTCTAAAAACCCGTTCAAGAAAAAGATCCTTAAAAAACAGAGGCGTGAGTCGGGCTGCTAAATTGCGCTCGCCTTGGATGTTACGATCTACCATGTGGCGTAGCCGTTTTGGGTCAAGCAAAAAACGAAAGTGGTGGTGTACTTGCTCCTGAACTTCTTGCTGCTGATAGACGCCAAGCCTAGGATCAATGCCGGGGTCAACATAAGTAAAAAAATTCCTTAAGGTCTTGGATGGAAAAAACGACCGCAAGTTAACCGGTATGTTGAGTCTGATAGGTTTAAGCAATGAGACGCGCTTTTTTTTGGCAACAAGAGCTTCTTGTTGCTCCTGTAGCACCATTAAAAGCAGCGACGCAAGATACTCGGTTAGACTAAGGCTTGCCTTACGGGCAAAGCTCAGCAACTGATCTGCATCGAGCAAAAGACTCACCACCTGATAACGGCCGGAAGGCAGAAGTCTTCCGTGCGGATGAAAAGCTTTTTCTGCCAAGGCTCGCTTGGGCAGTTTACTGCTATGTGGTGGGATTAGGTCATGGTAGCTGTCCACCCACTCATCGCTATCGCTGGTGCTTTGGTGACTTGCTGGTGGACTGTCATTTGGTTTCAAATATTCTTCTATTAAATAACGCAAGAAGACTGCAGCGCCACTGCCATCACTTAATATGTGCGACATTTCAAGACTTATGCGGGACGAAAAAACTCTAACCCTAAAGGGCCAGTTTTTTTTACCAATTAGATTGGCCTGCATGCATGGGTTGGCGGAGTCTGCCTGAACTCGAGGCCAATCTATCCGTGGCTCGAGATAGTACCAAAAGAGCCCCCGCCTGATGCAGACTTTAAAGTAGGGAAAACGCTCCATGCTTGCGTCAAGGGCTCGTTGCAGGCGTTCCAGCTGCACCCGCTCTCGCAAGACAACAGTCAACCTAAAAATACTGGTATAGCGACTCGACAAAACAGCAGGCCAAATATTGGCCGAATTGTCCAGACGAAGCCAAGATGGAAAAGCGACGCGATTCATAGTAACTAATTAGCTGTTTGGTCGTGTTTAGCAGAATCAGGAACACGTGCCGACTGAAATGTATTCATCAGTCTCAAGAGTAATGAGCGCGACAAAAAGCGTGTAAAAAACAACAAAAACTTAAAACCAATGCCATAGATCACTATACGCTTGCCGATAAGTGCTTTTTTTAGACCATATAGTGCAACTTCATAGGGACCAGGGATTTTTCCTGCCATGGAGGGATGGACTTTGTGATCAGCCACACTTGCAAACTCAGTGTTTACGGGGCCGGGACACAGGGTACTCACCCTAAGGCCCGATTTTCTGACTTCGGCATCAAGTGCCATACCCAAAGAAATAACATAAGCCTTGCTGGCGTAATAAACCGCCATGTAAGGACCAGGCAAAAAACCTGCCATCGAAGCGACGTTGAGAATGCGACCTTGTTTTTTGGCTAACATAGCGGGCAAAAACAGCTGGCACAGGGCAGTTAGGCTGCGACAGTTTACATCTACCATGCCAAGCGTCTTGGCCTGAGTGGCGTCAGCAAAAGCGCCAAAGGCACCAAAGCCGGCGTTGTTGATCAACAGGTCTGGCACAATGCCTTGCGTTTTGCAAAAATCTGCCAACTTTTGGGCACCTGACGCTTCTGACAAATCGGCCGCTATCACTTCGACTCTTAGCAATGGATACGACGACTTAAAGTCGCCTTGTAGGGCAACTAGCACATCCATCCGCCGCGCACTGATAATCAGTTGATAGCCCCAACTGATCAAAATCTGGGCAAAGGCCTTACCCAAGCCACTGGAAGCGCCCGTTATCAAAGCCCACTTGGCTGCCTGACTCATAAGTTCTCCCACGTGCCATCGGGATTCTCCAAGCGAAAACTCGCTTGTTGCTTGGCGATGAGCGTCTGTGCATAAGCGATGGCCTCGGCCTTGCTAGAAAAAGTCCGCAAGACCTTGGTGCCACCTACTCTCTTCATGCGCCAGTGCCCTGCCACGGGGACAAAATAGTAGTCTTCTTTGCCGCTCATCTCTGATTTCTCATTGCTGATTACTGAACGCTCTTGAGCTTTTCTTTGAGTTCGCCTTCCATGCGAGCCAGTTCTACCTCGGCAGAAGCTCGTTTTTGGCGACCTTCGGCCTGAATCTTAAGTGTTTCTTCAATGGTAGCAATCAAGTCAAGGTTAACCTTTTGCAAAGTTTCAATCTCAACAATGCCGCGTTCGCTCTCCTTGGCAACTTCGATGCTGCCGAGTTTGAGCATCTCGCTGTTTTTGGTCAAGAGTTCATTGGTTGTGTCAGTTACTTTGCGTTGCAGCTCGAGAGCGCTTTTTTGCCTAAAGATACCAATCGCAATGATGATCTGGTTCTTCCACAACGGAATAGTGTTAATAATAGAGGACTGAATCTTCTCAACCAAGGTTTGATTGTTGTTCTGAATAAGTCGAATCTGAGGACCAGTCTGGATACTGATCATGCGTGACAGCTTCATATCATAGAGCTTTTTCTCAAATCGATTGCAAAATTGGTTAAAGTCTTGCAGTTTTTGTGCGTCGATTGCGTCGTTGCTGGCTTGAGCCTTTTCTTGCAACTTGGGAAGGATTTCTGCTCGTGCCTGTTCGAGTTTAATCTGACCGGCGGCAATGTAGATGTCGAGTTCTTTTAGATACTCTTCGTTTTTACCGTAGAGCGAATCAAACATGGTCACATCGCGGATCAACTGCATACGAGCCTTTTCGAGTTCACTAACAGTGCGGTCTATTTGGGTAGAAAGTTTTTCGTAGCGTGTCATAAATTTGGTAAGCTGGGCCTTAATGCCACCAAATATCTTGCCAAAAAAGCCGCTTTCTTTTTGCAAGCCACCTACGTCGACACCCTTGATTTGCACCATCAAATTGGAAAGAGTGTCACCCACAAAACCAGAGTCTTTGTTTCTAATCTGGGTCAGGATGGTATCCGCAAAACCCGATATCTTGGATTGTGCGCCGACGCCAAATTGAATAATAGACTGGCTGTCTTCAAGGTTGATGGACTTGGCCACATCGTGTGCCTTTTGAACAGCTTCTGGTGACAATTTGCTGATGTCTACGATTTGTAGGGGTCCTGCCTTCTGCTGTACGGTTAAATCACCCATAAAATCCTCCTATAGGTGTGGGGCTATTTGGTTTGCTGGCTGTCAGCTTCTGGTTGATCCAGTGCTGAGCTCAGTCCTTCAAGTTCAATGGTACGTTTGAGCACGGTAAGCTCGGTATCGAGATCGAGCACATCATTTTCATCGAGCACTTTTAACTGCTTTTCAAAAGCACGGCGAACAGTGTCTAGTTCGTTCTCGACATTCTCAATTGAGGTTTTGGCCTCGGCATCCAAAACAGGTCGAGCAGTGAGCTCAACATAAAAGTGGACTACTTTGACGGTTGCCTCGAGGTAGTAGCTAAAAAACTGGCGCGCTGCACGGTAGTCTTTGGGATCCTTCTTGACTTGATCAATAATCTGGCCAACTAAAGAAACTATTGCGTCAACTTTGCGGCGAGCATCAACTTTGGTGATTCTAAAAGCATCATTCTGCAAAGCATTATAGCGACTGCGAGCCTCGCGAATAGCAGCGTCAAAGTCGATCTTTGCAATGCCATCGGCCACAAGCTCACCGGCCGAGCTTGTGGCACCACGAGGTGTGACGGCGACTTTAAAGCCAACGTAGCCAAGTGCAAATCCAATCAAGGGAGGGAGAATGCCACCTTGAATAAAGTAGACAAGCAAGCCAATAGCAATGGCTCCGGCAATTGGTAGATATTTTTTTATTTTTTCGCGATTCATAGCTTTAGCATAGCGCCATCAGGCCCTACTTGCAAGACCTCATGAGGCCCAGAAATTTTTTGATAATGACGCTTGAGCAATAAATAGTTATAGTATGAGGTATGAAAAAAATCGTTGTAGACATTTGGTCAGATATTGTTTGCCCTTTTTGTTACATTGGCAAGAGAAAATTAGAAGGTGCCGCAAAAACCCTTGGCGCCTACGAAAATATAGAGATCCGTTGGCGCAGCTATCAGCTGGATCCCGACTTTGTTCCCAGCCACCATACGAACCTAATTGAGTCACTGGCCACGCGCAAAGGCATTTCCAAAGCTGAGTCACAAGCGATGCACGATCATGTCATTGCACTCGCCAAGCGCGAAGGCTTAGACTATCGCTTTGACCATGCGGTGGCCGCCAATACGCTGGACGCCCACCGACTGTCTCACATGGCTCACGCCGCAGGCTGTGGTGACAAAATGGAGGAGCTCTTGTTTAGCGCTTTCTTTACCGAAGGCAAGAATTTAAACGATCACCAAAGCTTGGCCCAACTTGGCGCGCAGGCAGGCCTCGTAAAAGAAGACGTCTTAAGCATGTTGGCGAGCAAACAATACCGACTCGAGGTTGAGGCCGACATAGAGGCCGCTAGGCGCTTAAGAATTGGTGGTGTGCCATTTTTTGTCATCGATGGTAAATACTCAATATCGGGCGCGCAAGATCAGGCAGTATTTGTGGAAACACTCAAAAAAGCCCTCTGAGTACCGTCTAAAAAATTAAGCCAAGCTCTTAAGCAAGTCTCTATTAAATCTGCAAAATACTTTGATTGTCGAATTGTCTCGACTTAGGGGAGCACTAGCCGTACCTTACTATCACAAGGGATTGACAAATAAAAAATTTTGGAGAAAAAAATGAAAATAAGAACCTTTTTAATAGTAGGCGTTGTAGCGTTGACCTTGGGCTCATGTTCAACTACGTCAAAAATGGCCGAGAACTCGTCTTTTAGCAAAATCAATGCTGTTGAGAGCACAGGTCTTGAAGCTCTTGACCGCGAAAGCTATGTAATCCTCAAAGACATAACAGCTGAAACTACCATTTCCGGTATTTTTGTAACCCAAGTAAATGGCTGGGGTGGTTCGGTAAGTTACTACGATGATATCCAAGGTGATACTTTTAAATATGGCTCTTTGGGTACCGCAGTTGACGCAACAACAGACGCAGCCAAAATCAGCCAGTTAGAAATCACTGCTCGCAAAAACTTGCTCTACGAAGCAATCAGTCAAGCTAACGAAGTTAGTGCAGACGTAATCCTTGCACCACGTTTTTCGGGAGTTACCACACAAGAAGGCAACCGCCAAACCATAGTCTTGACTATCTACACCAAGGCTATCAAGATAAAGTGAACCAAGCTTCCCTTGCAGACAAAAGCCGCCTTATTGAGGGCGGCTTTTGTCTATAATTGCTGCGTAAATGTTGTCTGGAGAAGCTTAGGGCGCTAAAAATGCCCATTTAAACAAAGCTGTGTTTTGATAGGTTTCGACCTTCATAGGGTTGCCGTTCCAAATATCTTGCGAGCGGGCACTCAAGCCACTTTGTTTGTTTATGAGACGATATTGACCACTACCAAGACTTGTAGCCGTCCATAGTTGACTATCTGAGCCTGTAAACATAGTCATTCGTGCTTCGCTGCCTACGGCTGTTAGGGCTCGTCCAGTCGCAACATTGATAATCTTATAGTAGCTACCAACCTTGCTGACGTCCCATTTTTCACTATCCGAGGCACTGTAGTCATTGTTAAAGATAGACCCATTTTCCCATGACTCAGACTTTTGCGCCTTGTTGGCGCCTAAGTTTACCAGTCTGTAACGACCACTCGCTAGGCCTGTCTCCACAATTGTAGTCGATGTTGTACTGGTGCTCGAAGTACTTGATGTACTGGTGCTCGAAGTACTTGATGTACTGGTAGTACTCACCGGTACTGTGCTGGTACTTGTACTGCTGGTACTTGTAGAACTAGCTGCAATAACCGTACTGGAGGTCGAACTAGTACTGCTAGTACTGGTGCTCGTAACCACCGAACCACCCAGCTGGGTAAATGTCCACTTAAAAAGATTGTTATTGGCAAAGGTTTCCATCTTCATCGGATTACCGTTGAACACATCTTGGCTTTTTGCAGCCTTGGTGCTGAGTTTGTTTGTCATTCTGTACTGACTATTGCCAAGTCCAATTAGGTCCCATAATTGGGCATCCGTTGCGCTGTAACTTTGCATTTTTGCATCGTTTCCAGAACCATCAAGTGCATGTCCACTAGACTTGTTGATAAAGCGATAATAGGCACCTACTTTGGTAACTTCCCATTGTTCAATAAGGGCTCCAGTGTAGTCGTTGTTAGAGATTGAACCACCAATCCAAGGCTCTGGCTTCTGAATCTTGTTACTGGCAAGGTTGACAATAGTAAACACGCCGGTACCTAAGGCTGCCGATGGAAGCGTAGTAGAAGTGGTTGAAGTAGAAGTGCTGGAGCTAGTGCTGCTCGAGCTTGATGTACTCGTTGCCAACAGGGTACTCGAGGTGGAACTCGTAGAGCTGCTAGAACTTGACGAGCTGGTACTTGTAGTCGGGAAAAGTGTGGTGCTTGTAGTACTGGTGGAACTCGTAGTGCTTGTGGTCGAACCAAAACTTGGGTTACTTACCGTTATATCGTCAATCCAAATAGTACACCCTGTTCCATAGCCAGTTAGCGCCAGTTGCACGCCGTAGTTTGATGGACCAAGGCTGCTGTTGCTCGATAGCGGCAGCGTCAGAGATATCGTAGCAAAGGTTAAAGGGTTGCCATCGACGGCTGCTGCTGGCCAAGGGGTTTGTCCAGGGCCAAAAATAAGTGCTACTTGGGCGGCATCAATACCACCAGCTGTGCTTGGAGGACCAACAATTGGTTTGAGTATAATTTGAGCACCGGCTTGTGAGCTATCAGCGCGAATTTTTAATGTTATAACCGCCGCAGAAACCCCCAATCCGAGACCACGGTTTCCCAATGCGCCTAGCCAGACGCCAGCATTGCTATTGGCCTGTATTTTTAGAGCAGTACTTGAGCCAACACCCTCATTTGGAAAAGAGACACTTGCTCCACCATAGGAGCCCGTATTAATGCCAAAAGTGGCCTGGTCGCTAATCGAACTTACGCCATTTAAGTTGAGACTAAACGGAACAAAAGTTACGGTAGTTGTTGTTTGCACTATGCGAGCTGCGTCAGGAGCAGGAAATGTTCCGTCGTAGACCTTGGCACCTAAAGTGGTTCCAAAACCAACATCAAGTCCCTTGCCAACTACAAAACTTGTTGGACTCTGAGGCTCATAAAAAGAATCCCAACCTAGGCCTCGATTATGAAACTGGGGATTGCCATCGTAATTGTTGGAAACCGTCGCGCCGCTTACGTCCGTCCACGCAAGATTATTAGCTGCAAAGTTTGAAGCGTAATAATCACTGGTGATTTTGAGGTTATTGCTAATTACAACATTACTTGCCTGACCACTGCCCTTGGTAATAATTCCAGTTGCATCAGAACGCATAAGAAAGACGTTGTTGCGAATAGCAATGTCGTTGACGCTTTCACCGTTTACCGTAGAGGTAAGGGTTATGGCGTTTTTAAAGCCCGCAATTACATTATTGTAAACACCAACGCCTGTTCCGGTAGCTATCAAAATAGCCGCGCCATTAGCATAGCCATAGTCGGTATGCGTATATTGATTGTCAAAAATATTTTGGCGGATGGTGTTCTTTTTGTTTGGTCGCGCCCACATGGCTATGCCAAATCCCTTGTCTTTTATGTAACAGTTGTACATATCAACACCACTGGAACCAATTTCAATCGCTTCTTTAACACTCGCACCATCAGTATCGATAATTCTTATGTTATAAAGTTTTAGATTGTCCCCTGCTTTTGAAGGGTTAGAAGAAAAACTGGCAAGGTCAATTAACGACAACCAAGTGTTGGTTTGGATGTTATAAATCTCGTTACCAGGTCCAAGGTTCCACATTTCTATAGCGATATCTTCGCCCCACTGCTCGTCAGTCTCACTAACGTTAATGATACTGTCGTGGACTTTGGTGTTTTTAAAATTGCCGTCGTTAGTAAATTTTATACCATAACCGTAAATATCGTTGATGACGATATTTGAAATGTTGGCACCATCAAGATAGCCAATCATCAAGTTGCCCGAAGTCCAGCCAGGATTGCCTGACAAATGATCTTTACCGCAGTTGGTAAAAGTGCTATTGGTGATGTTTATATTGCTAATGTAGCCTTGTGCTCCAAAAATGCGAGCGCCGGTTTCGGCACAGTTCTTAAAGTGGATATCGTTAACCGTAATGTTGGAGCGGCTATAGCCTACGATGCCGTTAAACGTCTTGTTTTTTCCATCGATGGTAAAGCCTGCTACAGTCTGAACCCCCGTGTTAGTGCCAGGTTGGTCAAGTCTAATAAGAAAGTTGGCATTATCTTCTGGTGTTCCGCTGGAAACTAATGTATTAGAAGTAAGAATGGTGTTGGCTGAACCAGCACCTATCAGACTGACGTTAACCGGTAAAAAAAATGATGATTCGGTATAAGTACCAGCGGCCAGACTAATAGTATTACCAGCACTTGCCACCGTCAAAGCCTTGGCGATTGTCTTGTAAGGTTGTTGCGTCGTACCGTTTCCGGACTCGTTACTTCCACTGGGAGAAACGTAAATATACCCTGCAATATTACGAGCCTGGGCATTTACCTCACCAGTAACAGCCAAGGGTGTGAGTTCACAGGCTGCTAAGAGTATTATACCCGCCAGAACTATGAATGCATGTAAGCCAAACATCAACTTTTTCATGATGATAATCCTTAAAACTACTTTGTGCGGACTAAAGTCGCCCCATGCCCACAACGTAAGCAAGCGGCGCCGCTATTTTGTCCATGCTACACCGGCTTTGGTCTGCCGTCAAATTATTATTTTTGTAATATTTTTTTTGTATAAAAGGTAAATTATCAGGTACCCAGTGAATATCTATGCAAAAATTTGAAATTTTTCCCTAAGGAAGATGGTTTTTGGAAGCTGTTGTTTTGTCCATAATAGAGATAGCCAAGTTTGGGCAAACTGATTTCAATCCATCGATGGGGGCATGGCGGAGTAGCCATACCAGTTTTCTTTTTAGTCGACCAGCCTCACGGGCCCAACTCTTAAAGAAGGTAAACGAGGATCCTTAGGAGCTACGCAAGATTATCGACCGGGCTGGCCTCGAGCATAGCTCGCTGCTCGCCCGAGCAACAGGGGAGGAGAATCGGTTGCGATTTTGGAAAAAATCCAAGTTTCGCCGAAAGAACGCAAAATTCCTGAAATGAAAGTTTTTATTGGCGACACTTTACGGCACCATAATCGAGCACGATTGGGTTCGGCGCATGTTTTTCTTTGATGGTACAATTGAAGGTGAAAGTATTGAAATTACAGAAAAGGCCCTAAACAAGCAACCTCAGGCAAGGTCGAGAAACTCTGGAACAGACTTGCCGTACCAAATGAAAGAACCTCTTCGAAGCCCAAGACGTGATAGAAGAGCGGCGCGATGAACTGATAAGAGAGATTGAATTGAGAGTGGTATGAGTTATTCAACATTTTCTGGTATAATCAGTAAAAGAAAGTAATAGTTTGATGTCAACAATAGATATAATTCTTGAAAAACTCGCCAATCATGTCCGTCAGGGAACGTATGAACAATTGGAAAGTGATACTATCGAGATTAAACCGATTCCTTCTGATCACGGCAAGTGGGATGAACGATATAAATCTGCCTGTGCTTTCATGAATACTCGCGGTGGAATTTTGATTCTTGGAATCAAGGAAGAAAAAAAATTCGATGGAAAGCTCCGTTATATTCATACAGACTACAGAGGAGATTGTGAAGAAAAGATTGTTGAACTGAATAAGAGATACAACCAAAAAAACGGTAGCAAAATTGATGTATCCGATGTTTTCCTTCCACCAATGATCAAACCATTTTTGGATGGTAATATAGTTCTATTATATGTTGCCGAATATTGACTGGCGACACTAAGCTAAAGCCAAATGAAATCGAAAAACAGGAAGAATATGTTGAGTCTCTGATTCAAGCGCGCGAACTTTTACCGGTTGAGGAATCCTCTATCAAAGACATAGATCTGGATCAATTGAATTCCTATATTCAGGAAATTAATCGTCCGGTCAAGGTAGAGACTATAAAGGCTGATATTCGTTCTGCAATGTTCTTTTTGGAATTTAGGGTGCAGTTAAATGCATATATTGATGTGCCTAATACCGTTGCAGGTGACAAGCAGGACTACTCAGGGTCTGTTCTCAGTTTGATGGAAAACGGATTTTCATATGTTACCCGGAATACCTATAGGGGCACATCCAGTCAGGACGGTGGGACTGGTATACCCCAGTATCCGGAACAGCTTCTTCGAGAAACGGTTAATGAAGTTCTGGAAGCTACCGAAATGATGGAAACTGTTCATATAGCTGACCCCGAGTTTTTTGTATCTCTTAATGACGATGTTGCAAAACCGGTCGTAAATGCTTTGTATCGGTTTAATCATTTTTCGTCCTCGCGATATCCGAATGCCCGTCAAGTTGCCCATTATTTATGGGCCGCAAAAGAAAAAAATTCGGCGGTGAAGGAATTTGATGATTTTAATCGCCGGGTCCGTTATTTTATCGAGAAGACGCGAAACTCAGGCATTATCGAAAAGGTTGAAAAGGGATGCAAGATCGCGGAAACTTTACCAAAGGGTTTACTGATTTAGTCTGCTTTTTATTTTCCAATTCTAACAGTTGCATCGATTCAGTACCTGTCAAGATAGTTTTCGGGTGAATAGCCACTATGTGGTCAATCGAACAGACCGCCACCACCAAAACTCCTTATTTTTGTTTACACTTGGGAGGTATCAAACTAGTGAAGACAAAAAAGACCGCAATTAGACCTATCGCGACTTCTGATGAGTTGCAAAAAATGGATGCTTATTGGCGCGCTTCCAATTATTTGTCGGTTGGCCAAATTTTTCTCTACGACAATCCTTTACTCAAAGAGCCGCTTGCTCTAGAGCACGTAAAGCCCACCCTTCTTGGGCATTGGGGAACCACTTCGGGACAGAACTTTATCTATGTGCACCTTAATCGGGTTATAAAGAAATTTGACCTCGATATGATTTATGTTTCTGGTCCCGGTCATGGCGGCCCCGGCATTGTAGGAAATGTCTACCTAGAAGGAACTTATAGCGAGTTTTACCCTGATATCTCTCAGGATAGCGCGGGCCTCAAAAAGCTTTTCCGACAGTTTTCCTTTCCTGGTGGCATTCCCAGCCATGTTTCTCCCGAATGTCCTGGTTCCATTCATGAGGGTGGCGAACTTGGTTATTCGCTTAGTCACGCCTTTGGCGCCGCATTTGATAATCCAGACCTGATCGTAGCCTGTGTTGTCGGCGATGGAGAGGCCGAGACGGGTCCGCTTGCAACTTCTTGGCATTCCAATAAATTTCTCAACCCGATTACTGATGGAGCTGTTCTTCCTATACTTCACCTCAACGGTTATAAGATTGCTAACCCAACGGTACTGGCCCGCATTAGCCATAAAGAATTAGATCAATTGCTGCGCGGCTACGGCTGGACGCCTTACTTCGTTGAAGGAGATAAGCCCGAAAAAATGCATCGCCTGATGGCTGCCGCAGTGGAAAAAACGATAAAAGACATCAAACGAATCCAAAAAAACGCACGGAAAAACAAGCGTGCTTCGCGCCCTCGTTGGCCAATGATTGTTCTCAATTCGCCCAAGGGCTGGACTGGTCCGGAGTTTGTCGACGGTTTAAAAATAGAGGGGACTTTCCGCTCACATCAGGTTCCTTTACACGTAGATGCCCAGCATCCTGGTCACTTGCAATTGTTGGAGTCTTGGTTGAAAAGCTATCGACCAGAAGAGCTGTTTGACGAGAGAGGAACCTTTAACCCGGACTTGGCCGACTTGGCGCCAAAGGGTGAGCGCAGAATGGGTGCTAATCCTCACGCTAACGGTGGGCTCTTGCTGCAAGAGCTAGCGGTGCCTGACTTTAGGAAATACGCAGTTGACGTTCATAGTCCTGGTTTGGTGCAAGCCGCTGATGCGCATGTGCTGGGAGAGTTTCTCAGTGGCGTGATCAGACTCAACCAAGAGCAACGTAACTACAGGATTTTTGGACCCGATGAAACGCTGTCCAATAGATTAAATGCTGTATTTGATACAACCGACCGGCAATGGATAGCAAAGACAAAAAGCAATGATGAGTTTCTTGCAAGTGACGGAAGGGTAATGGAAATGCTCAGCGAGCATCAGTGCCAGGGTTGGCTAGAAGGCTACTTGTTAACTGGCCGGCATGGAATGTTCAACAGCTATGAGGCCTTCATCCATATTATTGATTCGATGTTTAATCAGCATGCCAAGTGGCTTAAGGTCACTGCAGACATTCCTTGGAGAAAGCCGATTTCATCCTTAAACTATCTGCTTGCCTCTCATGTATGGCAACAGGCTCACAACGGGTTCACTCACCAAGATCCGGGTTTTTTGGATCATGTGGTCAACAAAAAAGCGTCGATTATCCGGGTGTATCTACCACCTGATGCCAATTGCCTTTTGTCGGTTTGGGATCACTGTCTGCGCAGCAAAGATTATGTAAACGTCGTAGTTGCTGGTAAGTATCCAGCACCACAGTGGCTGTCGATTGATGATGCTGTGGCGCACTGCACCAAAGGCATCGGGGTTTGGGACTGGGCATCAACCGACGAGGGTGGAGAACCCGATGTCGTGATAGCTTGCTGCGGCGATGTACCCACCATGGAGGCACTTGCCGCTGTTTCGATTCTTCGTGAGCATCTACCCGAGCTTAAGATTCGTTTGATCAATGTTGTTGACCTCATGAAACTGCAGTCTCAATCCGAGCACCCGCACGGACTGAGCGACCAAGCCTTTGACGCCCTGTTTACTACTGACAAACCTGTTATCTTTGCATTTCACGGCTATCCTTCTCTAGTGCATCGCCTAACTTATAGCCGCACTAATCACAAGAACATGCACGTCCATGGCTATAAAGAAGAGGGTACTATTACTACCACCTTTGATATGACCGTACTGAATGACTTAGATCGGTTTCACCTGGTTCTGGATGTGATTAAACACTTAGCACCCTCAGCCAAGGACGCGGCTGTGGAGCAGATGCTCAAAGCCAAACTCGTAGAACACAGCAAGTACATCAAAAAACATGGAAAAGACATGCCCGAAATACTGGAATGGCGGTGGAAGAAATAATCAGGCGCTGCGGCACTTACAACAAACGCACAACAGATGCTCGCAGCCAAGTGCTTGTTTGCCCCAATTCTACCCGAAACCAGCCGTCTCTTTCTTCTTTGATCCAAACTTCTTGGCCCAATTTTAAGGCGGCTTCGGGCCAGATGGCATAGACTTCGCTATCGCCTTTACGGCCTTGTGTTTCTATCAAAACTACGCCAAGTTGCGGCCTGTTGGCCTGACTAATTGTGGCGGCAAGTGCAAAGACCAGGCATGCAATGCCTAGTCCGAGTCCGAGTCGAGCAAAGACAGTTTTTCTTGTATAAATTTTTAGCGCCAAGGTCAGAGCGGCAAAGCTAAGGCTGATACCGGCTGACGTCAAGAACCAAAGTGACCATGGCCAGGATCCTAGTCCCTCGCCAGCAAGTTCTATGGTCTGTGCCGCCAGCCTTGCTTGTGCTAGGTTTTCCCAAACTTCGTTGCGGAAAGGATCATGCGAGAGAAACCTTCGGTAGTTGAGTACGGCCAAGCCGGCCTGCCCGGCCCACCAGCGCGCGTTACCTGCTTCATACCACAACGCGTGGTCCTGCTCGGCCATAGACTCAAATGCTTGCGCTGACTGTTCAAACAAGGCTTGACCCGCTTTGGGGTCAGGACTTTGTTCGCGCTCAGTTATCGCTTGCTCAAATAGACTCAAAGGCGCAGGTTTACTCTGCACGGACTGAGCGGACTGCGAAGCCAATGGTAGTGCCGCAAGTGGCAGTAGCGCAAAAAACCACAGGGCTGGTTTATTCAAAAAGCTTTTCATTTTAGTGCTCCAAGGGCTTGTAGAATTTCTTGCCAACGTTTGTTCCAGTCTTCGTTGTCACGTCCTTGGTCAAAATAGGCTTCGTCCCAGCTACGCCAGTGTCTGGTTACATCAGCAAGCACGCCATGTGATTCAAGTTGCGTGCGCCACAATGCACCTGGCTGGCATAAGGCTTCTAGGCGCCGCCTTCCTTCTTCTAAGGCGAGCCGTCCAGTCTGCACGTTGAGTTGGCGCAGGTTTGAGCGCCAGTGTTTCCGTTGCACCAATAGCTGCCGATGGGCCGAATGTCGCCACAAGCCAAGCGATACAAGAACTAGCGCCGCCACAAAACCTGGCAAAGACCATAGATACCATGGCAATGACCAGCTGCTGTAAGCCGGCAGCCCCGGAGGATTGAGCAGTGCTGCTCTTGTCGAAACCTGTGCACTGCCTTGATCCAAGCTTGTTGCTCCAGCCGTTACCACATTGTCGCCAACGAGTTCACCTTCTATGCCAAGCTCTAGTTTTTGGCTAGAGGCCAGTCCATAGCTATTAGACTGCGGATCAAAGTAGCTGAGGGTAAGTTGGGGTACAATTAACAATCCGGGTTTGCGCGCCCGTAAAATAAAGGCTCTAACAATGGGACTGGCTTGGACCTTGTTGTTTGCCGGATCGGCCAATGCTGCGTTGGCAGTCGGGTCACTGACTATGCTAAAGTCATTTTTGGACAGGGTTTGGGTAACCATATAGTCAAGATCAAGGTCAGGCAGGTTGGCAACGCCATCTAAGGCAAGGTTTAGTCTAATTGGTTCACCAAGGCGATACGGACCGGCCGCGCCCTTCCAAGTAAGTTTGAGCTTTCCGATCAGGCCAGAAAAGGCCGCTGGCTTGCCCTGCTGAGGTAGGTCTTTTACTTCCAGAACCAGAGCATTTGCCTTGGCGGCCAAGGTGCGATAGTAGGGTTCTTCTATAGTGCGGTTAAAAAAATCTCTCACTTTGTGTGTTCCGGCTACACCTTCAAAGCTTACCATGGTTGGCGAGAGCTCGTAACGGGCGCTTTTGCGCGGCCTAAACTTGATCTTAAAACTCACCTTGGTAAAATCGCGACCGTTAATCTGTTCGCTGCTTTTGATCCCAATCAGTTGCAGCGACCGATATTGCAGTTGAAAAACATCTCGACCGGCATAGGCTTGATTGAGGTCAGCGATAAACTCTAGGTCTTTGTTTTCTAAGAGCGCAATACTAAAGTCAGGTGCGCGGGCCGACTCTGCCAAATACCATACCAAGCTATACTCCAGATCCACACCAAGTATGCCAATGGTTTGATTGAGGCTTTGCTTGAGCTGGTAGCGCTCGTCTTGTTGGGCTTCTTTGACCACCCATTCAAAGGGTGCAAGTTCTATAGTTTGACCAGCAACGTTGATGCGCAGACCCGCAAATCGGTAGCGCCCACTTTTTTGACTTTTGAGACTCCAAGAACCGACAAACGACCTAGTGACGGTACTCTGACGCACGCCATTGCGTATAATTACCGAACTAGAACTTGACGGTTGCCCACCCTGCCAGTCAATTTCAACGCCGTCTATAGAAAACTGCGGTATTTGAATAGAATCAGTTCCTTGAACTTGAATAGTGAGTCGCAAACCTTGCCCCACTACTGCCTGGTCGGATTCCAACTGCCAGCGAGCACTTATTGATTGAGCTGCCAAATATCCGCCGCCAATCGTCAAGCAGACGAGCATTGCTAGGATTCGTTTCTTCATCTACCAGTCCTTATCTGGCGGCACTATGCCACCCCAATTGTTTTGTTCTTGTTGTTGCCGACGTTCTTGCTCAGCTTGCATGGCCTGCTCAAGTTCGGACTCACCTTGCTTTTGGCGCACCAATGACGACATGTCCTGCGCTTGGTCTTGGGCTTGGGCTTGGGCTCGGTCGTTCTGCTGATTGGAGTTCTCCTGGCTTTTTTCTTGGTTCTGCTCTTGATCGCCTTTTTGCTGGTCTTGTGGCTGATCCTGTTTATCTTGCTGGTCTTGTTGCTGATCCTGTTTATCTTGCTGGTCTTGTTGCTGATCCTGTTTATCTTGCTTGTCTTGTTGCTGGTCCTGCTTGTCTTGCTCTTTTTGCCTTTGATAGAGAATTTCCAAATTGTACCGGCTCTCATCCTGCAAAATCACACCAAGATCCACTACCCGCTCAAAGGCGGCAATTGCTTTTGCAAGCGTTTTGCCATCTTTTGCCGCTTGAGCCAGCTCTTGTCCCCAAAGAAAGAATAGTTTGGCACGATCTTGTTTGCTTGGCCCATCACTTACTGTTTTTTCTTCCAAGCGGACAAGGCTTTCTTGATCAGCAGGCGTTACAAAATCTGCCTCACTTGGTGCACAGCCCGCCACAAGCAGAATGCACAAGTACAACCCAGCCGCTCTTACAAATTTCATCACTTGGCCTTCTTTCGTCTGCGCAAAACGATCTCCAAGACCATCAGTGCCGCAGCCGGCCAAACCAGCCACCACGATCCTTCTTGCCATATAACTGTTGTCAGCTCACTTGTTCTACTGTCCAAGCGATTACTCTTGTATTTATTGTTAAGTTGCCAAAGTGTTGTTTCGATGCCCCAGTAGGCGCCGCCCTTTACCGCTGCTGCCATACCCTGTAGAAGTTCTTCGTTGGGCACTGACGAGACTTGCCTATCGGGCACTTCACCACCTAACTTGCTGCCTATTCCCCACACAAATAGCCTTCCACCCGCTTGTCCAAAGTCGCGCGCCGCTTCAAGCGGAAAACTCTCTTGGTCGCCACCATCAGTAAAGAGCCAAACAGTGGTACTGCGCCCAGGCCGCAAAAAATCCCGCGCGACTTGACGTAGAGCGTCACCTACCAAGGTCCCGCCTCTTGAGATTGCACTCGGGTCAAGCATTTGCAGTGATTCACGAAAATAGTCAAAATCGTTGGTCAAAGGACATTTTACTACGGTGCTACCGGCAAATGCCACCAAAGACAGCTGGTCACCCTCAATGTCTGGCAAGAGGTCAGCGATAGCGCGTTTAACCGCCTCGAGGCGCGGCTGCCCCTCAATATCCGGCGTCAGCATCGAGCGCGAAACATCGATCAAGAAGACTGTTTCTTGGCCACTTCGATGGTGCTTGATTGGCTGCGGGTCCCAAACTGGTCGTGTTAAGGCAAGGATTAAAAACATCAAAGACAAGGACCACAAGAGGGCAGACCAGCGACCCTTGGCTCCTGCGTCTAGGCCCCAAACCTTTTGCCAGGCCGCATTTTTTTTGCGGCCAAAAAATACCAGCAAGTAAAAGCCAGGAATAATCAACAACAGTAAAAAAAACTGAGGGTTTAAAAAGGTCATAGTTCCCCTCTTTTTAGCACGTAATAGCGGCTAAACATTTGAACCAATAAGAAAAGCACCAAAAGCCAGATACCCCAGTTTAGATTGAGCTCGGACTGCCTTTCTTGGTCCTGATTGAGTTTGGCAGTTTCTTGACCTGCGATGGCATTGTACAAACCAGCGAGTGCAGCAATATTGTCAGCTCTAAAGTACCTGCCCCCCGTTGCCTCAGCTATGGCTGTCAGCTGCTTCTCGTCGAGGACAACCGGCATGCCAATCTGCTGAGGTCCCTGAGGTGTGTTTTGAACCACAAAGCCACTTCCTCCTAGACCGATGGTATACAAGGTCGCTTTTTGCCCTGCAACAAGAGTGGCGGCTTCGTTGGGAGTCTTGTCGCCTGCGTTGTGCTGGCCGTCGGTTAAAAGTATCACTACCCGACCTTTTTGTGGGCTGTTGCGAGAAACACGCGCTGCTGCCAAAACCAAGGCATCACCAATGGCCGTGCCGTCCTCGCTTTCGGTGCTTGGCAGGGAAATGAATGTCAAAAAGTCGGCTATAATTTGATGCTTGCTTGTCAACGGTGCGTGGGTCTCTGGATACCGTGCAAAACTTAATAAAGCAATTTGGTCCTGCTTGCGGCTTTTGAGAAAGTCTCTGGTTACTTCTTTAACACCTTCCAGACGTGAAATTTCTTGGTTTTCATAGGGAACCATCGCACCCATTGAGCCAGAACGATCCAAAACAATAACTATCGAAAGTCCATCTTCTTGACTACTTTCTGGCCCAAGATCGGTTTGTGGCCCTGCCACAAGCACTGCAAATACCAAAAAAAACGCCAAGAGAAAAAGCTCTGGCAAGAACCATAGCTTGCTTCGCCAGCTAAATCCAAGCGCGCTCAAACGCTGGGATGGCGAAAATCTAACCCGTTTGCGTTTAAAAAAACCATAGACAAACCAAGCCAAGGCGGGCAGCATGAGCAACAACAAAAGTGGTTGACGCAAGCTCATTTCTGGCCTCCAGCAGCAGGCACGGGATCCTTTGAAGCGTGCCACAAAGACTGGGCTGCAAAAACTTTGAGCGGTACTTGTTCTGGACTCTGCTCATAGGCTAGGCCGCTGACTACCTTCCAAAGCAAAGGACCTTGCTCACCCCAGGTCCACTCTCCCACTTGCGTAATCCGCACGCGCCAGCTGATAAGCCGTCCTGTCTGGCTAAAGTCACTCATTAAGTAGTCTAGCTGCTGCCCAGACACCGCAAAAGGTTTGACTTCAACTGCCATCGACTCAGGGTAAAAAGCCGTTAAGTGCACTAAGTCGCCAATCCGCGGAGACTCAGGCTGCCAGGTAAGCACCAGACCTTCGCCGTTGGACCAAGTTCCTTGCTTGAGTTCTGCTGTGCAAGCGAAAGCCAACGTTAGGACAGCCAAGATCAAAAACATGTAGGCAAACGTGCGTCTAAGACTAGGCACCAAGAACCTCCATGCGACGATGAAAAAATTCCATGAGTCCTGGCAAAAAGTCCTCTGCACTAGAAAACCAGGTGTACCACACGCCAGCTTTTCGTAGCGCAATGCGTAGTTCTTGGCGAGCTGCTTCATTAGCTTGAGCAAGTTTACGTGCCCTAGCAGCAGAACTGACATCGGCCCAAGTTTTTTGACCGGTCTCAGGGTCGTAGATGGGAACAAGACCACCAGATGTAAAGCTCAGCTCGCGCGGGTCAAGAACCTGGAGGGCCAAAATCTCATGCTTTGAGGCAAGCGCCCGCAGCATTTTTTGATCAAGGCCGCCCCAAAAATCACTCATTATTATAATGGTGCTGCGATGTACCAGCTGTTTGAGAAAAAACTGCCACAAAGGCCCCAAGTCCGTTTTTGGCGACTGCGCTTGGTAACTGAGCACCTGCTCCAAAGCAGCCCATAATTGAGCTTCCCCGCGTGCCGGCGGGCAGTGAACTTCTACGTGGTCACTAAAACCAACCAGGCCAAAGCGATCAGCCTGCTTAACCGCTGCCCAGCCCAACACTGCCAGCATTTGACGAGCCATTTCTGCTTTGCTGCCCTCCATAGAAGCCGAAAGGTCGAGAGCCAACCAAATAGTTTGTTGTCGATCTTCACTAAAACGTCGCAGCTGCGGCCTGCCAGAACGGGCAGTTGCCTTCCAGTCCAAACGTCGCACATCATCACCAATCACATACTCGCGCAGGTCGCGAAACTCAAGACCTTGACCACGCACGTTGGAAGACCATTCGCCCATAAAACGATTGCTGACCAAACGCAGGGCACCAATCTCAAGTTCGCGCAGCTTTTTGCGCAGGGTTGCGTCCATCATGGTGCTTTGATTCCTGCCAAAATAGTTTCGATAACGTCATCTGGACTTCGCCCATCGGCCAAAGCTTCATATGACAACAAGATGCGGTGGCGCAAAATCCACGGTGCGAGCTCTTGGATGTCTTCAGGCATTACAAAACTACGATTCTTAAGTACGGCCCGTGCCTGAGAGGCTTGCAGAAAGAACACCACGGCACGCGGTCCCGCACCCCAACGAATTACCTCATCCAAGTCAAGCCCATAATCTCGGGGATGACGCGTTGCGCGCACGATATCGACGATATATTCTTCCAAAAGCGGTTCAATATAGACCTTACTTACCGCATCAGACAAAGCCAACAAATCTTCGCGGCTCAAGACCTGCGAGAGCGTCACGGCGGCCTGCTTTTTTAGCCTCAGAACAGCCAGCTCCTCGTCTCGCCCGGGATAGACAACTGAAAGTTTAAACATAAAACGGTCAAGCTGGGCCTCAGGCAGTGGGTAGGTGCCTTCTTGTTCAATCGGGTTCTGGGTAGCAAGAACCATAAACGGCTTAGGCAAGGGGTAACTTTGGTCGCCAAGGGTTACCTGCCGTTCTTCCATCGACTCAAGCAAAGCTGACTGAACCTTGGCAGGAGCACGATTGATCTCGTCAGCAAGAATTAAGTTGGCAAAAACCGGGCCCTGCTTGACCTTAAAGTCGCCACTTTGGGGATGGTAGATCTGCGTCCCTACCAAGTCGGAAGGCAAGAGGTCGGGAGTAAACTGAATGCGCGCAAAATCTAGACCCAAGAGTTGGCCCAAACTGCGTACCGCCAAGGTTTTTGCAACCCCCGGGACACCTTCTATGAGCACATGTTGTCCACACATGAGTGCCAAACTCAGCGCCTCAACAAGTTGATGTTGACCGACTAGAACCTTGGAAATTTCGTCACGAATACGTGCCAAAGCGGCGTTGGCAGATTGAAGTGTTTCATCGTTCATATAGCTTAAAAACTCACTTTTTGACCAGAGGTTTCAGATACCCAAGAAAAATAGCGATTTTTTGGGTTGAATGGCAAGTACGGATGGCTCAAGATGCGTCTAATTGCTTTACAAGTTTGCCCTGCGGCCGTTCTGTCAGTACCTTAACAAAATGATAACAATATTGCTTCATGAGGACTTTGGTCATGCTGACCATGGATGGCTCAAGTCACTATTTCACTTTAACTTTGCGGACTACAATGATCAATCAAAAAGCAACTATGGCGTACTTCGTGTCCTTAATGATGACTTGATACAGCCCGGCACAGGTTTTGACACTCATGGCCACCGCGACATGGAAATTATCTCCTACGTTGTTGACGGCGAACTCACTCATGCCGACAGCATGGGCCATGAAGAAACGCTCAGACGTGGTCAAGTTCAATACTTAAGCGCTGGGACAGGCGTTAAACACGCAGAACACAACTATAGCCCCAATCTGGCGCGTTTTTTGCAGATCTGGATTGTTCCTGACAAAACAGGACACAAACCGGCTTATGGCGACCATTGCTTTGCTTGGAATGATCGCGTCAATAATTTCTTGCGATTGGTTAGTTCTAAAGCCGGCTCAGCGCCAATCAAGATCAACCAAGATGTGGAGATTTTTGCAAGCTTTCTCGAAGCAGGGCACGTGCTCAATTTTGAAATCGCGACTGATCGCCAGGTTTACCTCGTAAATATTGAAGGCGAACTCTCTGTCAATGGACAACTCTTACGCAGCCGCGATGCGCTCATGGCAGACCAAGAGACGTTAACCCTCAAAACTGACCAAAGCGCTCACTTTCTGTTGATAGAAATGCCTCTCATGTTACTGCTTGTGTAATTGCTTTAGCGATTGCTTGACTTGTAGGCATCTGGTAGTCTGCAGGTATGCAAACTACGAGTCTTGACAGCATTGACCTTGTCCAACTTCAACACCAACTTGGCATTAGCTTAAGCGGCATTAAAAACACACTCGCTTTACTTGCCGATGATGCGACCGTCCCTTTTATTGCTCGCTATCGTAAAGAAATGACCGGCGGCCTAGACGAGGTGCAAATTATCGCCATCCGAGACAGTTACGATAAGGCTTTGAGTCTGCATAAACGCAAAGAGTTTGTGATTGAGTCTATTGGCAAACAAGACAAAATGAGCCCCGAGATCTTGGCAGCCATTGCTGCTTGTAAGACTATGAGCGAGCTAGAAGATCTCTATCTTCCTTACAAAACCAAAAAACAAACCCGCGCCAGTAGCGCTCGCAAAAAGGGGCTACAGGGTCTGGCCGATGAACTGCTCAAGCAAGATGGTCGTGATCCTTTGCTGACTGCCCAAGACTTTGTTAATCTCCAACTAGGTGTAGAAACGACCCTCGACGCTTTACAGGGGGCGCGTGACATTTTGGCAGAAACCTTTAGCGAACACGCCAAAACTCGCCAGAGTCTGCGGCAGATCTTTACCGACAAGGCGCTCTTACGCAGCAAACTGGTAAAAAAGAAAGAAGAACTGGCGCTCAAATACCGTGACTACTTTGACGTTTGTGAACCTGCCCACAAGACGCCCGCCCACCGTCTTTTGGCCATGTTACGAGCTAACGAAGAAGGTTTTGTGACCCTTCACGTTTTGCCTGATGAGGAACTTGCAGTGGCGAGTCTTCGCTCGCTTTGGCTCAAAGCCAAAAACAAAGCTGGCGCTCAAGTAGAACTGGCACTAAACGATAGCTACCAGCGCTTGATAGCGCCAAGTCTAGAAAACGAACGCCTTGGTCAGCTCAAGGAAAAGGCAGACAGCGACTCTATTGCCATTTTTGCCAACAACCTCAGAGAACTTCTACTCGCCGCGCCTGCTGGAGCCAAACGTTTGGTGGCTCTCGACCCTGGACTGCGAACCGGCTGCAAAGTGGTAGTTCTGAGTGCCGAAGGCCACCTTTTGGAACACCATGTCATATACCCTTTGGAACCTCACAAAAAAACAGACGAGGCTCAAAAGCTGCTGCAGCAGATCTGCTTACGGCACAAGACCCAATTAGTTGCGATTGGCAACGGCACCGGCGGCCGAGAATGCGAAGCTTTTTTGCGCACTATTGATTTTGAACACCCACTGGGCATAGTTATGGTCAACGAGAGCGGCGCATCTATTTATTCGGCCTCGGAATGCGCTCGCAAAGAATTTCCTGACTACGACCTGACCGTACGCGGAGCAGTTTCTATCGGCAGGCGCTTGCTTGACCCCTTGAGTGAACTGGTTAAGCTCGACCCCAAATCAATTGGCGTAGGTCAGTACCAACACGACGTTGACCAAAAGCTTTTGAAACAAACCTTGGACGACACCGTGCGCTTGTGCGTTAACGCAGTTGGCGTAGAAGTTAACACTGCCAGCCCAGAACTCTTATCGTACGTCTCTGGCATCAACAGCAAGACAGCCCAAAAAATAGTCGAACGTGTGCAAAAGAAAGGCCCGTTTGGCTCGCGCGCAGAACTCAAAACAGTGCCAGGTTTGGGTGACAAGACCTTTGAACAAGCGGCCGGTTTTTTGCGCATTGCCAACGCAGTCAATCCCTTGGATACTAGTGCCGTGCATCCCGAACGCTATGATTTGGTCAGCCAGATTTGCCAAGACCTCGGCACCACGCTCACCGACTTAGTGGGCAAAGAAGATGTCTTGGCGCACATCGATACTAAGCGCTATGTAAGTGATAGTGTTGGACTTCCTACCTTAACGGACATTTGCAAAGAGTTGGGCAAACCCGGGCGAGATCCTCGCAGCGCCTTTGAACTGAGTGAGTTTAGTGATGGCATCAATAGTATCGAGGACTTGCAGGTCGGCATGCAGCTCAAGGGCGTGGTTACCAACGTGGCTGCTTTTGGTGCCTTTGTGGATATTGGTGTTCATCAAGACGGCTTGGTTCATATTTCTGAACTGTCAAATACCTATGTTAGCAATATTCACGAGCTAGTTAAAGTTACCCAAAAGGTGGATGTTCTGGTAAAAGATGTTGACCTTGCGCGCAGACGTATTTCCTTATCGATGAAGAAATAGTCAAATTACCAGCACGTGCTGGCTCTTGGGTCCAGGCAGGCAAACCTGCGACTGGCCAGGCCCGGTCACGGCTATCCAATAGCTGACAATTTTTATAATGTATTACGCTATAATAAATTAGAACGCTTTACTGTGGAAACAAAAACGATTGGGGCTTATAATATTAACAATCACTACCATCCATGTTTCGTTTTCACAGGAGGATCTACTATTATGGCTTCGATCAAAGGAACCCAAACAGAACAAAATCTGCTCAAGGCATTTGCCGGTGAATCACAGGCTCGCAATCGTTACACCTACTACGCAAGCGTGGCACAAAAAGATGGGCTAGAACAAATTGCAGCCTTGTTTACCGAAACAGCTGACAACGAAAAAGAACATGCCAAACGCTTTTTTAGCTTTTTGGAAGGTGGCATGGTTAGCATCACGGCCACTTACCCTGCAGGAACCGTAGCAAGCACGCTCGACAATCTAAAGGCCGCTGCAGATGGCGAGCACGAAGAATGGACTGATCTCTATCCAAGCTTTGCCGAAATTGCAAAACAAGAGGGCTTTACCGATGTGGCCAATACCTTTGCCATGATCGCCCGAGTAGAAAAAGCACACGAAGAACGATACCTAACGCTTTGGAACAACTTAAACTCTGGTAAAGTTTATGAGAAAGACGGCATTGTAATTTGGAAGTGCAGAAACTGCGGCTACATCCACCAAGGAAAATCTGCTCCCAACAAATGCCCCGCTTGTCAGCATCCACAGAACTACTTTGAGTTAAGAGATTGCAATTACTGAGTTTTTAATACTTTTAGAGTTTTTCATATAAATAATAATTATGTATACTTTTTTATAATTTTTGATGATCTTATTGATAGGTCGTATGGCCTATCTATTCGATTGAGGAGTTTCAAAATGAAAAAATTATCCATGATTCTCGTGCTTCTGTTGCTTGTTAGCGCACTGTTTGCACAAGACTTCAAAGTTTCTGTGGGCGCTGGCGCAGGCTATGAAGTACAAAACAGCAACAACAACTATGATTTGCTATTGGGCACCGTTACTGGTACCAACAGTACCGACATTGGTCTGTTGAACTTTGGTGTCTTTGTTGACGCAAGCTATGTACTATTGAGTGCTAAATACGCCACACAATTAACCCAAGGTGTCTACAACTTCTCTACAGTTTCACCCTTTGTTACTACTGGTAGCACCGCCGTAGACAGCGGTTATAGCTTTATAGAATTGGCAGTCGCTGCCAAGCTTCCAATCCAAATTACTGAAGGACTTATCATTTTCCCAAGTATTGGATTGGGCTATGACATCAACGTAGCAGCAACTGGTAAAGACCTTATGACGGATGCTCAAAAGGCCGAGCTTGACAATCTTTACTTAAATATTGGCGTAGGCGCTGACCTTTACGTGAGTGACAACGTCTTCTTTAGACCAGCACTTAACTTTGGCTACAACCTTACCAATCAACCTTCAGTAGTTGTTTCTGGCTTTAACTATTCTGGCTACAAACTTGACCTTGGCCTAACTGTAGGCGTAAGCTTCTAAGACTGCACCCCGGGACCGCTGCACGAGACATGCCTAAAGTATGTCAAGTGCGGCGGAACCTTTTTTTTTGACTATGTTCCACAAAAAGGAAAATTCCATGAAAGATGAAGGACAAAAAATGAGAGACAAACTATCAGCCGACTTGCGCGGATTGGTTCAAGATACCGAAGACTTAATCAAAGCTACAGCAGGACAGGCTGGAGAAAAGCTACAGGCTGCTCGCAGCAAAGTGGAGTCCAATCTTAATAGTGCCAAGTCTCGTATTGAGGACTTTGAACAGTTTGCCATGGAAAAGGGTAAGGAAGCGGCCGAGCAGGTGGACTCCTATGTCCATGAAAATCCCTGGCCCATCATTGGCGCTACGGCCGGTGTTGCATTGCTTCTTGGTTGGTTGATCGGCCGTAAGTAGACACAATTTATACCAATAAAAAAGCCGCCCCAGAACAAGTTCTAGGACGGCTTTTTTTTGTTGGTGCTATTTAGACAGATACTGAAAGTCTTTTTCTAGTTCGCTCAAGCTAGCTTCAAACAGACGTGGTCCCTTACGCAACTGGTGGCTCAAGACCAAGGTTAGAACCACGCCAAGTAACAAAAAGGCTCCGGTCAGCACCGCCAATACTAATACGCGGTTGTCTTCGCCAATGGCTACAATCAAAAGCGCAACACCAAGCATAATTCCCAGCATCAGAAAAAGAAAGACAAAGGCGGCAATCAAGAGTATAGATACTAGCTTGATTCTTGACTGTTTGAGGTCATATGAGACCAGCTCTAATCGGTTGCGAATGAGCCCAATGGCTCCTCGCATAAAAAACTTGATGGCATACATCACCATATCAACGACCGTTGCGGCTTCCCCTGATTACTCTAATCAGGACTACGATAACGGCTACAACCAAGAGAAAATGGATAAAACCGGACAGCGTCACGCCGCTTATCATTCCCAACAACCACAAAACCAGCAGTATTACTGCAATTGTCCATAACATAGAAACTCCTTTGGTAACATAAACCGGGCCTAAAAGGCGCCTGTAGATTATCGTTACATTTAATATAATTTACTTATTTTTATTTCAAAAGTAAATATAATTACTATGTGCGCCAGCGTACAGATCGAGATAGACAAGAGCAGTAACTTTAATTCAAGAAAGTAAGGAGGTCATTATGAATAATGATCAAGTTAAAGGAAGAGCAGATCAGCTTGTCGGTGCAGTTAAAGAAGCAACTGGCAAGGTCACCAAAAACGACAAATTGAAGAACAAGGGCAAGGCTCAAAAAGCCGGCGGAACTGTAAAGGCTGCCTACGGGGACCTCAAAGAAGACATCAAAAAGATCTAACAGGCACGAGCCCAAAAAGGAATATGAATTATGCCAATTATCCAGTTATTAGTGATCCTGATTGTTGTAGGCGTTGGCCTATGGCTTATCAACACCTACATTCCAATGAGTCGACCAATTAAGACCCTTATAAATGTGGTTGTTATCGTCTTGGCTATTATTTTTGTCTTGAATGCTTTTGGTATTCTCGATGGATTTTGGAACTATCGCATGGCGAGGTAGTCACCTCACCTGCGTCAGACATAAAAAGCCGTCCCAAATGGGACGGCTTTTTTTAAGTCAGCCAAGCAATCTAGTGGATTCTGTTTTGACCAAGCCATAACATTCACAAGCTCGCTCTTCTATGCCAGTGCGATTGAGAATACAGATGCGCCCGCGTTGGTAGCTAATCAAACCATCGCGCTGCAGATTGCCGGCAGCCTTGGTTACCCCCTCGCGACGCACGCCCAGCATGTCGGCAATCAGTTCTTGAGTCATAACCAGTTCGTTGCCGGCCAGCCTATCATGGCTCAAGAGCAACCAACGACACAGCTGCTGGTCGACCGAATGGTGACGGTTACAAACGGCAGTCTGTGCCGTCTGAGCCATTAAGGACAAGGTGTAGCTAAAAAGTAGCTTGCGAAGTCCAGCACAACGAAGACATAATTGCTCAAGGTTATGCGCCGATATTCGCCAAGCATGGCCGGCACTCTGGACAATCGCCCGGCTCGGCATACTGCTGTCGCCCAGAATCAATGCAACACCCAACATACCTTCATTGCCCACAACGGCGATCTCAGCCGACGCGCCACTTTGCAATACGTTTAAGAGAGAAATAATGGCCGTACCAGGAAAGTACGCCCAATGCTGTTCTTGGCCCGACTCATGCACGACTTGACCCAAAGCAAGACAGACCGGCTCCAGATAAAGATCTAACGATAGGCGGTCTTCTGCTGCCAACCTAGCTATCAGTCGGTTGGAATGTGGAACTATACTTGTCACCATGCCCAGAAGGTAGGCATTTGTTGTTGGCAAGTCAAACTTTGTGCGTTTTTGTACTTCCTTGCTCTGTTTGACTGCGCTCAAAGTCTTGCCAAGCACTGCGCGCCAAAAATTCCAGCCTATTACTAAGGTTAACCTCACTCGAACCAGCGTCCATGTCCAAAAACAAGATTGATAAGTGTGGATAGGTTTGCTTGAGTCGTTTTTCTACGCCTTTTGCAATGATGTGGTTAGCAATGCAGCCAAAAGGTTGCAAGCAAACAACGTGATTGGTGCCAGACTCGCTAAATCCTGCAATGTCGCCGGCAATCAACCAAGACTCGCCATATTGGTTTATTAGGCTTAGCACTTTTTGCGCACCATTGGCCAAGTCTTGCATGGTGTGGAAGGGCGTTATTGGCAGCGAAAAACTCGACAAATGTCGGTTGACGCGCTCGAGATAGTGATTGACGGCCTTTTCTCCTAAGCCCAAGAGTGCGACGGCAAGAGTTGACCGTTTTTCTATATGATGTTCTTTGTTAAACTCATCAGTTACAAGCTTTTGCAAAAAGAAGTTAATCAATGGTGGCACATCAGGCTCAAGCTTGCGATCACGTAGCCAGTCACTCAAGTAGTTGTTGGCAAAGGGATTAAACTTAACAAAAATCTCGCCAACGATGCCAACCTTTGGGTAAACCTTGTGGTTTTCTAGTACCTGCTCAAAACTGGCTAAGACGTCAGGCAAGAGCGACAAGACTGTCCAGGGTCCCCTCTTGGCCATGTGGGCCACCGCCTTGGCAATCCAAGCTTCGACTAGCTCCCAGGCACTGCCGGGCAACGTTTCTCGTAGCGAACTAGCGTAATACAGCTTGGCGAGTACATCAGCAAAAAGAATGCCAAAGAAGGCCTCCAAACCCAATTTTATGGGGCCCATTTTGAACCCCGGCTGTTGATTGAGCCCACCCGGTTTACCCGCGCTAGTGCCAGTGCTGAGAGTCACTACCGGTACTTGGCCAAGCCCAGCGGCAACTAATGCTTTTTTGAGCAAACTTACGTAACTTGAGGCACGGCACTGCCCGCCCGTTTGCGTAATTGCGACAGCTGTTTGCTGCGGATCATACTGCCCCGATTGCAGTGCCTTAATTATGTCGCCGATGATTATGGTTGCTGGATAACAAATATCATGATTGGTATAGGACAAGCCCTTTTGAACACTCTGCCAGTCGGACATCGGCAAAACTACTATCTTGTAGCCCTGACTCTTAAAGCTTGAGACAATAAACTCAGTATAAAAAGGACTGAACATGGGTGCGATGATGGTCCGTGTGCGATCAAGGTCGGTAAAAACAGGCGTCGTGCTGCGCGTCTGGGCTCTGGCTCTAAAGTCGTCAGGACGCTCGCGAACACTATCAATCAGACTCCTGATTCGCAAGCGCAGACTTCCCGGCGAAGAGACCTCATCGATCCGCAAGAGCGTTGGGTTCTTGCCCTTTTCTCGCAAAAGTGAGCGGACTTCATCGACACTCATGGCATCTGGCCCACAACCAAAAGAATTGAGCTGCACCACCTCGAGCTGACTTTGGTCTGCTGCCCAAAGAGCCGCATCGTAAAAACGATTGGGAAAGGCCCACTGGGTCAGCACTTGGACGCCAGGCAAATTGGAGCGCTGGTCGCTATCAACAATATCATCAGTGTAGACGTCGACACCAAAAGAAGTGATCATTTCCGGCACTTTGTGGTTAACCAAAGCGTCGACGTGGTAGGGCCGAGACAAGAGCAGTATGCCCAAGCGTCCCTCTTTTTGGGCTTTCTCGCGCGCCTCTAGACCAAGTTGGCAGAGCGTCTTACGGTAGTCATGCCAGGCAGCTTCGGCCTTGCCCCAGGCCCGCGAGGAAGTCTTCTTATCTACGCCCAAGCCAGACAAGTAGTCCTGGCAGGCCTTTTTCATCAAGTCTGGGTGTTTAAAACTCATAGCTGGTGCGTCAAAGGCAATGCCAAAATTGCGCTCTGGATCAATTGCCGAACGAATAACTTCCGGGTAGCCTGTGACAACCGGGCAATTAAAACTATTGAGGCTGTCTTTAAACTCTTGCCGGTCGTGCCTAATCATAGGAAAGAAGATACGATCTACCCCCCATTGGCACAGCTCCAAAATATGCCCGTTGGCCAGTTTGGCTGGAAAACAAATGTTCTCACTCATCACCGTAGAATAGCCCTGTTCTACTTGAGGCAAACTCGACGGAGAAGACAGGCAAACTTCAAACCCAGCTTCGACAAAGAGCGTCGCCCAAAAAGGAAAGTCTTCGTAAAGATTGAGCACCCGTGGGATACCAATCCGAGCGCGCGGCGTAAGGCTTTTGCCGTCACTGCTTGTAGGTCTCAGCGCTCGGTCAAAAAGCAGACGCCGCTTGAGTTCCAGCATATCAAAGGCCTTGTCGCCTGGTTCGGCGGAAGGTGCTGCACTTGAAAGACGTGCTGCGCTTACTGACTGCCCTGACGGAGCACTCCTGGTGTTATTGAAAACCTTGTTACACTTGTGCCCGGTGTAAAAATGGTGCCCCCCTTCAAAATCCATGCGTGTAACCGTGCAAAGGTTTTCGCAACCTTGGCAACTAAGATTTTTGCGCACAAGCGGCAAAGCCTGCAAAAGACAGTCAAAGCCAATAAAAGTAGAACTGCCTACTTGGCCGCCGGCTATCCAGCGGTCACGGGCTAGCAAAGCCGCCCCATAAGCGCCCATCAGTTCGGCAATATCAGGACGAATAACAGTGCTACCAACGTGAAGCTCCAGCGCCCGCAAGACTGCTGGGTTCTTAAAGGTGCCACCTTGGGCAATAATGTGCTGGCCTATCACGCGCGGGTCGTGGATCTTGAGTACCTTTTGAAAGCAGTTTTTTACCACTGAGTAGGCCAAACCCGCCGAAATATCGCCAAGCTCGGCACCCTCACGCAGGGCTTGCTTGACCTTGGAGTTCATAAACACCGTACACCGCGTGCCCAAGTCGCGCGGCTCTTTGGCACAGCAAGCCTGCAAGGCAAAGTCTTCAAGGGTTACCCCAAGTCCAAGAGCAAAGCCTTCTATAAAGCTGCCAGTCCCTGAGCTACAAGCCTCGTTAAGTTCCATATGTTGGATCACACCGTGGTCAACAAAGATGGCCTTCATGTCCTGCCCACCTATGTCCAAGATAAAACTTACTTGCTCATCCCACTCTCGCGCCGCTCTAAAGTGGGCCAGAGTTTCTACAATGCCGTAATCAAGAAGAAATGCGTGTTGTAAGAGCTCCTCACTATAGCCAGTCGAGGCGGCTGCTTTAAGCGCAACTTTGGCATCAAGCCCGCTCTGCTCAAGTTGGACACTAATGGTCTCAAGACCGTCGTTGACCGTCTGCAGTGGATCACCATCGTTGCCGCGGTAAAAGGACGCCAAAAGCCGCCCTTGGTCATCAATCAAGACCAACTTGGAAGTCCGCGACCCGCAATCGATACCCAAAAAAATCCGGTTTGCAGCCGCGTTATCACTAGACAAGCTGGCACGGGCCACCTGATGGCTGGCCTTCTCCTGCATCCAAGCCTCAAAATGCTCATTGCTTTCAAAAAGTTGACTCAGGCTTGGCGTTAGTTTGAGTTTAATGCCAGCACTGGTGGCCAGCATGCTCAGTAGCTCTTGCAGCTGCATTTCTCTACCAGAGTTATTGAGAGCGGCCCCAATCGCTGGCACAAGCTCAGGCCGCGGTGGCAAAAGCGTGTCTGCTGGATCAATCTTGAGCACCTCACAAAAGGCCTGGCGCAAACCAGCTTGAAAACCAAGCGGACCGCCGGCAAACAGAACTTTTGCGTGCAAGTCGGCACCGTGGGCCAGGCTGGAAACCGTCTGAAAAGCCACAGCTCGGTATACCGAAGCAACAATATCGGCCCGAGGCACCGAACGCGACATGAGCGTCTGCACATCCGTTTTGGCAAAAACGCCACAGCGGCTAGCCATAGGATAATTTTGAGTACTGCTAGCTGCCAAATCAGAAAGCTGACTAACATCCAGCCCCAGCAAACCAGCCATCTGGTCAATAAACGAGCCCGTCCCACCGGCGCAGTTGCCGTTCATACGAATTGTTGGCCGCAGAAATCCACTGCCGTCACTTGCTTGATCAAAGAGGATAATCTTGCCGTCTTCTCCACCTATGTCTATTAAGGTGCGGACTTGCGGATAGATCGCTTGCACCACCAAGCCAGCTGCCACCACTTCTTGAACAAAAGGTAGTTTGGCGCGCTCAGCCAGGCCCATTCCCGCTGTGCCCGTCAAAGACAGCCTAAGCTTAAGGTTGCCCCGCTCTTGGAAGAGCCGCGTCAAAACCGGCACCAGAGACTCGAGGATGCGGGCGTTGTGGCGCACGTATTCACTAAAAAGTACGTCGTGATAAGCATCCAAAAGCACCACTTTGGCAGTTGTCGATCCAATATCAATACCTAGGCTAAACATGCTTGGTGTACCTCAAAGTTAACCTGCTGGCGACGTGTTTGTCCCAAGTCGTCTAAGAATTAATGGGTGAATGGCAGGGCAAGCGGCCAGGATAGGACCTTTGACCAGCCCCATCGGCTTGCCCTGCCAATCACTAACCTGGCCACCAGCTTCAGTTACCAACAAAATTCCGGCCGCAAAATCCCACGGGTTGAGCACGTGCTCCCAAAATCCCTCCACATGGCCTGCAGCCACCATACACAAGTCCAAGGCTGCCGAACCAAAACGTCGCATACAGATCATACCGTCTTCAAAGAAAGTCTCTATCTGAGCCAGAGTCTTACGCATATGTTCGCCACGATCATAGTAAAATCCGGTCGCCAAAACTGACTCTGCCATTGTTTTGGCAGGACTTACGCTCAGACGATGCGGAACAAGCCCATCTTTGTGGTGCCAAGCACCTTGGCCAGACAGAGCGTAGTAGAACTCGTGGTGGGCGGCATCCATCACCAAACCAAGCAAAGGACCATCACTGTCATATAAAGCAATGGAAACCGAATACCAAGGTATACCCTTAATAAAATTGGTAGTGCCATCAATCGGATCGACGATCCAGTGGCGACTGTTAATGCCCAAACTATCGTGTTGTGCTTCCTCGCCGACAAACCCATCGTCAGGGTAGCGCGCTACCAAAACTGATCGGATGGCAGTTTCACAGGCCCTATCGACTTCGGTGACAAAGTTAGCCTGACCCTTCTCTTGTCTTTCAAAAGTAGTGCCAATTTTTGCAGAAATTATAGCGTAGGCCGCCTCGGCAGCTTCAAAGGCGCAAGCAAGCAGGCGTTGATCGTCAGACGTAAGGTTTGGTATCATAAACTTCATTCTAATGAGCAATTGGGCAACGTGTCACCGGCAAAAACCTATTTGCAACAATTCCTCTGCCGGTTGCCAACAAAGCTCGTAGCTGTTACAAAAGTGAGCAATGCAAGCAACTTTTATTCCCAGTACCTACTTTAGCGATCCAGCCCTAGTCAACCGACTTCAAGTTGCCTGCCGTCGTCTGCTCAAGCCCAGCACTCGCCCCAGTACGCGCCGTCCATGGGTCAAGCTTGTAGTTGCTCTGTTTAAAATCGCGGCTTTTTTGCAAGCGGCATGGATAGGCATAGTAGCGCTATGCAGTCTAGTCTTTATCCATCTCAACCCAGCCGCTACATCCTACATGGCCTACCGCCACCTTAGCGACGGACACAGCATTAGATCGGTTCGTTTTGTTCCACTTAAATCAATACCCTCCTCGGTTCAACGAGCCTTTTTGAGACTAGAAGACCACCAGTTCTACCAGCATGGCGGCATTAGCTTGGGTGCCATCCGCGAAGCCATGGAACGCAACAGTCGCATCGGCCGCACGGTTTTTGGCGGTTCGACCATCAGCATGCAAATTGCCCGCAACCTCTTTTTGAGCCCGGACAAAAACTGGATCCGCAAGGCCATGGAGGCCGAGGCCACTCTCATTATGGAAGCAATACTCGGCAAAAAGCGGATTTTGGAACTCTACCTAAACTATATCGAATTTGGCAGAGGCGTTTTTGGCCTCGGCGAAGCAGCTCGCTTTCACTACCAAACCAACTTTAAGAACCTCAGCCATGACCAACGCCTGCGTTTGGCGGTCATTATAACTAGCCCATTGCGCTACAATGTCAAAACCTTTACGCGCAGTGGCGACATGTCGGCACGATATCGAGCCGTTGTGCAGCGCCAAAAACCAAGCACAAGCACCAGCATAAGTACCAGCACCAGCTTGCAAGTTTCCCCAACAAGCACCACTATTGCCCCATGAAATACCTCGACGCCCTGGAAGGCTACCAAGCCTACGCTGCCCACTACTATAAAGACCACGCCAACCTCGACAGCTTCGATTGGGAAGAAACCAACTCCAAGCTGAGCCAGCTTATTGACGAACTATTAGAACAAAACGGCCCAGAGCAAGCAAGTTTTGTAGCCGACCTCGGCTGCGGCGACGGCCGCGTGCTCGCACGCTTGCTGGCAAGCTACAACCCACAGCTCAAAGATGGCAGCCTGCGCTTAGAAGGTTGGGACCTTAGCCCGGCCATGCTCAAAATAGCCGCCCATAAATGCCAAAACTACATCAAATTTCGCCAAGCCGACTTTGCTCAATCAAAGCTAATAATCAAGCCAAGCGACGGCCTCGCACGAGGCTACGACTTGTTCTTTGCCTTCTTTGTCTTGGTCCACTTGGCTGAGCCCGTTCAGTTTTTTGAACACTGCTTTAAGTGGCTCAAAGCTGGCGGCAAAGTCCTGTTTAACCACATCCCGCAGCGCAAGGCCCCCATACTCGCAACCGGCGGCAAAAAGTTTATCATAGAACACTACGACCATTCCCTGCACAAGGTGCAGCAAGACGCCGAGTCCGCCGGGCTGCATTTGATTGAGAGCATAGACACCGAATGGTCAACCCTGCTCATTTTTCAAAAGTAACAAGCGCCATGCTGCCAACCAGTCAATTTGCCAACAAAGAAAACGCCCGCTTAAGTCTCAACAGGCTTGTAAACGAGCTTGGACAGGCCCAAAAAGCTAGCCAATCAGCTCTTTTGAACCAGCGATTGCAAAAACTTATGACTCATGTACCGGCAATCAAAGCCATCTGCGTATTTATTTCTTTGCAGGACGAACCTGACATTAAGCCTTTTATTTTGACCTGCTCGCATCGGCTCTTGCTACCGCGTCAAGAGGGGCCAATTTTGCGCTTCTGCAATTGGGATGGCGCTCATTCGTCCACGGTTAAACACTCAACGCTCGGTGTGCAGCAGGCCTCGGCCCAACTGCCAACACTTAGCGACGATCAGCTAAACCAACTTGGCCAAGGCTTGCTGGTGCTTGTTCCAGGCCGCGGATTTGACAGCCAGCTCCACCGTCTCGGTCGCGGCAAGGGCTACTACGACCAAAGCCTTGCGCGAGTGCCGCAAGCACTCAGACTGGGCCTATGCTTTGACTGCCAACTAGTCAGCACCTTGCCGCATGAGCTACACGACCAAAGAATGGACGCCGTACTGACCACCACTCGTTTTTTGAGCGCGCCACGGGCGCCAACCCAATTTTCACTCGCGCCGTTATTTGACTTATAGTGAATGGTCACAAGTTGCTAATTGTGTTATTTTATCAAAGGAATTTTGCAGAAAGCTCGGTCCCACAACAATAAAACTACCCGAGATGAGGAGAGGTCAAAAATGGCCCTTATAAAAAGCGCGTTAGAACTGGCATTAGAAAGAACCAAAGATATAGAAGTTGACCACGAAGGCTTAGAAGCACGTGAGTTTCACCAAAAGGGCATGAAGCTGGCCGCCAAGATTGACAACGAAGACGATCTTGATCTTGCCAAGGAACTTGGCGCATATACAGGCAAACACTTGGACTGGGTCAAAGGCGGCCTAATGCAAGTTTTGTCTTCCTGCCTCAACCTACCCAGCAACGAAAGTGCACTGACGCGGCTGGCAAAAAACAAGACCGCCTTTATCGCCCTGTCCAAAGACCAAGCAGAAATGACCACCTTTATGGACGAACTAGAAAAGTTTTTTGCCCAGTATTTTGCGCAACGCGAGCAACTTATAGCAGCAATACAAAAACAAGCCGAACCTGCCCTACGACAAAAAGAAGACCAGATGTTTCAACAAACTGGCCGCCGCGTCCAACTCACCATAGAAACTGACCCAGAAACAGCCAAATTTCTGACAATGAACATGGAAAAACTAGTTCAACAATACCAAGAAGCCCTAAGTGGCATTAAGGACGAAATCTTAGCACTGCTCTAATTATGTTATGAGCTAGAGAAGACTACGATTGTTAAATCTTTTTACATTGAAAGCAAATTTTTTAGTTAGATGGCTCGCTTTTCATGTCTTAAAAGTCGATAACAGCCTTGCTCGACAAATAGAAGCCATTAAGAAAAAGGACTAAGCACCGCAGCCGCTAACGAGACTGAACTCCATGCAAATTAAAAGTTAAAAACGCTCTCTAACCATGACGAATTGACTTTATTGCCCAACCGTCGATTTGCGATGCAAAAATTAAATCAATTCTTGAGCACCAATAATCGTTATAAAAGTATTTTTTCTATTTTGTTAATCGATGCGGATCATTTTAAGCTAGTAAACGACAATTTTGGACATGGTCAAGGCGATATACTATTGCAAACACTCGCTTCCCGACTGCAAAGTTCGGTCCGAGAAAGTGATATTGTTTGTCGACTCGGAGGAAATGAATTTCTAGCTATCTGCCCACATACCAATAAAGACGGCGCTTTAAAACTAGGCGCAAAGGTGCTTTCACAAGCCACGCCCCTATGTTTAGAAACAGGAACAGAATATTGGAATGGTTCCCTGAGCATCGGCTTAAGCCAAGTTAGCGACAAAATCAAAACCATAGCACAGCTACTTAATGCAGCTGATCAGGCATTGTACCATTCGAAACACAAAGGCGGATTTTGTATCTCATAAACTATAGGGCTTCATTGCTTGTATGAGTTTTAAACAAGCACCAGTGTGATTTACTACTTGCTCCATCAGTAATGGCCAACTGTAGAGGCACACCGAGTTCTTTCTATAAAAAAGCTGGCCACGCCTACTATGGGAGCTGGATGGATGTCGATTTAACCCCGGACAAAACCTTGTCGAGCTGGGCTTGGATCAATGGCTAGCAATCGACACCGGAAATGCAGTGCTTCAACCTTGGCCATGCTTACTCCCGCCCCGCCTAAGATGCGTCACTACTTGTTGAGTACGTACTTTTACGTGTTAAAAATTTGTGCCGCCACAGGCTTAAACGGCCTTCTTGATGCTTAATGCCACGATAAATCCCCTGCACTTCGATAATCAGTAACCCGCGTCTCAAAAAAGTTTTAACCGCTGCGAAAAAAAGCGACGCCGGCCTCAGGCGCTTATGCTCGGTTAGGTACAAAATATAGGCCTTGGCTACAGCGAACCAGCCCTTTTGTGCTCGCAAAAGAGGCTATGTTGTGGCTTATTCAGATATTCCGACTTGGGGATCAATGGTTGACCTGCGCCTTCCCAGAACTAATTCCAGTGGCATTACGCAGCAACCTCCCCCATACGACGGCGGCACCGTGCAGGATTTCAACCTGCTTCCCTGTAATAAACCGCTACTTATAGCGTTGAATTAAAAATACAACACTATAGATAAGGTGCCAATCTCAAAAAAAATTTCGGCTTACTACCGAAAGAAAGTTTGGTTTTTATCTTGTAACAAAAAATGTATCGGTATATCATGATTTACCGATACATTAAGTGCAGGGGTAATAAATGAGCAACAAAGTACAATCCGCGGTTTTGGGGTTTCCCCGAATTGGCGCCAACCGCCAACTAAAAAAAGCGCTGGAAGCCTATTGGAAAAAGGAAATTGACGCCGAAACGCTGCAAGAGCAAGCCAAAGACTTACGTGCTCGCAATTGGCGATTACAGGCCGATGCCGGAATAGACCACATTCCCAGCAACGATTTTTCTCTGTACGACCATGTACTGGACACCAGCGTTTTGCTAGGCGCAATTCCTGCACGTTACCAATTTGCAAAGCAGATTAGTCCTCTAGATGCCTACTTTGCAATGGGTCGTGGCCGCCAGAGCGACACGACGGACGTAGTGGCCTTGGAAATGACTAAGTGGTTTGACACCAACTACCACTACTTGGTGCCCGAGTTTGAAAAAGACCAACAGTTTGCGCTGTCCTCAGCAAAAATTGTGGATGAGTTTCTCGAAGCAAAAGCCCTAAAAATACACACCCGCCCCGTCCTGCTTGGTCCGGTCTCGTACCTACTCTTGGGAAAATCGAAGGACTCGAACGACAAACCACTCGCCCTACTCGCTTCGTTGATTCCAGTTTATGTGGAAATCTTGACGCGCCTCAAAGACGCTGGTGCGGACTGGGTTCAGATCGATGAGCCCTGCCTAGTGCTCGACCTCGACCAGGACGCACTTGTGGCTTACCGAAGTGCGTACAACGGTTTGGCCATGGTCCCAGAAATACACTTACTTTTGACCACGTACTTTGGCTGGCTAGGAAGCAATCTAGAAACCATTGTTGCACTGCCCGTTGCTGGATTACACATCGACCTCGCCCGCGCGCCGGGACAATTGGACGATGTTTTGACCTTGTGGCCCAAGGACAGATGGCTTTCTATCGGAGTCGTCGATGGTCGCAATATTTGGAAAAATGACCTGGACGCCAGCTTGGGTTTGGTGGAAAAAGTTATAGCAGCACGCGGTTCGCAGAGGCTTATCGTCGCGTCGAGCTGTTCGTTGTTGCACAGTCCGGTGGATTTGGCTGCGGAAACTAAACTGGATGCCGAGCTTAAATCTTGGTTGGCATTTGCTGCTCAAAAACTGGGAGAAATTGCAATCCTTACACAAGCAGCGAACGACGGACGCGCTACTGTCCAGTCAGCTTTTGACCAAAATCAGCGCGATCTTGCCAGTCGCCGAAGGTCGGAAAAACGAAGCAAACCGGCGGTGCAGCAGCGCTTAAGGTCAGTAGCTGCTGGCGAAGGAACGCGCCCCACACCATTTGCGCAGCGGCGGCTTATTCAACAAAAGGCTTTGCAATTGCCGGTGCTACCAACAACGACCATCGGCTCGTTTCCGCAGACTGCCGACATCCGAGCGCTTCGTGCGCATTTCAAAAATGGCACTATCTCCGCACACGACTACGAAACAAGTTTGCGCGCAAGAACTGCCGAGCTCATTCGGTGGCAAGAAAAGGTTGGACTGGATGTTTTGGTACACGGCGAATATGAGCGTACCGACATGGTCGAGTATTTTGGCGAGCAGCTCTCCGGCTTCGCCTTTACCCAAAACGGCTGGGTGCAAAGCTACGGTTCTCGATGTGTAAAACCGCCTATCATTTTTGGTGATGTGGAACGCAGATCGGCCATGACTGTGGAATGGTCAGCTTATGCGCAAAGTCTCACAACACGGCTGGTAAAGGGCATGTTGACGGGGCCGGTCACCATATTGCAATGGAGTTTTGTGCGCGACGACCAACCGCGCTCGCAAACCTGTGCTCAAATTGCGCTCGCCCTCCACGATGAGGTGCTAGATCTTGAAAAAGCGGGAATTCGCATCATTCAGATTGATGAGCCCGCCTTGCGCGAAGGACTACCACTGCGCGCGTCCGAGTGGCCTGCCTATCTTGCGTGGTCGACTAAGGCGTTTCGACTCAGCGCCGCGTCGGTACAGGATGCGACCCAAATACACACGCATATGTGCTACGCCGAGTTTAGCGACATCATCGACGCAATTGCCAGTTTGGACGCGGACGTCATTTCCTTTGAAACTTCCCGCTCAGACATGGAGTTGTTGGATACATTTGCCCAACACGCCTACACCGCTGAGATTGGGCCAGGCCTATACGACATCCACAGCCCGCGTACGCCAAGCGTGGAAGAAATGACCGGACTGTTGCGCAAAGCCCTTGGTGTTTTGAACGCCAATCAAGTGTGGGTAAACCCTGATTGTGGTCTAAAAACCCGTTCGTGGGCCGAGGTGGAACCGGCACTTATTAACATGGTGGAGGCGGCAAGGCAGGTGCGGGCAGATTGGCTGCCAGAGCGTCAATTCGGTAGGTGCCCGTAATATTTTGACGGGCATCACTATAATAGATTGTTGCCGCTATGCCGATTGTAAGGACGTTTTACCAATTCGAATTCAATCTAATCTATTAGTTGGAGGCAACTGCCACTGCCTACGGATTTTTCAGCGTATACGCCATATCGCCAAACCAGCTGGTCAACAAACTCAAAACCCTTAAAAATCTCTAACTTGGCCTGATTAAAACATAAATAAGAGTTTTTGACGATAAAAGACAGTAAAATTGGATTATAACAACTTAGTGTGATAGGCTAAAAGAATGGATAATTTTTCGACGCCCGACTTTCCGATGACGCCAGATGTCCCTGCTACGGTTAATTCAAAAATCTTTGATCGAATACTCAAGACCAGTGTCAGTTTACCTATAATACTCATGAGCATCATGACGGTCATTTTCATTGGTCTTATTCTTCACCTCATGGACACGGTCAGCTTGGTTGAGCACTCCGATATAGTGATCTCTAAATCTCATGAGACAGTGAATGTTCTGCTTGATTCTGAAACAGGCCTGCGAGGTTTTTTACTTACAGGTAAGGATGATTTCTTAGAACCCTACATAAAATCTATCCGAACCATAGATCAGGAAATCAACATTCTTCAGGATCTAGTAAAAAATGATCAAGAACAAGTTGAGCAATTGATTCAGATAAGGTCCATTTATCAGAGTTGGAAAAATTACGCACAAGAAGTGATCGAAACCAAGCGTCAAGGTCGCGACGATTATTTAAAAAGTGTTTTAGATGGTGACGGAAAAAAACCCATGGAAGAGATGCGAAACCTGTTCCAGGAATTTATTCGTCATAAAGTAACTATTCGAAATCAACGGGCCCAAGTAAATAATCAAACCATTCGCCTTGTCATTTTTCTCATACTTTCAATCAGTATAATAGCTGCTATTTCTATCGCCTTTTATAGTCGCAGACAATTGAAATCCCTCTCGGGTTTATTCGGTGCTGCTCTTCAGAAACAAACAGAACTTAACAACTCACTCCTGCAAGAAGATTGGCATCGCTCAGGACTCTCGAAGCTGAATGATCTTACTCGTGGTAGTGTCTCCCTCTCGGTACTTAGTTCTAGGATAATTGATCATCTGGCTTACTACACTGGCGCTCAAGTCGGCGCTTTTTACGTTGTTTCAGAGGAGGAAGGAGTTCTTCAAAGAGTTTCGACCCACGCTTTTTCAAATGAAGCTGAGGCCAAACCTTCTAAGCTCAAACTGAATGAAGGTCTTGTGGGCCAAGCTGCGGCAGAAAATCGCTTGATTCAAGTTGCAAATCTGCCGGAAAATTACATTCAGATTACCTCATCACTGGGAGCGGCCATACCAAGAGCACTGGTTATTGCACCGGCTTCTGTCGAAGAATCGGTGAAGGCGGTTATAGAACTTGGATTTCTGAATGCTCCCGAACCACGAGTGATTGAGCTGTTAGAAAAAGCCTCTGTGGGAGTGGCAATTGCTGTTCGTACTTGGAAAGATCGCAACAAGATTCAAGATCTTCTTGAGGAGGCTCAAACTTTTAACGAAGAACTTCAGGCACAGCAGGAAGAATTGAGAGCCTCCAATGAGGAACTTCAGGCACAGTCACAATCTCTTCAGGATTCCCGCGCCGAACTTGAACAAAATAATGATGCACTCAAGGAGGCACAAACACTACTTGAAGAAAGATCAGATCAAGTTCTTAAAGCAAGCCAATACAAGTCAGAGTTTTTGGCCAATATGTCTCATGAACTGCGAACCCCACTCAATAGTTCATTAATTTTGTCCAGGCTTCTGGCAGACAATGCAACAGGAAACTTGTCCCCGGAACAGATTCAATTTGCAAATTCCATCTATTCAGCCGGCAATGATCTGCTCAATCTTATCAATGACATTCTGGACCTCTCAAAGGTGGAAGCCGGAATGCTGGAGATCAGACCGGAAAACGTATTCCTTCCCAACGTTTTAAAAGGCCTGGAGCACACCTTTGATGCATTGTCCCAACAAAAGAAACTTCGCTTTGAAATCAAATTAGACCCTGATGTACCTGAAACGATCATTACTGATCGTCAACGACTTGAACAAATTTTAAAGAATATGCTCTCAAACGCATTTAAGTTTACTGAGCAAGGTCAAGTCACACTTCATGTGTCCCGAGGCACCAATCAAGGGCTTTCGATGGCAGTGATCGACACCGGCATCGGGGTTCCCAAAGGTCAACAAAAATTGATTTTTCAGGCCTTTCATCAAGCCGATGGGACGAGCAGCCGCAAATATGGTGGCACAGGCCTTGGGCTTTCCATCTCACGAGATCTGGCCCAACTGTTAGGTGGAAGTATTGAAGTTGAGAGCACGCCAGGCATAGGCAGCCGCTTCACTCTTCACTTGCCTTTAACCGTTGCAGAATCACACTCGGCGATTTTGGCAACCAAGGAAATAGAGCTTCAGACCATGCCTGTCTCACAGGATCCAAACATTTTAGCTTCAAATGGACGGACACTTCTAGTGATCGAAGATGATCCAAAGTTTGCGCAAATACTTTGTGATCTGGGCCATGAGTTTTACTACAAGTGCGTGGTCGCGCATGACGCTAAAGAGGGGCTTGAGCTAGCCAAAACGATTCTTCCAAATGCGGTATTGCTCGACATTAAACTTCCTGATCATTCAGGATTAATGGTGCTCGATCAATTTAAAGAAAATACCATCACCAGACACATTCCTGTCCTCATCGTTTCAGGCTATGATTATATGGTAAAGGCTCTACGGATGGGAGCGATTGGATACGTTCATAAGCCCTCCAATCTTGAAGAACTCAGGTCTGCTTTTGCTAAATTGGAATCCAAGCTATCGCCAGGAATCAAACGCGTTTTGATTGTTGAAGATGATCAGGTTCAAAGAGATAGCATGGTCAAACTTATCGCTAGTCCTGACCTAGAGATAACTTCCGTCGCCTTAGCAAGAGAGGCACTGGACGCCTTAAAAAAGAACGCGTACGACTGTATCGTTATTGATCTCAAGCTTCCCGATATGTCCGGTGAACAACTTCTAAAAGAAATGAACGAACAAGCAGATATCTCATCGCTCCCGCCAGTCATTGTTTATACTGGCCGTTCACTTTCACTCAATGAAGAAGACCACCTGAGGAAATATTCTCGTTCGATTATCATTAAAGGCGCCCGATCACCCGAAAGACTTCTCGATGAAGTCAGCCTTTTTCTTCATCAGGTTGATGCTAAACTCACTCCTGAAAGAAGGCAGATCTTAAAAACTGAGCGAAGTCGCCAAGATGTGTATAAAGGTAAGAAAATCCTCGTCGTCGATGACGACGTCAGGAACCTCTTTGCATTAACGGCCGCTTTAGAACAAAAAGGTGCTTACGTTTTGATGGCGAAAAACGGCAGAGAAGCGCTGGCATGCCTGGAAGCAGAACCTCTAATGGACATTGTCCTAATGGATATTATGATGCCCGAGATGGATGGCTTTCAGGCCACCCGCGAGATTCGAAAACAAAAACGATTTGCCAAACTTCCTATTATTGCTGTCACCGCTAGAGCCAGTACAAAAGATCAGATCCTTTGCATGGAAGCAGGCGCCAGTGATTACCTAGCCAAACCCATTGATCTCCATAATCTTTTCTCGCTCCTTCGAATATGGATGCCAGAGTTAGGGAAGGAATAGGGGCCATGGATCGAATTCATAATCCTGAATTTGAGCTTGATTTTAAGCTCCTACTCGAGCAGATTAATTGCAAATACAACTACGATTTTCGTCATTACTCCCCCGCTTCAATGAAGCGAAGGCTAGTGCAAGCGATGGATCGTATGGGTCACCTGACGCTGACATCTCTTCACGAAAAAGTCATTCATGATTCAAATTCCTTCCACGATTTGCTGCAATTTCTTACCATCCCCGTCAGTGAGATGTTTCGGGATACCAGTTATTACTTAGCACTTCGTGAAAAGGTAATACCCATTCTAAAAACTTATCCCTCAGTTAAGATCTGGGTCGCCGGATGTAGCACGGGCGAAGAGGTTTATTCACTTGCTATACTTCTAAAAGAAGAAGGTCTACTCGCTCGCACGTTAATTTACGCAACGGATATAAATTCAAGAAGTATTGAGAAAGCGGAAAAAGGTATCTTTAGCTTAAAAGATATTGAGAAGTACAACAGCAGCTACCTATCATCCGGCGGAAAATGTGCGTTATCAGATTACTACACAGCCAATTTGCATTCGGTAATCTTCGACGGCATGCTGAAGAAAAAAGTCACCTTCGCAAATCATAGCTTAGTTAGCGATGCTGTATTTTCAGAAACCCACTTCATTTCGTGCCGAAATGTTCTTATTTACTTTGATCTTGAGCTTCGAAACAGAGCGCTTGGACTATTCCATGAGTCACTTTGCAGAAAAGGTTTCCTGGGTTTAGGCCACAAAGAAACAATTCAATTTTCACATTACGCCAAAAATTTTGATTATTTTTCCCGAGGTGATCAGATTTTTCAAAAGAATGATAATTATTCTGCAAAACAAAATTCAAAAGATCAAAGGGCTTGATATATTGAAAGACAGATTTCAAATTCTGATTGTCGATGATGTTATACATAATCTTATTGCCTTAAATGCATTATTAGCAAGTGATGAGGTTAATATTTCGCAAGCAATGTCTGGCAATGAAGCGCTTGATCTGATGTTAAACCAGGATTTCTCCCTAGCCCTGCTGGATGTTCAAATGCCTGAAATGACCGGTTTTGAGCTCGCTAAATTTATGCATGGAACTAATAAAACAAAGAATATTCCAATCATCTTCATTACTGCTGGTGAAAAAGACAAAAACTATTTTTTTAGTGGCCTAGAAAGTAGTGCAGTCGATTATGTGCAAAAACCACTTGATCCCGCAATTCTAAAAAATAAAGTTAATGTATTCTTGAAACTTCATCGTCAGAAACTCAAAAATCCCTAGTAATCCCCGTCATTACGTCGAGCAGCCGCTATCAGAATAAATATCAAGACCTGCACTGACCAAGATCCGGATTGATGGAGTCTGCCTTGATGCTTGCAATCAGGAGTCCACCAGAGAATCTTCAGCCACCATCCTAAGCACTGCTCCAAATCGTTTGAATTGTGCCTTCCTTGTGCAGGCGATCAGCGGCTTTGATAGACCAGTACCGGCCAGTAAGATTGTTGCCCTTTGTTGGTAATCTGAGCCGACAAGCGCAATTCTCCGTTCTTAACCTTTACCTCGCCACTAAAGACGTCACCTTCGCGTTTGAGGAAGGAGAACTCCCCGCCGCTAATGACAGCGGCTGCCGTGCAGTTGAGAATCTTCATAGAAAAGCGATAACTTTGACCAATGCGCAAGGGACTCTGTTGTGGGTATTCCAGCAGTGTAATTGACTGACCTTCATACGACCAAATAGTTGGTACTGCCTTTTGCTCCAACCATCGAGCAAGAACGCCAACGTCGCCACCAATGGCTTTAAACGATTGAGCATACTGGTGGAAGTACTGTGGCAAGGGCGCATGTGCCAACACTTGAGCTTGTTCTTGGGGCGAATAACCTGCTTCAAATAGAGACTTGAGCACATAGGTTTCTACATATTTTTCTTGTTCATATTCCCGTAGCGTGCGTTTTTTGGAAGTAAGCAACCAAGCCGAGTCTTGCGGTTGATGATTGTAAGCAAAAATTTCCGGCGATGTTGCAAACCAAAACCTGGTATAGTCACTAACAAAACGACTTCCACTTACGTGACCAGCTGCCCAAGTTGTCTCAGCCAAGTACCAATTACCATCCACCTTAAAGGCGTTCCAAGCGTGGTCGGTATTGGTAAGGCGTTTGCCGGCTTGGTAGCCAAAGGCTTTGGAATAACCAGTGATCAAGACAGCTTCTATGCCAAGCTTCTCGAGCAAGCTTTTGTAGAGCTCAGAGTAACCTTGGCAGACCGACTTGCCGGTTCTAAATACGTCATCGGCCTCGCTGGCAGAACCCCCACCCCCAAAAAAAGCATCGACGTCATAGTCAACATTGCGAGCCACCCATACATAGGCCGCAAATGCCCTTTGCGCCTCAGTCTGAGCCAGACTGGCTATGCTCTGTACCAGCTCAGTGGTCGACCGTGGTCGCTTGAGGCTTGCTACCCGTTTTTCTATCTCGTCAAAACCTTCGGTACTTAAACCGCTACTCCAAGTGGGTGCAGTCAGACTCACAAACAAGACTAGCAGCCCGACTGACCTAGTAAACCTTAGTTTTCTCATACTAAATAGTATAGTTTGTCGGGTCGTAAGCCGCCAGCCGATAGCGAGCATTAGTTGCGGACAACCCGGAAACCGAGACTGGTGACCCGGCTGCCGCCGCATAAGACGTGGTACCAATTAACGTTCTGCACAGGGTCAGCATAGCCATAAACTGTGAGCGGATTATTTCTTTCTCACTCATCTGGAAGGCACCTACCGTGCTGGTCTGGTAGCTGTGTCGTCACACTGCAAGGTGCCGGCGGGGACGTACTTTAAAGTACCAATGGTGGCGGAAGAATAGTCCGCTCCAAAACGATTTACCGTCCCCACGTAGTTCTTAACCGTGCTTCCATCCTGCGCCGTTACCGCTAGGATTTACGACAGCATTTAAAATGCCGGGCTCAAAGTGTCTCAACTTACAATCAAGCTACTCAAGTTTGCATTGGTACTATTAGGCGTACCTATCGTTGCACTAGGATTCGCTCAACTTTACTCTTCGTTGACACCATAGACCCTGGCCCGAGCACCACTTTGAAGGTCAAAGTTTACCTGAAACAATACCTTGGCATTTTGGCGTTCACCCTTGATGGTTAAAATCGAACCGTGCCGGCTTACGAATTCATAGGGTTCAAAAACATTGCTTGCAAAAGAATGACTGGCTTGTTTGGCTGCAAACCCTTGCGTTTCTAGCCTATATAGAGAAGGTTGCACTGCAGCTACCTGACCACTTTGGCGGCCAGCATCGATAACATAGAGGTACTTCCCTCGTAGCACGAGATCTCTAACGTTAAGTGAATTGTTGTAGTTGTTAGCCTGCTGGTCGTAGGCAAAGCTCAGGTCAGCTGGGTATTTATCAACTATCTGCCATCTTGACGGGTCACTCCGACTTGCACCGGCCTTGACTCTCAGTTTCAGAATAAAACCAAAGCTGTTGGAATCATAGTTCTGAGAGTAACTGACATTTCCAGCCAAGTACCAATACCCATCTTTACCCTCAAGCAAACTAGAAAGAGAGGGATAAGTTATAGCATTTGGATCTCCATTACCGTCATAAGTAGTGATTACTCTTAAGTCAAAAGGACTGCCGTTTGAGTTAACAAGATTTTGAGTAATAGTGCTGGGCATCGGATCCTCACTGACGGCCGGATAACGCACAAACGCCTCCAAACCGTCAAATCCTGTTAATATGTTCCAACTCGAAAAATCCCAAGAAGGTGACGCAGCCGAATAAAACCCACCCGGTGTAATACTTGTTCCGGTTCTTGGGGTACCAGTTACGTCGTCAACTATCGTCAGATTAAGATTACCATCATACCATGACAAGACGTCACCATTACGAAGATAGCCTATTGGTAAAGCAAAAGGTCCATTTGGCAAGTTGGTAGTTTTTGCCATAGGTTGAGCATCAAAGGTATTAAGTACTTCAAAATTGTCGTAGCCTGGTAGGAGAATTACCGTATCCAAGGGTCTAAGCGGGGCATCGAGCGTAATAGTTTGTCCACCGCGGTCAACGTCAATGATTTCATGGAATCCCCAGCTTCGTATGCCATTAACAGGGATAGACAAAACAGCTTCTACAACAATCTCGAGGTCTCGCCTTATTGGCACAGCAAGCGTAACTTGACTATCACTGAGCGAGAAGTTCTTCTGCACAATGATGGCGCCTGCTTTGCTGACCGACACGCGCGCCGAGCTCACTTGACTTGCCAATACGCCGCGACTGGCGAGGGCGTCGCCTATTTCTTGCGCATCAAATGAAAGCCGTCCTTCGTTAAGCTGCTCAATGGTACAAGATCCAAATATGAGTAAAAGACCTACTGCAAATAAAAGTTTCATATCTTTCCTACATTATTCCATGCGGCCTATGCAGAAACACTGCCTACTATTGGCCAGCAGGCACTTCATAGTCGTTCCAAATCGCTTCGGCTTGCAGGTCAAAACCAACTTGAAAAAGATTGCCAAAGCCATCTTTGTTTGACTCTGACGCAACAGTTAAAAGCCAGCCATGTTGATTAACAAACCTAACTGGTGACTTAACAACTGAGCTGTAGGCTTCGTTTATTCTATCAATATTTAGTGACTTTCTATCTAGTCTATAGAGCATAGGTATGGCTGGTTTTGTCGTTTGCCCGAAAGCACTTGACACTCCTGCATCCAAAACATAAAGATAAGGTCCTCTGACCAGCAGATCTTTGACCAAAACGTCGTTTTTGTACGGTATTTCGGCATCAAACGTAAACTGCAACTTTTCCGGATAGCTGGTAAGCACCTTCCATTTGGCATCTAAGCCGCGGCCTGGAACCACTTCCAACTTGAGTACAAAACCAAAATTGAGCTTGTGCTTGGTGTAGTTGTAGCGCCCTGAAAGGTACCAAAAGCCCTCGCTGTCACTAACCATAGCCAGCAAATCAGGCGCAATCTCAAGGGTAGATTTGCCATCGTCAGTTGGTACTTTAATGGCGAGACTAAACGGTTGGTACCTCGAGTCTACTAACGACTTTGATAGAGCACTTGGCAGTGTGCTTTCTTTATTGATGGGTAGCTCCAGTAAAGAAGCGTCACCCTTACTTGTGTCCTTTTGCAGAACAAACCAAGAACTAAAGTCCCAAGAGGGCGAAAAATTGACGGGGGCACTTGTTTGCTGTTGTGGGGCACCTGGAAGTTCAACTTTAAATGGCTTGGTTACTGCAGGAACAAGGTACTGGTAGTCAAAGAGTGGAGTCATAGGGGTTAAAACGGCAAAAGAAAACAGTCGGGCAGACCTATCGTAGCCAATCGGAGTTGCAAGCGGACCCTGCTCTACATTGCTGGTCAGCACTTGTGGCTTAGCTCCAACTTGGTCAAAAACGAAGTAGCGCACTTTTTCGGGTACTATAATAGCACTAGTCAATGGTCTAAGTGGCGCATCAATTTTAAAACGTTGGGTGCCAGCTGGCAAATAGACAATGTCATGAAAACCCCAGCTGCGTATGCCATCCTTTGGACTCTTTAGCTCTGCCTCAAGTACAAACTCAAGCTCAAGGCTGGTTGGCACTTCCAACTTAACACCGCCATCGGACAACAAAAACTTGCTAATCGACAGCACTTTGCCTCTATAGATTGCTCGTACTGTGGCAGTCTGCACCTCATCAGCTACTATGCTTCGCGAGGCAAGCGCTCGTTGCAGGCTTTGTGGATCAAAATCTAAGCTGGCACTACTTGGCAGAGAAACGGTACAAGCAGTAACGAAAGCACTCAAGATTATAGTCAGCGCAAGCAAAAAAAACCGCTGATTTGGTAAATTATTTACACTTAACATACATTACCTCCTTTGTCAGCAATAGAGTAACGTTAAACGCCAGAAAAGGCAAGACTAGGTAAAGTTAAATGAGCAGCTTAGTTTGCTTGTTACAAACAAGCTCTGCTGCCAAGCAGCAGAGCTATCAACAACCAGTTTTTCAGTTAGTTCAACAGTTAGTCATTGTCAGGCACTTCATAATCGTACCAAACTGCATCAGTTACGAGGTCAAAACCAACTTGAAAAATATTGCCATTGTCGTCTTGCTTAGACACTGACTCAACGGTCAATAGCCAGCCATGCTGATTAACAAAACGTTGCGGAGACTTAACCACCGCACTATAGTTTTCACTAGTTCTATCTAGATTAAGAGACTTTCTGTCTAGTCTATACAGCAAAGGTTTGGCAGCTCGTACTGGGAGTGGAAATAAACTTGCCACTCCTGCATCCAAAACATAAAGATAAGGTCCTCTGACCAGCAGATCTTTGGCGCGAATGTCATTGCTATAGGGTCGTTGAGCATCATAAGTAAATCGCACGCTTTCTGGGTAGCTATCGATCACTCGCCATTTTGCAGCAAGGCTATTGCCCGCACTTGGCACTACCTCCAACTTTAATACAAAGCCAAAATTGAGCTTGTGATTCTGCCCGGTGTAGTTGTAGCGCCCTGAAAGGTACCAAAAGCCCTCGCTGTCACCAACCATAGCTGACAAATCAGGCACAACCGTAACACCACCGGCGCTAGGCACTACAATTTCAAGATTAAATGGCTCGTTTCTCGAGTTAACAAGCGAATTAGAAACATTACTTGGTAGACCGCTTGCATTGTTGCGCGGTGTTTCTAACAAAGACACGGTGCCATTGTTATTTTGTAGAACAAACCAAGAGCTAAAGTCCCAAGAAGGTGAAGAATTGATTGGAATACTCAACTGTGTGGCTGGAGCATTCGGGAGTGCAACGGTAAGGGGCTTTTTTACTGCAGGAACAAGGTACTGGTAGTCAACGGTCTGATTGTTGCCAGGCTTTACCATATACGAAAGCAAGCGCGCCGACTTATCGTAGCCAATCGGGGTCGCAAAGGGACCATTCTCACTACTTTTTAACGCGTCTGGATCGGAATTAGACTTGTCAAAGACGAGGTAACTACCTTGTTTAGGCACCACAACATAACTTGTCAACGGCCTTAGTGGCGCATCAAGTTTGAATCGTTCTGTAGTATTTGGTAGATACACAATATTGTGAAATCCCCAGCTAGATATGCCATCTGCGGTTTTTTTTAGTTTTGCTTCGAGTACGAACTCAAGCTCGAGGCCGGTCGGCACTTCTAAATTGACAGCGCCATCAGACAAACGAAAAGTGGCCGAAGAGATCACTCTACCATGGTGAATTGCTCGCACGGTGGCCACATCCACTTCTTCAGCTTTCACCTTTCGTGAGGCAAGCGCCTCTTGGAAGCTCTGCGGATCAAAATCCAAGCTGGCCTCACTCGGCAAGGTAAGCGTACAGCCCACAAGGAAAACACCCGCAGACATAGTCAGCAGGACCAAAAAAACCCTCAGATTTGGTGAATTATTAACTCTTGACATACATAACCTCCAATGTCATCAATAAGGTAATATTAATCAATAACTAAGGCAAGTTTATAATAAGTTAAAAAAGTGCAGTATATTTTGCGGAGATTTTGCCCACAAGCTTAGTGGCAGCGTCTTGCTCAGACCTCAGTGCTTGGATACTATCAATCCATGAATCAAGAACAAATTAAAGAAAAACTACTAATCCTGCAGGAAGACATTGAGGAATTTTCACTCATTTTTTCGGGCAAGCAAAGCAAGAAGGTAAATGGGCTTTATCACGCAGAAACCCGCGAAATCATTATTCACAATAGAAATTTTGACAATGATAACGAACTGATGTACACCGCCATTCACGAGTTTGCACATCACGTCCATCAATATCGAACCGGCAAGCCAGTCTCTAACCGGGCTCATACCGTGGAGTTTCGTAGTATATTTCATGAACTATTGCAAATAGCCGAGCAAAAGGGTGTATATTTAAACGTGGTGGATGCAGTCGCCGAACTACGCAGTTTGGCTCAAGATGTTCGCGAAAATTTTATGAAGGTAAATGGTGAACTGATGAAGGACTTTGGTCACAGCCTGATGGAGGCCGAAAAGCTCTGTCGCAAGCACAATGCTCGTTTTGAAGACTTTATCGAACGCGCACTTCGCATGCCAAAACAAACCGCCAGCACGCTCATGAAAATTACGGCGCTTGACCTGCCGCCAGAGCTCGGCTATGAAAACATGAAAACGTTGGCCGGCATTAGAAACAATCTGGCCCGCGCAGAAGCCACACAAGCATTTAAGCTTGGCCAAACAGCCGACCAAATAAAGCATCAATTGCAAACACGTCCCTCAGTTAAAGACGTAAATCCGCGCAAAAAGCTGTCCAGCGAAAAACGTCGCATCGAAAAGACTCTCAACAGTTTACAAGACCGACTGCAGCAAATTCTTGGCGAACTCGATAGACTTGGACCCGATGATCTGGAGAACGAGGAGGTGTCATGAGCCTAATTGATACTGTCGACTACCATGTAATAAGTGCCGAAGCAGATGAGCAAAACGCAGGGCGCCAACTGACACTTTATGCACTTTCTACCTGCGCTTTTTGTGAAAAGGCACAGGACTACCTCAAAAAAGCTAAGCTAAGCTTTAGCTACATCTTTCTTGACGACATGGAACTAGAAACCAAAAAAGCGCTCAAGGTGGAGCTAAAGGCTTCGTTTGGCAATATCCCAGTATTTCCCTTGCTGGTACTCAATGGAACCAAGTCGGTCTCGGGCTTTTCCGAAGAAAAATACCAAGCTTTCCTGAGCCAACAATGAACGCCAAGCATAAAGAACCGAGCGACGTCGATCAATTTGTCACGGCAGTTTGCAAGCATCGTTCTTGGCATAGAAACCCTGACTCTGATTTTACGCAATTGATAGTCAATGGTCTGAGTACCAACTATAACCGCTTTGGTTTTTTCCAGTGTCCTTGTCGAGATGGCGATGGTGACCGCAAGGCAGATAGTGATATTGTCTGCCCATGTGCCTATGCCCAGGCCGATATAGACGAACATGGCCAGTGCTTCTGCTGCCTCTTTGTTAGCGAGTCTCGTTTAGAAGAGTTACGAATAGGTGATAGTCCCAAAGACATACCAGAAAGAAGACCTGTGGAGAAACAAGACCAATGACACTCAGACTAACACCTCGCCAGTACAAAGCCCTGTTACGCATGGCTTGGCTATCACAGCGCATCTGCGCCGGCAGCGAGCTACATGAGGGAGAATCCGTAATCGGAATTCACGAACTTTCTAGTCAGTTATACGCAATGGCGGAAGAGTTTGGTGCTGCTGATGCGCTCGGACCCAACGCACTAAGTGGGCCAGCAAAAAACGATACCGAAGAATCGATGTTCGCAAGTGAACTACCCGGTATCCTCAAACCAGAAATTGAAGAAGAACTTGCCAGCATAGTTGAATGGTACGAAGAATATAGCTTTTGGGAGCTGCTCGAAGACAGAATGGCAATGCGTGATATCGCCGAACAACGCAGCGAGGCACAATGGAACTGGCTACCAGAATCAGAAAAAGACAAAATCTATTTTGACAACATCAACCAGTATTTTGAAGACTTTGCCGAAAACGGCATCAACAATCTGCGCTTACAACCTGACTTTGTAGTCGAACGCCCTTTTTATGTGGGCCAAGACGGTGATCAAAATAGCAACGAATCAGCCTCAAAAGATCAACGACCAGGAAAATCAAGCACAACATCGTCCAGAAAAGCTAAAATTATTGAATTTCCAGGCAAAGATCGTAAAAAACCTCCGCTTTAGCCTTTACTTATCTCCTTGTCACTATAGACAATATGGCGTAAAATGCCGGCATGAGCAGAGCAAGCAAAATTAAGTATGCAATGGTGGCAGGAGTTTGTCTTTGGACAGCCCTTATCGCTTTTTCACTTGGTATAGGCTTGTTCTACGAATATGGCGCGCGCCAAAGTGTCTTAGAAAACCCCAACCTTCGTATTGGCGCCGTTGAAGCGAGTCACTTGCCTATCAAAACCACCCAGTGGTTTGATGGTGCTCATTCAATTGTTCAATTTTCTGTCGACCCGCAAGCAGGTATTAATTACTTGTGGAACTTAGGCAACGGACAACTAGCCAGTGGTCACACGGTATTTGGCGTTTACTTACAAGGTGGAAACTATGTCGTACAGCTCGAAGGTAGCCGCAATGGCAACGTTGAGTTCCAGGGTTTAAGCAATGTGGAGACCAGTTCCACCCCTTTGGAAACTGTGTATAGCGTGTCTGGAATGCGTATCGGCAAAGAAAGCAAATTATCCTCAACTGTGCGGCGATCAGCTTATTCTGGGTCCGACAAAAAAGCTTCGGGTTCTTCCAAGTCCAACACAGCTTCACTTGCCTCTTCAAACACTGAAATGGAAGCAGTCAGCCTTGCTTTGCGTGCTTCTGGCCCGTCTCAAGAATCCTTGCCTATTTCTGACTTTGGGCGAGGCAAGGAAGATACGCCGGGCAGCATCTATCTAAATGTGCCTTCTATTGGTGGCATGTTTACTATCGAAGGCGAGATAAAGACCTTTAAGGGTTCGGATGGACTTGAGCAAAGTCTTGAGAGCAAAGGCACCGTAGGCACTTACCACGTTTGGCAAGCAAAACTTGCGGGCTTTATGTTGATTGTAAATGAGATCGGTCGTGAGTACCACGTGTTCGTTAGTCCAGTACCAAGCAAACACGTTGACAGGCCAGACATCAATTGGTACCTGACTCAATATAATACTAAAACCACTTCTAATTGTGGCCCCTCGGTCACCGCTATGGCGATTCGCTGGGCAAAGGGAACTCAAACGCAAGTGATTGACGTCCGTCAATTAATAGGCTGGCAAGGCATTGGTGCCATCACGATTAAGGATATGCAAAATTCCCTCGACTACTATGGCGTTTCTTGGCAACAACGTACCCTTAACTCCCCTGCTGATATTTTTGATGTAATTGATAGAGGCCACTTGCTGGCGGTAAGTTACGATATGGCCGGGGTTGCAATGGCTCAGAATCCACAGAAAGATCTAATTGGCCAACACTACAAAGACAAAGGTGGCCACTATATTGCTATAAAAGGATATAGTTTGGATAGAAAATATTTCATCGTCTATGATTCAATTCCCTCAGACTGGGGTTACAATAGTGCGCGCTATGGCGACGGTGTTTCGATGATAGGTCGCAATCGCTACTTCCCCGTAGACCAACTCTGGACTGCGCTTAGATCCCGCTTTTCACTCGAAATCCTACCCTAAACACCGAGCTTGTTGGTTATTAGATCTCTAAATCTATGGGCTTCTTCATCTGAAGGCCTGAGTGCGATTGCAGCATCAACGTCTTGTAAGGCAGCTGAGTAGTCACCCAGTTTGACTAGGGTTTGACCGCGGCTGAGCAGGGCTTCGGCTTGATAAGGATCAATCGCCAAACACTGATTGAGGTCATCGAGAGCTTCGGTAAAGGCGCCCATTTGGCGATGCGCAACAGCACGGTAGTAGTAGGCCTTGCGGTGGTCTCCTTCTCCATCGAGACTGCGTCCAAAATCTTGAATCGCATCAACATAATCACCCAGAGCAAAAGCCACCATACCACGATGCACTAAAACTATGGTCTTAACAGCCGGTCTTGGATTGAGCTTGAGAATGGTAGTGTAACGTTCGAGCGCTTCTTCATAACGATGATTGTTGTGAGCGTACAAGGCACCCAGTAAATGACCATCAACCACGTCCACATGCCCCATGGCAACTTGACTCAGTTGGGGGCCATCTTCATCATGCCGCATCAATTGAAGCGGAACTTGGTCTTTTCCTTTTTGTTCGTTTTCACTATGCCGAACCAGATCCCAAAAATCATTGCGCCGTTTCTTGAGCTGACGCTGTAACTCTCGTTGATACTCGCGAATCTCGTGAAACACCATGTCTGCCAAGGAAAGATTGGCGTTTAAGGCAGCGAGCTTGCGCCGTAGTGACTCATCAAAGGGCGTATAGTCACTTTTGTAGACTAGTTCATGCTCAACTTCTGCCCAGGCGTCCTGCAAGATGGTGCGCATTTGAACTTCGCAGACCAAACCATCTGGTAGCAAAAAGCCCTCTGAGATGTCCTGAGGAAGGGTAATCAGATAATGCAAAGACTCGTAACCAAATTCCTTAAAGCTAAACTCAGCGCCCTTACGGACATGCTCGATTACCTCAAAGTTGGAAGTCAATATTTTTTCGGCAACGGGGATGTCAGCAATAAAGGGACAAACAAGCCTTATTCCAAGCAAGTCAGTAATGCTAAACCAGTCATTTTCGCTGGGTGGCGAACTCACCCGTCGCAGAATTTTTTTGTAGTAGGATTCAAAGCTTTTGACGCGATACTTTATCGAAACCTGAATACCCGAGTCAGAAAGCAAATGTTTGATCCTTTTGTGTAGCTCAAAGGCCAGATGCTCGAGAGTTTGCACATGAGCGCCAAAGTCTTGCTCCAACTGAGTCCTCGATGGAAGCGGCAGACGAATCTTGATCATGCAAACAACTCCCAAGTCAGATATTTTTTGTGCAAAATTTTATGCTCTCACGATGTGTGAGGGGTCTGTGACACTCAAAAAACTACCCCGCGACCCATCACTGTCGTCAAGGTGGCGAGCACTAACCACTACCGTCTTCCAGTCTTGCGCACACTTGAGCCTTGTTTCAAAAGCTTCACCCTGTCGCCAAGCGGCATATAGAGTGTTTTGACTTTCGTTTGGTAGTTCTATGATTGTCCCCGCTACTAAACCCTGCAGCTCTCCAACTGGCCTGCCAATTAGCGTGGTTAAATGGCGATTAACGTAGCGGAAGCGGCCCATTTGATCAACCAGACAGAATCCTTGCGGAAAACCATCCACGATGGCTTGGATATGGATTTCTTGTTCACTGAGCTTGCGTTCCATCTCGGCCTTGTAGAGTGCAATCTCTAGGGTTACTTCCAACTCACGTTGCGAAAACGGCTTGGCGATGTAACCAAAGGGTTGAGTAATCTTAGCTCGCTCGAGCGTTTGATCATCCATCAGGCCAGACAGATAGACTACTGGCAGATTGTACAAGTCGCGCAGCTTTTCGGCTAGGCTTACACCGTCCTCGTCACCATCAATTCTAATATCCATCAGAACCACGTCGGGGCGTTCGTTCTGCACCGATGGCAAAACATCGTTAGAACGGGAGCAAATATCGGTAACATAATACTTCATTCGTTCGAGCATCCGTTGAATGTTGCTGGCGATGATAAATTCGTCCTCAACAACCAAGATTTTGATGGCTGCCACTTTCATTGTTGGCCGACGCCTTTCCAAATCTTGCTGCGTGCCCATTGTGCATAGAGTTGCCCGGATGGTCTCATTGTGCGCTCTTGGGTTTCAAAATCTAGCGCAAAGAGGCCAAACGGCGCGGCCTCACCTTCTGTCCATTCAAAATTATCATATAGGGTCCAATGGTAGTAACGTTCCACTTTGACACCCGTCTCAATTGCCGCCAAAAGGTAGGCCAGATGGTCGGCTATAAAGCTAGTGCGCAAAGCGTCACTTCGGTCGCAAACGCCGTTTTCAGTTATCCAAATTGGCAAGCCAAAAGCCTTCCATTGTTTCTTAACTAGGCGATAAAGACCTTCTGGATAGATCTCCCACCCTAGGTCATTGACCAAGGCTGCTTTTTTAACCGTTTGTCGCGTAAAAAGGCTTGAGGCATTAAAACTCATGCTCATCATGTCGCGGGTGTAATAGTTTATGCCAATGAAGTCGGCCCACTTGCGAGGTGCAGCCTTAGTCTTGGGCCCCGTCATAGCATACAAAAACCAATCTTGGATCAAATAACGGACGGCTGCACTTAGCACTCTAAGCACAAGATTCCATTTGTGTAACGGATCAAAAATACGCAGGTGGTGAGCTACGCCAACTAAGGTAGCTTGGTCTCGGTCCCACAGTTTTTCTTTTCTTTTGCGATGAATCAAGTTGTAGGCCAGACGGTGTGCTTTGATGATTTGACGGCCGCCGCGTAAGTACTTGAGCAATGAACGCTCGCCGGGTGGCCACTCTCCGTCAAGAAAGCTCTTATACAGATAGACATTGGGCTCGTTTATGGTAATCCAGTCGCTCACTAGATCACCAAGCCCTTCTACTACAAAGTCAACAAAACCCAACCACACCGTAGCGGCGTCTGCTCTCATCCAACCGCCTGAGTCTTCAAACCACAATGGATTGTTAAAATGAAACAAGGTAAGCAGGGGTTTGATACCCAAGGCCTTCAGTTTTAAGATCTCAGTTCGGTATACAACCAGAGCTTGTTCATCAAAGCTCGAGGCACTTGGCTGGATCCGCGCCCATTCTAGGCCCATCCTATAGGTCTGTACTCCAAGCTGACTCAAAAGCTGCAAATCTTGGTCAACGCGTTGCCAGTGTTGGCCAGCCCGCAGGCTGCTTGAGTGGTCTTTGATGTGATTTTCTTGGCTCCAACGGTACCAAACATGGCCTTGGCAGCCACCTTCTATCTGTGTGGCTGAGCTAGCAAGACCGCATAAAAATTCTTTGGGAAACACGAGATTTTCAGCTTTGGACTTCATCATCTTGCTCCATTATAGTTCACAGACTGTCTTAGTGCGCAGATTTAGAACAGTTTTTTGACCCTAAAGATAACCCAGGCACTGATCGATATCGTGACGGCCACGGCCAAAATCCCCCAGAATGCCCAGCTTTGTTCCTGAAAAGGCAAGGTAACGTTCATGCCGTAGAGGCTGGCCAAGAGAGTGGGAATCATCAGCGTCAGGTTAACCAGCGTTAGACGCTTCATCACCTGGTTGAGATTGTTAGCCACCACCGAAGAAAAGGTATCAACCATGCCAGAAAGAATATTGGAATAAATCTTAGCCATTTCAATAGCTTGTTTGAGTTCTATTCTGGCATCTTCAAGTGTTTCCTGTTCGTCCTCATTAAGTTGCCAGGCCGAAAGTTTATTGATCTTTTCTAACAAAAGCTCATTGGACCTCAAGCTGGTATTGAAGAAGACAAATGATTTTTGGAAATGTAACAGTTGAGTCAAATCTGCGTTCTTGACCGAGCCGTGCAGGTCACGTTCTATGGTGGTGGTTCGACGATTTATGTCCTTGAGGTAGCGCATGTAATACAAAGCAGAACGCAAGATTGTATTGAGAATCAAGTTATGTGGCTTAAAGAGATCTATTCCCCGGATGCGTCTATGCAGCATGTCCTGGGCGATGGGATTGTCAAAAAGGCTTACGGTTATCACCACGCCAGTACGCACAATGATACCAAATGGCACCGTGAAGTAGGGAACCTCTCGATCAGGGGCAAATATGGGTAAGCGAATGATGCACGTCAGACCATCGTCTTCTTTTTCTATGCGCGATTGCTCATCGGCATCAAGCATGTCAGACAAAACGTCGTCATCAAGCTGAAACCGTTCTTTAAGGTCCTCTTGTTCATCAGAACCCGGATCGATCACTCGAACCCAGACGCCATCTTGTAAGTCTTCTACCGGGTAAAAGCCCCGGCCATTATCTTTGAGTAGTGTAATCATCAAGGGCTCCTGTAGTAAAGGTTGATCCTCCCCTCTACAGGTACGCTATCATAAGCAGTTGAGACCTGTTGGCCACTGGGCTTAAGTAAGTAACAAGGGAGGGTAAGTAAAAATGCGTTGTTCGCATAAACTGCCATCTGGCATAGTTGTCTTTTGATCCTCCCTCTATAGAATATACCAACTTGCTTTGTAAACTGGCAAAGTTTAGCACGTAGACGCTAGATCGTAAAGATGCAAGAAGCTGTCCATAGATTCTCTGGCCGGGTCTTGCCTAAGAAAGCAGAACTACCATCGAGCGGCTTTCTACCAAATAGCGTGCTTTATGGTCCCAAACATTATCCTGCCAGTTTTCAACAATATCTTCTGGACTTTCTAATGAAGTATCAATTACCCTGTGCCATTGACTGCCTTTGCGGGGCAGACAAACCACAAAAAATTGATCGAATGAACTAGCATTGACCATGATGTAGACGTCGTTGTCGTCAATGTTATGGCCGATTTCGTGTTTGTTTCCGTCAAGCCTAAGTGCCATTATGCCTTCTTCTCTCTGCCAATCAAGCGCATGGCCATGCTCATCAAACCAGTCTACGTCGGGTATGTTGTTATTTGTATTGTCGCGGCCAGTAAAAAACTCCGGACGTCTAAAAACTGGATGCTTAGATCTAAAGGCGATCAGGATGCTCGTAAACCTAACGATATCAGAATGCTTTTTGGTTATTGTATAATCGTACCAGGAAATAGCATTGTCCTGACAATAAGCGTTATTGTTGCCAAACTGCGACCTTCTAAACTCGTCGCCACCAAGCATCATAGGAGTTCCCATAGACAGCATTAGCGTAGCCAAAAAGTTCTTGGTTTGGCGATTTCTGACACAAAGCACTTCTTCGTCGCGACTTTCACCTTCCATACCATAATTCCAACTTAGGTTGTGGCTGTTTCCGTCGTTGTTATTCTCCCCGTTTAAAAAATTGTGCTTTTCATTGTAGCTGAGCATGTCGTTAAGCGTAAAACCGTCATGCGCTGTTATGTAGTTGATGCTGTGCTCGGGCTTGCGACCGTCATCGCCATAGAGGTCCGAACTTCCTGCAAACCTGGTTGCAAAAGCTGCAACCAAACCATGATCTCCTTTCCAAAAGCGTCGCATATCATCTCTAAAGCGGTCATTCCATTCTGCCCAACGCCCGCCGGGGAAGCTACCCACTTGATAGGCGCCTCCAGCATCCCATGCCTCGGCGATAATCTTGGTGTTGCGCAGGATTGGATCTTCGGCAATCCGACTCAAGGTTGGCGGATTATGCATAATATTGCCGTTTTCGTCGCGCCCAAGGATGCTACCAAGGTCAAACCTAAATCCGTCAACATGCATCTCAAGGACCCAATAGCGCAAACAGTCAACTATAAAGCCTCTAACTACAGGATGGTTGCAGTTGACCGTGTTACCGCAGCCAGAGTAGTTGCGATAGTAACGTTGATTGTCTGGCTCCAGCATATAGAAGATCTTGTTGTCTATGCCTTTAAAACTGTAAGTGTAACCCATTTCATTGCCTTCACCAGTATGATTAAAGACCACGTCCATAATCACCTCAAGGCCTGCTTTGTGTAACTCGCGAACCATCTCCTTAAACTCATTGACCTGCTGCCCGTTGGCGCCGTCGGCTGCATAGCTAGCCTTGGGAGCAAAGAAAGCAATCGTGCTGTAACCCCAATAGTTTTTGAGTGGTTCACCGGTCATCGGATTGGTTCTGTCTTGGTACTCAAATTCATCAAATTCTTGAGTGGGCAAAAACTCAAGCGAGGTGATACCCAGACTCTTTAAATAGGGGATCATCTCTATTACGCCACGATAGGTGCCTGGATGTTCTACTTTAGAACTTGCGTGGGCGGTCAAACCCTTAACGTGGGTTTCGTAGATCACTGAATGCTTTAGTTGGTAATTGAGCGGCTTGTCGCCCTGCCAGTCAAAATCGTTATCGTCAACTACAATACACTTTGGTAGCACTGACAAGTCTTGCGTTTCAGAAAAAGAAAGATCCTTTTCCGGCGAATCTGGATCGTAAGCGACAGTACCCGAAAAGTCCCAGCGAAAACCACCGGTCAAGGCTTTTGCATACGGGTCAATCAAATGCTTGTATTTGTTGAATCGAAAACCTCGCTTGGGTGCAAACGGGCCATCAACGCTATAGAGATAAAGCATACCTGGCAGCGCATTGTTAATAAGTACATGCCAAATATCACCAGTTTTGTTGAGCATAGGATCAAGACTAATGCGTACTTCTGCTTCGGCATCCTGCGGATCAGAAAAAATACAAAGGGTTACCGCGCTGGCATTGCGGGAAAAAAGTGAAAAGTTGACACCGTAAGGTGTGAAGGTCGCTCCATATGGTAAGGCGCTACCTGCTGAAATCCTAAAACGACCGATTGACTGCAAACTCATACAGCAAGTCTATACCAAAAACTGCTCGACAAGTAGGGCAAATTCTGCCCTTTTGTCAACATGTACCCAATGACCGGCCTGCTCCAAGCAAGTAATGCTAAAGTTTGTGAAGAATTTAGCCAACAAAGGCCGGTCCTCGGGGTCTGCCAAATACGAGCTAAGCGAACCCTTAATGAATAGTGTAGCGAGGTCGCTTGGCAACAGTGAAGCTTCAATAATAGGAAAACCAAGAATATCATGGTAAGCTGCCTCTATACGCTCGAGATCAAAGCGCCACTGATAGCCACCTTGGTCAGAACTTCGTAAGTTCCAACCAAGGAAGGCCCGCTCGGCACTGTTGTCAACGTAGCGCGCAAAAATTGCATCGGCCTGAGAGCGATTTTGTAATTTCTCGGGATGCACGGCTTCGAGCGCGGCAAAAATGTGTTGATGGTGCGGCTCGTAAGTCTTGGGAGCGATATCTGCCACTATAAGTCGTCTAAGCTTTTTGTAGCGCAACAGGGCCATGGTCATGGCCACTTTGCCGCCCATGGAGTGACCCAGCACATCAATCTTTTCAAAAGAACTAAGCTCAACGCTGGCTTGCAAGTGCCTGATGACGACCTCCGACAAACTTGGATAATCTAGTGCCGAAGGGAAGTTCTTAGAACCATCGTGAGCTGGCAAGTCAAGCGTTAGCACCGGTCTAGTCCGCGCCAGTAAACGGGCAACCGGAGCCCAGTTGTCGCCGGATCCAAACAGGCCGTGGATTAGCACAAGTGGACAGGCGTCTATAAGCGCTGAATCTGGAGGGTAGAATTTTGACGCGAGTTGAGGCAAAAGTATCATAGCTTTAAAATAACAAAAGGGCTGCCTTATGAGAAGCAGCCCTCTATTAGACCAAAGCCGTTTTAGAACTTTTTACGTTCTTTTCTTTGACGTCGGATGTCGTCAGCCAGCGCATCAGCGTCTACTTCGCTGCTTGCTGTGGCGGAATTAGGCGACATTTCTAACTCGGCACTTTGTATTTGGTCAAGTGGCTTGCCGCTTATCTTGGATTCCTTAAGGCGACGACGCTTGATAGATCTATTGCGCCAGTCTAACAATATGCCAGAAGCAATAAAGATGGATGAATAGGTACCCACCAAGATACCAACTACCAAGGCGATGGCAAAATCTTTAACTTCACCTTGCGTAAAGACGGCTATTGATATTACGGCAACCAAGGTTGTAAAGCTAGTTACAACGGTTCTGCTCATGGTAGTACTCAAAGAACTGTCGTAAATAAACGACAGTTTTTTGTCAGCCATCAGCTTTTCGTTTTCACGTATGCGGTCAAAGACAACTATCGTATCATTAAGCGAGTAGCCGATGATGGTGAGCACAGCGGCGATAGTGGCCGAAGTAAACTCCATCTGAGTGACACCGATAAAAGCCGCCATAAACAAGCCGTCGTGCAACGTTGCTACCATAGCAGCAATAGCAAATCCGAGCTTAAAGCGTATCCAAATGTATATCATGATAAAGATCATCGCCAAGCTGACAAGCCAGATCGCCGAGGTCGCAAGAGTCTGGGAAAAACGTGCGCCGACGCTGTTGGTCGCCAAGCCTTGGCTGTCACCAACGCGAACATTGCCTAGTCCATAGACAGCCATCAGCTTTGTTCTAATTGCAGCCTCGGTAACGTCAATGAAATTCTCTGTGGTGCCAGGATCTCGGACACGGATAATAAATTGTTGGCTTGTTGCATCACCAGTTGCCTGAACCTGCACTCCTTCTAAACTGGACAATGCAGCTCTTACTTCTTCGATTGTAGAAGTTTTAACCAGTTTACGAGCCGAAACTCTAACTCCGTTGTCAGTTTCTAGACCGATCAGTCCATCACTCGCTCCAACTCTTACGGTGCTGTCACTATAAGCAGCATTGAGAACTGAGCGGACGTTATCCGCGTTAGCCTCAGGATCCACTTGGGGCGCGCCAGCTGCAGGAACAAATACTAGCAACTCACCTTGGGCTGTGTCGTCAGGTTTGGAAACTTGTACCTGCCCCAAGCTTGATAGTTTTGCTTGCAGTTCTTCGACACTGACTTCAGCATAACCGGCTTCAACTTGAACGCTGAGCCCCGCTCTAAAGTCGATGCCGAGGTTAAACCCACCGTAAACGGCAAAGGTAACCACAAACATAGCAGCGATAGCGGTAAGCGACACAGTGTATGCGACTATGCGCGCCTTGGTAAAATGAATGATGCGCATTATTTGAGCCTCCAAGCTATACTCATCTTGGTTCGTTTAAGTTGCTCCGTGCCAAAATCTTGGAACAAATGGGTTACAAACAGAGAAGTAAACATCGATGTTAAGACACCGACGGTAAGGGTCACGGCAAAACCACGAATAGGTCCTGTGCCGAGGAAGGCCAAGAGTACCGAGGCGATTATTGTAGTAATGTTGGAGTCAGCAATTGACCAAAAGGCCTTCTGATAACCAGCAGCGATTGATGCTGCGCGCCCCTTGCCTAGCCTAAGTTCTTCTTTAATTCGTTCAAAGATGATCACGTTGGCATCTACAGCCATACCAATAGTCAATACAAAACCCGCAATACTTGTTAGCGTCATGGTAAGGTTGAGCGCGGACAAGGTTGCTATCATTATGAAAGCGTTGAGGACTAGGGCAATGTTTGCAATAAGCCCGGCGCCAAGATAATAAATCAACATAAAGACCAAGACGGCAACCAAACCATAAAGTATAGCATTTGATCCGGCTTTGATGGCGTCTTCGCCGAGTGATGCACCAACTGACTGGATCGATTCAATGCGTAGGTCAATTGGTAGTGCACCAGTCTTGAGCACCTTGCTGATACTATTGGCATCTTCTGCGTTAAATCCGGTGATTCTTACCGAACCGCCACCAATTTCACTGGTGATGTTGGCACTAGCGCGAACTTTGCCATCCAACACTATCGCCATACTACTGTTGATATTGTCTTTAGTTAGAACCCTAAATTTTTCACCACCATCGCTGGTCATTACAAAGTTGACATTGGGCACACCAGTCAATTGATCACGAACAACCTGTGCCTCGGTGATAAAACTACCGTCAACCACAAACTCACTCGCAGTTTTGACAATAATATAGTGCACAGTGTAGTCGATGCCGTAAGTGTCACGCTTTACATAGGGAATAATTGCTCCGCCAGCGCTTTGCAAAGTTGCAAGTATGGTTGGGTCTTCTCTCTCTGGCGTCCAAGGAAGATTGGTCCTGTCTTTAAAACTGTTTTGGTGGGTAATTAGGCTTTGGGTCGCCGTGTCATCTACAATTTGCAGTGCAAGACTTCCACCGCCCAACAAAAAGGCGTTTACACGCTCGCGGTCACTGTCACCAGGGATATCAATAAATATTCGCTTGGCTGCTTCGTCTTTACGAACCGAAGGCTCGGTAATGCCAAAGGTGTCAATGCGACCTTTGAGTACTTCAACCGCCAAGTCGAGTGCTTCATTATATTGAACGTCGTTGAGCTTTTCGCCGCGGCGCTCTTCAATGCGGTCAGCGTTGGCTTCCAAAACAACAGACATACCACCAGATAGGTCAAGACCAAGCTGAATGATATTGTTCTTCATTTTTTTAAAGGCCAAGATATCTTCGCGATATTTTTTTTCTAAAGCGGTCAACAAAGCGGTTTTGATGACCGGTTTTCCTTGGTCATTCTTTATGACCTTGGCGTCTTTATCAAAAGTTAAGAAAGGGTCAAGCAAGTTGCTAACTCTAAAGTTGGCTGGTTGCTCACGTCGCAACTTGGCGTTTTCGGCTCGGGCAATGTCGACTACAAAGAGGTAGTCAGCCGGTATCTCCGCCTCAGGGGTGCTTGTCGAAAGATCAAGTAGCTTACTGACTAAGTCAGCAGCATTCTCTTGAGCATGCTGCCTAATGCGTTCACGCGGCAACGCGGCCAAGTCTTTGGACTCTTTGTCAAGAAGAAAATACCAGTTGATAGTTGGGTAGATGAGCGTCGCTCCAATACCCAAAACAACTAGCAAAATAAGAAAACGGGCTTTCTTTGTCATGCCTGAAACTCCAGTCAAACAACTTTATATATGCAACATGCTATATTCAACATGGGCAGGATCCAATAACCCCACCGGCTCAAGGCCTTGCTAGTTTTGGTTTCTTAGTCAGCCTTTGGCTTGCTTGAGCGTGGTGCTTTAGCAGGCTTGGCTTCTTCGGTGCTTTTGTCTTCAATTGCTGCGGTGTTATCGTCAGCAGGCTTTTGCTCAAGTACAGTTGCGATAGCAGATCTAACGAACTCGAGTTTTACGGTTTCGTCAGTCTTAATAACTACGCTATCATCCTTAAGCGCCCACACAATGCCGCGCAGTCCGCCGATAGTTTGGATTTTGTCGCCCTTTTTAAGCGTATCAAGCATTTTTTTTGTATCTTTTTGCTTTTTACTTTGGGGCCTAATTATCATAAAGTAGAAGACTACGATGATCAGACCAAACATTATAAAAGGCATAAACTGTTGCAATGGGTCAGAACTGGCACCTGCCTCGCCCATGCCCAACAAGAGACCGAGATTACCAAATAGATTACTCATGTATATTACTTCCTTACCTTGTACTTGGGGTTCAAAATATCAATCTGGTGAAAATAGCACGAAGAATCGACAACAGTCAATTGAAAACCATCTTAGCTGGCCCTGCACTACTGTCCTATAATCTGTTTACGGCCCTACTTTTAAGAAAAACAGCAGTCTTGTCGCTTGATAACCCATTCCTGCCTGCGAGTAAGAGCGACCATAAGCAGCGTTCAAGTTGGTCTCGCCATTGCTGCTTGTTAGCGTATCGCCGCGCGTGCCGGCTATTAGCTCGTATTCTAACAGACTGGCTATCGAAAGGCTCTTAGAAATTCTCAGCGTCATATTTAGACTGGGCGAGATCATGTAGCCACCGTAGACATAGTCCAAAAAGGTCAGCAAGCGTAAAACATGTATGTCACGCCCTTGCCCATACAGCCAAGGGCTAAGGCGCAAACCAAGATTGATGTCAAACTCTTTGAGTGCCAGACCCACTTTAAGTGACAGCCACGGCACCAACCATTGTTGGTCATAGGCAAAGGTCTGCCCGTAGTACGTGCCGGCTGCTAGTCCCACTTGTACAGTTTCAAAACCGTCCCAGGCCAAACTGCGATAGTCGAGACCAAGACCGGGTTCTATCACCAATTTTTCGATTGCAAAAGGAAACGAAGTCTCAAAGCGCAGGTGATTGTAGAACTTGAGCGTAATGCCGGTGTCGGAATGTATATCAGGCTCTTGGCTTGACGGACCGGATAACCAGTCGTCATCTACCATGTTGCCGCGTATGAGAGGCCACAGAGTTGAAAAGGTTAAGCTGGTTTGTAAGTTGTCCAGCCAACGAGCCCTTAGTCCAAAACTGAGCCCTATGGCAGGCGGGATCTGCCAATCAAGGCGACTGAGTAAATCGTCACCAGTCTTGAATTTATAAACTAACTCCAAGGCTTGACCGGCAATAAACTCAGCCCCAAGGTACGTTTCCAAGCTTGGATTTTTTGATTCTTGTGTCAATTCTTGTGTCAATTCTTGCCCCATTAATGCAGACGTAAGTGGTGACAGCAATGGCAAGAATAGAAAAAAACCGGTTGCGATAACCGACAGCTTTGTCATAAAACTAACTTTAAGCTAAAAATGCATCTTTGTGTACTATACTGGTGGTATGAAAACACTTCACCTGCGCATTGCGGTCCTTGTAGTCACCATTAGTTTGCTTGTTGCTTGTTTGATGCAGTTTTTTAACGGCTACTTTTATCTGCGCTCGATGGCGAGCGTCATCAGCGGTTTGGGCCTTTTCTTGAGTATTGTATTGAGCCTTTGCGTGCTTGCTGGACTGACAATTTTCTTTAGGTTGAGACCACTTTCCAGACTAGTAAGCGACCCAGCCATGCTTGCTTCTGCCAGTGCAGCGGACAAACTCAGGGCGCAAAAACGTCTTGATTCACTTGACTATTTGGTCATAGGCATAAATGTGATCGCGTTTTTTGTTGGGCCTCTTATTTCGCTCCTGGTACAGATCGGACGTGGAACAAGAGCTTTAGATGTTGTGGATATCATTTTGGTTTTGCTACTCAACGGCTGCCTTGGACTAATGGCAGCTTTGCAAGAAATTGACCTAATAGACAAGCTTAGCCTAACAGCCAGAGAGCTTTTAAACGTTGTCACCAAAAACACTGCCCTTCCTAAAATAAGTCTTCGCAGCCGGATTGTGATCACAACGCTTACGGCTGTAAGCATGTCCGTCATTATGTTTTGTATGACAAGCTTTGGCATTTACCATCAATGGATAGCGGATCTCAAGGCAGGTATACCTATCCAGCTAGGCGTGCTGGGCGAAGAATCGACTATTTTTGGCCAGTTTTTGATCTTGGGTGCAGCAGTTTTTTTGTGGTCGTTCATACTTATTCGATCCACAGCCAGCACCATAGCCACCAAACTCGGTCACTTAAAAGTGACCATGCTCAACATTGCATCTGGGCAGGCAGACCTCTTGGCCCGACTGCCAATCAGCAGTAGTGACGAACTTGGCCAAGTAGGACTAGCCTTTAACGAGGTCATGACCCGCTTGGAAAAAACCCTTGCACAGTCTCGCTCAATAGCGCAGCGCGTGATTGGCTCAGCAAAGGTAGTCGCTACCATTGCCGGCGAAGCCCAACAAGAAATGATAAACATCGACCAAGCCCAGCGCTCTCTGGAAGCTGCAAGTCGAGCTCAAAGCTTAACTTTAGAAGGCAGCAAAGAGTCCAATTCAGATTTACGTAAGACAATTATCGAACTGCAGGCCTTACTCGAGAACCAAGAAGCGATGGTTCAAGAGAGTTCGGCCGGCATGACCGAAATTACCAGCAACATTGCCTCGGTTGCAAACATGACTCACCAGGCCCTCGAGCTAAGCCAAACACTCGAGCAAAGCTCGTTGGACGGTGGCAAGTTAGTCGCCAGCATGCAAATTTCTATGGAAGAGATCGACAATTCCTCGTTTGAGGTGGTCACCATCGTTCGCACCATTAGCAAGATAAATGCTCAAATTAATTTACTCGCGATGAATGCAGCTATTGAGGCAGCTCATGCTGGCAGTGCTGGCAAAGGCTTTGCCGTAGTGGCTGACGAAGTACGAAAGTTGGCTGAGTCCACAGCCAAAAGCACGCGCGAGATAGCCGGCAAGATTGCCGACATGTCTGAGCGTACACGAAAAGGCTTGGAACTAGCAGAAGAGAGCTCGCTTGCCTTTGAAACTATTGAGGGGCGCGTAAAAGATAGCTCTCAAGTGGTAAGAACCATTGCTGATGCAATGAGTGAGCAAAAAACAGGCGCGCAGCAGATATTGGCCTCTATTGAAAATCTCACTAACGCCACTCGAAAAATATTGTATATTTCGCAAGGTCAGAGTCGCGATTCGGCCCAGATGGAATCCGCCATGGAAGAAATCGTTGCTTCTAACCAGGCCATAGCCAAGGCGCTGGATACGCAGACACGCAGCAATCAATCGTTAAAGACGGTAATAGAACGGATAGAACAGGATGCCGCGGCCAACCAGCAGCACGTGCAAGAATTTTCAAAAGTTGTCAATGAATAGCGGGCAAAAGCCGATACCTTGCTTATGAAAACCAGCAAACTTTTTTTATTGATAGTCGCTCTTGTAGGGCTGTGCACGCCAACACTTTTGATTGCTCAAGATGCTCAACATCTCGAAGAAGGCTACGCATCCTGGTATGGTCAAGAATTTGCCGGTCGCTTAACAGCCAATGGCGAAGTCTATGACCCCAATCAATTGACGGCCGCACATTTGACCTTGCCCTTTGGAACCCTTGTTAAGGTTACCAACCTTCAAAACGGCCGAAGCGTCAATGTTAGGGTTACTGATCGTGGACCTTTTATAAAAGGTCGCAACATCGATTTGTCGCGAGCAGCCGCCGAAGAAATCGCTATGGTAGGCGCTGGCGTTGCCCGAGTCCGCATCGAAGCTCAAGTCTTAGTCAACGCACCTGCTCGCCCTGTTGCAAACACTCTGGCTCCCGCCAACCTGTCCTATGCAGGCCTTGAGACCAGAACCATCCAGATTGCCAGCTACGCCAATAGAGAATATGCGCAAAAGCTTGTTCAGTACTTTGTCAACCAAAAGATTAGCGCCGAAGAGGAAATTTTTGGAACTGCCATTTACAGAGTGGTAGTCCGCAACATTGGTCTCAATACAATCCCCGAGCTGCGAAACCACTTGGCTCAGTTGGGCTACAGCGACACGTTGATTCGCTTAAAATAGATAAGAGACTATGAAAAACTCTAGCGTTTAGTCGTTTATGCAGACATGGGATTCGCCCTTTGGGCCATTCAATCTTGGCCGTTTTCCCTATGACCAAGAACAAACTGGATTGCAGGCCTGGAACGCCGCCGACTCACTTATGGTTCACTATCTCGCCAAGCACTTTAGGCCTTGCTTGCATGTGCTCATTCTCAACGACCACTGCGGCGCCCTAGCACTTGGCGCCTTGGCGGCGGGCCACAAGATTACTTGGCTCAACGAGTCCTACTTATCTTGGCTTGCATGTCAAGAAAACCTTAGATTAAATGACCTAGACCTAACGAATCTGACTCGCTTTAAGTCTTTTGATGATGCCTTGCTTGCACGGCTTGCTTCGGTTGAACTAGTTCTGATGCAAGTTCCCAAAAGCCACGACAGTCTGGACTTCCAACTTTATAGCCTGTCAAGCTTGCCGCAGCATTGCTCGGTGATTGCAGGGGCGATGACTCGTGACATCCACAAGACAGGCTTAGCACTTTTTGACCACCATATCGGCCAGAGCAAGACCAGCTTGGCTGCTCATAAAGCGCGGTTGATTTTTGCCAGCAAACAAAATGCAGACCTGCCAACTTTGCCAAGTAAAGAGACTTGGCCCAAGGCAATTAAACTGGACGACTCTGCCTTTGGTGCATTAGAAACCGTCAATTACTCAGGGGTTTTTTCTGTCAACGGCCACGACCGAGGCAGTCTGCTTTTGGCCAAAACTTTAGTCATCGAATCCAAGCACTGGGCAAACTTGCCAGAATCGATTATTGACTGTGGCAGCGGAAACGGCCTCTTGGCCCTATGCGCAGCCCGGCTATTTCCCAAAGCTCACGTCGTTTGTGCTGATGAGTCCTGGTTGGCAGTATGTTCTGCGCACGATGGCTTTGAGCGCAATGGCATGTGCTCTCGCGCGAGCTTTGTTTGGACCGACTGCTTGACGTCTGATGAATGTGGAAGTGCAAACCTAATTCTGTGCAATCCACCTTTTCATCAAGGTAGAACCCAAACTGATGCCGTGGCCAAGAGGATGTTTGCCCAAGCAGCTGGTCGCCTCAAAAGCGGTGGCAAGTTATTAATTGTGGCCAATCGTCACTTGGGTTATGCTGGCTTTTTGGGAAAACTTTTTTGCGAGGTGCTTACGTTAGCCGATGACAATCGCTACGTTGTTTTAGCTTGTTCAAAAGCTGTTCCTGTTTGACTCATCAACCTGCAAAGACTAAAATAGAACCACTCTATATCCCACAAAAAAAGGAGCATGCTATGCCACTTGGAGAAAACCTGATCAAAAAGGGTCAGCTCAGCGCAGAACAACTCGAGAAGGCGCTTGGCGCACAAACGGCCGAGCCAGGCTCACGCCTTGGCGAAATATTGGTCAAGCTTGGTTTTGTCAATAAAGAACAGGTGGAAGCTGCACTTTGAGTCAATCAAAAAATTTGTTTGAACGATTAAAAGTGCTTATTCCTCAACTTGAGCTTGGCCTCTTTGAACGCTCGCGTCATCTTCGCCTTTGTCTCTTGGCGGCAATCGCTGGCGAAAGCGTGTTTTTGTGGGGGCCTCCAGGCACTGGAAAGAGCCTGATTGCACGTCGCCTCAACTTTGCCTTTTCGGATGCTCGCAGCTTTGACTATTTAATGGGGCGTTTTTCTACCCCCGAGGAAGTTTTTGGTCCGGTTTCCATTAAGGCATTGCGCGATGAAGATCGCTACGTCCGCCGAAGCAAAGGTTACTTGCCCGAGGCAGAAATAGTTTTTCTCGACGAAATTTGGAAAGCCAGTCCACCCATTCAGAATGCTTTGTTGACGGCCCTCAACGAAAAGCTCTGGCTCAACGGCGATACGGAAATCCAGCTACCTCTCAAGTTACTTATTGCAGCAAGTAACGAAGGTCCCAGTGATGATACCGCGCGTGCCTTCTGGGACCGCTTTTTGCTTAGAGTCTACGTCGCACCTTTAAAAAACCCCGACAATGTTCGCAAGCTCTTGTCCAACTTACGTGACCCTTACCACGATCCGGTTGAGCCGGCCGTTAAAATTGGGGCCGACGAATGGCAAGCCTGGACCTCAGCCTTGCAGCATGTAACGCTCGATGACCGTTCGCTTGAGGCGATCGTTGCTTTGCGTCAACTGTTTCAAGACTTGCACCGTGACGCAAAAGCACCCTACATAAGCGACCGTCGCTGGAAGAAGGCCGGCCAAATCGTCAGAGCCAGCGCCCTTTGTCATGGTCGAATCACCACCAATCTACTAGATCTTGGTTTATTGCCTGACCTTTTATGGGATCTTCCAGAACAATATGATTTGGCTTGGGACAGCCTGCGCTCAGTTCTCAGTAGGCCCAGCGACCGGGCAGCGGGCGCCGTTAATCTTGATGAACCTGCACCCGAGCAAGTCTTTGAAACCGTAGAACTGCCCGTTTTGCTCGATCAAGAATACTACCAGATTGTTCTGCAGACTGGGTTGTTTCCCGAAAACTTTGACGAACTGCGCATCTGGAAGGAAGACTACGAAAGCCTTAGTTCTGTCCAAGCCCAAAGTTGCGAGTGTTTTGTCTATACGAACGGCACCTACGACGGCAGCAAAAGCTTGCACTTACAAAAAACTGCTAACGGTGTAGCTTGGGACGGACAGCAACTCAGTCTGACCCGCGAGCGCAAAGCCGTTGCGCTTGCTGCAAAACGGCATTCAGCCAGTAACTCAAGGGAGCGTGCTGTGTATGAGAGCGCCGCGTTAGATCTCAGACAAACGATAGCTTCATTAAAAACACAAGAAGGCCAGCATCTGTTTTTGCCGAGCGGCACTTTTGACTTCTTTGTAGCAGGCATGGAAAGTGACTTACAAGAACTTGTCAAAAAATCCAGTTCTTGATTCGGCCTTGGTTCAACTCGGACTGGTCTTGGGTTTTGACGTCACAAGTGGCTTTGGCAAGGAAGCCACCTGGCAGCAAGCTGGTAATCCACTTCTTAGAGCACTTGGCAAAGAAGCACGCAAAAATTGGCAGGAGCAACTCGACAAGCTAGATCAAAGCCATTTTAGTCATGTGCAGGCAGATCACAGCGCCCTCGAGGACCGATATCGTCAGGATTGCCAAAGTGTAGCTAGACAAAGCAACTTAGATCATGATGCATGGCTTAAAGTAAGGAATGAAGCACTTAGCTTGTTGGCTCTGCAGCAGCACTTGGATGACGCAAAGCTGCAGCTAAGACAGGAGCAAAGCAATTTTTTGAGAAACGATCTAGAAAGAATGAAGCTGGAAATGCTTGCACTCAAAAAAACCTTAGAAGAGCGCGGCCCAAAAATCAAAGATTTTTTTGGTCGCAGTGACGCTGGATGGGATCTAGATGCCGGTCATTGGAAACGAGTGCATTGGAAGGCGCTCGACGATGCAGCCCTGTTTTTGGCGTCCTTTGATAAACTAAACGACTTGGCGCGACGCATTGGGCGGTCTCGACTCACGCCACCAGATGATAGCAGCAAGCCAGAATCCCAAGATGCTAGTGCAAGTCTCAAGCAAGGCAACCAAATCGAAGAATTGGGACGTAGCGAAATAGTAGGTTATAGCCAAGGCCGAGACCTCACTTTGGTGCCTCAGGCTGCCTGGGCACATCTGTTTGAACCTGGCACAGACCTACTTTTTCTAAAAGACTATGCTGAGTCACGGCTCAGCAATCTAGACTACCTCAGCCAACGCCAGCTTGTGCCCCTTCAAAACGTGCAATCAAAAGCCCCCACACCAGAACAGCAAGGACCAGCTATTATCTGCGTAGATACCTCAGGTTCTATGGAAGGACTTCCTGAACAAGCTGCCAAGGCGATGGTGCTTGCTTTGGTCAGAATTTGTTATCAAGAGCAAAGACCCTGCTTCATCATCAGTTTTTCTGACAGGATAGAAACCCTTGATGTGTCCCAAGCTCTTAGAGATTTGGATGCACTTAGCTCATTTTTAGACTTTTCTTTTAGAGGTGGCACCGATCTTAGGCCAGCCCTATACCGCTGCCTCGATTTGGTTAGAGAAGAAAACTGGAGCAGGGCCGACGTATTGATTATTTCGGACTTTAAGGTTCCCAAAATTCTGATTAAGAAGTCCAACCTTGTTAAACAGCTAAGGGACAATTACAGCACCCGGCTACACGCTATGATAGTAAGCGATGGTAAAGTCTTGGATGATCTGCATATTTTTGACAGCCACTGGCATTTTAGGATCGACAGCAAAGGTAAGGCCGCAGGCATTGATCCGTCTTCCTTTAAAGAGGTTTTTTAGATTCCCGTGCAAGATTAATAATATTTATTATATTGGACGTTTTCCAATTCGTTATTATTATTTGAGATAATAAGGGATTTTATATGAAAAAAACAGTATCGTTCGTTTCAATTGCACTTGCATTGCTAGTGCTCGTAACTCTTTCAGGTTGTGATCTATTTGGTTTGGGTCTTGTAGGCACTTGGCAAGACACCGATGGTTACACTACCACCTATCGTAACGATGGCACTTTTGTCATTGATGGACTTATCACCATCACGGGTACTTTCACCCGGGTAAATAGCACTTTGACCAGAACTTACACGCTCGGCGGACTTTCAATTAACGAACAGTTTACCTATGCGGTAGACGTCAATGTTCTTAAGTTGACCAACAGCGATAACAATGTATCGACCTTTGCGCGAGTCACCGGTTAATTAGGAACTCTATCCGGATCTATAGTCTGACCTAGACTCTGGCTTATAGTCTGATTCTATGCCAACTTTGTGCCCGACCTTTACCAGGCCGGGCATTTTCATTTGACACCCTCTAGGCTAACGCATCATATTACATGATGAGGAATATGCTTGATCAAAATCCATTTTAGTTTTTCGCACATTCGCCGCCTCGAAGAAATTTCCGTCAATCTAATTCGTTTTGGTTTTGGCGAATGGATGGATAGGATTCGCTTTGGTCGCATCATCCGCCGCTTAAGTTCTCAAGCTAGCCGACGTGCTCAAAGTCGCGCCAGCTCGCATGGCAAGCAAGACGATCCAGGCAGTCCAGACCTAGAACAAGGCAGCGCTCAGTTTGACTGGCGTTGCGTAGATGACCAACAAACTTTGCGAAAAAAATCCCATTGGCAACGCATTCGTATGCTGCTTGAGGCGCTGGGTCCGACGTTTGTAAAGTTTGGCCAAATCTTGTCCAATCGAGCTGACCTAATCGAACCAGGCCTGATAGAAGAATTATCAAAACTACAGGATCAAGTCACGCCGTTTTCTGCAGACTTGGTAGAAACTATCATTAGAGATGAACTGCTCAAAGACCCAAAAGAACTTTTTAGCTCCTTTTCGCCACAACCCGTCGCGTCGGCCAGCATAGCCCAAGTTCACGAAGCTTGGCTTTTGGATGGCAGGAGGGTGGCAGTCAAAGTCCAACGCCCCGACATTCAGACCATGATAATGCGTGACTTAGAAATCTTGGAGCTGCTTGCTCGCTTGGTAGAACGCTATGTACCCGAGTATCGCCACTTTGATCCGAGTGGTTTGATTGCAGAATTTAGGAAACAAATTCTAAGAGAATTGGATTTTACGCTCGAACTCCATAACATGGAACGTTTTTCTTTACTATTTAGGGGTAATCAAAACATATATGTGCCAGGAGCTTTTAAGCCACTTTGCTCACATAAAATCTTAACCATGGAGTTTGTCCAAGGCGTTAAACTGTCGGCCATTCTTGATGGAACGGTCAACGGCTTTGACCGCGAGGCAATAGCCAAAAACCTTGCTGAACTTATGCTAGAACAAGTCTTTTTTCATGGTTTCTTCCATGCCGATCCCCATCCTGGCAATGTTATCATGCTCGGTGGTGGGAGGGCCTGCTTTATAGACTTTGGCATGATGGGCCGGATTCATCCTGATGAACAACGAATCCTCGTCGAGCTTTTGGTGGCCATGGCGGGCGGCAACTACAAGCACATAACAACTAGCTTGTTACGCTTAGTTGGCCACACATCTCACGACATACCTTCACTGGAAGTTGAAATCGCTGACTTGCTTGACCTCTACTTTGACCGGCCAATGGGCGAAATTGACTTTGGCGAAGTATTTCAACGCCTGGTTTTGTTGATACAAGGACACGAACTCAAAGTACCATCCAAGTTCTTGTTGATGGCAAAAGCCTTAGTGATTGCCGAAGGTGTGGGCAGTCAACTAAGTCCCAGCTTTAGCTTGATGACGCTCTTTGAACCTTTTGCGGCACGTATGAGTCTGCGCCAACTGAGACCTGACCGGCTGTGGAAAACCATTTCCACCCAGGCAGAATCATACTTGGAATTGCTTCGCGACTTTCCGATCGAAAGCATGGAACTGCTCAAAGCAGCTCGTCGGGGCGATTTTACTATTAATTTTCGCATCAAAGGTATTGAACCACTGAGGCAAAGTCTAGAAAATATAGGGACAAGACTGATCTTTGGCATAGTCCTTGCGGCTATCCTGATCAGCTCGTCATTGATTATCCGGGCCGAAGTACCGCCTATCGTAAATGGGGTACCGGTGATTGGGCTCATCGGCTTTGGCATCGCCGGCCTGATGAGTTTTGGTTTTCTGATCACCATTCTGGCCCGCTTGTGGCGCAAGCCAAAGAAGGGAGATTAATATGGGTCTGTTTTCAGGCATCCGCAACCAGTTTCGTTCGGTTATTCAGTGGGATAACCCCAGTCCAAACGATATATTCTTCCGCTGGACCGACAATGGAGACGAAATTAAAAACGCTTCCAAGCTGATTGTTGGACCTGGCCAAGGTTGTATTTTTGTCTACCAAGGCAAGGTAGAGGCCGTAATAACCGAAGAAGGCACCACCGACTTAAAGACAAGCAATGAGCCGTTTTGGACTACGTTGTCACGCTTTATGCAAGCATTCCAAAGTGAGTTTAAAGTTGGCATTTTCTACTTCAGAACTGCAAAGGTCTTAAATCAAAAGTGGGGCACACCAAGCATCATCAAGTACCAGGACCCAGTTTACAAGTTTCCTGTCGGTCTGCGCGCCTTTGGCAACTACAGCTTTAGAATAGCGCAAGCGGGTCCTTTCTTTTCTCAAGTTGTAGCCGGTGCTAACAACTACACGGTTGAAGACTTTAGAGCCGTAATGGGAAGCAGAATAGTTCAACCACTGTCTGATTTCTTGGCAGAAGGTGCTTTTAGCTACGCTGACATAGACCGCAATCGCAATGAAATTGCTGCAGGCCTCAACGAAAAATTGGTTCAAGAGTTCTCTTTGATGGGCTTTGCGCTTGAAGACTTCCGCATCGAAGGCACTAGTTTTGATGAAGACACCATGCGCCGCATCAACCGCATTGCAGACATGAATGCCGAGTCACAGGCAGCAGCGGCCGCCGGTCTGTCGTACGCCCAGTTGCAACAGCTTGATGCAATGAAGTCAGCCGCCGCCAATCCCGGTGGCGGAGCAGGCCTAGGCATGGGCATGGGTGCCGGAGTCGCATTTGGGCAGATGATGGCCGGACAAATAGCCACGCCTAGCAATGGAGCGCAAGCAAGCGTTGACGCCAACGACCCAATGGCCAAACTTGCCCAGCTCAAGAAAATGCTCGAAAGTGAACTCATTTCAAAAGAAGAATTTGATGCCAAAAAGAAAGACATTCTGGCTCAGATGTAACGATACATGTGTCTAAGCAGTTTGACGCTGTCAATTGACGGCGTCTTTGTTGCCAAACGACAGTCAATAAGGAGTTAGCCATGAAACCAGAACCAAAAAAACAGTTGAAGCACTTAGTTAGGTGTGCATTGCTGATTCTGGGCATAATGCTCTTTATTACTGCCAGTCTCGACGCCCGTGCTGGCGGCGCCGGTGGTGGGTCGTCAGGTCGTTCCAGCTCCGGCAGCTCATATTCAGGCGGGTCTTCAAGCTCGTCGGGATCCTCAGGTGGCGACCTTTTCTTTGTTTTTGTAATTGTAGAGGGACTGGTGCGTATGGTTGGATTTTTGTACGCCAGCTTGGGCCCTATTCCTGCCACATTGATTCTGCTCGGCGCTGCTGTGCTGTTTTATCTCTATCTTCGCTACAGTAAACACAAAAAGACTAATACCATCACTCGTTTGAGCAAGGCTGATGCCAGAGTAAGCAATCCAAGTTCGGCTGCACAAAAAGCAGGGGGCTTGGCAGCCTTAGTCAAACGCAACCCCAACTTTGATCGAGATAGTTTTCTAAAAAAAGTGGAAACAGCGTTTTTTGGCATACAAAACGCGTGGATGGAACAAAACCTTAAAGGTGTGCGTCGCTATATTTCAGACGGTGTCTATCAGCGTTTTTATACCCAGTTTGCCATGATGGAACTGCTCGGACAAAAAAACACGCTCTCCAATATTAAGATTCACCAAATGAGCATAGACAAGGCCGAGCAGGACGGACCCTATGACGTTATCCACGTTTCTATCCACGCCAGCATGTTGGACCGCTTTGTCTGCCAAAGCTATTCTGCCTTTAATCACGAAGGTTATGAAGACTTTGTAGAATACTGGTCATTTATAAAACGAACGGGGCCTTCTTCTGGAAACGGGGGTCTGTATAATGACAACAACTGCCCGCATTGCGGTTCACCTCTTCCCGAGGACATGGGCGAGCGCGGCCAGTGTCAGTACTGCAATAGCATAGTAAACTCAGGTGACTATGACTGGGTCTTAGCAGAAATCACGCAGTCCATAGACTACGTAGAAGATGGAGCAGCTCGCAATGCGGGTCTCAGCGCCAACGTTGCCAGCCTTCGCAAGAAAGACCCCACGTTTAGCGTACAGATGCTTGAAGATAAAGCCTCCAACGCTTATATGCAGATTTTGCGCGCTCGCTGCTTGGCACAACCGCTAGTCGCGCGCCGTTTTGTGAGCGATCGAATCTTTTCTTGGCTGGAAGAACAGTCTCATAAACAAAAAGATTCAAACAGAACCGCCTACAATCGTCTCTACCTAAATAAGGTAACGCTATCTGGCCTGCGCCAAAAACCAGATCGTGATCTTTTGGATTTTTCGCTTACTGCAAGCTTGCAGGAAATCAGTCTAGAAAGTAGTGGCAAGGCTAAACTGCGTGACCCGGCGGTGAGAGAAGAGTCTTGGATACTGTCACTTTCTCGTTCCAGTGATTTTAAGGCTGCCAAGGGCAGCGTCTTCCAACATAGTTGCGCGTCGTGCGGTGCACCTATTCAAGATAGCTTGGACCTTAGCTGCCCGTATTGCAAACACGCCTACAACTCAGGCAAGTTTGAGTGGACAGTTGACGGCTTTGAACGCCCGGGACAGTTTAGACAAGCACTCAAACAAGAAGCCTTTGAACAAAGTACAGAAACCGCCAAAATCAAAACTATAAGTAGCTTTGACCCCTTGCGTTATGACAAGCTCTATGATGTTAGGGATTACGCCTTAACCAACCTGATGGTAATGTCCATGGCCGACGGCATCTTTAGCCCCGAAGAACGAGAAGCATGTCTCAAAATCGGCAAGCAACTGGGATATAGTACCGAAAGCATGGAAGCGTTAATTCGGCTCGCGACAGGTGGAAAGCTTCGCATCAAGATGCCCCATGACACAAGCAAACGCCAAAAGATCATCAGCATGATGGAGGACATTGCGTCGATTGACGGGCAGATCAGCCAAGAAGAACAGGCAATACTCGACTACGTTCGCTCCAACTATCTGACCGTTCTCAAGTTTTAGATGCTTGCGTAAGTGCATTGAGCAAAGCTCGACTTAGCACTAAAACTTGTTGATAGACCGCCTCAAAGTCGCTCATGTCACCATAATAGGGGTCGGGCACCTCGGTATTGGCCCCAGCTTGCTCGTAAAAGCTGGAAAAGAGCCTTACCTTGTCGGTTTCTTGCGCATTGCGGGCCATAGACTTGACGTGCCTAAGATGGCTGTTGTCCATGCATAGCAAGAAGTTATAATAGGCCAAATCAGGCGCTTCCAATTTGCGGGCAGGATGGCTCAGCACAATGCCGTGTTTTAAGGCAGTTTTGCGGGCACGATGGTCGGCGTCTTGACCTATGTGATAACCGTGAGTTCCTGCCGACTCAAGCTCAAACTGTTGAGACAGACCTGCCTTGTCTGCGCAGTCTTTAAAAACGACATGCGCAAGAGGGCTTCGGCAAATATTGCCAGTGCAAATCATCAAAATTCTTATCATGCGATTATTGAGCCCTTAACGGTAACTAAGCAATACCAGTAGCCCGGCCGAGGGTACGGTAAGCACAACGCGCTGCCCACTTACGCGTATCTCAAGCCCATAGTCACTTTTAGCTTTAGTCTGTTCGCTTGCAGTCCCTTGAGCCTGTCCACTTGCAGTGCCTGTCGGCTTGATACTGGTGGTGCTAGTCTTGGGTGTCGCGCTTGGCGTGGATGAGGATGTCTTGGCGGACGAATCGTCTTTTAATTGCGGCAAAAGATCCAGTGACAAGCGTTGTACCCTATTGGTTTCAAAGGACTTGAGCGTTTTAAGTGCCTTGGTAAAATCTAAGTTAAAATTGTCCGGCGCACCTTCGGTGGCCTTAGTATCGCTTACGCCAGCTAGCTGCTCTGGAGGTGCCTGACGTGGGAAAATAAGGTAGGCCTGTGGCACGCGACGGCTGGCTTCAAATTCGCCCAAAACGGACCTACTATCGCTGTTAATCAGCTGCCCCTGCACTAAGCTTCCCTGGACTTTTAGGGAATAAACCAAGTCACTATTTACATAGACTTCTAGATCCAGTCGCGAAACATCAATATTTGGGTTAACTTGTACGACTTGTAGCAAGAGCAAAAGTGAATACCATATAATCTCGAGCATGCTTACCTCATCCAATCAGCTTTTTGACCACTGACAAGAGCTTGTCGGCGTCAAAAGGCTTAACAATCCAGCCGGTTGCTCCGGCCGCCTTGCCTTCCTCCATCTTGCTGCTTTGTGATTCGGTGGTCAATATGATGATCGGAATATAGCGATAAGCTTCTTGCTCTCGTACTTTTTTGGTAAAGCTGATCCCATCCATGTTTGGCATGTTGACATCAGAGAGTATGAGGGCAAATTCTTGACCAGCCAGTTTTTGCAAACCGTCGACGCCATCACTGGCTTGTGTAACTTGATACTGCGCTTGTTCGAGTATAAAACTGACGCTTTGACGAATGGCACTTGAATCGTCAACGACGAGCACGTTCTTGCCCATACAGAACTCCTTGCTATTTTAGGAATGTTTACTCTGTTCATTATAGTAGTTTTTTGATTCGCAATGTGATGATTATGTCATCCAAAACCATTTTTGGATCACGATGGGTGGTATCAATCACTAAATCAGCAAATTGATAGATGTCATTGTCAATTTTGTAGAGTTTAAGGTAGCGATCCCTGTCTCGTCTATCTCGTTCCATGGTTTCAAGCAAGATTGCGTTTAAGTTGCCACCTTCGCGCTGATGTATACGGCCGGCTCTAATATCAGAGCTAGCTGTCAGATAAATGGTAAGGTCAGCGTCCTTGAGCAACCAAATGGCCAAGCGCGAGCCGAGCACACAGCCTCCTTCTTGAGCAAGTTGGATCTGCTTTTTGTCTAAGTTAGTGTCCCAATGCTCGTCAGTCTCAGCCATACTGCGCAGTTGGTTGAGTTCCAGCCCTTCCTCGATTGCGAGATTACGAAAAGTGTAGTTGATCATACGCAGATCCAAGGTTTGGGCGAGTAGCCGGGATACAGTGGAGTTTCCACAGCCACTCTTGCCAGAAATAGCTATCTTAATGCCAGGTTTTAGCATGCGCCCTACTCCACATTTCGCACCTGCTCACGCAAGTTTTCCAAAGCTTCTTTGGCAGATACGACATCGTTGGATAGACCGACGAGGCTGCTTTTTGAACCTATTGTGTTAATCTCCCTATTCATCTCCTGAAACAGAAAGTCAAGCTTCTTCCCTGCTTGCTTACCTTCTTGGATAAACTGGCGAGCAGCACCACAATGCGCTGCCAGTCTTACCAGTTCTTCATGAACCGTCAATCTGTTGAGTTGGACAGCCACTTCTGCAAGCATGCGCTGCTCATCAACCAGGTCACCCATAAGCCCAACAAAGCGCTGTCGCAATTGGTCGCGCACCGTCAGTTCTATCTGGGGGACATGCTTTTCCATGGAGCTAGCCAAGCCTTCGATAATGCATAGTTGTGCCAACAAGTCGGCCCTGATGGCGCTACCTTCACGCAGACGGCTTGCCTCAAGTTCCAGCAAGGCCGCTTGCAACAGTGGCAGCAAAAAGCTCCAACATGCCTCAATATCGCGGTTTCGGTCGACTCGTACCAGACCATCCATTGCAAGTAGGTGTTCGAGTCTTAGGGCATCGGGCAAGCCGGCCAGCCGTGACAGAGTTCGGAGAACTTCAGCGTATGACTCGATGTTGGCCTGATCCAAGCTAATGCTGAGCTGCTCCTGAAGGTCTTTAAATCTAAGAAATAGTTCTATTCTACCCCGGGCTATTTTTTGGCGCAAAGTCTCGCGCAAGCGCTCTTCTAGTGGGCCAAGGACCGGTGGCAGAGAAAATATCAAATCAAGGTATCTGTTGTTGTAAGTCTTAAGTTCAATGCTCGCCGAAAAACGGCCATCGTTGCCTTCGGCATAGCCATAACCTGTCATGCTCTTCATAAGGCGTAACTCGCACGCGCTGATTTTGCTTGATTTTGCTTAAGTTCATCAAACAAGGCCCGACCGAGCTTCCAGTTGTCACCGGCGCCCATAGTCACAAAAACATCACCAGCACGTAGTTCACGACGCAAAAAATCGCAGGCGTCCATCACTTGTGGAAAATACTCGACCTTGGCGTGGTGGCGTTTACTGCTTTCAAATAGTGTTTGGCCAGATATGTCGCCGGGGTTTTGCTCACGCGCCGAGGCATAGATTTCGTGCAAAAGCAGAAGGTCTGCATCGCCAAAACTGCGTGCAAACTCTTGTAGCAAGGCCTTGGTGCGTGAGTAAGTATGAGACATAAAGTCCACCACGAGACGGCGGGATGGATAGAATCGACGGTAGCCTTCCAGCGTTGTCCTGATAGCGGTGGGATGGTGGGCGTAGTCATCCATAAACAGTATCCCTTTAACTTCGCCCAAGACTTCGGATCGCCGTTTGCAGCCTTTGAATGACGCCAAACCCACCGCAAGCTTGTCTATTACCTTGCTGTCGAGCTTACCATAGTGCGTGCGATAAATTGATGACAGCAAGGCGAGCGCGGCGCTGGCGTTGAGAATGTTATGCAAACCTGGAACCTGCAAAAAAAACTCAAAAGCTTGGCCGTTCTCTTTCTTAAATGCTTCTAAGGAAAAAACCTGACGCCCTTCTTCTTGGCGACTTGCTATGATTCTGTAATTTGATTTGGCAGAAAAACCGTAGTCTGTCATAACGATGTCTGGGCGCACTACGGCTATTTTAGCTGCTACGAGCCTGGCTCCGTGGTCGTCTGCGCAGAAAATAAGCTCACCTTTTTGAGGCAACAAGAGGCCATAGGAAACAAAGGCTTCAACTATATCGTCAAAGTCCTTAAAGTAATCCAAGTGGTCAATCTCGACACTGGTAAGGATGATGCGACTTGGGCAAAAGTGCAAAAAATGACGGCGATACTCACATGTCTCCGCAACAAAAAAATCACTTCCCATGCTTAACGTTGAACGGCCATCAAAGTTGGAAACTCCCGATCCAACCAGAACCGATCCCTTGAGCCCCAAGTGCTTAACCAAGGTTCCACACATGCCGGTAGTACTCGTCTTACCATGAACACCCGCTACGCCTGACGAATCCAGGCCAGAAGAAAAGGCGCCCAAGGCCTCAGTGTATTCTAGCAAAGGAATTGCTCTTCTTTCAGCTTCCAGTAGTTCAGGATGAGTAGATTTGTCATAAGCCGCAGAATAGACGACGCAATCGATATGCTGGTCAAGATTGCTAGCAGAAAAACCACTAGAAAAAGGTATGTTGAGGCTGATGAGAATTTCGTCGGTATAGAAGGTATCCTCTACATCAGAGCCACTAACCTTTGCGCCGCGCGCCGACAAAAGTTCGGCAAAGGCGGTCATACCTGTGCCTTTGATACCCACTAAATAGAAATGCATGGTTGAAAGATCTCTCGGCCATAAAAACATATCGTTTGACTATAGTCGAAGATGCTGTTTTTTTCAATCAGATGGCGGTATACTAAACCATCATGGAATGGAAAGCTCAACATATTCTGCTCAAAGACCGCGCCTTGGCAGAAAAACTTTTATCGGATATCAAACGGGGGGCCAGTTTTGACACTCTGGCTCGCGCTCATTCAACCTGCCCTTCAAAATCAAAGGGTGGTGACCTTGGCTGGTTTGGCCCCGGACAGATGGTACGCCCATTTGAGGAAGCCGTTGCAAAGTTAAGCCCTGGCAGTCTAAGTCCGACCGTTGTCGTCAGCCAGTTTGGCTTGCATATTATTAAATGCACCGGTCGCCGATAAGTAAAAAAAGCTGCCCGAACCTTGGTTCTGGCAGCTTTCCAATTTGGCGGGATAGCCCGCCAGGACAGAAATTAATTAAAGCGGAAGAGTAAGTCTTCGTAGGTAGGGTAGGGATAGAAGTCAGCAGGCATAACGCGCTCGAGTGCGTCAACTTCTTTTCGCAAGCTGGCCATCGAAACAAAGATTTCCTGTCGGAAGGCGAGCGCCTTCTTGTGTACGTCTTCCATCTCACGAACCTTAACCAGACCTTTTTCCAACTTAGCGAGTTCGGCATAAGACTTAGTCAGCAGATCACCACCTTCAGCCAACCAAGCCTCTTGACCTGTCACCGGCACCTTGGACTCCGACAAGATCTGGATGTTAGCAGCCAAACCGGCCAGCCATTCTGTTGCTGATGGAAGTATCGACTTCTTTACCATTTCCACCATAACACCTGCCTCGATATTGATAGTTTTGGCATACTTCTCAAGATAAATTTCTACGCGACTATGAAGTTCTTCAGCACTAAATATTTTGTGTTTAGTAAAGAGTTCAACGCTCGCCTTGCTGGCCAACTCAGGGATGCAGTCAACCCAAGCTTTGACGTTAGGTAAGCCACGGCGAGCTGCTTCTTCTTCCCATTCCTTGGAGTAACCGTTGCCATTAAATACAACGCGCTTGTGTGCCTTGTATTGATCAACAATGATCTTCTTAACTTCTGCAAGTACATCCGTAGCTTTTTCTAGTCGGTCACAGTAGCGAGATAAGATCTCTGCAACCGCAGTGTTAAGCACAACATTGGATCCAGAAACCGAGTCGCCAGAAGGCAACATGCGGAACTCAAATTTATTACCAGTAAACGCAAAAGGTGATGTTCGGTTACGGTCAGTAAGATCCTTTGGTAGATCTGGTAGCGAGTTACTGCCGAGCACCAATTTTTGACCTTCTTTGGACTTAACTTCCTTGCCAGTGCTGATGCCTTCCAATATTTCTTCAAGTGCGCCAAGGAAGATTGATATAATTGCAGGTGGAGCTTCATTGGCGCCCAATCGATGGTCGTTGCCGGGGTTACCAGCAGCGGTTCGCAGCAAAAGTGCATAGGTGTCTACTGCTTCAACTACTGCAGTGCAGAACAAGAGAAACTGTGTATTTTCTGAGGGCGTCTTACCAGGGTCAAGCAAGTTCTGGCCATCGTCAGATCCCAAAGACCAGTTGTTGTGCTTACCAGAACCGTTTACACCGGCAAAAGGCTTCTCATGCAAGAGTGCTGCCAGTCCATGGCGGGTTGCAATCTTACGGATAGTTTCCATGACCAATTGGTTTGAGTCGGCCGCCACATTGGAGCTGGAGTATATTACCGCGATTTCGTACTGGTGCGGCGCTACTTCGTTGTGCTGTGTCTTGGCGGTTATTCCCAGTTTCCAGAGTTCATTGTTAAACTCACGCATAAAGCTGATTACTTTTTCTGGAATTGCTCCAAAGTAGTGATCTTCAAGTTCTTGGCCCTTGGAAGGCATAGTGCCCAAAACAGTGCGACCACTGAGCAGCAGGTCTGGTCGTTGACTATAGAAATCAGCGTCTATCAAAAAGTATTCTTGCTCAGGGCCTACGGTAGTTACAACGCGCGTGGCACTTGTGTTTCCAAGGACTCGCAATACTCGCAAAGCTTGGGCATTGAGCGCGTCAATTGAACGCAAGAGCGGTACTTTCTTATCAAGGGCCTCACCATGGTAACCAACAAAGGCGGTTGGAATACAGAGAGTAACGCCAGAGGCATCGGATTTGAGGAAGGCAGGACTGGTTGTATCCCAAGCGGTGTAACCACGAGCTTCAAATGTCGCTCGCAAACCGCCAGAAGGGAAGCTCGATGCGTCGGGCTCACCTTGGATCAGTTCCTTGCCAGAAAACTCCATCAGGATCTTGCCATCACTGCTTGGAGAAATAAATGAGTCGTGCTTTTCAGCTGTTATGCCTGTAAGTGGTTGAAACCAGTGCGTATAGTGAGTGGCGCCACGTTCCAGTGCCCAGTCTTTCATCGTGTTGGCAACTACGTCGGCAGTTTCGTTAGTTAGGCGCGACTTACCAATCTGAACTTCCTTGAGAAGTTTGTAGACCGCTTTTGGCAAGCGCTCGCGCTGTACCGAGTCGTTAAAGCTGTTAGAACCAAATAGTTCGGGTACGTTGATGTTTTTGCTGAAATCACTCATGCATTTCTCCTTAAATTGATGGCATCAATGGAATTAGTGCCATAAAGTATGCGGAAACAGTCGCTTTTCCGTCGATTTACTACCTAAATGTATACCAACAGGTTATTGCTTACAAGTATGTAGTGAGCTTCCACAAGAGATTTCGCGGTTTTTTTGGTCCTATTCGGGCTTTTTAAAGCTCAACTCAAAGAGTGTACCGGAGTTGCAGGCGTAGCAGCTAACACCTTGTAGGTTATTGACCAGCGATTTTATTATCTTAAGACCAAGACCGTGCTCTCCAGAAGTGCCCTTGCCAAATTGGAAAACCACGTCCATTATCTTGAACAGTCACGATCCAGTTGGGTCCGTCGAGCACTATTTTGACATCAATGGTCGGCGTTGTGGCAGACGATTCTACAAACCCATGCTTGACTGAGTTAGTGATCACCTCGTTTAAGATAAGCCCAAGTGCCGAAGCTGTATCGATGTTGAGCTCAGGAAGCTCATGGCTTGCCTCTAAGTTAACCTGAAGTGAGCCCGGGTCCTGAGCCTGGCAGATGTGGTGAATGAGCGAAATGGCCACCAAGCGTTGTGTGAGCAAACTGGCTGCTTGCCTAAATTCTTTGCTAGGACTGTCTAGTGCCTGCAACTGAATTAAGCTCATGATCATACTTAAGTTATTGCGGACACGGTGGTGTATTTCGTCGAGCATAAGCTCCTTTTCTAGGAGAATTGCATCGAGGCGTTTGCTGATCTGATTGCGCGCAGCATACTCAGATTCCATGCGTTTAAAGTAGCCTCCCAAGCTTCCACAAACTAGTCCAAGCATGCTACCAGATATTTGAGCCAGGGCCAAATTGTCAGGAAAAAAATCTTGCCGTCCCTGTAAAACAAACAAAGCTAAGTTGCACGGCAAAGCCAGAAGCCTTGCCAAAATACCACCCGGCAAACCATAACTGAGTGCTGCGGCGGTCAGCGGAAGCAAAACAAAATAGTTTGATGAGACTTCAAGGTAGGCGCCAAAAAAGCTTACTACCAAAATATAGCCCGCCGTACTTATGGTCATGCTGGCGTGGGGGTGCTTAACAAACAAAGACTGGAAGATACGTTGTAGATATAAATCGAGGCGCGTCAGGTAGATTGGCCTAAGGTCGCTCACATGGCTATTGTACCGCTTGAGTTTTTCTTTGCCAAGCAACGCTTGCCACTGCTAGCCGCTCTGTCTTATGCTTGCTCCAACCATGAGTGAACTGCTAACAGAACTTAAAAAGAGACTTACCTTTGCCATCATATCTCACCCTGACGCCGGCAAAACCACCATTACCGAAAAATTGCTTCTTTTTGGTGGTGCTATTCATTCCGCCGGTGAGGTCAAAAGCCGCAAATCAGCCCAAGCTACCGTTTCTGACTTTATGGAAATGGAAAAAGAGCGCGGCATTTCTATTTCCTCTTCGGTAATGGGATTTGACTACGGCGGACGTCGTATTAATCTCCTTGACACACCTGGTCACGCCGATTTCTCAGAAGACACCTACCGTGGACTTTCGGCCGTAGACTCGGCGCTAATGGTAATCGATTCAGTAAAAGGTGTAGAAGAGCGTACGCGCAAACTCTGCGAAATCTGTCGAATGCGCTCTACGCCAATAATAACTTTTATTAACAAGCTCGATCGCGAAGGCAAAGACCCAATCGCGCTACTTGATGAACTGGAAAAAGAACTGGCGGTTAAGGTCAGGCCAATAACCTGGCCAATTGGACAGGGTTCGGAATTTAAGGGTGTCTATCACCTGTTTGAACACAAGTTGCTGCTCTTTCGACCCAGGCAAGCGCATCGTCCATCTGAAGTCTTAGCGATTTCTAATCTCGATGATCCGCTCTTGGAGAAGGCAGTGGGCGAAAAAAATGCCGCCAAACTGCGCGAAGAGGCCGAAATTTTGGCAACAGTTTATGATGCTTTTGATCGCCAAGATTACCTTGATGGCAAAGTATCGCCAGTTTTCTTTGGCTCGGCTCTCAACAACTTTGGGGTTCGTGAGCTGCTAGACTCCTTGGTAGAACTTGCACCGCCACCGTTGGCAAAACAGGCCGAGGAAAGGCTTGTCGAACCAGAGGAGAGCAAATTTACTGGATTTATCTTTAAGATTCATGCCAATCTTGACCCGCGTCATCGAGATCGCATCGCTTTTTTGCGTATTTGTTCAGGAAAGTTTGAGCGCAACAAACTTTACCTGCAAGTCAGAACCGGTAAAACCTTTAGAACGTCAAATCCCACCGCGTTTATGGCGCAGGATCGAGACATTATTGACGAAGCTTGGCCTGGAGACATTGTGGGTCTGCATGACACTGGCACTTTTAAGATTGGCGACACACTAACCGAAGGCGAAAGCATCAACTACAAAGGCATCCCTAACTTTGCTCCACAGATATTCAGATCAATAGTTAACACCGATCCTCTCAAATCTAAGCAGTACCAAAAAGGCTTGGATCAATTGGCCGAAGAAGGTGTGGTTCAGATTTTCTCAGTGCCACACAAACAAAATACGCGTGTCTTGGGTGTGGTTGGTCAGCTTCAGATAGAAGTCCTCAAGTACCGACTCGAACACGAGTACGGAGCAAGCATTCGCTTTGAAGCAGTCGACTATTCATTGGCCAACTGGATCAATTCTGACGACAAGAAAGTATTTACAGCTTTTCTGGACCAACACTATCGAAATATTTTGCTGGATATTAGAGGGAACTACATTTACATGTCAGATGCAGAATGGAGCTTCAACCGCGTAAAGCGGGTTAATCCCGCAATAAATTTCTACCCAACTTCCGAGATGGTAGCCAGCAGGGCGTAATCGCTAATGAAGACTTATCAATTGTTGGTCATCTTATTGCTTATTGTGACACCAATCGTTGTCGCCCAAAGTCGGGCCCGAGCTAAGCCAGCCGAACCGGACGATGCCCTCGGTGTAACTATTAAGCGCGACTTTGCCAACGCATGGAACCATGCCTACCAAATAGTGAGAACCAAAGAGCTGGATTTCTCCAAGGCGGCACTCGACTGCGCCATAACTGACATTGACGGTAGCTTTTTGGCGGCCATCGTCTATCCAGAACTCTTGCGATACTCGTCAATCAGAGACCGTCTCGAAATTGCTGGCATGCAATTACTCTATGTCAACTTTGGAGAAACTCACGCCAACTTTTCCGTTGGGCCCTTCCAGATGAAGCCTGGTTTTGCTCGCTTAGTGGAGCAAGAACTTGGCAAGTTAGACGACTATCGAGACCCGCAACAAGGCCTTTTAAGTTTTAAATACAGTGATCCGGCCGCCATTCGCCGTGAACGACTAGACAGACTAACAAACATCAACTGGCAATTACTCTACCTCACCGCATTCTGCATCGTGGTGGAGCACCGCTTTGCGCCATGGCTAGCGAAAAAAACCAGTCTGCAGCGGCTTGCCTTTTTTGCCGCTGCCTACAATGGCGGCTTTCACCGGTCAGCCGAGGTAATAGAAAGCATAGCTTCTCGGTCGGATTTTAGTGAACAGTCAAAAAACAAGTCGCTAGGTAAACAATACGGTTACCACAACGTTTCTGGCTGGGCCTATGAAAAACTTTTTCCTCGCAGTGCTCTGTTTGCCAAGTGACGCCAAATATGGATAATGGTCACGTGATGGATAACCCATTCCTAAAAAGAATACGAGATGGAAGCATTCAAAACGAAGAAGATCTTCGCGGACTTTTTCGCAAGAGCGCCAAGACCTTGCATCCAGACACATCTCCTTATACGCAGACCGGCATTGCTTTTGATAGACTAAATCAAAGCTTTGAGGAAGCCTTGATCTTTTTGCGTTTGCAGACAAGCAAAAGCAATGAAGACAAGCTCCAGAGCGCTCAGGCCTTTTACCACAATCTTCGTGATGCTCTGGCGCGTGGCTACCCACTCACGAAGGGCAGGGAATACCAAGATTCCTCCCTTAAAGATCATATCCACGCGCTGTGTTTATCCTTTCAGAGTCTGCCGACCAATGGCGCCCTGAGTTTCTTTGAAATGGAAAACGAACGAGACGCCATGCTTAATGCTCATTTGCCGCTTGCTGCTGGAGCGTCAGAACAGTCTGCATGGGAAGCGGTAGAAGCCTTCTTCTATGCCTTGTGTAATGTCTGGTTTGGCAAGCCTGAACACAGCCAACAGCTGGCGCGGGCAAAAGGAAAAGAAGCAATACAAAAAATGCGGCGCCGTAGCAATACTAAAGCTAGTACAAGAGTTTTGGAAAGCCTCGCAGCCGCTCTTGAAACCTTTTAGGTCATCCAGTGCTCGACAAGGCGATGTGCTGATACAGATTGGTCAAACGAGTACAACAAGCCACTTGCTGGGCTATGCTTGCATGCTTGCTCCCATCTGGCCAAGAAGTCAGTCCTTGGCAGTGGTTTAGCACCCAGGTCGCGCTTGTATTGCATGTGTGGATGGCCAAGGTTCCAGAACTGGAAGCCGTGCTGATGCAACAGACCTGCTAAGGCCAAAAGCTGTACAGTCCCCATGTGCTTAGAAAGCAAATGCCTTTTGTCAAGGAAACCACTCAGGCTGGTATAAACACTGCCAATGCTATAGCCAAGTTCTCCAGCGATTAAGTCACTGCCAGCTTTGCAACGCAACTCTACTGCCACTAGTTCAAAGGACTTTGCAAAAGTCTTGTCGGCCCCGAGATCTACAACTCGACGCAAAAGATCCCGATAAGGTTCCACCATCCAATTTGCATCGCCATGTGAATCACTGATTGCTGCCATTACCGCTTCTATGTTTTTTGTAATTTTCAGTTCACAGTCCATGGCCAAAAGACCCCCTCGAGCCATAATTTTTAGGACATTTTTTGAAAGATGAACATTGTTCCAGTCAAGAACCGCATAACTACGTTGTATTTGCGGCAAGAGATAAGTCTCTCTGTCTTGAATAGTTGTAACTGAAATAAAACCAGCACAGCACAGGTCGACATAAAATTTGGCATCCCAAGTTTGTGACCAATAATAGTCGTGCACCATGTCAGGATAAATATAAATAGATAGATAGTCTTCTACTACTTGTTGTGGAAAAATTTGATTTATCATCAGAAAACAAGTATAGGCTTAAGCTAAGCTAGTTGCAGTCTCTCTTTGGATGCCAACTTGCATTTCAGTCAAAAACTCTCGATATTTGTCTGGCAAATAATGCCAATTGAGATTTGATTCTGATCGCTCCTTGATGACATTCGATTTAAAGTAGTCTCTCCAGTGCGTCTGGGATGTTTTCTGATCACCTGCCAATGGCATACCATGAACCACACTAACACCCTCCCAAAGCTCTGTCATGCCGTCATAGTGACGCATTGCCACCTTGCGACCTTGATCATGAATTATCCAAGCTCTGCCACCCAATCGCTCAGAAAAATGAGGGATCAAGTGAGCCAAAATATCGTGTTCTGGTCGTATGCTTGCATAAAGTGTACCGTCAAATAATTCTTGAAATCTTACAAACCCATAAAAACGATGAGCCTCTTTTCTCACGCAACTGGCAAGACGTGTTGTCTCCTTTACCGCTCCCACTGTCTGCAGTTGCAGGACCTCGGGACCATGGTGAATACATAGACGCACATACTCAAGCAGTGCCTGCTCTTTCTCTTGTTCAACGTGTAAAAAAGCATCGCGCAATTCAAATGCAGCTTCATCTCCAGCGATGCGCCTCAGGCTTGTGTGGACGCGACTTGCTATCTCAACAGAAGTCTCAACATTAAGTTCTTCTTGAGGCTTTTGGTCCATGTCGGCAGCGGAGTGCTTGATTTGATTTTTGCGCCGGTTGTTTTTGATTGGCACAAGACTTGGCGCTGTCTGGACGTCGCCATGGTAAATGCTCGATAACTCAAAGGCCTTAAAGATAGCTGTTAAAAAACCGGCGTAAGAATTGTCATATACTATCTCGCTCACGTTCATGGCTTACCTCTCTCAAATGGTTTTCTCTGACCGGCACTAATCTCATCATTTAACTTCCATAAGACAAGCACTAAACAATAGAACCAAAAATAAGTATCAAAGTGCATGAGACTTTTGTTAGAAATCCGCACTTTTTTTTGGCCTCAATCTTCCATTTTTTTAACTTCTGACCAATCTAGCTCCCTAAAAAAGGTGATAACACGCGTGTTTAACCAAAATTATCTATTTTTATCTTCACTCAACAAATGTAGAGTATTGCTATCCAGCTTGCAATAGTTTTTTTAAAAAAATCAATCTGGGTCTTGATTTTTGTCAGCGGATCATCTGTTTATTCTTTATAATTCGACTAACAATGGATCTTGTCCAAGAAGTAAAACATGAGTCTTAACAAAAGCTACTAATGTGCTATAATAATTGCTACTGGTAATTCTTGACCAGTAACTCACTTGTCAGAGCAAACCCAAAAGCAAACGGAGCATAAGCATGGCACTAGAAGTCAACAACGTAACCTTGAACAAAAAGGGCATGAAGCAATTTATACGCCTACCTTGGCATATTTACAAAAACGATCCAGTTTGGGCTCCTGATCTCATTATGGACCTTAAAAAGCGCCTCGATAAAAAACACCACCCCTTCTTCGAATTTGGCGACGCTGATTTTTTTGTCGCTTATCAAGACGGTGAGCCAGTCGGAAGAATAGCGGCCATAGAAAACCGCCGTCACGTCGAGTATCGAAAAGAATCAATCGGATTTTGGGGATTTTTTGAGTGCGTGAATGACCAAGCAGTGGCCAATGCACTATTTGCCGCGGCAAAGGCTTGGGTCAAAGCCAAGGGCTATTCCGTCATGCGCGGCCCCATGAGCTGTGACACCCAAGACGAAATCGGTATGCTTATGGAAGGCTTTGATACGCAACGCAGCTTCTTAATGCCGCACAACCCACCCTACTATATCGAACTTTGCAGCAGTGCCGGCATGACCAAGGCCAAAGACCTGATCGCCTTCCACCTCGACCTACGCAAAGCTATCCCAGAAAAAGAATCCCGAATAGCAGAGATTGCAAAGCAGCGCATGGAAAAACGAGGTTTTATTTTCCGAAATCTGAACAAGAAGAATATCGTTGAGGATTTTCGGCAAATTATTAAAGTCTACCACGAAGGCTGGAAAGACAACTGGGGATTTGTACCTTCAAGTGAACGACAGTTTATGGAGATGGCAGAAAACATGAAGCTTGTTGCAGATTCGGGCCTAGTAATTCTGATTGAAGGACCACTAAACCCACAGACCGGCAAAAGGCCACCCGTGGCTATGGCAGTATCTCTTTATGACTGGATGGAATGCACACTTTGGGCTCGAAAGTTTCCCTTCGCCCTTCAAGAGATCATGCAGTTATTGAGCTTAGTCACCAGAATCTTTCTAAAACCACGTCCCAAATTTAAAAGAGGCCGACTCTTTTTAGCTGGCGTTAGCCCCGAATACCGCGGACAAGGTATGGATGCATTACTTTACGTTTTACCGTTTAAGGCCGGGAAAGAGCATGGCGTTCTTGACGCCGAACTTTCTTGGGAACTGGAAGACAACTTTGCCATCATCAGCCCAATCCAAAAAATGGGTGGTGAAGTATACAAACGAATGCGGGTATGGGACGCGACTTGCTAAGCACTCTTGGATCAGCGCCGCTGTTTGCAGCGCTGACAATCAAGACTCTATTTATCGCCTTGGCTTGTAGCCCAAGATAAAGCCAAAGACAGGTTCTTCCACATTTCCAATGTTGTCGGAGCTAGTAAAAACACGATAGAAGAAGCTGCCGCCTACTTGGAGTTTTCCTTGGGCCAAGGGAACAAGCAGACTTGCACTGGCACTAACTAGTATTCGCGTATAGGTCTTGTCTTCAACAGCGTAGTAGTCCTCAAAACCACCGACATCACCGTAAGAACCAAAGCTCCATTCTTTTACAAGGTACTGGTAGTTACTGAAACTTCCCTCAAGTAGAACAAGGTCAAAAAGCTCCAAGTTTAGCATAAAATCCAAGCCAAGAAAGCCCGGCCCCAATGAGTTCTGAACTTGAGTTTCTTCGGTACCATCAAAATTGTAGCCAAGCGATTGATCCTGAGTGACCAAGTAAATTGGACTTACGTACCCAGACAGATTAAGTTTTACAGATGGCTCGTCAAGTTTTACCGATAGACCAATACGGGGAGTCAGCAAGTTAAAATCACTCGTCTCTTCAAAACTAAAGATGGGATCGAGAGCCTGCTCCATAAAGTAGCCTTTTTCCCATTTGTAGGTGTTGGACCACATCGCACCCAAACTTAATCCAAAATTACTCCACCCCCATTCCATTAGTAAAACATCGAGCCGATTTGATTCCTCGTATGATACAACCAAGGAGTCAGCCACATCGGCGTACTCAAAGTCACTCCTGAATGTATCTTGTCTAAAGCGAATCGTACTAGATTGAACATCGTCCCACTTATAGCTGAGAGCGCCACCGAGCACACTTCCGTCTTGCTGAGGTGCAGAGTAGAATCCGAAAGTGAGTGGAAAAGCTTGGGTGACAGTAGTGGTGGTAATAGGCTTATCTATTTCTGAACCAGTTTGTGCACCAAGCACGGGCAAACCAATGTTTAGAAATGCCAAGCAAAGTACAATTAAAACAAACGGTTTTCTTTTAGTCATTATGGTTGCTCCCAAAAAAAGTAAAAATCCCTGACAGTATCGCTAGGGAAAATCGTCTTGTCTACTTAGCTGGACGTGCAAATCTTGATTCTTTATCTGCAAAAAATTAAATATCTTGGGCAACCCTAGTGCGGCAGTTTACAGATACAGATTAGACTTCAACACAAAAAGCAAAAAGCAAATTCATGCAGCGGGTGTTTAAAAAGGCTGTCGTGCAGGGTCGCCCACCAGCACAGCGAAGGCCACAATCGCAAGTACTGTCACGACACTAATCCCATTCTCATGGTCATACACCTTAAACCGCTCAGCGGCCTCAGATGCGCGAAGGCAAGATTAGAAATGGCTTAGAGACGGCGCGTAAGTGCACGGCTCTAAGCCATTTTTTTGCCTAACCAGGCAACCTAGTTGCCGTTAGGGCAAAAAAAAGCCAACCACGTTCCTCGTCGCCTTCGCTCCTGTGGTACGTGATTCTGGCTAGCCAGGCTTGCTTATTTTGCCTAACTAGGCAACCTAGTTGCCGTTAGGGCAAAAAAAAGCCTGGCGACGACCTACTCTCCCACACCTTCAAGATGCAGTACCATCGGCGCAAAGACGTTTCAC
>JBBRCZ010000010.1:0-110301 GCA_038204425.1 Spirochaetia bacterium | reverse complement strand
TTGATGGTTTCGGCGTTACAAAGAACGTTGGTATTATCAAATCTGTTACTGTCAATGTTTTTGGTAACAATGCCCCTAATGGCATATCCGTTATCTTTAAAGATTCGTCCAATCGTGATCAAGAATACTTCTTGGGCTACCTCAATTTTGACGGCTGGCGCAGAATCACTTGGGAAAATCCAAACTACATTACCGACGTTCGTAATCGTGAATTGCGCACCTTTCCTCTGTATCCACAGTCAACTCCAACCGTCAAGTTGATTGGCTTCAGAATCTACAAGGATTCGAGTCAAGCTGGTGGGGACTTTGTTGGTTACATCAAAGATGTAAGTCTTGTATTTGACAAAGCAGTTCTTAATCTCGCTCGTGACATTGATGACGAAGGTACCTGGGGAATCATGGCTGATCGTGAAGATTCTAGACGTAATGCTGAGTTGAAGAGACTTGGTCAGCGTCAAGTTTTGCGCTATCTCGAGAGCCGCAAGATGGACAATCCTGCTGAGCGACAAACCGCTCCAGCAAGAACAAACTAAGTCTTGTCGATTGAGTTTGGCTTAATCTAATCAGATTAGCAAAAGCATAATAAGCCGCCGTGGATACTTTCCATGGCGGCTTTTTTTTGGCCCGCCCAGGCCATGCCCGGCATTATTGTGACAAAGCCGCAAGCTTGATTGTTGACTTCGCCGTGCCTATGTATGAAACTGATTACATGAGTGACTATCTTGATCCCAACAACGAAGAGCTATTGAAGGACTTCTATGCCGAAGCAGAATTGCAGGTGGATGCCCTCGAGCAAAATATTCTAGTTTTGGAACAAGATGGTCGCAATCACGACGCAATCGATGAGATTTTTCGCGCTGCTCATACACTTAAGGGTGCTGCCGCTACTGTTCAAATGACTGAACTGACTGAGTTTACTCATGTGGTAGAGGACGTGCTTGATGATATTCGCAGTGGTAAAGTTGCAGTTGGTGGCGATCTAAGCGACCTGCTGCTGGCCTCCATCGACATAATCAAGAACATGCTTGACGCACGGAGCAGGGGCAAGATTTTTACACAAGACATCAGTGCCGTCAAAAGCTCGCTTAGAAGCCTGATAGAAGAAAAGAAACCCAACAACAAACCCGAGAGCAAACCCAGTATGCCGGCACCTGCAAAAAAGACCTCACAGACTGGCCTTGTTGATCACGGGCTGACAGAGTATGAACTACTTGAGTTAAGGGAGGCCGCTGACGGTGTCCCTGTATTTTTAGTTAGAGTTAAGTTTGACGAAGAAAACCCCATGAATTCGGTTGGTGGTATTCAAGCCTTTGCAGCCCTTAAGGATGTCGGTACCATACTTAAGACCCAACCAGAATTTGAGAAGTTATACGAGGACACCTTTCACCCGACGGTGGCCTACTTCCTTGCCAGCGAAAGGGATCAGGTCAGCATCGCAAAGGCGGTCGATATTTCTGATGTAACCCTTGGTTCGGAAATTATTGACCTTAGTAGCGAATCAGCCCAGCCGTCAGCACAACCAGAAAGCGTCGACAGTGGCAAGTCTAACCATCAAGTAAGTACTAACAAAACCCAAGACAGTTTAACCGAGGCTAGCAATCCCGATCTCCAGGAGCAGTCTGGGCTAAAAGAGAACGAGGTAGAACCCTCCTTGGCTTTGCCTGTCGCAGATAACACGACTAAAGAACACGATCTCAAAAAGAGCAATACCGGTGGTTCAATCCTAAGGGTAGAAAGCAAACGAATTGACGAGCTATTGAACCTTGTCAGCGAAACAGTAATCAACAAGGCCACCTTTAATCAAGTCAATACACTTTTCTCCGATGTACAGAACAGCTTTCAAACGGTTCAAACAGATTATCGTAAATTAATAAAAGAGCTTTTTGACAGTCTTCCAGACTATCTCGAGCGCATCCAGAGCGGTGCAAACGTAAAGGATGTCAAGAAAGAGATTTTGGATCAGTTTTCGTCTCTACTGACGATCTACGACCCTGTCTTTAATAGCCTCAAAAACTCAGTTGCCAAGTTTAAATCTACCGCCCAAAATCTCAGTCGTATTACAAGTGAACTACAAGAAGGCGTAATGCGCATCCGCATGGTTCCTATCAACCAAATTTTTTCACGCTTTCCTCGTCTGGTACGTGACTTAAGTAAACAGTTGGGTAAGGATGTTAGCCTTCGTATTGAGGGAGAAGACACAGAGTTAGACAAGAGCGTCATAGAGGACCTCTTGGACCCGCTCATACATTGTGTGAGAAACTCAATTGATCACGGCATAGAGAGCCCTGAGACACGTCAGAAGGCAAGTAAGTCGGCCTTTGGTGAGGTTCTACTTAAAGCAAGTAACGAAGGCAATATGATTCTGATAGAAATTATTGACGATGGTAAGGGGATAGACCTTGAGGCAATCAGAAAAAAGGCCATCGACCGTGGCATAATTCATCCCAATAAATCCTTAACTGATGTCGAGGCTTACAACCTAATCTTTGATGCTGGCTTTTCGACTGCCAGCAAAGTGACCAATATTTCGGGACGCGGAGTTGGTCTTGATGTAGTCCGAAAGCAGATCGAAAAGCTCAATGGAAGTGTTTCGGTTCAGTCCGAGCGCGGAAAGGGATCGCGTTTTCTGATGAAGATTCCACTCACCTTGGCTATTATTCAAGGTCTTTTGGTAAAAGTCGGCGCAGAAATCTATGCCATCCCGATTACGGCAGTGCTCGACAGCCACAGAATTAGCCCGTCTGAAATTCGGATGATAGATAATTATGAAGTCTTTAACGTGAGAGAAGATGTAGTTTCGCTGCTTCGGCTCAATCGCCTGTTTCGTATTGAATCTGATGAGCACAAAGACCATTACTTTGTGGTAATTGTTGGTAGTGGTGACAAAAAGATGGGCCTGATAGTAGATTCGCTGATTGGAGAGGAAGACGTAGTAATTAAGCCTTTGCGTGACCATTACACCAATGCGCCAGGCATCGCAGGTGCCAATATCACTGGCGATGGTACCGTATCTTTGATTATTGATGTCAGCCAATTGCTCGAGCTTGGGCAAAAGCGTGAAGTGGAAAATCGTCGACATCGTGAGTCCACTTTAAAGTGATAAGGAAGTCTCTATGTCTAGCGTAACACAAAGAAGTCGGGCCAACCGCACAGACCGATCTGGCGAACACGGTAAAGAAAAAACAGAGTCAATAGATTTTAAAATGGTGACCTTTTCGCTGGGTGGCAAAGACTATGGCATCGATATCATGAAGGTAAAAGAAATTGCGCGTTTGGTTAACTTTACGTACGTTCCCAATACCCCGAGTTTTGTACGAGGTGTATACAATCTACGTGGCGAGATTATTTCTATTATTGACCTTCGTGCTCTCTTTAATCTGCCGTTTGTCCAAAAACCAAACTCCGAAGAAGAGTCGGGCCTTATCCTGCGTCTCGACAGCAACCTAATAGGTATTGTAGTTGACAAAATTGACAAAGTTGTCGGCATTAGTTCTGAAAGTATTCAACCGCCACACCCAATTTTTGGCGACATTAACATCAAGTATATTTCTGGAGTAGTAGAAAACGACGGCCGATTATATATCATTCTTGATGCAGAACGAATTTTGGGTAAGCCCGAGGCAAACGATAGCATTGAAGCCTTGCTTGAGAACAATCGCGCGCTTGTTGCAGAACAAGATCTCAAGCCGCCGCCCCAAGCCATGCAACAAAACACTAGGCCAGAAGCAACCGGTCTAGGTGATGATACCCAGTTTAAGACCTTTGTTATTGAGGAACTCAAGGCGCTTGAGAATTTCTATGTTGGCGAAGTCAACCAAGCTTGGTTTGACCTTCGTTTTGCAGAATGGAAGAAGTTCCGCGAAGGCAAGCAGCTACAACTCAGATCGCAAGATGATGCGAGGGCGTTTCTGGAAGGGTTCTTGTCGCCTTGTACAGGGCAACTTTGGACGACCGAATATCTGGACCGCATACGTGGACTTCTGCCCGATAAGGCGTCACGGCTTTTTAATGTTTGGAATCCTGGCTGTGGCAGGGGTTTTGAGACTTATTCTCTCGCAGTTTGTTTAAAGAATAAGTTTCCGGACTCGCAAGTCAAAATTTGGGCCTCAGACAAGGATCTCCTTAACATTTCAAGTGCCCCAAATTTGGTTTTTGCCGAAAAGGATGTCCCAGACTACTATAAAGATCATGTTACTCAAGGAAAAAACGGCTTGAGTTTTTCTCAAAAGATCAAAGAAATGATTCTGTTTGAGTACCATGACGTCGGCAATCATCATGCTTTGCCGCCAATGGATATGGTCCTTGCTCGTGATTTGCTTAGCTGGATGAAACAAGAAGCGCGCTACAAGTTTTTTGATGAATCACAAGAGCTACTGAAGTCCGGTGGCATAATTGTATTGGGTGCCGCAGAGAAGGTTCCTGAGCGAGATAGTTGGAAAACGATGGAAAAGAATTCAGTATTTTTTGCAGTAAAGAGCTAAGGGGGAAATTCATGAGAGTTGAGTACATAAATCCTTTTGTCGAATCAGCGTACAGCGTTTTGACTGAGGTTTTGAACATGGAAGTGCATCGTGGCGAGATTTACCTCAAATCTAATTCCATGAGTGTTCTCGGTGTCGCCGCAATAGTGGGATTGGCAGGAGATGTAGAAGGCCGTGTGCTTTTTGATATGTCGCAAGCAACTGCTATTAATGTTGCAAATCACATGCTCAAAGAAATGGGCATGGAAGCCATAGAAACTTTTTCGGAGATGGGAAAGGCAACTATAACCGAACTGGCAAACATGATAACTGGGCAAGCTGTTACCAAGCTGCATAATCTTGGCTTCAGCTTTGATCTCACGCCTCCAGCCTTGTTTACTGGCGACAACATGGAGGTTTCTGATCACAAAGTAGAAGCGCTGATAGTTCCCATCGAAATGTCATTGGGAAAGATCGAGATTAATGTAGCAATCAGAGAACGAAACTAGAAAGGAGCGCTTTTATGCGTACAAAAGGCGATTTTCCCAACATCAATGAAAGAAAAGCAGAAGGTGTAAAAGAAACCGGAGAGAAATTTAGAGTCTTAGTAGTTGATGACTCATTGTTCGTTACCAAGCAGATTACCCAAATACTTACCAGCGAGGGTTTTGATGTTGTTGCGACAGCAAGCGATGGTGAAGAAGGTTTTGAAACCTATAAAGAGATGCACCCCAACATTGATTTAGTAACTATGGACATTACCATGCCCAAGATGGACGGTGTTACTGCTTTGGAAAAGATAATTGAGTTTGACAAGAACGCCAGAGTGGTGATGATTAGTGCTCTAGGAAAGCAAGATTTGGTCAAACAAAGTCTGATGATTGGCGCCAAAAATTACATTGTTAAGCCGCTTGATCGTCAAAAAGTGTTGGAAAGGATCGTCAGCACGCTAAAAAAATAGCCTACATAGGGCTTTTACCTTTTTACGACTTATGCTAAGGTGCCAACGTTAAAGGGCGGTTAGCTCAGCTGGTTAGAGCGCGTGCATGACATGCATGAGGTCGCAGGTTCAATTCCTGTACTGCCCAATTTTTCGCTTTGGACGGCAGAAGTTCTCATTCTGCCACTCAAAAAATGTACAGCTCTTAACTAATTACTAACCATAAACTAACAAAAGGCAACTATAAAGCAATCAATGAAGTCAACTATTTTGATTCTTGTTTTATATGTCTTCTGCTCGGCAACTCTATTTGCCCAAACGGATGAGGTAGCTTGGTCTTGGCTCCAGAAGAACCGCATCGACGATAGCGACAATATATTGCCCGGAGTCAACCCATTGGCTGTAAGGGGGGACATTGTTCTTGCAGGATCGTCGACCATTTTTCCCCTGGCAGAAAGCATTGCAGCTCGCTTTAAAAAAGAAGGGTACAAAGGCAGTTTGTCGATTGCTAGCATAGGATCTGTGGCTGGCAGAGCACGCTATATTCACGCAGAAGTGGACATTGCTTTTTCGTCCTCTGCCATCACTCAAGCCGAACTGACACAAGCCTCCAAGAACCGCCTCACAACCTTAGAGCTACGTATAGGAACTGACGCTTTGGTTATTTGCGTCAATAAGAGCAATACTTTTGTGAAAAACCTGAGTTTGCCTGAACTTGCACGGGCATTTACCGTTGAACACTGGAGTGACGTTAACCCGGCTTGGCCAAAAAAGAAAATTTTGCGTTTTATTCCAGGTACAGACTCCGGTACGTTTGACTATTTCGTTGAGACGGTTTTAGCCAAAAAGAAAGAAGCTTTATTGAACGCAAGCAATACGCAAAAATCGGAGAATGACAATGTCTTGGTTAGGGGTATTGAAGGCAGCCCCTATGCGCTTGGATTTTTTGGTTATTCGTACTATCTTAAGGCCAAGGATCGACTGAGCACTTTAAGTGTCAACAACGTATTGCCTAGTCAAAGTACCGTTACGCAAAACAGCTACCCCTTGTCTCGTCCATTGTACCTCTATGTGGCTCGTGAAACACTGCGCACCAAAGCTCAGATTGCGGCATTTATCAATTATTTTTTGACCTATGTGCATCAAGACGCTACGAGACTTGGTTTCTTCCCATTGCCGCCGCTTCAAGTCAGGGCCAGCAAAAAAAAGTGGCTTGACGCTCTAGTCGGCTTGGTGAACTAAAAAAGAGAAAGTCGGCTTGGTCGACTAAAAATAGCAGATTTGTGTCAACTTGCGACGAAGTATGAGGAAGTCCATGAGAACGGTTAACATTGACCCGACAGAACATCATAAGCTAAGTCGCCGTCTAAATCTGGGCGAAAAAACCATAAAGTTTTTCTTGTTCTTGTGTGCAGCCGTATCCGTTTTTGTGACTGTTGGTATTGTGCTGGTTCTAGTGGATCAGTCGCTACTTTTCTTTGGTTCAGAACAAGTAAGTCTGATTGAATTTTTTACGGGCACAACTTGGGAGCCCCAAATTGGTTCGTTTGGTATAGCGCCCTTACTATTGGCAACGTTGCTGACTTGTTTTATTGCGCTTGCGCTCGCCGTACCGTTAGGGGTGGCACTTGCTATTTATCTAAGCGAGTATGCCAGCTCTCGTGCCAAAAACGTACTTAAGCCGCTATTAGATCTTCTATCGGGCATCCCAACCATTGTGTTTGCTTATTTTGCATTAAGCTTTGTTACACCATTGCTACGGTCAATTTTTGGCATTGAGACAGTTGAAATTTACAATACTGCCTCCGCTGGCATTGTAATAGGACTCTTGATTATTCCAATGCTAACAACGCTAATGGAGGATGCTATGTCCTCACTTCCTGCCGACCTTAAACAGACAGCATTGAGTCTCGGAGCGACGCGTATAGAAACCAGCCTGCAAATATTGCTTCCTGCAGCTAAGGCAGGAATTTTGGCTGCTGTTTCTCTTGGCTTTTCCCGCGCCATCGGTGAGACCATGATAGTTGCAGTCGCCGCAGGGGCTGGTTCCAAACTGACGCTCAACCCTTTTGAAGGCGCAGAAACCATGACTGGGTATATGATTCGTATATCCGGTGGTGACATTAGCTACGGTACAAAGGACTATTCTTCGCTTTTTGCAATTGCTTTGGTTCTGTTTGTAATTACCACCGCACTTAATCTTTTGGGCCGCACCATCTTGAGACGATTTAAAGCAGTCTATAAATGAGCGGCCTTTTTACTAGTCCACGTAGCTTGGCTAAGGAGAATCAAGAAGGCTTTGTTAGGCAGAGTGGCAAAAGAAGACGAAAAGCTGGATTCTGGCTTGTCGTGTTTCATACAGCTTTGCTGATAGCAATCCTCAGTCTTGTAGCTGTAATTGCCAGTATTATTGATGGTGCTTTTGGCTACGTAGCTCTTCGCTATGAGATTAATCCCGAAAGTCTCGCTCTCAATCACGTCAATTACAAAGACCTTGATAAAAATGGCTTAATAGACTTGCTCTTTCTGCAAGCAAAGGCGTTTGCTGAGGATCCAAATACAGGAATCTCTCAACGAAGACTTGACGCCCTAGCATTTGATCTTGCCATTCAAGATAGAACGCAACAAGACCTGATTGACTTGCTGGAAACTGAATTACTGAATCCAGCCATCGAAAAGAGTTGGACGCTTTGGACCAGCCTTTTTGACCAAAAACAAATAGACGATTGGCTCGCAACTCAAGAGCTTGGTCTCGTAATCGAGTTTAGGTCTTGGTTAAACTTGGATTTTTTGGCTGGTTCGCAATCACCAAATCTCTATGATAATGGAATACGAAATTCAATTTTTGGCAGCTTGTTGGTTGTGCTTTTGACCTTTTTGATTTCCTTTCCGCTGGGTATTGGTGCAGCAGTATATCTAGAAGAGTTTTCCAACCCAAGAAACTGGTTCAGTCGCTTAGTTCAGATAAATATCTACAACCTGGCCGGAATTCCAAGTATAATTTACGGTTTAATAGGCTTGGCTGTATTTGTGCGTTCAATGGATGGATTGACTCATGGTCGAAGCATCCTTTCGGCATCACTTACGCTCTCCCTTTTAGTTCTTCCGATGCTGATTATCAACAGTCAAGAAGCACTTAGAGCTGTGCCAAAGTCCACAAGGGATGCAAGTTTTGCACTTGGGGCAAGTGTTTGGCAAACTGTTTGGCACCATGTCTTACCGATGGCAATGGATAGAATAGTGACAGGAACCATGATAGCTGTATCGAGGGCGCTAGGGGAGACTGCGCCTCTATTGGTTTTGGGAGCAGCAAGCTTCTTGCAAGATGATCTTGCTAGCGTTTTTTCTCGTTTTAGTGCGCTACCTATCCAGATCTACCAGCATATTTCGCGTCCACAGGCCGGCTACCGCAACTCTGCAGCGGCGGCCATAATTGTGCTCTTGGTTTTGATCTTTGTTCTCAATGCAAGTGCGATCTTGATGCGAAAACGCAATAAAAAAGCTAGGAGCGACTAATGGATGCTATCTTAGAAGCTAAAATTGTTGAGATTCAACTAGAAAAACTGAGCGTATATTATGACGGTTTTAGAGCTATTAATGAGATAGACTTGCAGATTTTTAAGAATCAAGTAACTGCTTTTATAGGGCCTTCGGCTAGTGGAAAGTCAACCGTGCTTTGTTCTATCAACCGTATGAATGAGCTTATTCCAGACTGTAAGACAGAAGGTAAGCTAATTTTTAGGGGACGGGATATATATGAGCCAAGTGTAGATCCAGTTGCCGTTCGTCGACTGGTTGGTATGGTTTTTAAAAAGCCAAACCCTTTTCCTAAAAGCATATATGAAAACGTTGCTTGGGCAGCTCGTATCAATGGTGTCTCGACTGATATGGATGAGCTTGTGGAAAACAGTCTGCGCTCAGCAGCACTTTGGGATGAAGTAAAGGACAAACTCAAGCAAAGTGCACTTAGGCTATCTGCCGGTCAGCAGCAAAGGCTTTGTATTGCTCGTGCAATAGCCATCTCACCTGATCTTATTCTGATGGACGAACCTGCCAGTTCTCTTGATCCAATCAGCGCAGCCAAAATTGAAGACTTACTCAACCAACTCAAAGTAAGATTTACGATTGTTATCGTAACCCACAACTTGCAACAGGCCGCGAGGGTTTCCGACATGACTGCATTCTTCTTGCCTGATGAAGCCCGAAGTGGCTACATAGTCGAGTACGCAGCGACTAGCCAGTTGTTCTTTAATCCAGAAAAAAGGCAAACTGAGGATTACATTTCAGGTAGGGTAAGTTCTCTTGCCGCAAAATAAGCCAAAATTCTTACGGTGCTGTTTTGCCATTGGTTTGTAATGAAACTAACGAGGACAGCCTAACTCTTGAGGAGCACTTATGGCAAGCAAAGACACTAAGCAGGTAATCAATAGTCTTGGATCTAGACCAATACTTGTAATCACTTGGGGTGATCCTGCGGGTATTGGTCCCGAAATACTGTGCAAGTTCTTTTCTCAGTCACAAGACAAGCCGTCCTTTCTTGAGGGAATCGACTGTGTTTTGTGCACCTCACCGGCCTTTGTTTCTCATGCACTTAGTAACCTGTCGCTAGAGTTAGAGCAGCAATTTGAAGCAAGTATTGTAGTGCTGAGCGAAGAGTGGTACAGCGCCAAAATTGGGCAACGAGACGTCTTTCTCAAAGTACCAGGTGCAAATTCCTTGGCGAGTTTGGAGTCTAAGCAAGGCTTTGGCGGTGGCAACGCTCAACTTGATTTGACGCCTTTGCAGAGTAAGGGGCAGTTTTGGCAAAACCCGCAAACAATAAGTTATGGACGCATCCAGGTTGCGGCCGGCTTGGCAGCGGCTTGGTCAGTTGCCGAAGCCGTAAGCCTGTGTCTAAGATTTAAATCTTCGGTGCTTGTGACCCCACCATTGCACAAAGAAAGCCTCAGGGCGGCTGGTGTTAGTCAGTTTGGTCACACCGAGTTGATTGCTGATTTATGTGAGTCTGACCAAGCTCTGACCATGTTTCAGACAGGACCTTTGCGTATCTTTTTTCACAGTCGCCATGTTTCACTAAAAGAAGCATGCTCATTAGTAAAAAAACAAGCCCTGCTTGATACTTTTAAAAAAGCACATCGTGCCTTGATAGGTCTTGGCCTTCATCGCGCCAAGCTCGCTGTTGCAGGGCTCAATCCGCACTGTGGTGAGCACGGCATGTTTGGCTCTGAGGAAGAAGCAGAAATTATTCCTGCAATTAGAGCCGCAAAAGAAGAAGGCGTAGACATACATGGCCCAATAGGAGCCGATTCAGTTTTTCATCAAGCCAAACTTGGTCAATTTGATGCGGTGGTGGCCCTTTACCACGACCAAGGTCACATTGCTGCCAAAACTCTCGACTTTGACCGTACTGTCTCGTTTACGCTTGGGCTACCTTTTTTGCGCTGCTCGGTTGACCACGGCACGGCCTATGATATTGCTGGCAAAAACCTCGCTCGTGAGACAAGTATGGCTGAAGCTATCCTGGCCGCAACAAAGTATCTTATGCCCAGCTAACGGTGCTGCCGCGCTGGGTTTTGTGTACAAAAAGTTGGCAAGGTATTCGCTCTTGCAGTTCCCTCACGTGACTAATTATGCCTACTGTTCTACCTTTTTCGTGCAAGCTGGCCAAAACATTCATAGCGTCTTGCAGTGATTCCTCGTCTAGACTTCCAAATCCTTCGTCGATCAGCAAGGTGTCAAGTCTCACTCCGCCGCTTTGGCGGTGTACGGTGGCCGAAAGGCCGAGCGCCAGCGCGAGTGAACTAATAAAGCCTTCGCCACCAGAAAGGCTTGCAGAAGAACGCAGCTGCCCCGTATAGGCGTCAAAGATGACGATTTCCAGTCCACCCGCGCTTCGTTTATCTACGGTTTCATCGTGGCGGTTGAGCTGGTAGCGTCCACGACTCATTTCACTTAGGTGGCTGTTGGCTTCTTCCAGAACCTCGTCAAGAAATACGCTCAGAGCATAGCGTTCGATACTCACTCGGGAAGGGTGGTCGCTTCCTTTTAGGGCGCGCAGTAATGCGTTGACACTTTGGTGTTGTTTTTCATAGTTCTGAAACTCTTCTTGGGCGAGTTCTAGATCTTTTAAAAGAGAAGTTTGGTGACCAAGATGTTCAGCTAAGCGCGCTTGCTGCATAAGAAGGCCGTCACTAGCTTCTTGTGCCTGTTCCAAATTTAGCTTTGCTTGATCTAGTTGTATATTTTCTAAGCTGGCCATTTGTTGCTTGGCATTTGCTAGATCAGTTTGAGTAGTCAATAAACTCCGCTTCCAGTCTTGCAAGCTACGATTCTGTGTGTCCAGTTTTATCTCATCCAACCAGGCACCTTTGCATTCCTCTTCGCTCGCAAAACCCTTTGCTGTATAGGCTTCTTTCCAGCGTTGATCGAGTTCTAGTTGCACAGCTCTACTTGCGGCAACTTGCTTTTGTTCCCTCAGACTGGCCTCTTGCGCCATGTTCCAAGCATGCTTGGCAGTTTGGTGGTCAATCTGCCATTGATCCAAAGACTGCTTAGTGCTTTTAAGTGCAGTCTCAGTTTTGATAATAGCCCCATTAAAGTCAAAATTTGGCAATGATAGCTGGACAATCACTTCCCGTGATGTGGCGGAATAAATTTTGTCAATTTCTGCTTGGCAATTTTGTTTATTGTTTTGATGGCGGTCTAGATCGATCTGAGCCTGCCTAACGGTGCTTTCAACAGTGGCAGTCTCAATCCTAAGGGCCTGCAACTGTTCTGTTTGCTTGGCATTTTGTTCGCTCAATGCTAAATAGGCTCTTTTTTTTTGCTCCAGAAAGCCTTGCAGCTGCTCCAAGATCTCGTCAGGCATAGCGTGCACCTCGATAGATTCTGTGAGCGATGGAACTTCGCTAATTAGAGTTTGAGCTTGTAAGGACAGGCTCTTTAATGACACTTGACAGGTGTTTTTTTGGTCGCCGTTTTCTTGAAGCTGGTGTCCAAGTTCTTGGCTCAACGCGCGATGGTGAGCAAGGCTGGCATTTACCTGGTCTATACTTACTTGGACTTTATCAAAACGTTCCTTGACTTGATGGTAGTCTGCATCACTGCGAGCTGGTTGGGGATGATCGATGCTTCCACACACCGGGCACGCTTCGCTATTTTGAAGCTGCGAGGCCATATTGGCTGCTTGTAGTTGTTCTAACTGCACCAAACAGCTATCGCGAAAAGCAAGATTTCCTGAGAGTTCGTCACTTTCGTGGACTATGTGTTGCACCGACAGCGAACGTTCGGCCTCAAGCGAGCGTTGGCTATTTTCTAATTGGGCGTCTTGCTTGGCAACATTTCTGTAGTCACCGAGCAGCACTTGCATGGCTTCTTTGATGCGTTGAACTCGTTCTATGTTTTGAGCATCGTGAGCTAGGCCTGCTTGGTCCACTAAACTGTTAGATTTGTTCTGATTCTCAAGAGATATAAGCTGAACTTTGTTTTGTTTGATTAAGTCTTCTAAGCGTTCAAGTTCTAGGCCGGTCTTTTTTTTATGATCAAATAAGGGCAATAAGGCCCGCATCAAGCTAAGGTGCTCCTCAAGCTCTTGCATTGAAACTTTGACTTGTTCCATTTTTTCAAGTTTTTGCTGCAGACTCAAAAAGTGTTCTCGTGTGCTGTTCTCATTCTCAAGGTAGGCGTTCAGCTGATCTTCTTGTTTTTTTAATAGGGTCTCGGATGTTTTTCTTTCGGTACCGAGCGACGCAATTTGAAGTACTTTGTGGGCTTTTTCAAGTTTGATTTGCAAGCTCTGCATTTCTGTTTCCTGTGAATCAAGTAGTTTGTGTCGCTCGCTTAGTTGGTGAACTAGAGCGCTAAGTTCGAGCAACCTTTGGGCGTTGGCGAGCATCCGGTTGGCTTCTTGCAATTTTAGCTGAGTGTGTGGAAGCTGAGCTTCGTAGTTTGCGAGCAAGGCCCGTTCTTCTTGGATTTCACTTCCGAGTTCGGCATGGCTTTTTCCTGACGCTCTTTCTCGCAGTGTGCTAAAGCGTGTACTTGAGGTTTGCAGTTTCTCATAGCCAAGTCTTTGCCGTTCGGCAAGAATTTTGACAAATAGTTCTATCACCGAAGTTTTAAAAAGACTGCGTAGAATTTCTACCTTTTCATTTGGTTTTGATGCCAAAAACTCTCTAAATTTTCCTTGTGGTAGCACTATTACCTGCTTAAACTGATCAGCGCTGAGCCCTGTAATTTCTATGACTAGTTCGGCACAATGACTGAGTTTGGACGCAAGAGCCTTCCAGTTGTCGGTTTCCTTACGCTCCAAGAGCACAGTCTGTTCAATATTGCCATTCTTCTTCAAGACTAGCTGTCGCTCAATGCGATAGAAAGAGGAACCAAGCTCAAAGGTAAGTTGCACTGATGAGTTTTTGGGGCTATCAAAATGATGGCTTCGCAGGTCAGCGGCATCTCGTTTATCACTAGTAGTTTGACCATAAAGGGCAAAACATAAAGCATCTAACAAACTTGACTTTCCCGAGCCCGTGGCACCTTGAACCAAAAAAAGTCCTGCTCGGTGGGCGGGCTCAAAGTCTATGTCTTGTTTAGTTACGTAAGGTCCAAATCCTTCAACCTGCAAAGAAATCAGTTTCATGCTTGACCTTCTTGCAATGTGAATGCTTCCAATGAGCCGTTACGTGCCTCTGCAAGAATTTGGTCTATTAGGTTTGTCCAACCCTGTTCGGCACTGTCCAAACCCATTTCTCGTAAAAATCCCTTGATCAAGGATTCTTCACCGGATTCTACCATTTGGCGGCGCTGGGACAAAACACTTGTTTCTTGCTGAATGATAGCTTCCCTTTGTACATGGAGAAGATAAGGAAACTTTTCCTGCAAGCGTGCAAAGGCTTCAAAAATTGGCTGTCGGTCAGTAAGCGTTAAGTAAAAGTAACTATCGTCTGGACTAGAAGAATTGCGGGCTAGCAGATTTTCAAAACTGTCGCTTATGCTTTCTACAAGGTGCAATGGACTGAGCGCCAGTTTCTCAAACCGCAATTGACCGTCTGGTTTGAGATCTACGAGCAAGACACTTTTTTCTTGACCACACTCGGACTGGCTGTAAACTAATGGCGAGCCAGCATAATAGATGTTAGGACGTATGTGCTGAGGTCGATGTAAGTGGCCGGCCAAGACAGCATCAAAGCCCGCAAAAAGTTGGGAATCAACAATGCCACTGGCACCTATACTTAAAGGTCGCTCAGATTCGCTATCTTGGCCTCCGGCCAGATAGGCGTGGCAAAGTAACAGACGCTTGTCTAGGTGCAGTCTGTCAAGATGAGATGAAACCAAGGGTAGATAGGCTTGCCAAGCTTCTTGATGGTCACGGATCTGTTCATTTTCCAGCAGGTTTCTAACCAAGCTTGGCTCAACATAGGGCACGGCGGCAATGCCAATTCGTTGCCCTGCTATTTCAAAAACAAAGCATTGTGGCTCTGCGTGCCATTTAGCCACGATATGCAGTCCTTGTTTGCCCAAAAGCGTTGCCGCAAAGTCTAGTCTCTCGGGACTATCATGGTTGCCGGCAATCAAAATTACACTCAAGCCATGTTCGTCAATCAAACTAGAGAAAAACTGGTCGGCCAAGTGTAGCGCTTCCGATGAGGGCACCGACCTGTCAAAGAGGTCACCAGCCATAATCAAAGCGACCACTGATTTTTGGGCCGCCAATTGTGCAATCTGGTGCAATATGTGGGCCTGATCGTCATACAATGAACGACCATGCAATGAACGACCAATATGGAGATCGGCACAAACCAAAAAGCTGCATCGTGGATCAGAACTCATAGCTTGCAGTCTACACCAAAAGCTTCTGCAAAGGGCAGGGGGTGTACCATAAGCGACACATAGGATACCATAGTCTCATGTATAACCTGTATATACCCTGCGCGCTGGGCATGGAGCGAGCCCTCGGCAATGAGCTGAGAAGTATGGATTTTAAAATTGGTGACTCAGGCCCTGGCTACTTTGAGACCCAGGCTGATCTGAGGCAAACCATGCTTCTACTACGTAATTTGCGCTGCGCAGAACGTATATTTGTAAAGCTATCTAGTTTTGAGGCTGACGATTTTGACAGTCTGTTTGAAGGCATTCGTGCTATTTCTTGGGAAGATTGGATTAAGCCCAACCAAGCGATTCGGGTTGACAAAGTTCGACTGCACAAGGCCAGCCTATCGTCAATCCCGGACATTCAATCCGTTTCGCAAAAAGCAATTTTTGGTCGATTGATGGACAAACATCAACTCAAAAAAGTCGACACGACTGGGGAAGTTCACGAAGTGAGGATTTTTCAAGATGAAGCCTTGGTTAAGGTTTGTCTTGATTTATCAGGTAAACCGCTTCATCAGCGTGGCTGGCGCACCCAAGCTGGTACAGCACCTCTCAAAGAGACCATTGCAGCTGCCATGGTCTTGCTTTCAGGTTATCGTCGCAAGACAATGCTCTGGGATCCTTGTTGTGGTTCTGGCACCATTTGTCTTGAGGCATTGGGCTACGCTTTTGACGTAGCGCCCAATCTGAGCAGAAATTTTGGCATAATGAACATGGCTGCCTATGACGCACGAGTTGATGCTGAGATCAAAGCAGAGCTTAGAACGCGTATAAAATTTGATCACTTGGTTCGTATTTGTGGCAGTGACGTTGATTCACGCATAGTAGAAGTAGGTCGTTCTAACCTTAGTCGTTGGTTGACATCCTTGGACCTTGAAGAATCGCAGGCTAAGAAGATCAGTGAGTCGCTTAAGTTTTTTACCCACGACTTACATGTTAACCCGCCAGAACTTGCAAGCGATGCCATGCTCATTACCAATCCACCTTACGCCGAACGTATGGGCGAAAGAGGTACCGTTACCGAGCTTTACAAAGGTATGGGACGGCTTATGGGAAAACAACCTAGTTGGCAGTTACACGCCATAACAACTTGGCCCGACTTTGAAGCTCTGATTGGCAAAAAAGCTAGTAATGTGCGCAAAGTTAAGAATGGCAATTCTGAAGCTATCGTATACTCGTTCGGCGGACTGAGCGAAAAGTAGAACCAAGAATACTATGTATCAGGTTTTTTGTTATTTGCCTGCCGAACATCTTCAAACAGTCAAGGACGCCGTATTTGCTCTAGGAGCAGGAAAAATTGGCGCCTATCAGCATTGCGCTTGGCAGGTAAGTGGCAAGGGGCAATTTATGCCATTGGCGGGGGCAGACCCCTTTAGCGGCACCCAGGGGCAGCTCAGCCAAGTTGAAGAACTTAGGCTTGAGTTTGTCTGTCCCGACCATTTGATTGACTCAGTAATTTCTGCCATGGTAGCCGCCCATCCCTACGAAGAACCCGCCTACGGCGCAATTCCCCTCTACACCCACCTTAGCAAGAATCAACCGGTGCCAAGACAGGGACAAGGACAAGCGCATGATGACGTCCATTTAACAGAGATTGGCCAACTCTACAGTTTGGCAGCGTTTTATGACGAAATGAACCAAGATTTTCTGGATGATGTCGTGTTTTATACCAAGCTGCTAAGCGGCCTTAAGGGACCTGTTTTGGAACTTGGCTGCGGTAATGCGCGCGTCGGCAGGGCTCTGGCGGCCAAAGGCTTAGACGTCTGGGGCCTAGACTTGGTGCCAGAAATCCTTGCTTTGGCTCGCCAGAAGGCAGAGCAAGAAGGCCTTAAGCTAACTTTGGTGCAGGCCAATATGAGCAATTTTGACTTGCTTGGACAAGACAACAATCGCCAAAAATTTGCAGCCATTATTTGTCCGCTTAATACTCTCAGTCATTTGCTCAACGAGGCGGAGCTTCTGTCTTGTTTTGCAAGTGTCAAAGACCATCTCTTGCCAGGCGGAATATTTGTTCCAAGCATCTTTGTTCCAGAGCAGACAGGCCTCGATGGCGATGGGCAGTCACTGACGTGCATTGAGAATTTCTACTCTCAATCGGCCGAAGAGACTATTGAAGTCTACCAAAAAAGCCGCTACAACCCCATCAGCCAAATAAAAGAACTGACCTGGTACTTCAGCGGTCAAAAAAGCGAGTCCACTTGGGATCGCAACTTTGCGCTGCGCATGTATTATCCCGCCGAGTTTAGACAACTGGCCAAGCAAGCCGGATTTGCCATCAAAGAAGAGTGGGCTGACTATGACATTAAGGACGAACAAGCAAGCACAGAGCCACTGCCTGCTGACTGTGTCATGCAAAGCATAGTATTTGTGTGCGACAATCGACTGGGATTGGAACTCGGGGCCAACAAGGGTGGTGCATGAACGAGTTATCTCTCAACCAAAATGACAGTTTTTTGCAAAGTCTGGGTTTGCCACGCTTGGTTCAACATCATCCTCTCAACCATTTTGACTTTAGCAAAGCTGGCCGACGCATCTTGGTCATCGGCCCAATGGGGTCTGGAAAGACCGAATACTCAGCCAGGGTCTGGCGAGACTCGTTAATTGCACTAAAAAAGTCGCCTCAAATTGGACAACTATGTACCACTGGCCAGGCCGACCGTCGCAAGGTTTTTTTTGTTCGCTCGAGTTTGGACAGTGGGCGCTTTTTGGACTATCCCGCCGATGCCTTAGCGTATCGTGGCGGTTACGAGCGCCTGGGTGGCAGCACTTCCTTTATGCGGGATAGTTTTGAACTTGAAGAGCTGCTTGCCAAGCACCCCCAAATTGGCACGTGGATCATCGACGAAGCCAGTTTTTATGACGAAAGATTGGCTTGGGTTGTCAAACGAGAGAGCGAAGTCAATGGGCGTATTTTTATCTTTCCAACCTTGATACTCAACTTCCGACGTGAGATTTTTAACACCACGGCTCGTTTTCTGATAGACACCGCAAGCGATCTTTTTGCCTTGACTGCCTATTGTGAGCATCCCGACTGTCTCAACGACGCCACCCACACCTACCGCTACTATCTCATCGACGGGCAAGAATGTCCGGCTCCTTATTTTGACCCACTGCTGATTGTTGGTGGAGATCGAATAAAGAACAATCCGCGTGAGCCCAACTACTGCGCACGCTGTGAAGAGCACCATTATTTACCAGGTAAAGAATACACTTTCTTAGTCTTAAAGCCACTCGGTCAAGAAGCTATGCGGGGCAATTGCGAACCCTTGCAGGGCGAACTTACACTGCTGTCACAAAGTGTTAGAGATTCGGCACTAGCCAATAATTTTATTCAAAAGTTTACTTCAAGCAACAGACATAGCCAAGAAATTCTTCGCAGTTTAGATTTACCCTGCCTTGCCGAGCGAGCTCTTCTTTACTTATTTACTGAGGCCAAACTGCTCAAGGCGAGCCAATTCTCTGATTTGGCCAAGGATTTAAGTCTGGACCGAGTCTACCTAAGGGCGCGCTTGCGAGACTGCGGCAGTGATATTGACCTCTAGACGCCTTTGGTCTTGTTGACATGACGGCTTGCATACTGCACTGTGAGTCTCTCGGGAACGTAGCTCAGCTGGATAGAGCGTCGGCCTCCGGAGCCGAAGGTCGTGGGTTCGAACCCCGCCGTTCTCATTCATGAAGACACTAAATACTCAACCATGGGCAGAATATGGATTATGGTTGCGCTCTTTTTTTGCTAAGCGTGTCCAAAAAATATCGGTAAACACTGGCTCAAGTTGCCCAAACCGGCAAAACGGACTGGGAGCCTGCGCGTGGTGCGACGGAACAAGCTTTTTACCGGCCTACTGTAGTTCTAACAAGGACATCGTCCAGCAGATTGAAGAAGGACTAAAATTTTTTGAACATAAGAGCGCCGAACAAGACTACTTGGTCTACTTCCAAGGTTATACCAGCACCTGGGGAGATCAGCAAACCTTGCTCGTCGATTGCCAACAGGCGCTGACAGTGCCAGGAGTACGCGGCATCTTAATTTCCACCCGACCCGACACTTTAAGCGACAGTCTTCTCGATGCACTTGCACTCTTGTCGCAGCGTACTTTTTTGGCTCTTGAGATTGGTATTGAGTCTTGTTTGAATAAGACTTTGCTGAGCATGAACCGTGGCCACAACTTTGCCGCCGTAGAACAAGCCTTTGACCGGGCGCATAGCCGAGGACTTCGACTGGGCGCTCATTTGATTCTGGGCTTACCAGGAGAGTCGTATCAAGAACAAGTTGATCATGCCCAAAAAATTTCGTTTCTTAAGCCACATAGCATCAAACTTCACCATCTCCAAGTTTTGGCCGGCAGCGCACTCGCCAAACGCTTTGCAACAAGTCCTGAGCAGTTTCAATTTGCGAGCTTGCTTGAATATCGCCAACTTGTGATAGACTTTTTAGAACGTTTGGCACCCGAGATTCTTGTCGAACGTTTTCTCAACGAATCGCCACCCCAGCGAATACTTGCACCCCATTGGGGTGGAGTCAAAAACTATGCATTTGCAGACGACCTTCGAAAGTATATGATCGCCAACAAGAATTATCAGGGCCGCTTATGGTCACAAGGCAAGGTCCTAAGTCAAAGTCGGCAGATAGATGAAAGTCGGGAGCTAGATGAAAGAACGCTTTTTTAACCACCTTACGCGAGATCAACTGCAAGAAGTCGCATTTTTTGGAGCTCTCTGTCTCTTTTTTTCGGTGATAGAATACTTGGTTCCCAAGCCCGTTCCCTTCTTTCGTCTTGGTTTAGCAAATCTGCCAATTTTGTTGGTTCTATCAGTATTTTTGCCCAAGCAAATTGCACTTTTGGCGCTGCTCAAAGTTTTGGGTCAAGCTCTTGTAAACGGCACCTTGGCGAGCTACATAGTTCTCTTTTCGGCCAGTGGCACCATAGTTAGTGTAGCATTGATGTTCTTGCTGCATCGCTTTGCTAGAAAGCATATTTCTCTGCTGGGTATCGGAATTGCTGGTTCATTGGCAAGCAACTTGGTTCAAGTTCAACTTTCTCTGTGGTTCATATTTGGTCAACAAGCTTGGATTATCGTGCCTGTATTTTTGGGTTTGGGCTTAGTGAGCGGTTTTGCTGTCGGCATGGCAGCCCATCTTTTTTCGCGCCATTCGCTGTGGTATAAGGACTTTATTGATAACAGAGGCTTGCAGTATCTTAACATCACCTACGGTGAACCCTTTGTTGCGCAGAGCAAACCGGCAAAAAGAAGTAGAAAATCCTGGCGTCTCTCAGCACGCTGGGATTTTTTTGGCAACAACTTGAGTGCTTTGACGATGTTTGTTTGGGGGCTGGTACTTTTGCTAGCCTTTGTCTTGCAACAAAACATTACCGTGCGCGCAGTACAGTTAGCAGTTCTACTATTACTCGTCCTTTTGGCAGGCAAAAAAATTCAGTTTGGCTACTTTTTGGTTTTGGCACTTTCCATAAGTTTTTTTAATCTCTTTCTGCCTGACGGCAAAGAACTAGTCGTTATTGCCGGACTAAGTATTACCCAAGGTGCATTGCTGGATGGACTCAACAAGTCTATGGCAATCATCGGCATGGTTTTTATCTCTCTGGGCACGGTGCGCAAAAGTCTCAAAATCCCTGGACGAATCGGCGCTACCATTGCATCGATGTTTCTGGCCTATGAAAATCTAATGTCCAAGCGCTCCAGCATCAGAGCCAAGACGCTTTTGGCCGACATTGACAGACTACTTTTTAAACACCAAGCAATCCATTTGGCTTCGACAAATCAGTCTCTTGATAGCGACCGAGTCATGCTTTATTCCCCAAGAAAACAACGAAACCTAGCTCTCTTTTTGGCTGCGTTGTTGACTATCGTGGTCTTTGGACTGCCTTTAGTACCCTTTTTTTAGGCCAAATTTTTGAAAATAAAGGAATGTCGACCTTAAGTCAATAATATCTAATATATCAAATGTTGTCTTAATGATATTCTCATATGCCATTGACAAAGCCCTCTTGTTAACCTAAGTTAGAAACTACTAACTAAGGTGGAGGGTGCTATGCCAGTTTTGCTAAGTATTGCACTTTCTCTTGTCGGTTTAGTGCTAGGTTGGATTATTCGATGGCTTTATGCCAGATTTCAGCTTTCGTCTTCGGAACAGAAGGCAGAGAGACTAAAACGTGATGCTTTAAAGGACGCCGAGACTCTTAAAATGAGGATGGTTGTCGAGACAAAAGACGAGTTATTGCGGGAGAGAAATCAACAAGAAAAAGATCTTCGCGAACGACGCGGAGAACTTCAAAAAAAAGAGAGCCGTCTTTTACAGAAGGAAGAAAACCTGGATAAAAAGATGTTGTCTGTCGAAAGACAGCAACAACTTTACACTGATCGCGAGAGAAAGATAACCGAGAAGGAACTTGAACTTGATGAACTCAAAGTTCAATTGACGGGAGAGCTTGAACGAATCTCTGGGCTCAGTATGGAAGAGGCCAAAAAGCTGATTATTTCAGGCCTTGAGGATGAGGCTCGGCATGATGCGCAGGTCCTGATCAACAAGATTGAACAGGAAACTCTTGCCACTGCCGAACGCAAGGGTCGGGAGATCATGATCTCTACAATTCAACGAATGGCAAGTGAAGTTAATGCCGAGGTTACAATCTCGTCAGTTGCCCTGCCCAACGATGAAATGAAGGGTCGTATCATTGGCCGTGAGGGTCGAAACATTAGAACACTTGAGACTTTGACTGGAGTAGACGTCATTATCGACGATACACCAGAAGCTGTGGTGGTTTCCTGTTTTGATCCAGTGCGCAAAGAGATTGCAAGGCGAAGCCTTGAGCGACTTATTTCTGATGGACGAATTCATCCGACTCGTATTGAAGAAATAGTGCAAAAAGTAACTCAAGAAATGAGCCAGCACATTTATGAAGAAGGCGAGAAGACACTTTTTGACCTTGGTATTCATCACATGAAGCCTGAGGGCGTGCGTGGTCTTGGCAGACTTATGTTTAGAACGAGTTATGGTCAGAACGTACTGTCACACTCACGTGAAGTTGCTATTTTGTCAGGAATGTTAGCGGCAGAAATTGGAGCTGATCGTGAGCTTGCAAAACGAGCCGGTCTTTTACATGATATAGGCAAGGGAATTGAATCCGATGGCGACTCTAACCACGTCGAACTTGGAGTTGAGCTTGCAAAACGTATGGGAGAAGACCCAAGGGTCATCAATGCGATTGCTGCACATCATGGCGACGTACCCCACAACTGCGTGGAATCGGTTATTGTCCAGATTGCAGATGCCTTGTCGGCCTCGAGGCCTGGCGCTCGAAGAGAAGCACTCGACAGTTACATTAAACGTCTTGAAACACTAGAAAAGATTGCAGAGGACTTTGAGGGTGTAGATAAGGCTTTTGCTATTCAAGCTGGTCGTGAGCTACGCATTATGGTAGACCATGAGAAGGTAAGTGACTCTGAGGCCCGCGATATGGCGCGTAGTATCGCCAAGCGAATCGAAGCCGAATTACGGTATCCAGGGCGCATTAAAGTAACAATGATACGTGAGACTCGAATTGTTGAGTATGCACGTTAATTGATTGGCAATAAGATTTGGCCGTCTCATTCTGGGACGGCCTTTTTTGTTTTAGGAATTTGAAGCATAGTGACACACGGATTGTGACAGCATAGAATGCACGTTGTTGCGAGCACTGTTTCTATGAAGAATAGTCTTTTAGTTTTTTGAGGTAGTTTGATGAAAGAATTGCGAGTGCTTTTGGTAGGGGATATTATCGGGCAAGCAGGTATACGTGCCATGATTAGCCTTTTACCAGCTCTTAAGCGTGATAGCGCTGCTGACTTAATAATTGTAAATGGTGAAAATGCTGCAGACGGCTTTGGCATGACGCCGGAAATTGTGCAACAATTCTTCGCCAGCGGTATTCATGTCATTACTTCGGGCAATCATATTTGGCACCATCGCGAGCTTTATCCTGTCCTAGATAGTCAGCCAAATTTGCTGCGCCCTTACAACTATCCCTCGCCTAATCCAGGTAAGGGCATGTGCGTGGTTGAGGTCAAAGGTCAAAAAGTTGGTGTGCTTAATCTACAAGGTCGAACGCGTATGTGGGCTATCGACTGTCCTTTTAAAAAAGGAAAAGAAGCCGTGCGCAAACTACGCAACGAAACCAAGTGTATTATTGTTGACATGCACGCTGATGCGGTCGAAGAAAAAGAAGCTTTAGCTTGGTATCTTGACGGTGAGATTAGTGCTTTGATAGGAACTCACACGCACATTCCAACTGCTGACGAGAGAATTTTGCCCAAGGGTACAGCTTATTTGAGCGATGTGGGTGCAAGTGGTCCGGCAGACAGCATCATTGGCTTCAATACGGAAATTGGTATCCAACGAAGTTTGAGTCAGATGCCGCTCAAGAACGAGGTTAGTAGCAATCCGGCCTACTTACGTGCAGTGCTAATGACCATTGATCCACAAACAGGCAAGTCACTTTCAATAGAACGAATGAGTTCTCGTTCCTTGGTATGAGCCCAAAGTCTCAAACCCTGCTGGATTTGTTTATAGAACAAGGCAAGTACGATCTGCGCCTTGCCGGCATCAATCGTGAACAGGCCTTGGCCTACATTCTCTGTGGTGATGTTTGTCTCAACGATGAACGCTGTCGTGATCCTAAACGTCGAGTAAAAGCCGCTTGGCAAACGAACTATAAGCCACAACGGTCAATAGCTACGCGGCCCGGCGATAACTTGGCAGGCAATGACGACTACCACTTACCACAGCGACCCTTTGTTTCTCGTGCCGGGGACAAGCTCGACTCTGTTTTGCAGGCTTGGGGAATTGATGTCAGCGGAAAAATTTTTATTGATGCGGGCTCATCTACCGGGGGCTTTAGCCACTGTTTGATCTTACGAGGAGTACAGCTCGTGCACGCCGTTGATGTTGGCTACAACCTGATCGACTACCGGCTGCGCTCTTGTCCCCAGCTTAGGCTGCACGAACGATGCAATATCATGACCGTTAAACACTTGCAACCCATGCCGGATGCCGCTGTAGCTGATTTGTCATTTAGGTCTTTAGAGGGTGTCGCGAGTCATATCTTAAGCCTATGTAAAGACAATGATCTCTATGCGCTAATCAAGCCGCAGTTTGAAAAAAAACACCATGACAAGGCACTAAAAAAAAGCAATCAGTCGCCCGACTCAAGTGACGCTGGAGAAGGTCAGTTTTTTGCGGGAGTTGTTGGCGACGACTTAGGGCTTCCCATTGTAAAGGACTTGCTAAGCCGGATGGCTGCAGAACAAGTTGGCTTGGTCAAGATCGCGGGAGCAGGGGTGCGAGGACGCAAGGGAAACCAAGAATATTTGGCTCATCTGAGACTTATGGATGGCTCACCCAGCCTGATAGAACAGCAGTCAATGACCTTTTTGGCAAGAGACTGGCAAGCCCACAAACTAGCAGGACTTATCTAAAATCTGCTCTTCCAAGAGGTTTACCCACAAAAACGTTGTCACCACCAAGATAGTCAGTCTTCTTTCCATCGATCAGGATTTGTACTTTCTTAACTGTTGGAAACTCAGTGGCAACAAAGACTATCTGGCGTAATTGTATAGCCAAGCCGGTAGTACCCAGGGGATTAAACATAAAGTTTTCGTTAAAGTTTAAAAAGGCCACGTCGTTGCTAACCCAAGCAGATAAGAGTCTTGTTCCTACTGGTACCATGCTGACCAAACCGGAACTTATTTCTTGGCCACTAGGACCTTTGAGTAGGGTTTGGATGCTCGCCGTAAGCGGGCTCTCACCAAAATCGACACTCCGACTGACATTTTCCAATGACATTCGACCATCACTTGAGACATTAACCATGTAAATAGACAATTTTTTTAGTTGTTTGGCCGCAACGCTTGTGCTGATACTGTTATTGGACCTAACAGTGCTAGTGGTTTTTAGATTTTGATTACTATCTGCGTTCTGCGTAGTTGAGGTTTGTGTAGCTGGGTTGCTGCCACCATCAACAATCATATTTTTTGCGGGACTAGTTGTGACTGTTCGCAGGCTGCTAGTAGTAAATGCAATTGTAGAACTAGTACCATTGGCCAAGCGAAGCCCCAGGGGTTCTCTAAGGACCATCGCAAGAACTATCAGAATAATAATGGCAAGCACCAAAAATAAGAAGGTCTTTGAACTCCCGCTTGGACTTGCTTTGTTGCTCCCGGCCCCTGTGTTGGTTGGATTGCTTCGTGTTCTTGTTCTAGTGACTCTTCGTGGTGGCATGCTATTAACATCGGCACATAGTGCTGTTTTTTTTAGGCACTTACCGTGCCATATACGTTTTGGTTTGACAGTATGGAAATGTGTTACTATCATGGGAGACAATGAAAACATTTTCGGGTATCTCGGCCTCGCCGGGGATTGCAATAGGAAAATCCTACCTCCACATTGAAGAACTCACAAAGTTTCCCTCTTACGCCATAGAGAAGCATCAAGCTTCGTCGGAATATCAACGTTTTCGTTTAGCTGTTGAGCGCGCAATAGCGGAGATAGAACAACTAAAGGAAAGTGCCTTTAAGGAATTGCGTGCAGATGAAGTCAATATGCTTGATACCCACCTCTTGATGCTTTCAGACCCAGATTTTGCAGAAAAAATAGAAAAAGGTATCCGCGAGTCTTTGCTAAACGTAGAATCGGTACTTTCTACTATTATGCAGGACTTAATTGGCAAGTTAAAGCTGGTCAAAGACGAATACCTGCGAGAGCGCACCGCTGATTTTCACGATGTTGGAAAAAGAGTCCTCAATCAACTCTTGCACGTGCAGCGAAAGTCGATTGCGCAGCTCGAGAGCGATATTCTCTTGGTGTGTAAAGACTTGATGCCTAGTGATGCCATTAGCATGGACAAAATTAAAGTTAAGGGTATCGCCATGGATGCTGGAGGTAAGACCTCACACACCGCCATCTTGGCGCGCGCGTTTGAAATCCCGGCAGTTCTGGGCCTCAACGAACTTAGTTCGCAGATTCAAAACGGCACCATGTTAATAATCGATGGCAACAAAGGAAAGGTTATCCTCGAGCCAGACGATGCCACCATTGCATTCTATACAAGCCTACAAAAAACTCACCAAAAGCGCGAAGTTCAGCTTCTGCGCCTCAATGACCTAAGTGCAGAAACAAAAGACGGCAAGCTTATCAAGCTGCTTGGTAATATAGAAATACCCGAAGAAGTTGATGCCGTCTTGTCTCACGGTGCCGACGGCGTTGGTCTGTTTAGATCTGAGTTCTTGTTCTTGCGCTCTGCCAGCCTGCCCAATGAAGAAGAGCAGTTTGAGGCCTATTCTCGCGTGCTCAAAGCGATGGGAAAATTGCCGGTGACCATTAGAACCTTGGACATAGGTGGAGACAAGTTGTTTAGAGGCGCAAGGGCCGAAAACAATCCAGGTGTCGGTGAGAAAAACCCCATTCTCGGGTGGCGAGCTATACGATTTTGTTTGAGCCAGACCGAATTATTTTGTACCCAACTGAGAGCAATTTTGAGAGCATCGGTCTACGGAAATCTAAAAATAATGTTCCCGCTTATTTCTGGAATACAGGAGCTAAAACAAGCACTTGAGATTCTTGAACAAGTTAAAGCAGATCTGCGTAAACAACGAAAACCCTTTAATGAAGACGTCCCGGTCGGAATTATGATCGAAGTTCCGTCGGCAGCCTTAACAGTTGACATTCTTGCCAAAAAATCTGCCTTCTTTTCTATTGGAACCAATGACCTAATCCAGTATACTCTCGCTGTTGACCGTGGCAACGAACATGTTGCTTATCTCTACGAACCGCTTCATCCCGCCTTAATTAGACTGACCAAGCGCATTATTGACGATGCTCACAAGGCTGGTTTGTCTGTAAGCATGTGTGGGGAAATGGCGGGCGATCCATTGTATGCCCTAGTTTTGCTCGGATTGGGGCTTGATGAGTTCAGTATGAGTTCTTTCGGAATACCGGAAGTAAAACGGATCATCCGATCCACGAGTATTACCGAAGCAGAAGAAGTTATTGCTACAATAATGGATATGTCTACGGCCTCTGAGATCGGCGCCTTTGTTAAGTCGGTCATGGAGGAACGATTTGAAATCAATTACTACTAATACGCCCTATTATAACCCCACCATACCCAAAATATGCGTGATAGGGCGTCCAAATGTTGGCAAGTCGACGCTTTTTAACCGATTGCTTGGCAAAAGAAAGTCGATTACTGACCCCACAGCAGGAGTTACACGGGATCCAGTTAGATCTTTGTGGCAATGCAATGGTCACGACCTTGTACTTGTCGATACGGGCGGCCTAACCGAATCACGCAACTACCTTGATCAACTCATAACTTCGCGCAGCTTTTCGGCAGCTCAAGATGCCGACGTGCTAATTTTGGTTCTCGATGTTGTCGAGGGCATAACCTCAGATGACGAAATGTTTATAAAGAGGCTGAGAGGCTTTTCTGAGCGACTTATCGTAGCAGTCAACAAAGTCGATAACGAAAAGAGAGACCAAGAAGTTTGGAATTTTCACAAACTCGGCTTTTCTCGCGTTTTAGGCGTTTCGGCCACCCACGGTTATGGCTTTGAGGAACTGCGAGAAGAAATCCTTACCGTGCTCGCGATAGTTAGAGATGACAGTGTTTATTTGACCGAGCTTTACCCTGATGAGCCCAATGACCCGCAAGAACAATCCGATGACCAATCCTCTGGCCCGGTCGCTCAAGATGACGCAGATGACCTAGTGGACGATGGCAGCCAGCAAGAAGCAGACGAAAATGGACAGGTTCCCCATGACAACGAGCTTAAAGCTTCGCGTCCAGTCCTTCTGCGCGGGCGCGAGCGTGCCAGCTCTTGGGACCTTAGCATCGCTATTCTTGGTCAACCCAATACCGGTAAGTCAACGCTGGTTAATCTTTTAACCAACTCTGATATGTCAATTGTGTCGCCTGTTGCCGGCACGACAAGGGACGTAATTGAGGGTAGTTTTTCTTACAAAGACAAGGTTTTTCGTATTCTTGATACGGCCGGTATCCGTAGAAAGGCGAGAGTTCACGAGGATCTTGAATACTATTCTGTCAATCGAGCTATTGCAAGTATAGAAGAAGCTGATGTGGTTTTTTTAATGATGGATGCAGAAAAGGGCTTGGTTGATCAAGATAAAAAAATTGCACAGCAGATTATCAACCATGGTAGAGCCTGTATTCTCGTTCTGAACAAGTGGGATCTCTTGCCCAATCTGCCAAACCAGTTTGCTGCTGTAACTGACCGGGTGCGGTATTTATTTCCTGTTCTATCTTTTGCGCCAGTGATGGCAATTTCTGCACTCAATGCTCAAGGTATCAATGAGCTATTGGCCAAAGCGGTGTCGTTGCATCAACAGCTGCTGACCCGAATGGACACCGGCCAACTTAATAGTCGACTGACTCATTGGCTAGAAACTACACCGCCACCGACTAGCAAAGGCGCATTGCGCTGGAAAATGCGTTATATAACGCAAACCTCGGTCCATCCTCTTGAGTTTGTAATTTTTGTAAATCGTGTTGATGGCTTTCCCGAGAGCTATCTCGGATTCATCACCAACCGCCTCCGTACAGAATGTGGTCTATCAGAAGTGCCATTTCGGGTCCATTTGCGAGCGCGATGAGCGAGGCAATCGACAAGCAGGTTTTTGAGCTTGCTCTGGTAGAGCTTTTGGAACTGCTTGACCTAAGTCCCGAGCAATTTGCCAGATGGGAGACTATGGTACCCGGCTTGGCGGCCTTACAAAGTAAAGGTGCTGACGCGCGCTATGGACTTAAAGAGCTGTATTGGTGTTATCAACTCAAGCGGCTTTCTAGGCAAGCTGCTTTTGCAGAAGGTCAGTTTGATCTTTCAAAACTGGCCCCTGCCATCGATGACTTGCAGCTTAGTTCAACATTCTTGGGTCTTCGAAAAAGGCTTTTTGAGACACGACTTAATATGCGTAGAAGTCTCAAAAAACTGCTTGCTTTGCCAAGTTTGAGCACTGCACTGACAACCGCGCAGCAGGGTTTGTATCGGGCAGACGAAATCGGTAAGAAGCTCTGGGTTGTCAGTTTTCTATCTATTGCTGAGGCAAAAAGTTTGCTTGAGGCTACAAGTCCAATTGCCGGGCATTCTGTTCTACGATGGGCAAGTTTTATAGTCAAACAATTGGAACTGCAGAAATTTGAAGATTTTAGGTGGTTACTAGTCGATTTTGAGACTATAATTTACGATCAAGTACAAGCAGAACTTGCTAAATGTTTTCTTGACAAGGCTATCAAATTTGATTTTTTGCCTATGCTTTCGCTAAGACGGGCTGGATCCCTTTGGAGAAAGGCCGCTGCCGCCCAAGCCAACCTCTATTTTTTGCCACTCGAGAATCCACTCATCCAGGGAGAAGTTTGCCGCCTTGGGCTTGAGTCAGGCGAATCAGTGGCGGCTTATGGGCTAAACGAACAAAAAGACTGTAACTGGAATGGTGAATTGTTTATTTCTAGCAAAAGCAATTTTTCCAAGCAAGGCTACCAAACTATGGTCGAAGAAGTGCCACACTTGGTCGATAATAAAAGCGCTGTGACTCAGAAGCTTGCTAATGAGTGCTTGGCCAACGCCCGTGCCGTCAAGTACTATAAAAACAGTCTGGAGTGGGGACCGGCCGGAAGGCATTGCCGTTTAGACCATCAGACTTATAGCAAAGCGATTGAGATGCGTTCTCGGTCTTGGCTTTCAAGGACTTTGAGTACACGCACTTTTGAAGTGACGCCAAGAATTGCTTTAACTTGTGAGCAGTTTCAGCAGCGCATAGGGGGCTCAATTGAATTTTCGCGCCGACTCTTTGATGACCAAGATTCTTAGTGCTCGTCTGCTACTAGTTGGTTTTATTGGATGCACTTTTTTTCTAACACCACCTGAGCTAAGTGCCTACGGCGACGACGCCTATTTGTCGCAGTTTTCTGACAATAGTTACGCGCGAAGGGAACTGCAGAAATTTTTTGCCGATCCAGTGCGTGAAATAGCGCCCAGTAGTAGCAAGGATTTTCCTGCCCAACTAGGACGTGCAGCGCTTCGTTTTAACGTATCAAAAACAAAAACTCACCTCATCTTAAACTTTCTTAGTGTGCGCTCAGGTACATTTAAGCCCGAAAACCCTGGATCGATTTTGATCAAACGCCAACTGAGCACTGGAGCGATTGACCAGCTTCAACTGAGCCTAAGGCAAAGCCCTCAAATTTACGCAATCATCTCGCCGCGCGGAGGACATAGTGAACTATCAGTGCTCGTTGCCGGTATTGCCAATCCTGCTTATCGCCGCATTTCTCTACCTGTTTCTATAGAACAGTTGTCCTTCAAATCCATAGCCGAAATTCTGACCCAAACCAAAGGACGCATCTCTTGGCAACTTTTGCTAGATGTTCCCGACAACGGCTATTTTACAGCAATTGAGTCCATGATTTCTCGTATAAGGCAAGCCTTACCGGGTCTTCCAGACGGCGAGGATGGCGCCCAAGATGAGTTTGGTAACCTTACTACTATTTCAAGTTTTCCAATCGGTGGGCCAATGGGGCTCAATTGTTCTGGTTTTGCCAAGTGGATTGCCGATGGCCTCTATGTCTTTCTCAATAAAAATAGTGCAATCAATCTCAACAAAAATAGATCCGTTGATGACCAGCAGGTCACCGAACCCGGTTACCTCAAGATAGATGAGCTCAAAGATCGCCACTTAGAACTTCGTGGTAACAGTTTGACCCGAGCTTATGAAATTAGCCGTGATCCTTTTTTTGGTTTGGACTGGATTAGAAGCATAGGCGTAAATCTACATCAAGCTAGGACCGGCCAAAAATCGCTCAGTATGTTAGACAGAGACGTTAACAATATTCCTTTTTTGGAGTTCGTGCAAAACAAAGGTTATGAAATAAGTGACATTGAGGCTGCCATGTATCTCTTGGCACTCAAAGAGCCGGGGAACTTCTATTTGGCTGCCATAAATGGCGAATGGGGTAGCAGCCCACGACTCTGGCAGTACTATCATATTGCCGTGCTGTTTCCTTATATAGATAAGCAGGGAGAGTTTAGGACGGTAGTATTCGAACGCAACTTTGAGACCTCAACTGCGTCATTGATAAAAAGATATCCGCTTGAAAAAGCTTTTTTGGTCAAAATCAAGGCCGCGCAGGACTTTCTCGCCCCCGCAATAAAATGATAGAATACGCGTCATGCAATGGAAAGCTATTGGTTTTGATGTAGACGGAACCTTGTATCCCAATGCCACCATGTACCGTCGCTCATTGTGGTGGGGGCTGAAAAACTTTAATTTTTTGAAGGCCTTTAATCAAACTCGCATCGAACTCAGAAAACAAGACAGTGTAGAAGACTTCTATAGGCAGCAGGCTGAGGTCTTGGCATCAAAGTTAGATATAGAGTTTCTGGATGCCAAAAACAAAATAGAAACTATTGTCTATACCAACTGGGAAAATATCCTGCGTGGTATTCCTCTCTTTCATGGTGTCAGAGATTGTATAGAGACTATCCGTTCTCGAGGCATCAAGACTGGCGTGCTTTCTGATTTCCCAGTCCGCAATAAGCTTAAACTCTTAGGCGTGGATGATCTGTTTGATTGCGCAATTTGCAGCGAGGAATGCGGCCAGCTTAAGCCTGGTAAGAAGGCCTTTTTAATGCTTGCAGAAAGCCTTTCTTGCAAACCCGAAGAGGTTTTGTACGTAGGAAACTCATGGCACTACGACATAGAGGGAGCTTCTGAGCTTGGTATGGGATTGGCCTATTTGGGTCAAAAAAAACATAAATCACCTCAAATTGACTTACAATTTCGCTCTTATGACGTTTTTAAAGCATTTGTTCTAAAGAATTTCTAAAATAGTATGTTCAAAAATTCCTTGTAAGTGTATATACTGAACGCCATAGGAACCTGGGAGAGGGGACTTATGGTTTTAATTGATTACCTCGTTGTGACGGGCATAGTGCTTGTTATCTTGTTAGTTTACCGCCAGCTTGACCGAAACAATCGGTCGTTGGAAAAAGTAAAACGGCTTGGTGACAAACTAATGGCGGACCTAGACGCTATTACCCAGGAAAAAGTTGTTTTACTCAAAGACATGGCAATTGATGTAGAAGTGCATCAACAAGCTGGCAAGATGGCAATAGAGCGTCTTGCCGTTGCTGAAGAAAATCTCGCAAATAAGTCCAGTGGCATGGAAGACTTGAGTACACGTATTGAGTCATACGATACGGCCTTGCGTGAACTGGTGACCATGACTCAAAAGGCAGAAGAAAACATTGGCAGGCTGCGCGATGAGTCAGTCTATATCGACAAAGTTGGGCGCAAAATTCGGCAGGCTGCTGGGCAATTGCAGGAGCTGCAAGACAGAGTCCCTAATCTTTTGCAAGAATTCCAAGACAAAAACCAACTTGGCCTGCAGGCTATGGGCGAAAACATTGTAGAAGGTCTCAAGCAGCGACTTGGCGGTCTCGAGTCTGGACTCGACACGCTAGACAAGGACGCGGCTGACCGTTACCACAAAATGAACCTGCTTATTCAGGATGTCGAGTCCAATCTTTCTGCCCGTGCTCAAGGCTATCGCAAAAACTTTGATGAAGTCGAACACGAATTTGGCCAACGGCTTGTGGCTACTGAAGCCCAATACTACCAACGTCTCGATACCGTAGCCGCCAAGGGTGCTGTTATGGAAACAGAAGCCTTGCGAACACTGTCTGCTTCTATTCAAGAAGGTTTAGACGAACGCTACGTACAACTTAGATCTATAATTGACGAGCTTGGTCTCAAGATTAGTGCTGAAGAACAAGCCGTAGAGGGTGAAATTGTTCGCCTAAAGGACAAGACCGAGGCATGGGAGCGCGAGCTACAGACTACTTTGCAGGTGGCTGGTCAAAGTCTTAGCGACAGTCTAAAGAAAAAAGACCAAGAAGCCGCGGGCGAACTGGCAGGTTTGTCTCATTTTATTAAAGAAGCTCAAGATGAAATTATGCTCGACTTGCACCAAGCCCAAGACCAGGCCAAGTCCCGCATGGAAGAACTACAACTGATGGTTCGTGACTTAGCCGGTGAGGCACGTCAATTGACGGAAAAGGAACTTGAGACCTTTAAGGGCGAGGTCGGTCAATGGCAAAATCAAGTGCTTGACTACAACAGCAGTCTCGAAGAAGAGCTGCGAAGCCATTCGAGAGAACAAGATGATCGGTACGAAGTGCAGATGCGAGACCTCAAGAACGATGCCGACCGACATCAAACAGAGCTCGAAAACAGCCTGCGATCGGCCGTACTTCTTCAAGAGGGCTTGATCAAAGATTTTCAAGGTGGTGCGCAAAGTCAGTTGGATCGCTTAGAAGGTCACATTTATGACGCAGAAAAAGCAATTGAAGAAAAACTTTTGGAAGCCCAGCAGCGCGGCTCTGTTCTTGCCGAGACTTTGCTTTCTCGCATCAGCAACGACGTTGATACCAAGACAGAAAGCATGCAAGAAGCCATCAATCAGCGCGTTGACAACGTCAACGCCAGTGTTAAGGCAAGTCACGATCAAATAGACCAGAGCTTTAATGATATGCGCGGCCGAGTTGATGGTTGGATAGAAGCAAGTCGAGACTATATGTCTAGCCTTGAGAGCCAAGTGCAAACCCTCAACGAATCTAGTCGCAAGGCAAATCTGGAACATCGAGAGACAATCGAAGGTTACATTGTTGAAACTCGCGAGCGACTCGATGCCTACGAACAACATTTATCAGGTCGTGTTAGAGATTTGGAAGGCTTTATTACCAAAGCCGAGGATGTTGTTCAAGATGAGTTTTCTCGTTTGCGTGATCATGCAGCCCAGTTGGCACGGACTACAACAACCGACCTTGATGAAACCTATCAACGCGGACGTGATGAAATTTTGACCAGATCCTCTGCTGGCTTTACTCAAATAAGAGAAGAACTTGGCAAGGGTGAAGATCAACTTAGAATTGAATACCAGCGAATCGTTGCTTCTATCCATGACTGGGAGGAGCGAGCAAACGGCCGCATGAACGAGGTTGAGACGCTATCAATTAGTCGCGCCGACCAAGCTAAGTTTGGCTTTGATCAAAAGATTAAAGGACTTGAAGACTTGCTTGATGTACGAACCGGGGAGCTAAAGAAAGAAGTTAGTGGCTTGCTGGAGGTTCAAGAGAAAGAGACACAAGGGCTTTTAGCGCAAAGCTCGGAAGAGCTTCGAAAGCTCGCCAATCAACATGATGTCATAAATACGCAAGTGGAGGCCCAAGTACGCCGAACAGAAGAACTAAAAACTGGCTCGTTGGCGGCCTTTACTAATTTACGTAAGGATTTTGAAGATGGTGCCATTGAGCTCAAGAACATGCTTGATCGCAGTTTAGTTTCAACCAAAAATAATATTGAGAACGACCTAAAGGCAGCGGCCCAAGAGTTTGTGAAACGTAAAGACTCGCAAACTAAAGAGCTCACGGATACGGCAAAAGTCTTTTCTGATGAACTTAGTTTTTGGAAGAGTGGCTTAGAACGTCAAATTGGCGAGCTGCGAGGCCTGGCACAAGGACTTCATCAAGATACCTTGGGAGAAGTTCAGGAGCAAGTTGTTCAAGTTCAAAAGCGAGCTAATGACTTATACGACAAGATTCAAAACGAAGTCCAAGTGGTTCTCAAGGATCAAGAAAGTAAAGTGCAAGGCTTGCTGGACTCTAACGAGAATGACCTTAAGCGTCTAATTGCACTTGGGGTTGAAACTCAGGGGCGGATTGCGTCATGGCAAGATTTAGTAGCCAAGACCGAACGCGATATCGCTGGTGAACTAGAAAAAGTTCGCGAGATGGCTCGTGCACAAACCAGCAATGGTTTTGATGACGTACTGGTAGAACTAGAAAAACGGAAGCTACAGGTCACTCAAGAGCTTGACGAAAGTGTCATTCGTCTTAAATCGGATATTTCTCACTCCCGCAGCGATGTTGATCAAGATGTAAAGTTCTTAAACCAACAAATCGAACAATGGAAGACTACTTTTGGCGAACACCTTAAGAATCTTCAGGAACAGAGTAAGACCATTGAAGAGCAAGCCTTTGAAGGGCTAAAGGAACGAGTCGCCAAGTTGAGAGACGAGGCAAAGGCCTTAACAAGGTCAGTGCAAGACGAGTTTATTCTCGCTACCAAAGATGCTCAAGTTCAAGCTGGCAAGCAGGTTGAGGCCTACCAGACCGAGCTCAAGAAGGTTGCTGGTATCCGATCAGAGATAGAAGCTCAGATTAGTGACGTTTCCACCGAATTGGTAAAACAACGAGGCAAAATCAAGTCAGACTTGGACTCACAGTCAGCCGAGGCGCTGCGTTTAGTCAACGTCTTTAAAGAGGGTTTTCTCAAAGACACTGATGAAAAACACAAAGCTATTTTTGCCCAAGCCCGCCAAGTCTGGGAACATATGGGCACTGAGCTCGGCACCAACAAAACCAGCTTTGACCGCGAACTTGATCTTTTGCAAAAACAACTTGAGCAACAGCGTGGTGAAGTGCTGGAACGAATCAAAGGATTACAGGCCGACGGTGCCAGTTTGCGACGCGATGCAATGACTGGATTTCAGGAACGAGTTGATGCGCTGCGTGACGAAGCACGAAAGATGACAGGTCAGGTCAAAACAGAGGTCAATCAGCTTTTGGGCGAGTACCAAGGCGAGATTTCCAAACAACTTAAAGAGTCTGAAGACGAATACCATCGCGCCCAAGATATGCACGCCACGGCTCAACTTCGATTTCAAGAAATACAAGAAATTTTTAACCGAGCCGAACTGATGGCGCAGAATGAGTTTGAAACGCTGCGTGACAAAACTCGCACTATGGCCGACACCACTCGTGAAGGGGTGCAGCAAGAGCTCTCACGCCATCGTGATGACGTAATGCAACAGTTGAGGCAAAACATAGAAAACTTTGCTGGAGATGTTGGGCAGGCTCGCAAGGACATGCAGAATCAGTTGGGTGGATTGCAATCTCAGTTTGAACACTTTTCTGGTGATATCAAAGATCGTTTTGCTCACGTCGCAGCCGAAGGTCTTAGACTTCAAGAAGAAGCTATTGGTGTGTTTCGAACTGATATTGAAAAGATAAAAGCACAGAGTGAGTCAATTACCTCTACTATGAATGAGCAAGTGCTAAAGTCACTTGAACAGCAACGGCATTCAATTACTGCCATTGTAGCGCAGGGTAGTGACGACATCAGCCGCGGCAAGCAAATGAACAGCGAGACCCAAGAGTTGATGTCACAGCTTGAGCAGTCTGTATCACAAAAGGTTCGCGAACTGGAAGAACAAATTAAGCGCTATGCAAGTGACACTTCGTCGAGAATTAGACAAGTGAGCGAAGAGTATCAACAAGGTATCTTGGGTGGGGTGGAAACTCGACTAAAGGACTACGAAAAAGAAATTTCTTACCGCATGGAAAAGATTGAGACAGTCAATGACGACATTGGCAACTTGGAAGGTAACCTGCGCCAGTCTATGGAGAGGCTTACCCAAAAACTAAAGATTGATGTGGATGAACTTGGCAAAGGTTTTAGAGCCAAGCACGACCTTGATATTCAGCAAGCGCATAAGCATTTAGAAGCAATTGGCCTAAAGATGATAGATGTAGAACGCGATGTCGATGAGCTAAAAAAGCGCGCTTATGACAACGTAACTGATGGACTCAAGGGATTTGAGGATAATTTTTTTGCAGACCTAAAAGCACGCAGCCAACGTATGGAGAATGCTATAGCTGACTGGAAAGGCCACGTTCAAGGCACCTTGGAGAGTATTTCTTCTAAGGAACAGGCCGAACGTCAGATGCTAGAAGAGTCCTACAACAATTTAATCAGAACTCGACTGGGAGAACTTGACGCCCACATTAAAGGGCGACTGCAAAAGGTCGGCGATGAGTTTGATGCTTTTCAAGAATCTTTGCGAGAGCGCCTTGGCAGCACCGAGCAGGAACTTTTAAATGTGCAAGCCAGCGTCCGTGACGAGGTTAAGGGTATTCAGGTCAGTACCATCGATGCCGTGCAACGTGAGTTTGTGCGGATGAATCAAGACCTCGAGAATCGAATCCGGACCTATGAAAGAGAAGTAGAAGCACGCCTACAGAGGAACGACCAGGACTACAAAAACCAGTCAGGCGACTTAACAGCAATGTTTGAAACTATTCGGTCTGACGTTACTCAGTGGCAGAGCCAGGTATTTAATCATATGAAGGCTTCTCAAGGCGGATTGGAAAGTGAACTGCTCACTCTAAAGTCATATGCAAGTACCCAGCTTGAGACTATACGTACTGACTTTGACAAAGAGCGCAACGATTTAGTAGCTGAGGGTACTGCTGAGAGAGCAAATCTTAAGCGAGAAGTTTCCGATATGGCCGAAAAGCTTGCAAACTTTCATACCGATTTAGAATATAAGACCCGCCAGGTTCTTGATAGCTTGACGCGAGACTATTCGAGCTTTCAAATTGATATTCAGCAACAAAATCGTGATCTCAAGGAAGAGACCGAAACTCAAATACTCAGCTTTAAACAGTTTGCAAGTGAAACACGCAACGAGTTTGAAACACTGCAACGCCGCCTATTTGGCAAGCTAGATGATGACGTAAAGACGGTTGATGTAAACCTGCGTGAAATCGACAAACGAGTTAAAAGTTTTGTCGCTCAAACCAAGCTATTTGAACGAGCAGACAGTCTTAAGGATGCTCTTGCTGATCAAATAGAAAAGCTTCGTTTAGATATTCAGTCGGTGGAAGAACAGCGCAAGACTATCCTAGATCTCGACCCATATTTGACCAAGGTGCGCAAGTTAGCTGAGGAAGCCAATGAAAAGATCGCCAAACTTACGGCCGAAAAGCGCCGTTTGGACAGTCTTGATGATGACTACAAGAAGCTGATGAGTATTTCTAATGTTGTTGACCAGAAGATGGCTCAGGTTACCGCCAGCAATGATACGCTCACCGAAATTCAGCTTTCGATGCGCCACCTCGAAGACGTGCAGAAAGATGTTTCTGCCAAGTACGAGCGACTTGAGCGCAAGGGTGATGTGCTTGATGCAACAGCAGAGGGGATTGAGAAGAGTTTTCAACAATTGCGAGCTATTGAAGGACAGATTCAGGGAATTAACGGCGCCCTCAATGGTTTGCCGCAGCGTGTGCAGGACTTGGGCGACAGGGTAGCCAATCTGTCTTCACATAAGAAAGAAGCAGACACGGCACTAAAGAGCATGGTAAACTTAGATAAGGTTCTTAAAGATGTAGAAGGTCGCATAGAAGAACTTAACAAGTCACGAGAGTGGCTAGCAAGAACCGAAACTAGACTGGTCGAAATAAGCCAAGAAGCTGACGAAAAAGTAAATATTCTTTCTACTTTGGTAAAACAGGATCTTGCTAATGATAGTGCAAAACAATCTATTCTTGCTGGCGGTCCTTCGCAAAGTGTACGGGATGTCGTAATCAAGTTATCCCAGCAAGGCTGGCGCATTGAAGAAATAGCCCGCACTACTAAACTTAGCCGCGGCGAAGTAGAGCTAATTCTAGAAATGGGGGGAACCAGAACCTAGTTTGGTGTCTGATTCTTCTTGACGTTTCTATTCACTATCAGTAGTTTCAAAGCATATAGTGCAGTACAGAAAACAAACATTGGAGGGTACGGTGAGCGAAACAGCAGGCCCGCCTTCGGACACTATTGAGTCCGACGTGGCTGGGTTAGAGAGTTTGAAATCGGCTAGCGAGAGCCAGACCGAAGCAAGAATTGAAAGTGACAAAGACAGTCAACATAAGCTAATCATTGCTGATCTTGAGATAGCTTTAGATCAGGCTAATAAGGAACGTGATAAAGCGGTCCAAGATGTCTCAGATTTAAGAGATCAAGTTCTGCGTACTCGTGCAGATTTTGAAAACTCACGCAAACGTATTCTCAGGGACAAAGAAGATTCTGTCCTTTTGGCCAATAGGCAGATTTTGACGGATATCATTACGGTGATTGATGACTTTGAACGAGCAATAAAGTCTGCCAATGAGTCTAATGATTTTGACACCTTTTACGCTGGTATTGAGCTCATTGAGCGTCAGTTTATTGGCATGCTGGAAAGAAAGTGGGGACTCAAACGGTTTGAGGCACTTGAAGAAGCCTTTGATCCCGACAGACATGAGGCAATACAGGTTGAGGCGAAACCTGACACAGAAGCCGGAACAATCTTAGAAGTTTACCAACGTGGTTATCTCTTACACGACAAAATAGCAAGGACTGCTAAAGTAAAAGTTTCATCTTAAAAGAATACAAATTACGACTAAAAGTTAAGGAGAATGATATGGGAAAGATTATAGGAATAGACTTAGGTACAACCAATTCTTGTGTTGCTATCATGGAAGGCAACGAACCCGTTGTAATTGCAAACTCCGAGGGTCAACGTACTACACCTTCAATTGTTGCATACACCGCCAAGAACGAGCGTTTGGTTGGCCAATCTGCCAAGAACCAGATGATCACCAATCCTGAGAATACAATTTTTTCTATCAAGCGATTTATGGGACGTCGCGGGGGTGAAGTTACCGACGAAGTAAAATTGGTTCCCTATCACATTGACCAGAAGGACGCCAATGGTCCAGTCAAAGTCGACATCAGCGGCAACAAACTGACACCTCCGGAGATCTCCGCTGCCATTTTGCAAAAGATGAAGGAAACCGCCGAGGCCTATTTGGGAGAATCGGTAACCGAAGCAGTCGTGACCGTTCCAGCCTACTTTAATGATGCACAAAGACAAGCAACAAAAGACGCCGGCCGTATTGCTGGACTGGATGTTAAGCGAATTGTTAACGAGCCTACAGCTGCCGCCTTGGCCTACGGTTTTGGCAAAAGTGGTAAGGACGAAAAAATAGCAGTCTACGATTTGGGCGGTGGTACCTTTGACGTTTCTATTTTGGAACTTGGTGATGGCGTCTTTGAAGTAAAGTCTACCAATGGTGATACCCACTTGGGTGGCGACAACTTTGACCTTAGAATTATTGAGTGGTTGATTGATAGCTTTAAGAAAGATTCTGGCATTGATCTAAGTACCGACCGAATGGCATTGCAACGCCTCAAAGAAGCAGCAGAACGCGCCAAGAAGGACTTGTCTGGTCAACAAAACGCAGAAATCAACCTGCCGTTCATTACCGCCGATGCCTCGGGCCCCAAGCACTTGCAGTACACGATTACGCGTGCCAAGTTTGAACAAATGATCGAAGACTTGATTCAACGAACTAAGCAACCATGCCTTAACGCGCTTAAAGACGCTGGCTTGAGTGCCTCCGATATCGACGAAGTAATCTTGGTTGGTGGTTCCACAAGAATTCCTGCCGTACAAAAGTTGGTTAAAGAGTTGTTTGGCAAAGAGCCAAATAAGGGTGTTAACCCTGACGAAGCAGTAGCAGTTGGTGCTGCAATTCAAGGTGGTATTCTTGGTGGCGATGTTAAAGACGTACTGCTGCTTGACGTTACACCGCTTTCCTTGGGAATTGAGACCTTGGGCGGGGTTTTTACAAGACTAATCGAACGAAACACTACCATCCCAACCAAAAAAAGCCAGATCTTCTCTACTGCGGCTGATGGCCAAACTGCAGTTTCTATACATGTCCTACAAGGCGAGCGTGAAATTGCAAGCCAAAACCGAACGCTTGGTCGCTTTGACTTACTAGGAATACCAAGTGCACCGCGAGGGGTTCCACAAGTAGAAGTTAGTTTTGATATTGACGCAAATGGTATAGTGCATGTATCTGCCAAAGACTTGGGCACCGGAAAAGAACAAAAAATTCGTATCGAATCGAGTTCCGGTCTAAACGAAGAAGAAATTAACCGCATGGTTAAGGATGCTGAGTTGCACGCTGATGAAGACAAGTTGGCCAAAGAAAAAGCCGAAGTGCACAACAACGCTGACAGCTTGCTGTACTCGACAGAAAAGACCATAAAAGAACTTGGCGATAAGGTTAGCGCAGCAGATAAAGAGGCAGTGGACAAGGCTTCGGCTGAGCTGCGTAAGGCTATCGAGAGCGGTGATGTGGCTCAGATAAAAGCCAAAACCGAAGAACTTAACCAAATTTCTTACAAAATGAGCGAAGAACTCTACAAAAATGCTGCTCCACAAGCTGACGCAGCGCAAGAAAATGCTGGTCCTAGCCAAGAAGGTGAAGCGGATCAATCTAAGTCGTCTTCACGCAATACAGCGGAAGACGTGGACTACGAGGTCGTCGACGACGATAAGAAATAGGCGTTTTTGTACATTAGGATTCAACCAGGATAGAATATCTTGGTTGAATCCATTATAAGTTTGTTACGGCTTGCCTTTTAGATAGCCAAATGAGCAAAAAGATACAAAAAGAGGACGATTGTGGCCAAGCGTGACTATTACGAAGTTTTGGGCGTTACCAAGTCTGCCAATAAAGACGAAATAAAAAAAGCTTATCGTAAGCTTGCAGTTCAGTTTCATCCGGATAAAAACCCAGATGACAAGGCCGCCGAAGAAAAATTTAAGGAAGCGACCGAGGCCTACGAGGTCTTGTCTGACGACAAAAAAAAGCAGATCTATGACCAGCATGGTTTTGCGGGCATAGACGGCATGGGCAGTGCAGCCCATGACTACTCCCATGTTTACAGGGACTTTGAAGATATTTTTGGCGATTTTTCCGGCATTTTTGATTCCTTCTTTGGTGGATCTGGTTCACGCCGATCAGGTGCTGGACGAGGTCGTAGCGCCGTACAGCGCGGCAACGACTTGCGCTACGATCTTGAGCTTAGTTTTGCAGACGCGGCATTTGGAGCCAAAGTAGAGATAAGCTACCAACACCAAGTGCACTGTGAGGCCTGTAAGGGTAGTGGCAGCCAAGACGGTGGTGTCAGAAAAACCTGCCCAACCTGTAATGGTTCAGGGCAAGTGAGACGAAGTTCCGGCTTTTTTTCTATCGCTAGTGCCTGTCCAACTTGTAACGGCGAAGGCCAAATAGTAGAAAAGCCATGTAAAGTCTGTTCTGGCTCTGGCCTCTCCAAAAAAGCGCAAAAAATTAAGGTTACTATACCGGCCGGCATTGAAGATGGTAAACGAATCAGCATACCCAACCAAGGCGACGCAGGTCCAAACAGTGGAGTCGCCGGTGATCTTTATGTGTTTATCCACGTCAAAGGGCATGAGCACTTTGAGCGCGATGGTGCTGATCTCTATTGTGTAGTTCCAATTGATATTGCCCAAGCTAGTTTGGGTGCGGATATAGTGGTAGACAATTTGGATGGACGACAGATCAAAGCTAAAGTTCCCGCTGGGATTCAAAGTGGCAAAGTTCTTCGCATCAGAGGCGAGGGCGTACCGATTCTCAATGGCGGAGATCGACGTGGTGATCTCTATCTAAAGATTAGGGTTGAAGTTCCTCACAAGTTGAGTATCAAAGGCAAAGCATTGCTCAAGGAATTTTCGGAAGTCGAAGGCTCGATCGATCATCCTAAGCCAATTCCTTTAGCGCAACTTAGGAACGAGGGCGGAGTCTAATTTTTTAGTTGAGCTACTTTGTTTATGATTTCTATGTGCCGATATAAGCAAGATGAAAACTAAATTTGTTATTTTTTTTATCATTCTAGCCGGTTTGCTTAGCAACCTTAGTTCACTCGTTCTTGTAAAGGTTGGTGAAGCAAAAGACACCCGTCCAGCTTTCCCTGTCTCGGTTACGGAATACGAAAGCAGCTGGACGCTTGTGGATCAGAGTGAGAACGGTGTTGCCGATTACGCAGCCCTGTACGATCGCAAGGGCACCCTGCAAAAAGAGGCCCTGGATTATAACCAGGACGGCAACATGGATGATTTCTACATCTATGAAAGCGGTGTTCTGACTAGACGCGAAGTAGACTCCAACTTTGACGGCAAGATAGACTTGTGGGTACATATTTTTGAGGGATCTTGGGTAGAGGCATATGAACGTGACACCAACTTTGATGGCTTGGTCGATATTGTAAAATCATTTGGTCAACAAGGCCCAAAAAAATAAGGCATATATGGTAAAGCTCACTTCAATTCATGCCATCGAACAGCAGATTCTTAGAGATCCTCAAGACTGTGTGCTCTATTGCGGTGATAAGCCAGTTGCAAAGTTTAAGGCGATTATAGAACTTGCCAGACAACAAAAAGTAGAGATTCAAAATACTAGCCAGCAGGACCTTGATAGAATGGCCAATGGTGCCCACAAGGGTGGCATACTGATGGTTCCCGAACACTTAGTGCCCAAGACCGGAAACTATGAGGAATTGCTCGCCAACTGTTTGTCAGAGGCAAGAACAAGTCAATGGCCGCCCTTGCTCTTAGCTTTAGATGGATTGAGCGACCCGCATAACCTAGGTGCCATTCTACGCAGCAGCGATATATTTGAAGCCGACGGCGTTCTTTTGCCTTCTCACCGTAGTGTGCGCCTAAATGACACCGTAAGCAGAACGTCTGCAGGTGCAGACCAATGGGTTTCTGTTGTGGAGGTGACCAATCTCAACCGTAGCATAAAACTTGCCAAGGAGCAGGGTTTTTGGGTGCTTGGTGCCGATATGAACGGCGTACCGATAGGCAGCATTGATACCAATCTACCCTTGATGCTGATCATGGGCAGCGAAGGTGATGGACTCTCTAGTCTTGTGCACAGCAACTGCGACCATATCGTATCCATTCCACAAGGTGGACACCTTGAATCGCTCAACGTTTCTGTAGCCTGTGCCGTACTTCTTTATGCGATCAGGAGCAAACAAGGCTTTGGGTCCACTCCAAAAAAGAAAAACTGACCGCTGCTTTTTGCTCAACTAGTATATTGCACGTTCAATAGCCTCAAGCCTACACTTATATTAGGCGGCACTCCATGGCAGAATTTGTTAGCATAGCAGAACAAGAAGCTAATCGAAACATCATCATCGATCGTATTAAGGACAATTACCAGCTACAGGAAGATCTCAAGCAGCTGTCCCAACAGCCACTACTTACAACTCTACTAGAAGCCATGCCAGAATTAGGCATGATTCTTGATGACCAGCGTCGTATTGTCATGGCAAATCATAAACTTCTTACTAATCTGGGGATGGGCGGTTTGGGAACCATTTTAGGTGCCCGGCCCGGTGAAGCATTAGCCTGCATCCACGCTTACCGCCAAGCTGATGGTTGTGGGCAGGGACTATCGTGCCGCTACTGCGGAGTTGTACAGACGGTAAAAGCTTGCTTGGCTACACAGCAGGCCTCCCAACAGGACAGCCGAATTACTTTTAAAGGCACGATAGATGGGCCCGAAAGCTTTATGGACTTCCGGGTTAGGGCCGTTCCTCTCAATGTGGAGGATCGTCACTATGTGGCAGTGAGTATGGTGGACGTCAGCGACCAAAAACGGCGGTCTGTGTTGGAGCGGATATTCTTTCACGATGTCCTCAATATCGCTGGTGGCCTCAACGGTTTAGTACACTACATCAGAAAGAATGAGAATGCCGATGAAAATCGTCACCTACTTGAGGACGTTGAACAAATAAGTAAGGCAATTATTGAAGAAATTCAGGCTCAACGCGAGGTCCAGAACGCCGAAGATGGTGCCTTAGAGGTCCGCTTGAAAGCCATTTCTTTGCTTCCGTTTTTGGAATCCATTCTGTCAACAGTTAGACTTCGCATTGGCACATGTGGTCAAACCCTGGGCTCCTTAGGCGCATTCTACTCAATATGCTTATTAACGCCTTGGAGGCCAGCCCTACTGGCAGTCACATAGCGGTGTCTGCGATCATGGAAATCAATTGTATGCGCTTTGCAGTATGTAACCCCGGTGAGTTATCTTTAGCTGCCCAGAGCCAAATCTTCCAACGATCTTACTCCACTAAGGGTAATGACCGTGGCCTTGGCACCTACTCTATGAAAATTTTTGGTGAGCGCTACCTTGGTGGCACGGTGGGTTTTGATTCAAGCCAGACCGGATTCACTTCCTTTTGGCTAAGCTTACCATTGGTCGACCCAGAAAACCAAAGCCAACTCGTCTGAGTACAATTTGATAGATCGCTAAATTGACTTTTTTTAAATACTTGACTTTATTGGTAATATACCATAGTCTGATGTTAGAATTTGGTCTAGGAGTAACTTTATGTGGATTAAGAAGACAATACTGTCGTTGTTGGTGACGCTCATACTAACGGCAACGTTTGGGCTATTGCTTGCGTGTACTGACCCCAATTCAATTCTCACCGATGGTACCACTACTACCATTGTCGTGACGCCAGGCGTAACGATAACAGCGCACTTTCTTCCATTTTCAGGTGACACATCGCCCTTGTTTGACGGAAGGGTAACTCGTATTTGGGCACGGCTATTTTATTGGGACGAGGCCGATGAGACCCAGGTTATCTTTGAAAATTTTTTGACATTCAACAGTCAAAATAGCGCTAGGATAGATTTTGGTACTTGGGACACTACACGAGAAGTTGAAGTAGCGTTATATGCTTTGGCAGGTGAACTTCCCCTGTATACTGCGTCTTATACCGGCAATTTTGCTGCTCTATCCAGTAGCAACATAACCATCGACTTTGGACCCATAACGCAAGGCTATGCCTTAGAGACTGGCACCTATGCGAGCATATACAAAACCCCATCGGGAGACGTATATGTTACCGGTTCCGGTGGTAGTGGTGCTTTGGGTCTTGGTAATTACAACGCTGTTAATACCTTTACCTTGCTCCCCAAAAAGGATGAAGGGGAGGGCGCTCTAAATTGGGAACTAATTAATACTTCGTATACTCACACTCTGTTTACTACTAATTCCACGTCAGTCTATAGCACTGGTAACAATGAGTCTGGTCAATTGGGTCAGGGCACTATAAGCGGAACAGCAGAAAATAGTCCCGGTCAGATAAGTAGTTTTTTCGGTCTTTCCAAATTGTCCGGTGGTGATAATTTTAGTCTAGCCATTACGAGTGTCTCTACACTCTGGGCTTGGGGCCTTGATACCGGAGGCAGACTTGGCACTGGTGCTACAGCTCCTCAAAGTAGTCCTGTCCAAGTTGGGACCGATACCAACTGGAGCAATGCTCGCGCTGGTTTCGAGCACAGCCTTGGTCTCAAAAACAATGGCACTATCTGGGCATGGGGAACAAATACCGTTGGAAGCCTAGGAATCGGCGCAACTACGGTGTCCTTGACCCCAAGTCAAGTGGGCTCTGCAACTACTTGGGTAGATATTGATGCCGATACACACTCAGTTGCCCTTCAAAATGATGGCAGTCTTTGGGTCTGGGGTAACAATTGGAGTGGTTTACTTGGACTTGGCTACACTGATAACGTCCCTCTTGTTGATACACCTCAAAAATTAGGTTCGGCTCGCTGGCTAGTTATAAGTGTCAGCAATACTTCAAATGTGGGTATCCAAGCAGATGGCAGCCTCTGGGCTTGGGGTGATAATTCTTCTGGACAACTAGGCCTTGGCGATACAACTCTTCGTAACGTCCCAACCAGAATTGGCACTGACACAGATTGGGTCGCGATAAGTGCTGGGGACTCAAGTGCCTTGGCTATGAAGCGAAATGGTCAGATATATGGTTGGGGTTACAAGTTGCTCTTAGGTATTGGTGAAAGCTCTGGAAACCAACTTACCCCAGTGCTTATTGACGGTGCGAGCATAACGATAGTGCCTTGGGTTGCGCCTGAAATAAGTGATTGAGTTAGCAGCGGGCCGTAAAGGGCCCGCTTGATTTGATAGTTTAGACTAAAACTTTTGTGAATAGACGTTTGAACCAATATCTGGTCTCGTCCAAGCACCTTCAAATTCTAGCTTATTCTCTAAACTGTAGGCAGACTCAGCGGCGCGCAGGTGGTCAGTCCCTAATCCAACCAAAGTAAAGCAGCGCCCGCCATTGGTGAGCAGATTCTTGCCCTCGTTTAATGTAGAAGCATGAAATACAAAGCGGTCAGTTTCATGGTTTATAAAGTCGAGCTTTACAGGCAAATGCTTAGGGTAGTCACCGGGGTAACCTGGCGCAGCCACTACTACGGCCAAGGCCGACTTTTGCGATATTTTGAGTGATAGTTTATCAAGTTGACCGTCGGCAACCGCGCCAAATAGGTCACAAAAGTCGGTTTCAATCAGCGGAATGAGCACTTGGGCCTCTGGGTCGCCAAAGCGTACGTTAAATTCCAGCACCTTTGGTCCGTCAGCGCAGACCATAATACCAAAGTAGAGAATACCCTTATACATCAGATTGTCTTTAGTTAAGGCATCAAAAGTAGGCGCTATCACTTCCTTACTTATTAAGTCGAGACTGGCTTTGGTCAACCAAGGTACAGGGCAGATAGCTCCCATACCACCGGTATTGGGTCCGGTGTTCCCTTCTCCGGCCTTCTTGTAGTCAGCCGCAGCTGGCAAAACTTTATAGGAAATTCCGTCACTAATAGTAAAAATGCTAACTTCATATCCGCGCAGATATTCTTCAATAAGAACCTCGTCATCGGCCATATGTTCTTTGGCAAAGCTAAGTAACTCTTCTGTATTGTCAGATTCCAAAACGCCTTTACCGGCTGCGAGGCCGCTTTTTTTGACAACCCAGGGTTTGTTGGGGTTCTGGTTCAAAAAGTCTTGCAGCTGCGCTAATTGGCCCGGCTTAAAGGTTTTGGCGATCGCAGTGGGAATTCTGTTTCGATTTAAAAAATCTTTGCTAAAAGTTTTAGATGACTCCAGTTGGGCACATCTGGCGTCTGGACCTACGGCTCTTATGCCCACCTTGCTCAGCTTGTCGCATAGTCCATCAGCAAGTGCTGCCTCAGGACCGACAAAGACCAAATCTATTTCGAGCACCTTGGCAGCATTTACGATGCCATCGATATCGTTTAACGATAGATGATCCATATTTTGACCAAGGTCAGCTGTGCCGGCATTTCCTGGCACGCAATACAGGCCAGTAATCCTCTTGCTTTGTGAAAACTTCCATGCCAACGCATGTTCTCTGCCGCCATTTCCAACTATCAGAACCTTCATGTTGTGCCTCGCAAAGTTTGGTTTTGAGGATCAAGTATATGGTGTACAATTTTGGGGTACCATTCATGTTCAAGTAAGTGAATTTTTTCTTCTAACTGCACCAGACTGTCATTTTTGTCTCGCTCAAAGCTTTTTTGCAAAATGATAGGGCCGGTATCAATTCCCGCATCGACATAGTGAATGCTTATGCCAACAAATCTATCACCCGAGTCATAGCTGTCTCTAATGCCATGTGAGCCAGCGTGACGGGGCAGTAAGCTAGGGTGGATATTGATAATCTTATGTGGCCAGGCCTCTAGTAAGGTCTTTCCAATAATGCGCATGAAGCCCGCCAGCACTAGTAGATCTGGTGAGTATCTGGCCAGTTCTTGCTTGAGGTAGGCTTCTACCTGGCCGCGCTTATGAGAGGAATAGTCAAGCACTATACTTGGTATGCCCTTGCTTTTGGCGTAGGTCAAAGCCCCGCAATCAGGAACGTCGCTTACCAAGCAGGCGATATCTATTTGACTGGGATTATTTAAAAAATAGTTGTGTAAGGCAATGAAATTAGTTCCACGACCCGAAGCAAAGACTGCAATATGTGCCAATTTTAGTCAGCCTCACTATCGCGTTCAAAGAGTAGTTCATCTTTTCGAAGGGGGACTGACATGCAGTACTCGCCATTAAAACACGAATAACAAAAGTTTCCTGGAGTCTTAACGGTGGCTTTGAGGTCTTTTAATGACAAAAAAGCAACGCTGTTAGCGCCGACAAATTCTGCAATTTTTTGTGGCGTCATACTGTTTGAAATCAGTTCTTGTCGGGTAGGGATGTCGATGCCAAAAAAACATGGCCAGCGGATCTCTGGCGAGCTTAGCCGTAGGTGAATTTCGCTCGCACCTGCTTCTCGCAAAAGTTTGACGAGCAGTTTAGCAGTCACACCACGAACCAAGGAGTCGTCAATCAAGAAAACTCGTTTCCCAGCTACCACTTCTCTGACAGGGTTTAGCTTCATTTTGACAACCATTTCTCTTTCGGCCTTGGTTGGCATTATAAAAGATCTTCCTGTGTAGTGATTTCTGGTGAGACCAACATCGTAAGGAATGCCAGACTGTTCGGCATATCCAAGCGCTGCACTTATTCCAGAATCAGGAACAGCCACCACGACATCAGTACCTGGTATGCCATTCTTGTGCAGTTCTATGTCAGATTTTGCCAGTGCAGCGCCCATGAGTTTTCTTTGCAGGTGTACTGAGTGGTCAAATACTTTGCTGTCGGGGCGAGCAAAGTAAATCATTTCAAAGACACATTGTTGACTGTTTTCTGGTTTGGGCAAAAAGTAAGACCGAGCACCTTTTTTGTCGATTTCAATCACTTCGCCGGGTTGAATGCTGCGATATTCCTTAACGTTTAGGATGTCCAAGGCGCAGGTTTCGCTGGCGATAACGGTCATATCATCTTTCCAGCCGATATGCAGTGGTCTAAATCCCCAAGGATCTCTGACGGCATAGAGAGTATCTTCGTGCATCAACGCCAAGGAGAAGGCGCCCTTTACTATATTGAGCGTCTCCATCAGAGCTTCTCTAAAGTTACCTTGTAACGAACGAGAAATAAGGTGCAAAAAAAGTTCTGAATCAGAACTTGTCTGAAAAATTGAGCCTTCGGCAAACAATTTTTGCTTTAGTTCAGTAGTATTGGTTAGGTTACCATTGTGAGCAAGCGCTATTTGTCCCTTGTTGCATTTGACCAAGAGTGGTTGAGCGTTTTCAACTTTGTTGCCGCCATGGGTAGAGTACCGTACGTGCCCAATACCCGTAGTTCCCGGTCTATCAGTGTTTAGATAGTGTGATAGCACCTGAGATACCATGCCCAAGTCTTTGTAAACCACCGTCTCGGCTTCCTTTTGGTAAGCTATTCCTGCACTTTCTTGTCCTCTATGTTGGATCGAAAAAAGTGGAAAGAAGAGCGTAGCCGGAATATTGATGGGTGTGATCGAGTGAATACCCACCACACCACAAAAGTGGCCGGGTTTTCCAGGATCCTGTTCTTGATTCTGCTCTTGTTCTTGCGTATGGTTTGTGGCGTTCACAGAGCTGGTATATCACCGCGCATTGGCAAGGGTCAAGGTGCACTTGACCCCAATTGCGGCTTCAGTCCTTAAATGGAATGCCAAATAACGAACAGGCGTTCTTGGTAGTTATAATGGCCAGTTCTTCCGGATCGATGCCGCGAAGATCAGCAAGGAACTCAAGCGTTGAATGTAAATAAGAAGGTTTGTTGCGTTTTCCTCGATACTCAGAAGGTACCATAAAGGGACTTTCACTCTCAATTACCATCCTTTCTAAGGGGATGTTTCGAGCCGTGTCGTGCAAGTTACGGGCATTGCGGTAAGTGACGTTGCCAGCGAAAGATAAGTAGAGATTGAGTTCTAAGGCCTTTTTTGCGTAGGGCCAGTCTTCGCTATAACAGTGCAAAACTCCGCCCTTTGGTGGAATACGTTCGCGCAGAATATCCAAGACGTCGGCTCCAGCTTCTCGATTGTGAATAATTACCGGCAAGGAGTGTTTGCGAGCAATCTCGAGTTGATTGATAAAAAGTTCAATTTGACTATTTTTGTCGCCAAATCGACGGAAGTAGTCTAGCCCAGTTTCACCAACAGCGACAACATTTTCTAAAGTCAGTCCCTTTTCGATTTGTTCTTCCCAGTTAAGTCCGGGGTTCTGGACCTCGGAGGGTGAGACGCCAACAGCGTGGTAGATATTGTGCGCCGACTTGAGATTTTGGTGAATAATAAAAAAATCATGCAAATTATTGCTGATCGATATGATCGCCTCAACGCCCGCCTGCTTGGCTTCTTGAGTAATAATAAACTGTTCGATTGGGTCTTCGTGGATCAGACCGATATGTGCATGAGTATCAAATAAACGCATGATGATTTCCAATTCGGATTGTAATAAATACTCGATGAGTAGTCTTTAAAACATAACATGTGCGCAGGTGCACGTCAATAAACAAACGAAAACTAAGCAAAATACGGATCCAAAAGGTACTCTTATTTGTCTTTTGTGTTATATTTGAAAGTCATTTTGATACTGTGCTAATTTTTTTTAATGCGGGCCGAGGTTGCGATGGATAAAAAGCAAGAAAAACGAAGTATTCTACAGATGCTCAAATCGCTAGGTAAGACTCGTTTTTCAATTATGATAATACCTCACTCTGACCAAAAAGTAGTTAACCTTAAAGTTGGTGGTACCTGGGCAGGTTTGCTGTCGATCGCTTTTTTTGCACTACTTGCTCTTTTTATATATTCTGTAACTGTTTATTCCGGCAACCAACAAGAAATCAGCAAGAAGAATCAGAGCCTTCTAGTTTCAAATGCTGTGCTCGAACAAGTCATCAAGGAAACCAACGAGCTAGAACGGACGTACCAGGGTTGGAACACGTCTTTAGGGCGAACTTTGCAAGAGCTTGGTATAGAGCTAAAGTCAAGTCGTGACGCAAAGACGAGCGAGGGTGATCTCGCCAGCCTAAGCAATGTGCAAGAACTCAGCTCCAATGAAATCAGAGAAATCTTTGAGATTAAATCACTTAGTCGCTCACTCGCCCAATCATTGGCACCGCTTGAACAAATCAGTCAGGTTCTTGCTACGCAAAAACGCCTCTTGTCTGACATTCCTAATTTGTGGCCGGTATCAGGCGGCAACGCTTCGGTGGCGATGGAGTTTGGACCTAACCGACATCCGGTTTCTGACAATTGGTTTATTCACAAAGGCATCGACATTAACGGGCCCTTTGCTCTTACGGTGGTAGCAAGTGCCAATGGCAAGGTGATCGAAGCCTCTTACGATGCCAATCAAGAGTTTGGCGCCTATATTGTCATTGAGCACAAATATGGATTTAGAACGCGCTATTCGCACTTGGGTAGTTTTTTAGTAAAGCCAGGAGATGAAGTTTACCAGGGTCAGCGTATTGGAACCATGGGTACCACTGGTCTTTCCACAGGTTTCCATGTCGATTTTCAGATTATGATTGGTACACAAATTTTGGATCCATCGAGTTTCCTAAAGGTCAGTACTACTGACCCAAGCACCCTTAAGGTTGAATCACCTTGAAAGTTTGGTTTACAAAATATGGATGAACATATCATCAACTCAATCATCGGGCACAACAGCAAGTTTTCCGGTGACATCGAAATTGACGGACTCTTGCGCATCGATGGTGACTGTTCTGGCAGTATAAAAATTAAAGGCAAAGTACTTTTGGGATCTCAAGGCAGAGCGGAATGTGTGATTGATGCACACACGGTAGTGGTAGGTGGCATTTTTAAAGGTACCATCTATGCAAGTGAAAAGGTTGTCCTGCTCTCAAGTGCAGTCGTCATGGGCAGCATTTTTTCGCCGCGTTTAGTGGTTGAGGAAGGTGTTATCCTCGACGGGGCATTGCTCGTTCCAGGCGCCAAGAATGAAGAACGAACCGACGCCGACGATGCTAGTGAAGCCCACGAACAAAAAGCTTTTCGTCGAACCAGCTCCAAGACCACAAGGTCGATTTTTTCGGCCACTCGTTCTGGCAACAAACAAAAAGCTGACTAATTTTTAATGAAACCGGTAGACAATCAGGGATTGCCCTTTGTGCGCAGTGACTTAGTAGCTAACGAAAAGCAAAAGTCAGAAAAAAAGAAAAAATTGCCTACCTCGTCATTTTTTTCACTACTAGGCAAGTCAGAAGAGAACGGCGATATAGACAATTCTGCCGCATTGTTACAAAAAGAGGCTGATCGAGAAGCAGAAATAGGCAAGCAACTTGACGAAATTCATTCCTTGGGACAACAATTAACCAAACGTCAAAGTATGGAAACTATCAAGGCATATAAGGCAGCTGTAAAAAAACTGTTGATGGATTATCTGAACAATGGCATGGAGCTAGAGGAGCAGATTTCAAGCCGGAATATTCTCCAGCAAAAAAAGTATCTTATTTTGCGGGTAATTGATGAAAAACTTGAGAAGCTCGTCGTAGGTGTATTACAGACCCAGGTTAAACAGATAGACCTGCTAACTAAACTTGAAGAGCTGCAAGGACTACTTGTTGACCTTCTGCACTAGATTTATTGTTTTTACTGTAAGGATTTTTTATGAAAGAAGAGTTTGATAGTACCGAAGTTGATCCTGAAGAATTCGATACCAACGTTAAGCATGAGCACGATCAAAGTGATGTCTACTATTTGGTAAAAGTTTATCAAACCAATGAGTCATTGCTCTGCGTTCCTGGTGACCAAGAACTCACGTATCAGGATGCAGTATTGGTGCAGACAAAAAATGGTCTGGATCTTGGACTGGTACTCGGGCGAATTAAGTCAGAAAACAGTTATAAGTGGGAAGAAGTTCACCATATTGTCAGAAAGGCAAACGAACAAGACCTCAATAATCATCAACTAAACCTCGACAAGGCCGCGCACGCCTTTGATGTATGCCGCAAGAAGATCGAAGAACATCATTTGGATATGAAGTTGGTTACGGTACACGTCATGTTGGAAGAGCCAAAGATTGTCTTCTTTTTTACCAGTGAGAACCGAGTGGATTTTAGAGAACTGGTCAAAGACTTGGTGGCTGTTTTTCACATGCGTATTGAACTGCGCCAAATCGGCGTCCGCGACGAGAGCCGGATTGTCGGTGGCAAGGCGGTGTGTGGTCGTGTTTTATGTTGTAGTGGTGTCAGTGACAAACTGCAACCGGTATCAATCAAGATGGCCAAGACGCAAAATTTGAGTCTCAATTCCATTAAAATTTCGGGCCCCTGCGGTCGGCTGCTCTGTTGTCTAGCCTATGAATACGAGGCCTATCGTAACGAAAGACGAAGTTTGCCAAGTGAAGGCTGTAATTTTGATATCGAGTCGATCAAGTTTAGGGTCAGAGAAGTCAATATACTCAATCATTTGGTTTACTTGCATGGCGAAGATGGCAGGGATCTAGCCATACCAGGGCAGTTTTTTAAACAGGAAGGCAACTTCTGGCGTTTTATTGGCCAAAACTTAGCTGCCTGCGAAAAAATTCCGTCAGCAACAAGGACTCAGACTAATTTACTCTGAGCTGCGATGAGTTTGGGTTTGGTAGAGCTTGTAGTAGCTTGCTTTTTTGGCCATAAGCTCAGAATGACTTCCCATTTCCACTATTCGACCGGCAGCGAGCACAATAATTAGGTCAGCATCAACAATGGTTGATAGGCGGTGGGCGATCACCAAAGAGGTACGCTGCTTTGTTAGTTCTTGCATGGCAGTCTGAATTTGGTTTTCTGTCTCACTATCAATACTCGATGTGGCCTCGTCCATGATGATGACCGGTGGGTCTTGGGCAAAAATACGCGCGAATGCCAGTAATTGGCGCTGCCCGCCAGAAAGGCTAAAGGCACCTTCGCTAAGAACCGTGTCCAATCCCATCGCCAGTCGACGTACAAATTCAGCGGCCTGCGCGCGTTCAAGTAGTGTCCAGACCTCTTTATCGCTTAGTTGCTTTCCCATTAAAACGTTGTCTCTAATGGACATGCCAAAAAGACTAACTTCTTGTTGAATCGGTTGAATGAGGCTGCGTAGATGCGACAGCTCTATCGACTTTATGTCAGTTCCGTCTAAGCTAATGGTCCCGCTTTGCGCTTCCCACATTCTACATAAAACTTGGGCGATACTTGTTTTTCCTGAGCCACTCGGGCCGACTATGGCTGTCTTTTTTCCTGCTTCAAGGCAAAAACTTAGTTCGTGTAAGACTGGTTCCTGAGCTTTGTAGGCAAAGGTGACTGACTCAAAACGAAGTTCACCGGTAATTTTGTTTGGTTTGAGTGTTCCGTCATTTCTACTATGTTCTTCGGTGTCCAAGAGTTCAAATACTCTTTCGCCGCCAGCCATGGCTGACTGCATGAGATTAAGTTTTTCTGAAATACTCATTATTGGTTCAAAAAACTTTTGCACCAAACTAATAAAAGCTATCAAAACCCCGAGGCTTAGCCATTGCTCTTGGTAGTAGCCCGCTCCAATCCAAATAGTCAGCGCAATCGCTAAACTAGAAACTAGGTCGGCTACGGGTCTAAAGGTGGCTAAGACATACATTTCTCCGATGTTTGCCTTTAGCAGAGCTTTATTTTCTTGTTGAAACTTAGCAAAAGTGCGGTCTTCTTTAACAAACAGTTGAACAATATGCATGCCAGCCAAGTGTTCTGCCAAAAAAGTATTGAGGCGGGACACACTCTGCCTCAGTTTTCGATAAGCTTGGCGGGACCAATAGCGAAAAAAGAATAGTAGCAGCATTACTAACGGCAAGCCACCAATTGATAGTAAGCCGAGCCTCCAGTCAAGCAAAAGTAACGCAATGGTTATACCTACCATTAAGAAAAAATCTTTGATCAGAGAGCCAAAAACCGAAGAGAAGAACTCATTGATAGTTTCTAGATCGTTGGTTAAGCGCGTTACTATTTTACCTAATGGATTTTCCTGAAGGAATTTCATGCTTTGGCGCATAGTCTTCTCGTACAAAGCCAGCCTGAGATCCATCATCACTGACTGCCCAGTTTTGTTCAAAAAATAGTTCTGGATAAAGTTGAAAACCACCATAACAAGCAACAACAAAAGAAACAGCATGCTATTTTTTACCAAGATATCAAGGCGCGCACTTGAATCAAAGGGCGAGTTTGCTGCCTGAGGACCAATAAAAACTTGGTCTACCGTTTGCTGAATCAGCACCGGCAGTAGTATTTCTGCTACGCTGGCTGCAACTAGCGAAAAAACTGACAAGAAAAGAATCATCCGATAAGGCTTGGTGGCTAAAAAAAGACGTTTGATTATTTGTCGGTCATAGCCTTTGACTATTTCATCTTGACTCATTGTTTGGCTCCTCTGGACTCGGTTTCTTGCCAGAGTAGCAATTCTCGGTAATAGCCCTCCTTCTTTGCAAGTTCTTGATGAGCGCCCGATTGAGTTATTGCGCCATCTTCGAGCACTATAATCTGGTTGGCGTGAGCAAGTGCTGCAATGCGGTGCGAAATAATCAAGGTGGTTTTTCCATGCCTAAGCTCTCGTAGTTGATCAAGGATCATTTTTTCTGACAAGGCATCTACTGCCGAAAGTGCATCATCGAGGATCAAGATTTCCGGGTCACAAATCAGTGCACGACTGATGCTTATACGTTGCTTTTGGCCACCCGAAAGGTTGATTCCGCGTTCCCCAATTTGGGTTTCCCAGCCCAGCTCCAGCTGCGCAAGGTCACTATCTATCGTTGACCAATTTGCCGCGCGTTGTAATTGTTCATCATTTGCGAGATCGTTGCCAAAGGCGATGTTATTTTTTATGGTGTCAGAAAATAGAAAAGTTTCTTGACTAACTACCGACACCAAAGAGCGCAGTTGGGCCAACTTTAGCGTCTTAACGTCACGACCGTGGATAATTACCGAACCGCTAGTGGCGTCCATCAAGCGCGGCAGCAACTTAACAAGCGTGCTCTTGCCACTTGCGACAGGACCGGTAATGGCTAGGGTCTGGCCGCGCTTGAGCGTTAAAGTAAGGTCTTTGAGGGCAGGTCTGATGGTGTCTGGGTATTGGTGGCTAAGTTGTCGCAGCTCAACCGCATTGGCCTGCCAATCAAAGGGCAATCCTTGCTCTGGGTCAACCATGCTTGGTTTAGTATTAAAAACAGTATTGATGCGTTCCAAACTAGCGGCTCCTCTTTGGATAAGATTTACCGTAAATCCAGCTCCCAACATTGGCCAAATTAGCATTTGTAAATAGCTCAGCGAAGCCACAAATTCGCCGGTACTAAAGTCTCCCTTTATGACGGCCTCGCCACCAAAACGCAGTAGCAAGACACTGGTTAGCCCGGAAAAAAAGGCAACCAATGGATAAAAAAGACTCCAAACCTTGGCCAAGGCGAGATTGTTTTTTGCAGATTCTTTGTTGGCTTTTTGATAGCGGGTGGCAAACCAAGGTTCTTTGACATAAGATTTAATGATTCTGATGCCAGAAAAGGTTTCTTGAGTTTGGCGACTTAGTTCGCCAAAACTGTCCTGGACTTTTTTGGAAAGACGACCTGTTATACCGCCAAGAGCCAGAATTAAGACAGTAATCAGTGGAAGTGGTGCAATAGAAATTAAGGTAAGCACAGCGTTCTGAGACAATAAAATGGTCAAGATACTGACTGTCATAAATATACCGTCAGTTGCTGCCACCAGTGCCATGGAACAAGCCATCCGTACCGCACCAAGGTCGTTGGTGTAGTGACTCATCAGGTTTCCGACGGTTTGCTTACCAAAATAGCTAGCGTCAAGTTTTAGATGCGCATTAAAAAGGTCCAGTCTCAGGTCAGCTTCTATGCGCCTAGCTGCGCCCTGGATCCAAAAACGCCACCAGAATCGCCCTAAGGCTACCAAGAGTGCTATAGCTACCATGCCCAACAAAATACTTGATAGCGCTTGCAGGTCAAATGTTCCACTGGCAAGTAGGTCGATTGATTCGCGGATCTTTTGCGGAATCATTAGTTGAATGCCACTTGTAAACAGCAGGCTCAGTAGCCCAAGAATATACTTGCCAGCATATCTTTTAACGTAGGGTAGGATAATTTTGTAGTTTTTAAGCATCGGGATGGGTAGATCTCCATTTCTTTAGCTGTTGTTCTATCATAGATCTGGCTGTTTCTGCGCTAGTACGTAGCTCATCCTTGCTTTGCGGCGCGGGCAAAAACCCCAATAGCTTCATCCTGAGCGTTTTTCTGCCCGGACTAATCATAGACAAGAAAGTTGCTACTCGGTGTCCACCATCTAATGCTACCACAGCCAGAGGAAATGGGGCCTGATCACAAATCATCTTTAGCCCAGCTAATTGAAAAGTTCCAAGCTCACCGTCGCGCGAGCGAGTACCTTCAGGAAAGACTACAGGACTATAGCCTTTGTCGGCACACCTTTTGGCAAAACGGGCGAGGTAGGCCATAGTTTGGCGGGCGTTGCCTTCTCTGCTAATCAAGGCGTGTCGTTGGAACCTAAGCACTTGACTTACACCTGGTAGGCCATGTTTGAGCTCTTTTTTGGCAACAAAACGTAACTGGCGTTTGACAAATAAGTCAAAGATCATCGTAATATCGAGCAAACTTTGATGATTAGAAATTACCACAAATTTTAGTGGAACTGTTTGATACGCTAAGACTGGCGTTTCGTTGACTACCTTCAATCCAAGAAACAGGGTCATTAGGTTAAAGACACCATGACCCCATGGTTGAACCTTGCGATTAATAAAGGCTTCTGTTTTTGCAGAATTGAACAAACGATAAGCCAGAATGCGCCAGTCCAAGAGGTTTAAATAGAATATCAACGTGATCAGAAACACAAAACCTAGTGCCATCCAAGTCCCCCTCGATGTGTGCCTATCTTATACAAAGAGTTCTGCAAGATTCAATCCCAATTTGTTGACAGCGCTTTTGCTTCTATGTTAAGGTTCGACACCATAATAATTTGTGATTTGGAGGTTGTCTCTTGGCTAAAAAGTCCGCTATAAAAAGAAATCGCCAGAACTTGGGCCGACGCATGCGCAATCGCATGTCTAAGAGTACCATAAAGACTGCGGTTAAAAAATTCCTATCTAGTGTAGATGCAAAGGACAAGGCTGTTGCAAGTGCAGATTTCCAACTTGTTCAAAAGTTGCTTGATACAGCGTCCGGCAAGGGTATTGTTCATAGCAATTTAGTTGCTCGCAGAAAGTCCCGTCTTGCCCAGAAGCTCAACGCACTCGGAAATTAATAGCTTGTACACAGACCATTGCCGTCTGTTGTCTATGCCTTTACTGAAAATGTAAGCGAGGAGTTGATATGAGTTTGACGAAGTTGACCAAAGCGGAGATAGTAGAAAGCATCTCTGATGATACGGGCCTTACCAAAAAGGATATTCATGATGTCGTTGATTCGTTCTTTCAAGAACTCAAAGAAGCACTTCTGAATGATAGGGTGATCGAGTTTAGGGGTTTTGGTACTTTTGAAATCAAAACCCGCAAAGGACGCGAAAAAGCTCGTAATCCCAAAACTGGTCAGACCGTAAAGGTTCAAGATCATGGTGTTGTTAGCTTTAGACCAGGTAAGGAGCTCAAAGATGCTGCTTGGACGCTTAGGGGCTAAAAATTCCAGGATCGTAATTCCTGGGGGCCAAACATCTGCTTTTAAAGAACTTGGACTGCTGACACTTTCGGCAGTCCTTTTTTGTTTGAGTTTTCCAAACCCTTTGAGTGATACCGGCTTTGGTTTTTTGGCTTGGATCGCTTTGTTTCCCGCCTTTATAGTTATTAACTCTTGTCCGTGGAAACGGCTTTTCTTGTACGGGCCATATTGGGGCTTTGCCTCGTACGCTTTGTTCAACTATTGGTTGGCCGTTTATCATCCACTTGCTATCCTCATCGTGCCAAGCATTTATATGATGTGGTACTTAGTTATCGTACTGCTTATGAGGTTGACGGCAAAACTGCTGCCAAATTGGGGCTTTGTTGTACAAGCGATGCTTTGGGTAGTCTACGAATATGCCAAAACTCAAGGTTTTCTCGGCTATCCTTATGGCATTTTAGCGTACAGTCAATACCAAGCCTTGTTTTTTGTGCAAAGTGCAGCCATTTGGGGACCATGGGGCATCAGCCTGCTTTTGGTCTTCCCCTCACTCATGCTGGCCTGGTTCTGGCGCCAGAAAGATCATAGCGCTGGTCTCAAGACTTTCTTGCTTAAGCGTTGGATATTTGCCGCACTTTGGCTGCTTGCGCTTGGCTTTTCGGTCGTGGCCGGTAGACTCAGTCAAGTAGACTTTACCGATGCCCCACGCAAAAATTTGCTGCTAATACAACAAAACTTTGACCCTTGGAAGGTTGCTGCGGCCAATAGCGACCCTGCTAAGACAACAGCCGCCTATCAAGAAGGACTTGATAAACACATTCGGCAGACCGAGGCCGGATTAAGTGCTCACCCCGAAACCGATATGGTGCTTTGGTCTGAGACTTCTATTATTCCAGCAATTAGGTTTCACTATCAATATCGAGTCAACGAAGACAGGTTCCAACTAGTTAAAAACTTGCTTGACTATCTTGCCACGGTTGAGGTGCCAGTTTTACTTGGCAACGGCGATGCCCAAGCCTACCGAGATCAAGAAGGCCGATTAGCCAGACGGGACTATAATGCAGCTATGCTCTATGAAAAAGGGCAACTAAAGTCCGTATATCATAAAATTCACCTTGTTCCTTTTACTGAGCATTTTCCCTATGCAGATACCTTCCCTTGGATTAAGCAGCTTCTTGAAGACAACAACACTACAGTTTGGAACGAAGGCAAAGAATATGTCATCATGGAAGCTGCAGGATTTAAATTTGGAACGCCTATCTGTTTTGAAGATACCTTTGGTCAGCACAGTCGGGAATTTGCTGCCCGAGGCGCCGACATGATAGTCAATATATCCAATGACTCATGGTCTCAATCGGTGCCTGGCGCGATGCAACACATGGCCATTGCTATCTTTAGAGCCATCGAAAATCGTCTGTCTGTGGTAAGAAGTACCAACGGCGGCATGAGCGGCCTTATTGATCCAGATGGCCATATAGTTCTGATGAACAAACCATTTACCGAAAGCTACCTTTTGGTAAATGCTCCGCTAGTAAAAAAACAGGTGCCAACGTTTTATCAGACACATGGAGATTTTTTAGCAATAATCTTGGTCATTGCTGCTTTGCTCCTATTGATAGCTGCGGCATGCTACAGACTTGCCCAAGTCAGAAAAGTAACTGTTGACAGTTAGCGGCTTTTACCGGCAAAATACAAGCAAGGTAGATCGATATGCATAAAGACAAAATTCTGATTGTAGATGATGAACAAATTAACTTGGACTTTTTTGAAGTTATGCTTTCTAAACTTGGCTTTCTGGTTGAGAAGGCAGAAGACGGAGAGCAAGCTTTAGAAAAACTGGTGGAGACAAAACCCGATTTGATTATTCTCGACAATATCATGCCACGACTGTCTGGTTGGGAAGTTACCCGAATAATTAAAAATGACCCGCGCTTTGATGAATTTTGTGATATTCCGATTATTATGTTTTCTGCGATGGACGATGTCAAAGACAAGATAGAAGGTTTTGAGCTTGGCGTCGAAGACTACATTACCAAGCCCTTCAATTTTTCAGAAGTTTTGGCCCGTATTAAGGCTGTTTTGCGCGGAAAGGAACTTTCTCGCCAAGTCATTAAGCGTGAAAATCGTATCAACATTATTGAGTCGCTCAATAGTTCACTCGTTTACTTTACAGGCCATGTCAAAAAACCTGTGCAAGAAATAATGGAAGCAGCTAGATCTCTTAACAGGTTTGACTCCGAGCAAGTTTCTGCGTTTGTAGAAAAGGTTATGAGAGAAAGCGAAGAAACCCTAGCAACTATCCAAGGTCTTGAAGAGGAAATAGCTGACCTAAAGAGCAGAGAGGGGCAACTCAAACAAGAAGAAATTTCTGTAGAAGGGCTTGAACAACGTTACCAAAAGCATTTCAATAACTATAGAGAAAAAGAAAAAAATCTCAATGGAGTAAAGGCTTGATTAGCGACCAAAAACGACAAGTTTTGGAATTGTTCTCACAAGGCAGAAAAGAGTACAAGCTTATGAATTTTGAAGCAGCTCGCGCGGTGTTTCAAAAGGCCTTGGATATTGATCCCGAAGATGGTCCTGCAAAAGTCTACGCAGCACGTTGCAGACACTATTTAGAAAATCCACCAGCTGATGACTGGGACGGCGTCTTTGTAATGAAGACCAAGTAAATAATCTTAAGAGAGCAAGCATGTCCCATTCCCTGCAAGGTTACCAGTTGCCTACAATCGCCACACGTATTGGCAAAGATGCACAGCTAAAAGGCACCTTACGTTTTTCTAGCAATCTCAAGATATCTGGTCGTTTTGAAGGTACCATTGATGCAAAAGGTTTTCTTTTTATTGAAGAAGGCGCGTTGATAAAAGCAGAAGTACTTGCCGAAGAAGTCGTGATCGCCGGAGAAGTACATGGAAATGTAGAGGCCAAGCGAGGTATCGAACTTTTGCCAGGCAGTCATGTTTACGGTAATCTCAAAGCGGCAACATTAAGAATCGCCGACGGTGTTATTTTTGAAGGAAAGTGTGAGATGATTAGGAACGTAGAAGAAATTGATGTCTTTTCTAGTGTTTTGAAAGACCTTAGACGTTCAATTCGCCTTTCTGATGAAGAACAGCAGCAAAACTAATCTGTCCAAAAAGTTTTTTTATTCTTGACATGCGTTTTATGCTGAGGTAAGTTATAACATTCCCAAACATTATATGTGCGGCCATTGGTCAGCAAACGGTCTTTATACTGTTTGAAAAATCCTTTCAGAAAATCTGGAGCCTTTAATGCCGATAATCCGAAGAAAAAAAAGCGGAGATTCGGAAGACGAACACCAAATTGGTTTGACTCTCACCGATGACGTTTCCAAGCAGACTGGTACTAACCCAGCCGATGCCGTTGAATCCAACAACGTTGATCAAAGCTTCACAGGAAGTACACAGATCACAAGCGACAATAGTTCTGAGAATAATTCAGAGAATAGTTCTGAGAATAGTTCTGAGAATAATTCAGAGAATAATTCAGAGAATAATTCAGAGAATAATTCAGAGAATAATTCAGAAAAGCGCATAATCAGAAAAAAAAAGATTGTAGTGGATGCCGTCGACGAGCTCAAAGCGGAACCGGTGCATAGTCTTCCTTCAAGTGAAACCGAACAAAGTCGCCGCAGCGCCGAACCTGCTAGCCAATCAAATCACGCTCCGCAACCGAGCAGAAATCCCAACTACCGTGAGCATCGCAACAATAGAAACACTGGTCGGGACGGAAGTCGTGATAACAATCGGGACGGAAATCGTGACAACAGCCGCGATAACAGCCGAGACAGCAGTCGCGATAATTATCGCGGCAACAATCGACACGATAACGTCAATCGTTTTCCTAAAGACCTTGGAAATGAGGGCAACGAACAAGATGTGATAGTCGACCCAGCGACCGTGCCAAAAGAAAGTTTTCCAGACTGGGACCAGAATGGCATCAGTTTTTCGTCGGCTTTTACCTACACACCCGAAGCCTTTAAGATGGCCTTTGCCGGCGGCAAGCGTGACCCACGTAGCTTGCTTATCAATGACCTTATTTGGATGGGCATGAAGGATCTGCGCAGTATTGCTCTTGGTTATGGCACCAATCAAGAAAATTTGGTTGCGCTCAAGAAGCAAGAAGTTATTTTTGCCATTCTAAAATCACACACGGATAGATCAGGCAGCATCTATGCATACGGTGCACTAGAAATTCTTCAGGATGGTTATGGTTTCTTGCGTTCTCCACAAAACTCTTATTTGGCTGGTCCAGACGACATCTACATTTCTCCTTCACAGATTAGGCTTTTTAACCTCAAGACCGGTGATACGGTGTATGGACAGATTCGACCTCCAAAAGAGGGTGAACGCTTTTTTGCTATGTTGCGTGTAGAAACCGTTAACTTTGATCACCCTTCGGTTGCACAAACTCGCATCCCTTTCGAAAATCTCACACCTCTGTATCCTGATGTGCGGCTCAACTTGGAAACGCGAGACGGTGATGTTGCAACGCGATTGCTCAACCTTTTTAGTCCGATTGGCAAGGGACAGCGCGGTTTGGTTGTCGCTCCGCCCCGAACCGGTAAGACCATACTTTTGCAGAAGATTGCCAATGCGATTACTGAGAACAATCCAGATGTTTATTTGATAGTTTTGCTGATAGACGAACGTCCAGAAGAAGTAACCGACATGCAGCGTAACGTTAAGGCAGAAGTCATCAGTTCTACTTTTGATGAGCAAGCAACTCGGCACGTACAAGTTGCTGAGATGGTGCTTGAAAAAGCCAAACGATTGGTTGAGCACAATAAGGATGTTGTAATTCTTCTTGACTCCATTACGCGCTTGGCCCGGGCTTACAATCAAACGGTACCAACTTCTGGAAAGATTCTTTCTGGCGGCGTCGATTCAAACGCCTTACACAAACCAAAACGCTTTTTTGGTGCTGCTCGAAACATCGAGGGTGGCGGTAGCCTGACCATTGTTGCCACAGCTCTGATCGAAACAGGCAGTCGAATGGACGAAGTTATTTTTGAAGAGTTTAAAGGAACAGGTAACATGGAAGTCAATCTTGATCGCAAGATTGCCGATCGGCGATTGTTTCCAGCAGTTAACATCAAACGATCTGGTACACGACGTGAAGACCTGCTCTTGACCAAAGAAGAGCTCGACAAAATGTGGGTACTTAGAAAGGTTATTAACCCAATGGATGACAATGAGATCATCGAATTACTGATTGACAGAATGAAGAAAACCAAGAATAATGAGGCCTTCCTGAGGTCTATGAATACCTCCGCCGCAACCGCAGATTGAGGCAAGGACAGTAAATACGCTCTTTCCCGGCGAATGTACGGAGGGGAGCAAGGAGAACCGAACGAAATGAAACCTGATATTCATCCCAACTACCGCTATGTCGTTTTTAAGGACATTGCAACTGGCAAGCTTTTCTTGACTCAGTCAACTATTGAAACCCGTCACACCATCAAGTATGACGACGGCAAAGAATACCCAATGCACGAGATGGAAATTTCATCTGCAAGCCATCCATTCTTTACCGGTAAACAACAATTGGTTGACACAGCTGGCCGTGTAGAACGATTCAATCGCAAGTACAATGTGAGCGCTGCCAAAGCCAAATAAGGTTTGGTTGCGTTTGAGAGCGCAATCTGCTGCTCTGCAAGAGGCTGTTGTGGTGATCAAAACCACGGCAGCTTTTTTTTTCTTTTTTTTGGCTCCCGTTGTCGCACAAGGACAATTTGGAGTAAGATTGATGCATGTGAGGGGTTATATTGCCTGTACCTGCTTTGATAGATGAACTTTTTATTAAGGAATATGGCCAAAGTCCGCGCGCACTTGCTTCTGCTCCCGGGGTAGTACATCTTTTTGGTGAACAAATTGAATATGCCAAAGGTCAGACCCTAGGTTTTGCAATAGCAGAACGAGTTTGGGTAGCGGTTGCACCCCGCCAAGATCATTTGGTAAAGATGTTTAGTACGCAAGCCAACGACCATAAAAAATGCGCCTTAGCTTCGCTAAAATACAAAAAAGAAGATCGCTGGGCCAACCTTTTAAAAGGCGTTTTACTTGGCCTTGATAACCTTGGCTGTACAATCAGTGGCGTAGATTTTCTAGTTCATGGCGAAGTACCACTCAACAAAGGGCTGGCTTCTTCCAGTGCACTTACCGTTGCTACAAGCTTGGCGCTCTGCGAAATGTACAAGTTTTCTTTGACAGATGCCCAACTTGTTTACGTTTCTTACACTGCAGAAACTCAGTTTATGCAACGTCCGAGCCAGGTCTCGTCGTGTTTCATAAGTTTTCATGCCCATGCCGGTGCGTGCTATCATTTAGATTTACGCAGTTTAGAGAATCGTTCACTAAGAATAACCGATGGACAGCACCACTTTTATTTTTTGGATTCTTCGGTAGTTGCAAGTGGTGTGCAGGAAGATTTGCGAGAAAGAGAAGCGCTCTATCTGTCCATAAGACCAAGTCTTAAACAAAAAACTGGCTATAAAGATGTACGTGATATCGGTATTAGAGAACTCAATCAAGCGATTTCTAGCATGAACGAAGACAAGCGCCGCATCTGTCAGCACATTCATAGCGAAGAATTGCGTATCAATCTTGCTATTGATTGTGTTGAGGCAACTCAGTTTGAAGCACTTGGTAGGCACATGACTCGGTCACACGATAGTTTAAGGGATGTCTATGATTGCTCGTGTCCTGAGTTGGATTGGATTGCTAAACATGCCCAAAACGTGCCGTCATATCAAGGAGCGAGAATGCTCGGTGGAGGTTTTGGCGGCGGAGTGGTTCTTTTGTGTCAAGGAAAACCAGAAATAATTGAGAGCCAACTAAAGAGCTTTGTGGAAGAATACGAACGGATTTTTGGATTTAAGTTACCAGTCCGCCGAATCCTTCCTTCGGCAGGGGCGAGTGTAGAAAGGATACCTGATGCGGATTCTGCTGGTTAATGACGACGGCTTTGACAGCGAAGGTCTGCAAACGTTGTTTAAAAGACTCAATCTTTTGGACAAGCACGAATTGTGGATTGTTGCGCCTAATGGCGAGCGTTCAGGCATGTCGCACTACATTACTCTTAAAGAACCAATTAAGTCAGTTTACCGTCGTGAACGATGTTTTGAAATTAGCGGCAGCCCAGCTGATTGCGTCAGAACTGCAGTCTTGGGCATAATGCCAGAAAGACCCGACTTGGTGCTTTCGGGTATAAACCATGGTCCAAATCTTGGTACTGACATTACCTACTCAGGTACGGTAGCTGGAGCCAGAGAAGCCGCCTACATGGGCATTGCTGGAGTTGCCTTAAGTATTAATGCTTTTAGTGCTCCATGGAGTTTTGAACCACTCGCAGATTTTGTTGGCCTCAATCTTGAGCTTTTTGCCAAGCTTTCTGACAAACAGCACTTTTTAAACATTAATGCGCCCAACGAAACTAGTATTTATGCTGGGGTTGAGATTACCCATCCTTGCTTGAGAAATTATAATGATCAACTTACTCGTTATACAGGACCACTTGGTCATGATTATTGGTTTGTAAAAGGTGCGCCAATTGATACCAGCGCCGAAGAAGGAAGCGACTGGAACGCCGTCAGTCGTGGACAGATTTCGCTGAGTCCCATTCATCTACACCCTATGAACAATAGGGTCGATGAAGTCTATGGCAAAGCGAGTTTTGTTCTTAATCCCGTTCAATTGCCCAATCAGGGATAGGAGGATCACTATGAATGAAGGCGTTGTACTTTATAAGGCGGGACTCTACCAACAAGCCTTAAAGTCCTTTCTTTCATCTGATCTCAAAGAAGAGGACTATTCCTTGTTCTCGTATCACCTTGGTATGTGCTATGTAAGACTTCAAAAATATGAAGAAGCGCTTTTATATCTAGAACAAACAGTTGGATCAAACCTCGATATTGCTCGAATGTATCAATGTAGAATGTTGCTTGGCTTTTCGTATGCACAAACCAAGCAAACAAGACTCTCGGCGCTTGAGTTTAAAAAACTGATTGAAGACGGATATGAGTCGGCCAAAGTGTACGCCGCTTTGGGCCATGTTCTTAGCCTCGAAAAAAAACATGATGAGAGCATCAATTATTTGGAACAGGCGCTAAAGTTGGACCCTGGCAACACTAATGCACTCAATTCGATGGGGTATGTACTTGCAGAAACCGGAAACAGGCTCAACTTGGCATTTCTCTATTGTTCCAAAGCCGTTCGAAGTGTTCCCAACAATCCTGCTTATTTGGACAGCCTAGGTTGGGTATTGTTTAAGTTGGGCAAGCAGGCCGAATCGGTTGGAGTTCTTAACAAGGCCTTTAAAATTGCGCCACAAGCCGAAACCATCAAGAACCATCTTTGGACCGCCAAGGGGCAGATCGACCTTGTCAAAAAGGAATAGCTGAATGAAATCATTGTCAAATAGTGCAGGTCGTCCACGCTTACCATTACTGTTGAGTTTTGGACTGCTATTGAGTGCAAGTCTTTTGCTTGCCCAGTCTCCAAGTCCAATTAGGGTTGATGATGCCCGTGCAGATGATATTTTTAGACAAGGTGTAACACGCTTCCATGACGGCTACCATTCCGAGGCGGCATTGCTGCATCAACGAGTGCTTAGCTTACAGCCAAACAATCAATTGGCCCGTATTTGGCTCGGTTTTGACTACTTTATGGCAGGCTACGAGTCGGCTGCCATGGCCGAATGGGAATCTGTCCAAAAACAAGGCTCGGCAAGTCCCGAATTGTCATCTTTTATGGAGGGTGTCATCTCTCGACGTGGCCTTGCTTCGGTTATCGAGCAGGACTTCAACTTTTTTCCCGTGGCGCAACTGGACAAAGAAAACTCGGTTCCGTATCAAATCCGCCGGCCCTCTTCAGTTGTTTCTCTTCCTAATGGTACGAGCTATGTCGTCAGTTTTGGCAACAATTCCTTAGTGGTCATGGATGCAAACGGCAAAAGCAAACGTAGTATCAAGGGCGCCTTGACGAGAATGGAAGGTCCATTTGACATTGTTTTGCTAGAAGACGAGCTCTATATTACGCAAATGTTGTCAGACAAGGTAATTCGCTATTCTTTGGATGGAAACTACCTGAGTGAGTTTGGATCTAAAGGTTCTGGCGATGGCCAATTCTTGGGACCGCAGTTTATTGCTTGGGACAAAGGCACCTATCTTTATGTTAGTGATATTGGCAATCGAAGAGTCGCAAAATTTGACAGAACTGGAAAGTTTGTGCTCTTTATTGGTGAGCGCTCCTCGTTTTTTGCTGGTTTGGAACGTCCGACTGGCCTAGTCTGGCACAACAATAGACTCTATGTCGGCGATGCTTCCAGAAAACATCCCGCGCTCCATGTTTTTGATGGCAGCGGCAATCATCTTGATACCATTTTGGACGTTCGCTTGACCGACATTGAAGATATTGGTCCATTTGAAAAGGATCGTCTGCTAATTACAACTCGCAATGAAATTTTTGAGTTCTTGCCACAAAATCAAGAGCTGCGTAGTCTCTTTGTTCAGGAAAAAGCCCGTGGACGATTTGTTGGGACAGGCATGGATAGCAACGGGCACTTGTTGGCCAGCGATTTTGATGGAGAAGCCGTAAACATTCTTTCTAGGTTAGCCGGTGTCTATTCTGGACTAACCGTGCAAATTCATCGGGTTATGGCCGATAAGTTTCCGGAAGTAAGCATAGAGCTGAGCGTTCTGGACAATCTTGGCAATCCTGTAAAAGGCTTGACTTCCAGCAACTTGGCTTTGACCGAAGGTCGGAAGAAACTTGACAATGTTCAGTTTTTGTCGTCCGGCAGCAATGAAACCCAGCTGGATGCAGTAATAATTGTTCAGGCAGACCAGAGTCTCGGTGATGCAGCAGTTCGTGAGGCGATTCAAAACGCGATTAGGAATATTGCTGACGGCTTTGGGACAGGAGCAAAAATAGCCTTGGTATCGGCGAGCGACAAGGCAAGTATCGAGGCCGCATTGGGTAGCCCCAAAAGTCAGCTTTTGTCGGCGGCATCAGCTCTTCCAATTGGTCGATTTTGGTACTTAGATCAAGCAATCAGGCTTGCCTTGCCTTTACTGCTAAAAGGACAAGGTTTGAGGCACTTGGTTTTGGTTGGGGACGGTCGCTTACCAGAAGATGCTTTTGCGCGCTATGGTCTTGATGAGAACCTGCGTTTTTTACAGAATAATCGTGTTCACTTAAGTCTTATCCGCACGGTCCCCTATGAGGCCGACCCAGAACTAAGTCTCTTGGTAAAAGAAAGCGGAGGCATAGACTGGGCTTTGTATCGACCAACCGGTATAGTAGATTTGGGCAAAGAACTTTTGCGCAAAAAAGATGGTTCTTACTTCCTAAGATTTAAATCTTTATTTGACTCTGACTTTGGTAAAAAGTATCTTCCAGTTGAGGTACAAGCGCAACTCTTTCAGAAGAGTGGTAGATCCGAGAGTGGCTATTTTGCGCCCTTGAAGATGTAAACTAAGGACCAACAAGATGGCAAAAAAACATGGTTCGGACAAACCGGATTTTGGGACAGACACTCTCGAAAAAGAACAAGTTAAGATCAAGGAACCTAGTATGTACAAGGTTGTCTTGATCAACGATGATTATACTACCAGAGATTTTGTAGTGGAGGTTCTGGTAGAGGTTTTTGGCTGCGATGCAACGACAGCTACTAGAATAATGCTAGATGTTCATAGAAAGGGCAGGGGGGTGGTTTCTACCTTTACCTACGATATTGCTGTTTCAAAAGCTGGCCAGGTACATCATCGCGCGCGTGCAGAGGGCTTTCCACTGCAATGCCAAGTTGAGCCAGCCTAAGCACAAAAGGTGTTTTTACTAAACAGGGAGACTGATGATGAATGTAAGTATTGAAGTTCAAGATATTATGAATGCCGCTTATCAAGAAGCTAGACTTAAAAAGCATGAGTTTTTGACGCCCGAACATGTTTTATATGCAGGACTACATTTTCCCTATGTGCGAGAATTGGTTAAAGCTTGTGGGGCACAAGCTGATGCCATAATGCAGGATCTTGCCCGCCACTTGTTAGAAAAAGTCCCTGTAGTACAAAGAGATATTCCCGACCAATCTTTGGGTTTTCAGAACATTATCACGCAAGCCGCTATGCATTCCGAGCACGCCGAAAAAGAAAGCATAGAAATGGGCGACATTCTGATAGCTATGTACGACGAAGAAGAAAGTTTTGCGGCTTTTTATCTCAATAAAGCAGGCGTAAATCGTTTGTCTATGCTAGAGGTTATTTCCCATGTCTTGGGAAGAAGTGAAGCCGAAATGAGAGAGCGCATGGGCGACCAAGAAATCTCTAATGAAAAACCAGAAGATCAAGACAAAGAAGAAGCCAGTACGGGGCCAGAGCCTCAAGGCGGTGAGGCTTCTAACAGCAATCCTGCCAAGGCACTCAAAAACTTTACGCGCGACTTGGTTGCTGCTGCACGAGCTGGTGAGCTTGAGCCATTAGTAGGTCGCAGTGAGATTTTGGAACGAACCATGCAAATCTTGTGTCGGCGGCTCAAAAACAACCCTGTTCACTTGGGGGCCCCTGGGGTAGGAAAAACTGCCGTTACTGAAGGCTTGGCACAATGTATAGCCTCTGGCGACGTTCCGGACCTACTCAAAGACTACAAGCTCTATTCGCTAGACATGGGTGCCTTACTGGCAGGTACGCGCTACCGAGGGGATTTTGAAGAACGAATCAAGGCAGTTCTCAAGGCGCTGGAACAAGAAAAGAAGTCGATACTTTTTATTGATGAGATCCATACCATTGTCGGCGCTGGAGCAACGTCGGGCGGTGCAATGGATGCGTCCAATCTGTTAAAACCCGCGCTCAGTTCGGGCAAGTTACGAGTTATTGGGGCTACCACTCCTGAGGAGTATCGTAAGTTTCTTGAACGAGATAAGGCACTTGCCCGACGCTTCCAACACATAGATATAAATGAACCGAGCAACGCTGAGGCACTGGAAATTCTCAAAGGTCTGCGGACCAAGTATGAGCAATTTCATCAAGTCCACTTTTCGGATGAGGCACTTGAGTTGGCTGTTGAGCTTTCTGCACAATACATAAACGACAGGCACCTTCCTGATAAGGCGATCGACGTTATTGACGAAGCCGGGGCTTTGGTGCGCATGCGCCACTACAAGTCAGACGTCAAAGAAGCTAGCATGCAACTGGAGAAGGTTGCCCTTGAGCCACTCGACGAGAGTAAATGGCCCCAAATAGGTGTTGACCTGATTGAACAAGTGGTGAGCCGCATAGCCAGGATACCAGTCAGAACGGTAGGCCTTAGCGAAAAGGAACGACTGTCGCGTCTTGAGTCAGATTTGCGATCGGTTGTTTTTGGTCAGGATGAGGCCTTGATCAAAGTTGTTGAAGCGGTTAAACGATCACGAGCAGGTTTCAGGAAGGCCAACAAACCGGTGGCAAACTTTCTTTTTGTTGGGCCAACTGGAGTAGGAAAGACTGAACTTGCCAAGCAGCTGGCCTTGAGTCTGGGTGTCGAACTACTACGCTTTGATATGAGTGAATACCAAGAGCGTCACGCCGTGAGCAGACTTATTGGATCACCTCCGGGATACGTAGGTTACGAAGAAGGTGGTCTGTTGACTGAGGCGATAAGAAAAACACCTCACGCAGTACTATTGCTCGATGAGATAGAAAAAGCCCATGTAGACATCTTTAACATTCTCTTGCAGGTTATGGACTACGCGACTTTGACTGACAATAGCGGTCGTAAAGCTGACTTTAGAAACGTAGTATTGATTATGACTTCCAACGCAGGAGCCCGAGAAATCGGCAAGCCGCTGATCGGCTTTGGCAGCCGATCAATTACGGAAAGCGCAGTTGCTGACGCCGTAGACAGACTTTTTAGTCCGGAGTTTAGAAACCGACTCGATAAAGTAGTGCAGTTTAATGCGCTTGACATCAAAGTGGTGCAAAACATCGTCAGAAAAGAACTGCGCGAGTTTGAAGTGCAGCTAAAAGAGAAAGACGTGGAGCTTGAGATTAGTGATCAAGTAGTAGAATACTTGGCCGCTCAGGGTTACTCAGCGGAGTATGGTGCCCGTAATATTGCAAGACTTGTTGATGACAAGATTCGTGCAATATTCATAGATCAAGTATTGTTTGGAAAGCTCGAACACGGTGGTAAGGCCAAGGTAAGCTTGGTCGACGATAAGTTGGAGATGGATTTTGAGTCGGCCATCGCTAAACCTAAGAAAAAAAAGACTGATTTGAAGTAATTGGTTTAGCTTTGTCTAGGCAAGAAGAATTTCCGTATCTGGATGCGTATGATATTTTTGATTTTCCTGATCCAGCACTTGGGCCCGGCGACGGGCCAATCTGTGCGGGAGGTAACCTGTCGCCAGGAATGGTGCTATCGGCCTATGAGCGAGGTTTTTTTCCTTGGTACTCCCATAAAGAACCTATTCTTTGGTGGAGTCCAGATCCAAGGTTTGTATTAAAGCTATCTGACCTTCACTTTAGTTCGTCGTTACAAAAACTGGTCAAAAAAAATGAGTTTACCTTTACTTTTGACACCGCATTTGACCAAGTAATTAAACATTGTTCACAAGCGCCAAGACCCGGCCAGTCAGGTACTTGGATTGTGCAAGATATTCAGGATTCTTATCTGCATTTGCATCGACTGGGATATGCTCATTCGGTGGAAACTTGGCTAGATGGAAACTTGGTCGCTGGCTTGTATGGCGTAGCACTAGACTCTTTGTTCTGTGGCGAATCAATGTTTTCTCTGGTCAGCAATGCTTCTAAACTGGCATTCTATCATCTGTGTCAGGCATTGAAGAAACGTGGAATTGATCTAATCGATTCACAAGTTCACACTGACCTGTTCTACAGTTTTGGTGCACGAGAAATTACACGCCTAGAATATTTAAGTGGACTCAAAACAAGAGTCAAAACTAGGCAGGGTCGGCTTTTTGGTTCTTGGAAAGACTGGACCAAGAGCTGACCCGTGTTTTACATAGTTCAGCTCATGGTCCGTCTCTAAATTTCTAGTTCTGCTCGAGCAACAAGGTTTTAGTGGGTTGGTCGCAGACTTCACTTGGCCCGTAATATTGAATGGCTCCAGGATAGAGGTAGGCTGTTTCTACAGCCCAGGTATCGCGATTTTTGGCAAAAGTCTTAAATGGTTTTGCATCTAGTTCTACCAATGCTTTCTTGATAACCGGTTTTGGCTTGCCATGACGCTGCTCGAGATTCATCATCATAGTGATAGGGATTCCACCCGCTGTCCATTTGTCAGCGCTCAAATGCGTGTTTTTGACGCTGGAGAGGTAGCCGGTAAGCCCAGCATTAAAGAGAATAAAGGCTGTAAAACCGAGGCTGTAACAATAGTCGGCGTCAAAATTGGAGGGAAATGCACAACGACCTTCATAGCCAAAGAAATGCGACAAGGCCGAAAATTTGCCTTGATAGGTGCCTTCGGCTGCCCAAGTCTTAAGTTTTCTTTTTACCAACTCAATGATTAGCTTTTCTGTTTCGATCAAAGAAACTTGCACGTTGCCGTGGCTGTCTCTGTCCAAAAACAACTGGCGCTGGATATCACTTGGAAGTGCAGCCAAAACTTTATTGTTTTCTGGACTCAAATTGCCTAGCAACCACAAAAGTTGCGCTTCCAAACTAGCGAGCTTCTCAAATGTTTTGTCTGCCTCGTGATCGTGGGCTAAGACATCAGATAATTGGCTTATCAATGCGCCAACCTCGGGAATAAATTCAATGAGACCTTCGGGAATAAGAGCAATACCAAAGTTGGAGCCCTTTTTGGCGCGATTGGCGATAATTTCTGCGATATAGTTGACAATTTGATCCAGCGTCTGCTTTTTGGCTGAAACTTCTTCACCAATTAGGCAAATGTTAGGTTGCACCTGCAGTGCACATTCAAGCGTGATGTGGCTGGCTGAGCGGCCCATGAGCTTAATGAAGTGCCAATATTTTTTGGCTGAGTTTGCATCGCGACCAATGTTGCCAATAAGTTCGCTGTAGGTTTTACAGGCCGTATCAAAACCAAAACTAGTCTCAATGTGCTCGTTCTTGAGGTCACCGTCAATGGTTTTTGGACAGCCAACCACGCCGACATCTACATTCTTCTTCTTAAAGTACTCGGCAAGTACTGCAGCGTTGGTGTTTGAGTCGTCCCCGCCAATAATAACTACACCGTCTATACCTTCTTTGCTACAAACTGCCACTACTTTTTCTAGATCGGTAGATTGTTCAATTTTGTCGCGGCCTGAGCCTATCATGTCAAAGCCACCGGTGTTTCGATATCTGTCCATAAAGGCATCGTCGATTTCGATAAAGCTGCCATCGATAAGTCCTTTTGGACCTCCCTTTGCGCCCAATAAACGACTCTTTTTGTTGCCTTTCTTTAGACCATCATAGAGTCCAGCAATAACGTTGTGCCCACCAGGAGCTTGACCACCTGACAAGACTACGGCCAAGCAAAGTTGCTTGCCGCTTTGATCGTTTTTTTGCGTCACAAGCTCTGCCACAGGAGCCCCGTAGGTACTGCTGAAGACTTGTTTGAGTTCTTCTTGGTTGGCGATGGATTGGGTTGCTTTACCAAGTTTTACAGAAATGTTGGCGATGTCTCCCCGTAAGACTGGGGGAAGTTTGGGCTGGTATTGGTACCGTGCTGTCTGCAGTGCAGAGACTTCCATGGTGGCTCCTTAACGCGTAGAAAGAATTGATGATTACAGGCGACTTTAAACAGTGCTATCAAAAAATTCAAGCTGCCGAGGCTCTTTGAAAGAAAAGCAGATGCTGGTTAGCTATAGAACTAAATGATTTGGCAGCTACCGCGACTGCGAATGTATAAATTTCGACCTGAGCCAGATCCAAAAATGGTATCCATATACTCAATATAGGATTGGCTCTTGTTGGAAGGCAAAAAGGTAAAAATGGAGCCAGAAAAGCCTTTTCCATGTGGTCGCATGGCGGCGGGAATGCCCATGGCCCTAAACCAACGCTCAGAGAGTTCTATGGCCACGCCGATGCCGCGAGCGCTCTGAGATACCGATGAGTATATGTTTTGCATCTGTCGATACGAGGTAGAGGTGGATACATTAACAAGATCCAAAAAGGCGCCAAAGCCAGCTTGCGAATCCAGGGCTTTAACGCTAGTTTTAATGCGTTGTTGTTCGTCCATTACAAACAGTCCACGCAACAAGGCTCGGTCGCCCGCTTTAGTCCTGACGTCTGTGCAGTGGTTGACCAGTGTCGAAGCACCACGTTGCGCAAGTTCTTGGGGCGCTACACAAAGTGCCTGAGCGAGTAAAGATAGTTCGTCTAGCGCCACTTGGGCTTCTTGCTCGTTGTCTATAAATCCCTCGTAGCTGTCTATGTTAACGATGGCGTAGTCATCAAACTTGCGTGGTGGATGCAAGTAACGTACGCGCAAACCTTGATTTTCATTGTAAACGTGAACAAACGGGCCACCCAAGCACATCCATGCGTCACCGGGATGGGATTTGCGGCCTAAGAACTGCTCTTCTGCAAAAACTGCTGCGTTGGCTACCAAGGTTTCCCAGGCTTGTGGTCTCTCGGGCAACTGATGCACCATTAACGTGCCAAACAAGCAGGCCAATGCCGTCGACGAAGCAAAATTCATGTTGCCAGGTATGAGCGAGTATAGTGAAATCTCAAAACCTTTTACTGGGTAGCCTTGCGAAAGCAAATAGCTTGCGACGCCGCGCAGCAAAGCCGATGGTTCGCCTGCCTCGGAGTCTTTTTCTTTACCGTCATCGAGCTCCACATGGTAGAGCGGTTCAAAACCATGGCTGGTCAAAAGCGCAGTTTGATCATCGCGGCGTCGAGAGATTGCCAACATATCGAGGTGAACCGGTGAGCCAAGACAGTCGCCGCCAAAAAAAGGACCGTAGTCGCCCATGTAACGGATTCGGGCCGGGGAAGAGTAGACTTCCACCTCAGTTTGGTCGGTCCAAGAAAATACTTCTCTCGCCTGAGCGGTCAAGTAGTCAATTCTGTGCCGCATCCTGAGATGGGGAAGCGCTTCCTTGTCCAAGCCTAGCTCATTACAGAGCTGGTCTGCATCGCCTTGTTTAACCTTAGATTCGAGATCCAAAAGGTTCATGTGCACTCCTGTGCATAAGTCTAAGCCTTGATTGCTCTTGAAGCAAGTGCCGAGTGAGAGTAGACTGTTGGCATGTATTTTTATATTGATGGAGACTCGTTCCCAACGGTACTCGTACCGGTGCTTCAGCGAGCAGCTAGGCGTAGTTCTGCTCAAATCCGCATGGTTTCCTGCAAACCAAGAAAAAATCACGAAAGCAACATTGAATACATTCTTGTTTCTCCACTTCCTGACGAAGCCGACCGCTGGATAAGTGAAAACGCTAGTGGCGATGATATCGTTTTTACAAGAGATATACCATTTGCCGCCATACTTTTGGAAAAAGGTATCACCGTCCTTAACGATAGAGGCACAATTTTTAGACAAGACAGCATTCGCGAGCGTCTTAGTCAGCGGGATTTTATGGCATCGTTACGAGACAGTAGTTTGCTCGGCCAATCCGGTGCAAATTTTGGCGACAAGGAAAAACACGCCTTTTCTGCGGCATTGGATCGCGTACTTATGGCCAGACAGAGCTGAAATAGCGCCATATAGACCTGGCCATGCTTGTTATTTTTGCAAGCTAACATTAGAGTTTAGCCCACCATTATCATTAGCTTGCCAAAGCAATCAAAGGAGACAAGCGCATGCACGTCACGACCGTCTGCGAAGATATTTATAGACTTTCTGCCAATACAAAAGATATTCTGTTTGAAGGGATCTGGCCCATACCCAATGGTGTTTCCATGAACTCGTATATAATCAAAGGTGACAAGGTTGCCATTGTCGATGGTGTCTGTGGTTGGGATGGAGTTCCAGAAAGTTTACTCGCCCAACTTGAAAAACTGAGCATTACCCTTGATCAAATAGACTATGTAATTATCAATCACATGGAGCCCGATCATTCTGGCTGGATCGAAGCGTTTAGAGCCATACGCGGGGACAATTTTGAAATTGTCACTAGTGAAAAGGCCGTGGTTCTGCTCAAGGCCTTCTACAATATCGAAGTCAAGACGCGCATCGTTAAAGACGGCGATACGCTTGATTTGGGCAAGGGGCATGTGCTTGCTTTCGCCGAGATTCCAAACGTGCATTGGCCCGAAACCATTGCTACTTTTGATACCAAAACTGGCTGTTTAATGCCTTGCGATGCATTTGGCAGTTTTGGCGCGATTGAAGATGCACCATACGATGATAACCTAAGCCAAAAAGATCTGGACTTTTTTGAGAATGAGGCTGTGCGCTATTATGCCAACATTGTAGCCGCGTTCAGTTTGCCTGTTCAGAAAGCCATAGAAAAAGTAGAAAAAATTATTGGTGATCAACTTAAGATTATTGCGCCGGGTCACGGCATAGTATGGCGAAAAGACCCACTCAAAATCGTTAATGACTACAAACGTTATGCAAAGTACCAAAAAGGCCCCTGTAAAGAAGAAGTTACGGTTCTTTGGGGAAGTATGTACGGCAACACCGAAAGAGCCGTCAAGCCGCTTGTAGAATCCCTAGAGGCCGAAGGTGTAATTGTACACGTGCATCAAGTTCCTCAAAGCCACATTGGGGATATTCTCGCCTCGGTTTGGAACAGCAGTGCTTTGGTTTTTGGCATGCCGACCTACGAGTATAAAATGTTTCCGCCGATGTTTGCCGTTATTGATGAACTGTGCAAAAAACGCGCCCTCAATAGATTGGCCTTTAGATTTGGTTCGTTTGGATGGTCGGGTGGTGCTCAGAAAGAGCTCGACGAGTTGCTAGAACGTTACAAGCCTGGTTGGCAGTTTATTGAACCAGTAGAGTTCAAAGGTAGACCAACTGAAACTGATCTTAACCGAATTAAGGAACAAGCCAAGAAGCTTGCCAAATTGGTTAAGCAGTCAGTTGCAAATGATGCATGGGCGAGCGTGACCTAAAGTCAGCTCGGCACCAAAACCAAGACGCCGTTCGCATTGGTCGGCGTCTTGCGTCGTTTACCAAGTAATTACATTGTAGAGGCCTGCGTATTTGGAAAATATCAAAAAGCTGACAGGAATAATAATTAGTACAACAACTTGAACGAGTGGGTGAAGTCGTCGTTTGTAGCTTAAGAGATAACCAAGTATAATTACAAAAAGTCCAACGCTCAACGAGAGCCAGCGACCGGCAAATATGGTGCTTGGTTGCAGTAGATTGTAGAACCACGCCATAAACCCAAATGGAATGGTAGCCGCGATAATCAAGAAAGATACCACTGCGCCAATTATGAGCGGACTTATGATTCGAGCACTACCAAAAATGGTGCGTGCAACTTGAAATATAAAGAACCATGCAATCAGCGTAGCTGTGTTTAACCAAAACCCGAGATAGGTTTCTAGCCAAGTACTCGGACCCTTAATGCCCAGTAGATTGAGCAAGACAGGAATCATAAAGATAAAGCCTATCCAACCAATTATATTAAATATTCTCTGCCCGCGTGTTATGTCGTCGTTGTTCACAAAATTCTCCTTGCTTTATTAGACAATAATCTCAAAAATTTGCGCTCTTAGGTGTTCTGGGATAAGGAATTACGTCTCTAATGTTTTGCATGCCGCTGACGTACTGGATTAGACGTTCAAAACCAAGCCCAAACCCAGCGTGAGGTACGGTACCAAAGCGCCTGAGGTCTAGATACCACCAATAGTCTTTTTGATTTAGATGCAGCTCATCCATGCGGGACTGTAAAACATCCAATCGTTCTTCTCGTTCTGATCCTCCAATGATTTCACCAAGGCGGGGCACAAGAACGTCCATGGCCCGGACTGTTTTTTGGTCATCATTGATCTTCATGTAAAAAGCTTTGATCTCTTTGGGATAACTAGTAACTATTACTGGTCGTTGGTAGATTTCTTCTGTCAAAAATCGCTCATGTTCGCTTTGTAAGTCTTTGCCCCAGACTATCGGGTATTCAAATTTTTTGCCTGAGCCAAGTAACTGTTCTACGGCTTGAGTGTAGCTTATTTTCTCAAAGGGACTTGAGACTACACTTTGCAGACTATCTATTAGGCCTTTTTGTATACGTTCGTTAAAGAAATCAAGATCGTCTGCTGACTTTTCTAAGGCGCGGGCGAGAACAAATTTTATAAATGACTCTGCGCTATCCATATTTTGATGGATATCCATAAAAGCGGTCTCTGGTTCGACCATCCAAAACTCTGCTAAATGCCGCGAAGTATTGGAGTTCTCTGCCCTAAAGGTTGGCCCAAAAGTGTAGATTCGACCTAGCGCGCTGGCATAAGTCTCACCATTTAGCTGTCCACTGACAGTGAGATGGGCCTTTTTGCCAAAAAAATCTCGTCCGTAGTCGATGCCATCCTTAAAGCGGGCAGGGTCGGTCTTGGCCAAAAGGTCCAGATCCAAGGTAGTCACTTGGAACATCTCACCTGCACCTTCGGCGTCGCTGGCGGTAATGATGGGAGTATGAACCCACAAGTAGCCTTGGTTTTGAAAAAAATCATGGATGGCCATGGCAAGCGTGTTGCGCAAGCGAGCTATTGCTCCAAAGCTGTTACTGCGCGGGCGCAAATGCGCAATTTCACGCAAGAACTCAAAAGTATGTTGTTTTTTTTGTAAGGGGTAGGTCTCCGGATCAGCTGGGCCAATCAAGGTAATATCGTCGCCAGCCAGTTCTACACTTTGGCCCTGGGCTGGACTTGCTTTGAGTATACCTGTCACCTTAACACTTGCTCCGGTAGAAATTGACACGAGCTTATCGACCAATCCAGTAAGATTGTTGTCAAAAACAACTTGAATGTTCCTGATAGTAGATCCGTCATTGAGATCAATAAAACAAACATCTTTTGCTTGGCGTTTGGTTCTAACCCAAGCCTGTATTGTCAATCGTTCGTCACTTGGTTGACGGGCCAAAATTTGTGCAATACGCAAGGCGATCATAGTTGCAAGTCTATCACAATGCTATAGCTTGTGCATTAGTTGCGATTTTTTTGTAAGAAATCATAGGCCTCTTGAATCACTTGAAAGCGAGCTGTTGCGGTCTTTTGTATCTCTTCACCAAGCTGAGCGTAGCGATCCGGGTGATTTTCTCGGGCTAGCTCGCGGTAACGACGACGAATGGCATCGCCGTCGGCATTTGTCGGTAAGCCGAGAACATTAAAGGCTTTGTCTAGTCTTTGCTCTTGGCTTTCAGTACCGGAACTGGTGGCCCGATGCCTATATTGGCCTCCAAAGGACTCGTGGCTATGCTCACCATTGGCAAAGTTGGCATCAAACCCTGTTCTTGATTGAAACCAGCTTTGCATTCTACTTTGGCTCCAGCCAAGGTCTGACATAATCAAAAAGATGGTTTCTAACTCGTGCTGGCTGAGCGCTCCATCCGCCATGCTGATTTTGAGTAATCCATCAAACATCACGGCGGAAAATTCTCTCCAGTCGCTTTTGGCCAGAATACGCAAAGCTTCTTTTTGGTTGTAGCTCCAGTCAATACTTGCTGGGTGTTGCAAGTCTTTGCTAATTACATCTTCGAGGTGCTCACGTATGCGAGAATCAGCTCCTCTAAAAAAGCCAAAGATGCTTTGTATTTCTTGACCAGAAACGTAGCCATCCGCCTGAGCTACTTGCAGAGCAAAGCGAGCAAAACAGACTGATATAGTCATGCTGTCTTGATAGTGCTGTTGTTCCTGAAGACTCATTCCGGCCATCATTGAGTCTACCTTGCTCAGGTTTTGGGTCTCTTTTAGCGAATCCGCAAGTGGACTCAAGCGTGATTGGCGGCGCCGACCGCCGAGGCTTTTAAAAAAGTTTCCTATTACGAGTACAAAAATAACAATCAATAAGAGGTCAAATAAAAACACTGAGCTTCCTTTGCTTCATTGGTCGCTTAGAAGCCATAGCGTAGTGGAATGCCGGCTTTGCGTTTATACCACTCCAAGGTTTCAAAAACCGCAAGATTATGAGCAGTAACTCGTTCTCCAAATGTGGTTGCAAATCGGCTGTGGTTGACAACAAAAGGGTTCTCAAAGCCAAACATACGCTCGGCCAACAATGGATCAGTTTTGGAGAAAAGACCCCGTTTGGCACCGTAGGTTTGCACTTTGAGTTGGCGGTTACACGAGTCGCTGATCATGTCTCTAATCTGCCCTTGGGTTACCGTCTGTGGACTCGGGAGATGCCAGGTTTTTCCAATTGCATCCTCATTGTTGGCAAGTACGACTAGGCTACGGGCCAAATCCCTGACAAATATAAAGGAATGGGGCATGTCAAGACGGCCGGCAAAGGCAAGCGGCTTGGCACTAACCGCATTGCCAAACACGGCTTCACCGAGCGGGAAGCCAAGCACACGCGGGCCGTAAATGTCAGGCGAGCGAGCGATGATTATTTTTACTTTTTTTTTGCCAATTTCGGATCTAAGCAGACTGCTAAGACTAACCCGCAGTTTGCCAGAGCTACCTAGTGCTTGTTCTGGACTTGCTTCTGAAATAGGTCGACCTTCTTGATTGCCGTAGGCCCACATTGTATCAAGGTAGACCAATACTGCTCCTGACTCTTGAGCCGCAAACAAGGCGCTTTGAACCAAGAGCGGCAGGTCAATGGCCTCGTTGGCCACACTTACCCCGGCAGCAAAGAATATGACTTGCACGCCTTGACAAAGTTGCGCCAAACTATTTTGGTCGCGTGCATCGCATGCCAGTAGTTGCACCTTTTCGCTTAAGTTCTCCCGGCATTGGCCACTTTTGTTGACAAGCAAAATCTGATCTTCAGTTTTTTTTAATTCGTCTGTAAGGGCAAGTCCAACTGGCCCACTACCAAGAACTAGATACTTTGTCAAAGACGGACTCCTAGACTGCAACGTTTTCTTTGGATGCTAGTTATTTAAAAACATCATACCTGCCCAATAGTAACCTAATCAGCCTCTATAGCCAAGCTTTCTCTACAGCTTGCTTTGTGACTAGTTGCTGTGGTAGCACTATGCAAAAGTATTCTTGAGGATGGTAGACATGCCACAGACCAGTGACACTAGGGTTCAAAACTTTTCGCCAATTATCTCTCCGCGCCAACTTTTTTCTGAGCAGCCTGCCAGCGAGGCAATTGAAACCCATGTCTTGAGACAGCGCCAAGCAATTGAGGACATTCTGTTGGGCAAGGACAAAAGGCTTTTGGCTATCGTAGGGCCTTGTTCAATTCATGATCCGGATGCCGCGCTTGATTACGCACACAAACTGAGAGACTTGAGCATAAAAGTAGCAGACAAGTTCTTGCTAATAATGCGCGTCTATTTTGAAAAACCCCGTACCAAGTTGGGATGGAAAGGCCTGATACTTGACCCTCATCTTGACAATAGCAACGATATTCCAAACGGCCTAAGACTGGCAAGAAAGGTACTTAGACAAGTTAATGAACTTGGCTTGCCCGCCGCCATAGAGGCTCTTGACCCTATAGTTCTGCAATATATTGATGACTTAGTTTGCTGGGCAGCCATCGGCGCTCGAACTACCGAGAGTCAAACCCATCGAGAGATGGCATCTGGTTTGTCTATGCCGGTTGGTTTTAAGAACGGTACTGATGGAAGTGTGGACACGGCTGTAAATGCGATGGTATCTGCCGGCTCTTCACACAGTTTTATTGGCCTAGACCGAGACGGGCGCGCAAGTTTGGTAAAAACCAGTGGTAACCCTATGGGTCATATAATCTTACGAGGTGGCAAGGCGGGGCCCAATTACCACCGCGAATCGCTAGAAGAAACAATAAAACTACTTAAGTCGGCCAATTTGCCTCAGCGCATAGTAATTGATTGTTCGCATGCCAACAGTAACAAAGACTACCGTAAGCAAAGTTGTGTACTCGAAGAAGTTATACAGCACCGCAAACGCGGTTTTGACTCAGTGATGGGTTTTATGTTAGAAAGTAACTTGATAGAAGGGCGCCAAGAGATTCCAAATGATCTCAATCTACTCGTCTATGGACAAAGCGTGACTGACGCATGCATTGGTTGGCAACAAACTGAGCAGTTAATTTTGTCAACGGCAAAACAGGTTACTCTATGAAGAACTTGATGGACGGCTTGATACAGTTTCGCAAAGAAGATTTTGAGGCACATAAAGACCTCTTTGGCGAGTTGAACACTCAACAAAAGCCTCATACCTTATTTATAGCCTGTGCTGATGCGCGCATGGTTCCTAACTTGATAACCCGTACCTTACCCGGAGAGTTATTTGTTATTCGCAATATTGCCAACTTGGTCCCTTTTATAGAGAACCTGATGAATTGGTCTCTACGACAAGTGCGATAGAATAAGCATGTATACAACTTCAGGTAGAACAAATGAATGTCGTGCAACAAATGAAGAACTTACTGAGCTATTTTTATAGCGGAGAAAAATATATGGAAGGCAAGATAGAAATTCACGGTTGGCACTACATAATAGAAACCGGTGAAGTTTTTGCCTATAAGCGAGAAAAGGGCTGGTTTGAACTGGTGGATTAGACCAAACTTCTATTAAGTGAGGTTATTCTATGGCAATTGAAATAGGCAAAGTGCTGCTGGAACTGTTGGCAGCTATCATAATTCAGTTTTTCCCCGTTCAAACTTTCGTGACAGACCAGCCGTCATGGACATGGGCCGACAACGAGGGTCGTTTTTACCATCTGGCGGTCAAAGCGAGCGGCAACAGCGCAAGTTATCTGTTTACACGTTTTGATGGCGAAACACTTTCAGAAGATAGCCTTAAGCTGCTTGCTGTAAAGGGCAAAGATAATCGCTATTCTTGGATAGAATTTCAAGCAAATGGGGAACAAAAAAGCACCAGTTTTTTTAAGCCACTCATATACAATCCGGAGATACGCAGTACCAACATGCCACTTCTCTTTGGCCCATGGATACAGCGCCCTGCGCTCATGATGGCCAAAGGCAAACAAGCAATTAATGTAAAAGGTCTCGGAAAGCGCTACGAGCTTCAATTCAGCGATAAAGGTGCAATCATTGACCTCGTGCTCTACGACAACAAACTGCATAGCATAAGTTTTAGCCTTGGTTCCACCGACTCTGCCCAGAAGTACCAGTTGATCCTGCAATGATGCTGGCTTGCTATACCTGAGCCTAACACTTAGCATTGACTCCAGTGAGGAAACTAAATGATAAGAAAAACAGTCCTGCTTGGACTTTTGATGGCGCTAGGTTTTGGTCCTCTTGCGGCCCAACAGTCTACTGGCGAAACTAACGGAGCCAGAGAAACTATCGAGAGCAGCCTAGCCGTTATAAGTATCAAGGGCAACAATGGCGGTTTAGTTATTAAGTTACGACTGCCACTGATAGAAATGGACGGAGAACGGATGATTTGGAAGTTTAGTGATGGAAATTCTCACTTGACTATTACTGTTATTGACGAAGATAGTACCCAGTGGCGGCTTGAATATAAAGGACGCCCCTATCAAAGTGATATCGCTTCATCAGGTGACAGCTTGACTATGGCCGATACAAATGCTGGCTCGACCCTGCGCTTCGCAAAAGATACCAGTCTTGCAGGAATGACCATGAGTGCCCCTACTGCCTATGTTGTTCTCAAGGATTCTTACGTCTATTTTGCCAATTAGCTAAGTATGGAAGGAATAGCGCGGGGTTAAAAGTGCGCTATCCCTTGCTTAAGAACCCTAGTTGCTTACGGCTATGTTGAGACCAAGTTGGAGGTTAGTAGTTTGACCAGATCGAATATTGACTCGCGTCTGGGTATGCAATCTGCCAAAATCAACTCTAATTCTGTAGTTACCGCTTGCCAGGCGAATATTATCTTGCTCATACCTTTGGCCATTGATGCTGAGTTTGGCATTGGGTGGAATATTTACCTGCAAAGTTCCTGTGGATGCCACGAGCGAAACCCTAATCAATTGATCGCTATTTAGAGTGACATTATTTTGATAGGGTTCAAAACCGTCGGCAGTAATTTGGATAGAATGTGTCCCACCAGATAGAGAAATTGACCGTGCGTTGAGGCGCTTGCCGTTGACATGTACCTGATAGTTGTCGCTATTACTAATTGCAAAACTGAGTGTATAGACTTGGTAAACAAGATTTGCTTGCAGTCGTTGATCAGAATTGAGGTTGACAGTTCTCGACCAGCTTTCAAAACCATTGGACTCAACTCTTACCCTGTGGATGCCCTCGCTGAGTCTAGCTTGAGATCCTCGCAGGGCTATGTCGTTAACAAAGATCTGATAGTTCTTGGCTGGTGTAACGTATATAGTCAGAGTGTGATTTCGTCGTTGGTTGTTGAATCGTTCTTCGCTTAGTCGACCGGCTCGTTGCGCTGATAATGCAGCCACAGAAAGCAGTGCAAAGGCCAAAAGAATCGTTATTTTTTTCATATCGTCCTCCGTAATGAAATTGATATATAAAATATAAGTAATATAAGTTAAATTACAAATATTAAAAAATAATAATCTCCAAAATAATGTTTAGATCAATTATTGCCTGTGCAAATCATGGATCTAGGTCTGACACTTTCTGCTCTAAGCACCAAGAGCGCGTAAGCTAAACGTCAAGATGCCAAAAATCTGACCACATTTTGTACAGAGAGTAGCCTTTTTGGGTACGAAACAGAACATGGCTGTGAACAAAATCGGCCTCTGGCAGGTGTGACCATCCAGAACGGGCCAACTTTAATGTAAGTTGATTTTGGTGAGCTTGATCGTTCCAGACTTGTGGCAAAAATAGCTCGACTTCTTTTCCATTGGCAAGTGCCCGTTCAAGATCGGCCTGTACTCCTAAAGGGTGCAGCGGCCACAAAACATCAGCTTCAAAACAGCACAAGGCGAGTGCGTCATGGCTTGGAATCGGTTGTGGTGGGGACAGCTTCCACGCATCGTGTATGGCAATCAGCGCGCAGCAGCGTTCTATTTCTTGTGGACTAATAGCGAGACAGTCTGGATTAGGGCCTGAGGCTAAATTTGTCAAGAGTTCTCTGGCCTTGTCGGCACCACCGTGCATATGCTGCAAACGCTGTTGGTTAATTTCTTGCGCAACCAGAGCTTGCTCGTGCTCATCTGCTAGGCGCTGGTCTTGTTCCATAATGCGTTGGATGGGAAAGCAATCATGGCACAAGGCAAAAGCACACGCTATGCGTTTTTGGCTTAAGTCCAAGCCTTGGTGTTCGGCAATTTGGAGGGCATTGCCCAAAACAATAAACTCGTGAGTCTGACTGTTGTCCTTTGGTTCTCGGTGCCCAAGCCAAGCTTGCCAGGCCGCGCCAGCAAGCTTTTGTGTGAACAACGTCAATACTTTTAATTGCTGCACATCCGTGACGACCGACAAGGCTTGCCGCAACAGCAAATCCATTCGGCTTGGAAGGTCATTAGAGCTCATGCTTAGGTTCCGCAGAAGGTCTGGTAGCCACGATCATGATCTTCCAGTGGCAGTTCATAGTATTGACTATCATCTTGTCGAGTATAAGGATTCTGGACTATTTTTAAAAACTTCTCAAACAAGGTTATATCGTCAGCTTCACTTGCTTGGCTAAGCGCTTCTTCAACTAAATGATTGCGAGCAATATAAATAGGGTTTGACTTGTGCATAAGGTCACAGGCCTGAGTTCTCGTGGTTCCGAGTTCTTGCATCCATCGTTTGAACCATTGCTCAGGTGGCTGATTGTCCAAGTCAAAGACTTGCCCAGCATCGTCTTGAGTCAAAGGGTGAGACAGAGCTTGAGTCAAAGCGTGAGTTAGTTTGCTAAAAGTAAGTGTATAGTCAGCACGAGTGCTTTGCATCCAAGTCAAAAGCTGATTGAGAAGCGATTCAGCTGCTTCGGAGTGCTGGGCAAAGCCAAGTTTGGCTAGCATAAATTGTTGGTAATAGTCTGCATACAGCTTGGGAAAGCCTTCGACAGCTGCTTGTGCATAAGCCAAGGCCGAGTCTTGGTCCTCGTCAAACAAAGGTAGGAGCGACTCAGCCAGACGGGCAAGATTCCACTGGGCAACATGTGCCTGATTGCCAAACGAGTAGCGGCCATGCCTGTCGATGGAGCTAAAACAGGCCGCAGGATCATAACTGTCAATAAAAGCACAGGGTCCATAGTCTATGGTTTGGCCACTAATAGTCATGTTGTCGGTGTTCATAACCCCGTGCACAAAGCCAACTTGGGTCCATCGAGCTATCAAACTGGCGTGAGCTTGCATGACCGCCTCAAAAAATAAACGGTAAGCTTGAGTCTGACCTGCCAAGTGTGGGTAGTGACGATTGATGCAGTAGTCCGCCAAAGTTTGCAAATCCTGCAGATCACCCTTGGCGGCTGCAAGTTCAAAGGTACCAAATCGTATATGACTGTCCGCCACACGAACGAGTATGGCACCTTTGAGTGTATGTTCTCTGTAAACAGCTTCGCCGGTTTTGACAACTGCCAAGCTACGCGTGCTGGGGATGTGCAAGGCGGTCATAGCTTCGCTGAGCAGGTATTCTCGCAACATTGGCCCAAGTGCCGCGCGCCCGTCGCCACTACGAGAAAAAGCATTGCGACCCGACCCTTTGAGCTGAATATCGTAGCGTTTGCCGTGCAGATCTAAATGTTCGCCCAATAGGACTGCTCGACCGTCGCCCAGCATCGTTTGGTGACCATACTGGTGACCGGCATACGCCTGCGCAAGTGGCTGACTGCCCTCAACGATAGCATTGCCGGCAAGAATAGCCAAGTCGGCAGGGCTAGGAGCTTGCTTGCCGAGTCCGAGGCTGACAGCAAGGTCTTGATTGTATATCAGCAGTTGCGGGTTTGTAACCGGACTGGGTAAAGTCGGCACATAAAATAGGCGAGGTAAGTGCAAGTAACTTGTTTCAAAACGGAAGTTCATTTTTTATCTCAAAGTGGGCGTGTTATGCCCCAGATTTTGTAAAGGTCAGCGATTCGATAGCGCCCAGACTCAGGGCGGTTGCCACCAGCGTAGTCAATCACCAAGGCTGTTCGATTACCAAAGCTGATCCAAGCGACAAAAATAACCGAGTGGTCGGCATTCTTGGCATAAAGGTGGTCGTAATAAATCCAGTCGCCGGCTTTGAGCTCACTAGCTTGGGCGTAGGGGCCGACCCGCTTGCCTATAAATATTTGCTTGCGTTGCTTAGCGGTGATTCCAGCGTCCGTATAGACCGCTTGCACAAAGTCGTAGCACGAACCAGACTGAATAGTAGCATTTTTTATACGCGCTACAGCGGCGCTTATTACTGCAGCGCCGGGGCTGCCTACTGGAGCAGCTAAGCTTGCCATCTCGTGTTCTGCACTATAATTTTTGTTGCTCGGCGCAAATCCGAGAGCATTCAAAAAGGCGCAAGAATTGAGTAACAATACAAAGCCAAGTAGAACTATGCCTAAATACTTAGTCGAAGCAGAAAAATTGATGATATCATAAGTCCTTTGCGTAAATAAGCTTACGCCTTATCATATAGACTGGTCGCTTAAACCTTCCTGCCAAGCTCTCAGTGTCTTGGCGTATGGTCCAATTACCTTGCAGGTCGTGCTCCAAGTAATTGTGACCTTGCGAGTAAATCAGGCTACCGTTGGGCGCGTAGACAAGCTCCTCAAGAGGCACGTCCTGGCTCGCAAACTTAAGGTTACGCGTTTTTTGAAGCACTCCGTCAGAACCATAGACCGAACTGGACTGCCAATTGTCAGCGCCAAGCTCGGCCAAAATCTCTGATTCCAAAAGACTACCGCTGGCAAGACGCGTCAAAATAGATACTCCTGCACTAGAAAACTGATAACTCGCTATTAAGGTAACATTTTGCTCAGCATCAGACCAGATTATTCGCATAAGTTGGTCTTTTTCGTAGTGGTAGCTAACGTTTTCTACCACCAGCCCAGTATCCAAAGCTGTAGAACTGCTAAGTAGGCGCCCTTGCTCGTCAAAGGTTTCTTTAACAGTTTTGGCCAAAATTGACTCTTTCCATGCCCCCGACAGCCAAGAATACGCAGTCCAAGTGCTGGTGGCCGAAACCAGACTAGCTGCTGGTCGGTCTTTAATGTCCTGACTTGCCAGGCCTTGGTGGCCTAAGCCAAGCAAGAAGACAAACAAAAGACAAGCAAACCACCAGCTAAGACCTAGAGGCGTTGGTGTGTTCAAAGCAGCAAAACCCCCTGTTTCTTCAAGCCTATGATTGGTTTTCTGTGCCAATTCTTTTCGACAGTATCAAGACTCCGCCATCAAAAGGAATGCGAAAGACGATGCTGGTTGGCGTGGCATTCACTACAGAGATGGTGCCAGATGCTCCTGGACTGCCTTGAGGATCGATAAGAAAGCTAGAGCTGGTGTATAGCAGTGTCTGGCCATTGTAGAGACTGACCGTATACGCATTACCTGCAAGTGGTCCGTTTTCATAAAAAGAAATTTGATATGAAACATTTACAGTTTGATAGTAATTAGCTGTAAAATCCTGGCTGACCAGGACTGGCATGCTGAGTTGGGCCGGTCCTTGCTCAGGTACCGAAAACTCTCGTTCAAAAGCCACATATCCTTTATTATCTGGCAAGATGTCTATACGCATAGTGATAAGGTACCGAGCGCCTCGGTTAAGCTCCACACTATAGATACTACCTTCCAAAGGAACCGGTCCTATAGAAAAAGACTCACCAAGGCCAGAAATTACGTCAAAGGTGACACTAAAACTAACGTTTTGCGCGTTTTCTGGTGAGGTGCCCGAGAAGTTGCGACCCAGTAGTGCATTGCTATCAATTAGTACGGTAGCTTTGTCTGTCGCAAATGGTACTTGGCAAGAAACTATAGCAAACCCGCAGATAACGGTGACAAGTAATAGAAGTCTATTTTTTTTCATAAGTACTCCACATAAAAACTGTGCTGTCTTTTACTAATTTTGTCAAGTTTATAGTGAAACTATGGTTTGAGTATTGGCTTAAGCTTGGGCGATGCTTGCGGCAACCCAAGCGCTTGACCAACACAACTGCAGGCTAAAGCCACCAGATGGGCGGTTAATGTCAAGAAGATCGCCGCTTACACTCAAGTTGAGTACCTTTTTGCTGGTCATGCTGCGAAAGTCTAACTCGTCTAGGTTAAGACCGCCTGAGCTAACTACAGCCCGGCTGTGGTCCATCAAGCTTTTAAAGGTTAGGGATAGGCCTTTGAGAGCTTGCACAAGCGCCATTCTTTCTTGCCTGTTTATTTGGCTAACTGACTTTTCTGTATCGACCCCGGATTGCACAAGAATGCGTGAGACCAGGCGAGCGGCAAGCATAGTCGAGAGTGCGTTTTTGAGCTTCTTACCATGTTGTATAGCAAAGTGCTCTAGCAGCAGATCGTCGACACCTTTAGTATCCAAATCAGGCATAAAGTCCAGTTTTAAAACTAGTTCGCCTTGGCGCGAGGTCTTTTGTCGCAGGCGTGCCAAATCGCTGGCCATATTGAGCACCAGGGGGCCACTTAGTCCAAAATGGGTAAACAAAAACTTGCCGCTTTTGGCCAATAGTTCTTCCGATCCAAGTGTGGCAACTATCCGCCCATTGCCAATTGCAATGCCTTGCAAGTCTGAGATCCACTTTTCTTTGACGGCAATTGGTACCAATGATGGTTCTGGATAACGCACCCGGTGACCAAGGGCCGTCAACCATGAGAAACCGTCTCCGGTCGAGCCCGTCTCGGGATGGGAAATGCCACCGGTGGCAAGAATAAAGTGATCGGCCTCAATGACGGCTTCTTTGGTTTTGACGGCCACAATTCGGTCTTCTTTTGTTTGTAAGCCAAGCACTTGCATGCCACAGTGGACCTGGACGCGCTGCTTTTTTAACTCCGCCACTAATACCGACAAGACCGAACTTGAGTTATTGCTCTCAGGAAAGGCTCGCAACTTGTCTTCTATTTTGTAGGCCATGCCGCGCTGGGAAAACCACGCCAGACAGTCGTTTGAGGAAAACTTATTAAAAGGAGAAAGCAGGGCTTGCTGCGCGCTACCGTAGTGAGCCGCCAGTTGGCGCGGATCGGCCTCCGCGTTAGTAAAGTTGCAGCGTCCACCACCGGATATGAGTAGCTTAGCGCCGAGAGTCTGGTTTTTTTCAAGCAAGCAAACCTCGGCTCCAAGTTCTGCCGCTCTAATGGCAGCAAACATGCCCGCAGGCCCGCCGCCAATAACGACAAGTTTCACCTTTTGAGTCTATCTTAATTGCAGTGCTTTTGGACAGCCTATTAAAGTGGCTTGCCAATACGGACTATATCGTTTAGTTTTCTTCACGTGGTGACTACTTAACATGGCGACGCTTTTTAATATCCAACTTATAGAACAGTCTCTCAAAGGCTTCCAAGCTGCTTTTCCACAAATCAACAATCGCCTGCTTATGAGGCGAGAACTGGTTGATGACACCATAGTTGCCAATATTGTTGTTGCCTACAAGTTTCTTAATTCGCTGATAGAGCAGAAGATTGATCTATTTACCCCAGCTGGACTGCACGCCTTACTTGAACTTAACCACTTGGTTCTCTGTGGTCCTGACTTAAAAACCCGAGGTGAGTACTATCAGCACTTGATGGAAACTCGCAAAGGTTTTTTAAAAAAGATCAAACCTATCAAAGAATGGGTGCTCAGCAAAATAAAAGAAAATGATCCGTTTAAACTCGCTACCGGATTTTATACCAAGGCACTTAGTCAGCCCCAGCTCTTTTTGGAGGGTAACCATAGAACCGGCAATATTATCCTCAACTATCTTTTAGCCAGTAAAGGTGCACCACCCTATATCGCCTCGGCGGATAATGCCCAAGAATATTTGGATATTTCTGGAGACATCAAGTTTACTTTTAAAGAAAAAGCGCTGGATTCGGCCCTCAAGATGCCAGGGCAGCGCAAGCGATTTAGACAATTTTTGCAGAACAACACCGACGGCAAATTTCTACAGTTACAAGGTCAACCATCATGAGTCTCGCTATTAGCATAGTTTCGATAGTTGGTGCCCTAACGGTTAGCATGGTAGGTTTCTGGCAGCTAAGTAGCAATTTGACAAGAACAGGTGGGCCGCTCATAAGACGTATTCTCGCCAAACGCACGTGGAACCCATTTGAAAGTGTCGCCAGTGGTACAGGTTTGGCGACCATTACTGGCTCAAGTTCGTCTGGATTGAGCCTGCTACTATCCAAAATCAATGCGGGATTTCTTGTCCCGGAAGCCTTGCCTTGGATGTTGATGGGCATAGGACTTGGCACTATTGCCAGTGCATGGTTTTTGTCAATATTCGCTTACCTGCTTGGCTTTTCTGCTATTGCGATGTTGTTCCTTGCGCTGGCCTTGCCCTTTAAGATCAATAGTGGTCCAGAAAAATATCAGTACGGCGATCTTTTTATTGGTATGGGGCTGCTGTTTTTAGGTATCTCACTTTTGGGTTTAGACACAAGTTTTATAAAAGACAATGATCTGCTTGTGCACTACCTAGCGAGGCTTTCTTCAGATAATAACGGCTTGTTGTTGGCTTTTTTGACGGGTCTTGTTTTGTCTATAGTTTTACGTTCCAACGTGGGAGTGCTCATCTTGGCGATGTCGCTCTCACAGCGCGACTGGTTGAGCTTTGAAGCATCGGCATCCATGATAGCTGCGAGTAGTCTGGGTATTGCAACACTTCAGTGTTTTTCGGCGCGCAGCTACAATCTCGACGCTCGTCGCGGCGTATTGTTCTTTCTTATGGTCAATCTTGCGCAAGCATTGTTATTGCTGCTTGTCTTTCCTTATTTTATAGAACTAGTGCGAGCAATTTTTCCTAAGATGCTTTTTGGAGCAGAAAGCTCAAGTGTTAGGCTTGCGCTCTTTTACACTTTTTTGCAGCTCTTTTATTTGCTTGCGACATTGCCTCTGATAGGGATGTTTAAGATGCTTGCCAAGGCGCTCATAAAGCCAAGAGCTAGCAAAGACCAAGAAGCAGAAGATGATGATGAGCTGCCTTTGCTTAAGGCATCCATACCGGATGCCCTTGATACCAATTTGGCGATAACCCAAAGCGCCTTGGCTCGCATGGCAAGTCGTGCCCACGAAATGCTGATGGCAGTTATGAATGCCTCGCAGCTTCCGGACATGAACCCAGAGCTTAACACGCAGGTCGCGGCTGCTTGGATTTTGTTATCTAAAACAGATAGGCAGTTGGATACGGCACTTACCGAAAGCGTTCAACACTCCGCTGGGCCAAGCCAGGCCCTGCGCATGCGGCAGCAGCAACGTATCGCTCACGAGTTGCTCAGTATTGGAGCTGACTGCAAACGCATAATGATTGTGCTTGGACGCAGTTTTGCCAAGCAGTATCGCTTTCATGACGAAAGCCGCGACGAGCTCTTTGATTTTTCGGCCCAAGTCTTGGACTTTCTTAAGTACAACGCCGACTATCTGTCGGGAGAGGTGGCCCAGTCGGACTGGGTGCTGGCACAAAGCATGGAAGCGGAAATTGACAAGGCTCGCGATCAACTCAAAAGGAAGGCGCGACGCTTTTTGGAAAACCATCAGCAAGCACATATTAAAGGCGAGCTAGCCTTTATGGATGTAGTTGCCTACTTAGAAAATATTGGCGACAGCTGTCTCGGCATTTCAGCCGCTCTATCCACCTTGCGCTAACCAATTAATCATACGATTCTTACCCACTACTAACATGAGTCTCTCATCTGGCTAACATCACCATTTGATACTGCCTGATATTGAATTCCAATTAGGAGGAACAGTAATGAAGATTTTTAGAACACTTGCTTTGGCTACTTTGTTGGTGGCTGCGGCCAGTCCACTCATGGCCAATGGTCAGGCAGAAAAAGATGTTGCAGCAGCTAGCAACAAAAAGTTTGAACTTTTGGGTGCCGGTGCATCTTTTCCAGCTCCGCTTCTCACTGCTTGGGCAGATGAGTACCGAACCTTTACCAAGGGTCGCGTAACCGTAAACTACCAGTCAATCGGATCTGGTGGTGGTATTCGCCAGTTTATTGAACAGACCATTATGTTTGGTGCCACTGAATCGGCACTTAACGACAAGCAAATGAGCGACGCCAAAGACAAGACTGCAGGTTTGGCCTTTAACCTGCCATTGACACTTGGTGACGTTGTGCTTACCTACAACCTGCCAGGAATCAAAAAAGGTTTGGTTTTTAACGCACAAACTATTTCAGAGACTTATCTTGGCATGATTACGCGCTGGAACGACCCAAAGATTGCAGCTCTCAATCCTAGTGTTAAACTTCCTAACCTGCCCATAGCGATTGTGCATCGTTCTGACGGTTCGGGCACTACCGCCGTGTTTACCGACTATCTTAGCAAGGTAAACACTGAATGGGCCACCAAAGTGGGTAAGGGAAGTTCAGTTAAATGGCTAGTAGGAACCGGCGGTAACGGTAACGAAGGTGTTGCAGGTGTGGTTCAAAACACTCCTGGAGCATTGGGTTACAACAGCTTGGTATACGCAGTGCTTAATGACATCGCCTACGGTAGCGTTATCAACAAGTCTGGAACTACGGTTGTGCCTTCACTTAAGGCTACAGGCTTGGCTGCTGCAGTAACTATCCCAGCTGATGGCCGTGTTTCTTTGACCGAAACAACAGCAAAAGATGGCTACCCAATTGCTGGTTTTTCATGGGCTTTGGTTTACGAAAACCTTGACCGCAATGCAGCAATTACCGACCGAGATACTGCTGTGCAATTGGTAAACTTTTTGTACTGGGTAATCACTCGTGGTCAAGACATCAACGAAGGCTTGAGCTTTGCTCGTCTACCAAAGGATGCGCAAGAACTTGCTGAACGCATGGTTTCTCAGCTCAAGTTTAAGGGTGAAGCGATTGGCAAGCAAATTGTAGATCGTTACAAAGTTCGCTAAGAAGTTTAGACTTTAGAGCAGATTTTTATCTAACGCTGTCGGAGCATGCTCCGACAGCGTTTTTTATTATTGAAGTCATATTAGCGAAGGAAAATGTCGAGCTGCTTAACCAATTTTTAACATAGTTCTAACGCAAGAGCAGCCAAGGCAACAGTAGGCTGCGCTTAGAAAAAAAAACTCAGGAGTGCCGTATGATAGATACCCTGGATCATTCCCAGCTTATCAAGCGACTTGCACCGGCTCGCTATCGTAGACCGGGTGATCGCGTTTTTAAGACCATTATAGTTGCTCTCAGTAGCGGTATTATTCTACTGGCACTAGCAATGGCAGTGGTATTATGGATAGAAGCTAGTCCAACTTTTTCTAAGTTTGGCTATCTCAACTTTTTGACTTCCTCTACCTGGGATCCGGTGGCTGGAATCCACGGTGCGCTGCCTTTTATAATCGGCACATTGGTAACCAGTTTTGGCGCTCTCGCTCTCGCTGTCTTACCTGCACTTGCTGTAGCTATATTTACAAGCGAGTATGCTCCACGTTGGTTGGCAACCGTGATCAACTACCTTGTTGATCTTTTGGCAGCAATTCCTAGCGTTGTTATAGGTATCTGGGGTATCTTTAACTTTGCCCCTTTTATGCGAGATGCGGTTTATATGCCAATCTACGAATGGGCCTATGAGCATGCTCAGTGGATGGTCCCTATGCTTGGAAATCCTTCTGGCTACAATATAATAACCGCTACCTTGATACTCGCCTTGATGATTGTGCCTTATACGGTGGCTCTATCACGCGACGCCATCAGACTGGTACCCAAAGAACAGCGCGAAGCAGCTTGGGCCTTGGGTTCTACGCGTTGGGAAGTAATGAAGCTGGCAGTTTTGCCCTATGCTCGCTCAGGCATCATAGCGGGAATCCTGCTTTCCTTGGCTAGAGCCTTAGGTGAAACCATGGCAATTGCGATGTTAATTGGTAATTCCAACCGGCTACCGTTTACGCTCTTTGGGCCAGCTGCCACCATGCCTTCGCTGATCATAAACGAGTTTAGAGAGGCTGTCGAACCGTTGCATTACACCAGCATCATCGCTGTTGGTTTCTATCTCTTTTTGATCACCATAGTGATCAACATGATTGCCACTTTGGTTCAGCGCAAGCTGGCCGGTCAAAGGAAGCTATAATGGAACTATCTGCGCGTTATGCCCGTGACAAAGTTGTCCAAGTTTTTATAGTCCTGCTAACCCTATTGGTTATCGTCCCATTGGCCATTATTATTATCTACGTAGTTGTAAATGGTATCGGATCTATCAACGGCGACTTTTTTACTCAAGAGCTTGGCAGTCCAAGTCGTGCTATACAAGGCAAACCAACTGGCTTGGTGCATTCGATTATTGGTACTATAATTATTGACCTAGTTGCCCTGTTAATGGCCGTCCCCTTTGGTCTTGCAACCGGCATTCTGATGAGCGAGTATCCAGACCATCCAATGTCGGGTTTTGCTAGGCTTATGAGCAAGACTCTTAACGGTATGCCAGCGGTGCTGATGGGACTCTTGGCTTATGCCTTGGTAGTCAAAAATACTGGTGGGTTCTCAGCCCTTGCCGGTGCGGTGGCGCTAGCCTTTGTTATGATCCCGATCATTTCTGCTACCACCGAAAGCGTCTTACGCATTACGCCCTGGAGCTTGCGCGAAGTAGGCCTTGCCATTGGTCTGCCGCGCTGGCGAGTTACCATGTCGTTGGTAGTACCTGCTGCCAAAAACGGTATCATCACTGGTATTCTGATTGCCTTTGCTCGCGCAGCAGGTGAGGCTGCTCCATTGATGCTCACCTCGTTTGGCAACAACTTCCTTACCTTTGACCTAATGAGTCCAATGGATACTTTGCCTCAACGGCTTTATAGCTTGGCCATAAGTCCTTATAAAGTATGGCACGGCATGGGATGGGCAGGAGCCATTATTCTCTTGCTATTTGTCATGATAACCTTCTTTATTGGCCGACTGGTGGTCAATCGGATGGAGCGCCAAGCAACACAAATTGAGAATATTGGCAAAAATCAAAACAGTAAGGAGATCGGGCAATGAGTACTTTAGAACAAGTGAACACCGCAGAGTCCTTTCGCATGGAGACCAAAGACCTGTCAGTTTGTTATAACAAATCAAGTTTTGGCGTGCGCGATATATCTATGCCGGTCTACAACAATCAGGTTACCGCCTTGATTGGACCCTCAGGATGCGGTAAGACCACCTACTTGCGTGCGCTCAATCGTATGCATGACCTGAGTCCCGAAACTGCGGTGACTGGACAAGCACTGCTTGACGGTGAAGACATCTACGCAGCCAAAGTTGATCCGGTAGTGGTCCGACGTAAAATAGGTATGGTGTTTCAAAAACCAACCCCGTTTCCAACCAAGTCAATCTACGACAATGTGGCGGCCGGTCTGGCTTTGGTTGGCATTCGAAAAAAGTCGATTCTTGATGAAGCCGTAGAAAAGGCCTTGCAAGGCGCGGCTCTATGGGACGAAGTCAAAGACAGACTTAAGAGTCCAGGCGGCAGTTTGTCTGGCGGACAGCAGCAACGGCTCTCGATAGCTAGGGCCTTGGCAATTGAACCAGAAGTCCTGCTTATGGACGAACCAACCAGTTCACTTGATCCAAATTCCACCATTAAAATTGAGGAGCTCATCAAGGAGCTCAAAAACAAGGTTTCTATAGTAATAGTCACCCACAATATGCAACAAGCATTGCGTGTCAGCGACTATACTGGATTCTTTTTTGTTGGATCGCTGATTGAGTTTGCCAAAACAGACGCGCTGTTTAACAAACCAAGTCAAGACAAGACCAAAGAGTATCTGTCAGGCTTCTTTAGCTAACTGTGGTTTTATAACTTTGGATTTTAGCGAAGACTAAACCTAATGGGATAACGATAACGAACCGAGACGGCTTGCCCGTTCGCCTTAGCTGGGGTGCAAACAAAGTCACTAAAGGCTTGCACTGCAGCTTCGGCGAAGCCGAGCCCGCTCGGTTCTTCCTTGAGCACTGAAATCTTACGCACACGCCCTTCACGATCAATAAACAATTCAAGATAGACGAGTCCTTCTTTTTCGCTACGACGAGCTATTTCTGGATAGCGTAGATTTTTGCGAACCAGCGACTCATTTATTTGCGGCACCTGCGAGATCTTGTGCATTGGCAAGTAGTCTTCTTCTAGAGCAGCACTGGAACTATTTAGCGGAACCTGGTCTTCGGTTACCACAATCGCCTCACTAGTAGCGTCCTGCAAAGCCACTTGGCTGGGCTCGGGAATGTCTTTAGGCGGTGGTTCTATTTTTTCTGGCTCTTTAAAGTTGACGTCCACCAGTTTAAAGACTTCCGCACGCTCCGGTACCGCTTGCCTTGCTTGACCACTAACAAAGTTTAACGTCAGGACAACCACGAGGTGGGCAAGGGCTACCAGGGCAAATAAAGCTATTTTTTTCACCACAAACTCCGTTTACCTGTGCACAAATTACTTGACCACAAAACTAACCTGCCGATGCTGCAATAACTGCAAAATTTCCACAATGGCGGCCACATGGCGATAGGCAGTCTTGCGATCCGAGATGACATGTACTCGTGTGGCGGGCTGCTGAGCGTAAGCAACTACGATAGCCTTTTCAATGTCGCCAAGTGTGCTGGCTTTGCCATCAATAAAGTAGCTGCCTGACTCGTCAATCCAAAGCTCGAGATTATAAGTTTCTTGTGTTCGCTTGATGTTTTGAGCTTCTGGATAGTCAATCTTAACTTCCACCCGGTAGTTGATGAGTGAAACCAACATGATAAAGATCAAGAGTAAAAAGCCAATATCTGACATAGCGTTGATAGGAATCAGAGGCTTTCTTTGTTGGCTGCGTTTAATCTTCATAAGCCGCTAAGCCCCATCGGAGTTTACTCCTGTTGCGTCTTTGTTTAGGACGAACGAAAAGTTGACTATTCCCTTTTCTTGTATCACGTCCATAAAGTTGACCACTGATTGCCAAGAAGCGTCTGGGTGGATTCTAAGTAATACCGTTAAGTTGGGCTGGGTTTTGCTGACCTGACTCATCAGATTGGCAAGTTCTTGCATCTGATAGCTTTGGGCCTGCAACCAAAGATTGCCGCCTTGGTCGAGGTCAATTTGCATGGCGTCGTCTTTAAACACCAGCTTGACTGAGTCTTTGCCGGCCAGATTAAACATAAAGCCTTGGTTAATGTTAAATCCTGCTATCACAATAAAATAAATGATGAGCAAAAATGCCAAATCGCTCAAAGTTCCTGCCTCTAAGGCGTCTGACTTATTTCTCCTGATGCGTGTGATTTTCATTATGCAGCCTTATTGACTTTGCTCTTTGTGGGAGATGTTGACAATCACTTGGCTAACAGACTGCTCAACTCGGCCAGCAAAACTGTCGACCACATGGGTCAAAATATTGTGGCCAATGATGGCGATGATAGCAATAATCAAACCAAAGACTGTAGTCACCAGCGCTTCATAGATGCCATTGGCTACAATCTGAGCATTGACCTCTGGCGCTTCGGCAATCGACTTAAATGCGCCAATCATGCCCGAAACAGTACCGAGAAATCCAGTAAGTGGGGCCAAAGAGCCCAAGGCTACCAAAAAATTAAAGCCATTTTCCATCTTGCGAAGGTTGCTGCCGGCTTCGGCGTCGACAGCTTTTTCCATCAAATGCTCGCTCATGTGGGCATGATCCATGAGCGCAGCAAAGATGCGAGCGCCTATGCGACGCTTTTTGAGACCGTTGATCCACTGTGAGGCGGCCAAGTAGTCTCCTGCTAGAATGTAACCATTGAGTTTAGATTGCAAGTCATCAAGCTTGAGATTGTGGTAAAGCAAAAACACCGTTCGTTCTACTATTAGGGTTATTGTCAGTACCGAAAAAACAAGTAGCGGCCACATAAAAAAGCCGCCCATTTCAAAAATTGTCCAGAGTGAAACAGTGTTCATTTAATTCTCCTTGCCAAGGTTTATTGATGTTTAGTCAAGAGATTGAGGCTCAGGCCTTGGTCAAGAACCGCCAAAAATGTGGGCCAAGAATACTCAGCCAGCAGCCAATCATAAGCTTCTTGCCAGTCACGCAAAATACCACCTTGGTCGCGCAGTTGGGCAAGATGCTGTGGAAGTATCTCTGCACTATAGTCACTATGCCAGTTTACGCCTTCAGCGTACACTGTTTTGCCTGCTTTTCCTGCTTGGCTGAGTTCTGGCAACAAATATGTGGTCCAATAGTCTCTAAATTCTTTGGATTGGCTGTCGTTTGGTGCATGCTCGGCGCTCTGCATGTACTCCACAAGTGCCAGAACTCTAGTGCGACGCAGACTCAATAGACCCAGCGAACGCTCTTGGCTAAAAATGGTGTTGCCAAGTCTAATGCGTCCTTTTATAAGCTCAAGTTTTTGGATTGCATCCTTGGTCTTGATGCTAACTAAACCCTCGCCAAAACTGACATATAATTGACCAGTTAGACTTTCCTCAAACTCACTCCAGCCACCAGGCCAATTGGCAAAGCCGTACCATTTGGTAAGTTCTGCCTGGTTGTGCTCAGGCTGCCAAAGCCCATATATTTTGACGCCCGGCACTAGGTTAGAACTGAGAACGAGATAGTTTACCTTTTGCCCGTCCTGTGCAAGCTCAAGCTTAAAGTCAGTCTGCTCCTGTGTGAGTGTATAAGTTTCTAATGTTGTGAGCTGTGGAGCATCAGAAACAGCGCTTTGCAAAGCATTCATACCAAACCCAACTAGGCTGCTACACGAGCCCGTCATGAGCCCCAGCAGACTGACAAACACCAGCAAACAAAAACGGATCAGCGGACTGCGATTTCCAAAGTATTTTGCTTTCATCAATAACTCCAATTAAAGCCGATCGAAAAGAGCGGGATGCCGACCGAAAACGAAACAGTGCCGGGGTATTCTTCGCCCGTAGCACTGTCATAAGCTGTGGCACCCTTGGGCTCATAAAGATTGGTGAGCACATTTTCTGCGCCAAAGTAAAACTCACTACGTACTTTAGAATCCTTGTCATACCAATGCCAAGTAAACTTAAGATCAAGTGGAATGCTAAGTTCGGTGCGTAGGCTGTCGCTGTATTCCTGAGTACGCGTGTAAAATTCTTCTATAACACCATCTTGCCGTCTAGCGGCCATAGCGTTGACACTACCTGTTTGCTGTTGTGGTGTTCCGGAGCCAAACGAAAGTTTTGTAATAAGGCTAAAACCGTCAACTGGCTTCCAGTTGAGAAAGAGATTGGCGGAGTGAAAGCGGTGAAAGTCAGGCCAATACCAGTCTCCCGACCCAGCCCCGTATTGCGAACCGTTGGCGGCTTGATGTTGTGGGTCACGGTACCGTGTCCAGTTAAATGAGTAGCTAATCCAGCCGTCCAGATAGCGCGACTCAAGCCTTTGAGCAAGTAAATCTATACCCCAGATTATGCTTTCTCCATCAAAATGTGGTTGTATGCTCAGAGTGCTAGCTGAATAGATTTGTTCAAAGTAGAAGCGTTCAAAGCCATACTTAAAGTAGCCCTCAATTTGGAACTTATACTCACCGCCAAGCAGCAACTCAATGCCGGCCACCGATGTCCAGGTTCGATCCGGGCCAAGTTGGCCTGACTGGATATTAAAGCTCTTATCCAAAAGATTTTTCTGGCTAGTTGGGCGAGAAAACAAGCCGCTCCCGATGGTGGCAGCCAAGCGGTCTTGTTTAGCGCTATCGTCAAAAAGATCAAAAGTTAGCGAAAAGCGTGGATTGGCCGCAATTTTGGTATCCAGCTCAAAGTCACTGTCGGGTGGCCCAAGAATATAGTAGTGGTCTAGTCGCACCCCAAGCTCAAAGCGCACCGCATCATCTGCCGTCCCATACGAAAGTAGGCTGTAGGCCCCGGTCGCAAAAAAGGTATTGCCCTGAGTATCGCTGTCAAAAACTCGTTCAGAAACTTGGGCATAGGGTTTTCCAGTAAACGGATCAAACTGGTCTATAAAATACTGCCACGAGGAACCATTAAATTTAGAGCTGGGCAGTGTAACGTTTTCAGTCGCGCCAAGCGCCAGGAAAAACTTGGAGCCAATATCAACATCAAAATCCAATCGGCCTTGGTAGTTTAATTGGCCACGGATGCTCTCAAAGTCTCCTGACCTGGAACTTATACTGTAGCCAGTCTGGCCATCAATTAGGCGGTCGGCTACACCATCTATCATGTCCCAGTCGTCCAAAAAGCGATCACTGTAGACAAATTCGCCGTTCAATAAACTTTGAGTTGCCAAGTTGGAATGCTTGCCGCCAAGTCCAAGAGTTAGTCTGATCAAGAGGCGAGGATCCGGTGTCAACTTGAGACCAGTGTAGGCAAAACCAATTACATTGAGCCAGTCAAAGTTAATGTCATTCTTGACTGTTTTTTCTTCGTTAGAAATTACTGCTTTGGATCCAACTCCGTCACTTGCAATAAAGCCGTTGAGTTGCCATTCAACGTTATCCCCCAGCTGCAAGCTATTTTTGAGAAAGGCATTGCGAATAAAAGGTGCCGTGCTAACGGAAATAGCTATGTCGGGTACTATTAAACCAGCCAGAGCCACAAAAGGATCCCAATAGGTCACCTTGCCGCCCAGTAAAAAACCGCCTTTTTTTTGATACGGAACCAAGAAAGAAAACTCAAACGCGCTGGTGGTAAAGTCGGTGGTAAAGCGAACATGATCAAGTGCAAGGTCAAGTGAACTGACCTCCAATAGACCAGAACTAGCATCGCCGTGACGAGTACTAAAAATGCCATGAGACAGCTTAGCACTTTGCGTCATGTTGGGACTAAAGATAGAAAAAGCGCCCCCCCAGTGATAAGGGTCTTCGATATAGAAGCCATCAAGCGCTGCTGTTAGGTCACCCGGCGCCCCGCCTCTAATCGATGGCAAGGCGTTCCAGCCACCGGCAAAACCGACCCCCGGCAGCATCTTGATAGCGGTCATTACATCTTCAATCAAGCCAATTTTTGCTGATTGTTGGATGGTGTCGCGCGTTAATACTTGACTTTGGCCAAGGACAGCGTCGGACTTGCCTTGCCGGCGGGCCTCAATTACTAACTCTTGGTTCTCCAAAACACCCGCCAAACGCATCCTAGCCTGCAACGTCGTATCATTTGGTCTGCAAATGATTCGTAAGCTCGAATAGCCGGGGTAGGTGATAACAAAAACTTGAGCACGCTCTTCATTGGCAATCACAATCGCCATACCCTGAGCATCGCTTAGTACTTGAGTGCCATCCGGACTAGTGACGGTAGCCCCTTCCAAGGATAGATCAAGATCAGAGTCCCTAATATCAATGCTTATTTCGCGAGCATGCAAGCAATACAGCGTCAAAAAAACAAGCATAAAAACAAAAGTTAGTTTCATAATACTCTACCACCATACTTGCTTCGCTTAAGTTTATAGTCTTGCCTTATGCAATCTAGTGCAATCTTTGCGCTGTTGATAGCTAGCGGAATTCCGCCACCCGGGTGGACAGTCACCCCAACAAAGTACAATCCTTTGATACGTTTACTGTAGTTGGGATGGCGTAGAAAGGCAGCAAAACGATTGTTAGATGCATTGCCATAGATGGCACCGTGATTACCACGGTATTTTTTTTCGATAAGCGGTGGATCCATTACATCTTCGACTTCAATCAAAGACTCAATATCTTGGCCGAGTCTTTTTGAAAGTTTGTTTAAAAGAATCTTACGTGCGCTGGCCACAATAGCTGGCCAGTCTTGGCCCACATTGCTGGGGGCATTTATCATCACAAACCAGTTTTCCCCACTTGGCGGAGCGTCCCCGGCCACAAGTTTAGACGTAATGTTAACATAAATGGTTGGATCATCGTGCAGGGTCTTGCTGTCAAAGATCGCCTCAAACTCTTTTTTATAATCATCCGCAAAAAAAATGTTGTGAAGACCCAATTGTTCAAAGTTATTTTTTATACCCCAATAAAAAACTATTGCCGAACTGGATGGCTCTTGGGCCAATGTCTTGCTTGGTCGTTTTTCTTTGGCCAGCAAGTACTTGTAGCTGTTGCTGACGTCCATATTGCTGACAACAAGATCTGCTGCAAATGTGCCTTGCGCGCTACGAACACCAGTGACTTTGCCGTCAAGTACCAGAACTTCCTCAATAGCATGGTTGAGAAAGAACTGAACACCTTGTCGCAATGCCAGCTCATAAAGGCTGTCAGCTATTTGTACAATGCCCTTTTTTGGCAAAAAAGGGCCAATATTGAGCTCAAGATGAGCTATCATATTGAGCATGGCAGGAGCCTTGTAAGGGTCCGAACCGTTGTAAGTAGCATAGCGGTCAAAAAACTGAACCGTCTTTGGATTGTCAAAAGTTTCAACATTTTCTTGATGCATGGTCTTGCTCAATTTGTAGCCAAATAGATGCCTAAAAGCCGTGATCAAGCGTGGTGAAAAAACCTGAGAAAACCGATGCAGCGAACGTTCGATAAAGACTGGGGTAATCGCTTGGTAGTTTCTTTCGGCCTTTTTAAGGTACTTTTCTAAAACTCTTGCATCTTCACCAAAAAACTCAGACAACGTCTTAATCATCAACTTTTTTTCTGAGGGTAGTCTAAGCAAGCTTCCATCGGGATAAAAATAGTTAAAGATGTGCTTGAGGCCTTGATACTCAAATGAGGCAAAGTCTTCTCCACACAGTTGGTAAAGTTGCCGGATATACTCTGGTCCTGTAAAAACCGACGGACCCATATCAAATCGATAGTTTCCAAAACGCTGGCTGTTAATCTTACCACCAACAAAGCTGTTGGCTTCGTAGACACTGACCGAAAAACCCTCAACAGCCAATCTGATGGAAGCGGCTAAGCCCCCAACGCCCGCACCAACTACTACTGCGTGTTTGTTTAACATGATGGAGTAACGTTATCATTAAAACGTGCAGCATGCCAAATAGAAGTGCATGCCCTACGCGGGCCCCAAAAAATTACTAGCCGTCCAGAAAAGCATTTGCTATTGAGACAAAGTTTCGATAGAATCGTAGGACAGATTGTTTTCCAACAGAAAATAAAATTTACGTCCAAAGGAATTAAACGTGGGAATTCTAGACAAGATTAAGCCAGGTGTGGTGTACGGCAAAGACTTGCGTACACTCTTTGATATTTGTAAGGCAGAAGGATTTGCACTGCCATCAGTTAACGTTGTCGGAAGTGACTCTGTCAACGCAGTTATGGAAGCCGCAGCCAAAGCCAAGTCACCAGTCATCATTCAGTTTTCTAACGGTGGTGGTCAGTTTTATGCAGGCAAGGGTCTGGTAGCAGCCGGAGAAGAAAAAGCCATTCTTGGTTCTATCTCGGGTGCCCAGCACGTACATCTTTTGGCTGAGAAGTACGGCATTCCGGTAGTTCTACACACTGACCACTGTGCAAAGAAGTTGCTTCCATGGATTGATGGACTACTTGACGCAGGCGAAGAATTTTACAAAAAACACGGCAAGCCACTTTTTTCCTCACACATGTTGGACCTTTCCGAAGAAAGCTTGCAAGAGAACATGGAAATCAGTAAGAAGTACTTGGCCCGTATGAGCAAGCTTGAGATGTTCTTGGAAATCGAAATTGGCATTACCGGCGGCGAAGAAGACGGCGTCGACAATTCTGATAAAGCTCCAGAAGATTTGTATTCCAAGCCAGAAGAAATTGACCTTGTATACACCGAACTAAGCAAGATCAGTCCAAACTTTACCGTTGCCGCCGCCTTTGGCAACGTACATGGTGTTTACAAGCCAGGCAACGTTAAACTGACACCTAAGATTCTTGATAAAGGTCAGAAGTACGTCCAAGAGAAACACAAGACCAAAGAAGCCAATCCAGTAACCTACGTTTTTCACGGCGGGTCCGGTTCTAGCCGAGAAGAAATTCGAGAAGCTATCGGTTACGGTGTGGTCAAAATGAACATCGACACGGATACTCAGTGGGCAACATGGGAAGGTGTTTTGAAGTATTACAAGGAAAAAGAAGCCTACCTACAAGCTCAGTTGGGTAATCCAAGTGGCGCCGATTCGCCCAACAAGAAATACTACGACCCACGTGTATGGTTGAGAAAAGCTCAAGACACGATGGTTGCTCGTGTTTTGGCTGCATTTGAAGACCTAAACGCACTCAACCGAAACTAAGTCACCTGTTTTGTAAACGAACAAAAAACCTCTGTGAGCCTTGGCCTGCAGAGGGTTTTTTTACGCCCAGATAGCATTTAACTATTTACCATTGCCAATCAAAATGATTGACACCTTCCCAGACACCTTGTGCGGCAAAGCCTTTTGCAAAATACACTCCGTTTCGGTTTCTAAGTATTTCTAACTCCGGACTGTAATTGCCGACAACAGTCGACAAAAACGGTGAACCAAGCATGTCTGCATCGTTTCCTGAGTCACCGGCCGTCATGACTTTATGCGGACTCAACCCAAGCTTTTTGGCCACAAAGCGCAGAGCTCTGGATTTAGAAGCCCTGTGAGGCAAAATATCTAAAAACTTTTCGTGGGAGTAAAGAACCGTCACGTGGAAAAAATCTCGTCCCAGTGCCTTACGTATAGTCTCAAGATTATACTTCTCTCTGGTACAATAGTAAGAGAGTTTAATAGGACTTTGGGCTTGCGGCTCTTGAAGTTCCAAGAAATCTACCAGCGACAGCGATTGCATGAGGCGTGGGCGGTTCCATCGGTACGAGATAAATTTGTGCCAACTTTTGTCGCTATAGTCGACATCTGGACGATAGTCGATTTGGGTGCCGATAGCACTTATAATAATGTCAGGAATAGGGAGTTTAAACTTTTCAATTGCTTCTCGTACTAGGCCCAGGTCGCGTCCGCTTGCTACAGCAAAAGCCAAATCATCGGGCCTATTGAGCAGCTTTTCGCGCAGGACGTCGAGTCCTGGATTGCCTATTTTTGGGGCAATCATGGTGTTGTCGATATCAAGTGCTATAATTCGTTTGGCTGTCCGCAATTTTTTAGAGTAAGCAGTACGGTTGCTTTGTTTTAAGCCAAACCCGCGAGAAAGTTCCAGGTTCTGTTGCACTAGTTCAATATAACGCTCAACATGGCTTGTCCCCGTATACATCGAGCTAACGTTTTTGTTGCCGTTACTTGACATCTCGTCCCTTACGCTTGAGTCCACCGTAATACCATGCTCGCTACGTTCGACTATTTCAAAAGGGATTTGTCCCGTATCTATGCCAAAAGCTATGCTGTGAAAAATTCCACGTTCAAAATTTTGGTAGACTTCCCAGGTGCGTATCTCCTGTTGGGTACTGGTTGTAATAAATTCGGCTTCGGCCAGACCAGTTTCTTCTGCTTCAATACGAGGACCAAAACTGTGGCCAGTATGCGCAAAGGGGATGCCAAGATGTTTTGATACTCGTGCCGCCACAAATCCAGAATCAGCAGAGTGCGAATGAATCCAATCAGGGATAATATTGTTGGACATAATGTGACCTTTTTCATTTGATGCATAGCTTTGGACTCAGTGCCTCGATTTCTTTTGAATAGACTGCTTCGACTTGTGGGTCTTCAATTAGTCTCGTAAAAATATCTAACGAAGTCACCGCCGGGTGAGCGCTCATCACGCGTGCCAGTTCCATCAAGTAAACCAACTGCCCACCATTGTCGGCATCCCGCCCAATTTCCAATGTTTGTCCTTGTTGGCTCAAGCATAACAAAAAACTCTCATTAGGTTAACCCATAGGTTTGAGCGCTTGGGCCAACTTGCAAAAGTTTGGAAATTTTTGGTTGACAAGTGGAAATAAGGGATATAAGGTTGCAAACCGTGCTAGAATATAAAATATATCATTTATGTTTTGTATTGAAACCTATTTGGTAAATAGTACCTGATAGGTAAAGCCCAGCCATGGTGGAGGAGGTACCGTTTCGCAAATGTGTCTTTTTGAACAAAATCATCAATGGAGTAAAAAGTGAAAAATTTTTTGAAGCATGGAATTAAATTGTTGTGCGCAGCTGCACTACTGAGCATTGCTTTTTCTTGTGACGTCCAGTCCATAGAAAAATCTTCAAATGCAACGGCTCTAGATGCCAACGGTCGAGCTATCATTAACTCGGGCGACCACTACAAAATTCTTAACAAGTTTTCTGACAAAGTATTAAAAACCGACAGCTATGCCGGTAGTTCTGTCTACAACAGTGACTATAGTGCAAGTAGCATTCAAGAATGGACACTAACGAGTGTCGGTTCATATTACCGAATTGTAAACGACAGTACCGGCATGGCCTTACGTTCTGGAGAATCCGGCAACGTAACAACGGAAACTATAGACTCTGGCGATGATGAGTTGTTTATTATAACAGACGCAGGTAGCGGCTATGTGACGGTCTCGCCTTATTCATTCCCCAATAGAAAATGGTACATGATTGATAAATTTGACGGAAACCCATTAAAAATAGAAACCGCGGGCACCGACGACCGCTATTTGTGGGCCTTTGTTAACCTCAATCCTTCGGCTACAACATCCAGTACACTTGCAGCTGTCACAACCAGTAGTACAATCAGTTTGACTAATGGTGGCAGCAATTTGATCACCAATCCAAATTTTGATCTTGATACCGCCAACTGGGGTCTTTTCGCAAAAAACGCTACGGCTGCAGCTTTAAGTCTGGTTAGCCAGACCAACTATGCCAGCAAAGCGTTAAAAGTGAGCATCAATGTTGCTGGAAGCAATCCATACGATATTCAGCTTAGCCAAGCATTGGCCATTGAAACAGGAAAGAAGTATTCTATCCAGTTTAAGGCCAGCGCAGATGCAAATCGCACTATCGCTTTTGCCTTTCAACAAAATATAGCGCCGTGGACTTTCAATTTTGCTCGATACAACATTGCATTAAGCACCACGCCAACAGTATTTGGCCCTTACACTTTTGACTCATCTGCAACGGATCTCAGCAATGTAGTTAAGTTTGTTCTGGGTGGCAACGCTAGTTCCGTCTATATAGATGAAGTTGAGGTTCTTGATCTCACACCGACCAGCACGAGTACTTCATCAAGCAGCACGAGTACTTCATCAAGCAGCACATCGACTTCTACAAGCACAAGCACAAGCACCACAACGACACTGGCAAGTCTGCTCTTAAATCCAGAATTTACTATCAATACTAACAACTGGACCATCGGACAAAACAACGGCGCTGTAGCAACAATTGCGGCAGCGGAAAAAAATCTCTATAGTGGCAAAGCACTCGTTTCGAGCATTAGTAACGCTGGTACCGGTGCTTACTCAATACAGGTTTACCAAAACGTTGCCATAAAAGCCAATAAAAACTATTCTATAAAGTTTAAAGCGAGCGCCGACACAAATCGCACTATCGCTTTAGCCTTTCAGCAAAATGTTTCACCTTGGACTATTAGATTTGCCCAATACAACATTGCTTTAAGCTCGACGCCAACGGTGTTTGGACCATTCAGTTTTAATAGTGGTAGCGACGACAACACAAACCTCGTTAAATTTTTACTAGGAGCTTCTGCTATAACCGTGTACATTGACGATGTAGTCTTAACAGAGACTATTAGCACAAGTTCAACTAGCTCAAGCAGTACATCAAGTTCCACCAGCAGTACAACGAGTACCGTGGCAGTACCACGAATTACAATACCTAACACCTTTACTGGATTTGGCAATACCTTCCCAGGATATGGCACCAATGTGTCAAGTGGCAGGTCTGTATATGTCAACGCTCAAGCCACCAGCAACGGAAACGGTAGTTCTGGATCACCATACAAAACTCTGCAAGCGGCTCACGATGCATCCATGGCAGGTGACACCATCTATTTGAGGGGTGCGTTTAACTATTCCGGCAATGGTTATTTACTGCAAATTACCCGTAATGGCGTAGCAGGAAATCCAATCACTTACACCAACTGGCCAGGATATAAGCCCACATTAAAAATAAATTACACACCAGGAACGGGAACTAGCGGATATTCTGGTTGGCTAGTGCTAAAAATAAGTGCAAATTACATTGTAAT
>JBBRCZ010000009.1:0-121201 GCA_038204425.1 Spirochaetia bacterium | reverse complement strand
TATCACCTAAGCTAATCAATCAAACATTGACGTTTGCTACCAAGCCTAAACTTAGTAGCCTACTTAAGGTACCCGCACCAAAACTCTTCCAAGTTCTAATGCTTGCTTCCTTCCCCTTCTCTATTAACTGTTAAAGATCATGGCCGATAGATTACCCCAATCGCTTTTTAGGCGATATCTGCCATGAGTACCAGATTGTTCTTAGTTCAGGGTTTTCCATGAGGACTAAAGTCCTTTTTGGCTTGACTCCTGCACTTTGCAACGGCCTTCGCTTTCGCGGTGCGCTGCATGCGCTGGTGGAGTCGTAATCTAAACAAAAGCTCCAAACCTGTCAACACATTTTTTGCAAATATTTTGCTATTTTTGGTCTAATGGGTTATGCGCAGCTGACCAGCAGTCGGCGGCACTTTTGCCACAAGCATTTACTCGCTTAGCTTGGCGATATTTTTCTTTTGCTTAAGAAATGCAAAACTGACTTTGAGATAGTCGACAAGCGATACATACGAAGCAAGTAAGGCAAGCAAAAAAATGCCCAGGACTACCCATTGAAAAGCCGCGCTGAACTCAAGTAGCTCAAATTTGACAAAACCCCATTGTAGTAGGCCAATGCCGCCAGCTATTGCGTACAAAACTGCCTTGATTTTGCCACCACCTCGGGCAGCCAAAACCAATCCTCTGCCCGATAGGACGCTACGCATAAAGGTTATGCCAAGTTCTCTGTAGAGCAAAAGCAAGAAGATCCAGGCTGGTAGCACCCCCAAACTTACAAAAACAACAAAATAAGTCAGGCGGCTAACCACGTCAGAAAATGGATCCAAGAGCTTGCCGAGCTCGGTTACCAAGCCCTGCGACCGGGCCAAGACGCCATCAAGGATATCCGACAGTTCGATATAGGTGAAAAGAACCCAAGCCGCGACGTACCATGGCAAAAACGGAAGTAAAAACCATTCTGGCATCATCAACAAGACATAAAAGAATGGCGCAAGAAAAATTCGACTTATGGTCAACATATTTGGCAGATTCATAAGGTTTATACTGGGCTTAAGCTGCTTTAACTGTCAAGTGTCTTTGACTCCCTTTTGTGGACGCGCCTCGCAACAGCCAGTGACTTGAAATCATCACTCTTTTGAGTCACTCTATGTAACGGAGTACGATTGAAAATGAACCAACTAAGTGCGAGCATACGTTATACTTTTAAAAACTACCTTGTAGTTTTGCCACTTTTTTTTGCCTCCCTTGTGCCCGAAATCTTAATTCGTACACTTGATATTTCCAAAATGCCGCTGCTTCGCAGTATGCTTGGCGGTGGATCGCCGGCAGATACAACAGCTTTAGGTGATAGCAACGAATGGCTTGGAAGTCTTTTGCTTGAGATCTCACCGTATATTTTGCCGATCGGCATAACCATGTTGGCATTGTCATTTATTGCCAACTGCATTAGTTGGGGATCGGCTCAGCTCTCTCTTGAAGAAAAGCTACCTAGTTTTTCGAGTTGGCCGGCCTCGTTGGCTAGACTATTTCTACCCTACTCTGTCTTCTCGTTGGCTTTCTTGTTGGCTATTCTTGTAGCATCAGCTGGTCTTTTTGCAATTGGTAGTCTGGTCATAAATCAAGCGACAATAGTGATGATTATCAACGTTTTTTGGTTGACAGCTGTGATCTTTTTGATGGCCCGTTTGGCGCTAACCTTTCCTTATATGGTTCTAAAAAGACTTTCGCTATTTAAGGCATTGAAGCTATCCTGGTCGACCGGCAAACCGCTTTTTTTGCCGATAGTCCGCGCCAATATCATGATCCTAGTGGCCAGCTTGGGCGTTTCATGGATTGCAGGGCTTTTTTCGGACGTAGCTGCGATATCGATGCTGTTGACTTCTCTCGCCAACGGTTTTGCGGGCTTTATTCTTGTCCATTTTAGCCTTTCGCTTGCCTATCAAACACTAAACGAAAAAGACCAAGAGCCAATTAAAGCGGAATAAGCAGACTAACTTTGGTGCCTGCCTTCTGTTCGCTGGACATAGTGGCGCCTAATTGCGAACTCAATAGTCTTACCAAGTCGAGCCCAAAGCCGTTATGCTTGCTTTCATCTTTTTTGTCAGGCATACCGACACCGTCGTCTTCGATAGTAAGCAGCAATTTGCCATCCGCTTGAACGCAGTGCACCGACAAGTTTCCGGCATCTCGTCCTAAATAGGCATACTTTAGGGCATTGCTTATAAGCTCGTTGGTAATAATGCCAATCGGCAGAATTCTTTTTTCGTCGATCAGAACATCAACAATTTCTCGCGTGCAATGAACACGGGCGCTACTGGGAAAAACCTCTATAATTTCATCTACCAGTGCTTCAAGATAGTCCTTGGCAGATACCTGTCTAAAGCCAGGCGAGGTATAGAGCTTAGTGTATAAGACACGCATACACTGCACTCGATGCATTGAATCCTGTAGCGCACTTGCTACTACTGGCACTTGAGATTTGCGAGCTTGCATCAAGAGAAGACCTTCAATTGCACCCAAGTTGTTCTTTACGCGGTGATTAACTTCACGAAGCAGTGTAGTCTTCTCTGCTAAGAGTTGACTTAGTTCCATTTGAGCTTGCACATCTTGGCTTATGTCCTGAAAGGCACCACTCAAGACATTGGCTCCATCACCATGCACTTTAATGTTGCCCAATGCCCTAACCCACTTCTTTACGCCCTTGGCACTAATAATCTCGAGCTTTAGGTCAAACGGCATTCCTTGAGTGCTGGCCATATTTACAGCCTCTGAAATTGCAGTCCGAGATTCCGGGGTATAGAAGTTGATCGCAGACTCAAGCGTAGGAACAAATTCCGGATCCACATCGTGAATTCTGTGAACTTCTTCGGTCCACGTTATTTGACCCGTTTTTATCTCAAGTTCCCAGCCACCAACACGTGCCAAGCTGCCACTGGCAAGTAAAAGTCGCCGCGTCTTTTGCAGCGTAAGCTCTAATTCTCTGCGCTTGGTAATGTCGTCTATTGATGCCACCATGCCCATAAAACGACCTGCGCCATCAAGCAAGGGTGAAGCGTTTATGGAAATAAAAATTTTGTGGCCATTGGGCCAGCGGATTGCGTGCTGGAAATCAATCAACGTTTTTCCATATTTTTTGACCAAAGCAAAGGGCAATGCTTCACTGTCTATTGCTTGACCGTCAAAATCAGTTATCGACAACTCAGGGGAGTCATAATGAAATGCGGTAATTGACCGCGCCGTCAGACCAAGCAGCCTTTCGGCTCGGGCGTTGGCCCAGCTGATTCTGCCATCTTGATCAGTGGCCACCAATGCAACCGGACTCGTTTCTGCCAAGTCGGACAAAAAGGCTTGCTTCCGTGCAAGTTCAGCTTGCATCAACCATTTTTTTGCATCATTCTCAGACGCACGCTGTCGTGATTCAAAAAGCTCATAAGCCATTTCAATTGACGACTGCAAAACAAAGGTTCCTGAGTTTTTGACCACATAGCCATAGCGCGTGATATGGCGAACTCTCTCTACCATTGCTCGTTCGGTATGGCTGGTTAAAAAAACTATCGGTAGATTGCGGTTAGCCAAAATTAACTCGGCAGTCTTGGTACCATCGATTCCATGACCAAGATCTATATCCATTAGAACCAGACTAATGTCTGCGTTTTCTTTGCTGAGCGCAAAAGCTTTTTCGCCGCTGCTTGCAATAATGACGTTGTAGCCCATTTCTTGCAAAATCTCTGACGTATTTAGGGCGATAATTGCGTCGTCATCAACCAAAAGCAAGGAATTAACACCTGAGTAAAGGTTTTTTGCTGCAACGCTCTCTTCCACCTTCATATAGTGGCCTCTATGAGTCTCTTGTTCCTGAGGGCGAGCATCAATTGATTGTACCTCTCAGTCAATTATATTGGAAGTTTTACTAAAATGCCACGCGATGTTCTATACTAAGCAACGTGAAACATCAAAATATTAAGGCCACGTTGCTCGTGCTTTTAGGCATCAGCTTACTTTTTTTTTGCTCCATTTTTAGTTGCGGACAAGAGCCGAGTACCAATTCGACAGCTTTACATGCAGTAGAAGGCGTGCTTGACTTGAGCCAAGTCAAATTTGACGGTGACACCATCGTTCAGCTGACAGGAGACTTTGAGTGGTATTGGAATCAAGCACTCTATCCAAAAGACTTTATTGATCAAGTAAAAATCAGAAGCAAAACTTTTGCCTCACTTCCAGAGTTTTGGTCTTCAAGCGGCCAACTCAGTCCTTACGGTTACGGTACCTATCGATTGACCATTAAGCTTCCCGAGACGAGCACCAAAAATGCTGTCTATGGTTTAAAGACGAGTGAGGTGCTGACTGCTACCAGATTATACATTGATGGCAAACTTGCAGACGCTACCGGCACTTTTTCACAAAACGAATCTGACGGCAAACCCGGGTATGCTCCTGACGTCGTTTATTTTTCGGCCGATTCAAATCAAATTGAACTAGTCCTACAAGTCTCTAACTATCACTATATTAAGGCCGGTGTCTGGCAAAGTTATTCTTTTGGTAGTTCTACAGCCATCTCCAAAATGCGGCATTTCTCAATTCAACTTGACCTATTTTTGACTGGCTGCCTGGCTATTATGTTTATCTATCACTTAGGCTTATACCTCTTGCGACCAAAAGATAGTTCTGCTTTATGGTTTGCACTGTTTTGTATCGTGGTATTTTTGCGCATCATGGTCACTGGTGACAACCTCGCGGCTCAGTGGATTCCCGGCTTTGATTGGGAACTGGCACGCAAGCTTGAGTTTCTGCCGCTCAACATAGGCAGTCTGTTTTTTGTTCTATTTATGCGCAGCTTATTTAGAGACGAGACTCACCCACTGATGTTTCGCCTCTACGTCATCGCAGCCTGCATCTTTGGAGCCATCGTTGTAATGCTGCCAGCGCGCTATTCTGGCACTATGATTGGCGTGATGCAGGTCTTGGTTTGTATTGGTTCATTGTGGGTTTTGTCGATTATTATTAGGGCAATTCTTCACAAGCGAGAAGGGGCACGACAAATCTTGCTCGGCTTTTCCGTGCTTTTTTTGACCGTTGCAAACGACATCCTTTATGCGAATATGATGATAAAGTCTGCCTATATCATGCCGATTGGCTTTTTTATATTTATCCTATTTCAAGCTTTTATACTGGCCGCCAAATTCTCATCCAGTTTTAAAAGTGCAGAGTCACTTTCTATTCAACTCAGGGACACCAACACCTCACTGCGTAGATTTGTTCCTAGTGAGTTTCTCGACTTTCTCAACAAAAGTAGCATTCTCGATGTTCGCCTTGGTGACCAAGTACAAAAAGAAATGGCCATCCTGTTTTCTGATATTAGATCCTTCACCAGTATGTCGGAAAAAATGTCACCTACCGAAAACTTTAACTTTCTCAATTCTTACCTCAAACGAGTCGGTCCGGTGATTCGCAAACACCATGGCTTTATTGACAAATACATCGGCGATGGCTTTATGGCCTTGTTTCCCAAATCTATAGACCACGCCGTCGCCGCGGCTGTTGAAATTCAAGAAAAAGTAGTTGTCTACAATCAACATCGCAAAAACTCTAACTACTCGGCAGTAAAGATTGGCATTGGTGTTCATAGTGGCCACTTAATGTTAGGCACCATTGGTGAGGAAGATCGCATGGATACTACCGTTATTTCAGACACGGTTAACCTAGCCAGTCGCATGGAAGGCCTAACGAAGGTCTATGGCAATGGCGTAATTATGCCAGAGGCGCTGGTCTTACAACTACAAAATCCCAATCACTATAACTGGAGACGCCTTGATATTGTGCGTGTGCGCGGGCGAACCGAACCTATGGCATTGGTACAAATTTTTGACGGGCTGGCTGATTTTGAATTTGCTCAGCTTAAGCAGCTCAGACCAAGCTGGGAGGAAGCGGTAAGTCTCTATCGCCGAGGAGAAATGCACCAAGCACTTGCAATCTTCAGAAGCATAAAAGACCACGTCCCAAATGATCCCGCGACCGAGCTTTTTATAGTTAGAACCAGCACGTACGCCAAAAACGGCCTACCTGAAGGCTGGGATGGTATTGAGGATTGGAACAATTAGACCTTTGCTTGACCCTGTCTTGGACGCATGATAGGCTTTGACGATGCAGCTTACTATTTTTGAGACCCCCTTAGCCGCTTCGCTGGCAGTCGCCGAGCTGTTGATTCTCAGCGTTGGACAAAAGCCAGGCAGTTTGCTTTGCCTCGACAGTACAAGTAAGACCGCAGAGATCTACAGCCAACTTTCGAAGAGCATTCAAAACAAAGTGGTCGACTTTAGCAAGTGCCACCTAGTGCAGCTTTGTGAGTGGCTTGGCTGCTCACCTGATGACGCAAACAGCAAACAGTTTATGTTGCAATCGCAAGTCGTCAAAGGACTAAAGCTCAAAGCTCAGCAGTGCGCGTTCTTTGACGCCTTAACAAGCGACATAGGCGCCGAACTGTCTAAAATGAGAAGCTACTTAGCTGCCAAAGGCCCGCTGGACTGTGCAGTGCTTGAGCTCCAGGTGGAGTCACAGCTTGGCTTTAACCAAGCAGGAGATTCGTATGACCTCAATCCTCACCTTGCCAGACTTGATGACAAAAGAACCGGTTTTAGTCTCGGCATTGGAGATATTCTGGCAGCAGAAACGGTGATACTCGTGGCATTCGGCATAGAAAAAGCGGAGGCAGTCAAAGCGAGCCTTCGTGGTCAAGTTGACCCATCAGTGCCGGCCAGCATTTTGCAAATGCACGGCAACTGCCACATTTTTGTCGACAAACAAGCCGCTCGCAAGCTATAGCTTGAGATGTAGAGCTTGACGGGCAAGCTTGGTCACGCTTCCGAGGTCTGACAAATCCATAGCCAGGATTATCTTGTTGTTTTTGCCAGTTAGGGTTGCAAGTTGATCGAGGTAACGCTCGGTAACTTGCAGACTTACCGCTTCTTCGCCACCTTCTACACTGAGCGCTTTGGCGACTTTATCAATGCTGATCGCTGTCGCTTTGGAAAGCGCCAAAATTTCAGCGGCCTTGCCTTCTGCCTCGTTTATGCGCTTTTGTTTTTCGCCTTCAGATTTATTGATCGACTCTTCCATAACACCAATCGAATAGTTGATGCGGCTGTTCATTTCGCCAAGAGACTTTGCAATTGCCGCGCGTTTGTCGCGTTCTGCCTTTACCTGTAGTTCCATCGTCTTCAAAATGGTGTCGGGAACGGTGATATTTTGGATTTCATAACGGGTAACTTTGACACCCCAACCTTCGGTGGCTTCGTCTAATACTTGTACTATCTTGGCGTTGATGTGTTCGCGCTCTTCAAAAGTTCGGTCCAGTTCCAACAGCCCAATAACCGAACGCATAGTGGTTTGTGCGAGCTGAATAATAGCGTAACGATAGTCGATGCTGCCGTAGCTCGCCTTCTTTGGGTCTTTGACGGCAAAATAGAGCACACCGCCAATACGAATTTTGACATTGTCCTCGGTAAAACAGGTTTGATCAGGAACGTCTAAGGCTATTTCCTTGAGACTATGCCGATAAGCAACCTGGTCCAAAAAAGGCACTAGCAGGTGAAACCCAGCCTCCAAAGTGCTATTGTACTTGCCAAGTCGTTCGACCACCAGCGTGGAACGAGCTGGTACAACCCTAATGCTGCGCAAAATTGAAACCACAAAAATTAGCGCCAAGAGACCCAAAGATCCAAAAACTATGTATTCCATCATCGCTTGTCCACTCCTTCTGCCGTACCAGCACCATTAAGACCCATCAGACCAGGTACTACCGATCCCAAAAACGCTTGAATGTTAGCCACCTCAAGGGGCACGACTGAAACCTCAGCGCCTTTGAGAATCTGGCCGAGATTGCTGATATAGCGGTCGGCCATCTGCAGAGACAGTGCGGTCCGACCGTTAGGAGACCGGATAGCCTCGGCAATCATGCCAATGCCTTGAGCCGTAGCTTCCGCAATTATCTCCATACTGCTTGCGAGACCATCAGCTTCGTTGATTCGTTTTTGGCGTTCTCCACGAGACAGATTGATCGCTTCTTCCCGTTCACCCTTAGAACTATTGATGCGACTTTCTTTAATTCCTTCTGAAGCCAAGATTTCTGCCCGCTTGCGTCGCTCGGCTTCCATTTGTTGCTCCAGCGCATCAATTACCGACGCGCTTGGTTCGATATCGCGTATTTCGTAGCGAGTAACTTTGATGCCCCATGGCTCGCTGGCAATATCAATGCTTTTGACCACTGAGTTGTTAATTGTTTCGCGCTCAGAAAAAGTCTTGTCAAGAACAATCTTGCCTACCTCAGAGCGCATGGTGGTCTGTGCCAATTGAATGGTAGCGTAGCGGTAGTTTTCGATGCCGTAGCTCGCTCGATAAGGATCGATAACCTTAAAGTAGAGGATTCCGTCAACGGTAACCTGCACATTGTCTTGAGTAATACAAACCTGAGGATGAACATTAAGCACTTCCTCTTTGTAACAGTGTCGATAGGCAACCTTCTGAATAAATGGAATAATTAAGTGCAAGCCAGGCCCAAGCGTCTTTTTATACTTACCCAGTTCTTCAATAACCATTGCATTTGACTCTGGCACTACTTTGACCATGCGAAAAAAAATAAACAGTGCCAGAGCCGCCAATCCCAACCACAAAACATCCATTTGACTCTCCTCAATTTTTGAAACTGCTTTGCTAAACCATTCTATTCTAATGCTGTGGACCAGCAGCGTGCAAGCTTTGGCCGCAAACAACGTATTCGTAGGCATTCTTTCACAAAAGACTGGAAATACGACAAATTAGTGCTATTGGTAACTCTTGAGACTGTGGCTTACAATTTTAGTAAGCTAGTTTTGTTGTCAGGTAAAAAACGTCAACGCGGTCAGGGCGAACCGGAATAAGGAAGGTCAGAATGGACAATTACCAAAAATCAGGTCATAGAAACTATACGATCCAAAAGTACTATGGCCGCACGATAGTTCTTGGCTTGGCCCTGTTTGTGGGACTGTTTAACTATTCTTGCGAACTTTTTAACCCTGGCCTTGGCGCCAAAGTAGACATTACGCCGCCGGTGGTTAGTGTCGATGGCCTAAGCTCTGACAACTCTATACCCTACCTAAACGGCGATATTGTGCTGGCTGGTGCTGCCAGTGACGACCGAGGCGTTAGTGCCGTTAAGGTGACTTACCAGAACGCTGCAGGCAGCACCATCACCAGAGACGCCACAGTCTCGGAAGGTCGTTGGACAATTACCGTACCTTCTGGCATTGCAAGTGGCCAAAGCAACTACGAAAACTCAGTCAGCGATGGTGAGCGCCAGTTTACTATCGCCGTTTTAGACGCCTCGGGGAAATCAATAGAAACCAATCTCACCGTATATATTGACAACAAGTCACCGACTGTTTTGGTTACATCTCCCTTAACTATGGGAGCGAGTAGACCAACTTTTACTGACAGCGTGGTTCTCAAAGGCGAGGTATATGATGCGTCACCAATCACCAGCGTTTTGGTGAGTCTTGTAAAAGCTGACGGCAGTTTACTTTTTGCGGCCAAAGAAGCAGAAGGAACAGCAACTTGGTTGGCTAGCTTTGACCTCAAGGACGACAATGGCAACACCATTGCTGGTTTGAGTGACGACACGCGCTATTTCTATAATGTTCGTGTTATTGACAAGGCTGGTAACCAAAACAGTTACTATTTTCATCGTTCGGGAATATTGACTGTCATGCCAGCGGGTACCCGATTTCCGATAATTGATGATATTGGGCGCTTGGATCAACGTGGCACCGAGACTTCGGGTATAACAGCAGCTGACCTAACGGCGATAAGACGCGGCAACACCGCGGTGCCAGTAGTTGCCAACGATATTCCCGACACCCCCGACAACCGACCTTTTGACCCCAATCCAAGTGGCACTCCAGAGATAGACTTTTACAACTTTGGTGACTTTGTTTTTGATGAAGATGCAAGTATTTCCTTTAATTTTAACAACATCGACCGGTCTAATCCGGCAAATCAAAACCTCTTGCCAGAAAACTCCGTCTTGGTTGGTATCATTAGCCCACCAGTCGGCAGTGGTGCTGCGATAGACCTCGATAATATAAGGATGGAGGTAAGAAAGGCCGATACTGATTGGGCAAGTGCCGACGTAGTGCTCGTAATCGTTGGCGATCCAAACCCAGGTAATGACGACTCAGACGGCGTAAAGCTGCGTCAGTTAGGTGCAGAAGGCGACACGGTTAGCTTTACGTATTATTTGCCCTCAAGCCCCTTTGTCTTTGGACAGTATCAAGTAAAACTGAGCGCAAAAACCGATGTGGACGCGACCCTAACGGTAGATAACGTGGTTGAGTTTATGATCGACAGTGGCGTGCCAACGCTCACCGAAACTGAGCTTGATCCTACACTATCCTCAAGTCTTTACCGCAATGCGCCTTTCCAATTAGATGGTGTCGCCACCGACCAATCGGGTATCAATAAGATAGAAATTAGAGAATCATTTAACAGCGGTGCCCTAAGCTTGGTACAAACCATCACCGGACTTGTAGGGACCAACCCAAGTTGGACTTCTGCTGACATGCCATTTGGCGCCCGTCCTAACGGTTTTTACAACTATGAGATCACCTTAACATCAAGTGGAGGAAAGACCACTAAGCTCTATCGTTCTACCAACTATGACACAGCTTTGCCTTTGGTTTCTTTTGCCAATGTTGCACCGCTGATTGGCAGCAATACAGTCAATGGTTTTATCTCTATTAGTATCGCAGCCAACGACATAAGTGGCATCGACAAAGTGCGCCGCTGGATTAGGCCGAGCGCTTCGGCCGCCCCTGCTTGGTCGGCAGTTGCTGTCCCCGTGGGAGCCAGCATCAACGACGGCTACCTCGGCGAGTGGAGCAGTGGTCCCTTTTCTATGCCAAGTTTTGACACAGCAAATGCGGCTCACGCTAACGGTGCATTTAAACTTTGGACTCTGGCGCGAGACAAGGCCGGCAACCAGTCGTTGGCTGTGAGCTACGATCTCACCATCAATCAGGCTTCGGATACGCCGAGCGTTAACCTTGCCACAATGGACTCGAGTCACAACACTGCACCTGCTGCCTTTAACAACTTGTTTAGCAATTCGCCAACACTTACTGGATCCGTGGTCGACGACGACATGGTTGACCGCACCAGCATCAGAATTTCAATCAACGGTGGCGCCTACGCAGCGGTGAGTGGCCAACCGGCAAGCAACAATACCACGGTTGCCTTTTCTCACAGCTTTAGCGCCTTAAGCGGTGTGCAATACTTTAATATTCAGGCCTCAGACCTGCTGGCTTCTAAAGCAGGCGACCCGGTGGAGACGCTGACATTTGGTCCAGTCTACTTCTTTGTTGACGACCAAGTGCCTGGTTTTAGCAACCCGCTCCCAGCAACAAGTGCAAGTTTTGCCCGCACCAGCTTTAGTCTCGGCGCAGATCTAACTGACAACTTAGACATCGCCAGTGTCTCGCTAAGCCAGAAGAAGAATAGCGGTGCTCAAGCGGCCGTTGTTCACGGGCTCAATCTGTCAGGCGCAAGTGATAGCAACGTCAACCTACTCTTAAGCAATTTTCCTCGTGACCCTGCTAACACCGCTGTGATAGAAGCAAGTCCGTCCGGCATCTATGAGTTTACCATCACGGTGGTTGACCGCGCTGGCAGGCAGTCAGTTCTTTCTAGAACCGTTACTTACGACACCACACCACCGGTTTTGGAAATGGCGGCAATAGGACCAATTGTAGCTGCCAACCAAGTCAATGGCGTGATAAGTTTTACTGCGTCTGCCTCTGACGCTAATGGCCTTAGTGAAGTTCGTTATTGGGTTTTGCCTGCCGCTAACCCTGCTCCAGCTTGGGCAGACGCAGGCCACACAACGCTAAGTTCTGCCCCTTATTTGGCGAGCTTGGATACCACAACGCTTACTGACGGCCAAAATTACACCTTGTGGGTCAAGACCCAGGATAAAGCCGGCAATGAAAGCACTATCAATCAGACTTTGGCGGTAAATCAGGCCTCGGATGATCCTGCAATAAGCATTAGCAATCTAAATGCATTGATTGCCACAGCTGGTGCCGTTAACTCCACCACTAACCTTTTGGAATCAAACCCCAAAATTCAAGGGGTAATCACCGACGATGACATGCTTAACGCCTCCACAATAGAGATAAGACTCGACGCTAATGACGATGGCGACTTTACCGACCCCGATGACATCAACTGGGTGGCTGTTTCCAACGCTGGCGCCAATGGCAAATCAGTAAGTTTTGAGCAGTCGCTGAGCAGCACGCCTCAGGACGTGATGAAGTTCTACCTGCGAGCCAGCGACTTGGCAGCCAACAAGGCAGGCAAACCGGCCGTGAGTAAAACAATTGGCCCAGTCTATTTTGCGATTGACAAGTTTGCACCAGCGCTGGCTGTTACCCAAAGTTCTGGCAGTCTACAACGGGTCAACTTTACGCTCTCGGGCACCGCAAGTGATGCCAACGGCTTGACCGGCAACGTTGTTACCATCAAAGACGCCGCTGACGCATTAGTTGCCAATCCTGCGCTAGCAGCAGGAGCTTGGTCGACTAGTGTTAACGTGGCAGCCTTGAGCGAGGGTCTCAAAGAATGGACCGTTACTGCTACTGACTTGTTTGGCAAAAGCACAACCCTGCCGTTTAGCTTTACCGTTGACAAGACAGCACCTCTAACCGCAGTTACCACACCTGCGGCAGCATCCTGGGTATCAGGCGCGACCTTAACGGCGCTTGGGACTGCAAGTGACGCCAATGGTGTGGCCTTAGTAGAATATTCAATCAACAGCACCAATGGTGTCGATGGAACCTGGGCCGCTGCATCCAATACCAGCAACTGGTCGGTGATTCTTAATCTTGCCACCCTTGGCGAAGGCAACAAAAACTTGTGGATTAGGGCAAGTGACGTAGCGGGAAACACTTCTACCGCCTTGCAACGTAGCTTTGGTGTGGATCAAACAGCCCCGGCAAGTTCGATTGCCGCCGTAGATTCAGGCGCAAGCACGATTTTTGCATCCAGCAGCGCAGCAAGTGCCAGCGCTAGTGCCAAACTATTGTTTACACTTTCGGGCACGGCGACAGACAGCAACAGCGTTTCGTCAGTTGTGGTCAAGCAGAACACGGTAAATCAGACGGTTACTTACAGTCCGCCAGGAACATCCTTGGCTTGGAGCGTTGCCAGTCTGCCCAATGGCGGCTTGGTGGACGGCACATTTAACTATGAGATTATAATCACTGATGCGGCCGGCAACGTAACCAACTACACGCGACAAGTAAGAATTGACCTCAATGCACCAACGGTAAGTATCACTGACCCAGCTTCCAACGGCGCGGTATTGGTGGGATCTGCCTATTCATTGACGGGAACCGCCGACGACGGAGCCGGATCAGGGGTGAGCCTGATCGAAGTTTCTACTGATGGTGGCAGCATCTGGACCAGTGCCACGGGTACCAGCAACTGGAACAAGCTACTCAACCTCAATACCTTGGGCGAAGGTGCACGCAGTGTACGAGTCCGCGCGACCGATGCGGCTGGCAACGTGAGCGGTGCCTCAATTAGAACCTACTACATCGACCAAGTTGCACCGACTATCAACATCACTGCGCCGACAAATACTGTTAACAACGCCACCTTTACACTGGCGGGCACAGCCTTTGATACCAACCTCACAGCAGTTGATGTGCGAATTAATGGTGGCGCATGGAGCGCAGCCACCGGAACCAGCACCTGGACTCGTTCCATCACCATGGCCTCACTTAGCCTGGGTCTCAATACTATTGAAGCTCGTGCAACAGACATAGCCAGTCGAACCACAAGTGCAAGCGTCACCGTTTACAAAGACCAAGAAGCACCAACGTTTGCCTTTAACAATGCTGGCTCCGATGGGCTTACCGTGCTGCAAGACTCATCTCCCAAGTTGGTCGGCACGGTCAACGACGCGTCTGGATCAACTAGCTTGGAGAGCTATCTAGAAAAATGGAACTACAGTAATAGCACCTGGAACATGGTGCAAACTTGGACCACCGTTGGAAGCCCAGCTGGCGCAACCGTCTATAGCTGGACCAAGGACCTTGTTCCAGCACCAATTAGCAACATTGAGGGACGCTACCGCATAACCTTGCGGGCAAGCGACGTTGCCGGACCGGTTGCCAATTCCAGCACTGGAACCATTGGTCAGCTTGGCGAATCGGTAATATTTAGAATTGACCGAAGCAACCCTGCATTAGCGCTTAGTGCGCCTAACGTTGGTAGCTACCAACGCCTCGACTTTAGTGTGACCGGTACGTCCAGCGACCTCAACACCGTAACAGGGGTCAAAATTAAGCTCAATTCGAGCGACTTTAGTTCGGGAACCATCGATGCAAGTTCGGGCGACAACTTTGCGACTTGGTCAGCTTCTGTGGCTACCGCAGCCTTGACGGCCGGAACCCATACTATCTATATCCAGTCAAGTGACGGCTCAGGACGAACAACCGTGCTTACGCGTGACTTTACCTTTGACAATACAAGGCCCGGCATCGTAGTCATAGATCCGCTTTCAGGGACTGCCGTAAACGGAGCAATTAAGGTTAAGGGTACCAGTTCAGACACTAACGCAGTCACCAGTGTACAAATGCGCTTGGGCAAGGACCTAACCTGGAATACATTGGCAGGTGTCTACAACTGGGAATACTCGTTTACCAATATTGACAGTTACGCCAACATCACCTACGCCGACGAAACAAGTCCTAGCTCTGGAATTTGGCGACTGTTCCTAGACATCCGTGCTACTGATACTGCTGGCAACGTCAAATACTTTGGTGACAACAACAACGATGGTGACATTATTGATGGCGGCGATACACCTTACTATATTGACTTGGATCCAAGCCAAGACTTGCCTCAGTTGACAATTTACCAGCCTCTCAACAACCAAACGGTCGGCGGCGCCACTCGAGTCTACGGTATTGCAACTGACGATGACGCAGTCTTCCGTGTAGAAATGCGCATAGACCTCAACAATGACGGCTTGTACAACAGCACGGCTGACTACTGGAACTACAGCGGAACAGGTACCCCAACCTTGACGCCAGACGGTGACACCAACGACGTCTTTGAAAACGAAGCAACTTGGCATGTAATTAGTGGCACCAATAACTGGTTTAATGTCATTAATCAATTTGGTGAATACAACTCCACCACGCCAGGACAAACAAGAACCATCAAAGTCCAAGTGCGAGCTGTGGATACCAAAAATGGTTCAACTGCTGGCGTCAACGGCAATCCAAGTGAAATAACCATCACCTTTGACAACACCATCCCTATAATCGAAAACGTCAAGATTGACCTAGACGCCATAGATAACAACGGTAACGAAACCAACTATTCAACTGGACTTCGCGTTGCCGGCACCTTTTACATTGTGGCTGACGTCAAAGATGAATCGGGTATCACCGAAATAGTGCGTTTGGAAGAAGGCCCACTAACAGGCTTTGACCGCATAGACGATGATGGCGCTATTACCACCAACCTTGGTTTTTCATCTGGTTACTACCGCTACCGTGTACGCATTCCAATCAACTCCAAAACCATAGGCAGCGGAGTCTTTGACCAAACATCGGGCACCTATTCTATCTCGCTCAAGGCCACCGATAACTCTAACCCCAATCCCTTTGTTACTTACAACTACATTACCGTACAGGTTGACAACTACCACCCAACTGGAGCTTATACCAACGTGCAGGACGTCTTGGGCACCAACTACAAGGTGCAAGGAAGCGCGACTGACGTCGGAGCTGGCAGTGGTGTGGTTCAAGGAATAGACCGCGTCGTGACTTGGTTTGAAAAGTCTGGCAGCGTTTACAATCTCTTGGCCGACGAAAGCTCAGTCAACTTGGCTGCCAATTCAACAGTACTTAACGTCAAAGATATGAGCGCTGGTGGAACTCTGCAAAACATCAACTACCCCAACAACACTTGGCGCATCAATATCGATCGTTTGACAGAAGTTGGCGTGTCAGACGCAGGTCCAAACGGTGACGTCGATGGCTACTTGGAAAGCTTGACTCAAAGCGGAAACACTTTTGAGTGGTGGGCAGAAGTCAATACACAAAACCTACCAGACGGCCCTCTCACTCTCAACTACCTGATCTTTGACAAAGCAGGCAACGCAACACGCTATACTCAGTCCCTCTTTGTTAAGAACAATGCACCTATAATTACCGGGGTGACTTTGGGCACAGACCTCAATGCCGACGGTGACACCCTCGATGCTGGCGAAACCAGCTTGATTGCAGCGATCAACTATAGTGCAAGTGGCTATACCGTGCGCAACGATCGGCTCTCATTTAACATTGCAAGCACTGGCGGCAATGGAACCAAGTACTATTCTGTTAAGTATCCCAATGCGGCGGGGGCAGAGATCATAGTCCCAGTGACTGCCGGGAGCTTTACTACTGGCCGTCTCTACCGAATCGCAGTACCCGGAACGACAACCTTCACCTCGGTAGGGGCAGCAAACAACAATGTTGACACCATCTTTGTAGCTACAGGGGCAGGAACGGGTACCGGTGTTGCGTACCAATTATCCAGCGCAGGAAGCATAGTTGCCACTGCCATGGTTACTGGCCAGTATTACTACATCGCAACGGTTGGAAGCACTACGTTTACCAACTTTGGAGCAAGCAGCAACACTAGTGGGACACTATTTACCGCAAATGCCACGGGAACCGGAACTGGCACGGTGATTCGCATCAACTCCCTGCCTAGCGCCAGCTCGGGAACAGTGCTGCTTACAAACTTTAGTGCTCCGGCGTCGATCCCAGACGGAGGAATAAATAGCACGGCCTTCTACATACGCGTTTACGACAGCACACCGGGAACCACTCCAGGTATAGACTCACTGCAATCCAGCCTCACTATAAATCTTACGGCCGACAATGTAGACAATACGACACCAACTCTGTCTATTGCTCCTTTTGGACAAACCTGGTCCGGTGGCAATAGCAATGCTTCTAAATCGCTACTTGGGGTGAGCGCTTACAACAACAACATTAAAATGAGCGGAAGCAACCGCCTTGGACACGTAGAATACGCAGCTGACAGTTTGTACAATGGTACGGACGCCGACATCTCTGGCGAAGTAATTATGAAAGGAAGAGTTTGGGACGACCAACGCATTCAAAAGATTACCGCACAAATAGCCGGATTTGACCCAGACGGCGGTGGAGCAGCTATTGCAGGATCAGAATTTGACCTCTACACCTTCATTGGAGGCGCACTTACCGGGACGGGGTGGACCATGGCCCTAGACGGAGACAGTGCGGCAGAAGGGTCCAACGGCTTCTTGACTCAAAGCAATGGCAACGTCTTAAACTGGAACTTCACGTGGAATACTGCATTGATCTCCAATGGTGCTTCGGCCAACCTCGTTGTAAACATCAAAGTGTATGACTTTGGTTCAAACACGGCCACAACTACCGAGACTGTTGACGTTGTTCCTTATATTACTGGCATCGTCCGTACAAGCCTCAATACAAACCGGACCAAATACGGTGCCTATCCGCTCTCGCGAAGCGAAACAGGTGTAGTTGTGAGTGGCTACAACCTATTGAGTTCCAGTATTCAAAGCGCTAACAACTGGATACGCGTGTACAACACGAGCGGCGTCACGTGGGATAACGGAGCCGGCGACGCAAATGGCAGCTTTACCAATGCGCAGATCACAGGCGCAAGTACAGCACGTACTGGACTGACCTTGGCCTTGCCCGCGACGCTAAAAACTGGCTATCTACGCTTCAACGTCAACAGCGTAACTGACGGAAATCGAGTCAATAACAACACGCTCAGCTACAACAAGGAAGATGATGGCTCGGGCCTGGGATCAACACTCTGGAGCGATGACCGCTACTTATGGTTATGGACTGTTGACCAAGGCTTCAATACCTCAGATGGTGCAGAATATCCTTCTATGTCAATGCTCGCAAACGGAACCTTGTACGGCTCGTGGATAACCTACGCTTCCAGCCAACTCTGGTTGGGAACAACGGGCGCAGGACCCACGCTGCAATGGGGTATATTTGACCCACCTGAGTACTCAGACCTCGCGATCGACACCAGCGAAGGCGGCACGCTTAAATATTCTATTGCTTTCGCAGCCAACCATTTTGGCGGTAGCGGATGGGGCACCTCACCTATAGCACCAAACAGTGGCGGATTTGTAGGGGTACGAACGCCCAATTCACCAAACATTGCTAACGGCTATGCAAACGCCTTGGCCTATCCCATTGAATCACTCAATGTAGACCAACAGCTCTGGCAGTTCCAGAGACCAAAGACGGTTCGTTACAATGTGGGTACCGATGCTCAGGACATCATCCATACCGCCTACTACGACGTAAAGTCGAAGTCGCTTAAATATTCAATGATGAACGACGATGCCGAAGCTATGCTAAAAGGTTACCTTGTAATCGACGGTGGCACCGACGCCAACGACACAGATGTGGGTACCGTTCTTTCAGCCATCGCAGTACGTGGAAGTCAGCTGACAGCGACGGTCGCAGGATGGATTGCGAATGGCGCAATAGGGGTCGGAGACATGATAGCGCTGCGAAACGGAACACTTGTAAGTTACAAGGTTCTTACTGCGTGGAATAGCGGAACAGGTCTGATGACATGGACTGGAAATGTGGCAACGAGCTATACAAGTGTGCAGATCATTACCAATGGCTCTGGAAGCTTAGGTGTAGTTAGTACCGGTTTGGCGAGCTCTACTTCAACGGGATCTTACTTGGCTATAGACGTTGACGAAAACGGCCTGCCGGTTATTGCGTACTACGATACGCCTTCACAGACTTTGCGTCTGGCAGTTGCAAACAAGTCAAACCCGATAGCTGCAGCAGACTGGACACGCCAGAGTGTGTTTGACGCAGGTGATTCTCTTAAACAGTTTAGCGGACAATATGTCACTATCAAGTTTGACCAAAACGGCGGACTGCACCTTGCTTGTTTCCGAAGCAGCACAGGCGACTTTGTCTACCTGTTTGCGCCGGACGCAGATAGTGGTAACCCTTACACTTTTGATGCGGCTGTAGCGGTTGATACTGCAGGTTCGGTTGGGGCATGGGCAGACATAAGCCTCCAAGGACTAGTTCCTCATCTGTCTTACCTCAACTCAACAATGATTGGCACCTCAGACGGAATTAAGTATGCTAGTTGGAAACTGGTGACCGCAAATCCACAGACCAGTTCTAACACAACAAGCGTTACTGCAAGCTCTTTGGTCGGCACCACAGCCGTAGCCGCAAATCAAGTTGTGGTGTTCTCTGATGGACAAACGCGTTCTATATCTTCTTTCAACAGCGGTAGTGGAACGATTAACTGGGTGAGTGCATTAGGCTCTTCTCCAACAGGGACTTTCAAAGTTGTTGACCCAAGTGTGTGGGATAATCAGATAGCTCCGGCCTCAGGAAGCTACGCGGTCACCGACCAGCGGACCAGTATAGAAACCCGTAGATCTACCGGTACTGCTTGGACTGCGACTTGGGGAGATATTGCAATAGGGTATCGATCAGGTAGATTTGAACTTATGTACCTGCAATCAGAACCTTAATTACTGGCTGGCAAAAAAGCAGGCGCAAAAAAGTAAGGCCGAGCATCAAGGATAGTCTTGACGCTCGGCCTATTCTTTAGTTGGACGAATACTAGCTAAAGATCAGCTATTGCTTGTTCCAATTTTTTAGGATCAGTCAGCACCACTCTTGCTGCCGGCAAAAGTCTGTTGTCCCAGTGCCATACTACCTGACTTGCAGCCAACAACATACGTTTAGCAACGTCGTCAGCAGCGTCACGAACAGGAGATGCTATGATAGCTGGTAGTTCTAAACTCGCGTCGGCCAAGACACGCTGTGCTTCAACATTGGCCAAGCGCTTGAGTAGTGCCTGAACACCACCATCGTTGCGTTCTTGTGGTGCCAAGACAACCCGCACTTGGGCACTGGCGCCAAGTACCCTTTGGGTTCCCCTTAGGTAAAGCGGCAAAGCCTTTGGAATCAAGCCAGTCTGCACGGCACTAGGCAGTTTACGAAACTGCGAAAGCGACAAAAGCAGCCCTTTAACCTTGTCGGTTACAAAACTTGGAATGGTATCAATTACAGTTCTTTCTTCTATTGAAATAATCTTATCTTTTTCATACTTGGGCGTCTTAACGATTTGTTTTCCATAGGTAAATATCTGAGCCAAACTGTCTTCTAATGAATAAGTAGCCGCTTGATTTTGGAAGTTATCGTTTCTTCCCAACATCACCAAGTCGCGCAGACTCTGCTCCGGCTGATCCGAAGCACTAGCCAACCAGGCCACCACCAAACCAAGTAGCTGGTCGTCTTTGCCAGCTAGGGACCAACGTCGCCTACCATCTCGCCTCGCCTTGGCTGCTGGTCCGACTTGACTGGGAAACGAGAACTCCATCAGTGGATTAAGAGAAAGCGGCATAGCGCCTGACTGAAAAATTGGCCTCAAAAACCCATAGATTGCACGGTCAAATTCTTGGACTTTCTCAAAACTAAGTAGTTTTTGCTGGCGCTTGTCTACTGCACTTGGTAGCTGTTCACTTAGGACTAGTTCTCGCAGGTCCTGCCTGGCATCAAATTGCGCAATGCTTTCCATGGACACAAGTTCAACGTTCAAGCTTCCCTCGCCGTCAAAGTCACCCAGCACTTGTTCATAAGCCACAAGGCGCTCAGGACTTACGTAGAGCTTGACGGACGTCGGTTGCAGTACAAAAAAAAGAAGCGCAACTACAAGCGCCAAACCAGCGACGCCTGCTATGATAATCGGTTTCTTGCTCAAGACAGTTTTAAGGTCAAATGTGCCTCGCGGCTGCGAAGCCGGCGCTTTGCTAGTTTTTTTTTGGCCTGATACTTTTATTTTGTTGGACATAGTCTTCCCCTTACGTGGTCAGCTCTGCTTCTGTGCTTCTATTTTCGCTCAATTTTTTGCATCTTGCCATGCAGATAAAAGTTATAACTTGATCAAATGTGTTATATTAACTTATAGAGGTACGTATGTCGCGACAAGAGGCCGAAAAATACTTAGAAACCTTGCCACTGCGTGAAAGAGTATCCACCATTAGGCGAATGTTAGAAAAAGTAGAACTGGAACTTGCTGCTCAAGAAGCGGAACCATGGCCCGACATTGACCTAGACAGTATCACTGGCGGCGAAGCCCATCCGGTACATCATCTGCGTTTGATTGACGCAGTCGATACCTGCCGTTCTTTGCTAAAAAAGTACGGTCACATTAAGGGTGTATTGTCACCTGTTGATGTGCTACGCGCCGAAGGTTTAGCAGCAGGTCGCATGCCACTCAAACAAGGCGACTGGGCCCATTGGGTAGCACGCGACTCTGATACTCTCGATCGGCCCAAGACGGTGGACTGGACATCGTGGGTTACCGAAGAATAGGGTTTTCCCACGTCTTCCAAAGGCTTTGACCGGCCGCAAAGTCATTGTCAGATACCAAACAATCTTGTATCTGTTTTTTTAGGCTTTCTTTGTCCCAGTTTTTGCCTATAAAGACCAGCTCTTGCCGACGGTCACCCCAAGCTCCAACACTTAGTTTCTCTATGGTTTCTCTAAATTGTTTGTTCTTGGGCCAGTCTTCTTTGGGTACGGCACACCACCACCAGCCTGCAGCCTGGGCATTTAGTGACTTACCGGCCAAGTCCATAAACCAAGCAGTATCATCGTCACCAGCCAACCACAAATACCCTTTGGCGCGCAAAACTCCTGGCAAGCCTTGTTCAAAAAGTGCGGCTAGTTTTCTGGCGTCCATTGGTCGCCTGCTGGACCACGCAAATGAACTAATGCCATATTCTTCGGTTTCTGGCATGTGCACCTTGGCGAGCTCATCTTCCCAGGCCGCACTGTCTTGAGCCGCTTGATAGTCAAATCGTTTGGTATTGAGGATTTCATTGAGCGGCACCACGCCAAAGTTACTGTGCAGAACCTTGGCCCGGGGATTAACGGTAGCAATTAAGCCCTCAATTGATTGCAAAGTTTCTTTGCTTGCGAGGTCTGACTTGTTGAGAACAATGACGTCGGCAAACTCGATCTGGTCGGCCAACAGCAGGCCAAGTTGATTTCCTGTCTCGGTAAGGTCGTTGCGATTAAAGAGTTCCCAAAAATTGGAACTGTCAACGACGGTGACCATGGTGTCCAGTCGTGCCATTTTTTGCAGATTGTCGCCCCCTTCTGTTTCAAAAGTAAACGTTTGGGCAACCGGCAATGGTTCCGAAATGCCGGAACTCTCTATAAGTAGGTAGTCAAACTTTTTTGTTTTGGCCAACCGAGCCACTTCGCGCAACAAGTCTTCTCTCAGCGTACAGCAAATACAGCCATTACTCAGCTCCACCAAATTGGCATCAGTGCGAACGAATGATTCTCCTTGGATAATTTGTTGCGCGTCTATGTTGACTTCTGACATATCATTGACTATGACTGCAACCTTATAGCCTTCTTGATTGGCCAAAATGTGGTTGAGCAAGCTTGTCTTACCTGCTCCTAAAAAACCAGAGAGCACTGTTACCGGGAGTTTCTTCATATATCCACCTTACTAAGAATCATTCTTAATAAGGTGGATTCTTTTTGTCAAGCATTAAAGATCTTTTCTACTAATCTATGTTGGCCAGTTTAACATCCCGCGTGGTTGCATTGTTGAAAGAACGTGACAAGCCGTTGATGAGTGCCAACATTAGCAATAGACTTGGCCTTCTTCGCTGAGTCGAATCATCCAATGTTGAGACTCATTATGAGTTTCTACCAAGCCGCGCTTTTCGGCTGCGTCTACTAGATTACGGATGCGACTATAGCCATGCTCCCGCAGATCAAGACCTACGTCTATCAGATATTGGCTGACCGCAGAATACGGTACAAACAAATTGGGATCCCCACCGTGGTTTCGCGACTTTTGCACGTTGCGGGTAGCCACCAAAAGCTCGCGGATGATCTCCGGTATTTGAACAGCGTTTGATTGGCTATCCTGCTGACTGGTCACCTGACCGCTCTTGCCAGAGCCGCTTGGAACTGGGGCCTTAAGCTTGATTATTATATCTTTGTCGTCATATACCAGCTCCAAAGCGGGGTCACTCTTAACAGCAGCTAGAACAAACTCTTTCCAGCTTCTAAACTTTAAGTCTTTTCCTTGGTTGCTTTGCTTGTCCACTTCGCCTTTGGCACCTCGCAGGCGACGCTGTGGCGTGGGGCCTTCGCGCAGTTCTCGTTCGTTAAAGTTTTGATTGAGCAGCTTCATACGAATCTTAAGCGCGCCAAGGCTGGTGGGCTTCTTTTTGAGATCCATAATCTGAATAGCTTCTTTGAGTAAGCCTACTGATTCATCAAAACTCAGACGAGCGCCTTTGCGTCCATCTATTTCGTCACGTTCGTCATTGTTAGAGTCGCCCTGTCCTTCGTCGGCACTTGGCAAAATTTCTCTAAAATCTTTGTAGCTGTCAGCTAAGAGCAGCAGGTCTTCCGAGGCAGACTTTGCATCACAAATAATTATTGTTTCAATTCCGTGTTTGCGCATTGACTGTAAGAGTGGCCTAAAGTCGGCATCACCGGTGACCAGGACCATCTTTTTGACATGCGGGTATTGATAAATTATTTCGATAGCGCGTGCAATTAAGGTGATGTCAGAACTATTCTTTTGCTTTGGGTTGTGGGGAACATGGGTCAACTCAAAGCTGTTCTCACTGAGAACTTCGGCAATGGTTTTCATGCCAGAGCGTGTCCAATCGGAATATGCGATGGCAACTGAGATGCGCCCAAGTTCACTTGCATATTCAATTAGGCCGTTGACAAACAAACTTTTGGAGCTTGGGGTAACGTTTTCTACGTCCCACAATACTGCGATACTATCTTTCATATTATTCCTTAACGCTGGCCAGCAGAACTGGCACCTGCAGCCGTCCCTTGCGCCTTGCTCACACTGTCGAGCAGTGCCTTCCATTGGCTTTGTTCTTTGGCGGCATCGGCGAGCACTGCATTGTCGTGCAGAATCTGCAAAGCAGCAAGTACCAACTCTACTTCGTTGGCGGCAAGTGCAGTTCTATAGGCTCGCCTGGCGTAGTCGTAGGCAATCTGGACGGGCTTTCTCAAAAAGCCCTGCATAGCGCCCAAGGTCGGATCGTCTGGCTTGACGCGCAGCCAAACTTTGGCGAGTGCCACAAGATCTTCAGCAATGGCTGAGGGGGCTTCAATCTTTTTATCTATTTCTAGTGACTGGTTTAGATGTGCAATGGCAGCTATGGTTTGCCCTTTTTTGTTGAGCATTGCGGCCAGAACGTAGTGGTTGGATGCCAGTTCTCGCAAAACTCCGAGCCGTTTGTTGAGCTCTATAGCCTTACTGAGATTGTCAATCGCTTCGTCCTCTTTGCCAAGTTCTCGTAGGACTAAGGCTCGATTGTGCAAAAGTATGGCGCTAATCTCGTCGTTGGCTTTTTGATTTTCTTGCAAGGCATTGTCTAGGATTGCCAGCGACTGTTCAAGTTCTTTTTCTGCCAAAAGCAACTTGGCCTGGCTGAGGCTGGTTATTAAGATCAACTTCTTGTTGTCCAAGATGCGAGCGTGGATGCTGGCCTCGTTAAAAGCTCGACGGGCATCAATGACTTGGCCAATGCGAAGGTACAAAAATCCCAGACTGCTCCAGACCTGCACCATGCCTTCTAGGTTGTCGATTGAAGCGTGCATCTGCAAGGCGTTGCGGTACTCTTCTTCTGCTTTGGCCCATTGGCCAAACGAGAGGCTTTCATCGGCTAGTTTTGCAAACTCAACCGCACGCCTTACCGCTACCGTCTGTTCGGTCTCTTTTTTTTCTGGCAGAGTGGAACAGGCTACCATAAGCAACAGGCTCAGCACTAGGACTAAAGAGCGACCTATAAAGGAACGGCCAATGCGTGACACCATCAAAATTCCTCCCTGCGCAAGCTTTGAATGACAGCGTCCTGATTGGGGCGTTCGGATATACCACCTTTGAGCAAGGGATTGTTTCTCAAACCTTCCATAACATCCTGAGCTTGCAAAATCGCTTTTTGGGTGTCAGCCAGCAAGACCGAAACTTTGGGGACTTCACCGGACAAGCCACTCATTAGTTTTTGCACATCGCGCGTTGCTCCGGCTAGGCCGAGCATAATGGTGTCGACCTTTTTAAGTATGTCAGGCAATCCATTATTGACTTGCTTGGTAATACCCCCGACGTCCCCCATGACTATGTCGGTCTGAGTTAGCACGCCACCGATCTGGGTCTGAAGCTGGGTCATCAAAGTCTGTGCTCCCAAAAGTGCAGTATTGAGTGAAACCAGCGCCTGGTCGGCGTTGTTCATTATGCTTTTGACAGCTCCACCACCCTTACCCTCAATGGCTTGGTTGATCAAAATTATGGTTCTGTTGGCGTTCTCAAGAATGCCGTTAACGTTACCCAAGAGGCGCGAGATGGTGTCGTCTTTTTTGGCCATGTCAACCAAGCCAGCGCCGACCAAGTCTCTGCCTGCCTCGGTGTCGAGCGAGGGGATGTAGCTACCCTCTTCGGCAAGGTCGGCACTAAGCCCTTGATGAAAAAGAAGACTTGTCCCCAGTCCAATAGGCGAAACCGACAGCTCAAGTACTGAGTCCTTTGTGACTCTGCTAATGTATTCTTCTTCAACCATAAACACCACGTCAACTAGGTTGTCCTCTGCTAAATTGACGGAGTTGATCTTACCCATCTCAAATCCACGAAACATCAGACCAGTGCCAACTGGAATATTGCCAGCCGAAGCAAAGCGCGAGGTAAATCGGTACTGTTTGACAAACCAATTTTGGTTGCCACCTAAGAGAAACATCAGCCCAAGTACGAGCAAAAGCGCCACTAAAATAAAGAGACCGACTATTCGATCTGCATACTTGATCCTAAACCTCATGCAACGACTCCATGACCAGATTTCTTTTTCTAAGATGCGTCAGCGCTGCGTTATTGAATGGCTCCAGATAGTCGGGCCACTGCGGCACCAATTCTTCCAAGCTGCCCCATTGAGCAAGACGACCTTCATTAAGTATATACACATAGTCAGCTGCTTCACAGGTAAACTCCACACGATCATTGACCAAAATTAAGGTGCGATGAGCCGCCTTAAGTTCCATTAAAAAAGCGACTATGCGACGTATAGAACTGGTATCCACCAAACTCAAAGGCGAGTCCATAAAAACGATCATCGGGTCAGTCATCAAGGAACGAGCCAAACCGACCAGCTTTTGTTCGCCGTGAGAGAGTTCAGCCGGTCGCGCCGTCAGCTCATCACTAAAGCCAACTTTTTTGAGCAGGTTTTTGGCCTTTTGGGTAATCAAGTTGAGATTAATATGTGGGGCATGGTAGCGAATTGGCAAAATCATGTTGTTGAGGATGTTCTGGTTGCCCCATAGCGCGGAGTCCTGAAAAACAAAGCCGGCATAGGAGCGAAACTGTTCCATTTCTTGGTTGCTCATGTCCTGATAGTTGCCGCCATTTATTAACACTTTGCCTTCAGAAACCGGCACCAAGCCAGCCATCACTTTAATCAAGGTCGATTTGCCACTACCGGCTGGACCAAGCAGGAAGCTGGTCTTGCCAAGGGGCACTTTTAAATTGACGTGTGACAATATCTCGGCGTCACCGATACGAACAGTGACATCTATAAGTTCAATTAGACTTTCCATCTACCAATAATATAGCAGAGTTAGAACAGCATTTGCCAGAATACACCAGACAAAACAAGCGCTAACTGCGCGTATTCCGGCAACTGGCACTTCGGTGCTGGCACGATGGACCGAAAAACCTTGATAGCACGAAATAAGCGCCACGATAAAGCCAAAACTAAAGGCCTTGAGCAAGCTGATGCCTATATCACCTGGTTTTAGTATGGAGAGCAAGGTTGAGACATACTCGTCAAATGGTAATGGCGTAAACAAGGCGCCGATAAACCAGCTACCCAAGAGCCCAAACAAACTAAAATAGACGGTTAAGATGACCATCGACAAGGTAACCCCGATCACCCGCGGCACAACTAAATAGGCAAATGGATTAATGCCAAAGGCCATGTAGGCTTCGACTTCATGGTTAACTACCATGCCGGCAAGCTCGGTGGCGATGGCGGTTCCCGATCGCGCGATGATAATGAAGGCTGTTAACATGGGGCCGAGCTCTCTGGTGATTATAATTACCAAAAGTTCATACATTAACCGGCCTTGGCCAAACTGAGGCAAAAGACTCATGCCTTGGATAATTATCAGCGTTCCGAGAGCCAAAGAAAGCACGCTAACAACCCACAGAGCTTCAAATCCCGTAAACAGAATTTGCATAACGAGCACGCGATAGCCAGTTTGGCCCTTGCGAAAAAAACGAAAGAGCTCTTTCATAACCTGCAAAAAAAAGCCGCAGCCGTAGAGGAACTCAGCACCAAAGAGGCGCAACGAAGCTCCTAGACGGTCGGGCAAGGGCCGACCACGCACCATGCTTATTCCTTCTCACTTTTAGTCTACTGGCTAGCAAGAGTCCTTGCAACTAATTGCCGACTAATAGCCGACCAACTTGTCGTAAAATGGCCAGATAGAGTAAGCTGTTGGGCGTGACTTACGGAGGTTTACCCGATGGCAGATAAGCAGAGCATAACTGGCATAGTGGCCGGTCTTGGTGGCGGACTTCTTTTTATACTTTTTTGGGCTGTTTTAAATCTTGGTTTGCCGCTGGGTTTGTTATCAGGAGTGGGTGGATTTATCGCCTTTTTTCTGATTGGTAAAGGATTAGAAAAAGAAGACAAAGTAGCTGGTGTAAACAGTAACCGTGCAAGAGAAGTCATAATGCAGGCCAGGTCCAAACGAGACCAGATCCAACTTTTGGCTCAGGCGCTAGCCAAAGGTGACGTGCGTTCGTGTTTGGAACGCCTAGCCGTGCTAACTGACAAGATTGTTGAAGACGTCAAAAAAGACCCCAAGGACGCCAGTGCGGCCGGCAAATTTCTTGACTATTATGGTGACACGGTAATTAAAATTGCCACTCTCCATCGTGACTTGAGCTCACACGGTCTCTCGTCGTCAACCATTGCGGAGTCACAGCAGCGTGTGCAAGGTCACTTGCACACGCTCATAAAAGCTTTTGAAGTTCAGCTGGTCAAGCTGCAGGAAGACAACCTGCTCGACCTCGATACTGAATTAAAGGTGCTAGAAAGGACCATGGCTATGGAAGGTTTAGGCGAAATGATTGAGCAAGAGCAAGCGCGCACTATTGATTTTGAGCTTCTCCAAAAAAACCGCGTAGAAAGCCCGTGGAAGAACTAAATTCACATTCTGAAGAACGCTGCTTTTACTTGTTTGGCGACATTTTTGTTCGCATAAGTGGTTCTGGCCCGGGCTTGGTTCTGTTCCACAACGGCTTTGATTCAAGTCAAAGCTGGCAAGCGCTCAGAGCGGCGTTAGGTGAGCACTTTACCGTGCTAGAGTACGACCGCCGCGGCTATGGGCTATCGTACAAGGATAGCTACGAAATCCAAGATAAAGATATGATAGTTGAGGGTAGTCTTGAGTTTGACCATGTTTTGCATGGACTTGCCACTTTGGGACAAGAAGACGTGGACCTTCGTTTTGGCCCGCAGGCTCAGTTTGCCATGTTGGGTCATTGTATGGGTGGTGCGATTGCTGCCACCTGGGCGCAGGCTCATCAATCCCGCGTAAGTCACCTGATTCTGGAGGCAACTGGGTTCTTTTCTGACGCCAAAATTCGGTCGCGCACTGATTGGGCATTGCAGGCCTGGCCGGAACTAGATCAGGCTGCCCGCGACTATCTCACGGTACAACACGGTCAGAATGCAAGCGCGGTATGGAGCCAGATTAGCCAGCATCGCACAAGTTATGTCATGAGCCCAAACTACGACTTGCGCCCTTCACTTGCCCAGTTGATGGTGCCGGTCTCAATCCTTCAAGGAAACAGAGACCTCTACTTTGACTTTGGCCACGCCCAAGCTGCTGCAGCCATTATTACCGATTGCCACTTGCACTTAATAACTGGTGGCAGTCACGACTACCACCAGCAGTGTCCGATTGAATTTGCCAAGCTTGTTATAGACTTTGCTGCTGGGTCTCAATAAGTAGCGTTACAATTTCAAACGGTTTTAAGGTTAAAGCACACGACTGGTCTTGGACCTCCAGTTCCTGCAAGGCTTTTTCCATAATGTCACTTTTGACCGCTCGCTTCATACTCTTGAGCCACAGCTTAACTCTAGCAGGTTTTCCGCTGGTTTCATATAAACTTACGCGCACGGATTCGCCTGACCTGGCCTGTCGCAAGGCAGAAAACATCACCTTACCTTCCAAGCTCTCAAGTGAGCACCAGCGAGCTCCTTGATTTAAAAACCAAGGTCTTGCTGGAATAAAAGCAAAGGCAGGGCGATTAAAGCTTTGGGCGAGCTCGGCGATTATGGCATCTTGCCAAGTTCCAAAATAAGGTTTGATACAAAAGTCAAAATGGTGTTTTCCATGTTGCGAGCTTGAGACATCCTTAACCATGCCCGCATACTCGGCATGGGGCGCGCGCAGTAACGAGCACAAGAGTCTATGCTTGTCGACTTGGTGGCCAGCAGTACCTCGATTGATGAGTGCCAAACCGTGGGTCTGGTCTTGCAACGCAACAAAACGTTGCGCTGGCCACTCGCCACGGGCGGTGGGCAGACTGCTGTAACTTGCGCGCTCAAGCGTGCCAAACGGCACTTCAAAAATACCCTGCTCTGTCTCTATGGCACTTACTATAACTAGCCGAACCCGGGCTGCCTCCCCGCTCCACGCAAGGTCGAGAGCCAGCTCAATGCAATGCGATCCTTTGGCAATAAACAGTCCGGCCTGCCACTCAAGCTCACAAAAAGATCCTCTAAGCAGCATTGCCTTGCCTAGCGGATGATCTTCAACTATGCTCGCCTCAACGGCAAAGTCACTGGCCAAGTACTCCTTGCCACTTGGTTCTTCTACCTGAAAACCGCCAAGATCTGACTCGACCAACAAAAGACTGCCGCGTGAAAATTCGTAACGCTTACCTTCTTTAACGAGACTTATCACTAATTGGCGACTATCGGGTTCAAAAGAAAGTTCTATCTCATCTTGCTGCAGTACTAAGCTTTGCGCGGGCTGGAAAACCAAATCAGGCTCGGAGTTCTCTTGGCTGGTCTTGCGGCTAGTCTTGTGGATAGTCTTGCGGCTAGTCTTGAGCAAAAATGGACTAAGGCTCATTGGCGGCAAGTGTGCATAAAAGCTCAGCCGCCCCTGCTCGTAAAAAAAGGGAATAGATTGATCTCCAAAGACTAGCTCAGTCACCGGCCCCTGGCTGCTGTCGTAGTCAAGATCTACTCGAGCAAACCTAGCTAAAGGAAGCGCATTGGCCACAAGGTGAGAACAGTAAGTCGCAGCTTCGGTCAAAGTGGATAAGTCGGACGACTTGGACACATCAGAAAAGTCAGTCAATGCAGAAAGTGCTTGGTTTCGGATAATCGTTGCTTGTTCTTCAATTGACGTAAAGTTCTGCAATAGTTCTGTAAACACCAGATCGGGGTGCGAACCTGTCAAAACATCGTGGAACTGGACAAAGGCCATCTTCCACCACAGCTCGTCAAGTGCTGCTCGAGCCTCAGGCAGCTTGGCCTGCGCTGCCCAAGTTTCGGCGTCAAAAAGCAAAGCCTCTAGGCTGCGGTTGTGCAAGCGAATGATGGAGCGCTGCGAAAAAGTGGCGCTAAACTCGGGGTTGAGGTCGGCAAAAATAACCGGGGCGCTGGCCGAAGCAGCAGCGATTTTTGGTAATAGATTAGATAGCGAACCAAACTGCCAGGACTGGTGCTCATTGTCCGGGCCAAGATTACTGACATCAATAAACGCTTGTAAACTGTCAGATGGCAGGTCTTCATTTTCTGTATACGGCATAACCACTAGGTCATTAGCCTGGGCCAAACTAGCTGCCTGTTCAAACAAAGCGCCTATCTGTTCGGTGGTAGACAAAAACTTAAAGTACAAATGTTCTGGCTTAACCTGCTCTGACATACAGTCAGAGCCAAGCACAAAAATGGTACTCCCATCTAGTCCTAGTGCCCAAAAGGTGTCTATGCTGAGCTTGGCGCCAAATCGATTGGCCATCAAGTGTTTAAACCCGGCCTGGCGAAGAATCTGCGGCACCTGAGCATTGATACCAAAGGTGTCGATTAACCAGGCAGTTTTTACCTCGGCGTCCAGATGGTCTCGCACCCAGGCTAGCCCTAGCTCCATGTTGCGCACAAAGCACTCGCCGTTAGGCATGTTGGTCTCCAGACTCGACGCCATACCACCAACAAACTCAAGTTGGCCATTGGCGATGGCTTGTTTTAAGCCAGCAATCAAATCCGGGCGTTTGCCTTGTAAACGTCTATAGTGTGCCGCTTGTTCCAGAACATAACGATAGCTTGGAAAGCGTCTGCACAGCTCCAACAAGCGAACTACAAAAGCCTCGAGAAGACTGGCCATTTCGGCAGAAGACTTTTTCCATGCCAAGTCTATGTGGGTAGATGGAACTATCCAAAACTGCTGCTTATTCACGGCTGGTTACCTTGCTTGACCAGCGAAAAACCCCGGGTTCAAAGCCAGATTGCTGTGCAAGAACATAGGCCAATAAATGAATTGGCACGATCTGTACCAAGCCAGAAAGCGCTTCGTAGAGTGGGCCAGTCTTAATAAGCAGACAGTTTTTTTTGGCTATGTCCACCTGTGTGGATGCGACCAAAATCACCTTGCCACCGCGCTCGATAATGTCTCGGGCCAAAGCAATCTGGAGGGTATAACCAGGGCCTTCGGGTGCCAAAATAAGGGCACACAGCCTGCTATCGACCATCTCAAAAGGTCCGTGTCTAAACTCGGCCGATTCAAAGTCCAGTGCCGGAAACTTAGCTGCTTCGCGTATAAACAATGCCCCGGCACGGGCGGTTCCCAATCCATAACCACGACCTATTACAGCTACTGTTTGCCCGGGCTCAACAAAGGCTTGCAGACTTTCCACTATCTGGCTTTGCTCTTGCAAAAGTGCAGCCAAACTAGTTAGAGCTTGGTCCAAGTGGGCAAAAAATACGTCTGTGTCACTTGAGACTAGCGTAACTGCCAGCAGTTGCGTGAGAATCAGAGAGGCAAGGTAGGTGCGCGTACTAACGGCTTCTTCTGGTTTTACATTCATACTCAAGAGGTATTTTGCTCTTTTGCCAAGCGTACTGTCTGGGAAGTTGCAAATCCCAAGAACGTCTATTGACTCAGGTAAGCAACTGACTAGCGCTACAATCTCAGCAGATTCTCCGGATTGTGAAGTCAGTACCACCAAGTCGTCGTCGCCAATACTTGCAAGTTCGTAATGCAAAACTTGAGAGGCCGACTCAGTGCGACAATTGATGCCGGCCTGATTGAGTATAATTGACGCACCATAGGCGCAAAAATTAGAACTGCCCATGCCCAAAAAGACCACTCTCTTCTTGTTGAGGTCAGCCAATGCAGTCAGAATCTTTTGATTTTCTGCCGAGCGATAGAAACCGAGCTCGTTACGAATTGCAGTAGCTTGCGAAAGGATATCTTGTAAATATTGTGCCATATTAGCGCTCCACTTTAGTTGCATAGATTGATTGCTGCAAAATCAGCAAGTCTCTGACTTTTTTGAGATCAGGACTTTGGCCAGAACTGACGTACAAAGACGAAACCGCATTGGCCAAGAGCAAGCAGTCTGGTATTGCAAAACCATTGAGCAGTCCAAAAGCAAAGCCCGCGTTAAAATTGTCACCTCCACCGGTAGACAGATAGGGACTGTCAACAAAAAAGCCTGGTGCTTGGTAACTTAGCTGGTCTCCACAGGCATAGGACGCATCTCTATCATGGATCAGCACCAACGCGATGCCAAGCTCGCGGTCCAAGTTTTTACAAAGTGTCGCAATATCCACCAACTGGCTTGGTCCGTCAAATGATTGCGCTGTGATAGCATGCAGGATCTGGGCTTCTTTTAGGTTAAGACTAACGATGCACTTACACGGAAGTTGTTTGATAACCTGCAGCCACTGAGCTACCATAGCAGGCTCTACTGCCGAAAAATCAGAAAAATCAAAAAACATAAGCTTGTTAGCAAGTGCATCCGGCTCCAGAACCTGTGATAAGCAGTCAATTATTGAACCCACAATACTTTTATTGTGCTGGATGCACGACCAGTTTAGTACGGCAATCAGTTGGCTTTCTACGAGTAGCGTTAGAATAGCAGTATCCTGCAGAAGAAGTCTGGCTACAATAGTATCCCAGTTAAGCCCACTGATTGAGGCGTTTTCTCCAAACATAAGTTTGCCATCATCAAACTCAAAAGCATCGGTCTTTGCGGACTCGGCAACGCTCAATAGCTGCAAATTGGCTACAGTATCTTCTAAAAAGATTGGCAGCAGTTCAGGGTACCCCATTGCTCCGACACAGGTGCACCACAGTCCCAAGTTTGCCGCCGCTCGAGCCATCAGGGGAGCATTGCCGCCGATCTTTTGGCATAGCATTTCTAGTTCAAACTCGGCGCTTTTGCTCGCACCCTGCGCTATTTGAGAAGCAAAGTCGGCGATAGATTTAAAATGCAGACGACTACCGTCGGCAAAACGCTTCTGAACCACGCGTTTTATGCTATCGACATAGCCGTCAAAACCAAAAAAGACTCTGAAGGTTGGTGACTCGTCGGCCAATGCCAATAATAGAGAGGCACATCGTTCCTCAAGTAAATCCGTGGTCATGTAAAGCTCTCTTTTGCAAAGAATTAAAAAATGGACCGCTCCGACTTTCGGCCGCGGTCCACCCTGACAGTGTCGGTTTTTTAGCCGTTTACCCCGTCAAAGTCGTAAATGGTGCATGACAAGGGAGGCACCGTGACACGAGCGTCGACAACAGAAGTCAGATTGCTATTGTATCGATTATAATAAGGGCTTTGAGACCATTCATCAAGGGCGGCAGCGCTGTAAACCCATTTAGTACTCTTGGTGCTATCACCGACAAAATCAGCTATGTTGAGGTCTAGTGTTCTAACATATTTTGATCTATTGAGGATAAAGACAGACATTTTGGACCAGTCCTGACTATGACTTACCCAAAGTTCCACATTGGGTGCAGGTTGCAAACGGGTTTTGGTGACTGGATAAAGATGGTCACCCACCACCGACAATGTCATGCCCACTGGAGAAAGCGTGTCTTGTTGATCGTCAGTAAAAACATTAAAGGTTTTGTCAATGGTACCTGCGTACCACGTTACCCAGTTCATAGTGCCAAGGACGTTGGGCCTGCTGGCATTGATCAACAAAAGTTGAATATTGTGCAAACCCTTCCAAAGACTATTGTTTTTTGGATTTGCTGGCTCATAGGTACAATGTGACGACAACTCGGTTACAAGCACCTTTGATGGAATTGCGGGGTCGTTCAACTCCGTGCGAGCCTTGTTAAAGTGGTCAACAAAAATCTGATTGTAGGAGTCAAAATCGTCGGTAAGATTGATACGTTCTACATCCAAGTCCCTAAACATCTCATACGTCGTAAATGCAGAATACTGGTGCACAACAGCAAAACCCATGTTGGCCTTGATCAAGGGCAAAAGCGCCTTCCAGCGACTGGTATCCCAGAAAGTATTGGCTCCACACTCAAGCTCTACATGGTTTTCCGTTGCTTCGTCGTTAACCGCTTTGAGCCGAGGCACTAAAGCATTAAATATTGCTGCATAGACAGGCACCGTTGCGGTAAGCACACTGTTGCCGTTATTTGCGTGAATATCATCTTCATTGCCAATTTCCCAGTATTTTACGCCGTATTTTTTAGTAACATTGGCGTAACGCACAAAGTCTTCGTGTGCGGTATACAGCTCTTCGTCAGTCATATGGGCCCCAACACCCGTATAGTAGGCGGCATAAATGGGTAAGAGTACTACTGGCTCAGCTCCCAGTGTCTTACAAAGTGCAATAAACTCGTCAAAATCAAGCTGCGGGGTGTAATCCCAACCTGACATATTTGATGACATAATGGTGGTAAACTCGCCATTATGATAGTAATTGCTGTCTCGGATGGAAGCAACTCCCTTTGGCTCAGCGCTTTTATCAAAAACGATGGTGCTACCGAGATAATAACGCATAAACTTAGGCTTGATCAGGTTTAGCCCGGCTACGTTTAAATGTTCGTCACTAAATGAACTGGTGCTAACTCCAACAAAACTACTACCGTGATCAACATAAATAGTTGTGGAAGTTATAATCTCATCGAGACTAGTCGTGGTTGTAACAGGTTGAATGGGACAGCCAAGCATAAATAGGCTGGCAGCGAGGGCTATTGAAACTATAAACCTTTTCATCTTTTTCACTTTGGTCTCCTAAAGTCTTATTTTTCTTCTAGCGCTTCGACTTGAGCTTTTTTTTGTGCCCAGGCGCTGTTGTGATAGTCTAAATACTTGTCATAGCCGATCTGGTTCATGTCAATTTGGGCTTGGTCAAGAATGGAAAGTACCTGGGCATCAGAGTTGGCAAAGACGGAATACGTTCGCGCTTCGTCATAAATGTCCAAGATCATGGTGTTAATCATGCCAAGCTCACTGTCAGCTGGTGGATTATTGTAGCCAAATTCCTTTTCGTCACGGCTAGTCTTCCAAATTATGTCGCCTTGCCATCTCGTCATCTGATCCTGGTGTTCAACCGCCATTCGTTTGTTGGCAACCGCCTTGCCGATGTCTACCCAAGACGTATTGCCGACCCAGTTCCAATTAAAAAGTCGTGCTTGCTCACGCTCGGCGCTGCTGGCGTTCTGATAACGGCTGTTCCAAAAAGGGATTCCTTCTTCATCAAATTTGTCCCAAAAGTAGCCAGGAGGACCGTAGCAAAGAACCCTTTGTCCTTCTTCGCCGGTTAACCAGTCCAAGTGTTTTAGTATGCTGCCAAGCCGGTCAGCAGCTTTTTTGGTAAACACATTGGCATTCCAACCTCGAGTATTGTAGCTTGAGATTTTGACCTGACTGGCATCAATGCCTTTTTTGGCAATTGGCCAAATTACCTCGTAGAGGTCTTCTCCAATTGTGTTTTGTCGGTTTGCTCGCCCGATGATCTCTGCATCCTGGCTTGCAACTACCGCCACTCTGGCATTGATGAGCTTTTCCATTACCTGATCACGACTTTGCGTAAAGGCATCTTGACTTACAAGGCCGTTACGAAAGTAGCGACTCATGCGTACAAAAGTGTCTCTAACGCGCGGATCTTCAAAAACTCGGGAAAACTTGCCGTTTTGCGGTGTACCTAAGGCGTTAGCCAAGTGGTTGACCATGTTTACATCTTGCCCAAGGTACATCAAAATTGACGCTTGATTTCCCTCACAAGGTTCCAAGGGAATAATGTCTGGATACTTGGCCTTGACCAAATCCAGATACTTATCCAAGTCTTCAAAGGTCAGCAATGGAGGACTATTGAGCTCTTTGTAAATCCGCGTATTAATGGCCCAAGCAGCGCTACCATTTCCTTGTTTTTTGTCTGGATTGATGTACCAATTGGGAAACTGGTAGATTTTTCCATCTTTGTAACGCAAGAGCTCCAAATTGAGCTTGCCGGCCCAGCGGCGCAGATTGGGCATTTGGTCAAGATAGTCATCAATTGGCAGCAAGGTACCTGCGTCTATCAGCTGATCTACCAACTCACCGTGGTCTAAGTTGATAACGTCTGGAAGTTCGTTGGTTGCTATCATCAAATTGAGCCGCGAGTCGCCAGCACCCATCGGACTTAGCCATTCGATGTCCAACTTTCTCTCTTGCTTGAGCCAAGCTGAGACCACGTCGGCGCCCCAGTTGTTGGGTGGAGAAAACCAGTCATAGTTAATTAACCAAGAAAAAGAAACGCTGCCATCTTTGCTGGCACTTGGCTTGGTTTGATTGTTTTCACACGCAGAAAACAAGAGCAAACCACTTAGTAACGCTGTCACAAGGCTAAAGCCAATTAAAGAACCAGATCGTACTTTCATGCTACACCACTCTTTCTTTTTGAATTTGCTCGTGGAATCCAGTTTGACGTCACCAAATCTCGGCAGCCTTTTAGTAGCAAGTCTTGGTAATTGTAACTAAGCTCAAGAAAATCTTCAGGCCAGCTTTGCGACACGTTTCTCGCAGCGAGTTCTTGCTTGACTATTGTTTGCATAGATTCGTAAACGTCTGTCACGTAACCACCAAGATAGACTCTCTGCGGGTCAAACAAATTGCAAAGCGATGCGAGCAAGGCTCCCAAAATATGCGCATTCTCTTGGCAAACTGCCAGAGCGCAACCATCGTTCTTGGCGACAAGTTCTTTAAATCGATGCCAACCGCTGCTATCATTTCCGAGGTCTTGGCCGCTGTCTTCTCTATATTTTTTTAAGAAGCCCGCAATACCAAGTTCTGTTTCTACGCAGTTTTTTTGCCCACAATAGCACTGGTAATTACGGCGGCCAATGGGTAAGTGGTTAATCTCTCCACCAAGCCCACGTGCACCCAGCAAGAGCTTGTCATTGCATATAATGCCTGCCCCCAAGCCTTCACCACCATAAAGGTAAATGAGATCAGTCAAAGCCCTTGAAATAGGGTGATTATGGACGCAAGCACTTGCCAAAAGATTGGACTCATTCTCAACCACTACCTTGATTGCCAAGGCGGACTCAAGCCTGCTTGCCAAAGCAACGTTCTCCAAAATTGGATTGGTAGAATGAATAAGCAAGCCCGTTCTTCGGTCTGGAATAGCTGGCACCGCAATACCCATGCCCACAACCTGCGGAGCATGTGCAAATTGCGCTACAATCCGTTGGTAGGCACCAAGCACCTGTGCCTCAAGCGCAGCATAGTCGCTAACGCCGCTAGTATCACAATGCTCACAGCTTATGAGTTTTCCTGCTAAATCATAAAAATATAGGCTCGTCTTCTCGTGTTGGATCAAATCGAGACACGCTACATAAGCGCCATCTGGCTTTAAAAAGACTAGGTCTGGAATCCGACCTCCGTTTGATCTATTTGAAGATGCACTGCTCATCAGCCCTTCAGTAATCAGTTCTTTGCAGATGGTCGCGATAGTGCCAAAACTGAGCCCCAAGCCACTGACCATGTCTTTACGAGTTGTAGGGGAATTTTCACAAAGAAAGCCAAAAACCTTCTTTTTGTTTAGATTGCGCAGATCCATAGTCGTTTCAACCGAAAAAGGCATGCAATAACTCCCTAAACTTATTTCAAGTCTTATAATAAGCATTATACGCTGGATTTTTTGGCTGTCAAGTATAAGAATCCAGAATGTCAACTGGTTCCTAAGATTAATGGAGAATGGAAGATCGGAAGATTGAATGTTTGAAGAGCTTAGTTTCGAATCAAAAACCAAATATAATATTCTCGTTGTTGATGACGACGCAGTCAGTCGGCTAATTGCGGTTGGTATACTCGAAAATGCAGGATTTAGCTGCCAACAAGCCGCATTGGCCAAAGAGCTTGTTCCGTGTATTGAGGCACAACACCCCGACCTCATTTTGCTCGACATCCAACTGCCAGATGGTGATGGCTTTGCACTTTGTGCCCAGCTGCAAACAAGACAGGACACGCGCGACATTCCGGTAATCTTTATTACCGGCCAGATCGATGATGACAGCAAAATAAAGGGGCTTTCGATTGGTGGCGTCGACTACATCACTAAGCCATTTAATGGCCAGGAGTTGGTGGCACGGGTACGGATCCACATTAGGCTTAAAGTTGCCAATCAACTCATAATTGAGCAGCAAAAAATCAAGCTGCGTCAGCTAACTCAAGCCCACCAATCATTTTTGACCAACCCTAAAAATCTTCCTGATTCTCACTGTGCCGTCTATTTTGAGGAAGCAGCAGAAGCCGGAGGAGACCAATACGACCTTGTAAAGCTTGGAAACGGAATCTATGGCTACTTGGTTGCTGATGTTTCTGGCCATGGCATAGAGGCATCGTATCTTTCATCGGTGGTCAAGGTGCTGTTTAGAGAAAATGCGTCAATAATGCAAAGCCCGGTCGAGACCTTTCAACGCATTAATGCGGTCATCAAAGACTTCTTAAAAGATGGTCAATTGCTCACAGCCACTTACTTACAGGTCAATCGGCGCATCAACCAAGCCTATTTGGTTTCAGCTGGCCACCTACCCGCCTTACTTGCACACGACGGAAAAAACTTTGAGCCAGTCTATTCAGAGGGAGACATCTTGGGTGCGTTTGACGATCCCTTTTTTGCAGTGCGCCAACTGGATCTAAAAAAGACCAGTCGGATCTGCCTCTACTCTGACGGAGTAGTCGAAGATTTTGAAAAAGGAAGTTCATGGAAAAAAGGTATCGAATTGTTGCAAGAGATTCTATCTGCGACCTACACTATGAGCATAGATGATGCGATCACTTATGTCGGCAGCAGGCTGTTTGTCAATCACCCCGGAGCCGACGATCGCCTACTTTTGTTGATAGAAATCTAATTGGAACGAGGGTAAAACCATGGCAGAATCTGTTACTTTTTTGGCACCTACCGACCTTGTTTCGGTTGAAATCACGGCGCTTCACAAACAAGTCAACCCATTGATTGAACAATCTGAGGGTGACTTTTTGATCGATTTAGCAAGAGTTAGCATGATTGATTCAAAAGGCATTGGACTTTTGGTACTTCTCATCAAGCAGCTAGAAACTCAGGGTCGTAAGCTTGGCTTAATAAACACAAGCCCAGAGATTGCAGAACTGCTCAAAGTGATGCGCCTAGGACACCGTATGTCTATATCTTAAGTTTGCAGACTGACAGTTTGATGACTTAGAATAGTAGAGATAAGGAAGGGCATGTCATGGCGAGCTCCAAGCAGGACCCCACTACTAGTAAACCAATGCGTGGCCTGCGAGCGCTGATGCTGCGTCCTGATGTTGATGATCAAGTCAAACACTTTTTAAGTCTCTCCATACTTATTGTTGCGCTTGTATACACCTTGATCGCCGGCATATATGCTTGGACCATAAACAATTATTTTTTGACCCTATTAGATACTTTTTTTGCTATCTCACTCACTATTGCATTGGTATTGACCTTAAATCGCCCTCGCAATAAGAGCGCCAACATTATAGTCAGCATTGCTTCACTACTCGCCTTTTTGTCCTTTTTTGTTTCTGGTGGCGATCACGGAACCGGTTACCTTTGGAGCTTGATAGTTCCATTGGCGTCGTCGTATCTTTTGGGCTTTAAATCAGGCCTAAGGATTAGTGTTGCCTACCTAGCAGCGCTTTTGACTTTGTTTTTGTCTAGCAAAGTGCTAAACATCCCAGCTGCCTTACCCGAAGACCGCGTTATGGTGCGTTTTTTGGGTATTTACCTGCTTTTGACGCTTTTCCAAACTGGCTATGAGTTTACCCACCGCGCGATTACGCGGCATCTTAACACTGAGAAGGACAACTTTAAGGCGATCCTAGCGGCGTCGCCAGTTGCGCTCTTGGTGGTCAACCAAGATAGGCAAGTACTGCAAAGCAACCATGCCGCCCGCAAACTCTTTGCCCAAGAGGGCAGCATGGAACAAGTATTTCGCTGCGGTGAGTTTATCGACTGCATAGACCAGCTCAGCCACAGTGGAGGATGCGGCTTTGGCACTGAGTGTTCTGATTGTGAGCTAAACAAGGGCATTAAAAGCATTTTTTCAGCAGGACCTGCGATTAATGATCAAGAAATGTGTCTTTCCGGTGTACTGACGGATAACGACAAGCCTCTCTGGCTACGCTACAGTATTGAGCCAGTCACTATAAATCATTTAGACTTGGTTGTGGTGGCCATGAGTGACATTAGCGACCTTAAGGAACTCAACCAAAAGGCCCAAGAGATGGAAAAAAAGGCCAATGCTGCCAACGTGGCCAAGACTGAATTTTTGGCAAATATTAGCCACGAGCTCAGAACTCCGATGAACGGCATCATTGGTATGAACAGTATCTTACTAGGCAGTGGACTCAACGAGGAACAACTGCAATATGCTCAAACAGTAAGGCAATGTAGCAGTTCACTCTTAACGCTGCTCAACGATATTTTGGATTATACCAAACTGGAAGTAGGCAAACTTGACTTGTCAATCATCAACTTTGACATGCTGCAGTTGATTGACGATGTTATGCAAAGCATGATGCCTAAGGCTCAAGAAAAGAGCTTAAGACTCGCTTGGACGGCCGCCGTGGATCTGCCCGTCTTGCTCAAGGGTGACCCCGGCCGACTGCGTCAGATTATTTCTCACCTCTTGGATAATGCGATAAAATTTACGCACCAAGGAGAAGTGGTACTCAAGATGGCTTGGAGCCAAGACACAGACAGCCTCGTAGTAGGCGGCATAAACCTGCATGCACGCGTGATTGACACTGGAATTGGCATAGAAGATGACAAAATCAGCATGCTCTTTAATAAGTTTGTTCAGGTAGATGCTTCCAGCACCCGACATTTTGGTGGTACTGGTCTGGGTCTGGCAATTTGCAAAGAGCTGTGTGAACTCATGAACGGTAAGATAGGACTTACAAGTAAGCATGGCCAGGGCTCGGAGTTTTGGTTTGATGTCAAACTTGTATTGCAAGCTATGCCCTCTCAGCCTTGCCAAGTAGCTGCCCCACATGACCAGCTTGATGGAGTCAAGATTCTGATTCTTGATGATAGCAGCGAAGATCGGTTCTTACTCGACACTAATCTACGCGCTTGGAGTATGAGAGTCCATCAAGCCAAGCATGGTTCACAAGCCCTGAATATGTTAACGCAGGCTGCCGAAAACCAGGATCCATTTGCCATGGTTATAGTTGAACAAGACCTTGCAGAAATGAGTGGACTCGAACTTGGCAGAACAATTAGACTAGACCAAAACATCAATCAGACGATTCTATTGCTTACCCACTGCCGACCAGAACGTGGCGACGCCAACCAAGCCCGTGCCGCTGGATTTGACGTGTACTTGCCTAAACCTATAGAAGCAAATGACTTGCATGATTGCCTAGTCTCAAGCAGAAAAAAAAGCCAAACCAAACTCATTACCCGGCATTCAGTGCGCGAGGATCACTTGGCTGAGCGTTACGCGCAAAAACGCTCTGGCAGGCTATTGCTTGCTGATGACGATGAAGTCAATCGCACCCTAATGCTCATTTATCTATCCAAACTTGGCTACCAGTGCGATACAGTAGAGAATGGACAAGAGGTTTTGCAGAACCTCACAAAGCAAGACTTTGACTTGGTCTTGATGGACATCAACATGCCAGTCATGAGCGGACTGCAGGCAAGCACTTTAATCCGAGACATCAGCTCCAGCGTGCGCAACCATCAAATACCCGTGATAGCCATGACGGCTTCCAACCTAAAGGGCGACAAGGAAGAATGCCTAAGACACGGCATGAACGACTTCATGAGCAAACCTGTGGACTTCAATACACTAGCTGAAATACTCGACAAGTGGCTAACGCACGGGTCACAAGCTCCGCAAGGGCAACAAGCTCCGCCAGAACCGGCGCAGAGTTTGGGCACCACGTTTCACGCCTTTGATCAATCGGCCTTTTTAAAAAGAGTTGGCGGCCAGTCTGACCTAGCTCAACAAGTGATAGAGATTTTTTTGCGGGAGAGCGAACAAGACTATCGAGACTTAATGAAACTTGCACAAAAATCCGAAAAAGAGAAGGCCCGCAAACTTGCCCACAAGCTTAAAGGCTCAGCTGCCAACCTCAACTTGGAATCCCTAAGGTCCAAACTGCAGGCTATAGAACAATGTCTAGAGTGCGGTTTTGATGACCTAGAAAGCTTAGTTGAAGAGGTGCAACTAGAATACGAAGCCAGCAAGCTGGAACTGCAGGCTTGGCTCAAGCTGCACAAAATAGTCTCGGATACCAGTGTTTCGCCGGTGCCTTGATTAACAAGGCACAAATTTTACGGTAGTATAGCGGTTCTATGGAACTGGAAATAAACAACACTGGCTTTTACAATGTTGGCAATGGTATCATTTACAATCATTCTCACGATAATGAGTACGAAATTACACTCTACAAAGAAAACGGAAGACTCTTAACCAACAATGGAATGGGCTACCAAGAGCTAAAGAACCGGATATTTTTGTCACGACCCAAGGAAGAACATAGCCTTGCTTTCTTAGAAGGCACCGACGAGTATAGCGCCTCGCCAATGACCTTGTACTGGGTCACTTTTTCTGTCAACAACGCGGAATTGGACAAAAGAATTTGCGAAGCTTTTGAGAGTGGCTTTCTCGACGCCAACTTGACAATCTACAAAAAGTTAGATGAAATAATCCTTAAGTTTGAGTCTAAAAACAAACTCAAGCAGACTTCTATGAACTATCAGTTTCTGAGCATGCTTTATGATCTCTTTACACCTGAGGACCACTCTTTGGACTTAAGTGCCGACGACAGCCGGGTTATTGAAGCCATCGCAATAATGAAAAGCAGAGTTTCCGAAAGTCTCACGGTAGAGGAACTTGCCAAGGAGCTAAAACTCAACAAGAACTACTTCTTCTCTTATTTTAAGAAGCGGATGGGTATATCTCCCATGCAATACTACATGGACCTTAAGCTTGTTCAGGCTGCTAACTTTCTACTCAATACCAACTGGAAACTGCAAGATATTGCTGAGTTTCTCAAGTTCTATGATATTAGCCATCTCAGTCGGCAGTTTAAACGCAAATTTGGCAAGTCACCCTTGTCGTTTCGAAAGTAGACCGGCATCTGGCGACTAGGTCTTTAGCCCTGGCAACTAGACCAAGACCTGCCCACCATGGCCAACACTTTTCACTTCTGGACCCCTAGCTCGTTGGCAAAGGCCACAAGCTCAGCGCTGGCACCTGTGCCCTCAAGCACCGTCCCTGTGAGCACTTTGCCCAGCTGCACGCCTTCTTGATCAAACGAATTGAGATTCCAAACCAAACCCTGAAACATTACTTTGTTCTCAAAGTGGGCCAAGAGAGCGCCCAAAACACGCGGCGTCAAACTGTCGGCCACCAAGAGACTGGAGGGTCGTTCTCCGGGGAAGTTTTTGTTGGCATTGTCGTTGGTACTGCCCAAGGCAAAAGCCACAATCTGAGCCGCTAGATTCGCGTTTAACTTAGCTTGACTGCTCGAGCCTTGGAAGTCGATGTCCAAACCGTCTTGCGCCTGCCTAAAGCCCACAAATTGCAGTGGAATCACATCGCTACCCTGATGCAAGAGTTGGAAGAAGCTATGCTGACCATTGGTGCCCGGCTCGCCAAAAATCACAGGCCCGGTAGCGTAATGGATAGGCTGCCCTGCCCGGTTGACCTGCTTACCATTGGACTCCATGTCCAACTGCTGTAAGTGAGCAGGAAAGCGTGCCAAAGCTTGACTATAAGGCAAGACCGCCGTTGTTTGGTAGCCCAAAAAGTTGCGTTCCCACACGCCAATCAAGGCGTCAAGCAAGGCAGGGTTTTTGCTCACCTGCGGTTCTAATGCGGCAACGTCGGCAGCGTGGGCACCAGCCAAAAACTCGGCAAAGACTTGCGGTCCAAAGGCCAGTGAGAGTACGGCGCCACCAACAGCACTGCACGAGGAGTAGCGCCCGCCGATAAAGTCGTCTATAAAAAAGCTATCGAGGTATTCACTGGATTTGGCAAGTGGACTGGTTTCTGAAGTTACACAAATCATTTGGCGACGACCATTGGCCACGCCCTTGGACGCTAAAAACTTGAGTACCAAAGCTTCATTGGTAAGTGTCTCTTGGGTTGTGCCAGACTTAGACACAAGCACAAACAAGCTGGTTTCGGCGTCTATTTGGCCCAAAACATCTGCTGCATCATCGGGGTCAACGTTGGACATAAACAAGGCCTTCATCTTTAAGGCGCTGCCTTGTAAACTATTGGACCTATCTTTACAATTTTTTGCATCCACCCAGGTTTTGAGCGCCAAATAGATAGCGCGTGGACCCAAGTCAGAACCACCTATGCCAATTTGAACTACGGTGTCAAACTTTTTGCCACTTGCTGAGACTATTCTGCCAGCATCAACAGCCGCCGAAAACTCAGCTATGCGTTGGATCTGTTGCGCGTAAAACGCCCCCAGATCCTTGCCTTGGTATAATACTGCATTGGCCACGGTGCCGCGACTGAGTTGATGCAAGACCAAGCGCTTCTCGCCGGTGTTCATCTGCTCCCCATTTACCAAGTCGCGATATTTGGCGATCAATTCTGCTTCGGAGGCAAGCGACTCAAATGCCGCCATAAGCGCATCATTGGTTTGCTTGGCAGCGTAAATATAGTCAAGAGTTTCGTTTGATGCTGCTACCTTAACAATTGGCCTTGGACTTTCGCCAAGTTGGTAGCTAACACGCGATTGCGCAATCCGTTGACTAGTGAGAATTTCTTTGAGTTTAGGGGCAGACGCTGCCAAGTCCTGTAAATTAAAAAAAGCTTTGACTTGGTCAAAATTATGGTACACCGCCATGATTCCTCCGTTTACGCTACAAATCCAAGATTAGACTCTAACGCAAACGCGGCTTTTACAAAAGACTAGCTGTCTTAGATTTCTGCCCTACTGGACACTATCGTGACAAGCATCGTCATCATCGTCCATGCGAGAACTCTCGGCGGTAAATGGTTTTTCACAGCCTTCTAAAGCTTCTTTGAGTTTTTTGGCTGCAGCTTCTTTTTTTTGAGCTTCGGTCAAGCTATCTTGCTTGGGTTCTTCTTTTTTTTGAGTCATGGCGCAATGCCTCCGTTTGATTTATATCCTCTTATTATACCTAAGAAAATGAAATACTACCAGACATTCTTTTCTGTCAATTAGGACTCAGCGCGACTGGCTTCAGTTTTTCTGAGTAACCAGCCAAGCACGACGGCTTCGGTCTGATTGCGGAAAGTTTCGTTTAAAAGTTCGTGTCGACCTTTTTCAAACCACTGAACCTCGATGTCCTTAATGCCATTGGCTTGATAAGATCTAAAGACCTGCTCCACACCCACGCCAAACTCACCAACCGGATCCTCACGGCCAGCGATAAAAAGACAGGGTAAGTTGCGCGGAAAGCGCGTAACACTTTCGCGCCGTCCAAGGTCGACGATTCCAGTCATTAGGTCCTGGTAAAAACTTGCCGCCATAACTCCCCCGCAGTAGGGATCGCGCAGATATTCGTTCACTTGATCCTCATCGTGGCTCAACCAGTCAAAGTCGGTGCGACTGTGGTTACCAAGCACCAAGCGGTTATAAGAACCAAAAATTACGGCGTTCATAAGCGGACTCTTGTCTCGAGGCCCCCTGATAATCGTCATCAACTTAGCAAGCGCTCTGCCAAGTCTACCCTTAAAACCAGGATTACCACCCGTTCCAGAGATGACAACGCCGCTCAAGTCTTTTCCATAGAGTCGATCATAGACCAAAGACCAACGTAGTAAAAAACTGCCCATGCTATGAGCAAAAATAAAGAAGGGCAAAGTCCGGCTTCCGCTGAGCTCGAAGTCCTGCGAACCAAGCAAGTTAAGTTCGGTCTGCTTGGCTTGGCGGGCACGCAGCAGATCTACCACGGCGCATAAATCAGAAGAAATCAAACGCCAGCCATTCTTTTTTGCCAAAAAACCGTAGTTGGCCAAAAACTCTGGACTTGCAGGATCGCCAGCGGTTGTCCCGTGCCCACGATGATCGTAACCCCAGACCTCGTAACTTGCCGAGGTGAGTGTCTGTGCAAAATGCTCATAGCGAGCATGATGCTCACCCATGCCATGCACAATCAAGACTCGCCCGCGGAGCGAGGCGTTGGCTAAGCCATCGCTATAACCTGGCGACCAAATGCTTCCTCTAAGAGTTATTCCATCTTTTTGGAGTTCAAAAGCTTCATGCCTCATAATTGACCTTTGTCAATTAGTATAAACAGCGCCGCGCATTTATGCTCACCAATTGCAGCAAAAACGCTCGTTTTTAAAAGTTTTTTGATTCCAGCGACAATTCTGGACTTGAGCAGCATTGCGCTTACCTTTACTAATTAGAACATCACCACCATGAGCTACAAAAAAGTAGCTTTTACTAAATCGAATCAAAAGGTACTAAACCAGTGCCCCAGATTTATGTCACCAAAGGAGTCTTGCAATGAGCAGAAAACACAATTTTTATGCTGGTCCGGCTACTATGCCACTAGAAGTCTTAGAGCAACTACGCGACGAGTTGGTCGACTATCAAGGTATGGGTCTGTCAATTATCGAAACCAGTCACCGCTCCAAAGAATACGACGCCCTACACAACGAAACCATCGCCTTGGTAACTAAACTGCTCAAAGTGCCAGCCAACTACAAGGTACTTTTTTTGCAAGGCGGCGCTACCTTACAGTTTAGTATGGTACCACTCAACCTACTTGCCGGTGGAAAGACTGCCGACATTGCCATCACCGGTGCATGGGCCAAAAAAGCCCAAGACGACCTCAAGAAGTATGGCAAAGCCAACGTTGTTTTTGACGGCAAAGCCAACAATTATATGAGCTTGCCCACCCTGCAAGACATCAAACTGAGCCCCGATGCCAGCTACCTACATATATGTTCCAACGAAACCATTGGCGGCATCCAGTTTAAAGACTTTCCTAAGTTGGCAGTACCCTATGTTGCCGACATGAGCTCCGACATACTCAGCCGCCCGCTACCAATCGAAAACTTCGGCATTATCTACGCCGGCGCGCAAAAGAACCTCGGACCAGCTGGCCTAACCTTGCTTATAATTCGCGACGACCTTTTGGAAGCCACCCCCGACACACTTGGTGCCTACTTGGGCTACAAGACCCACGTGAGCAAGGTCAAAGCCAAAGACGGCAGCGAAAAAACTGAAACTTCACTCTACAACACCCCGCCAGTCTTTAGCGTCTGGGCCCTCAACAAAGTGCTCAAATGGATAGACAAAAAAGGCGGCGCCGAAGGCATGCAGAAGCACAACGAAGCCAAAGCCAAGTTGATCTATGATGCCATCAACAATTCCAAAGGCTTCTACAACTGTCCCGTAGATCCAGCCGATCGCTCAACAATGAACATAGTCTGGACCATACAAAAGCCAGGCTTGGACGAAGCAGCCGCAAGCGACCTCGACAAAGCCTTCCTCAAGGGTTCCGAAGCCCTAGGCATGTTGGGTCTATCCGGCCATCGCTCGGTTGGCGGCTTTAGAGCCTCCATCTACAACGCCTGCCCACAAGAAAGCTGCCTAGCTTTGGCTCAGTACATGACCGAGTTTGCAACAAAGAACGCATAATACATCCGGGGGCGTCAGTCAAACCCAGGCAATGTGACCAACAGACACGCCCCCGCGCTCCATTAGAAACCCGCCCCCGGCGGGTTTCTAATTGCGCTCCCCCAATTTGTTTTTTTACCAATTTGACAAATCAAACAACGGTGCATGAGACGAAGCAAATTGACACCACCATTTGACAAGCTACTTGATTGGAAGCGGTGAGGTGGTAAGTACCTTTGCAGCAATAAGTAGCTCTCTTGTTGACCTTGCGCGGATTGTTTGCATAATAGAAGTCCTTGACCAGCAAAGGATACTTTTGACCAATGAAAAACTATGCCCAATATTTAAATAACCTTCCGGTTATGCCCGACATAGCCACCAAGGTCTTAAGTATGGTCGATTCAAATGATTTTGGTTTTAATAGTTTAGAGAAAGTTATCAGCGTTGACCCCGGTCTAACCTCAAAAATACTACGAATTTCCAATTCGGCAATGTACGCTCGACAAAATGCCGTCACCAGCTTGCAGACAGCCATTTCGCTTTTGGGCATTAAAACAATTAAGAACATTGTGATTCTAGTAACGGGATCCAGCTTGTTTTCTACGGCCAAAAAATCAAAATTCTATCAGTTTTTTTGGAAACACTCTCTTGTAACTGCTTTTATGTCCCGCGACTTGGCTATTAAAAACGGTTCAAAATCACAGGCCGATGAAGCTTTTGTGGCTGGCCTTTTGCACAACATTGGTCAAGTGGCCTTTTTTTACTCCGACCAATCACTTTATGAGTCGCTCATAATTAAGGCTGCGTCGGGTCAATCTCGTATTAGCCAATTGGAAATAGATGCATTTGGTACTAGTCACAAAGAAGTTGGGCACCAAGTTCTTGAAGCATGGAACTTCCCCGCTGTGTATACTGATACGGCATTGGAACATGGCAATAACAATATAGTCTCTGAACATAAGCAAACAATAATATTTGTTTCGACAGCTGATTTTATGGCATCAAACATTGACATTCTAAAAAATAACCCCAAAGACTTTCAGCTCTTGGACCCTTACCTACCCTTCTTATCCTTAGATCGAGCACAGTTGGAGGCTTTCCAAAACGCTTACATGGACACTCTCTCAAAAGATAAACTTTTTCAAGAATGCCATGAGCTGTTTAGTTTGCAATAAAACAGACTTTTGCAAGTGCGTCTTAAGGTATTAAATAATCCGGCACGGCTATCCTGGCTCCAATTACAGCATTAAACGAAAAATAGTCGCTTGTAGTGCCATTGGTGGTAACGCTTGTACTGATATCCAAGAAGATTGATAGGTTACTACGGTTGAGTTCTAGATGCACTAGTCCTTCTAAACTTAAGAGATCTTGGCTTTCTGTGTGATACAAGCCTGCCAAACCGCGCAAGCTATAGCCAAAAACCCAACCTTCGCCCAAAGCAGGCGAGCTAGAAAACTGCACACCACCCTTAGCGTTAAAAACGGCGTTTGGTGCGTAATACTCCAAAACTGTAGGGTCATCAGAATCTTCATAGCTAGCGATGGCTGTCAGGACGAGTGTGGTCCAGGGATTAGAGTTGAGCAAGAAAGTAAAGTTTAAGTCCTCAGTGATGGTATATAGCGTGTTTATATCGCTTGAGAAAGGCGAAAACATAGCTGCAACTTTGCCATAAGTGCGTGATCCAATACTCTGCAAGGCCGAAGGCGCCGGAAGTGCCACATAAATTGTTGCGCTCAAATCCAGATCGTGCTCAAAGGTCGGTGTACGCAGAGGAAAGAAAGTGTCTTCCACTTGGTTAAATTTATAAGAACTTTCTAGTCCAAGTTCGCCCAAACCCAGTTTTAGATTGAGCCCAAAGTTGGGTGCGACAGCCATGTACGAAAAAATGTCTTCCAGCACCAGACTTTGATCAGCTGGAACATTCTGGTCAAAAAACTCGTTCTTCAATTTTCCACCAATGCTGGGAGTAATACTGAAATTAATGTCAGAAAAATTGATGGGGAAACTAAAATTGAGATCGTGCAGGTTAATACTGACGGGGTCATTAATATCCCCGCGCTTGGACAAACGAATGACCAGGTTTTCGTAACTGGCATTGAGTCCCAAGATTGAACTGCCACCGGCTGTAAAGGCAAACAATCCGCTTACTTCTTGGCGATTGGTATCCCAGAAACTTGTCAGTGATCCGGCAACTCTATCCGCATGATTTTTTGCCAGCAAATTATACAAGCTGGCAGTATTTTCAAATTTGGGGTCGGTCTTAAATATTTCTTTGTAGAGCGACATGGCACCAGACCAATCCCCGCTCAATTGGCGGGCGCGAGCCAAGTTAAAGCGAGCATTAATGTTAAATGGAGCCACCCCAATAACCATTTCTAACTGGTCGCGCGCCGTCTTATATTTTTGAGAACTCAGATAGTAATCGGCCAATTTGTAACGCGTTTCAAATGTTTCAAGTTCAAACTGATACATTTGAATTTCCATACGTACCTTCATACGCTTTATTAAGGCTGCTTTGTTCTGTACTAAGTTACCAAAGTGATTTGGGTTGTTTTTTAATAGTGCTTCCGTTTGACGCAAGAGATCTTTGGCAGTATCGGTGCTAAATTGCTCAGCAAGTGGTGCACTATTTTTCAAGAGCTCGCTTAATGAGTTTATTTCAGAACCGTAATCATAATAGTTATAAAGGTCCAATTTTTCGTCGGGTATTTGGCCATTAAGCCACAGAGCAGTCTGCGTAACTAAGCTTTGCATCGGCTTATCGAGGCTTGTCAGTTTTGCTAAGATTTCACTTTTTTGCCGTGCTGAACCGCTTTGATTTTCAAAGAGCGCGATGCGACAAAGTAAGTAATCGGCAAGGCTATTTTTGTTGGCAGACCCTTGATTTAGTTCGTTGAAGTAAAATCCTCTATTCCATTGCCAAGGGCTTTTTTCTTGTAAGATGGTCGCCGTTTTCTCAAATGCTCTTTGCTCACTTTGCAAATCGCTTTGCAAGTTCTCTATAGTCTTTAATGCATTTATATAGGTACTCAACCAAGCAGCAAGCAGATTGCTTGTACTATCCACATTGGCCTGTAAGTCAGGGAAGTCCTGTTCAGAGTTGGCCTGTTTGGCACTTTGAAGAGCCGAAACTGCTTTTTGGACTGCGTCCTGCAAAGCTTTGGCTTGGTTTTCACTGCTAGCAAGAAAGACACTCAACAAACTAACTTTATCCATTAACAAATAACTTTTTTCGAGTTCTTTATCCATCAATCCAAATTGCTTATAGAGCTGGTTGATCAGCATATTTATGGTTTCGTTGATAGCTTCTTCTTTTAAATTATTCCAAAAATAGGCATCAATCAGCTCTTGGCGAAGTTTAACGTCATCGGGTTTAAGAACCAAGCGCAGCCGATAGTTTCCCAATATCTTGTCACGCGTGCTGTTTTGATTTTTGCTAGTTTCCAGCAATTGCGAAAGAGCCTCTGAAGCAACAAAAGTTTCTTCTATTTTTCCGCGAATTTGGGCAGCTCTACTTTTTTGGTTGTTTTTTAGATACGAATCTTCCAACAGCAACATTATTTCTAGGCTGTTAGGAAATACTTCGAGCCCTCTGGAATAGGTTTCCACCGTTTTTTCCGGATAGCCATTGATAGTATAGATGCTTGCCAAATTTTTTAGATCTTGTTCTTGTTTCTTTGCTAAATCCCAAGCCTGCTCTAGTTGTTGCTCGCCTTCATTAACATTGCCGGCCCAAAACCTAGTTAGTGCCTGATTAACTATCAGATTTAAATTGCCAGGATAGCGCACTAGCGCCTCGTTGTATAAATTGAGACTGTCTTGGTACTTCCCAAGCCAAGCCATTACCTTGGCTACTTCGGCCCAAATGGCTAATGAGGAGGCGGGCGTGGCCAAATATTCCTTGTATAATTGTAAACCCAAGTCAAACTCGCCGCTCCATATACGGTTTTTAGCAAGTAGAAGCAATATTTCAGGTTGATTCCCCAGGTTTAGTCGGCTGCGTTCGAGCGTTTTTATAGCATTTTGGTAGTCAGATATCATGCTGTAAACATTGGCTAGTTCTATGTACACGGTCATATCTTTGTTGTTGGCAGCAATGCGTTCTTCGTACTGATTAATTGTTTTGTAGCTTGAGTCGATGTCACGAGCCTGCATATTTTTGGGAAACTTAGCAGGCAATGCCGTGCTAGTAAAGTTTCCCATGCTACTCTTAGCCAAAAATAAGGCATCTAAATAGAAGTAGTACCGATTGTCATAGCTTCGTTTTTGATTGACGATAATGCGTAGACTATGGATACCCTTCTTTAGTTGAATTGGCTTCTTTATCATACTCCAGTAATTGCTTACAGCAAATGATTCTACAACATGAACATCCTCTCGATAGATGGGTACTGGCATGCCTTCGTCGATTTGGTACTCAAAGGGAGACGCGAAAGATGGAACTTGTTTGTCTTTTGGTCCAGGTGGCGTGCCTGCCAGCCACAAGTTGTAAACGCCGTCTTCTGGTACATAGAGTGCGTACTCGGCAAAGAAAGGCGCTCCTGGGGCTTGTGGATCTTTATTTAGCTGTAATATTCTAAAGCCTGAGCTGGCGTAGTCCTGAGTTGCTTCCTTAGAAAAATTGCTGGCCACAGCAGATTCGGCTTCCCAGTACAATAAACCTTCGACGCTTACAGGAAAAACTGCCTCAACCTTTTCCTTTTGCTGTGCTGTGACTATAGTGGTAGCAATGGTGTACAGTAGCAGCAAAATTATGGTATTTTTTTTCATAGATCCTTTTTCAGAGTTTGCTTGGACCAATCTAGAGGATCTTCTTAATGGCTAAGAAAATCAGCAACACTCTTAGAATAATTATAGAAGCATTAGTGCTTGCTGTGGTACCCCTCTTACTAAATTTATTACTCAGCGCCGAGACTGGCTTTTTAAACTGGTTTGCTATTCCCTATTTGACTGTCGCAGTCATCTTTACCTTTTTTTACGGATTCTGGTGGGGACTTCTTGAGCTTCTCCTGACATTTTTCTTTGGGTTTTTGTTATTTCCTCTAATTAAGGACGATTTTAACCTGCTGTGGTTTGCCAAGCTCTTACAAGCGCTGCGTTTTTCGGGGCCACTTATGTTTGTCGCTTGGATGATTTCAGGTTATAGCTACCAGCAGCGCAAGCAATTTGTGCTTCACATTCTGCAACGACTAAAAAAGCATGTGTATACTGCGCAAAAAAATAAACGCATGATCAATAGCCTTGAGCGGGTGGGACGTGTTTTGGAAAACAGAGTATCTAACCAAAAGGATTCAATAACGCTTTTGCGAGCACAAGTAAAAAAACTATCGGCTCTCGATATGACGCAGGCCCTCAACACCATGCTCGAGTCAGTCAACCTTTTTACAGAAACGTCCTCAGCTTCTATTTGGGTTGCCTCAAGCGAAAGCGGTCGCCTAAAAACAGCCGCTGTTTTTGGTTGGGAAGAAGATCCTGCGACGCATACTATTAAGCGCGAAAGCCGCATCGGCTTGGACGGAACTGTAGAGGGCTATGTCTTCCGTAACGGCAAACCATTTTCTATCAGGATGATGCTGGGCTCTCAAGAATTTTATAAGTTGGATATTAGTTGCAACATTATTTGCCTGCCTATTCGTATCAGAGGACAGGTTTGGGGGGTACTCAATATCGAAGAAATGCCCTTTGAGCAATACTCGCTGTATACCGAAAGCGTTCTGGAAATTTTGATAAATCTGATGGAACCTTATTTAGCAGATATTTTGGAACACGAAACGCTCTTTGACCAACGAGAAATGGACGAAGATACTGGCCTCCCTCAGGTGAGCCAATTGTATCGTACGCTTGAACGAGAACTAGAACAAATTAGCCATTCTGGCGGCCAGCTCTCGCTGATAGTGCTCGAACTTTCAAATTGGCAGACCTTATTAGAAGATTGGAGCAAGGCTCAGCTCAAAAAATTGTTTTCTAAAATCAGAGATGCCTTTGAAGAACACCATAAAGTTAAATCAAAGATCTTCCATTTTAAAAACAGTAGTCAATTGGCGTTCCTAATTCAAGGATTGGACCAAGATGGAACCTCATTTTTTTGCCTAGACCTGCTTTCACTTATCCCTGGTTTGGCGCTCGATATCGATGGAAAAATTGTCTTGCTGGAAGTAATTGTTGGATTTAGCACCAGTGGCGACTCGCTCAACTCAAGTAACGCCATGATAGAAATGGCAGAAACCTTGCTAGAGATGCAGCGCGTATGAGTCGCGATTTAAGCTACAATTTCGGCTATTTTGTAGAAAGCCGATTTAGCTACCTACCAAAAACCCAATCGGCTGCGCTAATGGCCTTTGATGCCGGATTGGTGCCAGAAGAATCTTATTTGTCGATGGCCGTAAATATTAGGCCTATTTTTGAAGAACCCTACAACATAATGGAAATTGAGCGTCTTTTAGCTAGAAAAAACCTAAATGTTGGCTCAGCAATTTTGTTGATGCGCATTTTTGAACAGCTTATCATTAATCCAGACAAAGAATTAGCGCTTTTTGCCGCGGAGAGTATCAACTCCTTGGAAATGCGCTACAACGATCGAATACAAGCATTAAAAAGATCCTATAGAGAAAAAGTTTCTGACGTACAAGATCCTAGCTTTAAGGCGGTCGTCCGTAAGTTAGTTAAGAACCTGTATGAACTTGGCTTGCTAAATATTTCGAGGCCTGTTTTAAAGTATTTTTACTTAGGCGAAGCGTATGCCGTCTATCAAGAAAACTGGCACCGCCTAGACTTACACAATGACGATATGCAATTACTCATAAAATTGCTACTAGAAAGCAGCAAGATCCACCTTGCTGAAAAAGTTTTGGATAGGTCGCTGCGTAAGCACAAACAGGATCCATTCTTGCTTTTTTTGATGGCGCAAGTTCAGTTTGCCAAAAGGGATTACATCAAGGTAATGTCAATTTTGGTTTTTCTCAACGACGGCAATAAATTTCCCAAGGTTAAAAAAGTGTATCAATTTTGGATCGGAGAAAACACATGATCGACAAACAGCGATTGCGGGTTTGCATGGTATTGGAAGGTTCCTACCCTTTTATTACCGGTGGAGTCAGTGCCTGGGTGCAAGACATGATTAGCGGTTTGCCCGATCTCGACTTCTGTTTGTTTACAATCTCCCCGGTAGGTGGACAGGAGCTGCGCTACAAACTTCCTGCCAATGTGGTTGAACATCTTGACCTTGTTCTATCAGAAAAAATTCCGCAAAAACAAAAGCACCCTGATAAGCCAGAAATGCTAAAAAACATTATGAGCACCCACGCTCGCATGTTCTCAGGTGAGTCGCCAGATTTACGCGAGATGATTAGCCGCATACCCGAAGGTTATAACTTGCACCGCGATAGCGTACGCGAAGATACTTCGTGGGAAATGGTGGTAGAGACCAACAAAAAACGCAATCCTATCTATCCGTTTGCTGACTATTATTGGGCCTTACAATCCTCCCATGATATGATCTTTAGGGTTTTGGCAGCCCGACCACCAGAAGCCGACATTTACCATGCCATATCTACAGGGTTTGCAGGTTTGGCTGCCTTGGCTGCTCGCATTCGCCGTAAAAAACCAATGCTCTTAACCGAGCACGGACTGTACCACAAAGAGCGCGAAATTGAGATACGAAAGTCAGACCTAGTACGTGGTTACCAGCGCGATATGTGGATAAAGACTTACAACAAACTCAGCTCAATTTGTTACAAATTTGCTGATAGAATTACCGCCCTGTTTGAAGAAAATAGACAAAAGCAATTGGAACTTGGTGCTCCACACGAAAAAACTTTGGTAATTCCTAACGGCATCGATGTTGAGCGATTCTCTGCCGTAATAAAAGAAAAACGAGCAGGTTTTCACATCGGTTTGGTTGGTAGAATAGTTCCTATAAAGGATATTAAGACATTTATTACCACTGCAAAAATTATACTGGACGAAATTCCTGAGGCAATTTTTTATGCCATTGGCCCAACCGATGAAGATCAGGCGTACTACGAAGACTGCGTAAAGCTAGTAGAGAGTCTCAATATTCAAGATAGATTTTTGTTTACTGGTCGACAAAATGTGTTGGAGTACTATTCATTTTTGGATGTTATGCTCTTAACGAGTGTCCGTGAAGCTCAGCCGCTGGTTATACTCGAAGCGTGGACTGCCTACGTGCCCTGTGTCTGCACCAAAGTTGGCAACGTGCCGGAAATGCTCGATTACGACGATAGATTTTTGGCTGCCTCCAAGGACTCGGAAAAGTTGGCCCAAGGCATTCGCTACATTTATAGTCATCCTGATGAAATGAAGCTCATCAACCAAAAAAACAGACAAAAAGTATTTAGTCTCTATGATAAGAAAGACTTATTGAATACCTATCGAAGCTTGTACAAAAGCATGCTGGAGACAATTTAGACATGGCAGGAATCGGGTTTGAACTACGAAAAGTTTTTGCCAAGGGTGGCTTAGCCAATGTCTTTAGCGCGGCACTTTCTGGCATTTTGATTGTTGCTGGCCCTTGGATTTTGACCATAATTACCATATTTGTGATTCGACTCTATTTTACTGTTTTCAACATTGCTAGCCAAGGACTTTTTCAAGCCGCGATTGTCTATAGTTTTGCTTTTTCGTTGAGCCTTTTTAGCGGTTTGCACTACCTGTTTACTCGCATGATTGCTGATTTGTTGTGGGAAAACAAACAACGCCAAGCCTCAAGTTGGCTCATTTACTATGCCGTCTTTACGGCCTTGGCATCGGCTGGTATCGCTGCTTTGGTAATGTTTAGCCAGCCTGTTGGTGATGTTGCTCACCCCTTGTTTTTTAGATTGGGAAGCGTTTTTTTGTTTGTATCTATCAATCTGCTGTGGCTGGTGATGCTCTTTATTTCGCTTTTAAAACAGTATGTGCGCATCATGCTTGTCTATGTGGCTGGCATGGTGGCCTCAATAGGACTGGTAGTCTGGTGGGGGCAACTTTGGGGCGCCGCCGGTGCTGTTAGCGGATTTGCAGCTGGACATTTTTTGATTGTAGTGGCACTCGCTACAATGAGTTTTTTAGTGTATCCACCACGTCGACCAAAGCATCGCTTAAAGAAATTGAAGACCTATTATCAAAAATATTTTCTCTTGGTCTTGTCGGGTTTATTTTTCTATTGTGGTCAATGGACGGACAAAATATTCTTCTGGATTAATCGCGGCACCCCCGTCGAAGGCAGTTTTTTTAGATTGTTTGACCAATACGACCTGCCTGTTTATTTGGCAGGTCTTTCAATAATTCCTGGCTTGGTATACTTTGTCATTTTTTGCGAAACTGCCTTTTATCGCGCCTTAAATCATTTTTTACATTCCCTATTGACCGTACCATATAATGAAATTCAGAAGTCAAAATATGAAATGATAAGGGTTTTAAAGGCAGAGGTCGGTGCTCAAAATGTGTTTCAGGCAGTGTTTACCAGTCTTGGGGTCATTTTAGCTATGTGGTTGATGGACGATGTGGCAATGCGCAACCACACTATTTTAGTTCTTGGCGCCATGTATTTCCAATTGTTGTTTATGACACTCACTAATTTTTTGTACTACTTTGAACTGTATCGACAGGCCTTTGTCGCGGCACTGATCTTCATACTTTTAAACGGGTTGGTGTTTCCGGTGCTCTACTATTTTTTACCGGACTTGACCCCCGGGCTTGGTTATTTGGTTTCTGCTTTTACAAGCGCTGTGGTGACCTGGTTCCTATTGACGGATGCGGCAAAAACTATAGAACGTCGCATCTTTTCGCGAGCCATGGCGTAAAAAAGCCTCCCGAGCGGGAGGCCTTTGTTTTGTCTTACCAGTTGGCAGTCTTTGCCTTGTGCAAATTATAGAAGTCTAGGATTTCTGTCGGTGTTTTAGCTGCAGCGCTAAACAATACGCCATTGATCTTACCATCAAAACCATAGTAACCAGGTAGCACTTTGTCTGCATAAAACTGTGAACCTACAATTACGTCAACGGGGCCAGAATAGCTTGAGCTTGTTTTGACATTGGCAGAAGTACTTGTCTTGTCCAATACGCCATTGATATATACTTTAAGTGTGGTATTAGTGGCATTGCTAGACCATGTACCGACAAGATAGTACCATTTTTTTGTGTTTATTTTGGTACCAGAAAGTGCATAGCCATACGTGTAAGGACCTTGAGCTACTAAAGCAAACATTACTTGTCTTGAGGTACCGTTTAACTGTAATGACCACAATTCATCAAGCCAATCAGAATTTTTACCAGCGTGTACAATACCACCGGTATCAGTAACACTGTTCATGTAAACCCAAGCTTCGACGGTTCCTGCCGCTGTATAAGAGGCATTTGCGCCTGTATCAAAACCCTGTGCACCACTAAAAGATTTTACATCCACGGTACCAGTTATGTCGCCAGGGATATCATCTGCTCCATTAATAGCAATGCTGGCTGCGCCTTCTGCAAGGCTTTTGTAAAGTGTGCCAAGATCGCCAGTAGCAGTACCTACCACAATATCGAGAGGTGTTAGACTTCCAGTAGTAACCGTTTTTTGATCAAATTTATTAAAAACTGCAGCATCGGGATCGCTATTTACAATTTCCGTAGCGTCACCGCTGGGGATGTTAATAGTAGAGCTACCATTTACTAAGAGCGCTGCCTCATTGTTAACGCGAGTAATGTAATAGTCAGCATTATTGCTAATATTGACCACCACGGTTTTCATACGCGTGTCTCGGCTGGCGGAATTGTAGTTGACTGTAGAACTTGCACTATTCCAACCGTAGGTAATTTGCTGTCGCAAAACACTTTGACTTAGCAAGGTAGGATTTCGGTTGCTTGCTAGGGCTGGCAAAAACAAGTCAGATGATGCGTTAACAAAGCTGCCACTGGTTGTTACCAAACTATCGATGGCTTTTTCAAACATCGCAAGGTCAGATACTAACTTGGTGTCGCCTTCGGTCAAGTGCTCGGTATAGTAACGCACGCCAACAATGCTTCGAGCGCGCTTGCCAGCCCAAAAAGAGTAACTAGGCGCACTAAGAAACGATCTCGTGTAGGCAACAACCGATGAGTAGGTAGCACCGCCAACTCCTCCATGAAGCGTTGGTGCAAAAACGTCCGGGTAATCTAATGCGTCGCTGGCATCAAAGACTCCAAAATAATCATAGCCTGTTAACATATTGCCTGCTGTAGTTGGTTTTCTCACCTGAACAATTACCTCGTCCTGAAAACTTCCATCTCGGTAGTAAAGTCGATTGTAGAGTCTATAGGCATCATTTTGTACACCAGTACTGTCAATAATTAAATCAGCGGTGGTCCATTGGCCATTAGTATCAACATCCTTGATGAGATAAATTTCTTCTTGAAAAGAACGAGGATCGTAGCTCTGAAAGCTGGTCGTAACCTTAATCTCATAAGCATTTGGCACTGGAGGAAATCCTCTAATTGTCCAATTAGAATTTTGGGCTGGTTCTGGATAATCACTGCGGCTTCCAGTAAGCTCGGTGCTCCCAGTGGGCAAAGTAATTGAGTCAGCACCAAATAGTGGCACGGTTGCCCGGGCCTGTTGGGAGCTGCTCGCTCGTTGTTGAAAAGGCGTTAAGGCACGTGACGAGCTACTAAAACTGCCATTGAACATTTCGAAGCTTGCCATAAAAGTGGTTTGAAAATTTTGCAGTTCTTCGCTACCAGGTAAAACTTGAAGCGTGGGCAGGGTGTTGGGATTGTCCACAAGGGTACACGAACTTATTGCAAAAATGCTGACGAGAAGAGCGAGTATTAATAAAACGTTGCTTGTATTTTTCATGATTTAGGCCTCCATTGGCACTTTTTTTAAATACGGTATAACTAACTATCCTTAATTTTAGCACTAGAACGGCAAAAAAAAAGGTTTTTAAGTACATTCTTTTGATTATGACCTGTTATAGCAGTATTCTGACTCGCAAAGCTGAGTAAAACCGGCGGGGCATTGAGACCTAAACATTCTTGAGCTTGTTGACAATCCCTTCATAAGTGAGGCCAATTTTGCCCACTTTGATCTTGCGTCCATCGTCGTGTTGCAAGAGATTTTTCCGCTCATCTTTGGTGAATTTATTGATTGGCTTGTCCATGTCAAACAGGCTATAGTTTTTGTAGATTTCCCAGTACCAGGAATCAGCCGCATAATCCTTAGGCAACAAAGCGCCCGCATTGAGCGATTTGCTTTCATCAATCACGGCTGCCATGTCCATTGCCGCCAAGCCGCTGCTGATTGACAATGATGGCAGCGGAAATGTTCTCTAGCAGGTCGGCATCGGGCTGGCCATAGTGCGGCATAAACTGCTGCACAAAGGCAGGATAAGTCTCGCTGATCAACCTTTGGCTTTCCGCCGCAATGGTTCCAAAAACTAGTGGACTTTTGCCAGAGCCAAAGCTTGATTTAACCAAACTTTCACCAAGACCAAACCGGTATCTTGCGTAGTTATAGTTCTATAGGGCGTATAATGAGGAGTTATTCATGAGCACCAGCGAAGAAGAACTTGTACGACGCGTGCACCGCGATCTTAGTGACATCTACGACGAAGAACTAGAAATGGAGTTAGAAGATTATCTAACCGAAAGAAACTCCGAAGACGGCATCGCTTCAATCACTACTGAAGAAAAAGAATATCGACGCAAATATTTTCGCGAACTATTTCGCATGCAAGGCGAGCTGGTAAAACTGCAGGATTGGGTCGTCGCAACCGGGCATAAAGTTGTCATACTTTTTGAAGGCAGAGATGCCGCAGGAAAAGGTGGTGTAATTAAACGCATTACCCAGCGACTTAATCCACGCGTGTGCCGTGTCGCTGCCCTCCCCGCCCCAAACGAACGTGAAAAAACTCAGTGGTACTTTCAACGCTATATTTCGCATCTTCCATCAGCCGGCGAGATCGTTTTTTTTGACCGCTCATGGTATAACCGAGCTGGCGTGGAACGGGTTATGGGCTTTTGCTCTGACGAACAGTACGAAGAGTTTTTTCGCTCGGTCCCCGAATTTGAACGAATGCTGGTACGGTCGGGTATTCAACTTATTAAGTACTGGTTTTCCATTTCTGACCAAGAACAACATATGCGTTTTTTGGGGCGTATTCATGATCCACTCAAACAATGGAAGCTCAGCCCGATGGATCTTGAATCACGCAAACGGTGGGAAGAATATACCAAGGCAAAAGAAATTATGTTTGAACGTACCCATATTGCAGAGGCACCTTGGTGGGTTGTGCAGGCGGTGGACAAAAAAAAGGCTCGCCTCAACTGCATCCATCACCTTTTAAGCCAAATGCCCTACGAGGAAGTTACCCATCCTCACATAGTCTTGCCACCGCGCGAACACCACCAAGACTATGTGCGCGCAGCTATTCCATCAGAAATTGTGGTCCCGGAGATTTTTTGAACAAATTTGTATAGAGCACGCGACTAAGAGAGCGGAAAGTGCAGCAAGATTACTTATTTCGCAAACCTCAGACGCCAAGCATTCATCAAATCGTTGACGCCAAATTGAAATAAGGCTTTTAGAGTCTGTTCGGAATCCTGTATAAAACTGATTGACCGAGCGGCTACAAGACCGTGCAAATAGAGGCATAGTTCGAACCACTCCATAGTTAAATGCTCTACCTTTAAACCTTCGGAAAGGCACCAAGCCTTGATTGCACTTTCAACCTCCTGCATCAATTGAGCGGCTTTTGCCGTTGGGTGTTTTTCGCTAAAAATCACTCCACCTAATTCCATCATCACTTCGTATCGTACTTTCCTGTGAATTCCGAAGTCGAGATAGGCCTGTGCAAGTGATTGAATCTCATGCCTAGGGGCAGCTTTTCCCCACGCCTCAGCTAGAGCCTCAATCAGTTCGTCAAAAGCCTCTTCTCTAAGCTCACGCAGAATTTCATCTTTGTTGGTAAAGTGTTGATAGAGAACTGTAGGACCGTACTCAATAATTTCGGCCAATTTGCGAATGGAAACGCCCGACCAGCCTTCCGTTTCCGCCAGAGACCAAGCCGCATCCAAGATTTTTCTGCGGCGGGCAGCAAGGTCTCTCTCTTTTCGGTCTGTTACGGACATTGCGCTATCCTAGCGGAATTGGGCAAAACAAACAAGATACGGTTGGGCCAAGAAGAACACTGGACATATAAAGAACGGTGTATTACATTTCTTCTGTGCTCAAAGGAGGGCACATAAAGATGAGATTTTTTAAACTGTCGTTTTTTATTTTACTGACTCTAATCTTGGTAAACTGTGCCAACACAACTTTTGTGGCCCCGCCTGTCCCAGAGAATACCAAAACAGATCAGTACGTGTTTGAATCGTTCACCACGGTTTCTGAGGACGGGCTCAACTTGCAGGGTTACCGTTGGATGCCCACGTCCTCTCCCCAAGGTGTGGTGGTCATAACACATGGTCTGCGAGATCATGCGCTGCGCTATGCAGAACTTGCAGAGTCATTAGCCACAAACGGTTTAGTAGTTTATGCCCAGGATTTGCGCGGATTCGGTCGAAGTGAAGGAGAACGCCAGCGTTTTGATTCCATGACTCAAGTAACCAATGATTTAGATCGGATCATCCTAAGAGCCCAAAAAGATTTTCCTGGCCTTAAGATATTCGCCTTTGGACATAGTTTAGGGGGCTTGATTACAACAGAGTACGCCTTAGTTCACCAAAAAAACTTAGCAGGCATGGTTTTGTCTGGCCCAGCACTAAAGCTAGGCGATGACGTTTCTGGTTTTTCAGTCTTCGTCGTACGAATACTCGGCTTTGTCTTGCCTAGTCTATCCGTTCAGCCTTTAGAAGATACGTACTTTGTGCGCACCGAGGAAGCACAGACGGCTTTTAGAGCTGATACACTCATTTCTTTTGACAATCTGCCCGCAAGATCGGCGGCAGCTACTGCTGATGCGATCGATAACGTTCAGACGAACATGGAAAAAATCACTTTGCCTTTCTTGATTACCCACAGCTCTGCTGACAAGATTACCAACATTGAAGGCAGTCGGCAGTTGGCCAAAAGAGCTGGTTCGGCTGACAAACTATTGTTGGAACCAGCGACTTCCTATCACGATCAGTTGCACGAACCAGAGAAGGCAGAATTTATTCAAGCGGTTCAGAATTGGATTTTAACTCGATTGGACAAATAAGATTCATCGTGAAAAGTGCTTTGTACTTCTTAACCGAAACCAACATCCAAGAACATCATGGTTGCAAACCCAAGCATGGCGCCGACTGTAAAAAAGTCGGTTTCATTGCCTGACTGTGAGTCAGGGATAAGCTCTTCTACACAGACGAAAATCATTGCTCCAGCAATTGGTTCCACAACGCCAGAGAGCTGCCCGTAGTTGAAGGCCCTTAGTCGCGAGAAACCCTCTCTGCGCAGTGGAATTGAGACTGTTGCACCTTCGGAAAGTTTTGCAGACCAATTCCGATAGGCAACGCTATTGCTCCTGCCAATGCTTCATAAAAGATTTTTGATTGTGCTCAAAATACTGTTGTCAATAGAAGAAATTGTTAGTATATGATTCTTTCTTTAATAATGGCGGCTTGCTGAATCAGGCGGAACCAAAACCAAAGTAAGTGAGTATAGAAAATGAATGATTTTTTTTTGAAAGAACACAGGAGTGCTCTCGAAGCCAAATTTGAGGCTCAAAAGATAGCTTTTGGACCTTATGCTTTTCAGGCATCGCGTTCTCTGCGAAACATGGGTATTCTTTCTGAAATCGAAAAATCGGGTGAGTCAGGAATAACTGCAAATTGTGTAGCTCAGAATCTATCACTCAGCTATTATGCAGTCAACACACTGCTGGAGTTTGCCCTTAGCATGGAGTTAGTTAAGCTAAAGGATGAGCAAGAGCCGTTTACTTTTGTATTGAGTAAAATCGGGCATTTTCTGATCAACGATCCCATGACCATTGCCAATATGGACTTTATGCACGATGTTTGTTACGAGGGTGCTTTTTCTCTTGAGGCTTCGATGCGTACAGGGAAACCAACAGGACTAGAAGTTTTTGGCACGTGGAATACGGTATATGAGGCCTTGGCTACCCTGCCCGTCCACGTTAAAGAAAGCTGGTTCGCTTTTGATCATCATTATTCAGATATTGCATTTCCTCAGGCGCTACCGATAGTACTAAAAAACAAACCTGCACGTTTGATGGACATTGGTGGCAATACTGCTAAATGGGCAATTGCTTGCGCCAATTTTGATCCTAATGTAAAAGTAACAATCGTTGACTTGCCGGGGCAAGTTAAAGTCGCGCTAGAAAATGTCAGCGACGCAGGGTTTATTGACCGGATCGATGCGGCTGCTACAAACATACTCGACCCCAATAGCACCCTAGCTACCGGTGCAGATATTGTTTGGATGAGCCAGTTCCTAGATTGCTTTGCACTTCACGAAATAGAAACGATACTAAAAAAAGTGTATGCTGCAGTTGATCCACAAGCTGATATCTACGTACTAGAACCACTATGGGATCAACAACGCTTTCCGGCAGCCGCCTACTCGCTACATGCGACTTCACTGTATTTTTCCAATATTGCCAACGGCAATAGTAAAATGTACCGACTGGCTGAATTGGTAGAGGTGATTACCAAGGCTGGATTTACCCTTGAAGAAACTATCAATGGCTTGGGTATCCACGACTATTCATTGCTCCGCTTTAGAAAAGTAGCAAGCAAATAATGAGGCTTTGCCTTGAAAAATGGAGCAGCTGGGCGCCCGGTTGTGAGACGCCTGAGGACTGGCAGGCTTGGGCGGATAGCAAAAAAGAACTCTCACTAGCAAGGGATAGTCCAGCACTTTTGTTTGTTGATCCTATGATCCGCCGCCGCATGAGTCAACTGAGCAAGATGATTGTCCAAGTTGGTTATGAAGTCGCACAACCGGCAGATTTTCAACGCCTTATTTTTGCCTCAAGCTATGGAGAAGTACAGCAACAATATCGAATCTCCAAAAAATTGATCGAAGAATCCGAGGTATCTCCAGCTGCGTTTAGTGTCTCGGTTTTTAATACTCCAGTGGCCCACCTATCTATAGTTATTGATTGCAAGCACCCTGCTTCAGCCATTTTTGGCGGACAAGATATTTTTTTTGCTGCGCTCTTAGAAGCGGCCTCTGTATTGCACGACAATAGCTGCAAGAAAGTAATTGTTTTGTTAGGCGATGAATGCCTACCTGATGAATACAACGAATTAACAGAGAATCCGGTTAAGCCCTATGCTTGTGCCTTTAAGTTCTCTCGAGACTATGAAAACAACCACATCCAATTTGATCTTGATTATCAAAATAGTTCTGAAGACCAGGTACCTGATAGGTACTCGCCCAGTTCATTAGACAACAGCAATAATCCTAGTCCTTTGATTTTTGTAAAATGGCTGCTACAAAAAGCAGAATCATCGCTAACAATAGGTGGCAGTAATGCGACCTTACACTTGGAGAGACTGCCATGAAAGCTTTTTTTCGACCATTTGCCTCTGTTTGGTATGTTTGTGCCAAAGCGACTTCTTTTTTCTTCTTTGGCCTAGGTGGATTGATTCTAGGCTTGCTTATTTTTCCAACCCTATCAACATTCGTACACCCCAGAAAAAGATACCGCAAAGCGATGCGTGGCGCTGTTAGTTTCTCTTTTAGGTTTTTTATAAACTTAATGCGTTTTTTTGGCATAATCCGCCTAAAATTTGGTGATCTTAAACAATTTAAAAAGAATAGCGGAAAAATAATTATCTCCAACCACCCTTCATTGCTTGATGTTGTGTTTCTCATAGCTTACACTCCGAGCGCAGATTGTATAGTAAAGTCAAAACTATGGACCAATCCCTTTGTGCGCCTTATTGTTAGCACCCTTTACATACCTAACTCGCTACAATTTGATGATCTGTTAGCGGCTTGTAAAAGCTCATTGAATGAAGGAAATAATATTATTATTTTTCCCCAGGGCACTCGAATAAGCGAACAAACGATCCCCGGTCTAAAGCGAGGGTGTGCTCAGATTGCATTGAGAAGTGGCGCAGATATTGTCCCTTTGTTGTTTAAGGTCGATGATACAAGTGGTCTTAGGAAAGGCGATTCGTTTTTTATGGCGCCAAAAAATTTTTGCATGCATTTCTTTGTTGAACTGCAAGAAACCCTTAAAATGGAGACTTTTGACAAACAAGAACTAAGCCTTGCAGCGCGAACATTGACACACGAAATGGAACTGATTATTATTCCTCAACAAAAACAGTAGGAAATTATGGAAAATCTAGAACTGCAAATTAAACAATTGATTATCAAATCTTTGGATCTGGAAGATATCAATCCTGAGGATATTAAGACTGAGGCACCTTTGTTCGGTGAGGGTTTAGGCTTGGACTCGATCGATGCTCTCGAACTTGGAGTTGCTATCAAGAAGAAGTTTAACATCAATCTCTCGGCAGAAGATCAGGAAAATCGCAAGCATTTTGCCTCGGTGCAAAGTTTGATCGAATTTATCAGTGCAGACTGGAAAGCTGAGAAGCAGTAAATGAAACGAGAAGAAATTTTTGCGAAAGTCAAAGAGATTTTAGAAACGTCCTTTGAGATACCAAAAGAGACGGTTACTTTGGCATCCCGCTTTATTGAGGATCTTGATCTTGATAGCATAGATGCAGTTGACTTGATTGTTAAGCTACAAAACTTTACTGACAAACGTATCGATCCTGAGACTTTTAAGAAAGTGCGCACTGTTGAGGACGTAGTAGAAGTGATCTACGCACTTGTAAATCACATTACGGAATAAAACGTGTGAACCGTTTCGGAAAGTTCATTTTGATCATTGTTTCATTGGCATATCCTTTGGTTGTCTTGATTGGTATCATTTACTTTCAAGCCTCAGCTCGAGTTTTGTCACTCGCTTTACTAGTCGTAGCGGTGCTAAATTTACTAGCAAATCGTCAAAATAGTCGTAGCACGCGTAGAGAAATCATCCAATTTTGGATTTTCGCCTCTTTGTTAGGTCTTGTAATCGTATTTGCTTGGATTACTGATAACCCTGATTTTGTAAAAGTCTACCCTGTTTTGCTGACAAGCTTCTTCTTGGTGACTTTTTTGTTCTCTCTCATTTCTGGTCCAAGTGTAATTTTTAAGATTGCCAGTCTAAGGGATAAAGCTCTTTTAACCTCCAAAGATCGCCCAGCAATCGAGCGCTATTGCCGAACGGTAACTACAATTTGGTGCGTGTTCTTTGTTCTCAATATATCGATATCACTTTGGACTGTCGTTGCTGCTGATTCGGCCGTTTGGGCCATCTACAATGGCATAGTTTCCTATGTTTTGATGGGAATTTTGCTTTCTGTTGAATTTGTTTACAGGAAGCTGGTTTTTAAGCAATGAAAACGTTTAAGCATATTATCTCGGATCAACTCTCAAATAATCTTCAGACCCCCGTTTACTCCAACATTGATAACACAATTTTTTACGCAAAAGATATCCTAAACCAGGCTGCCTTAATTCAAAAACAGGTCTTAAAAAAAGGCTTTAATAAATGGCTGCTCTTTACTGAAGATTCTGGCTTGTTTATTCCGGCTTTTATCGCTTTGTTGGCCAGTGATAAAAAGGTATTGCTCCCCGGCAACTGTCAGTCAGAATTTATTGCAAGCCTTCTTGATAGTGAAACGGGCTTGCTTTTGGACAACGTAAGTTCCCAAAGAAGCGGCCGCCAGGACGCCTTTATAATTGAGACTGTTCTGTCTCAAACAAGCGCCGTGAGTCCTGACTTGGAAATTGGCAAGCTTGATTCCAAAATCCCCAGTGTCCATTTATTTACTTCGGGAAGCACTGGAAAGCCGCAAATAATTAGTAAAACACTAGGTCAGATTGAGACAGAGCTGCAAAACCTCATCGACCTGTGGAGTCCATTATTTGAAGATCGCACTTTTGTAAGCACCGTAAGTCATCAACATTTTTACGGCTTGCTTTTTGCAATACTAGTGCCGATTTTTTTTAGTCGGCCGATCAATTCAATTCGACTGGTGTATCCAGAAGCTTTTGTACGTGCTTGCCAGACTAAGCTGGTTGTTGTTTCCAGTCCAGCATTTTACAAGCGACTAGCCGAACTTGGCTCAAGCTTAAAAAACCTGCATTATGCGCCTGTGCTATTGTCATCTGGGGGTGATTTGCCCCAACAAACGGCGCAACAACTATTCGATCTTACTAGATCTCCGATACATGAAATTTTTGGTAGCACCGAAACCGGTGGAATTGCTTGGCGCACGTCGCCGGGAACCTCAGCCTGGAATCCTTTTGCGGGAATACAACTCCAAACTGGCCCTGATGAAGTCATACGCATTCGTTCTCCCTACCTGGAGAACAGTGAGTTCTATACTGGGGGCGATCGTGTAGACTTGCTTCTCAACCAGACTTTTTTTCTGCTTGGTCGCCTGGATGCGGTGGTTAAAATAGAAGAGAAACGCTTAAATCTTGACGAAATGGGCATTCGACTTGCCTCATTGGACGGTATCGTGGATCAATCAGTACTGGCTCTGTCAGGGAAAAGGCAATTTGTGGCAGCTGTGATTGTGCTCGATCAAGCCTTAAAATTGGAACTCCAACTTCTTGGTAAACCCGAAATTGTAAAACGCATTAAGCAGTCATTGGCAAGCTATTACGAAGCACTGTTGATCCCGCGTAAGTGGCGTTTTGTGGATGCCTTACCTCGAGATCAGCAGGGGAAAATTAGGAGGAAGGATCTTGTGGCTTTATTTGAAGACTCGGGAAATTCTTGCGAGCCTGAAATACTCCAAGAAAGCCATACAAGCAATCAGCTTGAGGCGCGCATTGTCTACCGGATTGACAATCCTTGTTTTGATGGTCATTTTGATAACTTTCCAATAGTTCCTGGCGTCGTCCAAATCGATTGGATTATGCGTTGCTCATATCGTTATTGGGGATTGGATTCCTATCTACATACCATCAAAAGAGTAAAATTTATGAAACCTATCGTTCCTGACCAAATAATTATCCTCAAGATGACTTTGTGCGAGGACAGATCAAAAATTGAGTATCAGATGAATGCCGAAAGTGATGATGCACCCCTTTCCGGCGGAAAACTTCAGCTTTCGCAACTAGGAGCCAGCCATGTATAAAGCCTGCGCCGTTATACCTGTTTATAACCATGGCACACCGGTTAGGAGCGTCTGCAATGATCTGGTTGCTCGGGGTTTGCCGCTAATCTTAGTTGATGATGGAAGTGATGCGCAGACCAAGCAGGCCTTAAAGGAGATTGCCAGCCAGCACAGCACCTGTACTGTTTTTACCCTTGAAAAAAATCTCGGAAAAGGTGGGGCAGTTAGTTTTGGATTGCTTAGGGCTCATGAGGCGGGTTTTAGCCACGCCTTGCAAGTCGACGCAGATGGCCAACATGATTTGGGTGAAATCCTAACTTTTTTAGAAGAATCAAAAAATCAGCCAAATTTGGCCATATGCGGTCGTCCAGTCTATGACGAAAGTGTTCCGCTGGGGCGTAAACTAGGTCGGAAAATTACCAACTTTTGGGTTGCTATCAATACCGTTTCACTAGATATACCTGATGCTATGTGCGGTTTTCGCATGTATCCACTGCAAGCTACTGCAAGTTTGCTCAAGAGTAGAGTCTTTTTTAAGCGGATGGAATTTGATATTGAAGTACTGGTTCGTCTCCATTGGGCTGGTCTATCTATGAAATTTCTTCCCGTTAAAGTAATTTATCCTAAAGGTGGAATTTCGCATTTTAGGATGGTAAAAGACAACGTTGCTATTACGTGGATGCATACGGTACTTTTTTTTAACATGCTAATTAGGCTTCCTTGGTTGATACTACGAAGAACCACAGCTAAAGTTAAAGGAAATAGACCCTAATGGCACATTGGTCGGGCGAAAAAGAAAAAGGTGGTGGAATCTGGCAGTTTCGGCTAGTCTGGTTGATCTATAAATACTGTGGCGTCAAACGTTTAAGAGTTTTTTTATATCCTACGGTTGCCGTTTTTTTTCTGCTCCTACCAAAAGTAAGACGCTTAAGCAGACGCTACTTTGCCCGCTTGGAAGCCATAGATCCAGATTTTAGATTCCAGCGTGGAATGGTTTTCAGACATTTGTTTTCTTTTTCCTATTCGCTGATCGAAAAGGTGGCGGCTTGGGATGGCAAGATGCATATTAACGAATTAAGAATAATGACCGAAGCTGTCGACGAGCTGGTGCAAAGATTACAACAAAAGAAAGGCGCCGTCATCATCTGCTCGCATTTGGGCAATATGGAAATATTGCGGGCTTTGGCAAGCAGCAAGCAAACAGCAACCTTGCTGCCTGATTTTGGAATACAATCAATTGTTGATTTTTCTGGAACCAGCAAATTCAATCGATTTTTGGAAGAGATTAACCCCCAATCTATGGTGCGACTTGTTTCGGCACGCAATATGGGTCCAGACACCATTATTGGCCTGCAGCACGCTATTTCAAAGGGCGACCTCGTTATTATAGCAGCTGATCGCACCTCGGCCGAAAACCAACGCAAGTCACAGGCTATTGATTTTTTGGGTCAAAGGGCTTGGTTTCCGCAAGGCTCTTTTATTCTTGCTAGTCTGTTGGATGCTCCACTATACTTCATGTTTGGTTTACGTTTGGACGAGCAAGACTTTGATAGCGCCTACGGTTTTTACGTATGGAAATCCAGTCAGGATCTAAGTGGTTCGCGCAAAGACCGTATGAAGAAAATAACAATAGTGATCCAAGAATTTGTTGGCTATCTCGAAATGCTCTGTAAGAAATTTCCGACACAATGGTACAATTTTTTTGACTTCTGGCAAAAGCCAGAATAAAGGCTGAGGATAAACCTGGCATAGGGGAATGCAATGAAAAAAGTAGAAATCGGAAACAAAACTATTACTATAGAGGACATTTGTTTGGTCTCAAGAAAAGAGGCCAGCTTGAGCCTAAGTAAAGATCCAAACTGGATCAAACGAATGTTGGCTGGCCCTGCATTTCTGGAAAAAATATTGCAGGAACGTGGCAATATTTACGGTGTAACTACGGGGTATGGTGATTCTTGCGATAAAGAAGTCGCTAAAGAACACTACCACACCCTACCACTTCATCTAACCCGTTTTCATGGCTGTGGTTTGGGAGATCATTTTGACGCAGCTACTACTCGTGCAATTATCGCGGTTAGACTAAACTCGCTTGGGCGAGGCTATTCAGGCGTCACCATGGGGCTGATGGACTCGTTGATGGCACTTATCGAACACGACATTTTACCTCTTGTGCCACAAGAAGGTTCGGTGGGCGCAAGCGGCGATCTAACGCCCCTGTCTTACATAGCTGCTGCAATTGTTGGTGAGCGCAATGTCTCTCATGAGGGAAAAGTTATAAGTGCAGCTGAAGCATTGGCAAAATTTGGCCTCAAGCCAATACGTTTTCAGCCAAAAGAAGGCTTGGCAATAATGAATGGAACCGCCGTGATGACAGCGGTGGCTTGCTTGGCATTCGAACGAGCTGACTACCTTGCTAATCTTTGCTGTCGTTTAACCGCAATGGTTTCCTTGGCGCTCAAAGGAAATGCTTACCATTTTGACGAACGACTTTTTGAGGCAAAACCGCATCCTGGCCAGATTGACGTTGCCCGTAAGATTCGGCTTGATTTAGGCGAGATTCATAAAGATGGCATTATGCCTCATCGTTTGCAAGATCCCTATTCCGTACGTTGTGCACCTCATATAATTGGCGTTTTTTTTGATGCATCCCCCATGTTGCGTCAGTTTATCGAGAACGAACTTAACAGTGCCAACGACAACCCGATTATTGATCCTGACAGTTCCTCGATTATGCATGGCGGCCATTTTTATGGCGGTCATATTGCATTTGCGATGGATTCTCTAAAGAATATTGTTGCCAATTTGGCAGATTTGCTTGATCGACAATTGGCGGTTTTGGTTGACGAAAAGTTCAACCGAGGTTTACCGCCAAATCTGTCTGGAAAAACTGGGGAGTTTGCCTACAATCACGGTTTCAAGGCTGTTCAAATTGGCGCCTCGGCCTGGACCGCTGAAGCCTTAAAGAACACCATGCCAGCGAGTGTTTTTTCGCGTTCAACGGAGTGCCATAATCAAGACAAAGTAAGTATGGGAACCATTGCTGCCCGTGACTGTATTCGGGTTCTTGAGCTAACGGAACAAGTTGCAGCAGCGTGTTTACTGGCCTTTACTCAAGCGCTTTGGCTACGTCAACGCGCGCATCAAATCAAAGATAGTCATCTGGCGGGCGTCTTGCCCCTTATGAATCAAGTCGGCTCCATTTTTGAATTAGTTGAGGATGATCGTCCGCTAGAATCTGATTTACGTCAAACCATAGATCTCATCCGCAGTCGTCATTGGGAGGTGCTATTGTGAACGCGCCAATAATTCAAACTGAGCTTGATGTTAAAGTCGAATTCTATGACTTGGATCCAATGCAGATTGTATGGCATGGTAACTACATAAAATATATGGAACAAGCCCGATGCGCATTGCTTGATTTGGTTCACTATAGCTATCAGGAAATGGTAAGCTCAGGCTATGCTTGGCCAGTTGTTAGCCTTCAATTGAAGTACATTCGTCCTTTAAGTTTGGGCCAGACAGTAAGAATTCGCGCCAGTTTGATTGAATACGAAAATCGAATTAGGCTAACCTACCGCATGTTTGATCCATGGACAGGCACCATCATAAATAAAGCTGAAAGTATTCAGATGGCCGTTGAAATTGAAAGTGGCAACAGTCAATTAGTAACTCCTGCTTGCTTTCAGGACAAAGTCAAAGCTTACCTTGCCTTGGAAAAAACATGCGTCTAGTCTTTTTACTGTTGTTTGTGCCCATACTTTCAGTAGCTGCACAACAAGAATTCAATCGACAATATATGCCGCTTGGACCAGGAAATCGAAGCACCATTGTAGAAATATTTAAAACAATTGGTACTCATCCCATTGCCAAAGGTACCTTTACTCAAACTAAAAAACTAACTCGGCTTGGTAGATCTTTTGTTTCAAAAGGTAATTTTATCTTTTCTGCCAAAGATGGCCTTTTATGGAACATAAAAACCCCATTTGCTTCGGTTTTGTTAATGGCTAACGATCGCATGGTACAACGTACTCCGGACGGTCGCGAAAGCGTTATGGGAGGCAATGAAGTATTCAAGCGGTTTTCCCATACTATTCAGGCAGTATTCAAAGGTGACACTGGTCTGGTTGAGGTCGAGTTTGTTATCAGTTTTACCAGCGTTGATGGAAATTGGTATCTCAAACTGGAGCCTAGAGACAAAAGTTTTAGGTCAATCATTGCGACCATGTTTATTAGAGGTAGACAATTTATCGAAAGTTTTAGAATTGTAGAAAGTACCGGCGATTCGGTTGACTATGTGTTTAGTGATACCTTTTTTCCAGAAAGGTTGAGTCTTGAAGAAGAAAAGTTCTTTGCTCAATAATACCTCCCCCTCTCCTTTGCAGGTGAAAAAACCATTTTGGTCTAAAAAACTGATTCGCATTGGCGGGCCGATAGTTTTTTTGATCCTTCATGCGCTAGTGGCATTACTCTTTTTTAGAGGCCCGCTCGCCAACATAAGCGCCGATTTGTGGGCCGTTTTGCCAAGCTCAGATAGCCAAGCATCAATTGCTAAAGTCGAAAAAAAACTTGCCGAACGAGCCTCAAACACCATGATCATTTTTGCTCGCAATCCGGATTTTTCTTTGGCACGGCAAGCAACCGAAAAACTGTATCAAAGTATCCGAACCGACAAGCGAATAGAACAAGTCCGTTTTGATATCAAAACCGAGACCTTACCTGAAGTAAATAAGCTACTTTTTGACTATCGATATCAAACCCTGTCAAAAGACAGCTTAGAACTTCTTAAAGATGGCAACATTGAATCGTTGTCCGCCGATGTGTGGCAAGCAATTTCCGCACCGGTTAATTTGGGAAGTCTTGATTATCTCGAACAAGATCCTTGGTTATTGGGCTACCGTTCGTTACGGGCCCATATTCAATCTGGACTACTGGGTAGCGGCAGTCTTTCGGTAAGAGATGGCGTTTTGGCTGCCAACTATGAAGGTAACTGGTATGTGATGTTGGATATAAGCGCTTCGGAATCAGGTTTTATAACCGAAACCGAAGGTAATTTAGTTACAAAAATCCAAGCCGAAATCAAAACAATCACAAGCCAAATACCAAATACGAGTTTTGTCTGCTCAGGAGTCCCGTTTCATTCTTATGCAAGTTCAGTGAAAACCCAATCAGAAATAGCCACCATAAGTACTATCTCCTTTATTTTAAGCATTTTACTATTGATCATTTGCTTCCGCTCGGTTATTCCGCTGCTATCCAGTCTAATTACAATGAGTATTGGCATAGCGGTTGGCATGGCCTGCACGCTTTTGGTATTTAAAGATGTACATCTGTTTACTATCGTATTTGGAACGAGCCTCATAGGGATCAGTATTGAGTATTCTCTACACTACTTCTCTGAATGGTTTGATCCTGAGAATGGTCGCCGAGGTGACAGGATTATTTCCAAAATATTTAAAGGTATTACCTTGGGCTTAATCACCACCTTGGTTAGTTACTTCGCTTTCACCCTTGCTCCTTTTCCACTTCTACAACAGATTGCTGTTTTTTCCATGTGTGGACTCCTGAGTTCCTATTTGGCAGTTATTTTTATATACCCGCTCATCCCCCCTTCTCGTGCCAAGTTGAAGCCTCACAGAAGAGTCTTTTCAAGCTGGCTTCTGAGATTCAACGAACGTCTTCGCGGCTTAAACCGCCCTGTAGTGATTATTGTAGTACTTTTGACTCTGGCTTTCGTGGTGAGCGGCTTCCTGCTCTTGCGCGTAGACAACAATGTACGTTCCTTTTATGTGATGCCTGCCCAACTTGCCCAGGACGAATCACTTAGTTCAAAAATAACGGGACTAAGTCCATCGGGCAGTTATTTTATAATCCAGGGAACGTCGCAAGAAGAAGTTCTGCAAAAAGAGGAAGCCTTAACAAAAAAGTTAGAAACGCTCAAAAATTCGGGAGTTTTAAGCTCTTTTTTGGCCGCCTCACGTTTTTTACCTTCCGAGGCGCGACAAAAGCAAAATTATACCTTGGCGGGAACAGTCTTGATTCCAGCAAGCAAAGAACAACTGCTAACTCTGGGCTTTCAAGAGAAATCAATCAACTCTCTATCGGCCGATTATAAAGCACAGTCCACGCGCCTGCTCAGTCACCAAATTCTCAGTGACACAATTTTTGGGCGTCTCTTAAAATCAATTAAGGTTGGCTATATGGATGACGGCAGTTGGTACAATGCGGTTGTACTTTTTGGAGTAAAAGACAAGCTCGCCTTATCAACCATAAACGATGCGGGGTCGGGTATATACTTTGTAAATAAAATCGACTCGGTCAATGACACGTTAGCAAGCTTATCTTCCTTAGCCATCCTGATCTTGATCACCTCATACCTAGTGATTTTTGTTGGACTTTTGTTTATTTACCCATGGCAAGCTTCCGTTCGGATTGCCTTGGTGCCTGTTTTAGCAAGCGTAATAACTGTGGCGGTACTTGGGATAAGTGGTCTGCCGTTTAACCTATTTGTAGTTATGGGTTTAATCATGGTTCCTGGTACAGGAATAGACTATGCCATTTTTTACCGTGAAGGACGGGAGCGCTTGCATACCACTATATTGTCCATAACACTGTCGATGCTAACAAACGTGTTTTCTTTTGGTCTACTGGCTTTTAGTCAATTTGCGGCAACTTTTGGAGTAACCGTCGGACTTGGGGTAGCCATCTCTTTCATTCTGGCACCGCTAATTGGGGAGCAAGATAAGCCAACGCCCACTGTTTCGATGCTGCAGGCAGATTAAACTGCTCATCCCATTGTAAGCTCTCAATGTTAATGCCTTGTCGACTAGATAAGCCAATAAAACAGCCCATTGGCAAATCAAGCAGCTCCCAAACCACTCCGATTGGCGCTTTGACGTTAGAATGATCAGGCGCTTCAAAAACAATTGCTGGCAACTCGGACATGCTCCAAACCGAGCTGCCTTCTCCCTTAAGCATAGCTTCTTTTATAACCCAATGAGCATAAAAACTGGCTACTGGATCCTTGCTGAGCTGCACAGACAAGCACTCTGAGTCCAAAAAGGATAGAGCGGAGATAGACCCAATATCACGCTTACTTCGATGGCTTTGGACATCAACTCCACTTGCTAGGCGTGCAATTGAGCAGATCACCTTTTTTGAATGATGGGCTATAGAAACTGTCCAGTCCTTAAAATCGCTAAAATATGGCTTTCCGTTTTCTGAAACATGTATCTCTACGTGATTGGCAGGAACTTGAAACAAGTGACTGGCCATTGTTTTTGCAACATAACGCCCAGCCATAAAGTCAAGAGCACGAGAGTGGTTCATGCCGACGAATCTGGCTTGTTCTGCTAGGTCGAGAAGATCAACAGGCTCGCTACTTGAACAATCAAAAAAACCAAGGTACATATTACGTTATGTCTAACATTTTATACCACCATAAAACAATGCAAAAAACTACTCAACCATGGAAGACACGGTTTCACCAAAACGCAAAATCAAAGATTCTAACCACATTGATTCTGATGCTGACTTCTCTTTTTTTCACAGGTATTTTGTGTAGTTGCGTCACAAAAACATACTCTTCGGCTGATCTAGTTTTTTTTGAAGACAAACATCCTCTAGGTATTTTGCCAAGCTCGGCTATGGGGCAAAAAATAGAAATTTTGCAACTAATTGAGGGGCATCACGGTGATCAAACCTACTATTTGCAAGCCATGGTAGATTCCGATCAGTCTGGACTTTCCATCAACGCTTTTACCAGCATGGGAAATCGAGCCTACGATTTGTACTATGCCTACGATGGAAAAATAGAGTTTGATTCAGCCATACCACTGGGATCTTTGAACCCTGCCTATTTGATTTTTGATTTTCAGTTGTTGTACTATCCAGCACAGACTCTCAATGATTTGTTGCACTCACATGGCTACACCGTTCAATCACAGAAAAAATACGGCATTGAATATCGCCAGATATTTTTTGGAACGCTTCTGATATGTGAGCTGGAATTAGGCCCACAACTGAAGAAACTGGAAAACAAATTGCGCGGATATGGTTATACCATCAGAGAATCTCAAGTAAATGAATAACGATCAATATTACTTGTCCGATCTTGGGATCGTCAACTGTATGGGTTCGGGATGCACGCAGGTTTTTGACGGTTTGTTAGCGTCAGACAGACGAGGGCTTTGCAAAGAAACGACTGACGATGGATTTTTTTACATCGCTAGGGTTCCCTCTATTAAAAATGCCCCCAATCGGATAAAAGCCTTGTTGGAAGATTCCTGCTCGCAAATTCGAGCAAGTGTAGAAAAGCTTCGTTCACTCTATGGAGCAAACAGAATAGCAGTTATCATTGGCTCAACCGATAATGGCTCTGAACAATCTCGTGAGGCGCTCGAATATAGGCTTAAAAATAGCAGCTTTCCGCCAGACTACGACTTACTGCAACAACGAGCCCACTATCCGGCAATCCTAGTAAGTTCATACTTTAAGCTTTCTTGTTTTTCTTGGAGTATTTCTACAGCTTGCACTTCGAGCGCCAGTGCTTTTGGACTCGCTCAACGTATGCTAAGGCTAGGAACGTGTGATGCAGTTATAGTTGGTGGCGTAGATATTGTTTCAGAATCGGTACTGAAAGGCTTTCTTGCATTGGAGGCAATTGATCGAAATCCTTGTATGCCTTTTAGCAAAAATCGCCAAGGGACCAACCTAGGGGAAGCCGCTGCACTGTTTGTAGTTGCACGGGAAGATTTTTCTGGACAAGCAATTGCAATCACAGGCATCGGTGAGAGCGCAGATGCCTACCATATGACAGCTCCGGCCCCAGATGGACATGGAGCGATTCAAGCCATGCGCTCTGCGTTGTCCCAGGCAAAAAAACAAACTGAGGACATCGATTACATCAATTTGCATGGCACGGGAACCCAGCTCAATGACAATATGGAAGCAATAGGTACCGCGGCCGTTTTTGGCAATGATGTCGCATGCAGCTCCAGTAAGTCATTGACTGGCCACACCTTAGGTGCCGCCGGTGCCACCGAGCTGGCCTTTTGCTGGTTGTTGCTTTCGCAGCTAAATCCAAACATGCTTTTGCCGATTCACCTTTGGGATGGACAAGCAAACGAAAACCAACCATATTTGCCGTTTACCAAGGCTGGCCTTAGTCTACCGCGCCTGAGGTCCTGTATGAGCAATTCATTTGCATTTGGTGGTAGCAATGTCAGTTTGATAGTTGAAAGGATAAATCCTTAGTATGAATACCCAAGCTATTATTCTAACTAAAGAACAACTCAAAAGTTTTGTACCCCATACTTCTCGTATGTTTATACTTGACGGTCTTATAAAATACTCTACGGAAGTCATGAGTCTGACTTCCTTCATCGATATTGATAGTCACTCTATGTTTTGGGACGATGAACGTCAGGGAATCCCCGCTTATTTTGGTTTTGAATATATGGCGCAGAGTATCGCTGCTTTGTCTGGACTACTTAACCATTCCACAAGAAACGGTCGACCGCGTTTGGGCATGATAATGGCTGTTCGTGATTTTTCCTGTGCTAAGCCACTTTTAACCAAGGGTCGCACATTTTGCGAGGTTTTGCAGATTTTTAGAGACAAGGACGTTGTTTCTTTTGAAGGTAAAATCTACCAAGACAATCAATTTCCAATAGCAGATGCCATTATTAATGCGATTGAAGTGGACGAAAGCTTTCTCAAAAATAAGGAGTAGAACAACATGAGTTCAAACAATAAGTCGGTCATAGTAACCGGCGCAAGCAAGGGAATTGGAAAAGCAATTGCACTTGCTGCTGCTGCTGCCGGATATGACCTCACGGTCCACTATAATAAAGACCAACCAGGTGCACAGGCAGTCGTTGATCAAGCAATCAAATTGGGAGTAAAGGCTCACCTGCTTTCTTTTGATATTTCAAATCGACAAGAATGTCGCGTTAATTTACTAAATGATATAGAGAATCACGGCGTCTATTATGGCGTCATTTGTAATGCTGGTATAGCAGCTGACAATGCTTTTCCTTCTATCACGGACGAACAATGGGATAAGGTTATTCATACCAATCTGGATGGATTTTACAACGTGCTTCATCCACTTATCATGCCGATGGTTCAGACCCGCAAACCAGGCAGAATAATTACTTTGTCGTCAGTTTCTGGGATGATTGGCAATCGGGGTCAAGTTAACTATAGTGCCGCAAAGGCCGGTATTATTGGAGCAACCAAGGCTTTAGCAGTCGAAATGGGCAAACGTAATATAACCGCAAATTGCATTGCACCAGGTGTCATTGAAACAGACATGATCGGTGAAGTACCCGAAGATCAAATTCTACCCTCTATTCCCCTACGACGTTTTGGTAAGCCTGATGAAGTAGCCGGTCTAGCGATTTTTTTGCTTTCCGCATCAGCCGCTTATATCACCAGACAAGTAATTGCAGTAAATGGAGGTTTGATATGAAGCGAAGAGTAGTGATAACTGGTGGTGCTGGGATTAGCGCATTAGGCATCGATTGGACAGAAACCGAACTTTCATTGCGCACCTGCGAGAATAAAGTAGTCACGATGAAAGAATGGGAAAAGTACCCAAAAGTAAACACTAGACTGGGTGCCCCAATAAGCAATTGGAATGAGCCAAATTATCCACGAAAAAAAATAAGAGGAATGGGACGAGTTGCCTTGATGGCTGTAAATAGCGCCGATATGGCGCTACAGATGTCAGGCTTGGCGGATGATCCGGTCATTACCAAAGGTCGCCATGGGATTGCTTATGGTTCATCAGCCGGCAGTGTAGATGCCAGTATGGAGTTTTTCTCGGTCTTAAACAATACTGAGTCCAAGGGGCTTAATGCTACGACCTATATTCGCTCAATGCCACAAACGTGCGCGGTCAATATTGGGATCTTTTTTGGTTTAACTGGTCGCCTACTTACCACAAATACAGCATGTACTGCCGGCAGTTTGTCGATTGGCCTTGGCTACGAAGCCATTGCGAATGGTCAGCAAGATGTGATGATTTGCGGTGGAGCAGAAGAACTCAACGTTACTGGGGCAGCTGTTTTTGATACCTTATTTGCCACCAGCACCAAAAATGACAGCCCCAAGCTAAGCCCTGCCGCTTTTGATCGGGACCGGGACGGTTTGGTAATTGGTGAAGGCGCGGGTACGCTGATACTGGAAGAACTCCAACATGCCAAAGCCCGCGGTGCAACTATTCTTATGGAAATCGTCGGATTTGGTACCAATACTGACGGTAGTCATGTTACTCAACCCAACAAGGCTACCATGCAAATATCCATGGAATTGGCTCTACAAAGTGCGCAGCTTTCGCCTGATGCCATCGGTTATGTTAATGCACATGGAACGGCAACTACCCATGGTGACGTTGCCGAAACCCAAGCAACTCGTGCATGTTTTAGTCGTAGAGTACCTATCAGTAGCCAAAAAAGTTATATTGGTCACACGCTTGGTGCCTGTGGCGCCTTAGAAACTTGGTTTACCATCAACATGATGAAGCAAAAGTGGTTTGCACCCAACCTCAACCTTAACAATCTCGATCCGGCGTGCGGTGATTTGGACTACCTAACGGGCAAAGGCTACACTTTGGATACCGAGTATGCTATGTGTAATAATTTTGCTTTTGGCGGAATCAATACTTCAATAATTCTTAAACGATGGGGATAGTAACTGTTTGCAAGTGCAATCTATGGCGCAAAACGGAATTTTTGTTTTGAACTTGCCACAACTTGCACTTTCTATATTTATGCATTAGCATGATTTCGTGCTATTCTTTATGGGCAAAGGGTTGTATTGCCCCGGATGGTTTAATTTGAGGAAAAAGAAGAAATTAATGACTAAAAGACCAACCAAAAGTGGAGCAATCATCGTCTCGGTTTTGTATATGGTATTCAGTTTGCTCAACTGCGCGTCGACGGGTAACAATTCAATTGAATTTCAAACTAAGTCAGAGATTGGCTTGGATAAGTCGCAGCCAGTTCATCTATACTAAAAAGAAGGTGATAGAGGAATAGGACAAGATCTATACAAGGAACTGATCACTAGGGGGGGATACAAGGTAACCAGAGTACCTCACGCCGAAAAATCGACTTTAAACCAAGAAGTTTTTCAATCAATTGAGTACAGCGTAACTGCTGCTTTTAGTACTTGGGCCCTACGCGTTATTCTAAAATCAGTAGACATTATTATTCATGATGGCAAGGACAATCCTATGGCTATATTTTCATGGAACCTTAGAGGAAATCGGCCCAATAGTTCAAACTCGATAGCTTTGGAATTTTTGAAACATGTAGACGCTTGGAAATAGTACCAAGCTAGTCGTGGCAGCGAAGCAGACTTCGTTCGAACGATTCTCACTGATACGTTGTGAATTTAAGGCCCGCGTGGCTGCGTGGACGGCAGCTCTTCCATGGCTTGCAGAAGCGCAACGTGCGCTCGCCACCGACCTTGGTAAGAGCGAGTACGCCATCGAGACGCCTATTGTCTATAACCGTGCGTTCGACGAAGTCAGGCAAGGCGACCATATTTCTTTGATCGTGGTCGCCGACAATCCGGGCAAGCGTGAGCAGGAATCCTGATGAGACGACGCGGGTGCCGTTTTCAGAATAGACGCAGAAAATCGCGTGCGCTTGTTCGACTTAAATTTGCAACGCAGGGCCGCAGCAGCCAACACAGTCCGGCTACTGTGTTGGAGTCTTTACTAGTTGCCAGAATGATGTATCTTCCAGTCCAAGTCGCCAAAAGCCAACCATGGAAAATCTCATTTGTTTGTAAAGAAGCATTTTAAGTTGCAGCGACTTTTTATCTTCAAAATAGGCTGTATAGCGGATAGTTTCACTAAAAGTGAAGCTGGGGACACCGTTTACATCTTGGCGCACAATCGCCTTAAAGCGCCCAACAAGTTCACTCAATTTGGCAAAACCGTAGGCTTTTGCCAAAGATTGATCAGCCCAAACCCTTCCGTAAAAAGGTACACCCATTACGGCTTTGTTTAGACCTATGCTTTTTATGGTAAACTCGGCCACTTTAGCACCCCAATCCAGTGATGCAATTGGGCCAGGACTACTGCCAGACCAGTGTTGGTCATAAGCCATAACTATGATTCGGTCGACCACTTGTGCTATTTGGCTATAGTCAAAAAACTCATCAGTTTTTGATTGCCTAGCTGGCAAAGCTACGGAAACTATTTTATTTGGCAAACGCCTTTTAAGATCTTGGAGAAAACTCAAAAAAATTTCTTTATCAGCTCTCAGTACGGTTTCAAAATCGATTTGGATGCCGTCAAATAGCAAAGCTGCCTTTTCCAAATCATCCAGAAGTTGTGAACGCATCGGAAACTCGGGCGACAAAGCAAAATGAATAACACTATAGTTGCCAGTTTCTGCAATTACCAAGTGACGACGAACCTTGCTTTGTTTGACTGCGGAAAAATCCGGCAAACTACCCAACTTGGCTCGCGAATTGAGCCCAACACAAAAGTACGCCAGATCGGTGATAGGAAGTTTGGGATCGTAGGCATTGGGGTCGGTATTTACGACGTAGGCCCAAATTTCCTTGAACTCGGTGACTGCTTCTGCTTGGTCGAGTGCACTTAGGCCTTGCACACCAAAGCCAAACAACGCCAAAAATAGGCAAGATACCATGATTGATAGTTTAACTCTTAAATCCATAGGCATAGTGTGATACAAAAGCGCGGAAGTTGTATAGCAAGAAGACAAATATGACCATTATTTGAGCAACAATAAGCCCCCCCCCTTGATGGGGTGGGTTACCATGCACATACACAGGGGGGTCTGAACGCCATTGTTTAAATGTGGCACTGCTTGCCATTGTTTAAATGTGGCACTGCTTGCCACTATTTGAATGTGGCGACTCCGTTGCCTCTTCGGTCCAATGCAAGGGTCAATTCACTTATTTCTTCAAGTTTAATGTTAGCCCATTCATCGGTAGAATCATCTTCATAGACCACCATAATGTCATACTTATCAACGTCGAAAGCTAAAAGCAGGATCTCGTACAACGCATCAAATGTGATCTCTACACTTTCTTTGTTCTTCAAAATGTCTTCGCCCAGAACGTCATCGCCCCAATCGTCTGCACCAGTCGGTGAGCAAAACACCTGCTGGATAGCGTATCCAGTTTTGTTCACTAAAGTGAAGTCGAAGGCTTGGGCACTCAAAGATATTGCGCCAAGAACCAAAAACAAACCCAAAATTACTAATTTTTTTATCCAATTCCTCCTCAGGAAAATCTACAATACCGCTCGTCACTCATAACGCTAATTCAAGCCGATATGCCTGTCAAGGGCCAAAAATCAATTGCTAAAGTTGGTCTATGGTCTTAGGTATGATCTGCAAGCTGACTGTCCAAGCATTATGTTCAAAAATAGTGCGATCTGAAATGCTGGGAACAACGCGCGTTAGTTTGGGCAGTTTTTGTCCCAAAACCAAGACACTCTGGCATGGAATTCAGCAATGGTATCTTCGTATAGTGGTTTCAAACCAGAAAAAATTATTTCGAAAAAGCCCCTATCAGGTCAAGAATATAAAGCTAGATGTGCCCACTGTTATGCTCTGAGACATTCTCCATGACAAATATATTGACACAGCGTGGCTCTAAGCTAAGGGATTAGATCTGGGATTCTTTTAAGCCCGTTATTGTTGCAACTTTTTGCGGGCTAAGGCCTTCTGCCAAGAGTTTTTTGGCGATGGATAGCTTCTCGGCTTTGGATTTGATGTGTCCCTCAGCAATACCTTCCGCTTTTCCTTCCGCTTTTCCTTCCGCTTTTCCTTCCGCTTTTCCTTCCGCTTTTCCTTCCGCTTTTCCTTCCGCTTTTCCTTCCGCCAGCCCCTCTTTGCGGGCGTCATGTTTGAGTTGGGCAATATCATGCTCAATAATGTCTCGCCGAATTTCGCGATATGCTTCTGCGGTTAATGCCATAAAACCCTCCATACGCTTTCTGGTTTGAACAAGGATTGGTGTCAATTCATTTGGCTTTTGAGCCAGTTCTTGTTCAGGCTTCTCAATAAAGGTGCCCCAAAAAATGGCATTGTGCAAGTGTTTTTTGTGGACCTTCCATTTACTTGGATCAGGTCCCATTGTCTTAAGCAATTTTTTAAGCTCCACAAAAACAAAGCCCATATGATCAGTATGGGGTAATCTAAAGTAATGCAACCATTGAGCAGTTTTAGATATCTCGTATTCTAATAAGTTAAGAGAATATACTGGCCGCAACTCCGTGTACTCCTCGCCCTTTGACAATTGCTTGCTATACAAGCGGGCCCAATAAAATAAGCTACGTTCAAAATGGGAACTTTTACTGGCTGTCTGAATCTCGACGTTGACAGTGCGTCCGCTTTCGTCCCTTGCGACTACATCAAGGATTGGCAGTTTATCGTCATTTTGTTCTGGATAAACTTCACTGGTCATGAGTTCCAGTTGGTGTACTTTTTGGATCCCAGCTGCTTCAAAGAAGGCGTTGATCATGCTTTCCAGCAATGGCAAACCCTCGGGTTGCCCAAAAACAAAGCGAAAAACCCGATCTTCAGTCAGTGGCGAATGTGGCATAGAATGGATCCTCCACTTTCTACTACCGATTAGAGGTGGATTTTAATTCTATTCTAAAAAAAATAATAAGTGGATCAGTGAAGTAAAATCAGTGACTTTGAAACATACCCTTTGAAGATTTCAATAATGCAAGTGCCCTTTCGATCATCCCCAAAACCAATCAACATTTTGATAGGCCTGAATAAGTGGATCTTTGTGCAGTGGTTCCAGATTAGATAGAGCCCACGTATGTGATAGAGTTACCGGCAGTACATCCCATCCATTTTGTTCTATTTCTCGCATTATAATGCTTTGAAGACTAACTTTCAGAAGCAATTTTCCAAGACCCAGCTTTATTTGTGCTTCCCAAGACGAAACAGTGCTAAAAAATATCTGATTTGCAGGATCTTCGAGTACACCACAGACTCTTTCTGGTAATTTTTCTGGCTCAAGAGCCCACCATAAAAATGTATGTGTATCGAGTAGTAGTTTCATTACTCAAATTCTCTCAACACATTGTCAGTTAATGGTGCATCAAAATCTGAACTTATTGAGCCACCAGCTGCTGATAAACCTTTAAGTCTTTTCTTTGGCAAGGGCACACAAGGAGTAAACTTGAGCAAAGGGTGCCCATTTCTTGCAATAACTATTTCTTCGCTTTCCATGGCTCGTTCAATCAAATTCGAAAAATGGGTCTTTGCCTCATGTATGTTTATTTGCATTTGTCAACAGTACGACTAAGCTATGGACTAAATCAACAAAACATCGCGTATACGGAGGTTCCTATGGCTTTGGGACTGCGTTGTAGCGCGGTTGAACAGTTGGCGCGCAAAATTTCTCTCAAAGGTGGCTATAGCATAACCAACAGCAGCTTGATGACCTAACACTTGAGCACATTTAGCTTTTTAGAAAGCGCAATGGTCATTGAAGCACGCATGGGTCGGCTGGATCAAAGGGCCATTCTACACTGATAAGCAACGCCAACATTGAACTTATGGGCTTTGATAGTTCGCAAGCCGAAGTCGCACTCGATGCCTGGCGCCGCTAAGGAAAAGGTGGCCATCCTGTGCAGCATTAAATATAGGTGATTGCGTCAGTTGCGCGCTTTCTAAAGTCAGCAATCAGGCATTGTTATTCAAAGGCAATGATTTTAGCCAATCCAATGTGGCAGAATTATAAGCTAGTTGAATCTTGGTTCCTTTAATTTTATAACTTTTAGTTTTTTCTTAATTCGTTTTTGTATTTTTTTGGTTCATCTTTACGCAAAGATTCTCCATGTCTTGGATACACCATCTCGGCCTGATCTTGTATCATAACATCCCGAGATTCTTTGTATTCTGAAAGATTTTCGATCCAAATGATATTCCGATTAATACTTGGAAATCCATTCATCGTATCATAGCCACAAAACGATGCTTTGCCGTCTATTATTGTACCGATTGAATGTGTGGTATGGTCTAGTAATTGTACTAATTTACCAGGAATATTTTTTGCCAGCAACGGCTGATTGTGACCATCAAACAGTATCTTATTATTCAATACTTCGAGAGCAGGATACAGACGTTTAGCCTTCCCAAAAAGCCCCATCATTTTCACAAAGGCAGACGCTATAAATTGATTGAGAAACCCCGCTTGATCATCATGCGCATGGGTTAAAACGAGATAATCTATCTTTAGAAGTTCGGTATTATTTTTTCAAGTTTCTTTTTATATTCGTTAAAATTTTTGGGGTCAGTCCCCTTTGCAACAAAGAAAGTCCTCTTGTACGCATAATCCATTTTAGAAGTTCAAACCATGCCACCGAAAACAGCCCAAGTCCAATCGGGATAGCCACCCAGAGCCATGTTATGGCCGAGGAGCGAAACAAACCGCGCAGGAATGGCAGGGTTGTTATGAACACCAAGAAAAGCGCTGCGCCACCTACTATCCATGGTACGGACGGGTTTGGTTGTTTAAAGGACGAAATCAGGCCATTCGACCAAGAGCGGTTAGAAAGAATTAGAGCAAGATTGGAGATAATCAAGTCCAGCATATGACGCCAGGAAGTAGGCCAAAACAACACAGCCAAGCCCTACCAAACCTTGAAGCAGACTCAAGATCAATGTTTTTCTGCCAAAAAGGGACTCTGTCGTCTTGCGAGGCGGACGCAGCATCAGATTTTTTTCTTCACTCTGACCTTCAAAAACAATGCTGCAGGCCGGGTCAATAATCAGTTCCAGAAACACAATATGCACTGGCAGCAAAATAGATTCTTTCCAGCCAAATAAAACCGGCAACAAAGACAAGCCGGCGATTGGGATATGCACGCTCACATATATGCCATGGCCTTTTTTAAGTTGTCAAAAATCCGTCTACCGGTGCGAACAGCATCTACAATCGACGAAAAATCATCATTTAAAAGTACCAGACTTGAGGCTTCACGGGCAACATCGGTGCCGCGCTGCCCCATGGCAATGCCAATGTGAGCTGCTTTGAGAGCGGGTGCATCATTTACTCCATCCCCGGTCATGGCAACCACTTCGCCGTTGCTTCTAAATGCCTGCACTAAGGCCATTTTCTGTTCTGGTTTTACACGGGCAAAGACGTTACAGTCTCGTATTTTTATAGCTAATTGTTCCGCGTCCATAGCTTCTAGACCGGCGCCACTAATGACTATGTCGGGGTTTGCAAGCCCAATCTGTCGAGCAATATTTGCGGCTGTCTGCGGATAGTCACCGGTGATCATCACCACGCGAATACCAGCCTCACTAGCCAGCCTGATGGCTGCTGGCACAGCGGGTCGGATCGGATCCTCGAGGCCTACCAGACCACAAAAGTCAAAATCAAAGTCGTGCTGGCTTTCTGGGAGTCGTGATTGCGTGGCGGTCTTTCCGTTTGCGACAGCCAAAACGCGCAAACCAGCACTGGCCATTTTGGTAACTTCAGCACCAATTTGATCGAGTCTTTCTTTGGGCAAATGACACAAATCCATCACGGTCTCAGGCGCACCTTTTACTGCGACTAACATTAGATCCCCTGTGCTGGTTTTCCAGACACTACTGACGCTTAAAAACTCCTTGCTAAGTGGGTACTCCTTGATTATGTCCCAACTAGTATGCACATGATCTTGCTCCAAAACTTTTTTCTCAATAAGACTAGCAAACGCTTTTTCCATCGGATCAAATGGGTCCTTGCGACTAGCAAGGATTCCCCATTCTATTAGCGAATGATAGTTTTCGGGCAAAATAAAATCACCTCTATCGCTTAAACTACAACTTTGCCCTTCTAACCAGAGCCGTTTAATGCTCATTTTATTTTGAGTAATAGTGCCAGTTTTATCGGAACACAATACCGTGGCAGCTCCCAAGGTTTCTACGGCGCTCATCTTACGGGCAAGTAGATTCTTTTGTGAAATTCGCCAAGCACCCAATGCCAAGAAGATGGTCAGCACCACAGGAAATTCTTCGGGCAAAATTGCCATAGCTAAGGTAATTCCTGCCAAGATGCCGCCTAACCAGTCCGGAGTGCCGCTGACATTTGACCTGGTAAAGGCAAATAAAACCGCAACAAGTGTACACAAAATTATCGCAATGATAAAAATTGTCTTTACAATGCGGCCTGTTTCTTTCTGAAGAAGGGTCGATTCTTCTTTTACCGATCCAAGTGCGGCGCCAATGCGCCCCATTTCCGAAGTCTCACCAATGGATCTAACACACATCAGCGCCTGACCGGAAACAATCAACTATCCGGCATACACACACGGACTATCTTCACCACCCGGGCGAACCATATCTGACTTGGCGTCTTGCATGGTTTCAACTGCTTGCTTGCGCACTGGTACAGATTCGCCACTTAAAAGCGATTCATCCGCGCTAATTCGTTCTCCCTCGGCTATCACCACCAAATCATCAGGAACCAGTTCGCGACTGGCGATGCTGGTGCGCTCCCCTGCCCGTATAACCAAAGCGCGCGGGCTGGCCAGATGGCGCAACGAATCAAGCGTCCGCTCAGTTTTACCCTCCTGCACAACCGTAATCACCATCATGATCAGCACAAAACCGAGCAGTATAATTGCATCGTTGGGCTCACCAACTATCAGGTAGATGACGCCACAGGCAAGCAGTAATAAAAACATCGGCTCGGCGAATACCAATAGAATTATTTTAAAGATGCTTCGTTTCGACGTATCCTTTAATTCGTTATATCCAAATTGTTTGACTCTTTCGTCAACCTCACTTTTTGAAAGTCCCTTAAGAAGACTAATCTCTCGTTCGTTCATATTCTTTCCTTTTAATTGAGTGTGTCTCTGGCACCAGTTTCTATTGAGTTTCTGCAAGGCTGCTGCACCAAAGATAGAGCTGCCCCAGAGTCATGTTGGGAGTGAGGACGATTAAATATGGATGAAATATGTTCTATCAAGCAGAACTCCTATCAATCACCGCATCAATGATCGAAGTATTCAATGTGCATGGTATCAAAGTGATACCACCAGCCACCCCAAATAAACCCATGGCGTTCAAATATCTCCACAATCTTAGCAGGAATTTGGTTTCTATACGCCACCTGGCAGTCTCATCGTGGACGACGTAACGCCAATAATTGGACTTTGAGACGTTTATATCGATGGCTGCGCCAAAGGAATGCACACTCAAACGCGCGAAACTTTGGAATCTTGTCCAGTTCATCAGAAACAGCTTTAAAAGCCTTGTTGACGCCATTGACTGTAGTGACCCAAAGCGTCGGCCCTTTGGCGGATGGAATAAATTTTACCGGGGCCAGTCTATTTCTTACTATTTTTTCGGTCGAACCATACATTCTTAAGAAGAAATTTTCATTCCTGATCCTACCTGGATCCACCGGGAAGGGAATAGTTGCTGGAAGGGTTATTGTTGCGCCGGGGAAGTTAAAAGCACCACTGTTTTTATAGCTCCGGCTAGGATAGCGGTAAAAAAACATGTCAAATGTATCTGGGCTTTCCAAAAAGCTTGCTCGATTTTTTGCCAGTCCATCACTAAAGGGAATCGCCGTTCCGTCAGGAAAAAGAAGATTTCCTTGCGCTCGCTCAAAATTGAAATCTGGATAAGCGCTTATTAATGCCTCAAAAGAAAAATCAGGTAACTGTTGAAGTGTAAAAAAATTTGAATACGCAGCTTTGTCGGGTTCTTTGCTATTCAATCCTACGAGAGGAAATATCAGTAACATGATTGCGACAAGCCGACGAAAAAAAAATCCAACGATAGCACTGCAATGCTCATTTTGTGCATGCTATCCTTCCTCAAATCTGACCAGACTACTTAATTGGTTGTCAATTGGCAACCTACAAAACATCAATAGCATCAAAGACTAAATCTGTTCATATTGGGCATCTATTTGACGAAACAAACTCGTTTTAGAAAAAACAATCAATTGAGCTAAGTACATGGAAAAATTGAATAACTGTATTATTCGTCTTGTTGCAGGATTTGTTGTGCTTTTATTGTTTGGCGCTTGCAACCAAAACGAACAAGCGCAAAGCGAATTAAATTGGTCAATTGAAGTTACTTTAACTCAAGATCAACTTCCGAAGTTGCGCGAAGCTGTTGAGAAGAATGAGAGCGCAGAAGACTTAGGCCATAGCTTTTTTGAATTGAGTAAAATATTTATTGATAATGATTTGATCGATTCTTTTCAACGCTTAGCGATCAATCAAAAATCGCTGGCATGGAACGAAACAATAGATGTTTTAGACTACTATTCAAAAAATAAGTCACCGAACCTTTTGGGGATTGTCAAAGCTCTAATAGCCCATGATTTAAAAACAAAACCCGCGATGACCTATTCCCAATTCTTTAGGTCGCTTGGTGATGATTCGCTGGGTCTCGCAGCTATCTTTTATTAACTTGTTGAATACGGTGTTGCGGATGAAATTGAGCTATATGAGTATATTAAAATTGCAATAGAAAAGAACCAAACAAGTATTAAAGACTATGCAATAAGGCATGACTTTGTAAAAATGTTGAGTAATTCGGAGCGTCGGGCTTACCTTTCAGAATGGTCGATGGCTGACATAGAAATGATCATTAGGAACAAAAGTGCCTCTATTTTGGTTTGGGCAATGGGGGCTGATGAGCACGGTCAAAGGTGGTCGCGAACTATTTGTAGAGAAACTCATAGCGTTTGGTAAAAATGACTATGCAGCGTTATCAATAAACTACTCACAAGAAGACAGGCTACTGAGAAATTGGGAGGGGAGTCTGCAAGTAATTGGCGATTTTCTTTCCCAACGCGAGTATAAGGGCGAAAGTGTTGCGTATACTCAGGAGATGTTGACTGTGCCGGCTGAAGTAGAAGAAGCGTTGTTGGATTTTGGTGTTTCTGGCCTCATGATGCTCGGCAACGAAATTTTTGCCCGAAAAGGCTATGTTTTTACAAACCCTAATCTAAATCTTATTTACCAAGCTGCCCAATGGTACAAGCCCGATTCTAAGGTTACTATCCTCAATAGTGAGGTAAATAAAATTGCCAGCATCAATGCCGAATTTATCAGTTCAATAGAGGGTAGCTATGACTATTCTCAAGTTAGCACCTGGCTTTCAAATAAGGAGTATAGTGCGGACTCGGAAATTTACTCTAGTGAAAACTACTACAAAGTTCCTATTAACGTTAAAATATCGTGAGTGGATAGATATTTTAGACTCCCAAAAAACTAGCCTTCCAGATAATGTGAGCGCCATACCGGTTTTAGGGTACAACATATTATATCTTAAACGAATAGAGTACGACGGTTTTTGGCTATGTTTATAGTTCCCAAAATATGTGGGCATTGAGTGCTATCGATCCCGAAATAGTAAAACAAATTAATGATCTGCAAAGCGATCGAGAAAAAATTATTATGTATTTTGAGCATAAAGCGTACAAGGGCGCCACTGATAGCTATTTGTATACTAAAGAAGACTATCAAGCTCCATACTATTTGAAGCAAGCACTAACCAATCAAGGACTAGATTGGTTAGTGTTACTAAAAAAGGAAATACACGCTAGGCATGGCGCTAATTTTAGCGATTACAAAGCGACAGAAATTCGCTTGCCAGCTAATATAAAAGCTACTAAGGCAGAACTATATAATTTTTCTTTACTCGAAGGTCGCTTATTGCAAAATCTGATTGATCGCAATGAAGGGCAATCTATAGTTTTAGATTTAACGGGCAAAGTATATTATATAAAGATTGAAAAAATTACATTGAATATTGGCCATCCGTCAGATTCTGAAAGAGAATGGTTTTATTCTGCTTTTGGCTTTGATTCATCAAGTAGCACTTGGAGCGTTGAGGAGTCAATTGGGGATTTGCTAACAGAGAAAAAGTACAATTTGGAAGTGGATCGAAATTATGCAGTTGGTTGCTAATATGAAGCGATTTATTGTTTGCAGTTTTCTGGTTTGTATTATAGCTAGCCAAGTGCTGGCAGTCGGTTTAGATCGCCTGGGCGAAGCGTTTGAACTTGGGTGGTTTAAAGTGATGTTGCCAAAAGATGCATTCCCCGCTGTTAGTGATCCAGTTTTTATGCCTTTGTCAGTAGCTGTCAAACAAGACGAACTCATGTTTATGCAAGATTCCGACTGGCTAATCTATCTCAAATATGACAAGCTGGCTCGGCTGTCGTTTTTGATTCTAAAAGTAAAAATGGACCCAAAACCTTTGGTGTTTCTGGAATGCTTTATCAAAGCAACTTGGTTATGTACGATCATCAGACTGGATCACTGTCGCCACAGCTCGCTTTGTCGGCCTATAGTGGCATAGAAAAAAACCAAACTTTAACCGAGGTGGAATTTTCACTGGTAAAATACTCGCATGCTCTCAAAAATCTTGCTAATGTCCCTATTTTTTTACAGAGTGAGCGCATGCCAGAGTTGCAAAAAATGTATGCGAATAGGCCGAGGGAAAGTTTGAATGGCTATGAGGACAGTCAAGAAATTCGCGCGCCGCTAGATCCGCGATTTCTCGAGGATCAGCGATATAAAATAAAGGATAGCTTTTTGTATTTTCCAAATCAAAATACGGCAATTGCCTTTTCTGCTCTTGATCGTTATCCCAGTTGGGTTTCAGTTACTAAGGATGCAGGCGGCCAATTGCTTGCTATCGAAGCTAAGGGAAAGAAATTTTACAGCATGTATTGGTTTGCAATTCAGGCATATCGCCCGACCGCTACCATACTTAAATAGGGCAAATTAATCATTGCCAAGATACTGCTTCTTTTATTTCACCCTAAACTCGAAAAAGCTAGGACTAATCGGCGCCTGGTTGAAGAACTGCTCAAGATCCCTTCTGTGAGCGTCCGTGATATGTACGAATTGTATCCTGACTTCTATATAGATGTTGAGCACAAATAATCCCAATTGCTTGCCCACGATGTGGTCGTTTTTTACCACCCATTTTATTGGTACAGTTGCCCGCCACTTATGAAGCAGTACCTCGACTTAGTCTTGGAACACGGCTGGGCCTACGGATCTCAAGGAATAGCTCTCGCCCGAAAGGCCTGGCAACAGGTTCTCACGAGTGGTGATGATGCTCTTTGTCATTGGTTTGGAACTGCAACCGTCTTTGCTGTGGCGCTTGGTCAACCGATCCACACCTCTTTGGCTCTGGGGATGATCCTGGCCTTGTCCTCGACAGCCATCGTTTTACAAACTCTCGCCGAAAAGGGTTTGATGAAAAACCCAGCTGGTCAAAGTTCCTTTGTGGTACTACTCTTTCAGGATATTGCAGTTATTCCGGTGCTTGCCTTCTTTCCTTTGCTCGCCACCTTGGGGAACCCGGCCGGGCAGGCAAATCACGGTCCACAAGTGACCGACGCAGCTGGGACCCACTGTGCCACTCAAACTTGGGTATCCACCCTTGATCCAGCCTTGCAAACCCTAGTAGTTCTTGGTGCTGAGCTGGCAATTGTGCTTGCTGCTGCCACCGTAGGCAGGATGGTAGCAGTTGTAGCACTGACCATGGCCATGACGCCCTTGTTAATGATGGTAAATGAGAGACTGATCCTGCCGCGCCTATCCCAAGCCGGCCCCAAAGATCGAGCAGCCGATACTATCCACGACCAAAATCAAATAATTATTGCCGGTTTTGATGAGTTTGGTGTAATTATAGGGCGTCTGCTCAAAGCCAACGGAATTGCAAGCACCGTGCTCGATTCCGACCCAGATCGGGTAGAAATCTTGCGCAAACTGGGCCTGAGAGTCTATTACGGCGATGCCAGCCGGCACGAGCTGCTTGAGGCAGCCGGAGCGGATAAAGCCAAGCTCATCATTATTACTTTTGACGAGCCAGAGAAGAGTCTAAACTTAGTGAACCTTGTTCAGAAGCATTTTCCAAATCTCAAGATCTTAGTTCGAGCCATCGGCAGACCTGATGCATACCAACTCTTGAATCAAGACCTACGCCATGTATACCGCGACAGGCTCGATACGGCCTTGCGTGTTGGGGTCGAGGCCATGAAACTTTTGGGACTTAGGGCCTACAAAGCGCATCGCGCGGCTCAAACCTTCTTTTAAAATACGGACGGACACAAGCTTCGCCAACTGGCTCCCCTACATGCCGACCACCAAGCCTATATCGCCGCTGCCAGGGAAGCGATTGGCGACCTAGAAACGCTTATCCAATCTGACGGGCGTGAATCGGAGCTGGACAGAGACGCCGGTTGGGATCCAGATAGCCTGCGAGAAGACATCCGGTCTCGCTTTAAGGGCAATTCTTGAACATTGAGCTTCCCTGTTGATCCCGTCAGTGCTTTACCATGTTCCATAAAACCATACTTTCATGTTATGTTTTTGGCCCTTAGGGAGTGCCAACATGAAACAATCCAGTTCTGAAAATAATGAAGACGATTTTGCCGCTTTATACGAAAAAAGTTTTTCTGGAATGGGGGCGAAGTTGCAAAGCGGTCAGTTGTTGGAAACTCAAATCCTGTCAATTTCTAAAGATACTATCTTTCTGCAACTGAGCGGAAAAAGTGAAGGCGTCCTAGATCGCGACGAACTTAGCGACGAAGACGGACAGCTAAGTGTCCAAGTTGGCGATCTGATTAAGGTGTTTTTTCTTCGCAATAATAACGGCGAGATGCAGTTTACCACCAGAATTGGCTCCGAGGCAGCCGGGTCTAACATGCTAGAACAAGCATACCACAATAAGATCCCTGTACTTGGTCTGGTGGAGAAAGAAATCAAGGGTGGCTTTGAGATAAAGATTGGTGATGTGCGAGCATTCTGCCCCTTCTCTCAAATGGGCCAAAAACGCAGCGATAACCCTGCCGAATACATCGGGAAAAATCTTTCGTTTAAAATCATGGAATATAAAGAGAACGGCCGAAACCTGCTAGTTTCCAACCGAGCGATTCACGAGGAAGCCCGTCAGGATACTATCGCGACACTTAAAGACACCCTAAAAGAGAACATGATCGTTAAAGGTGTGGTTAAATCACTGCAAGATTTTGGCGCCTTTGTTGATATACAGGGCGTTCAAGCGCTCCTGCCTATTTCCGAAATTGACAGAACACGAGTAAGCAATATTGGTGATTTTTTGACAGTTGGTCAGGAAATTGAAGCTATGATCCTAAAGATTGACTGGAAGAATGAACGTATATCACTGAGCATGAAGAACCTGCAAGCCGATCCGTGGGACCAAGCTGTCGAAAAATATGCGATAGATTCAAAACACTCAGGAAAAATAGTTCGTATTACGGATTTTGGGGCCTTTGTTTCCCTGGAACCAGGACTTGATGGGCTGATGCATATTTCAGAACTCAAAGCTACCAGTAAATTTGGCAACAGCACAGAACTTACCGTAAAGCCGGGCCAAACAGTCACCGTAAAAATTCTGGGCATCGACCGAGCAAACAAAAGAATTTCTCTAAAACCAGCAAGCACCATCGAAGAAGACGAGACAGTTTCCAAGTACTTGGGCAATGACACGGATCCCACCTCTTATAATCCTTTTGCTGCACTTTTGAACAAAAAGAAGTAGAGCCGGGCTACAAGTGGCAATCTATGAATCACCAGGTGGTCTATGAAGCATCTGGAAGTTGTAGCGGCAATTATGATTGAGGGGAACAAAGTCTTTTGCGCGCAACGCAAGGACGCTGGCGAAGTGGCTCTCAAGTGGGAATTTCCTGGTGGCAAGATAGAAGCTGGAGAAAGCCACCAAGATGCTTTGCGTCGCGAGATCCTCGAGGAACTTGGCATAGCCATAAGTGTAGAAGACTTGTTATGCACCGTGGATCACGGCTATAGAACGTTTTCAATTACTCTCCGTGCCTACAGGGTCAGCCACCTTTCCGGCACTTTGCGCCTGAGTCAGCATCTTGACTCTCGCTGGCTTGCTGCCCACCAGCTGTACTCAGTGGACTGGGCGCCTGCCGACCTGCCAATTGTAAAAGAGCTGGCAAGCATGCTTACCTAAATAGCCCCATTCTATACCTGACATTCCTCTAGCCCGAGCCTCAAACTTTCCATGTCATAGTTTCTGGCTATAAAAACCAGTGCGGTTTGCTTGAGTTCGTGCTCGCGCCATGCGCAATGGTCAACACTGGTTCGACTGCAGACGGATTGGATGAGCGCTTTTGAAAGCTCTAGATCCTCGCTTTGAAGGTTAAAAAAGCCTTTGATGCGAATGATTTCCACGGGCAAGGACTGCAAAAACTCGCTGACTTTGGCTGGACTCATGGGTCGTTCTGTTCTAAAAAACAAGGTGCTCAGTGCTTCGTGATAGACCTCGTACACTTTTTTGTTGAGCAAACTTGGCGCTGCTCCGGCGCCAAAAAACTTGCTTTTTGGCCCTGCAGCTTCCTTCCAAACCACCTTGCTTGTTGCTATCATCTCGTGGTCAAAGTCGTGTGTATCCATGATGGCCTGTACTAAGTGAGGATCTTGGCTCGACAACACTGGCACCCTTGGCGCCAGAATAGAAACTTGGTGTCGTATGCGTTCAAGCTCTTTTGGTTCAACGATATCGAGCTTGCTAAACACTATAAAATCAGCCAGTTTGAGCTGTTTGATGCTGGTCACAAATTGCTTAATTATCAGATCAAAGTTGTTGGCATCAAGCACGGTGATGACACTATCAATGCGTACGCGACCGTCAACAGTGTCTTGGATAAAAGTCTGAGCGATAGGAAAAGGATCGCTCAGGCCCGAGGCTTCAATCACCAGATGATCAAGGTCGGGTTTTTTGTCCAAAAATCGACGCACCGTTTCAATAAGGTCGTCTCTGGGGACACAACACATGCAGCCACTGGATAGCTCAATAATTTCGTCTTTGGCTGCCTCAATAAACTGACTTTCTAGTCCAACATCGCCAAACTCGTTGACAATAAGACCAAGCTTTAGCGGAGCAGATTCTCTAATGAGTCGATTAATAAGGGTACTTTTTCCTGCGCCAAGAAAGCCGGTTATCAACGTTATAGGTATGCGCTTCATGCTTTTTCTTTGATCCTTGCCCGATTTTTTTTGGCCTTGTGGCTGGCGCCTATTATGTTGCGTGCTGGAGGCGCTCCTGTATGACCAATTGAGTGAAATATGGACTGGTATGGATCATCACTATTTCGGCAAGCTTGATGCAGGCATACCGCTGGCACAAGTGCGCGCCTTTGAGGACGCTCTCGACAGCTACGACAAAGGCGGCCCAGCCAGTCAGGCCTGGGCGCGAGCCAGTTTTTTTTTGAATACGTGCGCCGTTAAGGTAGAGTTTCCTGCTGTCGCAGGGTCTCGTTAACAAGCTCATTTTCTTCTATTGACGTAATAAAATCAGCATAGCCGGGGAAGGTATCGAAGATGGCAGACTGCAACATTCGATCTAGTCCAAAGGCCATCATCAGTCCCACTGCAATCATTATAACTGCCATCACTTTTTGTATGCTTTCCATTTTTGCCATTAGCCCAGGGACTTTCTTCAAAAGCGCCCGACCGCCAAGCATGACGGCCAGCATAGGGATGGCTGTTCCAATACTATAGGCCAAGGTAATTATTACCGATCCAAAGTTGCTGGAGCTGGTCAGCGCCAAGGTAATCACCGAGGCCATAATGGGGCCAACGCAGGGTGTCCAGACTAAGCCGAGACTGAGGCCAAGCACTAGGCCACTTGGAAATCCACTTGCTTGTTTGCCAATGGTCATAGTTGGGCTCGTATTTCTACTGGTGAGCCTAGTGGCAAAAGCTTGAAATGCTCTTTTAAACGCCGGCACCAACATCACTATGCCAAATGCAATCAATATGACTATTGCGACAATTCTTAAAACTTCGGTGCTAATACCCAAGGAGCCTACAATCAGGGAAAGCGCCAGGGTAAAGAAGCTAAAGCTAATTACAAAGCCGGTAATAATGCCCCAGGGTCTCGCCTTACCGCCACTCACACCACCCGACAGAACAACCGGTAAAATTGGCAATATACAGGGAGAAAGTATGGTTATTATACCCGACAGAAAGGCAAAACCCACAAGCACTAACATAGTTTTACATTCTCTTTACGGATTCGTTAATCTTGGCTACCGCGCCACCATTCCAAATTGCAAGCTTGTTTCCATTACCATCAATTTGAACAAAAGTATGCTGCATAGTTACGCCATACTTGGTCTTGAGCTCAGCTGAAGTATCATAGTTAACCTTTACCACTGTTACGTCGCTGGCCAAAACCTTTGCGTTATTCTTCAGGTCTTTTTCGGCTGCTTTGCATGTTGGGCACCAGCTTGCAGAAAAATAGAGCACAACTGGACCTTCTTTGGCAAAGGCCTGAGCGTTGCTCAAACTTGTAAATTCCACTTGGCGACCGCCGTCGGTCATTGGTGCCGTGCTTTTCTTGGCCATTGGTTCCATGCCGCTATCGCTCTTGGATGATTCACTAGAACCGCCTGCGACAGCCAAAGCCACCACGCCGGTTAGCAAAACGACAATCATGACCAAAACAGTCATCTTTTTGGCTATGTTAAACATACGCCACCTCCATCAAAACATTGAAACAGCCTAGGGCCGTCTCTTCTCAATTACGAGACCTAATCCAAGCCAATACAAACATTTTTATAAGTATCATGCCACCCAAAATTAAGATGACCCAAGGATCCATAGACTTGGTGAGCGTTTGGACTACCAAGGCCAAAACCAAAAGACTTATGCCACCAAGATATGCGGCACGGCTGGCCTTGTGAATGTGCACTTCTTCACGTTCGTCGTGGGCCTTTTCTCTAAAGAGCAATCCGGCATAGATGGCAAAGGCTGCAATCAATAAGCAGAGCACTATCATTTGTATTTCGTCGGGCATAGTCCAGCCAAAGGGATCAAGCTTAATGCCGAGCAAGACCAAAAATACCAACGAAACTAGCAGCTCACCGAAGTTCTTCAACATAAAATAGTTCCTCCACGGTACAATAAAGTACTCCGGACAGTTTAAGTGCCAAAAGCACCGACGGTATATAGTTGCCTTTTTCCATAGCTATAATGGTTTGGCGCGTTACACTCGTGCGTTGAGCAATGTCCTCTTGCGTCAGTCCCGCTGAAGTGCGCTTGTTCTTTAAGTTGTTGCCTACCATTCCTTCGCCCATAGCACCAATGTAAACTCAGCTTTACGTTAAGTCAAGTAGACATTTGCTTCTAGTCTATACACAATTGAAGAGTTTTACTAAGCTGCAGTTTATGAGACTAATAACAAGTACAAAAACCTTACTGTTGATGACTATACTTGGCCTTTTGTGCCTAGCAAACCTTGCAGCCCACCCTCATGTGTTTGTTACGGGGAAAATCCAAGTACTAAGTGACGATCGAGGCGTGACCGGCATAGGTTTAGAATGGCAGTTTGATCGCATGACAAGTGTGGGAATAATAGCTGATTTTGACCTTGATAAAAATGGCGTTCTTAGCGCTCGCGAACTCGCAGAGCTCAAAAAGGGTGCCTTTGACAACCTTCAATACTACAACTATTTTACCAATGTATCCTTGGGCAATAAAAAATTAACCGTCTCTAAGCCCAAAAATTTTAGTGCCGAAATTAAGCGAGACGTTTTGATTTATCGCTTTACCTTGGGTACCAGTTCCTTAGTTGGCAACACTCCCATCAATCTGCTCGTGTCGGTTTATGACGACAGTTTTTTTACATCTTTTGAGATGATGAAACCACAGGATGTTAGTCTTGTTCAGACCAGAGGCAGCAATCAGTTTAAGTCTCGTGTTACGCTGCGCCCTGGATCGTCGCAGGGCATGGCAGCCTACCAAGCCAGCCCACAAGAAGCAGTAGTGAGCATATGGAAAGAATAAAAACTGTCTTGCTGATTGCGCTCATGTTTGCTTTTACTAGCGGCGTGCTTGTCGCTCAATCATATGCAAACCCATTTGTTGGCGGACGTCCGAGTCCCAGTCAAAATCAAATCCCTGACTCTACTGCGCAGAACCAAAGCGATGCGGATTTGCTTGCCGCTCCAGCCGCGCCAAGCGTCAGTCCTTTTGCTCAGCTTGGTCAATGGCTGACCGGCGTGCAGTTTTCTATGCGCGAACTTATGGTTGACGCTGCTTACCGCTTGCGCGATGGCCAGTTTTTGCAGCTCTTCTATCTCTGTCTATTGTCATTTTTGTATGGAGTTTTTCATGCCTTAGGGCCGGGCCATGGAAAAACCTTGGTTTCTTCGTTCTTTTTGGCCCGCCCTGGACGAATTAGGCAGGCAGTAGGCATTGCCTGGTCAGTTGCACTTGTCCACGCGCTAGTCGCGATTGGCATTGTCCTGCTCTTTACTCAGCTAATCCAGCAAGTTCTGATGGTCGGTATAGACCAAGCAGGTGCGGTAATTTCTTCAGCAGCTTCATTAGTTATCATTCTTTTGGGCGGCTTAATGCTTGCCTCTGCTCTAGTTACCATTATCAGTGGTGGCAAAAAACATCTGCACCTTCATTGGCACCCCCACAAGCATGATCATCACCACGACCATGAGCATGAGCATGAACATCACCATGACCACGACCACGACCATGAGCATGAGCATGAACATGGTCAACAAAAACCAGTCACGCTTAAAGAACTATGGTTGGTCGCTGTATTGTCATCAATAGTACCTTGCCCAGGCGCGGCGACTCTGATGGCATTTGCCATTGCAGCGCAGATCCCACTTGCAGGCGCAATTGCGGTTGCAGCCATGTCATTGGGCGTAGGCATCACAACTGGGGCTGCCGGTATTGTGGCAATTCTTGCCCAACGTGGCGTAACAAAGCTTACTATTCATCGTATGCCACGGCTTATTCCTTTGATTGGTGGCTTCTTTAGATTGACTGGCTCGTTATTAATCATAGTTTCTGGGATCATACTAATTGGTGCGCCAATAGGTTAAACCGAATTAGGGCGCTTCTTCCAAGGTAATGCAGGCATTCAAAAGTGCTTGATGAATGTGCTCGCTCGAATCGCCAAGTGCCGCTTCCAATTTGCTTTGCCAGCTCTCGAGTGCCAGAGCAGCTTCATCAGCAGCAGCTTGACCCGGCTCAGTCAGGCGACAACACATAGCTCGCTTGTCTCGCTGGTCCACCGTACGCTGGACTAGGCCGCGTTGCTCAAGCTGTGATAGTGCACGGGTAACATAGGCCTTATCGATGCGCAGCATGCGAGAAATATCTTCTTGATGCATACCAGGATAATCTCGCATGGCGAGTAAAAAGGCATGCTGTCCGGGACCTACGGCATAGTCCGCCATTTTTTGTGCCATAAAGATAGAGCTGGCACGATGAATGCGAGAAACTATAACCGCAAGCCCCTCATGCAGGGGCTTGGAATTGATTTGCTTCATGGGCGACAGTAGACTACTTGGCGGCTTCAAGAAAAGGTGATTTTCCGATCCATTCACTAGAGTTCACCTGCGTGAGCAAAAAGTCGGCAACGTCGGCCCGCGACAGCGGCGCTGGTCGTGGCGGCTTCATGCTGGCCGCGTACTTGCCAGTAAAGGGCTCAACCGACAAAAGTGGAACTCTGGCTACCGTCCAGTCAAGCTGCGTTGCTCTAATTAGGTCAAAACAATCCTGCGAGTCAGCCAAAACTTTTGCGGCCACCAATTTCATGATGCCACGCACAATAACTCTGCTAAACGAAGGCAGATCATTTGGACCCTTACAGCCTGCTCCAGATTGCCATAGCAAGCGCTTTACCTTGTGAGTTTTCATAGCCGCAATAATGGTGTTAGCTGCCTGAGCCATCATGTGCTCGTCGGAGCCTTTGGATGGACCAAGGCAGCTAACGACTGCGTCGCTACCAGCTATGGCCGCTGAGACTGCCTGAGCATCGTTGAGACTGGCTTCAATTATTTCTAAACCATCGCGTGCGCCAAGCTTGGTCTTGTCACGTACCACTGCCCTTACTTTGTGACCCTTGCCCAAAGCTTGTTCCAACAAAAATTTTCCAGTCTTTCCACTGGCACCAAAAACCGTCAATGTCATACTTTTTCCTCCACTCAAATACCTGACTAAAGCACTAAACATAATCATATTTGGTTGATGCGTCAACCATTTGGCAGAGAAATTCATTTTTTATTGACCAATTTTGGGCGCCTTATGCTAAAGAATATAGTACCTTTGGTACAAGGGGAGATTTTATGAAGAGATACTTGTGGATGGTACCTGCTATAGTTGCGCTCACAATTACTCTTGGTGCTTGCCAAGACAAAGACTACAGCGGAACGTTTGTTGGCTACTCATGGAAAGACGAATCCAAAGGACTAACCCTTAGTGACGCAACCGAGAGGATTGAAACTACACTCAAGCTAGACTCCAGCGCAAAGATTACAGCGGCTCACTTAGATTTTCTGATAAAACAAGCAAACGGCAGCTGGAAGTCACGTTTGGATGGCACTGCAGAAGTGAGCATAGACTATAGTGTAGCGCCCACACCAGCTAAAGTAGAAACGAATGCCCAAGCCTACCAAGCCGGTGCATCAATGTTTTCGATTGTGACCAACGACTTGATGGCATTTTGGACGGCTGGTGTTGGAAAAGATGGAACCGTAGCCTTGGCCTTGGTAGAGCCGATGACTCGCTACCAGTTTGAGTCCAAATTTGAACCTGGTTTTGACTTTAGCCAAGCCTTGTCCACTTTGACCCTCGCAAGTGGCAGAGCGATACCAACCTTAAGAGCATCGAGCGGTGGCTCCATTAAGCCCGCCACTTGGCAAGACTATTTAGAAAAGACTGCCTTTACCTTTTACAAAGAACCCTATCTCTTCTTTGGCCGCGGAATATTTAACGGGCTAAGTTTGGAATCAAGCGTAGGACAGCTTTTAGAACGAGCAGGCATAAAATTTGTTGATGGCAAACCACAAGCTATCGCTGCTGTGTATGGCTTTAGCGGACTAGGCGGCTGGGGCGGCAACTACGCTGCAATAGATAATTTCTTGATTGGCAAAAAAGCAACCGAGCTCTTGTCGTTGGTAGATTGGACCAACCCTCGCTACGCTGGAGCAGTCAACGACAAGAAATTTTTTGGCATAGACGTCAAGGCTGGTGCTACCAAGACTGCGCAAAGTTCTCTGGACGGCATCGCAGGCGCTAGTGTGCGTATGTCCCGCGAGTCAACAAGCTATCAACGTGCTTTGGTCAACGCTGGCATTCTTAAGGATGAAGAAGTTATCAAAGGCCGCTTCTAATTCGATCACTTCGGCCCAGTCGGGGGCTTTACACGACTATTTTACTCTGCTACAATGCTTTTGTTAATACGCATTAACATACTTAGTCCGTATTAACAAAGGAGCGCAACAGTGAAAAAAATCCTATCAATTGCTATCTCCCTTAGTTTGGCCATGGTCGTTACCGCCCAAGTGCTTGCTATGGGAATGAGCGAAAGCACCTCAGATGAGGTCACCGTATATAGTCATCGTCATTATGAGTCCGACCAAAAACTCTTTGACCAGTTTTACCAGAAAACCGGCATCAAAGTTAAGGTTCTCAAAGGCGATGCAGACCAACTTATCGAACGAATCAAGACAGAAGGCAGCTCAAGTCCAGCCGATCTTTTGATTACCGCCGATGTGGGCAGGTTGTACCGTGCTAAGACCTTGGGCCTGCTTCAGAGTGGCAGCAACGCCGTCTTGGAAGCCGCCATCCCAGCACACCTACGCGACCCCCAAGGCTTTTGGTTTGGCCTGACTAAGCGCGCTCGCGTGATTGTCTACGATAAATCAAGCAATGCCCAAGCGCCCGTTGCAAACTATGAAGACTTGGCACTGCCAGCACAAAAGGGCAAGGTTGTGGTTAGATCGTCAGGAAATGTTTACAACATTTCTATGCTTGCCAGCCTACTTGGACGTTGGGGAGAAGCAGCCACTCTCGAGTGGGCAAAGGGACTGGCCAACAATCTTGCACAGCCACCACAAGGTGGAGACCGCGACCAAATGAAGGCATTGGTGGCCGGAGCAGCTAGTCTTGCCATTACCAATACCTACTATATTGGTCAACTCATCAACTCCAAGGACCCAGTCGAACAAGATGTTGGTAAGCGCATGGGAGTAATTTTTCCCAACCAAAATCGCGGCGGAACCCACATTAACGTGAGTGGCGCTGGTATCGTAAAAACCAGTCAAAACAAAGCGGCCGCTGTTAAACTGCTTGAGTACTTGGTTTCTGCCGAAGCCCAAGCCTTGTTTGCTGCCGAAAACTACGAATACCCTGTTCGTGCAGGCGTTAAGCTGAGTCCCACTGTGGCGGCTTGGGGCAGCTTTGTTGAAGACACGCAAAACCTGGAGAACCTTGGCATCCGCAGTCCTGCTGCCTTAAAAATCGCCGACAGTGCCGGTTGGAAGTAAAAGCATTGGCCAAAGAGCCGACTGCACTAGTCGGCTCTTTGGCTACTAGTGCGGGTCAAAACACCAAAAGATATTGACAACATGCGCCCCAGCCAACATATTTACCCCGTGGGAGCAATAGGTTGTTAAAAAACAAAACACGCTATGCTTTAAAGGTGCTTCAAGCCTTAACAAGAAAAAAAAGTGACAGCCCTGTTTTGATAGCTGACCTTGCGGCAGAAGAGAACATCTCTCACAAATTTCTTGAGCAAATCTTGTTTGAGCTAAAGTCAGCCACCTTGCTCAAGAGCCGAAAAGGGCGAGGTGGTGGTTACATGCTCGCAAGATCCGCAGCAAAGATTACTGTTGGAGAAGTTATCCGTTTGGTAGAAGGGCCGATAGCTTTGGTGCCTTGCGTGTCTATGAAGTTGAATGAACCTTGTGAGGAATGCAAAGACCCAAACATATGTGGCTTAAAAGTTGTAATGAAGAAAGTAAGAGACACAACTGCTGAAATTTTAGATTCGACGTCAATTCAGGATTTGGTTGATATGGAATACAACAAAAGCAAAGAAAAGACTATTTTTTACGAGATTTAATTTTTTTTTCTATCACCCTACTTGACAGATAGGACAAGTAGCTATATAAGGATGTGCACATGAGACCTTAAAGGAGAAAGAGTGAACAAGAGAACTACTTTTGCAAGCCTAGTTTTTTGCTTAGCAGCAATTGGACTTATTGCAAGCTGCTCCAACAAGGGTCAGGCTGCACCCGAAGGCAAAACTATAAATCTATTAAACGTTTCATATGACCCAACTAGAGAGTTGTATGCAGAATACAACCGCTATTTTTCTGATTTCTGGAAAAAAAAGACCGGTGACAATGTTGTTGTCAAGCAAAGTCACGGTGGCTCAGGCAAACAAGCGCGCTCAGTTATAGACGGTTTGGAAGCAGATCTGGTAACGCTGGCGCTGGCTTATGATATCGATGCAATTGCCGACAAAACAGGTCTCTTTGCACGAGCATGGGAAAAGCGACTGCCCTTTAACAGTTCGCCCTACACGTCGACTATTGTTTTCTTGGTCAGAAAAGGCAATCCCAAAAAGATTCTCGATTGGGAAGACCTTGTAAACGCAAGTGTGCAAGTTATCACGGCCAACCCTAAAACATCTGGCGGTGCACGTTGGAACTACCTTGCAGCCTGGGGATATGCCCTAAAGACTTATGGCAACGATGAGACCAGAGCTCGTGAGTTTATAACAAAACTGTACAAAAATGTTCCTGTTCTTGACTCTGGCGCGCGTGGGTCTACCACGACATTCGTTCAAAAAGGCATTGGAGATGTCTTGCTTTCTTGGGAAAATGAAGCTTTCTTGGCAATTGAGGCCTTTGGAGCTGACCAGCTTGAAATAGTAATTCCTTCCGTATCAATTCTGGCAGAACCGCCGGTTACCGTTGTTGACAAAGTAGCTCAAAAACATGGAACTATCGAAGTTGCAAGGGCGTATCTTGAACAACTGTACTCCCCAGAGGCCCAAAAGCTGATTGCAAAGCACTTTTATCGCCCAGCAAAACCAGAATTGCTCGATACAAGTGAACTGTCACGCTTCCCTAAGCTTAAGCTTTTTACGATCGATGACGTTTTTGGAGGCTGGGAAATAGCTCAGAACAAACACTTTAATGATGGTGGCATTTTTGATCAAATATACCTATCCAAGTAATTTTGCAGACAGGAAATAGCATGAAAAAAAACAGACATACGCTACCAGGTTTTAAACTTACTCTGGGCTATACGGTTCTCTACCTCAGCATACTGGTGATAATCCCACTTTCGGGACTATTCTTTAAAAGCGCTAGTGTTCCCTTTGCTGAGTTTTGGAACACGATTTCTGACCCTCGGGTCTTAGCATCATTTAGATTGAGTTTTGGAACAGCAGCCATTGCCGCTTTGGCAAACGTTTTTTTTGGAGTTCTCATGGCATGGGTACTGGTTAGGTACCCGTTTCCCCTAAAAAAAGTGATCGATTCCTTAATTGACTTACCCTTTGCTTTACCAACAGCTGTAGCTGGAATTACACTCTCAAGCTTGTACGCGAGCAATGGATGGATAGGTAAAATATTTGAACCATTGGGAATAAAGATTGCCTATACGCCTATCGGTATTGTGATTGCTTTGATGTTTATTGGTTTGCCTTTTATTGTCAGAACGGTCCAACCGGTGCTGGAAGATCTAGAAAAAGAGCTGGAAGAAGCCGCTACCTGTTTGGGCGCAAATCGATGGCAAATATTCTATCGAATCATTTTGCCGGCACTGCTACCTTCCATCTTAACGGGCTTTGCACTTGCTTTTGCTCGAGGCATTGGAGAATACGGTTCGGTAATATTTATCGCTGGAAATATGCCTATGGTGTCTGAAATAACCCCGTTGTTAATCATAACAAAACTTGAGCAGTACGATTATGCTGGAGCGACTGCGATTGCTGTTGTAATGCTGGCAATCTCATTTGCCGTTTTGTTTAGCATAAATATCATCCAGTGGTGGTCGCGCCGCTATATCAGCAAAAGAGCATGATTATGAAGACAAAAGTAAATAATAGATTAAGCGAAAAACCCCCAGTTAGAGTCTTGCTGATAGGCGTTTCTGTGGCATTCTTTTTTGTAACCATACTGTTACCGCTAATCGCAGTTTTTTCCGAAGCATTGGCCAAAGGTGTTGATGTTTACGTGGCCGCCATAACAGAACCTGACGCTCTTGAGGCAATAAAATTGACCCTGATTGCCGCCGCTATTAGCGTGCCGCTCAATCTTGTGTTTGGCATTGCCGCAGCGTGGTTGATTACAAAGTACTCATTCCCTGGCAAAAATTTTTTACTGACCCTGATAGACTTGCCATTTTCTGTTTCGCCGGTTATTTCTGGCCTAATATTTATTCTAATGTTTGGACTATCCGGATGGATGGGACCATGGTTGGGAGAAATGGGCATAAAAATCGTATTTGCCGTGCCAGGAATTGTCATTGCAACCACATTTATAACCTTTCCTTTTGTGGCCAGAGAACTTATACCGTTGATGGAAGCACAGGGCAGTGAGGAAGAAGAAGCCGCCTACGTACTCGGTGCAAGTGGATTGCAGATTCTCTTCAGAATTACCATTCCAAAGGTCTTTTGGGGACTCTTGTACGGCGTAATTCTTTGTAATGCCAGAGCCATGGGAGAATTTGGAGCAGTTTCAGTAGTGTCTGGTCACATCCGTGGTATGACCAACACCCTACCGCTTCATATTGAAATTTTATACAACGAGTACCAATTTGCCGCCTCATTTGCCGTAGCAACATTATTGGCCATACTGGCTTTGGTAACACTGGCGGTTAAGTCGCTAGTTGGCCTGCGAATCAAAAATGAGATTAAGAAAAACGCACTACTGGAGGCTTAGATGAGTATCATAATTGAAAATGTAAATAAAACTTTTGGGACCTATCAAGCACTCAATAAGATCAACCTTGAGGTCCCATCAGGTGAACTGGTTGCCCTGCTTGGACCGTCGGGCTCTGGAAAAACTACCCTACTGCGTATTATAGCCGGGCTTGAAGCACCTGACTCCGGTACCATTCATTTTGAGGGCCAAGACACCACCTTAAAAAGCGCTCGTGAAAAAGGCGTTGGCTTTGTATTCCAACATTACGCACTTTTTAGGCATATGACGGTTTTTGACAATATCGCCTTTGGCCTAAGCGTTAAACCCAAAAAAGAACGTCCTTCAAAAGAATACATCAAAGAGAAGGTGCATTCTTTATTAAAACTAATTCAGCTCGAGCCTTTGGCCAAAAGGTACCCCAACCAACTCTCTGGTGGGCAAAGGCAACGCATCGCGCTGGCACGCGCACTTGCTGTGGAGCCAAAAATTTTGTTGCTCGACGAACCTTTTGGAGCACTTGATGCAAAGGTAAGGAAAGAGCTACGGCGATGGCTGCGCAAACTACATGACGAAATCCACGTGACCAGTGTTTTTGTAACCCATGATCAGGAAGAAGCACTTGAAGTTGCCGACAAAATCGTTGTGATGAACAATGCAAAAATTGAACAAGTTGGCACACCAGAAGAAGTCTACGAAAAACCAGTCAACTCTTTTGTGATGGAGTTTTTGGGCAATATTAACATCTTCCATGGACGCAATCACCAGGAATTATCAATCACCGAAAATCAGGTCGCCTATGTTAGATCCGGTGATATTAAATTGCATAAAAGCAAAACATCGCTCCAAATGATTGAAGCCAAGGTGCTCTTTATCCAAAGTGCTGGCGTTTTGCCAAGAATCGAACTAAAAAAACTAGCAAGCGACGAAATAGTCTATGTAGATATTCCACGCAATGAGCTTAAGGAACTACACCTGTCGGTAGGAGAAACTGTCTACCTTTCTCCTCACAACATCCATACATTTAGCGCCGACCACTATGAAATATAAAGTTACTCAGTGTAGCAGAAACGGCGTGACCAAAACGAGCAAATTGAAGGTTAGTGACTCGCCAACAAATCCACTAGCGCGGCGAACCATCGTTGTACAAGCCATTTACGTCAGCTTGAGTCAGTAAGCGCTGATAGAGCCTAACGTTGTCGAGCGATCCGTTTAGAGCAAAGTACCTACTTCCAATAGAAAACATGGTTTTTGTAGGTCCTGGGGAAATTTCTCCACCAGTGTTGTCTGTCATTATTTCTGTTCCATTGTAATAAAAATCATAGTCCCTTGTGGAGGTATTCCAAGAAAAAGCGACGTGGACCCAAATATTAGCTGCAATTGCAGGCGTCGGGTTGCCAATCGATGGGCTATATGTGTTACCGGAATGATAAATGCTAAACCCCCCAGTCCCTGTATGTTGGATATGGAACGCTGTGTCCTCTGGAAATGTAGACCCGTTACCATTATCAAGCGTAAAAAGCGAGTGAGAATCTATGGTTATATCGTTTGGTTTGAGCCAAAAGCTTAACGACAACTGTGCAGGTAAAACCCCTACATCCACGGTGAGATACTGCCCTGGTGTATTAAATAAATAAGCGCTACCTGACACTCCATTTTGGTCACTAACGGTAGTTGGAGCTCCTTGGGCAACAAGGTTTCTGCCCCCCACTGTGTCCACGAGAGAGCCATTTTCAAATAGCCATTCTGCAAACAGATTTTCAGTAAAATTGTAGCGAAGTTTTAACGGAGTCCCAAGAAACCAAGTGCCGTCTTCAAAAGGGACAGTATAGAGAATATCGCTTGGTGGCTGACCCAGGTCATCGTAATTTTCGTTTAAGTCAAAAACCGCTGTGGCCTCACTTTGGCTTGGCCCTGCATATTTCCGCAATATTCCATTGGTGGAGAAAACCTGGCTTCCGTTGCGCAATAGTGTTGCGCTAATGGCGCTACCAACTTTTGGTCCATTGGAGCGAAACGAAAGACTTGCTTCTAATATAGCTTGGTCAACACTGTAGTGAGCATCCGTTTGCAGAAAGCCCAAGACATACATATTGAGGCTTGCTTCTCCGCTTTGCGGTACGGTGTACTTTCGTTCAAAACCCACATATGCATTTTCTCCTTCAGCAGTAAGTCTCAGGCTAATAAAATATGTCTTGCCACGTTCTAAAGTTATTTCTAGGTGCGCTTGATCAAGAGGCTTGGGCCCGAGCTTTAATACAGTGGAGCCAGAAGCCATTTCTGTTGCCTCAAGCGAGTAGGTAAAAAATCCTGGTACTATAGTGCCGTCAAAATCTCTACTTACAAGACTCGTTGGATCAATAACCAAGGTTACTTCACTGTGCTGCCAAGTGAAATTACAGCCAGAGACCATAATCAGAAAAAAACTGCCAAACTGAAGTGCTATTGACTTGTCAATCCTTGCAAAAGCCTTGTGGCTGCGCCACTTAGCTCGGCGTCAGCCGCCAGCCTTATCACCGTTTAAAATCGCATCTTTGCATCGAGTCTCTGACCCTGTGCAAGTTTGGCCAAACCCAGCAGCAAGTCGTGCATTTGTGCTTGCTCGCTGGCGGGTGCAAGAGCAAGGCCTTCGCGGCTCCAATAGACAACCTGCTCATAGTCCATAGCATCCAAACTAATCTGGCTTGCCGACAGACAAAATTCCGCATAGACTGTACTGTTGCTTGCAGGTCGAGTTTGTTCTATCAGCGGCACGGCCAAACGAGCACTATCAAAGGCAATATAATAGTCCATGGCCGCAAGGCCAATATCGGGTTTTTCGGCTCCGAGGGCACTGGCCAGTGCCGATTGGGTTATAGTCCAAGCCAGTTGTGTATTGCCGGCCTCTAAAGCTGGCCCAATCTGGGTGAGCATCTGCAGTGGACTATCTTCATCAATAAACGACAAGGATGCACTAGAACGATTGCCTCGCACCCCCATCCAACTTGTGGCCTGTTCTTGTCCACCAGAGGCCAACTTCCTGAGTTTGTTGCCTATCAGATTCACTAGGCCGCGATTACTTTGAGCTTGCACCATAGTTTTGCTGTTAAAGACATCCGCCAATAGGTAAACGCCGGCTGCACGCAGAGTCACGCTTTGTGCGGCGGCTGTCCACAAGCTAAGCGCGAGCAACAAAAAGAAGACGACTATTTTTTTCATTGAGCTCTTACCTCCGCCACATTGTAACCATGCCTTCAAGCTATTACAATACAAGTCGTCTAAAGGCAGAAATGCTGCATCGAGAAGGAGTTGGGACTATGAAGTACAAGGCACTTTGGGTCACGGTCATAGCCGTTTGTATTCTTTTTGGACTAAGTTTTGACACTGGCACCGGTCTGTACGCCTTTAGTTTAAAGGAAGCAAGAGTTTATAAGAACAACGAGTTTTTGCCATCACCGGGCTTGTTGGACAAATTTGTGCAAGCATCGCAGCTTATGGCAAGTCTCTACAAGGGTCTGGATGCCCAACTACTTGGCATATTGGCCGACAGTCAAGTAGTGATCCGCGCCTTTGAAAAAAACAAACCAGAAGACACCGAAATTATCACGGTTGCTCTAAGTCTGGCCGAGCAAGAGAAAACCCTGACACTTTTCTTAGACCACAACAACCTGACTAGCCGAGACGTGGCGCGCGTGCTCGTTTATCTGGCCTGGCAACTGATGCCCACCACCGATGTCCAAAAAAGCAAACCAATTTTGACTTCCAGCTTTTCTGTTGAGCCCTACCTTGCCAACACGAGTTTTGCCTCGTTTTCTATTCCCTACTTTTCTAGCGTCCTGCCCAACGGCAACCTGGTAATTAGCGCTCTCTCGCAACTCTTAGAGTTAAGTCCACAGCTCAACTTTGTAGCCTCTTTTGGCAAGGATCTTGCGAGCAAGGGGACCTACCCCGGCTACGAAGTCCAGACCAGTCCGTCCGGGGCACTACTGAGCCGCGCGGCCTCAGGTGGTGACCTCTATTTGTTTAACCAAGGCATCCAAGAAGCACGCCTGGTCCGCACGGGTATAAGCCTTATTTCTTCTTTGGCATACCTCAGCGATGGCTCAATTTTGGTTAAAGACGCCTCCTCGCATCGCTTATTGCGCATCGACGGCACCCTCAAACAAGAACTGAGCCTGCCAGACTTGCGCACTGGCTACAGCAACCTCAAGATAGCCGCTGGCGAAGATGCCACCTTTGCAAGCTTTGACCCATCCGCAAAATTCTTGAGTCTACACACCCGCGATGGCAACCTTATCGATCGCCTAATCCCCTTGCTTGACGAGACCAGCCTTGGCAGCATAACGAGCTTTAAGTTGACACCGCAAGGCTATTTGTTTTTGGCAAATAGTTTTATATGTTTAGTAGATCACCAAGGACTACCCATGTGGCGCCTAAATTTTTCCGACTTCAGTTTTGGTGCAGACTTTTTAGGTGCCCAATCAATCAGCTTTGCACCCAAGACTGGTTCTATCTACATAAACTCGCCCCTGTCGCGCTTGGTGTATCAATTTGCCGATCTTCTTTATTGCGAGCAGTTTGGTATCAATACCGAGGGCCACCTCCGCATGGCAAAAATCCAGGCTGCTTTACAACAAAATCCCGATGACCCCCTAGCTCTCAAACAAAAAAGTGCAGCCTTGCTGCAAGAAAAATCCTTTGAGCAGGCCTTGTACTATTTGGAAAAACTTACAGCCTTGCAAGCAGGTGATAGTGAGAGTCGGGCCTTAGTCATTAAACTCAAAAGTGATCAACTCAAACACCTGTCGGACGATTTGGTAAAAACAGTGCGTCAAACTATAGTCAGGATTGGCCCCGAAACAGCGCGCCCTGACTATAGTCGCTTGATGGCACTCTATGAGCAACGTTTATTGTTACAACCCGGCAATGCTACAATCCAGACCGAACGTTCCCAGATAGCCAAGCTGCTGCGCGACGCCGAAGCCTATTTGATTGAAGCTGATCTTCCTTTGCAAATTGTCAAACTCAATGTTGACTCTGTTTTTCCGGCCCTCTTGACTGCCTATCAAAACAAACAACTTGGCACGCTTGTGCTCCAAAACCAAACAGGCAAAGATGCAAAAAAAGTCAAGGCCAGCATAAGTATTCAACGTTTTATGGATTTTGCAAACGACAGCAAAGTGGTGGAGCAGCTTGGAAATGGCGAGCAAGTCCAGCTGGATTTATTTGCCCTTCTCAATCAGGAAGTTTTGACCATAGAGGAAGATCTGCCTGTTCAGGTTAAGGTAACTATAAGCTGGCTCAGTGATGGCAAGCCAATGACTTTGGACACCAGCATAATTACGACTTTTTACAAGAGAACGGCGCTCAGCTGGGACAACAGCGCTCGCCTGGCCTCATTTATAACACCCAACGAAGAACAGGTTAGCAACTTTGCCTTGCGGGCTATTGAAGCTATGTCGGTTCAAAAAGACCAGCTTTCATTGACGCCAGTCTTGACCAAAATCAAACAAGCAAGCGCGATAGTAGATGCAGTTGCGGCCTTAGGCATGACTTATCTCGAAGACCCTCATTCACCGATTTCCCGTATCTTAGGCAAGTCAGAAATAGTGGATACGGTTAGGTTTGCCCGCACTACCCTACTCTATAAAAGTGGCGACTGTGACGATACCACGGCACTTCTGGCCTCACTCTTTGAAGCTGCTGGCATTAAAACCGCTATCATGACCACGCCGGGCCATGTGTTTTTGGCTTTTGACACCCAGGAGGACATTGCCAGTAAATGGCTATTTGGCGCCGATTTGCAGGTCATCAACCACAACAATACACTCTGGATACCGCTGGAAAGCACCGTGTTGAACGCTGGTCTTCTCGGTTCTTGGAAGGCCGCCAGTGATCTTATCAAGCGCCATCAAGCCACGCAAATAGAATTTATAGAAGCTGCTAGCGCACGAGCACAATACCCGGCAATTCCCTTGCCTCAAGCAAGTTACAACATAGGCTTCCCTGCAACGGCGCTGATTGACGCCACCTTGAGTCGCTCACTTGAGGCACTTTACTCACACTTTTATCTGCGCAATGTTAGCCAAATAGAAGGCAGTCTCGGCCAGGACATGCGCCAAAATTCGTCCTTGCTCAATAGACTCGGTATTCTGCAAGCCCGCTTTGGCTTTGCAAGCAAAGCCAAAGAAAGCTTTAGACGTCTACTCGCTGCCGACCGGGCCAACGTCTCTGCTATGATTAATCTTGGTAATCTTTTACTGTTTGAAGGTGACTTGGGCACAGCCATGTATTTTGTTAGTGAGGCCAAAAAAATAAGACCCGCGCATGCGAGTCTCAAACTTTTGGAAGCTCAAGTTGTCTATGCCATGGGAGACCAAACAAAGAGCCACACAGCTTGGTTAGAACTCAAATCTTTGGATACTGAGGCGGGACAAAGCGCCACACGGGCATCACAAGCACTTAAAGTCGTGCCCGTGTGGCTGTATGACTGAGCTTAGAATGTGTACATTAGTGCAAGGCCAATGTCCAACTTAAAGGTATCTAAAGTGACATTGGTGTAACCTTGGGTTTGATAGAAGTAGACCAAGGCTCTTTCATATTTACTTTGTAGTTTGTAGGCCAATAGCATGCTTGGTCTCAAGTAAAGATTTCCGCCAAGGGAAATGTCAGCTCCAATGCCAGCTTTTATAAAAAAGTGATTGAGGTCATCTTGTTCGTCTAGCGACAAGTCGTACTTTTCGATACCCAAATCTCTATCGACATAAGCAAGGTTAACGTCGTACTCGATACCAAAGGCTGGGAAGACCCTAACCCGGTCTCCAATTTCTAAGGGGTACTTGAACATGAGCGTAAGCGGCATAGAGGCAACCTCAAAGTTGGTTATTGACTGCGTTCTACCAGAATTGAGGAAGTTGTTATCTTCGTAACGGCCGGAAGCCCAAAATTGCAAGCCAAGACTGGCCTCTAGGTAAGTAGCATCAAAAACAAACTTGGCCGAAATCAGTGTAGCTTCAAAAGTATTGCTGCCACCGTAGCCAAAGAGGTTTCCGCGCAAAACATTTGACTCAGAACTAAGTCCCATACCAAAACCCGCGCTAGTGCTTTGAGCCGACACGGCTACTAAACCGAGGCCCAAAATTGATAGACATAAGCATATTTTTTTCATTTGTAAATCCTATTTCTCTAAAATAATAAATAAATTAGAAAACGTCATTACAAATGGCCATTTTAATCAAATAGACATTTTGCGTACTTAGCGCCAGTCAAATTCGGAAGGAGCAACGCCAACTAGTTTTTTAAACAAACGTGAGAAATAAAGCGGATCTTCAAAACCAACCTTGTCAGCTATCTCCTTGATGGTGTACTGACGTAGCCTCAAGAGTTCTCGCGCTCTGTCCATGCGCACTTTGAGAAGGTATTGGTGCAATGGCAGACCAGTTTGCTTCTTAAAAACTGACCTAAAGCGATTGTAGGCAATGTCGAGATCCAGCGCGAGTTGCTCGTAGTCAATTTCGCGGTCAAAGTTTTCGTTGAGGTAGGCCATGGCTCGGTTTACAACAAAGTCGTCAACATTGCCGTGCTCGGCACTTGAGCTTGCCAAAGAAAGGCCACGAGCAAGCAACTGCAAACCAAGTGAGCTGAGATAGTGTCGGTAAAGCAGGCGCGACTTAAGAATTGCGATAATGTTATGAAAAATCCCAACCAAACCATCGTCACGACCAGGAACAATAATAGGTGCTTGAGCGCTGATGATGTTGTTGGATCTAAGGTTACGTACTTGGCTACCGTCAAACTCAATCCAATATTCAGTCCAACCGGTTTGCGATCTCGGACCGTAGGAGCAGTTTTGCCCCGGAAACCCAAAAAACATTGTGCCGGCATAAATCTGGCGACGATCGATGTATTCGCTTTCAAAAAAACCGGATCCATCGGCGATATAAACCAAAAAAAACTTGTCTGGCGTGAGGTTCATCCACTTAATGTTGGGACTGCGGGTTTCGACTGATACAAAGGGCCTAATGGTCTTGGTACCAACTGAATACAGGCTAAAACCCCAGTCCACATCCAAGGCCGTCACGGTGTGGTAGTAGTATTCGATCGAGTAGTCCGCATCGTTTTCTGTAAATGCCAGACAGTTGTCTTTTTTGCTGACCTTCATCAGTCCTCCATAATCAGCCTCATCACGTAACCAAATCTATAGGTTGCCGGCGCTATCAAGTACTCGGGATAGACATTTTGGTACCATCCATTGTCACCACCGACACCCAAAATAGCGGCGTCAATATTCAGATTGACGTGCCCATTCTTTACCAGTTGGTCGCTGTGGCGTCCTTCCGCCAGGCTCTCTTGGCTAAAGGGAAGCGCGCTAAATGACAGCTGAGGACTCGCTTCAATTGCCAAGCCACGTCCCTTTGGGTCTCTGCAGGTAAGCCATCGTACATCTTGGCGTGCACCATACTCGCCAGGAAAAATATAAGGACTCAGCTCTTTGTCAACGCTCAATTCATACTGACCAAGCAAGGAAGCGGATTTCCGGTCAGGGTAGTTCTCCCACGGCCCGCGACCAAACCAACGTATGGCATCAAAGCTTTTGTGCAACTGCAGCCTAACGCCGACGCGAGGCAGTGTAACACAGTCGGCCTGTATGCAAACCAGGTGCTCACAAGCGATTGTACCATCGTTTTTAATTGTCGTGTTAGTTTTCCATTCTGCCAAAAACCCGGCTTGCCCGTGGGCTGTCTGAGTACTTGATAGCAAAATAGTACTGGGGTTTTCTCTATCGGGTGCAAAAACAAAGTCACTAGTTTCAAAATGCAGCTGATCTAGGCCCAATTTCTTCCATGTTTTAGAGTAACTAGGCTCCATGCCGATGACCCAATCGTTTTCGGTAGGTGCGCGATACAAATTGGGCATAAGTGTAGAGCTCAGCACTTCGTGACCATCAGCATAGGCCATTGAACAAATCTGTGCACTCTTGCTGGCAAACCCAATCGAATTGCCATTGGAAAAAGTAAAACTAAGTCTATCCTGCGTCTGTTTGATCTGTATGGCCCCGTTGCTTGCCTTGTTTGATTTTTGCACTTGTTGGGCAGGCTGAGAACTTGCCTGCACTGCTGGCTTTGTTACTGCATACTGGTGGCGGACTAGCTCGTGGCCGGCTGGCGCCCAGCTTGTGGCCGTAAGTTGCACGATGCTGAGATCAAGGAAGTACTCATGGTGTTTTGTGTGCTCAGGCCAGTTTTCTGGTGCTTTTTTGAGATCTATAACAATCTTATCCTGAGCGCCGGCTTCAATCGCTGGCATGAGCTGGGCCCCTGATGTGAGCATTACACCATTGCAATGCACTGACCAGTTAAGGCCCAAACCTTGGCAAGTCTTAAAAAACTGGCGATTGTGAACTTTTACCGTCAAGCCACCATCTACCAAAAGCAAGGACTCTGCACCGATAAATTTGATTGGTGCTTGAATATTCTTGATCTCCCAGGCTCCTGGGTGAGGAATCAAGTCGGGGGATACTATGCCATTGAGCACTTGGCTTGGCTCCTCACCCACCACCGCATAGGGGTAGGTCTCGCCCAAATCGCCACCATAAGCAAAGCCCTCAGTTCCGTCTGGCAGCTTTCTAATGAGGGCTGCATCATGCCATTCCCAAATAAAACCGCCCTGAAATCCTTCGTAGCGATAGACCATGTCCCAAAACTTGTAAAAGTTTCCCGACGCGTTGCCCTTGGCATAGGCATACTCGCACAGAATCATCGGACGCGTTTCCTTTTTGTCATGCATCACGTCTTCGACCCAATCAAGGGTCGGATACATCGGACACATGATGTCGGTGACACTGGCTGGTGGGTTGCCGCTTTCGTATTGCACAGGTCGAGTTGGTTCGTATTCTTTGATCCAGGATCGCATGGCTGCATGATGAGGTCCCCACTGTGACTCGTTACCAAGCGACCAAACTGCTACACAAGCGTGGTTCTTGTCGCGCATGACCATACGCTGGGCCCTAATCATAAAGAAGGCCAACCAATTTGGATCTCTAGTTAGGTCGCCGCCGGTTCCGTGAGTCTCAATGTTGGCTTCGTCTACCACGTACAAACCCAGCTCGTCGCACAAATCGTACCAGACTGAGTCATTGGGGTAGTGAGAGGTGCGCACCGCATTAAAGTTTAATTGTTTCATAGCAACGATGTCCGCGCGCATCTGTTTGGCGCTCAGTGCTCTTCCACTGCGATAGTGGTGCTCGTGTCGGTTAACACCCCTAATTACCATGCGGCGACCATTGATACACAACTGTCTATTTCTAATTTCAAACTGCCTAAAACCAAATTTGGTGGCTTCTACATCCACGACTTGCAGTTTGGTTCCTTTTGAATCACTACGTTTCATGAGCTCAATCGTTAGCGTGTACAGTGTCGGCGACTCGGCCGACCAAGGCTCGGGCGAGTCAATCTTAACTTTAAAGCGAGCGCCGCCTTTGAGTGGGGTGTAACTAGTGTCGGGGTACATCAACGTATGAGCGCTAAAGTCCTGCTCTATCACCTGGTCAAATACCGGCTTTCCGGTTTGGTCGTAGAGGCGGATTTGAGCCAAATAGGCTTGATACTCGGCTTTGTAGGCATCAAAGACGCGCCCCTTGGGTTCAAAGTCGCTATCGGTTGTTTTGTGATGCAAGAGCTCAGACAAAAAGACGTCAACTTGAAGCTCAGCATGCTGATAGAGCTCGTCAAATATGGTTCGCACACTAAAGTCACGAATGTGAACGAGAGGCTTGGCCAGCAAAAAAACCTCGCGCTGGATTCCAGACATCTGCCAATAGTCCTGGTCTTCCAAATAGGTACCGCAGCTGTAGCGCAGAACTTTGACTGCCAGGGTATTGCTACCTGGCTTTAGGAAGTCAGTTAACTCAAACTCCGACGGTAGTCGTGAGTCTTGGCCGTAGCCTAGCTCCTGGCCGTTGATGTACACAAAAAACGAAGAATCCACTGATTCAAAACTGACAAATACACGTTTGCTCTGCCAGTCTGCAGGGATTTCAAAACTACGCACATAGCATCCGCAGGGATTCTTGGGGGGCACGTAAGGTGGATTTGGTTCAAAAGGCAAAGCAATGTTTGAGTAGATTGGTTTGTCCAGACTTGATTCTTGCAGTTGCCAGTTAGAAGGCACTGGCATACTAGACCACAGACTCAAGTCAAAATCTTTTGCGTAAAAGTTCTCTGGCACCGACTCCGGGCAATCAAAAAGCTTAAAGGCCCAGCTTCCATTAAGGGACAAACGATTAGCTGAATCAAATCTATTGGCACTGCGAGCGCTTGCTTCGTCCAACCAAGCGCCAAGCGGCACGTGCATAGTCTGCCTGCCCTGCTCCAGAATACGCGGATCTTCCCACAAGTTCTTGCTCTTCATCTTCTGCCCCCTATAACATTTCTGCTACAAAACCGTCGAGTCTTTACTGCTATAATCAGGTATACTATACTTTTATATATTTGATACTGGATATTCCTGCTATTTTTGTGTCATATTTTTGTCGCCCTCTTTAAGAAGGACTAAACATGTTGGAAATGCAGTGGTACGATGCCCGCAAAGCCTCTAACACCGGCTTTTTTGGTCTAAGAAATGCTGGTGTCTGTGATGACAAAAGCCATCAAGTCTACAGGCCAAACGGTACGGCAACTTACAACCTGCATCTGGTGTGTGCCGGCACAGGCTTTGTGCGACAAGGCGATCATGAGCTCGAGTTAGGCAGCGGTGATCTCTTTTTTTTTGAAGCCGGTCAGGCAGAATCCTACAGGTCAAGTTTTGACCAGCCTTGGACGGTGCGTTGGATCCACTTTGTCGCCCCCTATGCCACTACATGGTTTGAGTCTATCGGACTTTTGCCACACGGAGTCTTGCATCTTTGCGACACTGCACCTTTTATTGCAAAGCACCAAGAGCTTCTCGACCAGTTGCGATCTAGTTCGATAAATAACGACAGTGATGCCAGTCAATTGGTCTTTGCCTGCCTTGAGTCCGCGTTTTCACACGCTTCTGCTAGTAGCGTAAGACTCAAGCCTGAGCTTGGTGAGGCCCTAGAACGTGTTCAGAACTTTATTGTTAGTCACCTTGGCCAAGAGCTCGATCTTAGGACCTTGGCGGCCGTAGCCTTGCTCAGTGAGTCGCGGCTTTCTCACCTCTACAAAGCAAGTTTTGGCGAATCGCCGATGCTTGTAGTGCGTAAACGACGCATTAGCCTTGCAAAGACCTTGCTGAGCAACAGCAAACACCTCAGTATAGCCGAGGTCGGTCGGCGCTGCGGCTACCCCGACGACAGCCATTTTTGTCGCGTGTTTCGTGCTACCTGCGGCCAAAGCCCAGTTGAGTTTAGGCAAAGCTGGCCATAATACGCTCAGTCTAGGGAAAAAGAAATTGCCACTTAAATCTATCGTCCGAGCCGTCGTAAGTCTGAGCTTGCATTGGATTTCCGTCAAAGGTATCTAAAACCGTGGCCGAAACAGCCGCATTTTCCATACGATAAACCCCGCTTGTTAGCTCAGTTATTAACCACTGTTGATTTACCGCTGCGGTATAGGGTTTTGATGTCACCGCACCACCACCATCGTTAGTGATCGCGCCATCAGCCACTAATTTTTTTATGCTATACAAGCCACTGCCCAAGCCAGTAACTTGCCATTTCTGATCATCACCGGAGGTGTAAGTACTGTTGTAGACTGGTGACCCGTCAAAGGCGTTCACTTTCATTGACAACGCCGAACCAACATTAATTATGCGATAAGTGCCATCCGTAAGTATTCCACTCGCAAGCGTCGTGGTGGTGGAAGTTGTGGTGTCGACTAGCCTTTGATCGTAGCTTGCGGACAGCAGATCTAGTGGATTGTTAAGATCGTAACAAGAGCTTAGCAATAATAGAATTACACCAAGTGTCGCCAAAATTCGCATAACATAATTATATCACGGAAGCAGAAAACTACCTAATAATAATTGATACCAAGCAGATTGCCGCCCTATCCATCAGGATAAGGCGGCAATCTGCTTGGTTTAATCCAAGAGTTTAGGGTGTAACAAAAGCAAACTTAAAGCGATTGTTACCGGCCGAAAAGTCGTCAATCTTAACAGGGTTACCGTTGAAACCATCTTGG
>JBBRCZ010000008.1:0-138269 GCA_038204425.1 Spirochaetia bacterium | reverse complement strand
TATCTATTGCCTAGTTGTTTGGGTCAGTTTAAAATAACCAGCATTTACTCGCCTTTCTCAATAGCATACAAACAGAATATGGCTTTGAAACGTTGACCGAAGTCGAAGTCTTAAACCAGACTAACATAAAAACAGCTGCTTTTGAAAAAAAGACCATACTGGATATAAAAGCCACCGATGACAAAGGCCGTATGTATAACATATGGTTATATTTCTTAAGGAACGAAGGTAAGGGGGACGAAACCATGACAATTTTACTCAAAGACGACCCAGAAATTGCCAAAGCATTATCAAAATATTAAAAATATCACCATCGCAAATTTGCTGGGGTTCAGGGGCAAAGCCCTTGATCGCAGCGGACAAGCACAAACATTTACAGCTATGACAGAAGGCATCAACAGTATTCAACTCTACGGCATCGACAGCCGTGGACTATCTGAGACGCTCAAAAGTTTTACCGTAAAATATGATAGCCAAGCCCCCCAACTTGCAAGCACATTGGGAATCTGTCAAGATAGTTCTGTGTTTAGCTCAGTCTAATTTGCTGAGTAACGTCAGGCACTAGGCCTTGGGCATATCGTCAAGGCCACCGGCGTTGACGACGTTGCTAAACCCTGCTGTCTTTAGTTGGCTGGCTGCATACGAGCTTCGCGCTCCTGATGCACAATACAAGATTATCTGACTCTCTTTGCTTCCTAGTTCGTTCATGCGCGCAAAAAGGGCAACTAGTGGGATATTGACAGCGCCAGGGTAGGCTTCATCTGCAAATTCTTCGGGGCTACGCACGTCAACAATCATTGCGCCTTGTTTGATCTTATCCAAAATTGTGTTTGCCATGGTTCTGTTCCTTTTGATCTTCTATTGAGCTAGTTTACAACCAGCATAGGTGAGGCTGGTTAGGCCTCCGGAAATATTGATTACTTGTTTAAATCCTTCTTGCATGAGCATGCGAACCGCCAAATGTGAGCGGTACCCGCTATCGCAATACACCACGAGTCTGGCGCTTTTGTCCAGTGTTGCCAACTTGTCGCGCAGCTCGTCGAGTGGTATGTGCGTAGCCAAAGCCATGTGTCCGCGTTCCCATTCTGCCAAGCCGCGTACATCCAAGAGTAAGTCCTTGTTTGCCTCGTAGGTGCTTACAAATTCTTGCACGCTCCAAGATGGTGAGTAGCCTTCTATTCTATTGTTGGCGCTAAAGGCCGCGATGTTGAGTGGATCGTTGGCGCTAGAATAGGGTGGTGCGTAGGCCAGATCTACTTCTGCCAAATCGTCTAGACTTAGTTGGCCTTGCAGTGCCATAGCAACCACGTCGATCCGTTTTTCTACTCCCTCGGTACCAAAGGCTTGCGCGCCAAGTATCTTGCCATCGCTTAGTCCAAAGACCAACTTTAAGGTCAATTTGGAGGCACCAGGATAATACGATGCGTGATGATCTTTGTGCACGGTAACTGCAGCTACATCCATACCAGCTTGCCGGGCTTGTGCTTCGCTAAGTCCAGTTGATGCCAAGGTGTGGTCAAGTAGTTTAAGCACCGAGGTCCCAAGCGCTCCATTGTAGGCGATCTTTTTTCCACTTGCATTTGAGGCTACAATCCGGCCTTGGCGGTTGGCCGGTCCAGCCAAAGGAACTCTCACCTTGGTACCGAGGACTTTGTGCACGATTTCTACCATGTCGCCGGCCGCCCAAATGTTTGGATCACTGGTTCGGAGGTATTCGTCTACTACTAGGCCTCCTCTGCTGCCAATTTCTAAGCCGGCTTGCTTGGCGAGTGTCAGCTCAGGTCTAACTCCTATGGATACCAAGACCAAATCAGCTGGTATTGAGCTTCCATCCTTCAAGAGCACTTTTGACTCTTGGATTGCTTGTAGTGACTTGTTGGTCATTATCTTGATGCCATGGGTTTCAAGACTGGCTTGCGCGGCAGAAGAAATCTCGGGGTCTGCCTGCATCATAATGTTGGGTGCTTGTTCGAGCACCGTGCTTACTAAGCCACGAGCATGCAGGGCTTCTGCCATTTCCAGGCCAATAAATCCTCCACCTACTACCACGGCGTGCACTGGTTTAGCAGTGTTAATGTAGCGATGGATGGCGTCCATGTCGGGCACAGTCCAGAGCGTAAATACATGTTTGGCGTCTATGCCGGGCAATTCTGGAACAAATGGGCTGCCGCCTTGAGCCAGTATCAGTTGGTCATAATCTAACCAGAGTTGCTGCTGGGAGTCCTTTAGTAGGATCTTTTTGGCTGCTCTGTCGATTGCAACGGCCTCAGTGTTGGCGCGCACTTCTACGCGATAGCGACTCCAAAATCCTTCCACACTTTGCAGTAATAGCTTTGAGCGTTTGCTAATGTCACCAGAGATAAAGTAGGGTAGACCACAATTTGCAAATGAAACATAGGGCCCACGCTCAATAACGATAATGCGTGCATGTTCATCCAAGCGTCTTAGTCGAGCTGCCGCCGTGGCCCCAGCTGCTACTCCTCCAACAATCACATATGTATCTGCCATAGTTAGTCCTTTCGATCAACTGATGTATTGAACAATATAGTATAAAATCTATATAGTCAATAGTTTATATATGACAGTTTTGCTCAACATTCTGCCGTAGGTTTTGACAAAACCGATGGTTTACGTGCGCAGTTTTAGACTATACTGATGAGCGCCACCGGAGGGCTGAAGCCAATGAAAAAATTGCCAAATTTTCAACACAAAACAAAGACCTTGTGTCTGTTGATGGTGTCACTACTTGGACTTGCAGGCCTTTATGGGCAGGACTGGAAGACCGAGACATCGCCCAGCAAGACTTTTTTGTGGAGGCTTAGCTCGGCTAGTGCCACGGTGTACCTTGCGGGTACGGTCCACGTTGGCAAAGAGGAAATGTATCCACTGCCTGATGCTTTCTTAAAAGCTTACCAAGCAAGCGATAGTCTATTGATGGAAGTCAATCAAGAAGAATTGCTCAGGTTGCCGACCGCCGTGTTAAAATTTATGGACAGAATGTACATGCCAGAATTTAAGGGTGCACTTGAGCTCTACTCGGACCATGTCCTAGAAAAATTAAGAGTGATAACCGCAAGCCAAGATCTTTCTATGTTTGACGCGGTTCAACCATGGGTGGTTAGCCTTTTCTTGAGCATGAAGGCAGTATCAAACCAAAGCTATACCGTCGAACGCGGCGTAGACGCTTGGTTGCTTTCACAGGCTCAAGAGGATAACAAAAGTGTGCGCAGCTTAGAGACCGCGGAGTTTCAAATTCAACTCATGATTGATTTGTTTCCCCGTGATGTGCAGGAACAAGTGGTGGCCTTTGAAGAATTAATAGGCAAGTGGGATCAGACGGCTGGCCTACTAGATAATCTGTTGACAGCGTATAGAAACGGCGATGTGGTTGGTCTAGAATCTGCCTTTGTTGCCGAGTTTAAGCAGGATCAAGCAGCGGTGAGCAGTGCCTACCAATCGGTGGTAGTTGACCGCAACCACAACATGGCTACCGTAGTTAAGCAGATACTTAAAGAAAATGGCGTCTACTTTTTTGCAGTAGGGGCCGGACACTTAGTGGGCGATCAAAGTGTTGTGGACATACTTCGCAAAGAAGGATTTAAGCTCACGCGACTTTAGCAACAAGGCGTTTACTTGCGGATGGGGTCCCAGATGTCTTCAAAGCCTTGCAGGAGCAGATTAGGCTCTTGGCGTTTTATCCAGCGGCGCAAGGTGCCACCAACCGGGAGTCGGTCAAGCCATACGTAGCCGTCTTCTACCCAGGTGTTCATGCTGCCTCCTATACTCCAAAAATACACAAAACCAGCGTCGCTATAGGCTTTTTGCTTAGCGCCCTCACGTTTAAACTCTTGGCCGTAGGGTAAGATGTGGTGATGACTAGGGCCAACAATTGATGCTACTTGTTCTTGCCACTTTTTGATGTCTCGTTTTACGTTACTGAGACTAGCTTGTACAGTTGCAATGTGGCCATAAGAATGGCTAGCCAGTGACCAGCCCATTCGTTTAAGTTCGGCGGCAATCAAACGAGCTTTGGCACGGTCATGAGCAAGGGTTTTACTTTGCAATTGGTCGGTTCGCCAGCCAAAGACGCCTTCGTAGCCAGTGAGGGCCGCAATGCCGCGTGCGCCCTGGTGCGAGAAATGGGGATGCTCGGCAATAAACTGTTCTAAGATGCCAAACACATTGTTGAGCGTGCTTGTGCTGCCATCTTGAGCTTCGCCAATAAGTCTGCCTTTGTTATCTAAGTCCAAGCGGCGCAGCGTGCCAATTTGGCGCTGAACCTCGTAATAGTTGACGTCATCAACCGTCAGGAGCACTGGTTTTCTGCCATTGGCCAAAACCAAGGGTTTGGCCTTAAAGCGCTTAGGCCCAGCTTGCGGGCCTAAATCCTCAACCAGGTCTTCCGCCCTAATCAAGCTGTAGCCTTGCTTGTAGAGCACAGCTAGCATTGCTTTAAACTCATAGATGGTAATAAAGAAATCCCACGCAAAGGCTTGTGCCTTTTTGTTGCTGAGCGCCAGTTTGGTATCGACAATCAGCGGATGTATAAAGATGTTGGCAACCTGGCCCTTCCATGGTACCACCAGACCCGTGCTTTGAGAAAAAATCTGAGAGCTGTTGACGCTTAGTATTGCCATTATGGTAACTAGTGCCCAAATGCTTGGCCGAGTCATGGCAAAACTGTAGTTAAAAAATAGCTGACTGCCAAGTCAAAGCAGCATTTTTTGGCAAGCTTTGAAAAAAAATTGCAAAATTGTGTGTTATCGGTTTTCAACAAGGCCAAAATGAGCTTAGTTACTAACATGAGTCTATCATTTTTTAAAAATAACCAGCCTGGGCCTACACGGCTTGTCTTAGCATTGCTCACCCTTACATTCATCGCCCCGGCATTGCCGCTCTCCTGTCAGGCACAACGCCCGAGTCTCGATGCTGCTTTGGAGCGTGAGTACCAAGCAAGGCGCACCGCACTCAGTCTGCTTGAGGCCGCAGGCAGTCCACAACCTTGGGCCGAAGTCAGGGATCATGCTTTGCTTAGCAGCGAAAGTCAGACCTACGGCGCAGTGCAGACCAGTGTTGAGCCATTGCTTAGACTCCCTTTGATTGTGGAGGGGCCAAGCAGTTTTAATCCCGTTTTTGCCGATCAGCGACTGGATCAAAGTTTTTCTCGTCTCATCCATGGGCGGTTTCTATCTGGTGCGCCTGGAGCATGGCATAAGATGCTTGCCCAACGCTACGAGCTCAATTCTGGTCAGAACAAACTAACCTTTTACTTGCGAGCAGGCCTGCGTTGGTCGGACGGCCAGCCCTTAACGGTGGAAGACTTTCGCTATAGCTTTGAAAACTTTTACTTTAATGAGAGGGCACTTTCTCCCTTTTATGTGCCTGGCATAAGTCTCTCTATAGAAGATGACGGGGCCATTTCGTTTACTAGTCAAATTGTGCGTGATCTTGATAGCTTTATTTTACTGGTTAATCTTGCGCCCTTGCCGGCCCACAGCTACAAAAAATGGGCCCAGTTGCCCAACAAAGGCAGCTTAAAGACTGGCACACGAGAATTTGTAGAGGCCTGGCGTTTTATGTCCAACGATAGTGCGGCACAGACTATGGTTTACAGCGGGCCTTATAGCATTGCTGACTGGCAGCCGGGAGCCAAACTTGTGCTCAAAAAGAACCCAGTTTTTGATGTGTATAAAGTTTCTATTGAAGAACTATCGTTTACCTTCTTTGCGGATGTGGCAGCTGCTCAGCAGGCTTATGATGCCGGACAGCTTGATATGGTGCCAGTCAGTCAGGAACGCACTGCGGTCTATACACTTGCCTTTGAGCAATCGCCCAAGCTGCTGGTCCTGCTATTCAGATCTGACAGTTTACTGGCGAGTATCTCTTTGCCGCTGATGCCTCTCGTAGGCAACGGAAAAGACCTGCAGATGGCGGCTAGTCTGCCTTGGTCGCCGGAATATGGTGGTCAGCGAACAAGCCAGTTTGTTTCGTATGCACAGGGCAAAGCACAAGGTGCCCAGCCCTTGCAGTATCCACTGCGGATTTTGGTCAGTCCGCAAAGGATGCAGCAATGGAACGCCTTGCTAAGAGACGGACTATTGAAAGGGCAGCAGCTGCAAGTCAGAGAAGTGCAGGCTCGCGAGCTGATGCTTACTATTAGATTTGAAAACGATTGGGATGCCGCACTTTTGCTTCTGGACGAAAGCAAGAGTGCTTTTGGTTGGTCAGAACTTTTGTCTGATACAGCCCGACTGCCTGGTGCCAAGGCTAGCAACCAAGCATGGTCATTGAGGTGGCTTGAGGGCCTTCCTTTGCTGCCACTATCCCGCACTTTGACGCTTTGGCATAGTCGCTTTATGCTGGCAATAAACAGCAGCTACCCGCACTATCTCGGGGCTGGTGCATCGCTGCTTGAGCTTTTGCCTATTTGTGTTGCTATCCCCAATAAATTGGACTAACATTATTTAGGTAAGGGGTCATCATTTGTCCAGCACCACGGATGCCGATAGCGACGAACTGGCGCGTTTGCGCGAAGAAAATCGCACACTTAAACGTTCTCTCGACCAAGAGCGTGAAAAACGTGAACTGTTTGAAGGCTATACCAAAATCCACCCTGAAACTGGACTTCCTAACTATGGCGAGTTTTACAAAGAGCTAGAACGACTTACCGAACCTGGTAGCAACGGCGAGCCGCGTAACTTTTGCGTGGCCATGTTGAGACTGGACAACGACTATCAACGAATTAAAAACAGCAAAGACCGATCCAAAGCACTGCTTTTGCGAACTACCATTCGCATTAGAGAAGTGATTGGCGACACCCTCTACCAGTCTGACCGGCTTGACGAGTTTTACGTAATAGTGCGCTCACCTGCGAGCTTGGATTTTTTGGCAAGGCTTTTTTTGGCCATTATCAGAGAAGTCGCTAAGCCCCAAGATGCACCCGCCGAGGGCCTGTCGTTTAGCTGCCACATTGGTTTTGCCGAGTCACCGCTCCATGGCACGCGCTCTTCTGAGCTAATGAACAACGCAGAGATAGCCCTGCGTTATGCCACCCAAAAAAACAAGCGGGTGGTGCGTTTTGCCAAGTCCTTGGGCTTGGCCTACCATCGCATCACTATCTTGGAACAAGAGTTGCGCATGGCAACGCAAAATGGTTTTAAGGACTTCTTTATGGTCTATCAACCCTTTGTAGACCAACAAGGCGTCATCAAAGGTTGCGAGTCGCTCATCCGTTGGAAACACCCGGAGCTGGGTATGATAGCGCCGCCTCAATTTATCCCGATAGCAGAACGAACAGGAGACATTCGCATCCTGGGGCGCTGGATTATGTATAGGTCGGTGGTGCAGCTAAAAGAATGGCACAAACAAGGTTTTCTTGACCTCTTTGTTTCGGTCAACTTGTCTCCTATTCAATTTAACGAAAAAGAACTGGTGCAAAACATTGCTGAAATGTTAGCCGCGCTCAAGATTGAAGGGCGCTTTGTCAAACTTGAGATTACCGAAGGCGCCATCATGAGTGACCCCAACCTAGCGGTAGTTAAGTTGCTTCAGCTCAAAGACTTGGGCATTCGGCTTTCGATCGATGACTTTGGCACTGGCTATTCGTCACTCAACTATTTGCGCAAGTTGCCAATCGACACGCTCAAGATTGACAAGTCCTTTATTGATGACCTGGCCGACAACGTACAAAACCAAGAAATCGTACGGGCTATAATTTCAATGGCACGCAGCTTGCATATCGAGACTTTGGCAGAGGGTGTGGAAACCGCTCAACAACGCGACATTCTTAACAGCGAAGGCTGTCAGTACATTCAAGGGTATTTTTACTCCAAGCCAGTTGATCCTGACTTATTTAGCGACTATCTTAGACACGGTGCCGTCCTACCCTATGATCCAAGTCGTTCATAACCGATGGTTAAGAGTCTCAATCTCTTGTTGCTCTGTGCTGTTCTTATGTCTTGGTTTGCCTGTCCTTAGGGCGCAAACCGTTTTGGAAGTGCAACGCCAAGCCGAGTTTCCAGGGTCGGATTTTGGACCTTGGCAGGATAGTTTGGTGGACAAAATCGGCTATCGTATACAACAGGTCATTGAGGAACTTGGGGCACCCAAAGAAATATCTGTCCAACGCGGGACTGAAGCTTTTCAGGACACGGTGGTTTTCTACTATCCGGATCACAGCTATCTCTATCTGTGGCAAGATAGAATTTGGCAGATTAGGATTGATAAACGGCATCGCGGGCCAATCCTTGGTCTTGAGATGAACATATCCCGCGAAGAAGCCCTGCGACGCTTGGGAACACCGTATGCCGCCAACGACACCTTAGTCCGCTACCGTCTGCCAGAACGTGGCTGGCCGATAGAATTGCTTCTGTATTTTACAGCTGGCAAACTTGATGACTTGTATTTGAGACGAGCGGATTTTTAGGGGGTAGTGGAGTGATTTGTCTGTGCTTGACCGCTTCTACAATTGAAGAAGACCGTGCCGCATTTCTTGCCAACAAAGAGTTTGTTCAGCTGGTTGAGCTGCGCGTTGATCGGCTCAAACAAGATCAGTTTGGCTTAATCGTGCCTTTTTTGGCCAGTCTGCGTGACGACTATCAGATGAAAGCCATCTTGACTCTGCGTCTTGCCGAAGATGGTGGTTCTTGGGCCTATGGCGAGGACGAACGCCGACAGTTAATCCACCGTACGGTTGATCAGCTTTGTGCCGGCGGTGCCAAAGCAGCTGGATTGGCCTACGTGGATCTTGAGGCTGGTAAGGACTTTGGCGAGCTAGAAACGTTTGTCAGATCGTGTGCTTGTACCATCATTAGATCGCGGCACAACTTTGCTGGCACCCCGGCAGATCTTTTGGAACAAGTTGAGGCTCTTTATAGCACTACCATTAGTGATGCTTCATCTCAAGATCCTGTGATTGCCAAGTTTGCTTGTACCTGCCGAGGTGTGGCAGATCTCTTGCTTTTGGTCAAAACAACAGCCCAATTACGAAAACATGGACGTCGTTTTGTGGTACTTGGCATGGGGGCCTTTGGTGTGCCCAGTCGTATACTGTCAAGCAAACTTGGGTCATTGTGGACCTACACGTCGTCGCAGCAAGTGCCGGGGCAGGCTGCAGCCCCAGGGCATATGGATCCGGCGCTTTTGGCACAAGGCTTTAGATTTGCGCAGATAGGCGCCGCAACCAAAGTTTTTGGCATTATCGGAAACCCTGTTATGCATAGCCGTTCGCCAGCCTTCCACAACAGCCGCTTTGATGCAGAGCAAGTTGATGCGGTTTATGTGCCGTTTATGGTTGACGATCTGGCGTCTTTTTTTCAACTGGCCAGCGAGCTGGCTATTGCCGGGCTTAGTGTAACCATTCCTCACAAAGAAGCGGTCAGAGCCTATCTCACTGTTGAAGACGAACTAGTTAGGGAGATTGGGGCCTGCAATACCTTGGTTTCACGCAGCAAGTCTTGGTATGGCACCAACACTGACGCGCCTGGCTTTTTTGCACCACTGGCGCTACTTTTGGAGTCGAGACCGGGTATAAAACGTAAGGCACTGGTGCTCGGAGCCGGTGGTGCGGCTAGGGCCATAGTGCAGTCTCTCTTGAGCCATGGATTCTCAGTCTTGCTTGTCAACCGAGGTCTGGAGCGAGCTCAAGTTTTGGTCAACGATTTTTTAAAGTGGTATCCTCAGATGATAGAGGCTAGAGGCCTGGATGACCTCGACTACCATGATGCTGACTTTTTGGACTACTGCCACGTAATTGTACAAACTACCAGCCTTGGTATGCAGGGCCCGGACAGTAACAAAGATGCGCTTGAGCACTATCAGTATCGCGGCCACGAAATTGTCTATGACATAGTTTATGTGCCGGAGCAGACAGTTTTCTTACGACGCGCCCGCCAAGCAGCTTGTACCGTAATCAACGGTCGACCTATGTTTGACGAGCAAGCACGTCTGCAGTCACAATTATTTTTTGAAGCTCTAAAAACATAGGCTGCCAGTGCTATTCTGGCAGTGGTCCCCAGCGACTGAAGATGCCTGACCGTATACGCCGTACACGCAAAATTTTGCGACTGAAGATCATTATGCTGCGACCCTCGGGTACACTTTTGCCATAGATGATCTGATCGTTGCCACTTGCCTTAACTTGAGTGGGTAACAATACCAAACGTGTATTGCCAAAACCTTCACTGCTTTGCTCTATCTCAATAAAGTCACGCTTACTCTTGATCACAAGATCTATCACGCGCAACTTGGCCTGAAAATCGAGCCCACCTGCTTCGTGACTTTCTAGCTTGGTAGTTTCGGGTTTTAGTTGCTGTGCATCAAACACAATGCCATTTTTTATTCTGGTGCTGAGTTCTTCCTTTAAATCTGGCGGGTAAGAACCGTCTGCGAGCTTTTGTAAGAGATCATTAACCAAGGCTTCACGCTGTTTGGGATCATAGCTTGCGGCCGTCTCATCGGCTTGTACGCTTGGCTTAGCTGCTGCCATTGGTTTTGTTAAGTCCTCAAGATCGAGGCTCTCAAACTGCGGTAGCACCGGAAAGCGTGGGCTTTCTATCTGCTCCAACTGACTCACCGGAAGTCCTGCCGACTTAAGGATTGGTAGCCAGGTACTGCGTGCAAATCTATCGAGCAAAACCATACCTTCGGCTGGACGTTCTAGGATATAGGGGTCAAGCTCGGGAAGTTTGTCCAAGATTAAGGCGCGCGGACCCTTAGCAATTAACAAAATGCCATCGAGGTAGCGCAGGTTGTCGTGGTCGAGACCCCACTCATTGAGCATCCATGCCACGTTGGGGGGTAGTTGCGGACTATTGAAAGCCTTGAGTCCTTCGTCGAGGTGGGCGCGGCTCAGGCCAGCTGCCAAACCGGCATGGAGGCTTTCTCGGTTTAGTATCCAGCGACTTACCCGGTTAAACTCTAACAGATCTGCAAAAAACAAGAGTGCCAACTGTGAATGAAGCTTGGCTTGGCCAGTAAGAACCAGCTCAAAGTTGCCGTCTATACGCAAACTGGGTTCTTCCAAATTGTGGGGCGGCAGGTCTTGGTTGCGGTACCAATTGTTGCCCTGCTTTTTCAAAAGTCCAAAGAGCGTCAAAATTTGCACAATTTGCTCGCCGCCTAGGTCGCTTTTGTTGCCTGATAAAGACCAAAGCAGTCTAACGCTGGCCGCAGGATAGGAGCGATCGGGTAAAAATTGTCGCAAAAAAGTCTGCACTTGGACAGCAAAGGCAAAAATTCGGGCTTGGCTAAAGTAGTCAGGAAATCCTTCTGGGTTAAAAAGTTCTTCGCTTTGTGGAAAACAAAGTGCGCCACACCAGAGCCAAAACCGCGCTGCTTGGCTGAGCGCGCCAAAGTCTTGCCATCGTTCCAAATTGGCCTTGCTGACATTGGCGTTTTCGTAGATTAAGCCAAGTGCTCTCAGGCCATGGTAGAGCCTGACTAAGATCTGAGTTTGGTCTTCTTCACTGGTTTCGGGCGCGACAAGTTGAGAAAACACTCTCAAAAAGTCATTAACAACTTTTTTTCGCACCTTGCCAGCCTGCGTGCCCACAGGGCCGTTGCGCAAGAAGAGGTTAGCCAAGGCCACGACCGCATTGTCGGTAAAAAAACTCGCTCTATTTTGGTGCTCAAGATTTTTTTCTTGTGGAGCGCTCACTATTACTTGGCCAGAATCAAGGGCTGGCAAGAGTAAGTCCTCGAGCAATGGGTTGATAGCCAAACTGCCGAGCTTTTGACTGTCGTTCTCTTGATAGATCAAAAGGCGATCTTGCAGGTTTAAGAGGTGAAGGTGGAGCTCAAACGGGCTAAAGCTTTCGGTCAAAAAAAACTGTAGTGTCTTTTCGTCTGCACCATCCAGCATTAGAATGGCGCTGAGAATCTGGCGATCCTTCTTGGTCAGAAACTCACGTATCAGAGCTTGATTGTGTGGATCACGCAAGAATTGTTCTAGGCGAGACCAAAGGTCGTGCTTGTGATAAGGAGTTTTTATCTCTCCTGTGTAGTTGCGAACCAAATCCAAAAAAATCATTTCGGGTAGGGTTAACATTCGTTCGCGAAAAGCCTTTACGCGCAAAGCTTGTCGTTCAATTGGATCCATAAATAGGGTGCTGCGGGCTTTCATTGCTTTCCTTCCCATAATTCCATCTCGTATCGATAGCCCTGCTCAGTCAAAAACTGCTGCCGATTGGCGCTAAATTCTTCCTCAACCGTGTAGCGACTGACCACAGTGTAAAAATGTGACTGCCGGGCCTTGGGACGCAAAATTCTTCCCAATCTTTGGGCTTCTTCCTGTCGGGAGCCAAAGCTACCCGACACCTGGATTGCTATTGATGCATCCGGCAAGTCAATTGCAAAGTTGGCAACCTTTGAGACTATAAGTAGATGAATTTCGCCATTGCGAAATGCCTCGTAGAGTCTATCTCGTTCTAAGTTGGGTGTGCGGCCAGTTATTAATGGTGCGTTGAGGGTCTCGGCCAGCTCATCGAGTTGATCAAGGTATTGACCAATCACTAAAGTAGGCTCAGGTGCATGTTTATGGACCAAAAAACTCACCACTTCGTATTTGACAGGATTTTCACTGGCGATGCGGAATTTTTCTCGTTTGCCTGCTACTGCATAGGGCACGGCCAGGTGGTCGGGCAAGTCGCAGCGGATTTCTTTACATAGCACCGAGGCAATCCAACCGGCTGCTTCCATGTCCTTCCAAGGTGTGTCGTAGCGTTTGGGACCAACTAAAGAAAAAACGTCGCTCTCAAGGCCGTCTTCGCGGACAAGCGTAGCAGTTAATCCCAAGCGCCTAAGAGCTTGCAGCTCGGCAGTAATTCTAAAGACAGGCGCCGGCAAGAGATGCACTTCGTCATAGATCAAAAGCCCCCATTTGCGCGACCTTAGCAAAGCAAAGTGCGGAAAATCAGATACCTTGTCGGCTCGCCAGGTCAAAATTTGGTAAGTTGCTACCGTAATTGGTCGGATTTGCTTGTTGCCACCAGAGTACTCGCCAACGTCATCGGGGTTTATGTCGGTTCTAGATCGGATTTCTCTAATCCATTGGTGGACGGCAGCGATATTGACCGTCAGGATTAAAGTATTGGTTTGAAGTTTGGCCATCAAACCCAAGCCCACTATGGTTTTACCCGAGCCGCATGGCAAAACGATGGCGCCATAACCTAGCCCGGGCCGACCATCGCCCAAGAAGCACTCTATAGATTCGTTTTGATAAGGGCGCAAAACCGTGTTGTCATTTAGCGTAAACTCATACGGGTCGCCATCAATCAGTGGCACATCGTCTTTGACCGGCCAACCAAGTTTAATAAGCTCTTGTTTGAGTGTGCCGCGGTCGAGCATCTTGACGCGAAAAACGCCTTCTGGCTTGAGCTTATCGTTTGGCTCTTGTTGGGCCAAAAAGCGCAGGTCATCTTCCAATGATACGTCCAGCCAGTTGGCGAGTTTTTTTTGTGCTTTGAGCTGGGCATAAATAGCAAGTTTATAGACTACCAAAAGCAAAATGCCTTCGATCGGAGAGGCTTTAAGCGCTAAGAGTCCAAAGCGTCCCATGGTGTCGGCTATGCCATGTTCCAGGTGACTGGGGACTTCGTAGCGGCTGTGGGCCCTAAGTGCCACGCAAACTGCTTCTGGCTTGAGCCCAGCCGCTGCTGCGTTCCACAGCGACAAAGGACTGATGCGGTAGGTGTGCAGATGTTCGGGCGATTTTTCTAGTTCGGTAAACGGGCCAATTGCGCGGCGGGCTTCTTCTGCATCATTTGCGTGGACATCCAAGAGCAAGGTTCTGTCGCTCTGAATTATAAGTGCTTTGTCTTGACTGGTATTCATGCGCTTAGAGCTCCAACTGGCTTAAGCCAAGCCAGGCCAAGAGTCCCACGCCATCCGTCAGGACTGACTCGTCGGGTATCATGGTGGGGCTATGCAGTGGGCTGGTCCAGCCCTTAGCCTGATTTGCGGTGCCAATGTTGTAAAAGCAGGCCTTGGTTTGCGTGCCATAGTAGGCAAAGTCTTCGGCCCACATAACTGCTGGAAGATCTACGACTCGTTGGGCACCCAAAAAATCCACCGCTTTGGCACGCATTTTTTCAGTCAGCTCGAGATGATTAAACACTGCCGGATAGCCGTTGAGCAGCTCAACTTCGGCGTTGGCGCCCAAGGCTTGGCACAGTTGCTTGATACAACGTGGTAGCTCATGCGCGATCTCTTGACGCCAGGCTTCGTTAAAGGTGCGAAACGTGCATTCGAGATACACCTCGTCGGGAATGATGTTAAAGGCACCGTCAGCGAGCACTTTGCCAAAGGTTAAGACATTGGGCTGTAGTGGGTTAGAGCGGCGACTAACAAAGCTCTGACAAGCCGTAATCACTTGGGCGGCCACAAAAACTGGATCAACACAAAGGTGGGGACTGGCTCCGTGTCCGCCTTTGCCCTTAATAGTGATTTTGTAGTCGTCTACACTTGCCATAAAAAGGCCGCTGCAAAATCCTACTAGGCCAGCCTCCAGCTGAGGGTTGATGTGCTGCCCAACGATACTGTCGGGTACCCTAGTATCAAAAAGCCCATCGTCGAGCATGGTCTTAGCACCACCAGGAACTTTTTCCTCGGCAGGTTGGAAAACTAACATAATGGTACCAGCAAATAAGTGGCGCAGCTCTTGCAAGATCTTAGCTGCTCCCAATAACATAGAACTATGCATGTCGTGACCGCAGGCATGCATAATGCCTGGCTTTTGGGATGCAAAGTCTAGGCCAGTCTTTTCATTGATGGGTAGAGCATCCATATCGGCGCGCAATGCAGCGCAGGCACTTGCTGCCTCAAAACTGCTGGCGCTTGTTGTTCTAAAACCGCTGCCGGTTCCTTTGACCAAGGCTCGTATACCGTAACCACCGATATGATCAGTATAGTCAATACCAAGCAAATCGAGTTTGGAGGCAATAAATGCAGAGGTTTCTTTTTCTTCAAAAGAGAGTTCTGGATTGGTGTGCAAATGACGTCGTACCTGCTGTACAAAATCTTGAGCTAGCTCAGCCTGTTGTTTTATGGATTGAATCAGAGAACGGTGCGCGTCGATCATCCGAGTAGTATACCCGTTTGCGCCCAAGACAGCAATCAAGGCACAGCGTCAGCGCTTGTGTGTTCCAATTTAAGTGATAGTTCCAAGAGCGCGTGGTTGGTTTCGCGAAAGCGTTGTACTACTACGGGCAAAATTCCAAGCGCAACTTCGGGGTGAGTTTCTAACAAAGATTTAAAGCTCCAAGCTGAGAGAACCAAACAGCTTGTCTTTTTTTCGGCAATGACGCTCGCTGTTCGCAGTGCGCCATCAAGTACGCTCATTTCTCCAATTACGTCACCGGGGCCATTGTTGGCGATAGTCACTGATTTTTGATTGGCAAGAATCTTTTGAATGCGAACTTCTCCATCGAGGATAATAAACAAACCAATGCCGGGATTGCCTTGTTCTACCAAAAGTGCGTCTTTTTCGTATACCCTTTTGGTGCATGCTTTGAGAATTGCCTTTAAGTGGCGCAGATCCAAGCGAGAAAAAAGTGAAACACCCTGCAACAGTGTGAGATCGTCCATAAGGCCAAGTCTGCTTTTTCGCTTGCAAGAAGTCAAGAGCTATTTTAAGCGAAAAACTTTACAATGCTTTTACAAAAGACTTACGCTAGTTTGACCTCATTTCTCACGTAAGCGGCTATGCTTAGGAAGATAGCGTTTTCCTTATAAGGAGGATATTATGAACACTATGACTAACCGTAATCGTTTAGGCATGAGCATTTTCGTCTTGGTTTTTTTGTTTGGCTCACTTGCTTTGGCATCCGCTCAAGCGGTCAAGCTGGATATTGGACTCGATCAAGCGCAAGTCTTGGCCGGTCCAGCTCAGAAAGTATACCTCAAAGTTGGCTTGGTCGGTCAAGAGCTGACCAGCGTGCAACGACCAATCATTAACGTTGCTATTGTACTCGACCGTTCAGGATCGATGGAAGGCGACAAACTTCGTCGGGCCAAACAAGCAGCAAGCTATGCAGTTTCACTCTTGAGCCCGCGGGATATTGTGTCGGTTATCGTGTACGACGATCAAGCAGAAGTGCTTGTTCCAGCAACGCGGGCAAGCAATATCTCAAGCATTCAATCCCAGATTGAAGGCATACGCACCGGTGGAGCCACAGCTTTGTTTGCAGGCGTATCCTTGGGTGCAGGGGAAGTTCGTAAGTTTATCTCTCGCAACCAAGTTAACCGCGTGGTGCTCCTGTCTGACGGGATTGCCAATGTAGGGCCAGACTCGCCCAATGCGCTGGGAGACTTAGGTGCGTCGCTCCGCAAAGAAGGAATTAGCGTGACCACCATTGGTCTTGGTACCGGTTACAACGAAGACTTGATGGTAAAACTTGCCGCTAAAAGCGATGGCAACCATTCGTTTGTAGAACAACCAAGTGACTTGGTTCGTATATTTGATGCAGAGTTTAAAGATGCGATGGCCATTGCTGCCACCGACATAAACATCATTATTGAGTGCGCACCTGGCGTGCGTCCTATCCGTTTGATGAACCGCGACGGCGATATTCGAGACAGAGAAGTACGCTTGCAACTCAATCAGGTGCTGAGTTCACAAGAAAAATACGTCTTGATCGAACTCGAAATTCCAGCCGGAAGCAATGGTCAAAACCTTGTGGTTGCCAATGCACGTGCCGAGTACCTCAACGTAAGCAATCAAAAAAGAGAGTCTTCCAGCCAGGTCGGCAGGGTTTCGTTTAGTGCTGATAGACAAAAAATCAGCTCGAGCGTCAATAAGCCAGTCAAGGAACAAGTAGTGCTACAACTTGCCACCGAAGCCAACGAACGTGCCTTGCAGCTGCGGGACGAAGGCAAAACTGACGAAGCTCGCAAGATCTTAGAGTCAAATGTAGTCGAGTTGCAACAAGCAGCTGCCGAGCTCAACAGTCCAGCCTTACAAGACTATGCGCGCTCAAACGAAGGTGCCGCCGCCAGTCTTGATAATGAAGACTGGGACAGTCAACGCAAGACCATGCGCGAACAGCAGAATAGAAACCGTAGCCAGCAGTCTTATTGATAAGCTACTATACAGAGCAGGAGCACGCACATGAAACGAACAACAGCATTGGCAAGTCTGATGGTGCTCATACCGCTGGTTGCTGTGCTTGTGCTTGGCGTTTGGCAAATAAATGTAGATGAAGGCAAGGCCCGCATGCGGGCCTCTGCTATTTTGGCAGATCGACTGATGGTGCTTGAGCAACTGAGCACGCAGGCGCAAGCGCAGTGGCAACAAAAACTCTTGGAGATCACGCAAAAGGCAAGAGCTAATCCTGACCAAATCCACCAACAAGCAGAAGCCGAACCTTGGGTGCGAGCCTTGGTCGGGTTAGACCCCAAAGGTCGGATAGAAATACCCAACGGGCGTCCAGCAAGTGTCAAAGAACAAGAATTTTTCGTGCGTAGCGCCAATCTCTTGAGTGCATCCTGGGTGCCAACCGTACCTGAGAGCGGCCGTTACGACCCGCGAGGAGGCTGGCAAGAGTTCTATTGGCATGACGGCGTTCAACTTTTATATTGGCTGCCGCGGGACCCACTTGCAAGCAAGGGATTTATCGTGCTTGAGGTCGAACGTAATGCTTTACTTGCCGACCTAGTTGCCCGCTTGAGCCGTGCTTGGCTTTCTTCAGAAGAGCAAACTCAGCATTACATCGCGCTCTACGACGACCAAAACAAGGTTTTTCTCAGCTGGGGTCGCGCGACTTTTGCAGAAGATAGCAGGCCAATTGTGGTAAACAGCAACTTAAGCGCAGCACTGCGCGGCTGGTCATTTGAGTGGAAGGCCGGACTTGAGGCTATCAATGATCAGTTTGATCCTCGACTGTGGCTTGGACTCGGCATTGGCTTGATAGTAGCTGTTTTTGTGTGGGTCTTTATGCTACTTAGAAACAGCATTTCCAAACAATTGCAAGAAGCTGGCCAGCGAGTGAGCTTTGTTAACCAAGTCTCGCACGAATTAAAGACGCCCTTAACCAACATACGGCTCTATGCTGAGTTGCTCGAGAGCCGCTTTGCTAAAGAACCTGCTGGCACCCTTGTCAAAGAGCGAGAATATAGTGCCATCATTTTGCGTGAGGGTCGTAAGCTAAGTCGGCTTATTCACAACGTATTAACCTTTGGAAGACGCCAAAAAGCCGACAAACCTAACCTGCGCGAGGGCATAATTGACGATGCCGTGCGGCTCTCTGCCGAAAGTTTTGCCGCCAGCTTTTACGAGAAAGGCTTAGATTTAAGCTTTAAACTTGCCTGCCCCGGAGGCTGTATTTTTGATGCAGACTGGCTGGACCAGATGCTGGGCAATCTGTTGAGTAACGCCGAAAAATACGCCCGCGATGGGCATTCGGTAGAACTTGCAAGCGTCTACAAAGATGGTACTGCTACCGTGACCGTCAGCGATCGCGGCCCAGGCTTGCCGCCACACGCACTAAGTAAAGCATTTTTGCCCTTTGAACGGTTCCACACCCGTCATACTGACGGCGTAGGCGGCGCGGGACTTGGCCTCGCGATAGTCAGGGACTTGGCACGAGCCCACGGCGGGGATGCTGGCTATCTTGCCAACCCCGGCGGTGGGGCGAGGTTCTGGTTTAGTTTGCGAGCAGATGAAGTTTCCAAGGAGGCCTAGATGAAAGTTCTTTGCGCCGAAGATGACCTATATACACGAGAAGCGCTCAAGACCATTTTTGAAGAAGAAGGTTGGCAAGTCAGAGCTTATGCGGATGGCAAGAACGCTTTGCTCGCTTTTGCCGCCGACACGTTTGACTTAGTCTGCCTCGACGTAATGATGCCAGGGCTATCTGGTTACGATGTCTGCAAAGAGATTAGAAAAAAAGATAGCAGCATCCCGGTGCTGTTTATTAGCGCCAAAAGCGAAGAGATAGATAAGGTGCTGGGACTAGAATTGGGAGCTGACGACTTTATAGTTAAGCCTTTTGGCGTCCGCGAACTAAGCGCAAGAGTGCGCGCCATTATGCGGCGCCAAAACAGGTTTGGTTCCCATGATAAACCAATACCCATTGAAGCTACCGCCCAGGATTTTGCCTTTGGTCCATGGACAATTAGCCCGGCAAGTCTTCGTGCAAACTGGGACAGTCTGCGGGTTGACCTCGTGCCACGAGAACTCCTGATGTTGCAAGTCTTGGCCGAAAACGAGGGCAAGGTGGTTAGCCGGGCGCAGTTCTTTAGACGCTGTTGGGATCTTGAGCAAGCGCCTTTGAGTAGAACGCTTGATCAACACATAGCCCAGCTGCGCAAAAAGTTAGAAAAAAATCCCAAAAATGTTCAGTTTATTCATACCGTGCAAGGACTTGGTTATCGATTTGAGAATAGTGCCGATACTTGAAGCAATGAGAATGCTATCAGTCAACATGCTTCTGCTCATTATACTTGGCCTAGGAATGCCGGCGCTTAGCCAGCTAGGTGCCGGCTCCCCGACCACTGTGACCGCTCAAAAAAAACAAACCGTTTCCAGTAAAGACTACCGTTTCTTCCATGGTGACGCGCTCCCAGATCGGACAGTCTATCTCAGTTTTGACGACGGTCCCGGTCCATTTACTCAGCAAGTGCTTGACGTGCTCAAGCAAGAAAACATTAAAGCGACCTTCTTTGTTTGTTCCCGTTGGGGACAGAGCTTGCACAGTTCTGGTCCGAGCCTTTTTGAGCTTTATCCAGAAGCGCTTGAACGTATGGTTGATGAAGGTCACATTATTGGCAACCACACCGCTTCTCATCCCAATCTTATGGGGCTTAGCCAAGCCCAAGTTCTCGCAGAGCTCGACATAAACCAAACAGAACTCAATCGAATACTCGGCGATAAGGCACCGGCAATGACGCTCATTAGGCCACCCTTTGGTGGGCCTTGGTTTAGCAACTATCGACAAAGTCGCAAAGATGCAATGTTAGCTTTGCTGCAGCGCCGCGGCCTGCCCATGTTGTGGACTTGGGAGGGCGATTCTCGGGATAGTGCCGATTGGACGCGCGGCGAGTGGTTTGAGCCCAATGAAAGCTACCAGCCCAAACTGCTCACCTTTGCAATCAAGGTAGAGCGCATAAAAAAACAGATCCTTCAGAATGCGCTCGGCGGTTTGGGTTTTGTGGTTTTGATGCATGACATACATCCAACTTCGATCGGCGCACTTCCTCACATTATTACAGAACTTAAGCAGGCCGGCTACCGCTTTGCGACTATGGAAGACTATGTCAAAGAGCGTTGGCAAAAGAGCTCAGCCCAGATAGTCGCCGAACTCGCCTTAGCAAGAAGTCGCCGCAAATAGCAAGGCTGCCAGAGTTGAGCCAACCCTATAGTTCGCTGACCTGAAAAAAGTCTTTGCCCGGCTCACCACCCCAGGAGGCCAATGGCAAATAGTCCGGTGCAGGGCCAAAGGCCAGATAAAATTTGTGAGGGTAGATCAGTCCTGCAATGCCGGTGGCCCCTGTTTCAATTACGTTGAGGCTCGAGTGTTGCTTGAGACTGTCAAGAAAGGCTTTGGGGAAATCATATTTACCTGGCAAGGGTTTGTTGGGATCGACAGCCATAAATGCGAGGTCAAAGTTGACGCTTAGATTATTGGTAATCACTAGGTCCAAGTTAACGCCATCTTTAACTTTTGCCTTGAGCAGTCGCTGCACTTGATAGGGCAAAACTGCAAACAGAACTTCCTTTTCTGTCAAGTTATGTATGCTTGGTTGTTCTTTTTTTTGTTGCAAAGATTTAGAAAAAACGTACTGCCGAGCACTAGACTTTTGTATGGTCAGGTGGTCATATTTATTGCGTTTAATCTGTCGTTGGTCCTTTGTCGCAACACTAAAGTTGATCAGTTCTCCTTGCGCCGAAACACGCAAACTGCTAGTGCTTAGTTCATCTACGGTGTTTACCGTCCAATATTTGTTCTCTTGGTCCCAGCTGGAACTTATGCTTCCGCTGCGTAGTTCTTTTTCGCTGTCTTCGTTCTGAGCCCAGATGGTGGTTTTAGCCTTGCTCAGCGGCATGATGGTTTCTGCAGCTATGTTTGGCAACAAGTACTGCAGGCTAGTTAATGCGTAAAGTCCGCTTACTACCAAGAAAAAAAACACCACTATAGAAACGAGTCGATTAAACTTCATATATGCCGCCTCTTGCTTTAATTAATTGACCGAGCAGTTCGATATAATGCCGATCCCAACGAAAATCTCTCAAAAAGATATCAAAAGTTTAGGAACGTGCCTATATTAAAACCATGCAGTTACTACCGAGGCTTGGTTTATTCGTCCTTTTGCTCATTGCAAGTATCGATCCTCTAACAAGTCAAGTCTTGCTTGAAAGATCTGGGCTTATCCAAGATGAGCGAGCCGGCGATGGAATTATTAAAATTTCTCAACGTTATAATGTCAGACGGCGCGTAGACAACAATTACCAAGGGCTTTTCTATGGCAATCAGTTGATCATTATGGAACCAGTTTCTAACCCAAGCCAAAGCGGTTTGCTGCGCGCTGATTATTTGATTGGGCGCGAGGAAAAGGTCGATCCAACTAACTCGCCTAAAGAACTGCGCGACAGTATTCAAGCACGATTTGTACTTGCTAATGATGGCGTCATTAGCAACGAGAGTTTGCCGCTGCCTGCGGGACCCGCATGGATCCCACGTGTGCCCAATGATTTAGAAATCAAAGCTGGCAAGGCTTGGAAAATAGCAGCGTTCTTGATGCTTGACCCACTTGGTGACGGTGGACTTATAAAGGTTCCAGTTTTGGTTGAATACACCATCCTAGGTTTGGTGCTGTGGAATAAGCGGCAAGTTATTGAGGTTAAGGGAAAGTATGCTGTTCGCATGCCGCGTTTTAGTCCCCTGCCTCAAAACCCAGAGGTAAGTGGCCTTTTTGGCACGCGGGATGTCCAGCTTTATTTAGATGCCAAAGATCTCCAGCCAGTTTTTGCGCGTGAAACACTTGGCAAAGAAACGGTTACCTACCGGGACGGCAAAACGGTGCTCAATGAAGGCTTTGTACTTACTTTTTACCAGGGTATTGCTCCCTTTGGTGAGCGACGTGAGCGCGAACAGCTTGTAGAGCAAGTTACCAAGCGAATTGAAGACCAAGAGTTTAAAGATATACGCATTAGAAAAGAAGAACGAGGTACGGTTTTAGAACTAGAAAACCTGCGTTTTGTGGCGGACCAAGCTGTTTTGCTCAGTGGTGAGGAAGAAAGACTTGACACCATAGCAGCCTTACTAAAGACGGTGGCAAGTTCTAGTCTTTTGGTTCAGGGACATACTGCTGCAGTTGGGGACCAAGCAAGTCAGCTTAGCCTGTCTTTAGAACGTGCCCGCAAAATTAGTGCAGAACTGCTTAAGCGTGGCATAGCGCCAGATCGCTTATTGATAGAAGGAAAAGGTGGTTCAGTTGCCTTGGCGACTAATGAGACCGAAGAAGGCCGGGCAAAAAATCGCCGGGTTGAAATAATTATACTTAAGGATTGATATGAAAAAAATAAAACAAGTAATCATGGTTTTGGTACTGACTATGCTTACAGCTTGGCCACTTCTGGCTTTGGAATCTTCTGAGTTTGAAGGAGTTTGGTATCGAGACTTGGGCAAAGGTCAACCACGATTTACCAACGACAATTATCGTATGGAACTCTATTCTTTTGAGAAACGCGACAAGATTATTGCCACTATTTGTATTCAGATCTATCCCAAGGTCAAGGTTCGCACCCTGCTCAGTATTGGCAGTTCTAAGCAAGGCAGTGAGCTGAGGTCTGTTCCAAGCACTTTGGTCTTTGATCGAACCCACTTTGCAGAGGCCTTTGTCCATGAAAGCCCGCAAGGATTTCCTGTTTTGACCTATCTTGATTCTCGCGGTATCCGCGAGGCAGCTTCTAGAACTGAATTGCGATTGGCCCTACCTGGCAATAAACAAAAAGGTCTAGTTATAAACGGTGAACTCTACCGGTCTTTTTCTGATGATATAGAAGCGGCCGCTTTTGGTACCAGTGGACTATCAGAAAAGGAAAACGCCGAACTTTTTCTCAAGCTCTTTAATGTGCACATATATACCATAGAAGCACGAATTCCCAAGTTTGGTACCGTCGCCATGATGAACATGAATCAGAGTATTGCAGGACTTAGCAAAGGCCAGTTGGGGATCAAATTTGAAGCCCGCGGCTTATTTGGCCTTGGAAATTCAGGCGTGATGTTTACTTCCAATGGTGCTTCCGAGTTCCCTGGTTTTGAGACCAAGGGGCAGGTTTTTGGTGGGGTCTTTGAAATGGAAGGTATACTGCACCTCTATAGGCGCAAAGCTAACGTGCTGAGCTACCTAGGCAGCATGAACTCTAGCTTTGTAAAACTTAAAAATGGCGTTACTTCAGAAGGCAGTTTTCATATAACACTGGCCAAGGATACCAAGAAAGTAATTCTAGTGTCTCACAACCTGCTCTCACAGTAGCTTGTGAGGCTGGCATCAGTCGTAGAGGCAAAGATATGAGCTGTCTTGAGCAAGTTTGAGCTGAAATTTTTTGCCAGCCTCAACTTCAAAAGAAGATCCAGTATCAAAGTTGACCCAATCTGCGGCCCCAGGTAGTTTGACGCGCATCGACCCACTGACTATCTGCATGACCTCACGAGTGGAGGTACCAAACTCGTAGTCACCGGCTTCCATCACGCCGATAGTGGCCTTTTTACCTTGGGCTTTAAGTCCGATCGACTTGACTTTACCCTCAAAATATTCATTAACAGTTAACATATAGTTTCCTTGTATAGACAGATCAGCAAGGTTTTAACTTTTTTTACTGTTTGCATCAAGCTTTTTTTACAGCACTTTATAGCTAAGCAGATATATTGCAAAAGTTTGTATATCAACGTATCATGAAGTAGTGATATAAGTATGTGATTCTTTGGTTGTGACTTAAGAAGGGAGTGTTAGCTCATGAGTACTAGAAAGTATGTTTTTACGTCAGAGTCGGTATCAGAAGGTCATCCCGACAAACTTGCAGATCAAGTATCCGATGCTGTGCTCGATGCTTGTCTTGCGGCTGATCCTAACAGTCGAGTAGCTTGTGAAACCTTTACCACCACTGGTTTGATTTTGGTTGGTGGTGAGATTACCACCAAAACCTATGTAGATATTCAAGAGGTAGCGCGCACAGTGGCCAAACGGATTGGCTATGATAACCCAGCTTATGGATTAGATTGGGAATCGATGTCGGTACTTAACGCTATCCATGCACAGAGCCCGGATATTGCCCAAGGTGTAGACGGCAAAGGCGACGCTGGCGGCGAGCAAGGCGCTGGCGATCAGGGTATGATGTTTGGCTTCGCCTGCAGCGAAACAGAAGAGCTCATGCCAGCGCCAATTATGTATTCACACAAACTAATGCAACATGCTGCTAAGCTCAGAAAAGCCGGCGAGATAACGTGGTTGCGTCCCGATGCCAAGAGTCAAGTCAGTATCGAGTACGAGGACTATAAGCCAAAAAGAATCTCAGCTGTCGTTTTAAGTCATCAACATGATAATGAGGTTAGCCACGAGGAACTCAAGCAAACCATAATAGCAAAAATTATTCGGCCCATTCTGGAACCAAGTGGTCTGCTCGACGACGATACCAAATTTTTGGTCAACCCAACAGGACGCTTTGTGATTGGCGGCCCGCACGGCGACAGCGGACTAACGGGTAGAAAAATAATCGTCGACACTTACGGTGGCATGGGCCGCCACGGAGGCGGCGCTTTTTCTGGTAAGGATCCATCTAAGGTGGACCGGTCTGCGGCCTACATGGCGCGCTATGTTGCCAAAAACATCGTTGCAGCTGGCCTAGCAAGTCGAGCAGAACTGCAGCTGGCCTATGCAATTGGTTACCATCTGCCGGTCAGTGTGATGGTTGATACCTTTGGTACAGGAACTGCCAGCGATGAACTGATAGCCAAAGCCGTACAAAAAGTGTTTGATCTGCGACCCTCAGCAATAGTTACTCAACTAGATCTCAAGCGACCAATCTACTCAGCAACAGCTGCCTATGGCCACTTTGGACGAGCAGAATTTTCATGGGAACGGACGGACAAGACAGAAGAACTTGTTAGAGCGCTAGCAAGCCTCTGAAAACCAAGCCATCAAAGCGCCAGCAACTTGGCAGCATACTCGCTGTAATAGTGGTGATCAGCCTAGTTGGACTAGGCTGGTCACTCTTTGGTCAAGAATCAGATGGTGCAGAGACTGGGGCACAATCTAGAGCCACTGTTTTAAAGCTCATGCCACTGGGCGATTCGATCACTCAAGGCGCAGTGGGCAGGGCCTCATATCGCTACTGGCTCTTTCAACTTTTGCGCCAGGCAAGCATTGAGGTGGATTTTGTTGGCAGCCAAAGCCAGAATCACCAAGGTAGCAACTTGTTTAACGACTTTGACCAAGACCACGAGGGTCATTGGGGCTGGCGAAGCGATCAAATCTTGGCACAGATAGATACCTGGGCTCGTGCAGCACGTCCCGACATGGTCTTGATTCATCTTGGAACCAACGATGTTTTTTACAACCGAGATGAGGCAAGTATTATTGCCTACTTAAGTGCCATTGTTGACAGCCTGAGAGTGGTAAATCCGCGTGTGACCATCATTGTTGCGCAACTGATTCCTGCCTTACTTTATGACCACATTATTTTTAGGCTCAACAAAAAAATAGTCGACCTAGTGGCGAGCAAAAGCACTAATAGTTCCAAGCTTATGGTAGTTGATCAGTACAACGACATCAATCTTTTGTCTGACGTCTACGATGGTGTCCATCCTAATCAAAGTGGCGAGCAAAAAATTGCAAAAAAATGGTTTGAGGCCATTCAGAATGTCTTGCAAGCATCTGCTGGACAAAGCAGCAAATAATTGTTAAGTATGTACGCACAATGAAAATACTGGTTACCGGCGGAGCCGGCTACATTGGCTCTCATACTTGTATCCAACTTTTAGAAGCTGGCCATACTGTTGTAGTAGTAGATAATCTACTTAACTCCAAGCGTGAATCCTTGTCGCGAGTACAAGCAATTACAGCAAAATCAATTGATTTTTACCAAGTTGACCTACTCGATGAAGCTGGCTTACGCCAGGTATTTGAGCAAGCAAAACAGGCTGGTGCGCCCATTGAGGCCGTAATCCATTTTGCGGGGCTCAAAGCAGTCGGAGAGTCGGTTGCCAAGCCGCTCCTTTATTATCACAACAATTTGACCGCAACCTTTGTGCTATGTAAAGTAATGGCCGAGTTTTTGTGCAAAAATCTGATATTTTCCTCTTCAGCCACTGTTTATGGCTTAGCCGAAAAGGTGCCGCTTGCCGAAGACTCTCCCCTGGGCGCTACCAATCCCTATGGAAGAACCAAGCTATTTATTGAAGAAATTTTACGTGACATTTATCGGTCAGACTCAAGTTGGAACATTGTCCTGCTTCGTTATTTTAATCCAGTTGGTGCTCATGAGAGCGGCAGACTTGGCGAAGATCCCAATGGTATTCCCAATAATCTTGTGCCCTATATTGCCCAAGTTGCGATCGGAAAATTGCCAAGTTTACGAGTCTACGGCAACGACTACTCAACGCCAGACGGCACAGGAGTGCGCGACTATATTCACATCAAAGACCTGGCGCAAGGGCACCTACAAGCCTTGACCAAACTCGGACCTGGAGATGGACTGCATACCTACAATCTTGGTAGCGGCAAAGGCAGTAGTGTGCTGCAAATGCTGGCAGCTTTTGAAAAAGCCTGTGGCAAAAAATTGTCACGAACCTTTGAGCCACGCCGGGCAGGTGATATTGCAATCTGCTATGCCGACCCCACTTTAGCCAACCAAGAGCTGGGTTGGACAGCGGTCAAGACTATCGACGACATGTGTGCTGACACCTGGCGTTGGCAGTCTATGAACCCCAACGGACTAGAGTAAACGCGCCTTTTCTTGGTAATTGATGCGCTGATCTTCAACTACCAAAGGTCGGTGTTTGACGCGCGCATTAATGCTCAAGATGTACTCCCCCAAAAAACCAATAAAGAAGAGCTGAATTGAACCAAAGAAGAAGATGGCAATCGTAATGGGTGCTATACCTGTTGGAAAATGATCCCAAAACAGCAGCTTTAGAACCAAGTAAACCAAGGCCACAACTATCGAAATTCCTGCCAGAAAAAAGCCAACAAAGGTAGCCAGACGCATCATCGACTTGGTGTAAGAAGTTATACCAAGCATGGCAGCATCGTAGAGCTTAAACCAGTTGTTGCTTGTTTTTCCGGCTCGCCGTTTTGCCTGAGTGTAGCTAATCTCTTTGCGTTCAAAACCGAGTTCGGCCACTATGCCGCGCAAAAACGGAGTGGAATCATCGAGGTTTTTGAGGACGTCTACAAAGCTTTTGTCGTAGAGGCCAAAGCCGGTAAAGTGTTCTATCATTTCTACCTCGGACATCTTCTTTAAAGCGCGGTAAAAAATTGAGCGCGCCAAAAACATCAGCGGGTTCTCTTTGCTTTTGTTCTTTATGCCAACAACAATCCTAAAACCTTTTTCCCACTCGGCTACAAATTGAGGAATCATCTCCAAAGGGTCCTGGAAGTCGGCGCACAGTAAAATACAACAGTCGCCAGTGGTCTGCGTTATGCCGTAGTAGGGAGAGTTAAACTGACCAAAGTTGCGACAGTTAAAAATAGCTTTGACGTTTTTGTCACTGTTGCAGATTTTGAGTATCTCTTCTCTGGTCTTATCCTTGGACTTATTGTCGATAAAGACAAATTCGTACTTGTAGTTGGCGAGCTGCTGTACAAACAAGGCCTTGAGTTCTGGGTAGAGTAGTGGGACATTTTCCTCTTCGTTATAAGTTGGGATCAATATAGAAATAGTCTTCATGCTAGACTCCTTTTTAAGTGCACAATTATGTCACTGATTCCTTCTTCAAAGCTTATTTTGGGTGACCAAGCACACTGCTTTCGCATCTTATCAATTGAGGGATTTACGTTTACCATGCCAGAACTTGGAAAGTCCACGGCGCCAAACTCCAATTGACTGCTAGAACCGCTCAACGTTAGCATCTGTTCAATAAAAGCCCTGAGTGACTGGGCTTGTCCAGAACCAAAGTTGTACGCGCCACTTTGGCAGTCGGCCTGCATCAGCGCCAAGAGGCCTTCAATAGCGTCGTCGATATGCAAAAAATCCCAGCTTTGCACACACAGCGTAAGCTGACAGGGTAGATTGCGCAACATCTTGCTTAGGATTGAGATTAGCATGGTCTGCTGGCTATCTTCTTTGCCATAAAGGCTAAAAAAACGAGGCTCGCGAAAAGCAACGTCAGCAGGACAGAGCTCAAGAGCTCTTTCAAAAAACTTGAGTTTGTTTTTGCCATAGGCGGTGACTGGCTTGCAGATTGTTTGTTCGCTGACGGGGCCGGCATGCAAGCCATACTCGGCCTGAGAACCAGCGCTAATTATGGTCGTGCAGCCTAAGTTGAGGGCACAGCGCAAGGCATCGAGTGAATGCTCAAGGTTGCTTGCCTGCAAGGCATCGTCGTCGCGGCTGTGTCCGCGCGTACCATTCCAAGCTAAGGCAAAAAGCGTGCTACAGGCTTCGCCCACCATGCTATCTAGCTGACTATAGTCACTCATGTCAGCATAGACGGTACGCACCAGCGGGTTTTGCTCAAGTAGGCCTAGTCTCGCAGAGTCTGGACGACAAACGGCAACAACTGAGTTTTGCTCACGCACAAGACGCGAGCAAAGTTTAAGTCCAATAAAGCTGGTCGCTCCTGTCACCAAGACTGGTGCCTTTGTGCTCATGAGATTGCCAACTCGGCCTTGGTTTTGTTGTAGATTGCAAGATGATCCATCTCATAGACTTGGCGCAAATAGGCTTGGTCCCCAACAATGGAAGAATAGCGATCTTGCAGTCCAATGCGGATCTGTATCGCACGCCGGTCGCGCAGTCCAGCCAAATGTTCTGCCACCGCTCCGGAGAAGCCGCCAATGATGCTGTGCTCTTCTACACTGACTATCAGCACACAAGAACGAGCAAGTTTTTCGATAAGCTCGGTATCGAGTGGTTTTACAAAAGGAAGACTGTACAGAGCGCACGAAATGCCATCGGCGTTGAGCAATTGGCAAGCTTTGTAGGCTTCGCTCAGTATTGGGCCATTTGAAACTATGGCCACCTCGCTACCTTCTATCAAGCACAGACCCTTGCCAAAAGCAAGTTGCGGTAGGGTGGCATGCAAACGTGGTTCGCCACCTTTGCCAAGGCGCAAAAAAGCAGGGCCTCCATGTTGATGCAGCAAGCGTGTCGCTGCGACCGTTTCCCAAGGATCGCCGGGCGAACAGACTATCATGTTAGGTAGTGCGCGCATAATAGCAACATCTTCGGTGGCATGGTGACTCATACCAAGCGAACCATACCCAAAGCCTGCACCAACGCTTACTATGGTAACGTTGCAGTTGTGGTAGCAAATATCGTTGCGAATTTGTTCCAAGCAACGCAGGCTAGGAAAGTTTGCCAGAGAATAGGTGTAGACTGATTTTCCTGCCAAGGCCATGCCGGTGGCCATGCTGGTCATCAATTGTTCGGCAATACCCGCGTTGATATACCGTTCAGGAAAGCTCTCGTAAAAGCGGTTAAGCACATTGTAGCCCAAGTCACCAGTAATCAAGCACAGTTGCGGGTCACTAGTGGCTAGCTCCAGCAGTGTGTCTACAAAACTATTGCGCATTGGGGCCTTGCTCCAACTCTTCCAGCGCTTGTTTTACAATCTGTTCGCTTGGATTGCGGTAGTGCCACAGTAAATTGTTTTCCATAAAACTTATTCCCTTGCCTTTGATGGTGTCGGCGATAATACAGGTGGGCGAGTCCTGGGTCAAACCTGGTTCTAAGGCATGCCTAAGGGCATCGTGTTGGTGACCATCAACTCGTTTGGTACGCCAGTTAAAAGCCTTCCACTTGTCTTCAAAGGGCTCAAGATTTGCAACTGAGCTGCAGTCTCCCATGGCTTGCATCTTGTTGTGATCTATAATGGCGACCAGGTTAGAAAGCCTATGGTGCCCGGCAAACAAAGCGGCTTCCCAGATAGAACCTTCGTCACACTCTCCGTCGCCCAGCAAGACAAAGACACGGTTTGGTCTTTTGTCCATTCTAAGTGCCAAGGCCAGCCCGTTGCCTACTGCAAGTCCATGACCCAAAGAGCCAGTCGACAGCTCGACACCGGGCACGTTTTTGTGCGAAACATGGCCGCAAAGATTGCTTCCATTAGCATAGTAGTGCTCAAGCTCGGCTTCAGGAAAGAAGCCACGCAGAGCCAAGGCAGCGTAGACAGCGATTCCTGCGTGTCCCTTGCTGAGGATAAAGTAGTCGCGATCCTGCCAGTCTGGCTGCTTTGGATTAAGCTTGAGAACCTCACTATAGAGAACCGCAACTATATCGGCTATTGAAAGTGCAGGCCCTATATGAGACGCCCCAGACCTATAGGTCATTGATAAAGCGTGTTTTCTTATCTTCCAAGCCATTTCCTGTGAAGTCATTAAGCTGCTACTCCCTAAGATGCACTGCATTGTATAACTATTTTATGCATTTCGGAAAACTATTTGTGTATCAGGTGAGTCTTTTTTTTGTTGGCCATCTCAGGGTCGCGCAGCTACTGCGCCACGAGCGATAACTTGACATTCCAAGGCTTTCGGTTTAGAGTCTGGCCCTGTTGGCCTGTACAACGATCCCTGGTAGTGTAACGGTAGCACCACAGATTCTGATTCTGTTTGTGAGGGTTCAAATCCTTCCCGGGGAAAGCCTAATTGTTCCAAAGCGGAATACAGCCGGCGATTGTGCCGGCTTTTTTTTAAACTACATCCTGCCCGGTTACCCAAACGTGGAGGCAATGCACTATTTGGCGTCTGGCAGGAAAAGGATCGGTGAACCATGGCCAGTTTGACCTATTTAGTCTTGCAAAACGGATCAGTGTACCAAGGGCAAGGCTTTGGTGCCCAAGCACCCTTGGCAAGCGAACTTAAGCAGGGACTCAAGACTTACGCCCACACCGGCGAAGTCGTATTTAATACCGCCATGTCCGGCTACTACGAAGTACTTACCGACCCCTCCTATACAGGACAGATTGTAGCCATGACCTACCCACACATGGGCAACTATGGCACCGATTTTGCTTGGAATGAGTCGGGGCCCGAAGGCGATCGACCCGATCGCAAAGTAAAAGCGGCCGGTTTTGTGGTACGGAGTCTGTACAGAGGACCAGTGCCTGAGGGTCGAGACACGCTGGACAATTACTTGCTCAAAAATAAGATTCCCGGCGTTTCGGAAATTGACACGCGCAAACTAACGCTCGAACTACGGAGCCAAGGCAGCCTGATGGGTCTAGTGCTTAGACCCGCCGAAACTGATAAGGGCCTTAGTCAGGACGAACTTAAAACAGTTTCCGCATATTTGGCTGCCTATCCGAGCATGGTCGGTGCCAACTTGATTGCTGATGTAGGTAGCCCTACAGCGCTAAGCGAACTGCCCAGTGAGCTGGCGCGGACAGAACACCCAGCGCTCGCACTCAGTCAGACCGACACAAACTCGGTACCCAAGGGTCTAAACGTGGCACTTTATGACTGTGGCGCCAAGGCCAACATCATCAGGGAGCTTTCTGCTTTTGGCTGCAAAGTAAGCGTCTATCCTTCAACAGCCGGAGCCCAAGACATCTTAGCTGGCGGTCATGACGGCGTCTTGGTTTCCAATGGACCAGGTGACCCGGCCGTTTTGACGCACCAAATTGCTGCAATTAAAGGCCTGATTGGCAAAATACCGCTTACCGGGATCTGCTTGGGACATCAGCTAATCTCACTGGCACTAGGTGCCCAGACCTACAAAATGAAGTTTGGTCACCACGGCATCAATCACCCCGTGCGCGACGAACTCAGCAAAAAAGTCTTTGTTACTAGTCAAAACCATGGTTTTGCCGTCAAAGAAGAGCAATTACCCACGGATGTCAAAGTCTGGTTTCGCAACGCCAACGACCAAAGTATCGAAGGAATTATATCCGAGTCACGCAAAATCTATACTGCCCAGTTTCATCCCGAAAGCGCCCCCGGTCCTTATGACAGTCTCTGGATATTTGGCGCTTTTTTGCGCGGAATGAAGAAGGCCTAGACCGAACAATTTGGTTTTATTTCCATAGCAGCACTAAAGAGTTAGAGCAAGGAGTCTTACAATGCCCGCCCGAAAAGACATAAAAAAAATACTGATTATAGGATCCGGCCCAATCGTAATAGGTCAGGCTTGTGAGTTTGACTACTCAGGCAATCAAGCTGTGCGAGCACTCAAGGAAGAAGGCTATCAAGTCGTTTTGGTCAACCCCAATCCAGCAACCATTATGACTACGCCAGGCACCGCCGATGCCATCTATCTTGACCCCTTGGAAGTCAACTATCTAGAGCAGATCATAAAAATTGAAAAACCCGATGCCGTGTTGCCAACCATGGGCGGCCAAACTGCGCTCAATCTAACGCTCGACTTACATAAGGCAGGTATCCTAGAAAAATATGGGGTCGAAATCCTGGGCGCCAATATTCGTGCCATAGAATTGGCAGAAGATCGAGGCCTGTTTAAAGAAGTAGTCGCTAGTATCGGGCTCAACTCAGCCCACAGTGTCTTGGCCCATAGCGTGGCCGAAGGCATGATTTTTGCCCGCGAAAACGGCTTGCCGCTTATTATCAGGCCAAGCTTTACCTTGGGTGGGCGCGGTGGCAGCATTGCTTCTCGCTGGGAAGATGTAGAAGCCTATATTTTGCGCGCCCTAGAAGAAAGCCCCATCCATCAAACTTTGATAGAAGAGAGTTTGCTTGGCTGGAAAGAGTTTGAGATGGAAGTCATGCGAGACAAGGCTGACAACGCGGTCATCGTCTGTTCAATAGAAAACGTAGATCCTATGGGTGTCCACACCGGTGACTCAATAACGGTAGCCCCCATCCAAACCCTGTCTGACATAGAATACCAAAACATGCGTACCGCAAGCATAGAGATCTTGCGAAAAATTGGCGTCGATTGCGGCGGTTCCAATGTTCAGTTTGCAGTCAATCCAGTTGACGGTCGCATGATAGTCATAGAAATGAACCCACGAGTTAGCCGGTCCTCGGCCCTAGCCTCCAAGGCGACTGGCTTCCCTATAGCGCGATGTTCTGCCAAGTTGGCGGTTGGTTATACTCTTGACGAGATTATTAACGACATAACCGGCAAGACGGTCTCTTGTTTTGAGCCGAGTCTGGACTACGTGGCTGTCAAAGTACCACGATTTGAGATGGAAAAGTTCCCCAGAGGCTATGCCGAACTTGGCACGCAAATGAAGAGCGTCGGTGAGTCACTTTCTATTGGACGTACCTTTAATGAAGCTCTCAACAAAGCGATACGAGCGTGCGAGTTTGGCTTTAGCGGTTTAGAAGACTTTGCCGAGGTCGATGAAGACACCTTAGAGCTGATGCTCTCCACTCGTCACCCACGTAGAATCTTTGGTGCTTACACGGCACTCAAACGTCGCGGCTACGGCGCCTTGACTGCTATTTCCAAAAAAACAGGCTTTGATCCATGGTTTTTGCACAATTTTTGGGAGCAGATTGAGCTCGAACAAGAACTGACTTTGCATGGTGGCACTAAGCCCCTCGGAAGTCTTCTCTTGATGAAGGCTAAGCGTATGGGCTTTGCTGACAAGCGCATAGCAAAACTGTGTGGCACGAACCCAGCTGCAATTGAGGCGGAACGAAACCAACTGGATATCCACGCCAGCTACCACTTTGTTGACACTTGTTCCGGCGAGTTTGAAGCCAGCACTCCTTACTTCTATGGCACCTACGGAGAAATTAACGAAGCCCTGCCGATGGAAGGCGATGGTGTTATTATTCTTGCATCGGGCCCCAACCGCATTGGCCAAGGCTTGGAGTTTGATACCTGTTGTACGCTTTCATCAATGGCCTACCGAAAAATTGGTGTAAAAAGCGTCATGGTTAACTCCAACCCCGAGACCGTATCGACCGACTTTAACGTTAGCGACCGACTCTATATTGAGCCACTAACCGTAGAGGATGTAAAGGAATTGATGCTGCGCGAGGGCATTAAGGACGTGGTAGTGCAACTGGGAGGCCAGACTCCTCTCAATATGAGCGAAGAGCTGGAGGCCTGGGGTGCTAAGATAGTAGGCACGCCTGTTTTGGCAATTCGAGCAGCCGAAGATCGCAAGCTCTTTTCTGAGCTCATCACTAAGCTCGGGCTCAATCAGCCGCCCAACCGAACTATTGCAAGCCTAGACAATATTCAGCAGATGGCCAACGAAGTTGGCTACCCAGTATTGATCAGACCCTCATTTGTTCTGGGTGGGCGGGCCATGGCAATTGTCTACGACGACGCCGAACTTAAAGACTTCTTGATTCGTCAAAAGGGTCTTGAGTGTTCTCCAGAGCGTCCAATTTTGGTTGATAAGTTTTTGGAAGACGCCTTTGAATACGATGTTGATGCTTTGTGCGATACTAAAAACGTCTATGTTGCGGGCATTATGCAACATATTGAGGCAGCTGGCATCCACTCGGGAGACTCAGCCTGTGTTTTTCCTGCCTACAAGTCTAATCCCCGCATCGAACGCCAGATGTTAGAAGCCACCGCCAAAATTGCGCGAGAAATTGGTGTACACGGCTTTCTCAACATTCAATTTGCCGTCAAAGATGAGCTGCTCTACGTTCTGGAAGTTAACCCTCGAGCCAGCCGAACCGTACCCTTTATTTCCAAAGCGACTGGTGTCAACATGGTAGATGCAGCAGTAAAATCATGGCGCGGCCAGAATCTCGCCAAGCAGGGTCTAATTGACTCAAACAAAAGTGGCTTGGATGGAGTAGGCCTTGGTTCGTGCATCACCGGCTGGGCAGTCAAAGAAGCAGTTTTTAGTTTTGATCGTTTTAGAGAGGTTGACCCAATCTTGGGACCAGAGATGAAGAGTACCGGCGAGGCCATAGGTTTAGGTGCCAGCTTTGGCGAAGCATTCTCAAAGGCTCAAGCAGCGACCGGGACTATACTACCGATTGCCGGTACTGCATTTATCACCGTAAACAAGCACGACCGCCTTGCTGCGCTTCCCATCGTCAAGAACTTAGTAGACCTCGGTTTTAGGATTTCGGCCACAAAGGGAACTGCCGAGTTTCTGTTTAAACAAGGTGTCTTTGCTGAAGTTGTGCTAAAGGTCCACGAAGGTCGACCGCACATAATCGACCACATGGAACACAACCGAATTGACTTAATAATTAACACCCCGCTGGGACGCTATACTCAGCGAGATGACGACTACATTCGTATTGAAGCTGTCCGTCGCAGAATACCGTATACTACCACTATTTCGGCTGCAGTTGCTGCCGTGGAAGGCATTCGCTATCTCAAGGGCGGAGAGGTAACGCCGAGACTTTTGCCATCGGGCACGTTTTAGTGCCCTTGGATGCTTTCTTCGAGCAAGGCCACCACCTGAGCTTTGACCGTTTTGAGAGCTTCTTGGGCCATAAAGCCTGCAGCGTGCTTGTGTCCACCGCCTCCGAGCTGCAAGGCTACGTGTCCAACATCTACAAATGAACGGCTTCGCAAACCACCAGTCGTGGTGGTTTTGCTCTCTTCTCGCAAGCTAACAACCACTTCCACGCCGCTAATTCCCATGAGCATTTGATACAAGAGATCAGATTCCCTATTCTTTTTGCCCAAGTCCAGCGTTTCTTCGAGATACTCGTAGCTGACAAGAATCTTGCCGTTTGCGTAGGGCTCGACACGAGACAAAAGCTTGCCAAGATGCAAGCGACTTTCTAAACTGACGCCCGAATTCATGTTGCCAAAGGTTTGTTTGGGAGAAGCGCCAGCATCTACCAAGCGGGCAACAAGTTTAAAGCTTTCACCCGACTTGGCTTCCAAGTGTCGGAAAAACCCCGTATCAGTACTAAAGGCAAAGAAAATTAGTTCGGCTTCTTCTTTGCTCAGACTCAAGCCAAAAGCTTCTATAAGTTGTTGAACCAAAAGCGAAGTGGATGGAGAGCTGGAGTTTATAAATCTACAGTCGCCAAACTCGACGCCTGAGCTATGATGATCGATAACCGCAGCAGCAAGGCCGACAATGTCATCTGCCAAAGCACCAATTCGGTCAAGCGTTGAACAGTCAACTACCAGTGCGCAGGGATTCTTGGCTGCTTTTAGGGTCGCTTGATCAATGCGTCCTTGGAACTGAGTTTCAAAACGTTCTACTTCCTTTTTTTCAAAAGGTCCTAGGCTGTGAGTGTAGACAATTTTTCCGAGACGTTTGAGCATACTTGCCAGTGCCAAAGCCGAACCAACGCAGTCGCCGTCAGGTTCTATATGGGGGATTACAAAAAAAGTATCATGATTTGCAATAAAGTTGATCAGTTCCTGTGGAACTTCCTGAAGTTTCATAAAGAAAATCTAAACCATGTGAAGCATTTAATCCATATCCAAAGCTTGATCAGAAAGGACTAAATGCTAGACATATCGCTTATACATGGGCTTGTGAGCCTAATAGACCAACTGCAGTTCCTCAACGTTAAACTTGTCGGTGAGATCTGGCCCGCCAGCTCTAATAGAACCCCAGCTGATGTGATCAAAGCTTGGGTAGAGAAACAGTCTCACATGAGAAAACTTTTTTTCTGCATAAACTATTTCCATATAGGGGGTAGAACGGCTTGTGTCCGATACAAGTTCGGCCTTGCCACCCAACTTGTAAAACCACTTGATAGGCACATAAGTTGTCGCTAGTCCGCCAGAAGTGGTCATATAGTCAACCTTGTAGCCAAGGCTATGGGGATAGACCCGTTGAATGTAAAAGGTCTTGATATACAGTTCTTTGTCTTTGTATTCGGCAGCTGGTGCAGCTTGATTTTGAGCACCAAGACTTGCTACGGTGAGCAACATAATTGAAAAAAGCACTAGAATGGCTAGTAAACGTTTCACAGGGATCCTCCTGAAGCGTAAATGACTGTTTAAAATATAGGCAGTCATAGCATAATTTGCAATCGCAAAGCGCATCTTTACTTAAAACTTTTCTCTTAGGACTTTGTTGCTTGGCCTGATTTTGTTACGCCAGTCCCAAAAGCGCAAGAATTACTGCTTTTATGGTGTATTTTCTATTTTGGGCCTCTGACCACACACGCGACTGGCCGCCTTCCATGACTTCAAAAGTTACTTCTTTTTCTTTTATGGCGGGCAAACAATGCATAAAAATGCTGGTTGGTTTTCCTGTCAGCTTCATGGCGGCCTGGTTAACTTGGTAGGGTGCTAGGAGGCTTTCGCGCTGCTGTGCTTCAGCTTCCTGTCCCATGCTTACCCAAACGTCAGTGTAGACAGCGTCGGCGCCCTTTAGTCCTTGCGGCAAATCTTGACAAACCTGCAACTTGGCTCCACTTACTCGGGCAAAAGGCGCCAAATTTTTTAGAAGCTCCTCTTGAGGGCTGTATTCTTTGGGGCTAATAATAGAACAATGGATACCCATAATCGCTGCGGCCTGCAAAATAGTGTGAGCCACATTGCAGTTTCCATCCCCCATAAAGGCCAAGTGCAAGCCTTTGAGGGTCTTAAATTCCTCTTGTAGTGTTAGGAGATCGGCAAGGATTTGAGTAGGGTGAAATTCATTGGTAAGTGCATTTATGACTGGTATGCCGGCGTACTCGGCGAGTGTTTCGACAATGTTCTGCCCATGACCTCTATAAGCGAGGATGTCAAACATTCCGCCAAAAACTCGCGCGCTATCTTCTAGGCTTTCTTTCTTTCCAAGATGAATGTCGTTTGCCCCGAGGAAGACAGGATGTCCGCCTTCTTCACCAAAGGCTGACTCAAACGCGCATCGGGTGCGTGTGGATTGCTTCTCAAAAACCATAGCCAGACTATATCCGGCAAATCGCTGCAAGCGACGACCTTCTTTTTTTTCTCGTTTTACTTGGCTTGAAATATCAAGAAATTCAAGAATTTGGTCGGCGCCAAAATCGGCAAGATCCAAAAAAGATGAACCGGCAAGCTGCATATGTGCTCCTGCAAGGGAACAAACCCTCAATAAACTGATCTACTAGGTACTTGCAAAAGCCCCTTTATAGTGAACATGTATAATTATAAAAAAAAGTGGATATTTATGCAATGCTTAGTTTTTGACTTAGTAGAGTAGTTGCAGCACCTGCGAAAAGTCATTGACAAAGTTAATGCTTAACTCAGCGCGAATTAGCTCGGGCAGGTCGTCAACTTGCGAGCGGTTCGCCTCCGGAAGAAGCACTTCTTTGAGGCCATGACGATGAGCAGCCATTAGTTTTTCTCTGATACCCCCAACCGCCAAAACCCTGCCTGACAAGGTTAGCTCTCCGGTCATTGCCAAACCTCTGCGAACCACCCTAGCAGTCAGCGCAGAATGCAAGGCACAAGCTAGCGTTATACCGGCTGAGGGTCCGTCCTTAGGCGTCGCGCCTTCCGGTACATGGATATGCAAGTCTTTGTCAGTTAGCACAATTTCTTGGCTATTTTCTAATTTTCCCAAGCCCTTTATAACTGACAATGCAATTCGTGCGCTTTCTTTCATGACTTCACCAAGCTTGCCAGTGAGATGAATTTCACCCTTGCCTTGAATGACCGCAACTTCTACGGGCATTACGGTGCCACCCATTTCTGTCCAAGCAAGTCCAAGAATTACTCCTGGTCTTGCTTGGTCTTGCAAGAGGTCTTTGGCAAGCTGGGGGCGCTTGAGATATGAGCGAACGAGATCGCGGTCGATAGTGATGTGCTCAAAGCTATGTTCTGAGCGATCTTGGTCTAGTTGATCTTGTTTGAGCATCGGAAGCTGCGCCGCAGGGATTTTGAAGCGGGCTACCTTGCGCAGAACGCGTGAAATGCAGCGCTCAAGACTACGAACCCCAGCTTCCATCGTATAGTCGTCGATGATACAGTACAGTGCATCCTTTTCAAACGTGAGTGGCAGACTTTCTATACTATATTCTTTGAGCAGTTTGGGGATGATGTAGTCGCTTGCGATGTGAAACTTATCATAGCGAGAATAGCCGGACACTTCTACCAGCTCCATGCGATCTCGCAGCGGGTGGGGTATGTTGCTCGCATTGTTTGCAGTGGCAACAAAAACTACGCGAGACAAATCAAACGGGAGTTCAAGATAGTGGTCAAGGAAGCTCTTGTTTTGTTCTGGGTCAAGAACTTCCAACAAGGCGCTTGCTGGATCGCCACGGTTATCACTGGCAAGTTTGTCTATTTCGTCGAGCAAGAAAACTGGATTGTTGACGCCGCATTTTCTAATGTTGTGAATAATCTTTCCGGCAAGGGCTCCAACATAGGTGCGTCGATGTCCCCTGATTTCGGACTCATCACGCAGTCCGCCTAGGCTCACGCGCACAAACTCGCGGCCCAAGGCTCGAGCAAATGAGATAGCTAAACTAGTCTTGCCAGTTCCGGGTGGGCCAACAAAACAAATAATTGGCGCCTTGGCGTTTTCTTGTAGGCGGTGGATTGCCAAAAAATCGAGAATGCGATCCTTAGCATCTTCCAAGTCATAGTGGTCTTGGTTTAGGATTTCTTGGGCTTCTTGCAGGTCAATTGTCGTTGGGCTTGAGCGATGCCAAGGTAGGTCCAAGACGCATTCCAACCAAGTCCGGCAAATGCCGGACTCTGGCGACATGGCCTGCATGCGACCAAGGCGTTTAAGCTCAAGTTCGACTTTGGTTTCTACTTCGAGCGGCAGATCGGCTTGCGAAAGTTTTAGCTTGAGATCGTCTATGCCGTTGCTATCATCTGGTTTGCTGAGCTCCTTGTTGAGTTCTTTAATCTGTTCATTTACAAAATAGTCTTTCTGTGTCTGTTCCATTCTAACTTTGACTCTGTTGCTGACATCATTCTTAAGTTCTAACAGTTGATTCTCGCTCTGGATCTCAACCGCGAGGTCTTTGAGGCGCGTATGCGCGTCTAGTTGAAGCAAGAGATCAAGTTTGCGTAGATGGTCAATACCACAATGAACACAGATCAGGTCGGCAAGTTTATGCGGACTGTCAGCGTTGTTGATAGCAACTAGTATGTCTCGGCTTAGCTGCTTAGTGCTTGGAATGTAGCGCTTAAAGTCTTCTCTGACCATGTTCATCAAGCGCGCAGTCTGTGGGTCAACTTGGTGATCAACTTCCAGCGTCATCAGCTTAACGCTGGGTTTGGTGCCAATGTCGAGTACGCTTAAGAGCTGCGCCCTGTCCAGACAGTCAAGCAAGACTCGTGTACCGCTACCTGGGATTTTGACCAGTTGATTAATGCGACAGATAGTGCCAATGATAGATAGGTCGTTTTCTGATCCACCTTCCTTGCTCGTTCGGTGGCTTACAAATATATTCCTATCACTGTCCATTGCGACATCTATAGCAGCAAGTGCTGATTTAGCGCTTAAGAAGAGTGGGTAGCTAGAGCCAGGAAAACAAACTATTTCGTCAACAATGATAAAGGGAAGCTCAATTACTTGGCTTCCCTTTTGTGTTTTTTCAAAAATTGGCATCCTCGCTACTAGGCACTCTTCTGCAAGAAACTAATTTCTGGATCTTTAGATTCTAGAATTACCTGTTCAGTAATGACAACACGCTTTTGGCCCTTAAGCGATGGCAACTCAAACATAACATTCATCATCATTTGCTCAACAATTGCACGCAGTCCGCGAGCTCCTGTCTTGCGTTTGATAGCCAACTCTGCGATTGCCTTAATCGCGCCGTCTTCAAAAACTAGGTCAACGTCATCGAGTCTAAGGCTGGCCTGGTACTGGCGTATGATGGAGTTTTTTGGCTCAAGCAAAATTCGTTCTAGATCTTCGGCCTTAAGGTCGTTGAGAGCTACCGTAATCGGCAGGCGACCTACAAACTCAGGGATCAAACCAAACTTAATCAAATCGTCGGGATGGATTTGTTTGTAGAGGTCATCCAAGCTTTTTTCAGAAACACGCTGAACCGATGCGCCAAAGCCCATGGCATGTTTAGCTATCCGTTGGGTAATGATACGTTCGATGCCAACAAAGGCCCCGCCCACGATAAACAGAATGTTGGTGGTATCAATGCGCAACATTTCTTGGTTGGGGTGCTTTCGACCACCTTGGGGTGGTACACTGGCTATGGTACCCTCGATGATCTTGAGTAGCGACTGCTGTACGCCTTCGCCCGAGACATCGCGCGTGATGCTAATGTTTTCTCCCTTGCGAGAAATTTTATCGATCTCGTCAATATAAACAATACCACGTTCAGCTGCTGAGATGTTTTGGCCCGCGCTCTGATAAAGCTTGAGCAGGATGTTTTCTACGTCTTCACCAACGTAACCGGCTTCGGTCAGCGTGGTGGCGTCAGCAATTGCAAAAGGTACTTTGAGCTTGCGAGCCAGGGTTCGCGCAAGCAATGTCTTGCCGGTTCCGGTTGGTCCAAGCAAGAGCACGTTGGACTTCTCAATTTCAATACCATCATTGATGCGGCTCTTGCCAGAAATTCGTTTGTAATGGTTGTAAACTGCAACCGACAAAACGCGTTTGGCACTGTCTTGGCCAATAACGTAGTCATCAAGGTAGGCTTTGATGTCAGCCGGTGAAGGAACATCTACGATGATTTCGTTGGTAAGTACGCTGTCTTCTTCTTCAAGAATTTTCTTGCAGACCACAACACACTCGTCACATATAAAAACGCCGGGACCAGCGATCAATCTACGGGCAAATTCTGCAGGTTTTCCACAGAAACTACAGGTCTTGGCGGCGGTAGCGTCAGCTTTTTTACTCATTGATAGCGCCTTTCCTTAGGATCCTGTCTACTATACCATAGTCTACACTTTCTTGCGAACTCATAAAATAGTCACGCTCCAAGTCGACACCAATCTGCTCTTCTGTTTTTTTGGTGTCGGACGCGATATAGCTGATTAACATTTTTTTGAGTCTAACGATTTCTCGGGCTTGGATCTTAATGTCAGTTGCTTGACCCTGCACTCCACCCCAAGGTTGGTGCAACATAACTCTGGCCGATGGCAAAATGTAGCGTTTGCCTTCGGTGCCGGCTGCCAAAATAATAGCTGCCATACTTGCTGCTTGTCCAACACAGATAGTCTGCACACTGCATCGAATAAATTTGATGGTGTCATAAATTGCTAAGCCAGACAGAACATTACCGCCTGGAGAGTTGATGTACAGGCTTACATCTTTATCTGGATCTTGGCTTTCCAAATAAAGTAATTGTGCCACGATTACGTCAGCAGTTTGATCGTTGATCTCGCCGTCCAAAAAAATAATCCGGTCACGAAGAAGTCTACCAAAAAGGTCCCATTGACGTTCGCCAAGTCCTGTCTGTTCCCAGATGGACGGATAATATGCGTTGTAAATCGTGCTCATAAAAACCCTGCCTCTCAAAATCAATAGATTTTAATGTATGCAAAAAAAACCTTATGGTCAAATACTCTCAGCTAGTCACTGTCAGAATGTGAATGAGCTTTGACTAAGTCGGCGTACTTAATTTTTTTGCCCTTGCCAGCCTTCGCTTTTGCGAACAAGGCGTCAAAAAGTTTTTTCTCTTCAACAGCGTTCTTGAGTTGATCCAAATAGTTGTTTTTTTCAAAAAATTCTCGGGCTGCCGCTTGATCCATGTTAGACAAGGCACCTTGTTTCTTTATCTCTTCGTTTAGCTCTTCTTCACTCACCTCAATCTTTTCAGATTTAATTAGTTCGCGAATAATCAACGATGACTTAATTTCTTTTTCGGCCAAAGGTCTCCATGAGTCAATCAAAGTCTGTGGGCTCGAACCTTGAGCTGCTAAGAGTTGCAGCAGAGTTTGTTCTTTACCACCCAACTGCCTAACCATGTGATCATATTTTTGGTACAACTCAGCGTTTACCATTGACTCAGGAACTACAATTTCTTGCTTGCTCAAGAGCTGTTCGATAATGCTGGTTATTTTTTTTTGGCGCAGTTTGTTTTCGGCTGTTTTTTCTAGACGTTCTTTGATGTCTTTCTTGAGATCGTCGAGCGTTTTATATTTTTCATCAATGTCTTGGGCAAGCTCATCATCGAGATCCGGCAGATCCTTGCGACGAATGCGGCTCACTTCCAAGCTAATTTTTACCGTCCGTCCTGCAAGTTCTGGGTTCTCATAGTCGGCAGCATAAGTTTTATCGATGCTCAGAGTCTGACCTTTTTTGGCAGCAATTACTTCGTCATCAAATAAGTAGTAGTTAGAGTTTTGTCCGATGGTAAAGACAAAGTCTTGTCGTTTACTTCCCGGTACTTCATTGCCTTCACCGTCAAGTTCCCAAAAATTGGCACTTACCATATCTCCGCTTACGATTGGGCCTTCGCTTTCAGCCATGATGGAGTTTTGTTCTTGCAGTTGTTTGAGTTCGAGCTCGAGATCTTCTTTGCCGATGCTTACTTGGTCGTCTTCATAGCTCATGCCCGTCTGATCTATAGCGCCAACGCTTGGAAAAACGTCGTAAGTAACCGCAAAACAAAAGTCCTGCCCTGGAACAAAACTAAAGCCCTCGTCCAAAACAGGTTGAGCATAGGGCAAAGGCTTTTCTTCGATTTCTGCCAAGACAGTCTTTAGGCTTGCTTCAATTGCTTCTTGGGCAGTCTCAATCTTGAGCGAGTCGCCATACTTAGTTTCCAGTACCGATGTAGGTACTTTGCCGGGCCTAAAACCTTTTATCTGAGCCTTTTTGGCATAGTCACCAAGAAGCTTGTCATAGGCTTTTTGTGTTTCTTCACCAGAAATTGTGAGTGAAAGTTTGACGTTGGATTTGTCAAGTTTTTGGATGCTTTTACTTTGAACCATGGATGGGTACCTCAGCAGGGAAACTATGTCGCACGACCATGCGGCGACGGCGCCACGAGTGAGCGCACGAGACTGATAGAAAAAAAGCGACCCGGATACCCAGATCGCTTTTTAACATTAAGAGCGGGAGAAGGGACTTGAACCCTCGACATCCACCTTGGCAAGGTGGAGCTCTACCACTGAGCTACTCCCGCAAGAAATAAACAAACGCAAGTCAATAGTAGCATTGCCATGGTCAACAAGCGAAACAGTGCGAGAGAAGGGACTTGAACCCATACACCGTAAGGCACCAGATTCTAAGTCTGGCGTGTCTACCAATTCCACCACTCTCGCTTACGGAACCGATCGCGATATTATCGCAGCTCGGTCAATCTGTCAAGCGCCTTTTGGGCGCTTTTGAGCCGTGCAGGATTCGAACCTGCGACCCGAAGATTAAGAGTCTTCTGCTCTACCAACTGAGCTAACGGCCCCTTTAACGAAGGACAGACATTAGTCTGAAAACTAACACCGTGTCAATCATAGCGCGTCCGGCAGGGCTCGAACCTGCGACCTTCGGATTCGAAGTCCGGCACTCTATCCAACTGAGCTACGAACGCATTAGACATGCTTGCCAAGGTATACAAACATGTAAGGGTGGCTGACGGGATTTGAACCCGCGACAACAAGAATCACAATCTTGCGCTCTACCACTGAACTACAGCCACCAAGATTTTGGTGACCATATATCTACCCCAAATGTTGTCATGTGTCAATGCTATAAAAATGTGTTGATTTTGCCTAGTGCTGTTGACAGACAATTAAGTATTACTAAATAATACGGTATTATTTAGTAATACGGCCGTCGATGCGCGGACCTTACTATCGAAAGAGGTGATATTGTGAAAAGAATCTACTTAATACGAGGCTTTGCTATGTTAGGCGTAGCGGTCTTAGCTGCTATGCTTCTGGTTCTCGGTTCTTGCCAAGGCAAATCCGATTCAGCGAATTCGCGAGACAACAAAACTAAGAAAATTGTGGTCACGTATTCAATCCTAGGCAGCGTGCTTTCTGATTTGTTGGGCGAAGAACTAAACAAGCAAGCAAGCGTGCTTACCTTGATCCCCAATGGTCTTGATCCTCATGAATGGGAGCCTTCTGCCCAAGACATTGCCCAAGTATACGGTGCAGATTTAATTGTGGTAAATGGTCTCGGCCTTGAGGCCGGGCTTGAGAAGACCTTGGCACAAGCTAAAGAAAAGGGAATTCCCATTTTTACTGCCACCGATCATATAGCGATTAGGAAAGTCAGCGAAGACGATCCTGTGGAAGACGAGCACGGAGACGAAGAAGACGAGCACGGAGACGAAGAACTTGGTCATGGCGGCAACGATCCACACTTTTGGCTAGATCCGCAGGCTGTCGCACTGGTCGCCAATGCATTTGCAATCGAAATTAAGAGTCGTTTTTCAATAGATTTACAAAAATATGCCAGTCAGTTTTCCAAGCGAGTTGCTGATTTGGACGGCAGTATAACGGCCAAAGTTGCACAGATACCTGCGAATAAGAGACTTTTGATTACCGGACATGAATCGCTTGGCTACTTTGCTGATCGCTACGGCTTTGGCTTGCTTGGGGCTATAGTGCCGAGCTTTAGCACCCAAGCGGGAGTTTCGGCGGGAGACGTGAGCGCCTTGGCCAAGCTAAGCAAGGACAAAAAAGTCAACGTTGTATTTACCGAGCTTGGAACCCCACCAAAGGTGGCCGAAGCCTTGGCGCGTGACGCCGGTGTTAAGGCTGTTGCAATTGACACACATTTGTTGGGAAGTGATGGTTCGTGGTTTACGATGATTGAGCGTCTGACTGATACCATAGTCGATGCGCTAAAATAGCCTAGTTGACTTGACAACCCGATTTGCTGACTGGTATTACCTTGTTATACTTTGGGGGCCAGGCAGATGAAAAATGAAGTGATTACTTTTAAGGTAGACGCGGATATGGCTGGTGTCATTCAGCGTCTACCAAACAAGTCTGAATTTATCCGGCAGGCAATTTTATCTGCCATGAACAATGTCTGCCCACTCTGCCAGGGAAGTGGTAGTTTGAGTCCCTCGCAAAAAAAACACTGGCAAGATTTTTTGCAGCATCACGTCGTCGAAGAATGTGACGACTGCCAAGCTGTTCATATTCACTGCAACTACGAGGATCCAAGTAAATGAACGTCGTCAATCTCTTTATAGAGAATAATTTTATGCTCATGGCACTTTGCTCTGGAGTTCTTGCGGCCTTCCTGTGCGGTATCGTCGGCACCTGGATGGTTTTGCGTGGCTTATCGTTTATCGGTGATGCCTTGGCGCATGGCGTCTTGCCTGGTGTGGCCGGTGCCGTCTTGGTAGGTGCGCCCGGACTTGCTGGAGCAGGCCTTGGCGCACTTGCTATGATTGGCGGCATTAGTTTGATTCAAAAGCGCACACGACTTTCAGCAGATACCGCAATTGGCCTCTTGTTCGTCGGCATGCTGGCGCTAGGTGTGGTAATCGTTTCTAGGTCCAGTTCTTTCTCTGGAGATCTGATAAAAATCTTGTTTGGCGAGATACTTGGTGTGTCGGCCGCCGACTTGCTAGTACAAGCTGTCGCTCTTGTGGTCTTGATTATCATAAGTTGGGTTTTGCGCAGACCGTTCCTACTCTTGTGTTTTTCTCCAGAGTACGCGCGTGTGTCTGGTTACAATCCACGACTGCTACACACAATAATGCTGGTGCTAATTGCTTCAACAGTAATCGTTTCCTTCCAAACCGTAGGCACAATGTTGGTCTTTGGTCTTTTGGTGGCACCGGCCGCCAGTGCAGCCGTACTGGTACACAGTATGGCTGCACAGATGCTCGTTTCCGGGACTATTGGCAGCTTGAGCGTCTTTATTGGCCTAGTCATTAGCTACTATGGACGTTTTGCAGCTGGGGCATCGATAATCTTAACGGCAGTCTGCTTCTTTTTTGCTACGCTCTTGGGCGAGTGGTTGTTTAGCACTCTAAAAGATCGCTACCGAAGGGACGCAGCATGAATCCAAGACATGAGCTCTTGTTTGTAGAGTCACAAAAGCCAAGCCATGGTGCCGCGCTGCTTGAGGTTTCTAAGGTATCAATTGGTTATGGAAGTCTGGCACTTGCCAGCGATATAAGCATCACTATGCAAGCCGGACAATCTCTGGCCTTGGTTGGCGGCAACGGATCGGGAAAAACAACGTTTTTGTCGACAGTGGCTGGTTTAATTGGAGCGTTAGCAGGAAGCGTCAAGATACTTGGTCACGAGCCGCGTCATGCAAGCAAGAGTCTGGCCTGGCTGGGGCAATTTCATCCTTCCAATCCACTCTTGCCGATGAGGGTGAGAGACTTGGTCAGAATGGCGCATTTTCCTAATCGAGGCCTTTTTGAGGCCTTTGATGCTCACGACGAAGAAGTGGTTCAAGCAGCGTTGGAATTTGTAGGTATGGAAAAAAAGCAGAAGAAGACACTCGGTGTGCTCTCAGGTGGCGAACGTCAGAAAGTCTACCTTGCCTATGTGCTGGCACGACGTGCCCCCTTGGTTTTGCTCGACGAACCCCAACAGAACCTTGATAGCGAGGGAGAAGACTTATTGGCTTTGGCAAGTCAAGCTTGGAAGCGAGTTGGAACCAGCGTCATAACCGCCACCCACGATGCGCATGAAGCGCGGCAGTGTGATTGGGTAATCAAGTTTCCCTTTGACAGCACGGTGGCCATACAAGTATCCTAAGCCTATGAAAGATTCACGTTTTGCTCAGTTGGCACACCATCTTATCAACTATTCGGTCAGGCTCCAGCCGGGCGAAAAAGTCCTCATAGAAAACATTGGCAACGAGGTGATGCTGACGCGCGAGTTAATTAGGGCAGCCTACAAGGCAGGCGGTCTGCCTTTTATGGCAATTCGCAACAACGAGCTTTTGCGGGTGCTTTTGGAGAACGCCGACCCAGCTCAGATTAAACAAGAAGCAGCATGGGAACAAGAACGTATGAGCGCCATGCAAGCCTACATAGGAATCCGCGGTGGTGACAATGTGAGTGAGCTTGCAGATTTGCCGGCTGACAAGTTGGAGCTCTATCAAAAATTGTGGTGGTCACCTGTCCACAGTGACATTAGAGTAAAAAAAACAAAATGGTGTATTTTGCGCTATCCAAACAACAGCATGGCCCAGCTCGCGGGTATGAGTCACGAGCGTTTTGAGGACTTCTATTTTAAGGTGTGCAATCTTGACTATAGCCGTATGTCTAAGGCTATGGACGCACTCGTGAGCCGCATGCAATCCACCGACCAAGTCAGGATAGTTTCCCCGGGGACAGAGCTCAGTTTTTCGATTAAAGGAATACCTGCAATTAAGTGCGACGGTAGACTCAACATACCTGATGGCGAGGTCTTTACAGCACCAGTCCGAGACAGTATCAATGGCACTATTAGCTACAACACGCCCAGTGTCTACCAAGGCTCGAGTTTTAGCGATATCAAGTTAGCCTTTAAAAATGGCAAAATAGTAGAAGCAACAAGCAATGACAGCATCAGGCTCAACTCTATCCTTGACAGCGACGATGGTGCGCGCTTTGTGGGTGAGTTTGCGATTGGTGTAAACCCTTACATTCTCCACCCTATGAAAGACACACTCTTTGACGAAAAAATTGCCGGTAGCTTGCACCTCACTCCAGGCCGTTGCTATGACGAGGCGAGCAACGGAAATCAATCTTCTATTCATTGGGATTTGGTGCTCATTCAGCGCCCAGACTACGGTGGCGGAGAGATTTGGTTTGACAATGTCTTGGTGCGCAAAGATGGGCTGTTTGTGAGCGAGGACTTATTGGCGCTCAACCCAGACCAGCTGCTCTAGATCCTCAAGCAGTTTTGCTGTCATTTTAGCGGACATAACTCAAAAAATTTAGTATATTCTTTCCACCCTCAGGGAAAGGAGCATGCTATGCCGGTTAGAATTCCACAAAACCTACCAGCCACCTCTCGTTTGCAAGAAGAGAACATCTTCGTCATGACCTCTGAGCGGGCCGAGCTGCAAGACATTAGGCCACTTCAGATAGTGATTCTCAACCTAATGCCCACCAAGATAGAAACCGAGACGCAGCTCTTGCGTCTTTTGGGCAATACACCTCTGCAAATAGAAATTACGCTCTTGCACATGGATAGTCATCAAAGCAAGAACACCGCCGCTGAACACATGCAAGCCTTCTACGCCACCTTTGATCAAATCAAAGATCGTAGATTCGACGGTTTGGTTATTACGGGCGCTCCAGTAGAAAATTTGCCCTTTGAAGAGGTGGACTATTGGCCAGAGATGAAAAAGATCTTGGACTGGAGCCTGAGCAATGTTTTTTCTACCCTGCATATTTGCTGGGGAGCCCAAGCGGGACTCTATCATCACTACGGAGTGCCCAAGTACGCCTTGGAGAAAAAGACCTTTGGCGTTTTTGAACATCGAATTTTGGACAAATATGAGCCTATTGTGCGTGGCTTTGACGAAGTGTTTATTGCGCCGCATTCTCGCCATACGGAAGTCAGACGAGAAGACATACTCATAAAAAGTAAGCTTAAACTCTTGGCCGAGTCAGATGAAGCAGGTGTGTTTATGGTGGTGTCTCGTGATGGCCGTCAGATATTTGTAACCGGCCACCCTGAGTACGACTGCCACTCGCTGGGTGCCGAGTACCATCGCGACCTCAACAAAGGCTTGCCAATTGAGGTGCCAGCCCACTATTTTCCGTCAGACGACATTAGCGCTGCCCCACGTTTGACCTGGCGCGCTCATGCCCACTTGTTGTACGCTAACTGGCTAAACTATTCGGTCTACCAAGCTACGCCTTTTAATTTAGAAGCTTTGTCGAGCAAGACGGAGAAGCTTCAAGAATAGTTAAATTCCACCGGTACAAGTCCAAGGTCAGCAATCATGGCCATGTCTTTGTCGGCACCTTGACCATCTTGGGTTAGATAGCCATCGGCAAAAATGCTGTTTGCTACCATCAGCGCCAGCGCTTGCAGACTGCGGATATGCACTTCGCGGCCGGCTGAGGCGCGCAGCTCAGCCTTGGGGTGTACCATTCTAAACAGTGACAAGTACTTGAGACACTTCCATGGCGTAAAGTGATCGGTTGTACCTTTGTTTCCCATCTTGGTGCCCTCAACAGGAATAAGGAAATTGACCGGGATACTTTCGACGTCTTCGTCTCGCAGGCTAAAGGCAAGGTCAACCATTTGTTCGTCGCTCTCTCCCATGCCCACTATTAGGCCACTGCATACCGACAAGCCGGCCTCTCTGGCGTTGCGAATAGTTTCTAGTCTATCGTCATAGGTGTGAGTAGTGCAAATACTTGGGTAAATGTCACGGTGAGTGTTGAGGTTGTGATTATAAGCATCAACACCATTTTCGCTCAAAAACTTGAGTTTGTCTTTGCCAATAGTACCAGTCATTAGGCCAAGCGACGCACAAACTTCCATACCAAGTTCGCTCTTGATACTGCGGGCGCTGTCAGCCAGCTGATTGACCACGCTCCAGCTCGGTGTGCGGACCGCCATTGTTACGCAAAAGCGGGCTGCGCCAGCTGCTTTGGCGGCCCGTGCTTGTTCCAAAAGCTCATCGCCAGGCACAAAAGGATGCTTGCCTTCGCTGTTTTCTGCATCTTTGGATTGGCCACAATAATGGCAGTCTTCTGCGCACAGTGCGCGCTTGGCGTTGGTCAGAATATTGACCTTTACGGTGTTGCCAAAATACTTACGGCGCAGTCGGGCTGCAGCGTCGACGATTTGCAAACAATCAACATCATCCGCCTTGAGCAAACTCAAAGCCTGCTCTCTCGTCAACTGTCCTCCGTCCATTATATCCTGAGCTATTTTTAACCACATAGTTTAATCCTCATTTATTGTTCGCAACTTGAGCAGTCTTTGTAGCCGGACTAAGGCAAAAAAACAAGCCCTGAGACCTTACTTCTTTAGGTACTATAAATTTCTGCTTACTTGTTGCCTTGGAGCACTTGCCCTATACTTTGATAAATAAGGAGATTTGGATGGCGCAATTTGACACTGATAAGGTACGGGCTCGCAAGAAGTTTTGGGCACTGGCCGGACAAGTTTTTATAGAGGACGAACAAGGAAATCTTTTGGCCTACGTTAAACAGAAGCTCTTTAAACTCAGAGAGGACATTACTGTCTATTCAGATGAGGCAATGACAGTCCCACTTTTAAACATCAAAGCTCGTCAAATAATTGACTTTTCTGCTGCCTACGACGTCACCGATGTTGCAACTGGACAAAAAGTTGGTGCTCTCAAGCGCAAAGGTTTTAAGTCCATAGTTAAAGACGAATGGATCTTGATGGACAGCAGCGACACGGTTATCGCTAAAGTCACTGAAACCTCAATGGGCATGGCAATTTTGTCAAAGTTGATATCTCTGATTCCGCAGCACTATCAAATCCTAAGTAACAGCGACCAAACACCTCTGGCAACAATCGATCAAAAATTTGCCTTTTTTGTGCACAAGTTTGAGGCGGATTACTCCCTGGATAGTGCCAAAAAGATCGATAGGCGATTGGGCATCGCTGCTCTAATCATGCTTTTGTTGATTGAAGGCCGTCAAAGTTCTTCTATTAGTTTTGGTTGATTTGCTGGCTGGCTCAGGTAAATATCTGAGCCAGCACCGCATCATCAGGTTGTAACCAAGCTTTTTTGTCGACTCGGACGATGGGAATTTTGAGCAGCATGACGTTTGCCAACAGTTCTTCTCGGGCTTGAAAGTCCATGTGGGCAAGACCTCGTTTTTGATAAGCCAAAGAGTCTTGATCTATCAGGTTTTTATGGCCACCTAAGACTTGGGCACAGTTGTCAAGTTCGCCTTCGCTGAGTGGCTTTTCACTGATGTCTCTCAGATGTATCTTAATTTTTCTCTCAGCAGCATAACGTTGAATTTTTTGAGTTCTGCGATCTTTCTTGCTTCCAATTACCTGAATCATGGGTAGAGCTTCCGGTACGCATCGAGCGCTTTCAAGTATTCTTGGATGCTGACAGTTGCCTCACCTTCAAATTTATTGCCTGAGCGCAAATCCATAAGCTCACGACGAACAACACCAAGTACAGCAAAGAAGAACTCAGAGCTGCGCTCAAGATCAGCGATTGGGCTGGCGCTTCGGCGACGATCGTTTTCCGGCACAGCGCGATTGCCTTCCTGAGCTGCTACCAAGGAAAAAAGGAACCATGCAAGTTCCAGCCGGTTTTGAGAGGCGTCAAGTCCTTGCTGTTTTCGTTTGAGCATACCAAGCTGATCTAACTTAAAGGCCAGATTTGCCAAGGCTTCAATTGACTCTTTGCCAAAGCCATCGAGTGCTTTGCTTCTTAGCAGAGCCAAACCAATAAGACTTTCAACATCCAATGCATCTTTGCCAAGTAAGGCCGCTTCTTTGTCACTTTTTGCTGGCACTAGGTCGCGCTTTTGGAAGGCCTGGTTTCTTGCATCTTTATAAACAGCAATCCAAGCTTGGCTGAGCCCCAAAAATGCGCGGTCAAACTCAGCGGCGGCCTGCTTCCATTGCCCGGCAGCAAAAAGCCGGCGCGCGCGTTCTGCTCTCAGCAAGGCTGTACTTGGGTCCTTGTCTTTTGCGTCAGGATCAAAGCTCTGGTCAAGTATTTTGAGGGCTTGGCTTAAATCGGTTTCCACACGAGACTTGAGCAAGATAGCGTGTGTGCCGCTTGCAGCGAGTTTTTCTAGCGTACTTAGTGACAATGACAAGAGGTCACTACGGCTGGTATACCAAGCAATTTGCCCGCGTATGCCCCAAATACGGGCTTGCTCGTGGCGTTCCCAGAGGTAGGTGTCAAGCAAGTACTTTGCTTCTTCAAGCATGTTTTGTGCGTCGGTCAGCTGCCCAGCGGCTATTGAAGCAATTTTTTCTTCCAACGCCGACAGGCGCTGGTAACTGCCTTTGTCGGGGCTTGAGCGCACCACCGTCTGCGAGAATGTCCCGCATGAGGCTAGCAAAAAAGCACAGATAACTATCAAAGCCGCCAGCGCACGCTTGCGCATGCTAAGCCTTACTTCTTGTCTAGTTGAAGCTATAAACATATAATCTTCCTTCAAATCCCCAAGTTACTAGTTCCATATTATTGTCGCGATCAAGATCGAGCAGTTGAGGCTTGCCGTAGCCTGCCAAGGGAAATCCTTCCACCACCTCGAGGTTGCGATCAAAAGCGTCAATCGTATTTTTGCCACCGTAGACAAACAATTTTTCTTCGAGGTCGGACTTTAAGTCCAAGCTAACTAATTTGGCGTCCAGGTCGGCATTTCTGAGCGTCCGACTCACAAGTAGCTGGCCTTGCTTGTCGTACAAGGACAATTGTCCAAGCGTTGAAATAACCGCAATGAGGTAAGTAGTTTTTGAACGAAGGATTTGCGCTTGAGCATGGTAAGTACCTTCAAGTTCTACAGGAAAACCAGTTTGTGTCTGGCCCTCTTTGTTCCAAACACTTAAAACGCCTTCCTGACTCAAAAAAGCAAGCTTGGTTTGACCTTGATCTTCAAACAACGTTGGCCCCGATAGACTTATTCCGCCACCATTAACCGGCCAACCAGGCAGTACGCTGCCATCTTTTTTGGCAAGGTAAACGGGTGATTCAAAGTCTTTGATTGACCAAGCAACCGCATCCTTGCCATCCCAAACTGCTTGATGAAGAACGAGGCCGTTTAGAACCTCACCCCACGCATGTTGACCAGCCTTGGGATCAATTCTTATAAATCGTGATTCGGAGCGACTAAAAAACAGCAAGTCAGACCCAAGCAACAAGGGCTTAACACTAGTTTGGGCCGTAGTTTGCAATGGAAAGCCCAGTTCCGGACTAGCATCAAGATTGACTCTAAAAAGTTGACCCTTGGGATTGGTCCAAGAAAGTTTACTTTCCCAACTTGGACTTATAAGCTGAGCCGATTCGGCTGCAAATTCCAGACGGCTGCGCTGTTCTGACAAGCCCTTTACACGCAGATACTGCGAGTCGTCAAGCCAAGCGACCATGGCCTCGTTGGCATAGCGATCAAACCAAATCGCCGGCTCACCCAGAAGTCCACCCTCAAGTTCCATTGGAAATCGTGCGTAGTTCTTAAGTCCCTGTGCACTTGTTTTTAGGCCAGAGATTCTTAAGTCAAGTCCGGTTCCGCGCGGATATAAGGCCGCGATGCCGCGATTAAACTTGCGTAAAAGTCGGTTATGTAGTCCTGGACTGTTTAGATAAAAAGGTGTGGTCTTGTCTAGGTCGTAGTAGACAAAAAATGAGGCATCTCGACTTGAGTCGCCAACCAAGTCTTTAAATGCCAAACTGCGCTGCAAAAGCTTGCCTTCACGCCCTTCAATTTCTAATCGTGCCAAATTGCGAGCTTGCATAGAAAAGTAAATAAAGCCGTCTTTGTGCATAAAGTAGGGAGTCTCAATTTCCAAACCCATTAGTCCGAGCAGGGCTTTAAAGAACTCAGGTAAGGCAATGCGGTTGACAGCTACGCCGTCTAGCAAGAGGCTCTTGTCAATATCCAAGACCAAGCTTTGGTCTAGGCGTTGCAGCACCGACTCCATTGTGGCGACATCGTTTACGCCAAGAAATACGACGGGTTCGCGACTGTCTCCCAGATAAAAGATGCCGGCTTCGCCATTAAACCAGGACCACAATAGTTGATCGAGGCCAACGCCAAAAAGTGTCCTAGCACCATCTTCGGCTTGTTTGAGGATGGCAAGTGCATCTGCGCCGCTCAAGGCAGCCCAACTGTTGACCAATATTTTGCTGTCTCGTGCTCTAAAGGCGGTGTAAAAGTAGGCTGATTCTGGGATGCGAGCCAGTGACGGCAAATCTCCGCTGACGCTCTCCCATAGTCCCGACCAAGCTTGATCGCCAGATTTGAGACTGCTTTCTAAATGCAGATCGAGTCTTTTTTCATCAATGCTGGCACTTAGCAAGACTTTATCATTCCAAACCAATGACGAGCCAAACCGGGCAGCTTGCTCGCCAGAACCGGCCAGAATTTTATTTATTGTTTGTCCATCAACTAACAACGAGAGCTTGGCCTGCCTACTCAGAGTAGCTTGCGAAAACTTTTCTATGATTGGGCTTCTTTCGGCTACAAAAAGACTGTCGGGTCCGCCCGCCAAAGCCAGAGCTTTTGATATTGTTTTTCGTTCAAAACTGAGGTAAAGCAGGTTTTCTCTGATATGAGCCAAAAGTGGTTGGCTGCGCCCTGTGCCGTAAGAAAACCAAGCTATCCCATCCTCGTCGGATCTGGCAAGACCCGGCACGCCAAAAGTGCCTGCAAAAGGTAGAACAACTCTAGTTAGCGCCGATCGCCAGCCAAGATCTATAATTATCAAAAGTGAATCGTCTTTTCCTACTACAATGTGAGCGTTGGTATCGGCTATAGTTCGCAGCACTTGATTGCTGGCAAAGCCACTTGCACCAAGCGTACGGAATAGCGACTCAAAGCCTGATAATGACTGATCGTCCTGCAAAATTGCCCGCAAAGGACTACCTGCAAGCCATTCGTCATGCAGTCCAGTTAGGGAATCAATACGAACATAGGCGGAATAGTCGGCTGGTATATGCTTCCAGGGATGTTCGAGCTTAACTAGTGTTAGCACCAGAGATACACCAAGTACCAAAATAGGGATTAGGATCAACACAAGCAAGGGTATTAGAATTTTTTTGATTTTCAATGTTTATTTCCTCGGTTTACCGTAGTCTATCTTATTTATAGGCAAGAACAAGCCTTAGATGCAATGGTAACTTGCGGTTTGCTTCCTTGCGGGTTGCGGTTTGCTTCCTTGCGGGTTACAGTGGCGCTATGAAAAATCCAGCCGAGCCTTTTGGCGAATTATACGAGATCATTAAACGCTTACGCTCGCCTGAGGGCTGCCCATGGGACAAAGAACAGAGTCCGCAAAGTTTACGCGCCAATCTTATAGAAGAGGCTTACGAATGTGTTGAAGCCATCAATAGCCAGGATAGCAACCATGTTAGGGAAGAACTTGGAGATGTTTTTTTGGTAATTACTTTGCTTACTTATATTTATGAACAGCAGGCTGACTTTAGCTTAGCTGATACACTCAGCGACCTCAACCAGAAGTTGATTAGGCGTCACCCGCATGTGTTTGGCACTAGCAAAGTTGACAATGCTCAGGAAGTTGTTCAGCAGTGGAATGATATAAAGGTAAATATTGAGGGTCGACGTAAGAAAGACTCATTGATGGACGAAGTTTCTCAGTCACTACCGCCACTAGAGAGAGCCTACAAGATGCAAAAAAAAGCCGCTAAAGTTGGTTTTGATTGGCAGGATACCGGCAAGGTTTGGGACAAGGTGGCGGAGGAGTTGGCAGAAGCACGAGAAGCCAGCATTGCTATGGATAGCGACGCACTGGAAGACGAGCTGGGCGATGTTTTGTTTTCGGTCATCAATGTTGTCCGCGCGCTTGGCAAAGATCCCTCGTTGGCCTTACAGAGAACCATAAGCAAATTTGATCGACGCTTTCGTTATGTCGAAGAAGCTATGAAGGTCAAGCAAGTAAGTATGGACAAAGATAGCTTTACGCTTATGGATCAACTCTGGGATGAGGCCAAACTAGCCGAAAAATCTCAGCTAGCCAAAAAAACTCAACAGTAAAGTGATCGCTGGGCCAATAATTGACCCAGCGAAGCTAGTATTTAAAAGAGCCCAACACGTAGGCCAAATGCTAATTTTGGTATTACCTCGGCCAAAACATCTGACGAGACGAACCAGAACTGACCCTCCATGTACAAGCCGTAGGTGCGCAAAAACGGTAAGTCTTCAAAGAACAAACGCGCAAGTTCCAGTTGAACTATGGCCGCTCCCAATACCACGCCGTTGTCGCCAAAAGCTAGCTCGGAGCCTGACATAGTGGCGTAGTTAAACTGCGCACCTACACCCAAGCTCATGCTGAAAAAGTCCAGGTCTGGCCCAAAGAGGAAGGCACCCGGTAGCTTGAGTACGTTGGCAATCAGCTTGGCGCCCATTACGTAACCGTCAAATCGCTGACCAGCTGGTGCAAATCCAAAGACCGTCTGCAATTTTACGTTCTCATCAAAGAAGGTCAGGCCAACGCCCACTTCCCATATTGTTAGCCCGCCTACCACCGCTTCCACATACATGCCTTGTAGGCCACTTGGCACTTCATATCCAGCCTTATCGCCTTCGCGCAGGGTTACATTTATGGCTTCTAGGTCAAAGTTGTCATTTGCAGTGCCGCGCAGCGGAATGTCACCGTTAAATCGTCCTTCTTCACCAGGGAAGAGCAGGGTGACTTCAGGCGACTTTTCGTCAATTATTAGTGCAATGTGGCTAGTGGCAACTTTGCCGCCCTTAAACTTTGCTCGCGCAAGAATAAAAATAGGCCCTGTCGCAAAGTTTTGAGTCTCTAGTCGCGCACGCCATTGCACAGAATTGGCAACTTGACTAAAGGTCTTGCCATTGTCAAAAGATAATTCTATCGAAACAAGTTGACTGTCTTCATTTTTCTGACGCCATACTTCAAGTTCTGGACCTTCTTCACTTGGTTTGACTTCGCTTAATAAGTAACCGGCTTTACCTTCTAGCCAAGGGCGCTTGCTTACATAGTCGCCAGGATTCTGTGACGTAAAACGAATCCATGGTCCCGATTGTGCGTAGCTGATGGTTCTTTCAACGTTTTGCAAGACTTGCTCATTTTCACTGGCGCGTTTGATGGTAAAGTTATGTTTGCCATCCTCAAGCATTTCGGGCGAAAACTCACTATGGAACCAGCCTTCTGGGCTGACTTCTAAGAGACTCAACAGGGTGTCATCCAGATAGAGTCCGACTTGTTTTGGCAGTTCCTCGGCTTTGACTTGACCTGAGAGCGTAAAAAACCCTGACAAAATTTCGTTTTCTCGTGGATAAACTAGCTCGGCTCTGCTGGGGATATTGGCATCGGCTATCTGTATATCACGACTGATATAACCGACATTGTCAGACCTATCGAAGGCGCTAAGTCTGACGGTGTACCAGCCAGGACTCAATGTGCCAACATCTATGGTGCTTTGAATGACTGTTTCTAGCGCCAAGGTCTGGGATAGGACGCTTTTATTGCTGGCCACAGCATCGGCCGGGATGATATCGAGCATAATCTTGCTAACGCCAATTTGATCATCCACACGACCCGATAGATAGAGCTTACCTTTTTTAACTAGGCCATCGACAGGATCGTCTAAGATCAAGCTCGGTGGCGTGTTGTCAATGTTAATCAAAGTTGTATAGTCGCCCTCGGTTTCGTACATGTCGATGGTTTTTATATAGATAGCGTAGGTACCATCCTTAAGCGTCCGCGTGTCAAACTGGTAGTTCCAATTCTCGGTTCCTGTGGCGCGATGCCAAGAATTGCCGTTGTCAAAAGATAGCCTGACTTCCTTGATACCGTTCTTGTCGGATGCTTTGCCATTGACCGCAACTATGCGGCGGTTGCTTGACTCATTTGAAGGAGCTAAAACAGCGTTTTGAGGCTCTGCGGTACTAATGCGGAAGGTGGAACTTATCAAGGGACTTAAGACACCGTTGATGTCTTCGGCCACCATCTCAATAACATGCTGATTGTCACCTGTTGCCACTATGTCGATAGGAATACTAAAGCTAGATGCGCCTTCTAGTCTGACAAAAGTCGACAAGTCAATGGCGGGCGTTAGAGCCTCTACTTTAGCAATTGTGGTGGTAGTACTAGTTGCTGTCGTTGCACGACCGCGTGGTGCGACAGTGCTGCTTGTAGTGCTGGAACTTGCCCTGGTGGCGTTGGCACTGATGGAGGTCGTCGTTAGCACCTTGTGGTCAATGCGATAGTAGATTGCCTTGACACCATCGTCATCAAAGACCATGCCTGCAATTGGAAAGTTGTTTCTCTGAACTTCGCTTGGCGGCGGTGTTTGGATTTCTATTACCGGCAAGTCTTTTTGCGGATCAAGTTTGAGTTGCGGTACCAGCAAAACCTCATTGCCAACAAGGTCTCGGGCACGCACTGCCCAACGTGGCAAAGGGTTCTTTTGGGTGTCGAGGAAAAAGCTAAAGTCATTGGCGAGATTGAGCTCGTTAAATGTTGTTCCATCAGCTGTCCAGGCGAGCTCTTTGAGCACGCTGACCGTTTGCACAATGCCGCCCAGCAAGAGGTAACCGTTTACAATTTCCTCAACTGGAGGGGTAAGAAATTGAACAAGTGGCGGCTGGCTGTATTTATGGAGAGCTCGATACGTCAGGCTTTGATTGCCGCTCGTATCGCTAGCCTTAATCACCAGATAGAACAGGCCATCGCTGAGGTTCTGGCCCAGCTCGTCGACAGTAAATGTTTGGACACCGGTGTTGGCGCTGGCAGCAGCAATTTTGGCATCGATAAATTGTTTTTCGGCCAGCAGTTCTCCGGGCAGCAGCGTGGTCCAGGATACTTTGTCGCTAGCGATGTTGTCTCGAATAGTGCCTTTTATGCTCACTGTTTGCTTAAACCAAGTTTGCACATCGTTCATTTCTAAAGTGATCTCGGGAGCCGTTGAGTCGGTAATTATGTCGAGCACTGGAGATGAGTAGCGGTCGCCATCTAAGCTTACGGCCGTAAGGATTCCCTTGTAGCGAGGTCCTTGTTCTTGAGCGCCAATTTTGATGGCTCGACCTTCAAAGCTGGCACTCAAATGAGCAGCCGGTGGACTAAATATGAGTTCCTTTATTGGCCTGCCAATCAGATAGGCACCCAGCGGCTTGTCGTTTGAAACGATCATAGCTTCCCCAGCTGCAACTGCAGGGTCTGCAAATCTAAGCCCATCGGCGTAGTCCATGCTGCTGTTTGGCGCTGCGAGCACATAAAAGACACCACTTGCAAGGCTCGTTTGGCCGTTTTCGCTGCGGGCCGTGAGCTTCCAGATCTGTTTGCCCAAACTGGTCTCGCGCGGAATCTTAAACTCAAAACTGCGCACGCCATTTTGCTCGCGTAGTGCCAGGCTTTGTTCGGCCTGATTGTTTAAGGAGATTTTGGCTTCTTTAATGGCGGCAGTGCCAATAATCTGACCGACAAGCGCTGTTTGATCGTCCAAAGTAAGATTAATACCATTGCGATAATCTTGGACCGCTGATTTGGTACGGACAGACTGCACAATAATCTGACTTGCTTGATCGTCTATGGTTAGACCGTAGTCAACCGTTTGAGATTGATTGCCAAGCGAATCAAGTGCAAAGAGTTTGACTGTATGTTTGCCAGGCTTGAGGGTCGAAAAATCCAAGCTAAACAAGTTGTCTGTCAATTTTTGTAGTACTTGCGCACTGTTGTCAACTTGATAACGAAGCTCACTAGCACCATCGCTATCGATCACAGCGCCACTTAGTCGTGCATTGGATGCGCTAACGTTGCCGCTGTTGACTTGTACCTCAAGTTTTGGCCGCGTCAGCTCAGCGTCAAAACTCAGCCGCAAGGAGTTATTGACCTCTTGCTTGCCGGCCACCAAAAAGCCAAGTTCTAAGTTTAGTTCTTTCGTGCCTGGCTTAAGTGGCTCAAGTTTGCCATAAGCAATTCCTGATCCGGCCAAATAATTGATCTCAGTCACTTTGCCGCCAATTTTTGCAGACAAGGCGTCAATGCTAAGACTGTTGTCTAGTGCTATCACAAATTGCCTGCTTGACGACGTGGCGCCGGGTTTTGGGTACAAAATCCTGGCATTTGGTTTGGCAGCTGGCAAGGGTTTGCCATCAGGGCCAAGCAGGGCTTGCGGCGTTGCCGTGCCACTTGCAAGCCCTATGGCAAGGCTCAGTGTTCCTGTGTTGCCTGCAGCATCAGTGGCGTTGAGAGTGAGGCTGCGAGCTGTGTCTGCAGTGACCGAAAATGCAAAGTCAGGCAGCAAGGCCAGCGTGTTACTCGATCCATCAAGTTCGTAGCTCAAGTTTTGCAAAAGGCCCGATTCTTCGACTGTGCCAAAAACTATCCATAAACTGCCAAAGCCGTTGCCACCCAGCTCGGCTCTGATAAGTGGCGGTGTCGTATCTTTGATAAGCGTCAATTCTTGCTGACTGGATAAGCCGCTTACGTCACTTGCGGTAACCTTGACTATAACTAAACCGTCTGGATTTGCATCCCAGATCGAAGCCGGTAGGTCAATTTTAAAGCTTCCATCTGCCGTGGCAGGTAGCGCTATTTCTTGAACCGTGATAACGTTGCTTGTGCTAAGCTGCAATTTCGCAAGTTTTAGGTTGTCGGTGGCCTTTCCGCTGATACTTGGCGCTTTGTTATACGGCTTGTCGGAGAGAGCTGCCAAAGTGACTTGGGGTGCGACATAATCAGTTGCAAAAACAAAAGCGTTAGTTTCAAAACTATGGCCGCGAACATCAGTCAGCACAACTTTGCTTGGTACCGTAATGCCAGCTTTGAGCACTAGCAAACTTATATGGTTGCCATCAAGATTAACTTTTAATAGGTTGCTTTCGGGAAGCAGTCTAACCGATTTTGCCGTACCGCCGGCAAAGTAGAGGTCTAGCGGTTTATCGCTGTCAAATTGAACTCTGTCGCCGACTATGCGCTTGTCTTCAAAGACAATGCTCGGTTCGTCCTGAATCTTTGAGTCATCCCTAACAAAGAGTAAGATCCGATTCTTGCTGGACTTGGCGGCATTGTCAAGTGCTTCTAGTTCGACATTAAGTATGCCAAAGGGCAGTCCTTTGCCGAGAGCGAGTTTAAAGCTCAGCTCACCAATTTTGGCTGTGTTTTGGAAGGAAGCATTCTGTGCTTTGGCCCCATTTACCCAAAACTGCAATGACTTGAGACCATTGAAGCTTGCTATGCTGCCTTCAATAGTATTGTCGGTACTCGAAATTAGTGTCATTCCTGGCGAAAACTGATTGGCATTCACCTTGCCTACGACTATGATAGGGCTAGGGCCCCAGGACTGAAAGCTTTGGCTGATTTGCTTGCCTTTGACACCAAAGATGTCCTCGGCCCAGATGCCAATTGTGTGTTGACCGGCATTGCCTAATTCAATTCTTTGAACAAAATTTCCGTTGCCTTCTAATCTTACAGCTGGACTCTGGCCAAGCTGGTACCATAAGGCAGCAATGCCGTCGTCGTCACGTGCGCTTGCCGTAAGCACGAGGTAGTCGTCGTGTACCGACTTGGCTTGTGGACTATGCAGACTCGCCACTGGCAAGTCACCTTCGTTGTCAATCTTTAGGCTATGGCTAAACTCACGGATATTGCCTGCGGTATCTTGCGCGATAAAGACAACGTTAAAATTGCCATTGCTTTGTTTGCTGAGGTCAAACTCTTGAGAAAAGAACGGGTTGCCAGGAACCAACGCCATGTCGGCTTTTTTATCCCCCCATCGCCAGCTAAGCGACTTGAGACCGACCACGTCGGCTGCTGCCCCAAAAATGGTCACTTTACCATTTACGGGTGCATCCTTACCCGGGTAAATTACTCTCAAGTCGGGGATGGTGTTATCAACAAATACCAAAAAAGCACTGGCATTTACTGAACCTGTTTTGTCGCGACTTCTGACCCACAATACCTTGGGTCCATCCGGAAATTTTTTGGTGTCCACCGCATAGTCAAAACGTGCTTGAAGTCCATTCTTCTCGGATTGAAAATAGACCGCCTTAAATTGCTTTCCACCGTCTTCACTAAGTTCTACACTTGCTACTTGGTTTGCATCCTCCACCAAACCGCTAAAGCGAAGATTGCCGCTCACTATGACACCATTTTGATGACTAATAATCTGGTTGTTGGGCTTGTGTTTATCTAGATTAAAGACAACAGAGATTGGCTTTGACGGCACACCGTTGATGTCATGGGCGATCGCCGAAAGCGTATGGGCGCCATCCTCAATCTCAGCAACTGAGAAGTAAAGTGACCAAAACTCTTTGCCTTGAGCACGAACCGGCTCAGCGCCATTTAGGCTTAGTTCAACATAGCCAATGCCGTCATCGTCAACTGCGGTGCCAACTATGTTAAGGTTGCCGCCAACGCGTTGTAGCGAAAGTGGATTATTTATCTGAACATGGGGCACGTCAGACTCGGGATCTACGTGGATATTAAAAGGGCCAGCCACCGTAACGTTTCCGGCCCTATCGCGACCTTCGATAACTATATTGTAGAGCCCTGGCTTTTTAGTACTAATGTCGAGCGTGTGATCCCAGTTTCTTAGTCCATTGGCTTGAGCTGGTTTTTGCTCCGCAGAACCACCAGCAAAAATTGAAGCAAACGTTTGTACGCTTAAAAAGGCAAAAAAGATGATCTTTAGTTTAAACTTCATTGGAAACCCCTTAGTGTACTGTACCTAACAAATGGTGCAACGCACGCAGTAAATGGTGCCTAGCACATAGCACATTGATAGCACACAAATTAAAGGTTAACTGATTTTGGACAAAAATGCCGTTTTGGATAAGAGAAAAAGAAGCTTGCCCAGCATGTCCGCCATTTGGTAGCATGGAGCTATAATGTTGATACAAAAAATTGCACGTGCAAAGTCTGCCTCAATAATCTGCGCGAGCCTAGATCTTAACGTGAGAAATCGCGCTCTTGAGGCCGTATTGCAAAGCCTAGTAGACAATCAAGCGCAGATTTTTGCTGCCAATCAAGTCGATTTAGAACGCTCAAGGCAAGCTAAGCTCTCCGAGGCATTGCTCAAGCGACTAAATTTTGGACCTGGCAAGCTTGCCGAACTCGAGCAAGGAATAAAAGCGCTTATTGAGTCCAAAGACCCATTGAACAAAATTCTAAGTGCAAAAGAATTGGATACGGATCTCAATCTTTACCAAGTATCGTGTCCTTTGGGTTTGATAGCCATGATTTTTGAGTCACGACCAGATGCCTTGGTGCAAATTGCTGGTCTGTGCATAAAGTCGGGCAATGCAGTGGTTCTCAAAGGCGGTAGTGAAGCCTTAGAAAGCAATCGTCTCCTGGCTCAAATAATACATGATGCCGCTGTGGAAGCTGGTCTAGCCCCCGGTTGGTTGGTGCAACTAGAAACAAGAGAAGAGGTTGCTCAACTGCTTACCATGCATGATCTTGTTGACTTGGTTATACCGCGGGGTTCCAACGATTTTGTGCAGCACATAATGCGCGAAAGTCGCATTCCGGTAATGGGGCACGCTGACGGTATTTGTCACATCTTTGTCGACAAAGATGCTGATCCAAGCATGGCCAGCCGCTTGGTGGTTGACTCAAAAAGCCAGTACGTTGCTGTTTGCAACGCCGCTGAAACCTTGCTTATCCACCAAGAGGCGTCGCATAGGATCTTGCCAATTATTGCAAAGGCCTTAATCGACCACAAGGTTAAGTTACGTACCTGTCAGCGCAGCCATCAAATTCTGCTTGCTGCAGGGATAGAGCATGAGTATATGTCCGTTGAGCAGTGGGATAGAGAATACCTAGACTACGTTATGGCCATCCGTGTGGTTGACGACCTTTCGGCCGCGATAGAACACATCAATCGCTGGGGAAGTCACCACACCGACTGCATAGTCAGTGATGACCCTAAATCGGCTCAGCATTTTATGCAAACAGTTGGCAGTGCCAGTGTTTTTTGGAACGCCAGCACGCGTTTTGCCGATGGATTTCGTTTTGGACTGGGGGCCGAGGTGGGTGTTTCGACTGGAAAACTTCATGCCCGTGGACCAGTTGGTTTGGAGGGGCTCTTGATTTATCAATGGAGATTGTATGGTAGCGGACAAATAGTTGCTGACTACTCAAGTGGCAAAGAGCACTTTACTCACAGGGACCTTCCGCTTAACATTGGTGGAACTGGCATATGAAGTCACTTAATGAAGCCGCTCAGCAAAGCAGAGCGCTCTTAGCTCAGGCTCGTCGCATTGTCATTAAGATTGGCACCAATACGCTAACACGCCTGCCCGGAAATGGTGACAGGATAAGCAGTGGGGCAGGTGGTCGCAGCGACGGCGGCATAGACATTGAATACTTGCACCGAGTGGCCCTGGACGTAGCCGATCTGGTCCGTCAAGGCAAACAAGTGATAATTGTTACATCGGGAGCTATCGGCATGGGTGCGCGCGAGCTTGGCATCAGCAAGAGAGTCAGTGATGTAGTCGAGCGCCAAGCTTGTGCTGCCATTGGCCAGCCACTTTTGATGAACGAGTATCATCGCGCATTTGGTGTATACGGATTAACGGTAGCTCAGGTTCTTATCACCCGAGATGTCTGGGACGTGCGTTCCAGCTACCTCAACCTGCGAGCAGCTGTTGAGAATTTACTTGACCTCAGAGTAGTGCCTGTTTTTAACGAAAACGACGCACTTTCCACAGCGGAAATTGGCAACGCCTTTGGTGACAATGACCAGTTGTCGGCCTATGTCGCATCAAAAATCGACGCCGAACTACTTCTGCTGCTTTCTGACATAGATTGTTTGTATACAGCCAATCCGCGTGAGCAGCCTGACGCACAGGCAATTGATTATGTTGACGAAATAACCAGCCAAATCAAAGCATCCGCTGGCGATCGCGGCACTGAGTTTTCCACAGGTGGCATGAAGACCAAGCTCTTGGCAGTAGAAATAGCTCGCGATGCTGGTTGTAGAGTGGTCATCACCCATGGTCGAACCGAGAGAGTTATCAGTCGTTGCTGCGCTGGTGAAGCTCTTGGTACGCTTTTTGAAGCACGCATGCCACTAAAAAATCGTACGCGCTGGATAAAAAACTCACGGGCCCAAGGCAGTTTGACGGTTGATGAAGGTGCTTGGCAAGCTCTAGCCGCCCACAATTCATTGTTGCTCAAAGGCGTAGTAGAAGTGCTGGGAGTTTTTGACCGCAACAGTGTTATTGAAGTAAATCAAAAGCTCAAATTGGTGACTAGTTTTTCTTCAAGCGAACTTGAGGCAGCCAAGGGGCTCAACAGTCAACAAGTCGCCGCCCTACTAGGCAGCGACCGCGACGCTATTGTAGCAAGACCAGATGACATGGCTTTTTTCTAGCTTTGATTGCATTCGCCAAAAAAAAGACATAAACTTGCTTACAGAGATTGAAGCAGAGATTGAAGCACATGATGGAGGCTGTAAATGGCGGACGATTCTATACAGTTGGTTACTTTTCAGCTTGGATCTGAACAATACGGCATCAACATTATGGATGTTGAAGGCATAGTAAAAATAGAAGAAGTTCGTGAGATCCCCAATGCTCCAGCGTACGTAGAGGGCATCTTTAATCTACGCGGTGAGATTATTCCGGTAATCAGTTTACATCGTCGTTTTTCTATAAGTTCTGCAAATTTAAGTGAAGAAGATCAGCTCTTGAGTGGCTTTGTGATAGTAAGCATCGACGGCATGCAATTGGCTATAATTATTGACAAGGTTTCACGCGTAGTAAGCGTCAAGGTTGGGGAAATTCAAGCGCCACCGCAAATGATTTCGGGAATTGGTGCAGAATATATTCAAGGAGTTGTTAATCGAGACGATCACTATTTGATTCTGCTCGATATCAGACGCCTCTTTAATGTACGCGAACTCAAGCAATTGGATGCAATTTCCAATTAAGCAAGGCCCGCAAAGGTCATGCTTTTTTTAGGCGCTCAAGTACTTTTGAAAAAGCATTGTTTGGTATAGATTAGAGAGTGAGGAGCCTTTGTGGCAATTAGCTTGTTTAAACCTTTCATCAAACGCAAGGATATGGACGCTGTCCTGACTTGTTTGGCGCTTGACCACATTGGACCTGGTGAAGAAGGCGAGGCTCTGGTCACGCAAGTGCTCGAACTATTGGGCTATGACGCTGGTATAGCTCTGCGCGAGTACCAACGTGCTATTGAGGTCGTTTTTAAGGCCAGCGGACTTCAAAGTGGTGACGCCGTCGGCTTGCCTGCTCTCGCGCCCAGCGAGTGGGAGCGAACGGCACTATCACTTGGTTTGATACCTGTGCTACTGGATGTCGCAGAGCGCAGTCCTAGCCTTGATATTTCTGCTTGTCAAAAATCATACGCTGATCAACCCTTTAAGGCACTGTTGGTTCACCATAGCATTGGTTATGCAAGCCAGGTAGAACCGATTGCAAACTGGTGTCATAAGCACTCAATTGCGCTGTTAGAAGACATCAGTCAAGCCTTGGTCTTACCTGCCGATAAAGTCGCCTCAAGCAATGTGGCCATAGAAGACATCGAAGGCTTTGCTTTGCAAGCCCCCAATGCCAACCAAGAAGAAAAAAGTGTCCAAAGCCTTCCGGGGCGTAGTGCAGCCTTTGTTCTATTACAAACTGAGTCATGGTCAGCGCTAACGACCGGAGGAGGTTGTCTGGTCTTTTCTCAGAACAAAAAAACATCGCACGCCTTGAGCGCGAGCGTAGAAGATTTGCCCGACAGTGCGTGGATGGGCGATATGAACGCTGCCTTGGGGCGCAGTCAATTTAGGGAGCTGCCCCATTTTCTTAAGCGTCGAAGTGACATGTTTGACGCCTTTACGCGCTCTTTACTTAGAGGCCGCCACCATGGTTTTGATCCCGATTGTCATGTTTTGGCGCATAGCTTTCCGGTTCTGATTCAAGGCTCAACGGCAGATGTACAAGCCTATGCCAAAAAAAAGGGCGTAGAAACAGTTTTGGCCTTTGAAGGAAGTATACTTTTTAAAAAGATTGCCGACCCAAACTTTGAAGCAAATCGGTTTGTGCATGCGTATGGTTTTGTATTGAGGACATTATTGTTTCCATTACACCCAGGACTCGGGCCAAAAGAGATTGAATTGATACAAAAAGTGCTGGCAAGTCTGCCATGATTGCTCAGACGAGGATGTGCCCATGTCAGCTGCAATGACTGCCCTGTTTGTCAACGAAGAAAAGCCTGGCGCCCGAGAACTCGCCGCTTCAATTGTAAAATTTATACACAAGCGCCAGGGTGAATGTAAGAGTTTTAATTCTCTCCATCAAGAAGACCCTAGTGCTTTTGAGGGTGTCACACACGCCATAAGTTTGGGTGGTGATGGCACCGTGCTGGCAACTGCTCGGCAAGTCGCTAAGTATGGCATCCCAATTTTTCCAGTAAATCTGGGTAACTTTGGCTTTATAACCGAAGTTGGTGTCGAGGATTGGAGCGACGAGTTAGGTGGTTTTTTGGATAATGAACAAGAGCAATGCAATCGTTTGATGATCGACTGCATAGTGCTGCGTTCGGGCGTTCAGGTCTTTCGCTCAGCTGCACTTAATGACGCAGTCGTGGCCGGGGCCGGCATATCAAAAATAATTTCATTGCACCTGTCTTTAAGCCAAGGGCAACTAGGAAGATATCGTGCTGATGGCATGATTGTTGCCACACCAACCGGATCTACCGCCTACTCGGCCGCTGCAGGCGGCCCAATTCTGCACCCAGAGATGGATGCCATGATTCTCAACCCAATTTGTCCGTTTACACTTTCGCATCGACCGATTGTTCTACCTTCTAGCGAAGTTATTAGCATGGACGTGATGAACCAACAACGGACAGCCCTAATTTTGACCATTGATGGTCAAGTGAGCTTTCCACTCAACGAAGGTGACCACATTAAAGTTTTGGCAGCTAAGTACAAAGCAAAGATTGCCTTTTCCAAAAAGAGGAATTTTTACGACGTATTGCGTACCAAGCTCAATTGGTCAGGAGGTCCTGATGCTTGAAGAACTGAGTATTGCCAACATTGCACTTGTTGAACGAGCAGTTTTGCATTTTGACCGAGGCTTCAATTGTCTGACCGGAGAAACTGGCGCTGGCAAATCCATTTTGGCAGGTGCTTTGGGACTAATCAGAGGAGCCAAAGGCGAACTTGACTTAATTCGTAGTGGTGCTGACGAAGCCGTTGTTAGTGCGGTGTTTTCTATGACATCAGGCCAAGAAGTCATCAGATGGCTTGGCGAGCGTGGCCTGGCGCTTGAAGATTCGCGCGTCTTAATACGTCGTATTCTGCGAAGAAATGGAAAAGCTGGCATGTACATCCAAGGTCAGGCCGTGTCGCTCAAAGAACTAACTGACTTTTCTGCCTTACTTTTTGACCTGCATGGGCAGCATGAGCACCAAAGTCTTTTTGCAGTTGAGCAACATCGAGCAATGATAGATCGCTTTGGCGGTCTTAAGATCATTGCCGACGATTTTTATAAAGAATTTACAGCAATGGCAGTCTTGGTTAGGCAACGCGAAAAACTACTCGAGAATCAAAAAGACAGGCAGCGCCAAGTTGACTATCTTAGCTACGCGCTTGAAGAAATCGCGGAAGCAGCCCCGCGCACTGGTGAAGATCTTGAGCTAGAAAAAGAACGCCGTATGATGCAACAATCAGAAAAGCTTTTTTCGTCCCTGGCACATGCTTACGAGTCATTGTCCGCAAGCTCAGGCGGTGCCTTGGCAGGACTCTATCAGGGGCGAGCCAGCTTGCACGACGCGATGGCGGTGGACTCAGATTTGCAAGAGATGCATGGTCGAGTGGAGAACCTTTACTACGAGCTAGAAGATCTGAGTAGTAACTTGCTTTCTTATCAAGACACCTTGGTTTTTGAAGAAGGAGGCCTTGACCGCATCGAAGAGCGTTTGAGCATACTTCAAAAGCTCAAGAAGAAGTATGGGTCCAATCTTGACGAAGTTTTGACCTGGGCAGAGGAGTCAAAGCAGACACTTTCGCAGCTTGAGAACTTTGACCAAAATCTCGATGAACTTAATCAGAGAATTAAAGATGCAGAGTCGAGTATTTTGGCTAATGCGCTAGAACTTTCAAAAAAACGCAAGGCCGCTGCCCTGCGTCTAAAGCAGGTGGTAGAAACCGCCTTGGCGAGTCTGGGTATGGCAAAGGCCGTTTTTGAGGTTAGCTTTAAGCGCCGAGAGTCAGAAAAAGGTGGTGGTTCGTGTGGACCTTGGGGCTTGGATGAAATTGAGTTTATGTTGTCTGCCAACCAAGGTGAGCCACTTAAAGCCCTCAAGCAAGTCGCGTCGGGTGGTGAAATCTCGCGCGTCATGTTGGCTATAAAAGCCGCCATGGCGGACACTGAAGAGCTTGAGACACTGGTCTTTGACGAGGTAGACACTGGGATAGGTGGCGAAGTTGCCGTGGCTGTAGGAAAACACTTGCAGATCTTGTCACGACAAACGCAGATTCTGGCAATTACACACCTTGCGAGTATCGCGGTTCGCGCCGATAATCATTTGAAGGTTGAGAAGGAGATTAGGGATGGTCGCACCCATACGGTAGTCGGCTCAGTCCAAGGTGAGAATCGGGTTGCAGAAGTTGCGCGTATGTTGTCGGGAGACAAAACGGGGCAAGCTTCTTTAAGCCATGCCCGTGAGCTTTTGGCTCGTTACCGCTCTCCGGCTCCGACACTTTTTGAGGAGGCGTCTCGTGGCTAAAGTTTCTACCGAGGCTAAATCAACGTATGCCCTACGTGTTAGTCACTATAAGCAAGAAATTGACCAAATCCAGCAGCGAGAAAAGACCATGCTTTTGGCCATCGAGCGAGACGAAGAAAAGTCTGCTGCATCTTTCAAGCGCTTGTCGCTTGCCGAGGATGCCCTCAACCAAGCCTCGCTCTACTTGTTGCTCAACAACATCTCATTGAGCCTCTTGGGTGTAAAGAACGAAAACTTTATCAACTATGCGCGCAAAGAGTGTTATGACTCGATAATTTACCTAGAAAAAACCGTTAGTGACTTTATTGATGTGCCGTTTTCTGACTACCAAGAAATGGTTGAAGCAATAGAAGACTACCCTGATGAAAAACGTTACCATTTGATTAGAAAACTTGGCTACACCATTGATGCCGTCAAAGAAGACTTTGGCGACAACTCAAAGTGGAAGTGGTCGTTCGTCGATATGGAAGGTCGCTTTGCCGTGGTGTGCAAAAATTTGATTAACCTTAAGACCTTTGTTGGCAATTTGGACCCCCGAGTGGAAGGTTATGCAACAAGAGTCAACTACATGCGCCTTAGCAAAGAGTGGATGAACAAAGCCGCAGACAGGTATCGAGAAAAATATGAGCTTTCTACCAATCGAATTGACGACTTTAAACTGGCGATCAATTTTTTGTCGGCACTGCGCAGGTTGCATATGATACTCGGTGAGGGTGACCAAGCAGAAACTGTCAAACGAAAGCTTGATGTATGGAAAGCCAAGATGGAAGATGACGACAAAAAACAAGCAGGAAAAACTTAACTATGGTAGTCGGGAAGAAGCTTTTTTTTGGTATTTTGCTGGTCTTGTTGTTGGTTTACGTTTTTTTATTGCCCGCATCGTTTGTAGCTGAGCCTCGAGTGAGGGTTGGCTGGGATTTGGACAGCCAAGACATACTAACACTGCCAGGCATTGTCGCAGGCGAGGAAGCCTTGCCGATGTATACGTCTTTTGGCTTGATGGCATTTGAGAAATCTGGAGAAAAGGCAACGCTTTTGTCGGACAATGCCTTGGTAGTAAGTGGGCCAAACTACTTGGTAGAGACAGACACCGATGGAAGCTTGTTGTTCAATTCGGTACCAAAAAAAGAAGCCAAAAAAATAAACGGTACTTTGGCTATTGCACTTGGTTCTAGCCTAGTCACCTTGTCTCGAGAAGGTAATACTTTTTGGCGCTTTGACTCCACCGGGCGCGAGATTTGGCGCTTTGAAGGTGATCAGTTTGTTACGGTAGTTGACTCTGACCCGTCCGGCAGAGTCTTTGTTGGCTTTTCTGACGGTAGCATCATAGTTTTTTCGCGTGAGGGTCAAGTTTTGTGGAAGGGCAGGCCTGGCAGAGGAAAGCTGTCTTGTATCTACGGCCTAAGCTGGGCAGAAAACTTTCAAGTGCTGGCCGTTATATCCGACGTCGAACCGCAGCAGTTGATTCTTTTGAAAGAAAACGCATTGTCCAATGGTGGCATAGATTTTGAGGTGGTATTTCGTCAAGGTCTGCCTCAAGAAAACAGGCAAGGTATCTACCTAGAAGAGGTTCTTGATGGCCGCTTTTTGGTGATGGATCTTGCCAGCTCCATTGGTGTCTTTGATATTGAGTCCCGCTTGCTTCGAAGCTTTGAAGCACAAGGTGAGCTGGTTCAAATAGTAAGCCTCGCAAGATTGAGCGGCATGTCCTTGCTGTTTAACACAGGTCAGGGGCATCGACTTATAATGATGAAGCCAGATGGACGCACGGTGCTAGTTTCGGATGCCAGCGCCAAGTCTTTGGATCTTGTCGCAGCGCATGGATCCGGTATGGTGCTTTCTAACAGCAGTGGATTGCAGTCAATTGATTGGACAATCCGGTGAATAAAAGAACAGTAATTATTTGTACGGTAATATTTTGCATAGTATCGGTAGCAATAGGTTTACCCGCTTCGGTTTACGCGTGGATTTGGCCTAGTCAAGCGCTTGCGCTCAGTGCTGATTTTGCTTCCGCCAATCAGGGTTCGTTTTTGAGTGGTGTCTGGCTCAAGCTAGATGGCAAGTCAATCTCAGCCATCGAAGATGGGGATCTGGTCATAAAGAGCGCGTCTATTAGTCGCCACCGTTCAAGGATTCCTTTTAACAGCCGAGCCGCAGTGCTGCTTCAACATGCACAAGGTTTTAGGTCATTGTACTCGTTGGAAAAACTGAATGGCTGGCATCACAAAACGTGGCAAGCAAGCGAACCATACTTTGCAAAAAAAGGAGGTGAACTCGTTAGTTGGAGTCCAGCCGCCGATAGCGCAGTTGAACTCTTTTTTGCAATTCAAGACAGTAAAAATGGTGGTTTTGTTAACCCGCTGACGGTTTTACCGCTGTTTAAGGACGATAGAGCCCCGGTACTGCAGAGCCTACAGTTTGCTTGGAAGAACGAAAGTTTAAATCAGCTTGTGTCGCAGACACTCAAACCAAACAGTGATCTGGTGGCGCGAAACTATCAGGTTCTTGTCCACGCTCGTGATTCTCTGGCACTTGTTTCTAAACAAGAAGAACAACGCCCCTCGATAGGACTTCCCTTGGAAATGACTCTATCTATCGATGGAAAAAGTATTTATGATTTTTCTCGCTATCAACTAATTGCTGATCCACAGTCTCGCTCATTGGTCTACGCTTGGACTACTTTGCCCACTTGGTCCGATATAATGTCGAATGAACAAGCAGTCAACGCTGGCTGGATTGATCTTAAGCCAGGCTTTAGGCGCCTTGAGCTTGGCATGAGCGATGCTTATGGCTGGCGATCGAGTGCACGGATGCGTCTTGTAGTAAGCGATCCAAACAAATCACCCTAAATCAGAGCTTGACAGCCACTGTGCTTGGTCTTAGGATGGGGATGCGGGGAGCCGCTGGCTCTGTCGGTTTCTTCTTTCTGGGAACATAGTTTACGGACAAGGTCGGTGTATTCATGACACGCGAAAAGCTTTCACAGTTGACTCTAGAAGATCTGTTGCGCCTGGTTGAAATGTATGGGGTGGATATAGACGAAGACGTGGAATCGCAGCCCGACCGCACTCTGATAGAGCTTGCCGTCTTCGAAGCTATGCGAGAGGAACACGATAGTCGCGACGAGGAAGACGCCTTTCCGGTTTCTTATCATCAGCAGCGATTTGAGAGTTTGGAACAGATTTTTGGCCAATCAACTGATGTTCAGACCGACAGCTTTGAGTTCCCACAATCGTACAACGTCAGCCGCATTGATCTGATGCTAAGGGATCCGGCCTGGGCCTTTTGTTATTGGGATATTTCTACTCACGACAAGTCTGAGTACATCAACAATCAAGATTTTAGGGAGCTACTTTTACGACTAGAGTGGATAGCCACCACAAGCAGAACCGGGCAGAACATTATGGAGGTGCCAATTAGCATGGATGACAGCTCATGGTATCTCAACTTGCAAAATCGAGAGTGTCACTATCGCGTGCATCTCTTGGCTCGCCTGGCCGATAGCGAGAAGATTCTTGCCAGCTCACGAAGAATTAACGTGCCCATGGGCGCTATTAGTCAAAAGCTGGAAGTCCTGGACTCTTTTGAGACCGACGCTTTGATCTTTTTATCAGGCATTGAGTCCTTAGGGGAACGAGGCGTCCACACTGAAATTCCACAGAGGATTTTGAGTATTAGAGAGAGTCAGGTGGGCTTTGATGCTTAAGTCTTACTTAAACATACTTTTGCACGCCCATTTGCCGTTTATCAGGCATCCTGAGTATTCTGAGTTTTTGGAAGAGCGCTGGTTGTTCGAAGCTATTTCTGAGACCTATTTGCCGTTGCTGCGGAGCTTAAACCGCCTTCATGAAGATAAAATACCCATTAACATTACTTTGTCATTTTCTCCTAGCTTGATGGCCATGCTGCAGGACGAACTCTTGCAAGAGCGTTATATACAACACCTAGTTAAGATGATGGAGCTGGGTGAAAAAGAGTTGGAACGCACTAGACGCGAAGGTCACGAATTTGTGCCTTTGGTCCAGATCTACCTTGATCTGTTTAGTCAAAACTACCAAGATTTTTTGGAGCTTTACAATCGCAATATTCTTGCAGGCTTTGGTCGCTTGGCTCAACTTGGCGAGATTGAGCTTATCACAACGGTTGGCACTTATCCTTTTTTGCCCTTTTACGAACACTATCCAGAAAGTATTCAGGCCCAGTTTGATGTTACCCAACAAGCTTTTGCACGTAGTTTTGGCGGAGTGGCGCAGGGTGTCTGGCTACCCGAGGCCGGCTATTTTCCAGGACTCGAGAAATACCTTAGGGACTGTGGCGTTAGATATTTCTACACCAGTGCACATGCGGTGCTTTTTTCTCCCGATGTACCACGTTCTGGGCTCTACGCACCGGTAACCCTCCCCAACGGTTTGCATGCTTTTCCGCGCGATCTTTCAACTGTCAGCTTGGTTTGGTCGTCCAAATCCGGTTATCCAAGTGACCCTGTCTATCGCGAGTTCTATCGCGATATTGGGCATGACCTAGACCTTGCTTACGTAAGTCCATACATCCATCTCGAAAAAACCCGTATCAATACTGGCTATAAATACTATGCCATAAGTGGCGATACCGCCCACAAACAACCTTATGATCCTGCACTTGCCAAGCAAAAGATTAAAGAACACGCGCAAAATTTTGTCTTTCACCACTTGATGCACTTTAAAAAAGTGCAGCCTTTAATGTCAGTGCCACCAATTTCAAGTTCACCGTACAACGCTGAGTTGCTTGGCCACCGCTGGTTTGAGGGTGTTGATTGGCTGGAAGCCATTTTGCGAGAGCTTGCTAAACAAGGTGACCAGTTGTCCACCATTTTGCCGCTCAATTATCTGGCCCAGTATCCCCAACACCAAAAAGTGTCGCCTATATTTTCCAGTTGGGGAAACAAAGGTTATGCTGAAACGTGGTTAGAGGGTAGCAACGATTGGATTTACCGCCACTTGCACATGGCTATTGATCGCATGGTGGAGTTAGTTGATCGCTTTCCAGACGTTACCGGCCTCAAAAGAAGGGCTCTCAATCAGGCAGCGCGCGAAGTTCTGCTGACTCAAAGCATTGACTGGCCAGTAATAATGCGCAACGGTACCGCCAGTAGCTATGCCGCATCGCGTATTAAAGAGCACCTCGCCAATTTCTACCATATATATGACGCCATGGGTGAAGGAAAGATGGGAACCGATTGGTTGACCAAAGTTGAACGCAAGAACAACATCTTCCCCGACATCAACTATATGAGTTTTCACAATAAACGCCGCCGTAGTAACTAATTCCATCGCCAGTCACTAGTTTAAAGCCTCTCTTTTTGCTGCAACAGCATTCAAGAAATCCTAAGTACTCAACAAACGTTGACATGTTTTGCCTCAATTGTCAATAATTCTGTCTACTGTCAGTTGACAGAAGAAGGTAAAGCAATAACATTATGATGTGTGGGAAAAAGTGGTAGAAAGCGGAAGAAAGTGGTAAAGAAGGATGCGAACAGGGGAGTTTAGGGTAAGCATAGATGAGAAAGGCCGCATCCTTGTTCCTTCGCGATTGCGAGGGGATATCGACGGCAGTTCATTGGTTATCACTAGAGGTATAGAAAACTGCCTGTGGGTATTTCCGCCCGAAGAATGGGCTCGTATCGCTGATTCACTTATGAGAGCTGCTTCGCCTTTTCAAGCCAAAGCTCGATTGTTGCAGCGGCGCATAATTGCGCCGGCACAAGAAATTGAGCTTGATAAATTAGGGAGGATCAATATTCCCGGTTCGTTGCAAGAGTCAGCGGTCTTGGAAAAGGAGTGTGTAATTTTGGGGCTAATTAAATATATGGAAATATGGGGACTTGAGGCATATCGCGCATATACAGAAAGCACACAGGATGAGTTTAAGGATGCGGCTGAAGAACTGGGAGGTCTCATCTCCTTCTTTGGTCCCGGGGAATAAGCGTCGTGGAATATGTTCATCAGTCGGTAATGGCCGACGAAGTGCTTGAGTATCTCAAGCCAGACGATGAGAAGGCGTGCTTATGGATAGACGGGACTTTGGGAGAAGGTGGGCATTCGGAACGCATTCTAGAAACTTATGCTCAAGTGAAGCTCTGTGCGATTGACGCTGATGAAGTAATAATGGCCAAGGCTCGAGAGCGATTAAGTCGCTTTGGGGATAGGGTCAGTTTTTACCACCAATGGTTTGACGACTTTTTTTCGTCCTGGCCCTTGCAGCTACCGGCCGACAGGATATTGCTCGACCTCGGTATTTCAATATTTCATTACAGTGAGTCTGGACGAGGCTTTTCGTTTGCCAAAGATGAGCCTTTGGACATGCGCCTATCTACAAGCGCAGGCAGGTCAGTTGCCGAGTATCTTTCTGAGTGTAAAGAGTATGACCTGATGATGGTGCTCTTTAATCTTGGTGAGGAGCGCTATGCACGGCGCATTGCTGCACGCTTGATGCGCTTGCGGGGCGACGAAGGTGCGGCTCGCATGCATGCCTTGACGGCCCGTGAGCTGGCTGAGCTGATTAGTTCGGCTGTTCCTGCTGAGTATCGTCGTGGTCGCATACATCCTGCAACGAGGACCTTTCAGGCGCTCCGTATGTTGGTAAACGACGAGCTGGGGCGGCTGGAAAGAAGCCTTATAGCTGCTTGGAGCAACCTCGCTGGCGGAGGGCGCTTGGCGGTCATCAGCTTTCACTCACTCGAAGATCGCTTGGTTAAACACACTTTTGTAAATTTGGCACGGGCTTGTGTCTGTCCACCTGAGCTACCGCGCTGTCAATGCGGCGGTGTTCCAAAGGCAGATATTTTGACCAAGAAGCCGGTGGTGGCCAGTGATGCGGAGTTGGAGCGCAATCCGCCATCGCGAAGTGCAAAGCTTAGAGTAATTCGAAAGCGTTAAGAGTTTAGAATTGGTTTTGCCTTTTCTATCTTGCTTGTAGCCAATCCTCTCTTAGAGATTGGCTTGCTTCGACCGATAGTAAGAAAGTGGGCGCTGGGTAAAGATTGCTTTTTTGGAGTTTTTTGATGGATCGACGGATTGTTGCAATAGGATTGTGTTTGATACCTCTTTCATTGTTTTTCTCGGTTTGGCAGTCATTTGTTTGGCAGCAAAAAGACTTGGAAGTAAGCAAATATGAAGAATATCAGCAGTCGCTCTTTGAAGAAAATAAGCGTCTCATCGCGCGTTATGGCAGTGCCACGTCACCGCGCCTTATTGAAGAACGTGCTGTAAAAGAGCTTGGCATGTTTTATCCGCAACAGAACCAAATTATAAATCTCCGACTAAAACCTGATTCGGTGGTGCGTGAATGACAATTAGCAGCGCCGGTGCAGACTTGCACTTTCAAACCAGTGCCCAAGAAATTGCTCAGCTTTTAGAGAAGAATGGCTTGTTGCTGCGAGTGGTCACGGCTAAGTCCGCTGTGCCTCAGCTTGTAGATAAAGTTTGCATCGACTCGAGGGCTGTTGGCACGGGCGCTATATTTTTTGCTTTGCGCGGCCAAAAGGTCGACGGTCACGACTATTTGACTGACTGTGCCCGCAAGGGTGCTGCAGCTTTGGTGGTTTCCGAAAGTTTTATGAGCAAGCATTCGGCTGCAGTTGAACGACTGCTTGCCGAGTACAGCCTGGTGCTAATTGTCGTACAGAGTCCGCTTGAGGCTTTGCAGCTGTGGGCACGCGCGTACTTGCTTACCAGAACTGAGGTGTTTAAAATTGGCGTCACCGGTAGTAACGGCAAGACAACTTCCAAAGAGCTACTATTTTCAGTTTTGTCCACCAAGAAAAAAGCCTTTGCCAGTCCAGGTAACCTAAACTCTGTTATTGGATTGCCTTTGGCTGTTCTGGGCATGCCCTTGGATGTCGAAGTGGCTATTTTTGAAATGGCGATGAGCGAAAAAGGGGAGATGAGCATACTATCTGACATTGTCAAACCAAACCTCGCGCTAATTACTAACATTGGGACTGCCCATATCGGCAATATCGGAGATCAGGCCGGCATAGCTGAACAAAAAAAGATGATTTTTTCCAACTTTGATGGACACGAAATGGCATTTGTTCCAGAGGCTGATCAGTGGGTCGATTTCTTGAAAAGCGACGTACGCGGTGAGGTGGTTTTGTATGGTGAAACATCCACCCCGGGCTATGTGTCATGGGAACCTTGGTCAGACGGGCAAATTGTCCATTGGTTTGATCAAAAGCTTACGCTAAAACTGGCCGGTGCCCACAACCGAGCCAATCTACTTGCCGTGCTTTATATTGCCCAAAAACTAGGTTATCAGCGCCGGGACATTGCTCGTGGAGTTGAGAGTTTTGTGCCTAGTCCAGGGCGTAGTGAATTGCGTCGGGGAAGATTTACCGTGATGCACGATAGCTACAATGCAAATCCCGACAGCATGCGTGCCAGTATCAGCTCGTTTATGGAAATCGCAGTCCCCGGCCACCGGCATGTACTCATTCTTGGTGACATGAAGGAGCTAGGCGACTTGTCTGTTCAACTACACGAGGAAATAGGTTTGTTTGCTTATCAATCAGGCGCGTCGGTTTGCATTTTTTTTGGAGAGGCAATGCAGGCGGCCTGGCAGGCGGCAATTGGCGTTCAAAAAAAACATGAAGCTAGCTGGGGTTTCTCAGCTGATAGCAACGAGCGAGTATTTGTTCACGCGATTGACTTTGAGACTGTAAAAAAAGAAGTGGTAGATCGGGTGCGTGCGGGTGATTTGATCTTGCTCAAAGCATCTCGGGGAATGGAATTGGAGAGGCTCTTGCCCTGGCTTGAGCAGTCTGACGAGCTTGGAGGAATAGGGCATGTTTAAAGAGTTGTTGTATCCGCTTGTAAAATATTTTACTCCGTTTAATATTTTTCAGTACATCACCTTTAGGGCTGCCTATGCAGCCATTACAGCCTTGTTGCTGACCTTTGTATTTGCACCGCTAATCATTCGACTTTTGCTTAAAAAGAAGCTAGGAGAAACCATCCGCGGTGACGGTCCTCAAAGCCATTTGGGCAAAGCCGGGACGCCAACCATGGGTGGGGTGATGATCATCATCTCCACCTTTATCTCAGTACTGTTATGGCAAGATTTACGTCAATGGTACACATGGCTTGGCATCTTGGCAGTACTTGGCTTTGGTGCCGTTGGATTTATTGATGACTACATTAAGGTCTTCAAAAAAGACAAGCGAGGCCTAAGTGGCAAAGCAAAGTTGCTTGGGCAATTTGTGCTTGGATTTCTTATCTCGTTCTTACTTTATCTCTATGGAGATAAGGCCTTTGCTACAGATTTGTATCTGCCTTTTCTCAAAGAACCGGTGCTACAACTTGGTTTTTGGTATGTGCCTTTTGGTATGCTTTTGATCGTCTTCTTCTCAAACGCGGTAAATCTGACCGACGGACTGGATGGCTTGGCTACCGGCTTGGTGCTGATGGCAGTTTTAACCTTTGCTATTATCTGTTACGTCACGGGCCGAGCTGACTGGTCTGGATACCTCGGTCTTCCGTTTATCCCCGGTGCCGGAGAAATGACCGTTTTAGCTTTGGCTATGGCCGGGGCCTGCGTAGGGTTTCTTTGGTACAATAGCAATCCAGCAGAAATTTTTATGGGTGATACTGGTAGTCTCATGATGGGTGGAGTCTTGGCGGTAATGTCGATGGCTGTCAAAAAAGAAGTCTTGTTGTGGATCGTTGGCGGGGTTTTTGTAATGGAGGCCCTAAGTGTCATCATCCAAGTCGCTAGCTTTAAGCTGCGCAAGAAAAGAGTTTTTTTGATGGCTCCCTTGCATCATCATTTTGAACTAAAAGGTTGGGCGGAGAGTAAAGTGGTTCTGCGTTTTTGGATCCTCGGTGGTATGTTTGCTATCTTAAGTCTCTCGACTCTAAAGATTGCCTAGTTAAGACGGCAGAAAGGAAGCAGGTTGCACAAAGAATGGCACAAGTAATGACAGCAGGGCAGATAGTTAAACGCCCGACAGACTTTGTACTCGCTTGCACCTTCTTTGTTTTGGTGAGTGCTGGGTTGGCCATGCTCTTCTCAGCGTCTTACTTTAGATCACAAGTTATCTATGGTGATCCTCTGCGCTTTTTCTTGAGTCAGGCTGCCTATGCCGCCTTGGGGGTGGTTTTGGTTCTAGTGTTAGCCAGAATATCACTAGATGCGGTAAGGAAATTTTTGCCGTTTTTATTGCTTCTTTCGTTTGCTTTGATGCTTCTGACCTTTGTGCCTGGTTTTGGTGCCGAGTTTTTGGGCGGCCGACGATGGATCAATATCTTGGGCATGTCTTTTCAGCCATCAGAATTGGTAAAACTTAGTCTGATCCTGTATTTGGCGTCAGTGCTTGAACGTAAGCAGCACAAGATGGATGCGGTACGCGAAAGCTTGATTCCGCCATTTTTGATAGTCTTCTTTTTTGTTGTGCTTATATTTTTGCAAAACAATTTTTCTACTGCCAGTTTTGTACTTGTAATTGCGCTTAGCATTTTTTATGCAGCAGGAGTAAAGTATCGCTACTTTGCGCTCACTCTCTTGATGGTAGTGCCGTTATTGATTGGTAGTTTGTTAACCAAAGAACATAGATTGGAACGCCTGCTTACTTTTATTAAGCCGGGCCAAGATCCAATGGGTTCTGGTTATCAAATTCTTACTTCAATAAAGTCACTACGCAGCGGAGGCTTCCTTGGTCATGGCATGGGGCAAGGAGTGCAAAAACTTGGTGCTCTGCCAGAGGCGCAGTCAGACTTTATTTTTGCAGTTTTGGGTGAGGAGCTAGGCTTTGTCGGAGTAGTGGCCGTGATAGTCCTGTTTGGTCTTCTGGCTTGGCGTGGCTATCGTGCAAGTTTTAAGGCACCAGATACTTTTCGCAAGTTATTGGCTTTTGGACTAACCACCTGCTTGATTCTGCAGGCTATGATAAACGTAGCGGTGGTGTCTAGTTTGATCCCAGCCACAGGTATTCCCTTGCCCTTCTTTTCTTCTGGTGGTTCGTCCTTGCTTGTGTCGATGATGATGGTAGGTTTGCTTTTAAACATTTCACGTTCAAGCGTGGAAAAGGAGGCTGGCCTTGTCGGATAGACTGTATTTTGACGCTATCAGCTCCCAGCGCAATCAAGCATTACCCAGCGGAACGTCAAGGACGCGTACTGCGTCTTCTGGACATACAACTGGACACACGGTAACAAAAAAAATCTCCAACAAAGATAGTTCAGCTATTTTTAAGAAAATTTTGATAGCAATAATCGTCGCACTCAGCTTGATTGTGCTGGCTGAGATAGTATTTCAACTGGCGATAGCCAATGAGCTGAGTTTAAAAACAATAAATATTGACTCAGATTTAACCCTTGATCATGAGGCAGTTTTGAAGTCCCTTGGCGTACAAGCGGGTAGTAGATTTTATGGTATTGACGACGCTTGGCTCAAAGACAGGCTTTTGGACTTGCCTCAAGTGATGAGCGCCAATGTGGAGAAGGTTTTTCCTGATACTTTGGCGCTAAAACTGAGGGCCCGTCAGGCCGTAGTACGTGCTGTTGCCAATTTGGAAGATGGCAGACAAAAAATGGTCATTATTGACCAACGTGGGGTTGTTTTTGATTGGGCTAATAAGAACCACTCAAATTTGCCTTTGCTCAGTGGAATAGAGTTTAGAAACTTTAGATTTGGACTTACCTTGCCTAGTATCATAGTACCGCTACTTAACGACCTGCAAAGTCTCAAAGAACAAAGTCCGGCTGTTTTTGCCGCTTTTTCGGAATTTAGACTCATGCCGACCGTCGCTGATGGATTGGAATTGCTGACTTGGACCATGTTGTCTCCGGTGCCGGTTAGAATCGGGCCTTCACTGGCGGCCGACAACAGCGTGATGATCCTTAGGGTGCTTTCGCTACTTGGTAAAAGCATAGACGATAGCAATTTACAAGAATTGGATTTTCGCAGTCCTAACCTGGTTTTGAGAAGAGGAGCGGACTGACTATGGCCACCAGCGAACAAATTATTGGCTTGGATATTGGGACTACCAAAGTGTGCGCAGTTATTGCTGAAGCCAATGAACAAGGTCGGCTTGAGGTGATAGGTGTCGGTCGAGCACCGTCAACTGGCCTAAGAAAGGGTGTCGTCATAAATATTGAGGCCACTCTTAGGTCAGTCACCGAGGCATTGGAGGCTGCCGAGCAAATGGCAGGTCGCGAAATAGAGAGTGTTTTCACAAGCATCGCAGGTGCTCACATAGAAGGTATCAATTCTCGTGGTGTGGTGGCAGTGGCCAACCGTGGAAGAGAAATTGTGCAGTCAGATCTTGACCGAGTGATTGAAGCCGCACGAGCGGTGGTTTTGCCCATGGATAGAGAAATTATCCATTCGGTCGCTAAAGAATTTATTGTAGATGAACAAGGCGGTATCAAGGATCCCAAGGACATGATTGGGGTTAGGTTAGAGGCCGACGTCCACATTATCACGGGAAGCATTACGGCGACACAAAACTTGGTCAAATGCGTCAATCGAGCTGGATTTAAAGTAGAGGGCGTAGCGCTAGGCGCCTTGGCAAGTGCCGAAGCGGTGCTCAACGATGACGAAAAAGAGATGGGCACCTTGCTTATCGATATTGGTGGAGGAACCTGTGATCTGATTCTATTTCAGGACGGTGCTCCTTGGTACACCAATGTGATTCCTCTTGGTGGCAATCAAGTTACCAGTGATATATCAATTTTGTTGCGGACACCTTTTGAGTCTGCTGAGCGGCTAAAAAAAGAGGCCGGCTGTTGTTTTGCTGGTTTAATTGAAGACGGGCAGGAGCCCGCTATGATCATGGGCTTGGGTACTCGGACACCCTTACAGATTGATCGCAGACAGCTGTGCGAGTTTATTCAGCCGCGTATGACAGAAATGTTAGGACTAATTAAACAGAAAGTAGAACGTGAAGCGCACATAAAATCTTGGCAAGCCCTTGGAGGTGGAGTCGTTATTACCGGTGGAGCTTCGGCTCTGATAGGTACGATGGAACTCGCCCAAGATATTTTTGGTACTTCTTCACGAATCGGTGTTCCGCTGGGACTGGGAGGCCTCATGCATGAATACCAAAGGCCCGATATGGCGGTGGCTGTGGGCTTGATTAAACATGCACTTTTGCATTCGCCGATGTTTGACGAAGTCACGCAGGGCAATTCCAGAAGTGTTAAGGGTGGCGAAGGAATACGCAAGATTTGGCGTATGTTTTTTGGTTAGCTGGCGCAATGCAAAAAAAGGGGGGGGGGATATGTCAATTATGAAACTTGAGATTGTTGAGGAGCTTGGACACCTAGCCAGAGCTGTTGGCAGTCATACGGTAATCAAGGTCATCGGAGTTGGTGGTGGCGGTAGCAATGCTGTCAATCGAATGATCGAGTCATCCATCCAGGATGTGCACTTTGTCGCTATGAATACTGACTTGCAAGCCTTAGAGGTTAGTCGGGCAACCGTTCGCGTTCCCTTGGGTACACAGACTACCGGTGGACTGGGGGCTGGTGGTGATCCATCGGTTGGCGAGCGCGCTGCCATGGAAGATAAAGAAACCATCAAACGATTGATGGAAGGAAGTGATATGATTTTCATTACCGCAGGTATGGGTGGTGGAACGGGTACAGGTGCTGCTCCAGTTATTGCAAGCATAGCGCGTGAAATGGGTATTTTGTGCGTTGCGGTAGTTACCAAGCCTTTTGCATTGGAAGGTCGCCGCAAAGCAGAACTGGCCGAAGAAGGTATCAGTAAGCTTCGCCAGCACGTTGACACGCTGATTACTATCCCCAATCAAAATTTGCTGCGTATTGTTCAAAAAAGTACGCCCTTGCGTCAAGCCTTTTTGTATGCCGACGACGTGCTGCGTCAAGGTGTCCAAGGAATATCTGATCTTATAACTAAGCATGGTGAGATCAACATTGATTTTGCCGACGTGAGAACTATCATGAAGGGTCAAGGTGATGCGCTGATGGGTATTGGCCTTGGCAGCGGTGACACGCGTGCGGTCGATGCAGCCACTCACGCTATCCACAATCCCTTGCTTGAAGACACCAACATAGAAGGCGCAAAAGGCATCTTGGTCAACGTAACAGGCGGACCAGACTTTTCGTTGGCCGAATATGAAGAGATACTCAATATTGTAAGTTCCAGCGCGGATCCCAACGCACTAATTATTGCAGGAACTGCTCTCGACGAATCCATGGGCGACTCGGTGCAAGTTACCGTGATTGCAACAGGCTTTAAGAATGTACGTACCACCAGTGCCAGTCCTAGTGCCCAACGTGAGGCCAGCATCGGTCGAGAAACAAGCACTAACATCAAAGGCGATGGCGATACAGTCCCGCTTGGAAAGTGGAACGAGTTGATGAACCGTGGGCAGGCCACGCCATCGGTAGAAGGAAATGATTTTTCGCAGTTTTTTGGCGAAAATAATCTCGATGTACCTACTTTCTTGCGGACAAAGGGCGCAGGCACCAATGGCCGAACTAGTTGAGAAGATGACCGACGTTCGACTCTTACAGCAGTTTCAGGCCTATCTCTTGGTCGAACTGCAGTTGGCTAAGCCAAGCGTAGAAACCTATGGGCGCGAAGTCTTGATATTTCAGCGCTGGCTCGGTTCTCACACGAGTGATGTGGCCGAATGCACGGTCGTCCATGTACTTGACTACCTAGCCGCAAGGCAGGAAGGCGGAGTGGATCAACGCACGGTAGCCAAGAGCATCAGCGCACTAAGATCCTTGTTTCAGTTTTCGATTCTGGAGGGTTTGCGCAGCGACAACCCTGCCTTGCGTATCGATCTTCCCAAAATGGCGGTCAAGCTGCCTGAAGTTCTGCGCATCGAAGAGGTGGAAAGTATCCTGGAACACATGGATATTCGCAGTCCCTTGGGTCTGCGTGATCGTGCTTTGTTTGAGCTGATCTATTCTTGTGGGCTTCGTATTTCTGAAGCCGTCGACCTCAGTATGGATCGACTCTTTTTGGACGAAGAAATCGTTAGAGTTCGTGGAAAAGGAGACAAGGATAGGTTAGTTCCTATGGGAAAAGAATCCATTTTCTGGATAAATGAATATTTAGAGTTTGGCCGCCCAACCTTGCTTGGCAATCGAATCCAAACTGACAAGGTCTTTGTTAATCAACTTGGCAAGGGACTATCCAGAAAAGGAATGTGGAAACGTTTTAGTCAGGCCTCCATTCGGGCCGGAGTAAGTGCCAAAGTTCACACTCTGCGACATAGTTTTGCAACCCATCTCTTGGAAGGCGGAGCCGATCTACGATCGGTACAAGAGCTGCTTGGACATTCCGACATAAGCACCACGCAAGTCTACACTCATTTGGACAAAGACGATTTGCGCGTCTATCACAAGGATTATCACCCTCGCGGGTGAGCTTACTCTATGTTTAGCCCAAGCGAACTGCACGCCATAGAACAAGGCCATTTAGCTGTTCTGTCAGCAATTAGGAAAGTAAAATCTAATTTTGAAGACCACTTTCCTTGCGTCAGTTCACAGCGGACAGTATCTGGTTCTAGTCTTGCAAACTACATCGAGCATACGCTGCTCAAGCCAAGTGCAGTCAAAGCTGATTTTGAACAGCTGTGCGCAGAAGCTGTGGAACATGGCTTGTTCGCTGTCTGCGTACCTACTAATCGGCTTGGCCAAGTCACATTACTCTTAAAAAACACTTCGGTCAAATTGGTTACCGTTGTTGGCTTTCCCAATGGCTATGCGCTTACCGAGGCCAAGGTGGAGGAGACAAGAGTCTCGCTTGCCAAGGGAGCCGATGAAATTGACATGGTGCTCCCGCAAGGTTTGCTCAAGGACCAAGACTACTGGGCTGTCTATCAGGACATACGGGCGGTTGTTGATGCTGCCTCACAACTGCCGGTCAAGGTAATTTTAGAAACCAGCGAACTTAATCAAGCTCAAAAAATAGCCGCGGCCTATTTGGCTGCTTACGCCGGAGCCAGTTTTCTTAAGACCTCGACTGGCTTTTCTCCGTCGGGGGTAAGTTTGGAAGACCTCGCTCTCTTACGGTTTATTGCCGCGGACCAGATTGGCGTCAAAGCGTCAGGGGGTGTCAGAACGCCAGAATTCGCAAGACAGTGTATTGAGACAGGTGCTGATCGCATAGGCACATCGTCGAGCTTAACTATTTTGGGCCTTGGCTCAAAGAAAGGGCAGGAATATTGATGAGAAACACAAGCATGGTTTTGTCGCTCTTGATGCTGATGTCAATCGCATTTTTGCAATCGTGTCGCGAGGACTACGATGCCACACAGGTGGCGGCAATTGAGTTTGCTTTTGAAGGCACTCAAGCGCCAACAAGTGAAAAGATAGAAGAAATTAAGCAGGATATTTTACGCAATCAGGACATAATAAATAGTCGCATTAATGCCGCTGGCAATGTCGCAAGATTGTATACCGCCCTGGGCATGGAATACAAAAAATTTGGTATGTTTCAATTGGCTATGGGCGCTTTCGAACGAGCGATAGAAACCGAGCAAGAGAACGCCATGCTCTACTACTGGGCAGGCTTAATGGCTGGCCAGGTTTCGGCATCTCTACCGGACAAAAAAGCCGAGTTTTTGGCCAAGGCAAAAGTCTATCACGCACGAGCGCTTAGCTTGCGGCCTAAATATACGGAAGCGCTCTATGCCATGGCCATTATCAGCTACTTTGAAGATGGTGATCCAGAAGCAGCTCAAGCATTTATTAGTCGAATACTGAGCCAAGAACCCAAGCATACCAAGGCAATGTTCCTTGCTGGACGTATTGCAGCAGGAAGTCAAGATAGGGACAAAGCTCTGTATTGGTATGGCGAAATTTTACGCATAGGCACCGATGAAACCGAAAAAAAACAAGCCAAAGAAAATCAGGAGGCCTTGTTGGCACCGTAATCAAGCACTATGGATGTGCTAGAGATTTTGAACCTGTCCCGTCTGACTTTTTTGCGTGGAAGAGAAAAGTTGGCATTTTTGCAAGAAGGTATTGTGGCTAGTGATGTACTTGCGATGTCTGTCGATGACTTGAGCAAACGTACCGGCCGGCGCTTTAAGGCAGTTGTACGCGATCGCCGTGTTTACCGCTCACAAGCCGAGGCGGATCTGCGTTACCTTGAGCGCGGCGCGGCCAAGATTGTGGGCCTCTGGCAAGAAGATTTTCCGGCTCTCTTGAAGGGAATCTGGGATCCGCCGTTTGTGTTGTGGCATCGTGGCCATTTGCCACCGGGTGATGCGATGCTTTTTGCAGTAGTTGGAACGCGCTTTCCTTCTGAAGGTGGGCGATTAGCGGCCTGGCGTTTTGGAATGGACTGCGCAAGCTGCGGGGTGGGCGTGATTTCTGGTCTGGCATATGGAATTGACGGCGCAGCCCACGCCGGTACCTTGGATGGTGGCGGCTATACCATGGCGGTTTTGGCAGGTGGCATTGATGAAGTTCAGCCACGTATGCATGCGCGACTAGCAGCTCGAATGATAGATGCTGGTGGTGCTTTGATTAGTGAGTTTGGGGTGGCTTCGCCATCCTTAACCTATCAGTTTCCGCGACGCAATCGCCTTATAAGCGGCTTGTGTCCAGTTTTGGTGGTTATTGAGGCACCAGAGAAATCAGGTGCACTTATTAGTGCCAACTATAGTTTGGAAGAAGGGAGAGAAGTCGTAGTACACCAAGTGGGTTTTTCTAGCTCGCGAGGATTAGGCACTAGGAATCTGGTTAACGATGGAGCACGTATCGTTGCTGGACCAAACGACTTATTAAGCCATGGTGGATTTTTTGATTGACAACTATATGCGCAACCTCAAAAGCGTCAGGAATCTGAGCCAAGCCAGTACCAAGGCCTATAGCGCCGACTTGACATCCTTCCAAAGCTGGCTCAAGAACGAAAGTGGCCACAATCCCGCAAGCCTTAGACTTGTAGACATTTCGTTCACCGATATTCGTGGTTTTATTGCCTGGCTTGGAAATCGTGGCCTAGATCCCAAAAGTGTCAATCGCCACCTTTCGTCCTTAAAGGGCTATTTTACCTGGCTTGTTCAACTGGGCTACTTGGATTTATCTCCCATGGACGGCGTGCGTAGTCTGCGCGTATCTAGACACTTACCGACTTTTCTCTTTGAAGACGATGTAGAAAAATTGATCGCATCTATCCAACTGCAAGCTCAAGGTTTACGGGACCGAGCCTTGCTTGAGCTGATGTATTCTACCGGGTGCCGTGTTTCCGAAGTCACCGCTATTAAGACCATTCGTTTGGAACTCGACCGCAGTCGTATCTTGGTGCGCGGCAAGGGACGCAAAGAACGCTTTGTGTTTTTGGGAGAAAAATCCCGTCAAGCGCTGCAAGACTACCTGCTCTGGAGAGAGCAGATTATGCGCCAGCACGACCGCCAGCACGACTACCTTTTTGTCAATTTTATAGGTGGCGCTTTGAGTGTCCGCGGTGTTCAATTTATACTCAATCAGCTTCAAAAAAAGGCAGGCATGAGTCGCCGTATTTCACCACACGGACTGAGACACAGTTTTGCGACCCACTTGATGGATCGCGGGCTAGATTTGCGTGTTGTTCAAGAACTGCTTGGACACTCTTCGCTTTCTACAACTCAAGTTTATACCCACATGGGACTTAGCAGACTCAAATCGATCTATAGTCAGGCCCATCCGCATGGAATGCGACGCAGCAGTACTGCCCGTGTACCAAGCCATCGTTTGCAAGGAGAACCACATGAAGATTCGTAGTACCACAGTTATAGTAGTCAGGAAAAATGGCAAGGTTGCCATGGCGGCGGACGGTCAAGTGACCTTAGGCAATACCGTGCTCAAGGGCAACGCCAGAAAAATTAGACGGATTCATGACGACAAAGTCCTAGTTGGCTTCGCTGGCGCGACTGCTGACGCCTTTACACTATTTGACCGCTTTGAAGCAAAAGTTAAGGAATTTGGCGGCGACCTGACCCGCGCAAGTGTGGAACTCGCCAAAGACTGGCGCACCGACCGCATGCTGCAAAAACTTGAGGCCATGCTTTTGGTTACCGACCGGGAGCGCACCTACTTAATTTCTGGAACTGGTGATGTAATTGAACCAGAAAGCGGTTGTATCGCTATTGGCTCAGGCGGCAACTATGCCTACTCGGCTGCGCTGGCTTACTTGGAGAACGAAAGTCTTGACGCGGCCGCCATCGCCCGTAAGTCACTAGAAATCGCCGGTAGAATCTGTATCTACACTAATGAAAACATAATTCTGGAGGAACTGGCATGAGTATTAGCCTAGATATTGACAGCATGAGCCCGCGCCAGATCGTAGCTGAGCTGGACAAATACATCGTTGGCCAAGACAAGGCAAAAAAGTCAGTTGCCATAGCACTGCGTAACCGCGTGCGCCGCAAACGACTGCCGGCCGAATTACAGGATGAAGTGGCTCCAAAGAATATTATTATGATTGGACCAACCGGTGTGGGCAAAACCGAAATTGCACGACGTATTTCGAAGCTTTCTGGGGCTCCTTTTATTAAAGTGGAAGCGACCAAGTTTACTGAAGTAGGCTACGTAGGTCGCGATGTGGAATCTATGGTGCGTGACTTGATGCATGTTGCCGTCAACATGGTGCGCCAAGAGCTGCAAGAAGAAGTGCGCGAGCAAGCTCAGAACCGCGCCGAAGAAAGCTTGCTCGATCTGCTCTTGCCTGGTAGCAAAACAGAACAAGCAAACCCTAAGGCAGCGGGTACAGGCATGCCTGGCCTTGTTTCTGGCAGCGCTGGACCATCTGGTCCAGGCTTTTTGGGTATCGACCTTGGCCAGCTGCAAGCCGCCATCATGGGGCAAAAAACTGCTTCGTCAAGTGAGACTAATCAAAGTGGCGATGCCAAACCAGCAGAAGAACTTAAACCTGACCCCGTCCAGCTAGAAGCTGATGCCAAGGCCCGAGAACGTATGCGCGCCAAGCTCAGGCAAGGAGTGCTTGATGACCGCGAAGTTGAAATCCAAGTTTCTAGTCAGAATCCGGCGTCGATTGAGGTCTTTTCTGGCAGCGGGATAGAGGGTTTTGACTTTAACCTAGGCAATCTGCAGGGTCTTTTGGGAGGCAACAAGAAGAAACGCAAGCGCCTAAAGGTTGGTGCAGCACGAGACGTTTTGATAGCGGAAGAAATGGCCAAATTGGTAGACTCAGATCAAGCTGGCGAAATTGCCCGAGAACGCGCTCAACAAATGGGCATTATATTTATTGATGAGATTGACAAGATCGCCAGTAGAGGCAACAAGGGTGGCGGGCCCGACGTAAGCCGCGAAGGGGTGCAACGCGACATCCTGCCGATAGTCGAAGGTTGCCAAGTCAATACCAAGTACGGCTTAGTTGACACGCGTCATATTCTCTTTATCGCTGCTGGCGCTTTTCATATGTCCAAACCATCTGACCTAATTCCAGAACTGCAAGGTCGCTTTCCCATTAGAGTAGAACTCGAGTCGCTAGGCGAGGCCGATTTCTTCCGCATTCTTACCCAGCCCGCCAATGCTATTACGGTGCAATATCAAGAGCTGCTCAAAACCGAAGGCGTAGAACTGGTCTTTGAAGAACCCGCTTTGCGTCTCTTGGCTTCGATAGCAGCCGAAGTAAATCAAAAAACCGAGAACATTGGCGCAAGAAGGCTATCCACCATTATGGAGCTCTTGCTAGAAGAAGTTTCGTTCCATGCTTCCGAGATGCAGGGCCAAAAAGTAACCGTAAGCGAAGCTTATGTTCGCGAAAGGCTTGATACCGTCGTAAAAGACCAGGATCTAAGTAGATATATCCTTTAATAGATAAGGATTAGTGCCGAAATACTAAGAGAGTATTTTTTTTGGCAAGGCCAGCAGGCCATGCTCTTTTTGGAGGTAGAATGTATCTGGACAATAGTTTTGGAAAGACTGTCGATATTCTCAGGCGAACAATGGGTGTCAACTTGATGCGACAAGAAGTTACCGCCAACAATATTGCCAATGCCGACACACCTCATTTTAAGCGTCAAGTTGTCAACTTTGAGACTTCGCTTACGGCAGCCTTGGCTAGTGAAAAGAAGCCAGCGTTTCCGACCCTGATGACCAACGAACGGCATATTCCCTTTGATAGACCGGTTGACTACAAGAGCGTCGTACCTCGTCGGGTTACTGAGTGGAATGTCCAAGGCAAGAACAATGGCAACAACGTGGATATAGAAGAAGAAACCTCAAATGCGGTCAATGCGCAGTTGTCGTACAACATGTTGGTTCAGTCGGTCAGCGGACATTTTAACAATGTCAACTTAGTACTGAGAGGATAAACAGGATGGGACTTTTTAATACAATCAATATTGCTGCCAGTGGCCTGACAGCACAACGTTTGAGACAAGACGTTATCGCCAACAACATCGCCAACGTAGAGTCCACACGGACATCAGAAGGTGGCCCTTTTAAGCGCAGTCGCGTGGTGGTTCGCGCGCAATCTGACCAGCCAACATGGAGAAGCACCATGTTTCCTGGTGCCCTCGATGGCGGTAAGGGACGTGGCGTGCGCGTAGAGAAGATAGAAGAAGATACACAAAAGCCAGCCCGCATGGTTTACGATCCAACCCATCCCGATGCTATCAAATCTGGCCCACAAGCTGGCTATGTAGAGTTTCCTAACGTAAGCGTAGTCGAAGAAATGGTGGATTTGATCTCGGCAAGCCGCAGTTACGACGCCAATGTGGCAGTAGTTAACAGCGCCAAGGCAATGTTCATGAAGGCTCTCGAAATTGGTCGAGGATAAGGAATAAATTATGACAGGTCTAGGAATTGAACAAGTAAGTGGTGATCTCTTTCGCATGAAGACCACTAGTTCCCGTCACGTTATGGGTATGAATGAAACGCCTTTGGACGAAGGCAAAAAGGATTTTGGTTCTCTGCTTGCCGACAGCCTACAGGATGTTAACGGCCTACAACAAGATTACGCTGCCTTGAGTCAGCAAGCAATAACCAACCCTGAGTCGGTTGATCCACATGATATTACCATCGCAGGTGCCGAAGCAAACTTGGCACTTAATATTACCAAAAATGTCATCGACAGAGTAATCAGGGCTTACAAAGATCTGACTACTTTACGCTGATAAGGTTTGAAGCAAGAGCATTGAGATGCTTTGTTCATCCGGGGAGGGGTTATGAACGAATTTTTCAAGAAGCTGGTTGAAACGCTTAAAAAGACTTGGGGGTCAATGAAGACACCCCAACGAGTAGCTTTTTTTGCAGTTATTGGGGTAGTGATTGTACTCATCATAGGTGCGCTTGCCATCAGTGCAGGCCCCAATTTGGTGCCGATACTTTCCAAGCCAATCACTGACGAAGCACTGCGAGAGCGTATCACCAATCGTTTGGAGACTGAGGGTATAGCATATACTATAACTGCCGACAACCGCTTGATGACGACCAACGAAAAAGAAGCCAAAAAAGCCAAGGCAGTCTTGGCTCGTGAGGATTTGATTCCGGCAGGAACCGATCCTTGGGCACTTTTTGACATAGAACGCTGGACGATTACTGATTTTGAACGCAACGTCAACTTAAGACGTGCAATCGAAGGTCAGCTCGAACAACATATCTCTGCCCTAGACGACGTTGACACCTCAAACGTTGTTATTCAAATTCCAGAAAAAACACTCTTGGCCGACGATCAAGACCCGGTAACGGCGTCAGTTATCTTGTCGCCACGACCTGGCAGTGACATTGTGGGTAACCGCAAAAAGATAGAAGGTATCGAAAAGCTAATAATGTTGGCAGTGCCAGGACTTAAGAAAGACAGCATTGTTATTACCGACTTGTCCGGCATGCAGCTCAACGATTGGGCCAATACGGCCTCAGTTGATGACCTCGATCTCAAGCAACGAATTCTCAAGATCAAACGATCAGAAGAAATCAAGTACATGAAGACCATTACGTCAACACTATCAAAAATGTTTGGCGAGTCTCGCGTCCAGCTAGTAAATACTGAAGTCATGCTAGACATGGGAAATCGCACCAGCGACAGAACCGAAGTTACCCCAATAGAAACGGTGGCCGACAATCCGCTGACGCCTTTTTCGGAGCGTGAGATTGTACTCAACGTGCCAATTTCCGAACAAAAGTTTAACGAAGAGTTTAAGGGATCTGGTTGGAACCCAGAAGGTCCAGCTGGCGTAGAAGGTCAAACGCCTCCTGCCTACAAAGATCTTTCTGGCTTGGTAGGTCAGTATAGTCGTAACGACAACCGAACCAACTACGAAATCAATAAGACTATCACCAAAGAAACGGGCCAACCGGAGATCAAGCGCGTAAGTATCGCGGTTGCGATTGATGGTTCTTGGAAGAAGGTTTACAAGCCAGACGGCACTTTTGAACGCAACACCGACGGTAGTATCAAGCGCGAATATGTCGCTCTAAGCTCTGAGCAACTTGGTAGCGCGCAAAAATTGGTAGAAGCTGCCGTTGGCTTTAATGCTGTCAGAGGCGACTTGGTTAGAGTAGAAAATTTGATGTTTGATCGAACCAAAGAACATTCAGAAGAAGACGACGCCATCAGACGAGCAGAGCAAGTCCAACAAGTAGTGCTCTTTTCTATGCTTGGATTGGCGTTTATACTGGTAGTGTTCATAATCTTTAGACTCGTATCCCGCGAGATGGAACGCAGACGTCGCTTGCGCGAAGAAGAATTGGCACGTCAGCACCAAGCCATGCGCGAAGCAGCGTTGCGCAACGCCGAAGAGGAAAGTACCGAGGTGGAAATGTCGGTCGAAGAACGCGCCCGACTGGAACTGCAAGAACAGGCTGTTAATTTGGCCCGTGAACATCCCGAGGATGTTGCGCAGCTCATTCGCACCTGGTTAATGGAGGAGTAATCCATGTCCAAGGCACCTGGGCCGCAAGCCGCCGCTGGCGGCCCCCACACCGGAAAAAAATCCGGACACAACAGAGAATTAAATGGCCGCCAAAAGGCGGCAGTCTTCCTTGTAACTATTGGCTCTGAGATTTCTGCTGAGATCTTTAAGCATTTACGAGAGGACGAGATAGAAACGCTAACCTTTGAGATTGCTCGCCTAGAGTCAGTTGACAGTGGAACACGTGATACGGTCTTGCAGGAGTTCCAAGAGTTGATGATGGCTCAGGACTTTATCACCATGGGTGGTATCGACTATGCGCGTGAACTTTTGGAAAAATCACTCGGCAGTCAAAAAGCGGTAGATATAATCAATCGACTCACCTCAAGTTTGCAAGTGCGCCCGTTTGATTTTATTCGCCGCACCGATCCAACGCACCTGTTAAACTTTATCCAACAAGAACATCCGCAGACTATCGCGCTTATTCTGGCTTATTTGGAACCTGGCAAGGCAGCTACTATTTTGTCCAACCTTTCTCATGAAGTCCAAAGTGATATTGCCAAGCGTATAGCCACCATGGACAGAACCAGTCCAGAAACTCTGCGCGAAGTTGAGCGCGTACTAGAAAAGAAGCTTTCTACCATATCTAGTGAAGACTACACCGCCGCTGGTGGTGTAGAAAGCGTTGTTGAAATTCTTAACTTAGTAGACCGAACTACTGAGAAGGGCATTATCGAAAACTTGGAAGAAGAAGATCCAGAACTGGCAGAAGAAATTAAGAAACGAATGTTTGTCTTCGAAGACATTGTTATGCTTGACGACCGTTCTATCCAAAAAGTACTGCGTGAAGTTGACTCGGCAGAACTTGCAAAGGCGCTCAAAAGTGTTGACAACGAAGTACAGGACAAGATCTTTCGCAATATGTCCAAGCGCGCCAGCCAACTTCTCAAAGAAGACATGGAATACATGGGTCCAATCCGCATGAAGGACGTAGAAGAAGCTCAACAGAAGATCGTATCCATAATTAGGAAGCTCGAAGAAGCCGGCGAAATAGTTATTGCACGTGCTGGTGAAGATGAAATGGTTGTGTAAGGCGGCATAAAGAATGGCCAAGAATGTATTGCGCTCAAATGAGATAGAAATTTCTCCCACCAAGGTACACATTAGTCCGCCGGTCTTGTCTCGTCGAGTTATTGAGGCCATGCCTGCTCAACTGGAAGAGCTCGAAGATGAGACCCCGGCTATGCCTGTCTATACCGGACCAAGTGCCGACGAGGTTGCACGTGAGGCGGAGGCGATGCGTCTGCAGGTAGAAACTGAACGAGAAAGCCTGCTCGACGAGGCAAAGTCAAATGCAGAAAAAATTGTCAAAGACGCCGAGCAAGTGGCCTTTGAAGAAGTGCAACGTAAGGGCGAACAAGCTCAGGGAATACGACAGGAAGCTGAACAGCAGGCTGGCAAGATAGTCGCGCAAGCCGAGAGTAAAGTTGTACAACTTTTGGATGAAGCCAACCGGAAGATTGCTGACATTCACAAAGAAGCTTTTGAAAGAGGCAATCAAGAAGGTCGTGTAGAAGGTTGGCAAGAAGGTAAGTCCGAAGCCGATAGATTGGTAGACAGACTTCACATGGTTCTTGCTAAGGCCATTGACCGACGCAATGACATAATTGTGGAATCTGAGTCACAGTTGGTTTCCTTGGTGTTAGCAATTTCAAAGAAGGTTGTCAAAGTGCTCACGGAAAATCAACGTAACGTAGTTATCAACAATGTAGTCCAAGCCTTGCGCAAGCTTAAGAGCAAGTCGGATGTGGTTATCCGCGTAAACATAGTTGATCTCAAGATGACAACCGAACATCTCAAAGAAATCACCGCCAGAATAGAACGTGTTGGCAACGTAAGTCTTATGGAAGATGCTACCGTCGACCCCGGTGGGTGCATTATTGAGACCGATTTTGGTGAAATTGACGCGCGAATAAGCAGTCAACTTCAAGAAATCGAAGACAAAATTTTGGAAGCTAGTCCAATTCGTACGCGGCCAAAAGAAAACAGCGTCGAGTTTTAAGACGGAATCGGCGCCCAATTCTTCTTGGAGGGGAAAGTTATGGATGTTTTTGGAAAATATGCAGACATTTTGGAGACGGTTGATCCAATTAAATATATCGGACGAGTGCAGAGGATTCAGGGACTTTTAATCGAATCGCTGGGTCCACAAGCCATTATGGGCGAGCTTTGCACTATCGGCGGTTCAAACGGTAGCCATACCATGGCCGAAGTCGTCGGTATTGACGGTCGTATTATCAAACTGATGCCTTACTCAGATATAAATGGCCTAGAACTGGGATCACCAGTAACTGCCCAAGGCCGTCAGCTGACGGTCAGTGTTGGACCAATGCTTTTGGGCAGGGTAGTTGATGCATTGGGCCGGCCAATTGATTCTAAGGGACCTATCTTGAGCAGAGTCCACTATCCAGTAATGGGAAAAGCACCTCCAGCCTTGTCTCGAGAGAGAATAACGCGTCAGATTGGCACAGGGGTGCGGGCTATAGATGCTTTGACACCGCTTGGCAAAGGTCAACGTTTGGGTATTTTTGCTGGATCTGGAGTAGGTAAGTCTACTCTCCTGGGCATGATGGCCCGCAACACCACCGCTGACATCAACGTAATCGCCCTTATTGGTGAGCGCGGTCGCGAAGTGAGAGAGTTTATTGAGCAGGACTTGGGCCCCGAGGGACTGGCGCGCAGCATAATTGTGGTTGCTACCGGCGACCAGCCTGCTATGGCCCGCCTTAAGGCAGCTTACACAGCTACTGCCTATGCCGAATACTTCCGCGACCAAGGCATGGATGTAGTGCTGATGTTCGATTCGGTTACGCGCTTTGCCAAAGCACAACGTGAGGTTGGTTTGTCGGCTGGTGAGGCTCCGGCCACACGCGGCTATCCACCTTCTGTGTTTTCTAGCCTTCCACGCCTGCTTGAGCGAGCAGGAACGAGCGACAAAGGCACCATCACTGGTTTTTATACCATTTTGGTTGACGGTGATGACATGGATGAGCCTATCGCCGATACGGTGCGCGGTATTCTTGATGGTCACTTGGTTTTGAGTAGAAAACTGGCCGAGCGTTACCACTATCCGGCTATAGATCCCTTGGCCTCAATTAGTCGTTTGGCCAACAAGGTTACCACACGCGAGATGAAGGATGTGGCAGGTTCGATTCGCAAATTGATGGCAACCTACGCCGAAAACGAAGATCTAATCAGCGTTGGCGCCTACGTTACCGGAACGCATCCCGACATTGACTTGGCAATAAAAAAGCAAGCCTCAATACGCGACTTTTTGATCCAAGACGTAGAAGAAGAAGAAACTTTGGCAAGCACTTGGGCAGGAGCCTGTGCAATTTTGGGGCAAAAATTACCAGAAGAACAGTCGACAATTCTAGAAGCAGAAAGCGCCCGCCTGCAAGAACGCCGTGCTCAGCTGTACGCCAAAAAAGAGCTTAAACCTGACATCATGACCATGCTCGACTTAGAAATGCAAACAGCCAGCCTGGGAGTTACATGAAGCGTTATCACTTTAGGCTGGCAAAGCTGCTTTCCTTGCGCGAGCAAGAAGAAGAACTCGTTAAACTACGACTGGGACAAGCAGCGCGCCGCTTAGAGGAAATTCAGCAGAGCATTGAAGCTATACGCCAGCAACAAAAAGTTAGACCGAGTCAGTTTGACTTGCTCCAGATGCAGATGCGTCAAGCTTGGTTGAGTCGGCTGGCGCGCGACAAGCAAGTACTTGAGCACGCGCGCGTAAAAGCTAACGAAAAAAGAGAACAGGTTTTGGCCGAATTTGTGGCGGCTCGACAAAAAGCAGAAGTACTGCGTAAGCTTGAGCAGCGTGGTTTGGATCAGCACAAGCGCGATGCTATTCAAGAAGCTGACTTGAGTATTGACGATATGGTACAATCACGTTTGTCACTCAAAAAGTGACGCTGGTGTTTGTCACTCAAAGAGTGACATAAAAAGATCGTGACAAACTTTTCTGAGGAGACTTCAGCATGGCACGTTTAGGCATGGTTCCCCGTATTGTAGGACTAATTTTTCTTATACTCGCAATGGCAATTGGGGGTCTCTTTTGGTTCGACTTTTTGGGTGTCATCAACGCTTCTCGCTTGTTGTCGCCCGTTCTAGGGCTCTTTAATGCTGCCCCGGTTACGATAGATCCTGATGACCCTCTACTTTTGGATAGCATCCGCGTAAGAAGACAAGAAGAAGCATTGGAGCTCAAGTACCAAGATCTCGTTACCCGCAATGACGAGCTCAACAAAAACGAAAATACCTTTTCTCAACGCGCCTCAGAACTCGATGAGCGCGAGAAGGCGCACGATCTGCGCGAGAATTCATTCAAGGAACGAACCCAGCAGTACGATGATAGATATGCGAACCTAGTGCAAAACGCTAGGTATCTGAACAGTATGCGACCGGATGAAGCGGTTAAGATTCTTGCGGCCTACGATGATCAACTGATGATTGATACTTTAAGGGTCGCCCAGGAAATTGCCGATCAAGCAGGGGCCGTTTCGTTGGTATCGGTGTGGTTAAGTCGAATGGACGCCAACCGAGCTTCCGAAATACAGCGCAAGATGACGCTTAAACCCCCCAGGGAATAGTGAGCCACTAAAGCGGCAAACTCCCTGATCCGTAAACGGCTGTCAGGGAGGCTTACCTTGAGTTTAAATTCTTTTTCTATGCTTGGCCCGGCCAAGGAAAACAACCTTGGCGACTTTTTGCCGAAGCTCGGTGAGCAAAAAGCCCCAGCAATAGACTCTAACAAGGACTTTCTGGCTACCTTGGAGCAGGCCTTGTCGTCTGGAAAAAATTACACCAGTTCGCCAGACCAAACTGACGCAAGGCAAGACACAGACCAAGTGGTCAACAAATCCGTCAGCAGCGATAACAAGCCAGAACAAGTTGCCCAGACTGCAGACAAACCTCAGAAGCAAAATGGAACTAAAAAGGCCCAGCTAAGGAAGGCACCAGATGCTGAGGCTTTACTGCAAGCGGCCGTTTCACTCAATAAACAAGAAAAGGCCCATGTTGCCAGCAAAGGCGACGCAACAAAAACACTTGAAGGTCAGGCGGTTTCAGTTGCTCTTGCCACAAGCAGTGCAAACCCAAGCAAGTCTGAACTGCAAAGCAAGCTTGGCCAGGTAAACAGTAAAAAAGAATCACAAAGTGCCCAGAGTGAGAGTCCAGTAACTCAGTCGCTCATAAGTTCACTTGTTGGCAAAACCGACAAGAATGCAACAGCACAAATTGAGGCATCTGAAACCAAGAAGACTGGCTTAAGTGCAAATCACAATCAGCAGGCCAAGGCCTCGGTCCTGGCAAGTAGCAAAAATGCTGCTGACTCAAATGTACCCAAGTTGGCTTTGGAACAAGCAATGGCTACGGTCCGTAATTTGGCCCAAGAACAGGGTATTGCAAGTGCTGTGGCCCAAAACAGCGAAGCCAAGCCAGGCAAACCTAAGCTTGGGCTAGTTGACGACAAGAATCTTAGCGCTAAGTCTTCTAAAAAAGTAAACGAAAAGGGCGTCACTGCTGAAGCCCAACTGGCGCGCTATGACAGAAGTTCTACCCAACGAATTCAAAAAGAACGAACTGCCGACATTAAGCGCAGCATAGAAGTCACCGATTTACGTGGTCAAAATGTAAAACCGCAGACCGTACTCGAAACACTTTTGTCTGACGCCCAAAAACAGTCAGGCATCGCTGCGGGATTTATAACAGCAGTTTCACCATCCAGCCGCAGTGACGAAGGACGAGCAAGCCTAGAAGCCAAGCTTATGAACAACGCAGTTTTTCTACCAACAGGGGAACGAAGCATCAACATTCCGGTCAGCCTCAACACCAGCAACGGCAGTTTTGGACAATCTCTCCGGGACTGGTTGCGAGAACGCGGCGGTCAAGACATCTTGAGTCAAGCCAAAATTATGTTCAAAGGCGGCAATGTTGGTGAAATTAAGTTAATTCTCAATCCGGAAAACCTCGGACAAGTGCGAATAAACCTAGAACTTAAAGATGGGCATATAGCCGGAACAATTTTGGTCGAAAATAAAGAAGTACAAGCTGCTTTTGATGAAGAACTTGCAAATCTAAAGCAAGCCTTTGCTGATGGTGGTTTTGATGCCAACAATTTGCAAGTTGCCGTTGGATCGCATGGCGATCATAACTTTGGGCAATCAAGTAGTCAGGGTCAACGTTCGCAGCACCAACTTGACTATGCTCATCGCAAGTTGGAAGAGCAAGTGACCGTGTTAAGTTCAGTTGAGTACGGAAATAGTCAAGTCAATTTGATGGCCTAAGGGCCGTTTAAAAAAGGGGTAGTGTATGGAGATTCAACGGATTTCAGATCCATCGTTGGCGGCTGGCGTTTTACGCCTACCATCAAAGCTCAGTGATTCTGAACGCACCCGCGTTGAAGAACAAGTAAACATTGTAAATAAAGGTCTCGAGGCCGAAAACGGACGAAAGATCAAACAGTCAATGGATAAGAATGACTTTTTGACTCTTTTGGTCACACAACTTAAGAATCAAGATCCAACTGCCCCATTAGAAGACAAGCAATTTGTCGCCCAGATGGCTCAGTTTTCCTCCCTTGAGCAGATGAATAACCTGACGGCAGAATTTAGCAAGCTAAGTCAAATGCTAGGATCCAGCCAAGCCTTTGGCATCTTGGGTCAAAATGTAGATGTTACCGTTGGTAACAAGATTGTGTCCGGTACCGTAGATGAAGTAACCAGTGGCCAGTACCCCCAAATTTTGGTCAATGGTACTTATTATGATTATAAAGATATTGCCCGCGTAAAGAAGAACTAAGGAGAGTCCCGTTATGATGCGATCACTATATGCCGGTGTTTCCGGACTACAGAATCACCAAACCCGCATGGACGTAATTGGTAATAACCTTGCCAACGTCAACACCACTGGTTTCAAAAAAGGCCGGGTTAACTTCCAGGACCTTCTCTCACAAAGTCAGCGCGGTGCGGCCCGACCCAACGAGCAAGTCGGGGGTGTCAATCCTCAACAAGTTGGTTTGGGCATGAACATTGCAACCATAGACACCATACATACCCAAGGATCTATGCAGACCACTGGTGTAAAAACCGACGTGGCTATTTTGGGCAACGGTTTCTTTGTACTGCGAAATGGTGAAGCAGACCTATATACTCGCAACGGGGCATTTGGGCTTGACGCCGATGGTTACTTGGTAAACCCAGCCAACGGTATGCGTGTCCAAGGTTGGCAAGCAGAAACCGCGGACGGCATCACTTTTATTAACTCGGCCAAGTCAATTGAAGATCTTATTATTCCTGTAGGAACCAAAGACGCTGCTAAAGCCTCGAGTGAAGTTTTTGCTGCATGTAACTTAGACAAAAACACCCCGGTAATACCGCCAAACGCCGATGCCGCTACGGTAAGAGCTGGTACCTGGCCAGTTTCCTATGACATTTACGATGCCTTTGGTAATACGCACCAGTTGCAGGTAAGCTACACGCGCGTTGATGGTCAGCCCAATACTTGGCGCGCTCAAGTCAATATTGTTGGTCAAAATCAAGAAGCTATCGTTCCTCAGTTGACCATCAACGGAGCCCAAAAGGATATTGCTGACAATGCTTACTTCCTGCGTTTTAACAACTTTGGCACCTTGGATAGCGTTTCTAACACCGTAGAAGGTTTGTCTGTAGTCCAGCCAGGAACCGATACGGCCGATAATCTGCAGGTGCGGATGACCTTCCGCGTGCCTCAGACTTCGATTCCGGCCAATGCTGACCAAGCCAACCCAGCCTTCGCTGGCGGCGCAGCCGGCGAAGCAATATTCCAGAGTTTCAACTTTAACATTGGCACAGTAGGTTCAACAACTGACTCGAGCACTCAATACGCTAGCACTAGTTCCAATAAGGTCTTTAGCCAAGACGGTTATACCATGGGATACCTAGAAGACTTCCGCATCGACCAAGCCGGTGAAATTACCGGCGTTTTTTCCAATGGCACCAATCGCGCGTTGGGTAAGCTTGCATTGGGAAGCTTTACCAACCCTGGTGGTTTAGAAAAGGCCGGTGAGAACAACTACATGGTAAGCATCAACTCAGGTGCTGCAGACATTGGCCCTTCTGGTGTTGCGGGCAAAGGTAAGTTTATGTCAGGTGCCTTGGAAATGTCCAACGTAGACCTGTCCGAAACCTTTACCGATATGATCGTAACTCAACGTGGTTTCCAAGCCAACTCAAAGACAATTCAAACTTCCGATCAGATGTTGCAGGAACTCTTGCAGCTTAAGAGATAAGAGCTATAATGGTTGAGGAGTGACGTTAGTGATCGAGCTAACCCGATTGGATGGCAAGGTTTACTGGGTAAACCCCCATCATATAGAATACATAGAGGCCAACCCTGACACAACCTTGATGATGTTGTCTGGTAAACACTTGGTTATCAAGGAAAGCTACCCAACGGTGTTAGACCGCATAGTGGCATACCGGCGCCAAATTGGCGCTTTTAAAAGCGAGGAGTAGGCAATGGATATTGGGTCACTAGTAGGTTTGATACTCGGAATCGGAACTATCGCTTTTGGTATTGTTGTTGGTGGTGTTGGTGTCCAATATTACGTTGACTTGCCGTCAGTTTTGATGGTTGTAATTGGTTCATTTGCTCCGCTTTTGATAGCCAGTCCGCTTGCAAAAATTCTAAAGATTCCTAGTTTCGTTGGGCTTGTCCTCAAGATCCCAAACTTTAATGAACCAAAGCTGATAGCCGATTTGGTCGGCTTTGCTGAGCGAGCACGGCGCGAAGGTCTCTTGGCACTTGAAGACAACATTGAAGACTTGGAAAACCCTTTTATGAAAAAGGGTATTCAACTGGTTGTTGACGGAACAGACCCGGAAATCATCAAAACCATTCTCTATACTGAGGTAGACAAGCTCGAAGCCCGCCACAGTGAGGTTTCGGGAATATTTGCTTTCTGGGGCGCAATGTCACCTGCCTTTGGTATGTTGGGAACCGTTATTGGTCTGATTGCCATGTTGGCCAACCTTTCTGACTCGGCTGGTTTGGCCAAGGGTATGGCTACTGCACTTATAACCACTTTGTACGGGTCAATGATGGCCAACTTGTGGTTTATACCGATGGGCAAAAACTTAGAAGGGCAAAATCGCTTAGAAGTGAGAAGTCGAGAAATAGTGATAGAAGGAATACTGTCAATTCAAAGTGGCGACAACCCTCGAATCCTACTTGAGAAACTCTTGAGCTTTTTGCCACCTGGCGAACGTGAAGCTATTAAAGCCCAAACGATCCAGGATTAAGGAGCAAGAATTATGGCTGGCAGACCAAAAAAATGTCCCCCTTGCGAAGAAGGTGCACCGGCTTGGTTGCTTACTTACGGCGACATGGTTACCTTGGTTCTCACCTTCTTTGTATTACTCTATGCTCTGACACCAAAAATCGAACCTCAACAATTTCAACTTATTCTGGCGGCCTTCCAAGGACTTGGCAACCTCGACGGTGGCAATACCTTAAGCGAAGGCAAGCTTGCGGAGCTTGGCAACACAGTTATGAGTCTGCCTGCCATGCAATCTGGGCGCTCGTTAGCACAAGCTCGCAGAACGGCAATTAGCATTTTTGAACCAGAAATTAAGAGCAAAATGGTCCGCATCACTCAGGACGAAAGAGGGCTAGTTATCTCGCTTTCCTCGGATTCCTTTTTTGAAAGTGGCAGTGCCGAACTTAAACGTGAAGAAGCTCGTGAAACTATTCAAAAACTTGGTTCCTTGCTCTCAAGTCAAGCAGTAGTTGGACGCAACGTTCGCTTTGAAGGACATACCGACGACGATCCCACCGGCCCCGGCAGTCGGTGGCCGAGCAACTGGCACCTAGGTGGCGACCGCGCGCTAAACACTATGCTGTATACGCTTGAGTACGTTAGCAATACCGACATCGAGAAACGATTCTCATCGACTAGCTTCGGTGAAATGCGACCCTTGGTAGATAATACGAGTCGGGAGGGGCGAGCTTACAATCGCCGTGTTGATGTAATTATCCTCTCAGATGGGCAACTTTAGATTTTTTGCCTTGTTTATAGGAAAAAAATGTACTTTTTGGGGCAAAAGTACATAAATCGTGGATAATAGACAAGTCATTTCTTTGCTTTTTACTCAGCTTTTTCTTAGATTTATAACAGTATGATATCTTTACTGTCCAAACGACGGCATATCAGCTCCCATAGATTCGCAAGCGATGCCTCCCATGAGTTTAATACCCGTATGAGAGTGCTTTTGGGAGATCTATGTCGAGACTTGGCAGACCTCTTGGGTGAGAATCTATGTTCGATTATAGTGGCCGGTACCTACGGCAGGGGCAATGGTGGTGTCTATCCCGTTTCTAGGCGCAACGGCAGTGGCGTCTGGTCGATAGGTCAAGCACCAGGTGATGATCTTGATCTTTTTATTGTACTTAACGCACCAGCATACTCTCGTCTGGGTCTGAGCAAGGTTGTAGACAAATACAGGGCAATCATGGCGATAAGCATTGATATAAAAGCTGTAATCAGCAAGTCAGACTTAGCAATGGCACCAGCCCGTCTAGAGTGGTTCGAACTTGTCCGCAACCACTTGGTGCTTTGCGGTGATGAGGATGTCTTGTCTCAACTCACAACTAAGCTTGGAGTCAACCTTGATGATCAACAAGAAAATAGTTTGGCGTCGAGCGAGGCCATAAGAGTCTTGGTTAACTCTGGCCTTAAAATTTGGGCTGGATTGCTGTGCTCACAAAGTTCCATGCAAGCAAAAAAAACAGCCCATATGACGGCGCTTTGTGTAAAGGCTGCACTATCATTGGGTGATGCTTTGCTAATTGCAGGATCATGCTTGGCAGTCGATCGTCAAAAGCGGCTAAGCTATTTGGATCAACTTGTAGACAAATGGCCAGAACTCGACGGCCAAGCCAGTTTTACGCTCTTGTGTTCAATGTATCACAAGGCTTTTTCAAATAACCGCAGTCGGCGCGAAATTTGGCATGACAGCCAGGAATCGCAAGAAATTCTTAATCTCAATAGCTTGGCCCAGGTCTGGATATGGCTCTTGGCATTCATTGAGACCAAACTGCCAGAGATTGTACTACTTTGGTCCAAAGAGCCCGCCTTTGCTCAGTTGGTGTACCGCATGACCATGCTTGCCCACAACCGAGAGAACTCAATTTCTGCTGCCGATCCACTTGGCGAGGTTAACAAAAGACTGCAACTCTTGGCGGATTTTTCTTGGCATGATTAGACTTCTTCTCTTGGTTTTTACGCTTCTACTTTGCCAGCAGGTACTTGCTGAGACTCTCGAGCCTGACTTTAAGCGTGTTGCTTACTTTGCCTCTTGGTCCGTCTATCAAGGGGACTTCCAGATCCAAAATGTTCCAGCCCAAAAATTGAGTCATATCATCTATGCCTTTGCCAAGGTAGAAAAGGACGGTAATGTCTCACTTTTTGATCCCAATGCCGATGTAATTAAGCCCTATGGGCCAGACGTACCTGGTCTAAATTACCGAGGAAACTTGGCAAGGCTCTTTGAGCTGAGAATGCGTCATCCGCATCTTTCTATCATGGTTTCACTTGGCGGCTGGACGGGGTCAGCATGGTTTTCTAGCTTGGCGGCTGACAAAGAACTGCGACGAGAGTTTGCACAAAGTGCACGCCGCTTTGTAGATACCTACAATTTGGATGGCATCGACCTCGACTGGGAGTATCCTGTAAGTGGTGGTATGACCAGCAATACACGTAGTCCTGACGACGCGGCCAATCTGTTATTGACCTTGGCTGAGCTGCGTCTTGCATTGGATCAAGCGCCACAAGGAACTAAGAAGCGTCAGTTGAGCATCGCACTTAGCCCCAATCTGATGCACATTTCGTATTTGGATTTAAAAAAGATTGGACAGTATTGCGACTTTGTAAACCTAATGGCCTATAACTACCTTGTGGGTGGCCCAAGGATCAACCATCAGGCCGCGCTCTTCCCGGACATCAACAACAGTGTTAGAGCTATATTGGGCCAAGGCTTGCCCGCTAAGCAACTAATACTTGGACTCCCTGCCTTTGGACGATCCTGGTTTTTGGACCAAGAGCAATCAGGGGGCGATGCGGCCGAATACACGGGGCACAAGACGCCCGAACAAAAAAAAGCACTGTTCTTGCCAGGCAAAGCTGCATCGGAGCAGCTTCCAAAGGGTAATCGTGGTGGCAACGCATTCGATGTGCGAGGCATGGCCGACTTGCTGCAGAAAGGTGCCGTTATAGAGCGTCACGATCTCAAGACGTCAGCCTTTCTTGTGCATCAAGAGTTGGCTATTTACATTAGCTTTGACGACTTTCAATCTGCGCGCAGCAAAAAAAAATGGGCTCAAGCACTTGGGTTGGGCGGCATGATGATCTGGGAACTCTCTGCTGATCGCGACTCTATTCTGCTTGATGCTATTGATCGCCCTTAGCTGCAAAAGCTACTATATGAAGTCTGAAAGATACCTACGGTCTAGCTCTGGAGGATTAAAAAATGCTCGAAGATAAGCAAGTGCGCTTGCAAGAAGAAGCCGACGTGCCCTTTGATGTCATGTTTCAAAAACAACGTGATTTTTTTGCGACAGGGGTTCTGCTGTCTTGGCGCTATAGACGCTCGTTGCTGGACTATTTTGAACTTGCACTCAATAGCTGGGAGCAGCGCCTGCTCGATGCACTCTATCAAGATCTTGGAAAAAGTCCGGCTGAGGCCTTGGCCACTGAGTTTTGCTACGTAAAAAAACAACTGCGTTACATGCGCTCTAAACTGCGAATCTGGTGCCGCGAAAAAAAATATAAGACGCTGTTTTTTTTGCCTTTTAGTCGTGCGCGCGTGCAAAATGCAGCCTTTGGAAGCTGCTTAATTCTTGCACCGTGGAATTATCCCTTGCAACTTGCGTTGGTGCCAGCCTTGACGGCACTTGCTGCAGGAAATACCGTTGTAATTAAGCCATCGGAGTATGCTCCTGCAACAGGATTAGCCATAGCGCAGATGCTGAGCGAGTTTTTTACACCCGATGTGATTACGGTTGTGCTGGGTGGAGCGCAAACGTCCAGTCAGTTGATTGCTCAAAAGCCGGACCACATATTTTTTACCGGAAGCACTGCCGTTGGTAAAAAAGTCGCTATTCAAGCCGCAGAACACTTGATTCCCGTTGTTCTTGAGCTCGGTGGCAAAAATCCAGCGATTGCTCTGCCTGACGCCAATCTATTGATAGGCTCTCGTCGTCTGGCCTGGGCCAAAGGTATCAATGCCGGGCAGACTTGCGTTGCACCTGACTTTTTGTGTGTACCGCGAGACCTGGTCGAACAATGGGCTACGGCCATCTGGCAAAGCTGGCAGACCATGTATTCGTTTGAGCCCAATCAAAAAGAAGGCCTAGAGGCCCCTGAGTGGACAAAGATAGTCAACATAGCGCACTTTGATCGGCTGACTCAACTTTTGAACAGTGGTGAGGTGCTATTTGAAGGTCGCCGTAATCGAAGCACACTCTACTTTGAACCAGTAATCCTCAAAGTCAACAGCTTTGAAGCGCCGGTTATGCAAGGCGAAGTTTTTGGTCCAATTCTGCCTATTTTTGTCTACGACTCGCTCGATGAACTAGTAGAAAGTCTGGCCACGCGAGCAGCTCCATTGGTCTACAGCATCTTTACTCGAGACAAAAAAGCGGCACTCAATCAACTGCGATCCATTAAGTGCGGCGCAGGCCTCGTTAACGACGCTTTGGTTCATCTGGTAGACGCTACGCTTCCATTTGGTGGTATCGCAGAATCAGGAATGGGACGCTACCACGGTTACGAAGGATTTAAAGCTTTTACCTGGCCCAAGACGTTATTTGTTTCCCCTTCGGATTTTGACGCTCCATGGCGTTACCCACCACTGAAGGGAAAAGAAGCCATCATAAAACGCTGGATGTAAACGGAATTAGCCCGCCATAGGGCGGCAAGCAGCCAGTGTTGTCCTTTGTCGGGTAATAGTATAGGATGCTCACGATATATGAAGTTTGATGAATTTCCCCTCCACGCCGACATAATTCGCGGCATTAACCAAGCCGCATTTACTGATTGCACCAAAGTGCAACAAGCCGTTATACGTGAGACAATAATTAACGACAGAGACGTCACCGTCCAGTCCCAGACCGGTACTGGCAAGACCGCAGCCTTTTTGATTCCTATCTTTCACTTGCTGATGAGCGACGAGCGTTACAAAAATTCCAAAGCCCTTATCATTGCACCAACCCGCGAACTTGCTGTCCAAATTGAAGAAGAAGCCCAAATACTGGGAAGTTTTTTGCCGCTCAAGTCCGCTTGTTTTTATGGCGGAGTAGGCTACGCACAACAGGAAGACGCTCTCAAAGCGGGTGTAGATTTGGTAATTGGAACGCCCGGACGTCTCATGGACTTCATTCAGTCCAAAAAGATCAATCCACGTGACTTTGGAATCCTTGTCATAGACGAGGCAGATCGCTTGCTTGATATGGGCTTCTATCCAGATATCAAAAAGCTTTTGGGCAAGTGCCGCGACCGACTGGAACGTAGAACTATGCTTCTGTCGGCAACGCTTAGTACTCGAGTTTCTACCATCGCCTGGGAACACATGAACGATCCAGTGACGATTGTAATCGAAGCAGAAACCATCGCTGTTGAGGCTATTAACCAAATTATATACCACGTTTCGGCCAGTGAAAAAATGAGCCTGCTTCTGGGAATATTGAGAGAACGTAAGCCAAGCAACGCTCTGGTTTTTTGCAATACCAAACGCATGGCAGAAGAAGTCTCAAAACGCTTAGAAATCAATGGCTATCCGTCTCACTTTATCATGGGTGACTTAGCGCAAAAAAAACGCCTATCAATTATCAATGACATGAAGCAAGGCCGAGTTAACTTTTTGGTTGCCACCGATGTCGCTGCACGCGGACTGCATATTGATGCTCTGGACCTGGTAGTTAACTTTGATATTCCTGAGGACTGCGAAAACTACGTTCATAGGATTGGTCGTACTGCCAGAGCAGGTAAAACCGGCACTGCAATAACTTTGGCATGTGAACACTTTGTCTTTGCTCTTGATGGCATTGAGAAGTACCTCAACATAAAGATTCCGGTAGGTGAACTTACTGAGATCAGTTTTGGCGTTGACGCCTCAAAGGGCCAGCGCATCAGACTAGACAATTACGATGATACACGCTCTGCTGGGCATGCTGGTCGGCCAGACAAACGTGGTGATCAACAGGGACGCAGACGTCCCGATGCGCTTGGTCCAGTTCGCTCTCAACCACATCAAGCGCGACCAGTGGCCACCAGGCCTGCTGCATCACCGCATGATAGGCCTATTCACCCGCGTGCACCAGAAGCCAAGCCCGTAAGGTCAAACCAAGCTGCAGTCGCCAAAGGTCGATCAGTCGAAGAACGACTTGAATTCTACCGGCAGAAGTACGGTGAGTCATTTAAACCAAATAAAGAATTGCTAGAAAAGCTCAAGCGTGAGGAACAACGCGCGCTTGAGCATAGACCAAGGTCAGCGCGTCCCGCCAATAAACCTCATTCCCAGGGACCAAGGCCGGAAGCACAGAAGCAGTTTCAAAAAACTGAGCAAGCTAGTGCCGACAAGACGGTGGCACAAGAACAAACAGCGCACGCAAAGCCAGCCAATAAGGGCGGCCTGTTAAACTGGGTCAAAGCACTGTTCCGCGGCAACAGAGCAGGGCAAGATCGTTCTTGACAGAGGGCAAGGCTTGGTATAAATTGAACGCTTACTGCGTCTATTTATTTTCATAGTTGTTTAAGTATATAAGGAGTAAGGAATAATGGCACGATTGAGCACAGCCAAAGGAAAGATTGTACGCCGCTTTGGCATCAATATCTTCGGAAATCAAAAATATGATCGTCTTCTAAAGAGAAAACCGGCGCTTCCAGGAGAGCCAAAAAAAGGTAGACCACGTCAGACAGAATTTGGTCGCCAGCTTATAGAAAAGCAAAAACTCAAGTTTAGTTATGGCCTTTCAGAAAAGCAGTTTCGCAATTTGTTTGAAAAAGCTAAGTCTTCAAAGGGCGTAGCTGGTCACAACTTGTTGATTCTACTCGAACGCCGTCTGGATAACGTTGTTTATAGATTGGGTTTGGCAACTAGCCGTTCTCAAGCTCGACAAATTGTTGGCCACGGTCACATCTACCTTAACGGTCGCCGCGTAAATATCCCTTCGGCATCAGTAAAGGTTAGTGACGTTATTACTGCCAAACCACGCGAAGCTACCAAAGAGTTGTTGCGCAGTACCTTAGCGGCAAACTCTGGTCGACCGGTTCCTGTTTGGATGAGTATCTCACAAGACGACTTGACCGGAACCATTAACGCTATACCAACACGAGATATGATCCCAACTATCGCTGAAGAACAGCAAATCGTTGAGTTCTACTCAAAGTAAACTTTGTAAGAGATGTAAGTCTCAAAAAAAAGCTGTCCATTATCTTGGACAGCTTTTTTTTTGAGCCGCGTACTTTTTCAACGGGCATATGATTTTTGTATCGCTTATTTGATAGCTAGGATTTCTTCTAGGCGCTGAGCAAAGCTCAAACTATCATTGCGCCAAGTCCCAGCCTTCCAAGAAAGCATGCATTTGACGGCTACAATCATAGACATCAAAAAACGTGCTTCTTGATTGTTATAGCCAGACGCTTCCAATATGCCAGCTTGACTATAGTATTTTCTTTTGGAAAAAAAGCTCAGCCAATAGAGGTAGTCGTAGCCTTTTGAGGCTAGAATGGCGTCTTCCCAATCGATGGCATACAGTTTTGAGCCTTTTTGCAGTATATTCTTGTCGCTCAGATCACCGTGACAAACCGTTGCTTGACGCTCAAGTTCTGGTTTTTGTAAGCCTGCGATAGCATCGAAAAGCTCGTCGCTTAGCAAGTGTTCTTGGCACAGTGTTTGCAAGGAGAGCTGACCTTGGTCGATGACATAGCTCAAGTTATCGTGCTTAGGGTCAAAGTATTCTTTACTATTCTTGGTTTCTTCGGCATTTAGGATAGATTGAGTGCTGTGTATCAGATCCAAAACTGCGTTGCAATCTATTTCCTTGGCAAGTTGTTGCAGTTCTTCAATTAAAAAAAAGTCGCGTTCACCACTTCCACCATCGATAGAAAAAAAAGCCATCATAAGTTCAGAACCATATAAGATGTCGAGCAGTTGCGCTTCTTTACGTAGGTTTTGTTGGCACATCAGGCTGGCCTGATGTGTTTTTATAAAACAGGTTTTGCCATCTACTGTTGTTTGGTAGAATAGCCCCAAAGTACCATTGGTATTGACGCTTAGCACCTGGCTACTGGCGAACTCACGTTGCAGATAATTATTTAGATCGGCTTCATATCTAGCACGATCATCGTCTTTTTGCATGACCGCGCCGTGTAAATACTTACTCAGCATAGTACTTTTTGAGGTAGTCCAACTCGGTGTAGCCAAAATGGCGAGCGAGCGCGTAGCTTGCACTGGCGATATGCGACTTTTCTTCCTGGCTTAATTCTTCAATAATGTCGCGGTTATATTCTTTAGTAGATCGAAGTACCGTGCCCCAAGGAGCTATGTCACTGGCAATTTCTTTGCCATTCCAACTAGGATATAACATAGTTTTGTCGTATTTTACGCCGATAAATCCGGCCATGGTCTTCATGTAGCTTTCTTTGTCTTCGACCATGTCTTCATAGCGGAAAATTTTGACATTGTTTGGGTAAAGTTTGGCGTACATTTCTACGGTGGAATGATAGATGTTCCAGGTTATCAAATAACGATTGAGCGTCTGCGGAAATGGTCGGCGCTTAGTGTCGCGATAGGCGGAAAAGGGGTTTCTGATAATGTGAATTATCTTGGCATTGGGAAAGTCACGCACTATGCGATCGGCGTCAATGCCAATTGCCGGCGAGTAGCCAAGGTAGAACTTGTCATCACTTGCTTTGACATAGTAGTTTTTCCAAGCATGATGAGTTGATCTAAAAAATGCTTCGATCACGTGCTTGCGTAAATGAGGGCTGCCCGATTTTTCTAGAAAATCTACAAAATAAGCCTTGCGCTCGGATTCATCCATCACTAAGTCTGCATCTTTAAACTTTGAACCATTGCGCTTACGCAAAAAGGTTTTGAGTTCTTCGTCAATTATCTGCTCATAGATTTCTGCGGCGGGCAGACCCTCAGGAAACTCAGGATAGCGATACTGAACACGCTCTACGGATGCCAGAAAGTCGTTAAACGTGCGGTTACCCAATTGTGACTCAAATGGATAGACCAGTAGCTCAGGGTGGCCATCAAGATGTCGATGAGTGACGTTGCCACCATGCTCAAAACCAGCTGATATCATTGCAAAATTAAAACTACCCATTTGGGCCTCCATAGTTGTTGCCAGCAGGTGTCTGGCTTTGGACGTCAGAGCCTTGCTGTTTGTTTTTGAAGCTAAAAAAGTTGTGACCAAACCAGCTAATGCAGGTAATGATGAGCACATTAATTATACCCGAAAGATAGGTGTTGAGTCTTAACTCAATTACCATTAAATACAAGGCAAAATTTGAGACCACAAAACTTAAGCCATAGACCACCGTGAATCTCAATAGTTCTGATAGTGAGCGTTCTTTGCTCCTAAACGTAAAAAACTTGTTCCATAGAAAACTGTGACAAACGCCAAGCGCGAAAGAAATCAGGTTGGCTAGTAGAAAATAGACACCAAGGTACACAAGTAGAGCATAGCTACCAAGGCCAACAAGCGTATTTAATCCACCAACAAAGAGAAAACGAACACCTTTGTGCAAAAAAAGCTGCCTAATCATGTTGACCTTGCAAAAAATAGGACTTGATTTGTTGCCGCGTAGTTATACTTGGATCTGTATCGTTTGCGCAGGCACGTGCCCATTCAACCGTCTTTTTGACTGCCTCATCAATAGTCCATCGTGCTTTCCAGCCGAGTTTCTGGCCTATCAGGGTGCTATCAAGGCGCAGGTAGCTAGCTTCGTGCACGGCATTTTCTAGTGGCTTACTTGCCCATGTGGCGTCGGGTCCCCAATGTGAACAAAAAAGTTGTACCAAGTCCGCGGTGCTCACGCAGTCTTCTAATTTTGGCCCGACATTGTAAACGCCCTGGACAGACGGAGCAGCGTATTGCCCAGCTGCCAGCAACAAATAGGCGGATAAGGGCTCAAGTACATGCTGGTAGGGTCTGATTGAAAGCGGGTTTCTGACCGCAATGGTTTGTCCTGTTGTAACGGCACGCACGCAGTCTGGTATTATCCTATCCTTTGCAAAGTCGCCACCGCCGATTACGTTGCCAGCCCTAACACAGCTCAGTGCGGGACCGTTGCCCTTGGCGTAAAAAGCTCGTCTAAAGCTAGAACTCACCAGTTCCGAGCAAGACTTGGAATTGGAGTAGGGGTCGAGGCCGTCGAGTCGGTCGCTCTCTTGATAAGGTCGGCTTGTCTCTAAGTTGAGGTAGACTTTGTCAGTAGTAATGTTGACTACTGAACGAACACTGTCAGTGTGCCTTATTGCTTGGAGCAAGTGAACCGTCCCCATCACATTCGTCTGGTAGCTTGTGACAGGGTCGCTATAGCTTTCTCTGACCAAGGCTTGAGCAGCTAAGTGAAAGACTAGCTCCGGCTTAAACGCTTGCAGGCTGTGCTGCAAAAGTTGGTAGTCATTTATGTCTGCAAATATCGACAAGATTTGAGCATCTAGTTTTAGCAGTCCAAAGAGGCTGGGCTCGTCGCTTGGGGCAAGACTATAACCACAGACTTCTGCTCCCAATTCTTTGAGAATAGAAACCAACCATGAGCCTTTAAATCCAGTGTGACCGGTCACAAACACACGCTTGCCCTGGTAAAAGGCTGCAAGTTTAGCATAGCTCATGTCCATGCTTTCCACGGTGCCTTGCCACTGTTCCAGAGATCTTCGAGATAGAGCTTGTCACGCAAGGTGTCCATACACTGCCAAAATCCGGGATGTCTGAAAGCGCTTAACTCATTAAGTTTACTTGCTTGTTCCAACGGATAGCGTTCGAGTATTGTTTTGTCATCTTCTATCAGCCTCAGGATTTGGGGTTCAAAAACCATAAACCCACCGTTTATCCAGCCACCGTCATCGCGGGCTTTTTCCCTAAAAGATCCAATCTTCGCGTCCTCGGCAATATCTATCATGCCAAACCGCTGTCCGGGTTGAATGGCTGTTAAGGTTGCCATGCCTGCATGTGCGCGATGAAATTCCAACAAATCCTGAAGATTAACATCAGAAACGCCGTCGCCATAAGTCAGCATAAAGGTTTGATTGTCAAGGTAGCGGCTAACTCTCTTTAGGCGACCGCCAGTCATGGTATCAAGGCCGGTATCCACCAAAGTCACTCGCCATGGTTCCGCCACGTTGGAATGGATAGTCAGCTGGTTGTGGGCGGTAAAGTCAAAAGTAATGTCAGAGCGATGCAAATAGTAGTCGGCAAAATATTCTTTGATAGCATGTTGTTTGTAACCGCAACAAATCACAAAGTCGTTAAAGCCATAGTATGAGTAATGCTTCATTATGTGCCAGAGAATGGGCATGCCACCAATTTCGATCATAGGTTTGGGCTTGAGGTGGCTTTCTTCAGATATTCTTGTGCCATAGCCCCCGGCCAAGATGACTACTTTCATATACGGTAATTCTCCTAAGCTGCAAATATTCTAGCTACGTCCACCCAAAATAGCACGCATCTGCAATGCTGGAAAGCAAAATCAGTCCGGGCAATTTCAAAAGCTTCTAAACCGATGCCGTGTGTTTCACTTATAGCTTGAATCTGTCTTGAGTCTGTCATATCATCAATTGACGGAGGGACCCATGTACCAGAAAAAAAAAGGCTTCTTATTGGCGCTTGTTTTAGTAGTTTTGACTTGGGCAAATATCCAGAGCGCTGCTGCAACTACCGTTCAAAACGCGCAACTCTCAGACCAAGCGCGGATTTCTCTACTAACTATGTGGCCTTCTGCACCAATATATATCACCTTTGGACACTCAGCATTTAGAGTTGTAGATCCAGCCACAAATCTCGACCGAATATATAACTATGGTACCTTTGACATGCGCAGCCCCCTGTTTGTGCCAAAATTTGTCTATGGCCAACTGGACTACTTCCTCAATAGCTATGACTTTGAACTGGAATTTGACTATGAGCGCCGCAACGAGAATCGCAAACTAGTGGAACAAGTCTTGGCTCTTGAAAGGTCTGACACTCAAAAGGTTTTTGAGTACTTGGAATGGAATGCGCTCCCAGAAAACAGGGTTTATCGTTATGATTTTATGCTAGACAATTGTTCCACGCGTATTCGCGATGTTTTGGTCCATATACTTGGGGATAGAATTTCGTTTGCTGGGACTGCAAACGCCGCGCCAATGGAAGCCGTCAATGGTCAGTCTGCTAAAACTTTTAGATCGACACTCGATGAGTTTGTTGGAGAAAGACCAGGTTGGCAGTTTAGTTTCTATCTGGTACTGGGCACATCCAGTGACAAAAGAATTAACGAATGGGAAAGCATGTATCTACCATTCTACTTGATGCATGCTTTTGACAAGGCTGTTATCACCGACAAGGGCCAAAGCCGGCCCTTGGTCTTGGAAAAAAAAGCTTTGATTGATCCCGATAATCCGACCAACTATGCAGCACCATGGACCAATCCAGCCATCTACTTGTGGCCGGTATTTGGCTTTGCCCTTTTTCTGCTACTACGCCGTTTGTATCAGATCAAACAAGGGGTTCTAGTCAAAAGTCATTGGTACTTTCGCCTGCCTGATTTTCTGTTCTTTTTGCTCGCCGGGTCTATCGCCCTGATCAATGTCTACTTGGATTTTTTCTCAATCCACTTTCCTACCAAAGGCAACTTGACCATATTTTGGCTATGGCCTACCCATTTCTTTGTTGCATTTCTCATTTTGGCTGGATCCAGATGGTGTTGGTTACGCTGGTACTATCGCCTTGCTTCTGCAGCAGCCCTAATTCCGCTCTTGCTTTTTCCGTTGTGGCCGCAGGCTTTGCATTTAAACCTGACGCCACTCTTGTTGATTATTGCAGCCAGAATGGCATCATATAGCCTTTTGCCCAAAAAACTGAGTTGACAGCAAGCAATCTTGGGGTAGTATGAGATGCAGTTTATCTTGGAGTAGTTAATGGAACTAAGAGCACTATCTGGCAACAAATTTTTTGGTATTGATCGACAAGTCTTTAAATCAGAGGCCTTTATAGTCTTTGCGATTTGCGCCTTTGGACTTTTGCTTCGCTTGATCCACTTCTACGGCTTTGGACTTGGCGACGACGCAGCCTATTTGCAACGAGCAAGCTTTCCTGAGTTTTTTCCTTCTGGTCAGCGAGAATTTAGACCATCCTTTGAATGGCCCATGTTCTTATTCATGAAAATTTTTGGCATCAATGATTTTGGCTTTGTTTTTTACTCTCTGATCATCTCAATCGCCAACATCTATCTGGTTTTTAGGCTGACGCAGTACATTTCTAAGAACCTGCTCACTGCAAGCCTGGCGGCACTTTTGCTCGCGGTTTCTACGTATGATATCGTCTACTCCAGTGCGATTGTGATCGATATCTACGTTGCGTTTGGTTCTTTGGCGGCCTTGTTATGTTTTCTTAAAGGCCTTGACGCCCAAGACAAAAAGTCCAAAATACTACATTTTTTGTGGACAATTTTCTTTCTGTTTTATCTCTACTACGTCAAGATTCCATCAGTGTTTATGGTAGTGGTCTTGGCGGTGGTCGGAATAATCTACGCGCATCGGAAAAAAGACGTCTTTATCTTCCTCGCCATCTTTGCTGCAGCATTTCTGGCACTGCAAATTTTTGAAGCTCTGGTCTTCAAAGGATTTCTTGGGCACCTTAAGGTCAATCTTGGCCCGCATGGACGATATCCGCTAGAAATCCTCTGGAGCTACATCCATTGGATGTTCTATTGGCTGCCCAACGGTGAGGGCTACATGTTTGGCTGGTATTTTTATCTGGGAATTCCGGCCTTGGTTCTGGCCATGTTCACCAACAAACGCAGCTATATTCCGCTCTTGTGGTTTGTGCTCTATTTCTTGTTCTTGCAGTTCTTTCCAGTTAGTTTGTCTCCATATTCACCAATGCCGCGCTTTCCGCGCTACACCTATATTCTCTTGCCGCCACTTATCATGAGCGCGGCCAGTGTGTTTTCTTGGCTAATGAGCAAAAAAATAGCCCTCAAAGTGCTAAGCATAGTCATATTTCTCTCATTTTCAGCAGTGTCTATTTTTTTTGCCAGCGAGCACTATGGAAAAGTAAAGGATGCGCGCAAGGACCTGGAGCTGGCAAGTGAATTCTTAGCTAAACGCATGGCAAACGAACCAAGACCCGTAGTCGCCGATAATTTTTTTATCGACTACTTTAACTTTTATACTAGCAACAAATACCTCGGCTACCTGTCCTTTGCTCTGGATGGGCGCAGCATTTGGGAAACACCTTACCAAGATAGATTTGACAAGCTCACCAGAGAAACTGCTGCTTATACGGTTGTTGGTGGCTCGCGCTACCATTGGATGTCATTTATGCATCAACTTGACCAAATAGGCCATGCAGTCCCCGATCATTGGCAGCGACTTACTACTATTGACGCATCGCCTTACAATCCGGTTTCTAAGAGTGAGGCCCTAAAGATTTATAGAGTCGATGAGATGCAGGCGCTTGCCAACAATAAAAAAGACTTTTTATTTAGCGACCCAGCCATAAAATCTGGCATTCGCAAGAAGCTCCTGATTGACCAGTACCACGGACGATCAAGCAATGAGTTTGTTAAGTTTTTGAGAGAACAGGGATATGAAGCAACCGAAGTCTATGATCGACTTGATGATACAATTTTGGCGCAAAATTCTTGTATTGTGCTAACCTTTATCACAGGAATTCCTGACTATTCTAGCCAAGAGCTAGCGGCTCTGAAAAAATTCTTTGATCAAGGTGGCCGCATTTTGTCACTAGCGATTGCATGGAACTATGACTACTATCCGAGTGGTGAGTTTCCTTATAATCGCTTGTTGAGCTATTTTAACATGCAGTATAGTAGAAACACTTCAGTGAGTGATCGCGTAGAAGTTAGCGGTTTGAGCAATATTGTTGAAGGGATAGAAAAAGTTGATCTTGAGAAAATGATCTGGTCAACTTTGGTGTCGTTAGACAGTGGTTATCGCAACCAAGTGCTCTTAGTGGACAGCAACAGATCGCCCGTTGCCTACGCTGGGATCAAGGCAGATGCCCGTGTCGTTGCACTAGGCCACTGCAATTTTGGGTACTTAGATTTTGCTCGACCCGCCAACCAGAGACTGATTGAGAATGCCTTGCAGTTTCTGACTAGAGATTGAGCAAGCTGCAAATTTTACAAAAACAAAAAAGGTGAATTTTCTATGGCCAAAGGAACAAAGATTTTGACAACTGTCGCTGTACTGCTAATGACCATGCTCACTATGCAAGGCTGTGGACCACAAAAGACCCTGATTGGCTCTTGGAAAACCGAACGAGTCAAGGATAACAAGAGGGAGCTGATGACTTTTGACTTTAACGAAAATGGCACCGGTACTGTGCGAGGTTTTGATGGTAGAACCGACGACATAATATGGAAATTTGAAGATGGAAAAACGGTCAAGATTAGTTCACTTGGGACCAGTCAGGGCGTCACCTATAGTCTTGAATCTGATAAACTTAAGCTAAAGTGGTCGGGGCTAGAATTTGAGTTTGACCGACAAAGTGCTGACAAGGCAACAAAACCCACAAGCACAACTAGTCTGTCTTCCTGAGTTTGTCCAACAAGCTTTCTAGTGAAATAGTGATCTGATAGAGAAGTTGGGGATCATCGACTTCGTAGCCTTGTTTGAATTGTTCTAGGAAGCGATCTAACCAAGATTTGCAAAACTTTTTGCTAAGTGGTAAGCGTTGGCCCTGAAAGTCAGCATCGAGTCGTGGAAAAAAGAAGTATTTCTGGTTGGAAAAAGCCAAGCCCATTCGGCAATCATCTAGGGTTTCTTTGTGAATGCTTGCAAAGTTACAAACGTAGAATGGCAGCTTTTGGTGCTCATTTTGAAATTCGATCCTTCTAAACTGCTGGAAGTTCCAGCGGTTAAGCGGTATGCGAATTTTGCACAAAAGCTCATTGGCGTCTATTTTAGGAAAATCATCAGGTTCGATAAAGTGTCGAGCCATGCAATAACGAACGCTGCCTTGCTTTCTTATTTCAAAGCGAGCATCCGCAATAGCCAACCATGGCAGAAGGTTGAGGATCTGGTCGTGAATGCAAACATTGCCACCCAAAGTTGCCAAACTGCGCGCCGGTGCCGGCACGCTTGATAAGATAGCCAGTTTTAGGCCAGCCGGCACGACGTGGTCTTCAAGTTTGAGTAGTCGCTCAAGCGTGCAACGTGCGCCAATTTCTACTAAACGATCGGTTCGATATATTCGATTTAGCTCTTCTAGGCGCTGAAGACTGATGATATCTCGATTGGCAATATCAAGTCGAATTATTGGATTAGTCTGAGAATAGGTGCCACCCGCCCAAATCATACAATCCGGTCTTTTTTTTAAGATAGTAAGTAGATCGACAACGTTGAGCGGAATGAGAATTCTGCTATCAGCCATTTGGGCGTAACTCCCGTTTTTTTCGTAAATCCTTGGCCATCAAAACAGCTGCTATAAAATCACTTTCTTGATTGCAGTTGCACCAATGCTTAGGAATCGACATACCAATGCTGGAACTGGTGAGTGGAGATTCACTGCGTAAAAGTGATTCAGTTAAGATAACTTTAGACGGTGCACAGTAGGCGCAAGGAGTATAGGGAGTCTTTAAAAAAGCTTTTTCTATGTCCGCAAAGCCTGTTTGACTGCTAAGGCCCTCAATAGTTTCTACTGTTGCGTCACGCAGCAAGAAAGCTGGCATTAAGCACGAGGGTACCGCTTGATTGTTGACAAGAATTAAGCAACTGCCACATTGTCCTCCCGAGCAGGCGGCGTGAATGCTTTTTTGTCCAAGCTCTTTTCTTAGAATAGCAAGGATAGTAGTTTCGGCGTCTATATCCAAAATATAACGTTCATCGTTTAACAAAAAATTAACCCGCATGGTCTGGCTCCTGATCTAACGCTTGATAAAGTTTTTGAAATAGCTGTTGTGAATCAACCGAACTACTGGTAAAGCTGCTTCCACTAATTTGCACTAAGGCATTGTGAAAGGCTGCTGGAATTGCTCCAAAGGCGAGTTCGCCAATGGCAGCGGCATGTGCAAATCGCGCCTGTAGTTCTGGTTTAGTGTCGGGTTGTTGAAATTGGATCTGGATAGTTGGCCGTTTAGCTCCATGACCCAAATTGCTGGCATAGAGGTCCGTGCTGGTGCTTAGTAAATTTGGTTGAGCGAGTTTGGAACTAAGCCAGTCGAGACAGGCGATGACGCTTTGACGGATGTGGGTCCTGGCGCTTTCGGTGTTGAGTATGCAGCCGCCTGCAACACTCAGGCAAACACTATCTACGCTGACACTCAGATCAATCTGATCAAGCGAAAGTTCAATTACTGCGGCTATCCAGGTTCTTCCCAAAAATGGGTTGCCTCTAAAGGCTGCCGTATCCCAAGTCAGGCGCTTTTGATTGACGTAGCTTGCTCGGGCGACAAAAGGGTGCACACGACTGCGAATTTTGTGGCGCAAGTTGATACAAGCCTGAGCCAAGAGTGGCGAATGTAGAGCCGCCAAACGGCTAAAGCGCGAGGGGCCCGAGTCTTCAACGTCTTCTGAGCTAAAGCGAGCAAACGAGACATTGCGCTCTTCGATGCCTAAGAGTTGGTAGATGCAAGCCAGCCAGGGTTCGCGCAATCCAGAATAGTGAGCATGAAACGGCGCTTGAACAGTTAGATGCCCATCGTCGGACATCGTTAAATCGATTCGCGCACGGTGATTGAGCTCAAAAGAACTCAAAAGGCCGTGACTTTGACTTCCGATAGCGAGTCCTACTCCGCGAGGTCGATTGTGCATAGCGTCTTGGGCGTGGAGAGAATAGCGTTGCTTTTTTCGTAGTAGCTCGCAGCTTGCGTGTTTTCTGGCAAAGTCAGACATCTTGCTGACCGAATCTATGACTTCATGAGCTGCATAAAAAGACTCAGCACTAGTACCGTAGGGGCATTCTTGGCCTTTTTGCAGTAGATTGTCTTTGCGCCAGAGTATTGGATCAAGAGCAAGTTGGCTGCAGATTTGCTGAACATGCTGCTCCAAGGCTTCTTGAACCAAGGTCATGCCCAACATGGAATTGGGAAAGCTCGGGCTTGAAGCTGTGGCAAGCGCTAAGAGTCGGTGTTCTTGATTGGGGCACTGATAACTAGATGTCAAACCCAAGGCCAAGTGTTGAATGATTTCGTTTGATGCACACGCGTAGCGACCTAGGTCGATACTGACCGTGCTGCGCAAGGCCACCATTTTGCCGTCTTGATCATGGGCACTTTGAAGTTCTACGTCTATTGGGCTTTGCTTGCTTGCAAAACGCCGGTCTTCGGCTTCAGATAAGAAGAGTTTGGCACGTCCTTGAATACTCACGGCACCAATTGCCACGTAGCACGCATACATGGTGCTGTCAATCAAAAAGCGGTCGGGTAGGTAGCTTGAGGGAACTGAAATAATAACAATGTGTCGCTGTGCCAAACCCGTTGCTTCGGCTACACAGCGTTTTACCATGTGTGGCCATGCGCTGGAACACCACACCGTCAGGGTATTGTCTTTCCACTCAGCAAGCGCACCCCGTGGTTCACGCCTTGGATCTTGGTAGTTGTCGATCAAAAGCCTAGACGTTACTTTGGTATAAGCTTGATCAAAGTAGGCGTTAGGCGTACCAAAGCTGATCGTCTTTTGAGCATGAGTCATCAAAAGTCCGCCATCGCTTTCGTGCTCGTGATCATCGCTTCGATAGGCTATTTTTATTGATTGAGTAAGGGCTTGCAAAGCCTTGCTATCACGGGCGATAGCAAGGCAGGCAACCTGGCCGGCATATTGGACTGTCTTTTCGGCAAATAAGGGTATGGCATCTTCGATGATGTGTATCGTGCGCGACTTGTGGCCAGGTCTGACACTTATCACTTTGTTGTCAGCGCTGTCTTCGGGCAAGCCCAAGCTAAAATGCGACCCATCCTGATGGTCGAGTCTAATCAAAGCCATTTCCCACGGTGTATCCAAGTCTTGGTTATAAAGAAATCGATTTTGTTCTTGAACTACACGACGTAGCGGGCGCGCCTTGTTTATTGACATTTTATCTGATGATTATCACCGATTCTCAAGAATTCTTCAATCACATAGTCCTGATCTGCATTACTTAGGCCTTGCCAGATTGGTAAGCTGAGGACCTGCAAAAAAGTTTTGTGGCTTTGAGGAAAATCAAGGTCTTGGTGACCAAGACGAGTTTGATAGTAGGGCATCATATGGAGTGGTATGTAGTGCACTGAGCAGCCGATCCCCTTGTGACTTAGATTCTGCAAAAAATCATCTCTGCTGATCGACAAAGCTTCTAGTCGCAGCCTGACACTAAACAAATGCCAGGAATGTTCGTGATTGTCGGTCTCGAGGTGACGCGGGGCGTGAGGTGGCAAATGCAGCCAGTCACGTTTTTCAAAGGCGTCTAGGTAGCGAGCAGCAAGGGATTGGCGCTGTTTGGCAAAAAGGTCTGCCTTTTTGAGTTGCTCACGCCCAATGGCAGCCTGCAGGTCGCTCAAGTTGTACTTGTAACCAGGTTCGACAACCGCATAACGCCATTGACTTGACTTGCTGGTAAAGCGGTTCCAAACCTCTCGATCAATGCCATGCAGACGCATAGTCTTCATGCGGTCAATCAAGGCAGGGTTGCGGCTGACTATCATGCCACCTTCTGCCGTGGTAATGGTTTTGTTAGCATAGAAAGAATAGACACCAATCTCACCTTCGCAACCAAGCCAATGTTCCTTAGACTCACCCAAAACAGTACTGATCCTGCGAGAGGGAAAAGCGTGGGCAGCATCTTCTACCAGTGGGATTTGGTACTTTTCTGAAATCCGCAAGTAATCATCTTCAAACAATCCAAGACCGCCGATATGGACCGGCATGATGGCCTTTATGCGTGGTTCACCTTGGCTTCTGTCTCTAATTATTGCCAACTCGAGAAGCATCGGGTCCATATGAAAACTGTCAGGCGCGATGTCGACAAAAAGCGGATCGGCGCCCAAGTAGCGCATGATTTCGCAGCTAGCGGTAAATGTGTAAGGACTGACTGCAATCTGGTCGCCAGCTCGGATGCCGAGCGCTTCCAAAGCTAAGTGCAGGCCCGAGGTTGCTGAGTTTACCGCCAAAGCTTGGTTCATCTTTGTTGCCTGTGCAAATTCAGCTTCAAAAGCCTGGCACTCAGCCGCGGTTGTTAACCAACCCGATCGCAAAACGCGAATCGCGGCCTCTTCTTCTTCCGGGCCCAAACTTGGTCGTGCAAATGGAATTGGCTCACGTGCCATCACTTAGTACTCCGCTTCTTTGGGTTTTTCGGCAACGCTCGGCAGATAGCTTCTAATGATACTTCGAATTAAACGTCTGTTTCTATAGTAACTTGACTTGCGTGGGTCAAAGAAACAGACAGGTCGAAGCTCTTCTAATAGTTCGTTTAGATTGCTAGTACTACGAATCCACTCCAGTGACTTGCTGAGTTCTCTGATTCTGGCGTAAGGTGTTTCACTAACTATTTCCCAGTTTTCGTGCAGAGACTCATGTACTTTTTCGCCCTCGCGCAACCCAATATAGGCCAGTCGGATGTCCCTGCCAGGCTCATATCCATAGAACTTAATCATTTGTTCCGCCAAGTCTCTGATCAAAAGCGGCTCACCCATATCCAAAAGATACAAGCGACCACTCTCGCCAACTCCCCCTGCCTTGAGAACCAAAGACGATGCCTCAGGGATGGTCATAAAGTATCGCGACGTGTCAGGATGCGTAATAGTAACTGGCCCACCCTTTAGAATCTGGTTTCTAAACAAGGGAACTATGGAACCGCGGCTGCCTAGGACATTGCCAAACCTGACTACCATAAAACGTGTCTCAGAATGTTTGTCCCGGCTAAGTACCAAGGCCTCGGCGATGCGCTTGCTAGCACCATAGATGCTCTGAGGACTGACAACTTTATCGGTTGAAACAAGTACAAATCGTTCAATCTTGGCACGCTCGGCGGCATCTAACAAAAACTGGGTTCCAAAAACATTATTCTTGATGGCCATGACAGGATTTTCTTCCATCATTGGCACATGTTTATAGGCTGCAGTGTGAAAGATAACATCGGCCTTGAGACGACTGAGCAAAAAATCCAAATAGTCTGGATCTTGCAGTTCGCCAATAATCGGCACTATGGTGGCTTTTTCTCCAACACCTTCTTCTTGCAAGACGCGCAGCTCACGGTCAATTTGATAGATGGAGTTCTCACCGTGACCAAGCAAATAAAGACGCTCTGCTCCGCCCAAGAGAAGTTGGCGCGCCAGTTCACTGCCGATGCTGCCGCCAGCCCCCGTTATCAATACTCGTTTGCCTCGCAGGTAGCTCAGACTCTGCCTGAGTCCGATACTCACTGGCGGCCTTGACAGCAAGTCTTGTGGGTCAAGGTCGCGAGTTTGGATAAGGTGGGCCCCACCCTCAATGATTTGACTAACCGCTGGCAAGATTCTAATGCGTGCAAATCGGGAACGAGAAAGTAGCGCGTAGAGCACACGAATTTGCTCAGTACTAGCACTTGGCATAGCAATTAAAGCTTCATCGTTGTTGTTTGGACGCATAAAATGCAAGGCATCGTTGATCGGCCCTAAGACTGGAATGCCTTCGATGCGGCTGCCAATTTTTGATTGGTCGTCGTCAAGAAAAGCTTCTACCGTGCCCAAGACACCTTTGTTTTGGATCTCGCGCGCAATCATGGTGCCGGAAAATCCAGCCCCAATTATGTAAATTCTTCTCAAATCAGCGGCTGATTGTTCGCTCATTGTGCGTGACCCCTAAGAAAGCATATTGCCAAGTAGTGCAGGCTTTGCTTACAGGTATCGGCCACTTAAGGCCTAGCCATAAGACTTGCTCTAGATTTGCCAGCGTGACCGAAGCATGTTGAGCATATGCAGATTACATTCCCACTGGCTAGCGACCGGTTCTTGCGTCCAAGCTTGGTGTACCATATATGGCCAGGGTCCAAACTCAGGACAAACAGTCAATAGTTGACTACCTTTGGCGAGGTGTTGAGCCACTATTTGGTCCCACCAAACCAAGTGAGCATTGACAGTGCCCAGCCACTCTGGCGCGCGAGGATCAACAATTTGCGGACCTTCAGCAAAACCAACTCTGGCGTGTAGGTGATCAGCGCGTTCGATGGCTGCTTGAACAAAAAGTTCTTGGTCTTCCAGAAGTGATTCTGAGACGCAGCACCAATGCGAAAAATCAGCCGTCAAGCGAAGATCGGGCCGTGATTGCAGAACCTCATACGTGCTGCGAGCGCTAAATGAAAATTTACCACGGTGAGTTTCATGTACGATTTTAAGTCCATGGACCGAGGCCCGCTCACTTGCTTGATCCAACAGCCAAAGATTCTCTTCTTTGCTAAACCAGTCCCGTCCACTTTGGCTATTGATAAAGAGTGGATTGGTGCTGGCCAGAAAATCTAGGTGAGCCACAAACTCTGCGCGATGCTCATCCAAGTTGGCATTTATCGTTTGCCAATGTTGGGCTATGTGCTTAAGCTCAAAGTCAGCAAGGATGCGCAGCCGCTCGTCACGGGCCACCTTGTCGCCGAGAGCAAAACTCAGCTCAACACCATCAAAGCCTGCAGTTTTTACCTGCTTGCAAAACTGCTCAAAGGCAAGGTTTTCACTCCCCCAGAGAGGACAAAAAAATAGCAATTGCATTGGCTTAGGACTCTATTCCAACAAACAGCCTATCCCCTTCTATCTTGGTAGGGTAGCTAACGAGGTTTTCCTTGGCAGGTTTTCGCAGTACTTTACCAGTCCTCACGTCAAAGCGCGCATTGTGCTTAGGGCATTCGATAATGCCATCATCCAAAAAGCCGTTGCACAGCGGCGCTTGTTCGTGTGTACAAAGTGCATCAGTTGCATAGTAGCCGTCATCGAGACTATACAGGGCAATTTGCTTGCCCTTGTGTTCAAATGCAAGCATTTCTTCATTGTCCAAGTTCGTTTTTGAAACTGCATCTACCCAATCAATACTCACTCTTGAACTCCCTGGGTTTGAACCATGGGAAGCTCGCGGACCAAGAAAAAATCAGTCTGTTTTCGTTGACGAAGCAAAACAGGAATAAGGTCCTTGTAGGCAGACCAAAGATTGGGGTAGGTCTGCGGTAGTTGGCTTTTGACACGTTGGTGAAAGGCCGGCAGCGCATGAAATGGAATCAGCGGATAAAGATGATGCTCTGTATGATACTGCATATTCATGTAAAGAAAACCAAAGACAGGGTTCATAATTACGGTTCTACAAACCAAACGATGATCCCACACGTCTTCTTCTAGCCCGGCATGTTGCAAAAGGATCATCATCCACTGGATATAGCCACCATAGATCCGTGGCAGGCCATAGAGCAAAAATGGCAAGATGCTCTGACTGAGAACCGTGGCCACAATAACTGCTGTCAAGACCAAAACGTTTACGCGAGCTGCCCAAAAGAGATTATGCATCTCGTCTTCGGGTACCACCATTTTGGCAAGTTTGGTCTTGATACCCAACGCATGGGCAAACATATAAGCAAGCTTGTACCAAACTTTATGCAAGTGAAAGAACTCAAGCGCAATTAGGAAGACATTCGGCGGCCGCGGCACCGAAATTTCTGGATCATCGCCTTTGTGCATTGTCCAAGAATGATGGCGACTATGACTCCAACGCCAGATTACCGGGTTCATTAAATCAATTAAAGCTGCAAACCAACAAACGGCAGTGTTGATCCACGAGGTTTTAAATGGTGTTCCGTGCACTGTTTCATGGGTTCGAGCGTCGGCAGCAGAATAAAGCACACCATAAATTGCAAAAGTTAGAATGCACCACAGATTTCCTTGTAAAAAAAACACTGACGAAAGAACGCCAGTTCCGATCAAAAGCACTAACCACAGGCCAATGTGCAAAGCCGCGGGTGTATTTGAGCGCTTCATATAGCTGTTGAGCTCTTTTTTTGGAATATCACATTCATACCAGGTGTTTTTTCTTAGAGTTTCAGAAGGTTCGTTCATTTATTACCTCTATGCTCATCATTATAGTCAGAAAGGGACTATTTCATATTACTTTTTTACCACGAAACATGGACAAAATGACAAGGATCTAAAGTCCGATACTCAGTCCAGCAGAAAACATCCATTTGCCAGGACTTTGCAAAGGATTGTGATTGTCCCACAAAAACGACGCCTCGGCATAGGGAACTAGGTTTACCCTTCCGACTATGGTTTCGCTGTTAGGTAGCAAGAAAGCAATAGCACGCAGATAACTAGAAACGTTGAGTTCCTGACCCAGATAAAGTCCTCGAAGCCCAGTTTTTATGCGTAGGCCTTTTAGCAGCAATTGGTCAAATAGTGCGGTCTTGGTGGCAAACTCAAGGTCAAACAGTCGATAGCCTAAGTCGGCCGAAACAAACCAGCTGTCCAAAATTGGCAGGTGCGCAAATTCGGCATAGGACTGCCAACTATTAAATAATCCATACCAAGCTTGTTCGGCGCTTTGTCGTGTGACGCCGCGTGGACCAAACTTAATCTGCGGACTCCAAGCGGCCTGAAGGTCGAGATCAAAGGGCACAACTGGCAGGCTTGTAGAAATATTGGCCGAAACTAGCCATGGCGCTTGGCTACTATCGAGTAAATCAAGTGCACCTGCAACGTTAAGATTGGCAAAAAAGCTGCCATTGGGCTTGGAAAGATCATTGCCGGGGTTGTTAGAACTAAACCTAAACCCCAAAGAAGCGTTTAACCAAGTGTGGCTCAATGGCCATTCATAGGCCGAGCTCAATCCAGCAAGGTAGTCCCATTCGGCCGCCCAAGCCAGTCGAGCATAGGGAGTGACCTGTTGCCAAGCAAGGTCTGCAAAGATTGGCCGAGCAAACTCTAGTTGGAAGGAGCTTTGGCGATAGCTGTTTTCTACTTGTGCGGCGCTTAACAAGATGTCTTTGGCCGTTAATGAGCTGCTCAACACCGATTGTCTATTTTGATAATTAATTGACAGATGGGTAAAAAGTCGCTTTGGATAGAAGCCGAGTTCTAGCAGCAGGTTCTCTGTCAATGCTGGATCACTTGAGTAGGTGGTAAGGCCAATCATAGTGTCGGCACGCAAGGCTGGACTGAGAGCCTCAAGGTCCAAACTAAGCAAGGGAAACCATAAGCGAGGAAGCATCCATTCTAAAGGCAAGTAGGCACCTGTCGTCGGCAGGGTCTGTGGCTGCTCGTTCGTCCATGTTGGCAGATCTACTTGCTCACTTTGAACTAGGTACGGCTGCCAATTGGCGGCAATTGTTTTTGTTTTTTTGCTGAGAGCTTGAGGAAACCTGCTTAGCTGATAACCTTCTGCCATCAAAGACATGCCCCAGAGGCTTTGGTCGGCCATTTCTTGCACCGCAAACAGCCCGCCAGATACATTGTCTTCTAACAAGTCAAAGTTGTTATTATCAATCTTTAGTGGCGAGTAAAAGCCTTCTGCCTTGCTGTATGACAACCAGATAGAAGCTGCGCTACGGCTCAAATAACGGATTTGACCAAGAGACTGGTCAGGTTTGGCTATTTGGATTGCCTTACTGATTGCGTCTATCTTGAGAATGCTTCGCTGGCCGTTTTCTCTGACAATCACGTAGACGGTTTTGCCGTCGACGCTTGTTGGCTCAGAAAAATTGCGGTGCAATGCACCAGCGAGCAAAACTTGTTCAGTTCCATTACTATCAATAAGTACTAGATCGTTTACGCCAACACGACGTCTGAGAGCTACGATCGCATCGCCTGCCCAGCCGGCTTGGCTGAGTGAACGTTTTGAAAAATCGGTAAATGCTTTAGTTTGAAGATCAAAGACACGCAGACGATAGCGAGCGACACCGTCTTCAACAGCACCTGTCGAAACCAAAAGCTTGCTTTTGTCAGGCGATACGTCCAACCTGTTAAGTAGACCGTCGCTATAAAAAAGGAACTCGGGTTCCTTGCTTGTTGGAGTCCAACGGTAAACAGCACTGCTAGAACTAGCAAAAAAATATAACGACGAACCATCACCGCTTAGGTGTGAAATACGTTTAGTGTCAAGATTTGCCAGTTGGCCTTGGATATGGATGGGGAAGTCAGGTCTCAGCCAGACTTTAAATGCTTCCCAAAGCTCTTCTATGCTTTTTCCATAGACGGTTTCAATCGCATTGCTCTGATCCAAAAAAGGCTCGCCTGTTAGAAAGACTGCTGAACTAAATTGCTTCCACAAAAGAGCGTAGGTCTCATGGCCAAATGTTTCTTGTAAGTAAGCATTAAAAAAACCCCCATACCAATAGCCAGCGCTACCAAAAGGGTAGCTTTGATCATCACTCCAAGTTTCCCAGGGGCTCATAAATTGGTTTTGCAAGAGTGCTTGTTGCAAATACTGACGCACCCATGGATCGTTAACCCGACCAAAGCCGTCCTGGCTCTCATAGGATACGGTAACACCCTCTATCATCAAAACCGGCAAGGTAAACACCTGCGGAGCAATAGCTGGCCCAAACAGTCCGGCAAAAAATTCAAAAAAAGGATTCTTTATAGTGAGAGAGATGGCGTGAACTAGTTCATGAAAAAAAACTGACTTGAGATCATGGTTAAAGTTGCCAATGGTACTATTGAGCTCGGTTGGTGTTACATACAAAACTATGCTTGTGTAAGGTGTGGTAGACGCAAATCCGTTAGCGTAGTCAATGTCGGGGGTCAAGACGACGGGGATTAGCGATCGATTGGATTGGTCAGCAAGCAGGACACGTATGCGAGCATAAGCCGCCTCGCCAAAGATCGCTAGGTCGCGTGTCTCTGATTCAAGTTCAGCAGGGAAGATAAACTCAAAATGTTCTGTTTTTAATGAAAGCAAGGGCCGCGCTGGAGAAAAAATCTGAGTCCAAGAGGTCGAGATCAAACAGGACATTGCAAACATCAAACACAATAGTTTTCTAAACACGTTGTTCACCCTTTGTATTTCAAGATCAGACTAACTGCCGAACCCTAAGAATAGTTCACCTTGAACCCCAGCAGCAAGTCACTCTTGCGTGGCACCTTTTCATAGGTTAGACTCAGTTGCATGCATCAACTGGAAAATCAAAAACTTAGCATCGGAATCAAAGTAGCAGGCGCCGAGCTTCAATCTATAAAGACTCATGATGGACTCGAATACATCTGGCAGGCTGATCCCAAGTATTGGGGCAGGCACTCACCAGTTCTCTTTCCCATGGTTGGTGCTATGCCGGGTGGACACTTGGAGCAAGATGGGCAAAGATTTCCGATGGGCAACCACGGTTTTGCTCGTGACCGAGACTTTACCTTGGCCGCCAAAACCTCAGATTCGCTTTTGTTTAGACTAGAAGACGATGAGTTTACCCATGCTATTTTTCCCAGTAGCTTTGTTTTGGAGATAGGTTATCAGTTACGAGACACAAGCGTTAGGGTGACCTATCGAGTCGGCAATCCCGATTCTGAGCACGACTTGCATTTTGGTATCGGTGCCCATCCGGCCTTTCGTGCGCCACTCTTGCAAGGTGAGACTCGAGATGACTATCAACTAGTCTTTGAACACGAGGAATCGACCCAGCGGCAATTGATCAATAAAGAAGGCTTGCGAACCGGTCAGACCAAGCCTTTCAAAACCAAAGATGGCATGCTTGCCGTCAAAGAATCACTCTTTGACCCATGTGCAATTATTTTGACTGAACACCGTTCTAGACAGGTGAGTTTGCAACATCGCAAAACAGGAAAAGGCGTTAAGGTTTCTTTTCCACAAGCACCCTACCTAGGAATTTGGGCGCCGCTTGGGAATGCACCCTTTGTTTGTTTAGAGCCTTGGTGGGGAATCACTGCCAAAGCAGACGATTCTTGCGCCTGGCATGGGCGAGAAGGTCATCAAAAGCTCGTGCCTGGAGCAAGTTTTGAAGCATGGTGGGAAATAGAAGTTTTGGTTTAGCATAATTACACGGCCAAATTATAGCGACAGGATTGCTTGGCCTTTTTTATGGTGTTCGAGGAAGTCAAGAAAGGCTTTTTCTGGCAAGGGTGGCGCAAATAAGAAGCCTTGCAGGTTAGTGCAACCGCGTTGCATCAAAGGTAGAACTTGTTCCTTCCGCTCTACTCCCTCGGCTACGATCTCCATGCTCAGGTCGCGTGCCATCTGCACAAGCGAATCGACAATCGCACGATCCGCTTCGTTTTCTGGAAAATCGCGGATAAAACTTTGGTCAATCTTAATTTCGTCTAGCCTAAATTTGTGCAGGTGACTTAATGAAGAAAAACCGGTGCCAAAATCATCTAGGGAAATCTTGACGCCTAGTGCTCTAAAACGTTTTACCATGCTTTGAGCCAGTTCTGCTTGTTCAAAGAGACCGGTTTCGGTCAGTTCTATCGTCAGCTTGCCTTTGAGCCATGTTTCTTGTTTAAGAATAGCTTCAATTAGGTCCACCATATCACCGCTTTGAAATTGGCCGGCTGAGATGTTTATAGACAAGCCTTCAAACCCATCAAGGTCTCGCCAACGGCGAAGTGCCGCAATGCCTTGATACAAGACCCATTTATCCATAGGAAGAATCAAACCTGTCTCTTCGGCCAAGGGGATAAAGCGCATTGGACTAACCAGACCCTTGTCTGGGTGGTTCCAGCGAATCAAGGCCTCGGCCTTAACACCCTGTAAAGTCGGTTGTCCATCATCGTCGAGACTAACTCTAAGCTTTGGTTGAAAGTACAGTTCAAACTGCTGGCTCATTTCTTCCATGGCTGCAGCTTCTATACCACGCACCAAAGCATTAAGTAGATTAATCTTTTCGTTCACCTGATGTTCAAGTTTTTCTTCAAAGAACACAATTTGGCGCTTCTGTTCAATAGCAGCCCCGAGGGCAATGTCAGCTCGCGACAAAAGCTTGCTTTTGTCGCGAGCATCCTGTGGAAATACCGCAACCCCAATGTTGGCCCTTATCGTCAAGTTAAAACCAGAAAAAATATGTTTTTCGCCAAGGCGCTGGCTGATTAACTTGAGCACTTGGTCAAAGTAGTCAACTACGTTGCCTTTTTCTATCAGTAGGATAAACTCCAAGTCTTTGCTATGAAAAAGGCGGTTTCTGCCAACCACAAACTCAGTTAGTCGAGCACCAATTTGGTAGAGCAACCACTCTGAAATATTGGCCTTGAGGCTTTTGCGCAGCATAGCAAAGGCTTGGTCCAACTGGATGATTACTATGGCAAAACCCCCGTTCTTTTTTTGTACACTGCGGCTCAAACCACCAATTGCATGCTTGAGTTGGTAAGAACTCGGCAGGCCACTGACTGGATTAAAAGAGAGCCTTTTTTCTGCCTCGCTGCGATTTTCTTTGTTGATTAGATTTTCTTGCGACTGTAGTTCTATCTTTTGGCGCAGATGGTCGTTTTCTAGTTCAAGGGACTTGAGGCGTGCTTGCAGTGGCTCGCTTTCTTCTTCCGAGGTCGTAAGATTGTCCTGTAAACGTAGACTAACCACAATAGGTAAAAGTCTAAGCTACTTTATGTCAATTTGCTCAAAAAGATTCACAAGCGCGCCTCTTTGCAGCATACTGCAGGCTATGTTAACGCTGCCGCACGAATTTATTGAGCTTTTGCCACAACTCGGGTTTGCTCGCTGTGCAGTTGCAAGCGCCCAGCCAGTTGGCCAGCCCGGTCCTTGGGGCGTCGATACCAACGAGCTACGTCACGTGGCCGATGATCATTTTCAACAGTGGCTTAGCTCGGGAAAGTCGGGGCAGATGGGCTTTCTGGAGCGCCACGCCGCACAAAAAATGTGGCCAGATCGACAAATGCCGGGTGCAAAAAGCGTGATTATGTTGGCCTTTGCCTATGCCCAGCCCGCTAAACCGCAAGCCAAAGGGGCGAGAATTGCGCAGTACGCTTTGGGCCGAGACTATCACAAGGTCTTGCCACCCAAGCTTCGGACGCTTTGCGAGGTACTCGATCAAAAGACGCAAGGCTCAACAAGCAAGGCTTGGACCGACGCTCATCCGCTGCATGAGCGATACTTTGCCCACTTAAGCGGGCTTTCATTTACTGGAAAAAACACGCTCAGCATTGTCCCTGTCTGGGGTTCGTTGGTTTTTTTGGCAAGCATCATCACCACTGGGGACTTTGAACAGGGATTGGCTTGGGAGGACGGAAAGCAAGGCGGTTTGCGCCAAAATGCCTGCCCTAGTTCATGCGCTCGTTGCAGTAAAGTATGTCCAACAGGGGCCTTGGACGGGCAAGGACATATAGATGCGTCTCGTTGTATCAGCTATTTAACTATTGAGCACAAGGGCCCTGTGCCTTTGCATCTGCGTCATTTAACTGGTGAATGGTTATTTGGTTGTGACCTCTGTCAGGATGTTTGCCCCTTTAATCTTGGCAGTCCCCAGACGGCCGAAAAAGATTTTTTGCTTCATCGAGTCCCAGCTCAGCTTGATTTGGCGAACATACTGGCTATGCGCAGCCATGAGCAGTTTGCCGAGCGTTTTGCTGGATCACCTTTAATGAGAGCTGGCCGAGAAGGCATTGTGCGCAACGCTGCCAGTGTGGCAGCAAACACACGCGCCTACCATTTAATCCCTGCACTAAAGGACGCCTTAGAAAACGACACGTCCGCCGTAGTCAAAGAACATGCGGCGTGGGCGCTTGAGCAGCTTAGAGACGGTAATCTATACTGAGAGCATGGCTGTTTATGTAAATCGAATGCTCAACCTAAAAAAAATAAAGCTAATTGGCTTTGACATGGATTATACACTTGTCAGGTATAATGTTGAAGAATTTGAAAAGCTCGCTCATAGCTGTGCTTCTGCTTGGCTTGTCAAAGAACGCGCCTATCCAACGCAGATAGCAAGTCTTCCTTTTGACCTCGATCGAGCGGTAGTTGGACTTGTAATTGACAAGGTAAATGGCAATCTGCTCAAACTGAGCTGCTATGGCAAAGTAAAGGCTGCCTACCACGGCCTGCAAGAAATCGACTTTCGGCTTGTTCGCCAAATCTATCAAAACGTCGCTATAGAACTGCGAGATCCCGAGTACACTGCCTTGGATACTTCGTTTGCAATTTCAGTTGGTGTTCTGTTTAGCCAAATTGTGCAACTCAAGAGTGACGGCGTGAGTTTGCCAGACTTTGCAAGGATAGCCTCCGACGTGCTCAGTGCAGTGGACATGGTGCATCGCAACGGAGCCATTAAATCGATTGTTCTCAAGGATTTTGAACGATTTGTAGTTAAAGACCCCGACCTAGCCCGTCTGCTTGAGCGCTACAAAGAATACGGCAAAAAGCTGATGGTGATTACCAACTCTGACTATGCTTATACGCGTGCTTTGCTTGAGTACGCGATTGACCCTTTTTTGACCAAGCACAATGGTTGGCGCGATGTCTTTGACTTGGTGATAACTTTGGCCGACAAACCACGTTTTTTTGAGCGGCCTAATCGCTTCTTGGCAATTCAAACCGATACAGGTCTGATGCAAAACCATGATGCCAATGTTGCCAGTGGCGTGTTTCAAGGAGGATGGTTTAAACAGCTGCAAGAAGACTTTGGTTTGATAGGCGGAGAAATTCTCTACATTGGTGACCATATTTATGGTGATGTTGTCAGCATCAAAAAACATTGTGATTGGCGTACCGCACTCGTCCTTGGTGACCTCGAAGCAGAGGTCAGTGGAATTAGGCGCGGCCGAAACCTGCAACAAGCAGTAGAGTCGCTTATGAGTGAAAAAACCGTCTTGGAAAAAGAGATCAATCAACTTGACTTGGCTCGCCACGAGGGTAGAAAAATAGACCACCGCCAACTTGATAGTCTTTTTGAACAGACTGATGCAATAAACGTCACCATTGCTGACAAGCTGGCAGCGTATCGCAGTTGTTTTAATCCCTATTGGGGAGAAATCTTGCGCTCAGGTCAAGAAGAAAGTCGCTATGCCGATCAAATGGACCGCTATGCATGCATTTATATGTGCAAAGTTTCTGACCTCTACGACTATTCGCCCAAGACCTATTTTAGACCACAGCGACGCTTAATGCCGCACGAACTGGAGCAATGAAGGCTTCCACAATAAAGCGCTAGGTAAGCTTTAGGTAGTTTCAACGAGTAGCGTAACTATCTTGTTGGCCTCAACGCCAAACTCATATCTTTGAACAAGATCAGAGGATTTTTTAATCACTCTTTCATCGAGTAGGAGTTGGCTGACTTTGCTTGGGCTGCTCAAGTTGAGGCATACCGAGTTGGCTTTGCCCACGGTTTCGTGTAGGCGGATCAAGTAACCTTTATGCCGGGTCGCAGGCAGCACCCAGGAAGGAACGACGCTGCCCAAATTTGAAAAACTAAACAGTGAGTCAATAAGCTGCCCTCCAACTTGTTGCAATGGTTCGCAATAAAGTGTCTCGCAAAGGGCAGCTGTAGACAATTGTTGACGGCGACTGTTGCTTGTGCTTTGGCCGTGGCTTTCGGCGACATAGGCCCCGATGGCAAATCTAATGGTGTGGATTGCACGATCGCAGTAGGGGTCAGGGTAGCTTGGCGAACGCAATAAAGATAGGCTTAGATGACCATCACTGGCGGAAAAACCATATTTGGCCTCGCTGATTATAGCAAGTCCTTGATTGTTTCCGTCCAAAACAGCTGCCCAACGGCTGGCAGGTACTTCCCAAAGCGCTTCTTGTGCTGGCAGGCCAATGACTTGCGATCGATCGGTGCAACCAAAGGGCGCTCCAAAACGAGCAAGCGAGCCACGGTAATTGCTCTCGACATTAAAACGAAGCAGTTTATCGTTTTCTTGCCAGTTTATCTGGAGTTCTATCTGCAAGACATCCTGATTGGCTTCCAAGATATATGAAACCAGCAGGCTGCTTGTGTCGCCAATTTTTGTAGAACCCTGCAGTACTGAGCGCAGCGGCCCATTTTCGCTTATGTGTAATTCAATTGGGTCATTTAGTTCAGAAAAATTCCAGGTCGCACTATGGTCAATGTCCCATGCATCGTAGTTAGCTGGCATATCGCTATGCAAGGTAAAGTAAGCGCTGCGCTTTAAATTTAAGCGTTCACCACGGATGGTCAGCGATTCTAACTGACCAGCACTGTCAAAGACAGCACAAACTAGGCCGTTCTCAAGTTTGTTTTTACTGGCTTTGGCTGGAAAATCTAAGTCGGAAAGGCTGGTGTTGCTTACTGTATTTTTGCAGACTGCAGAAAGCGGATTTGCTTCAACATAGGCATAGACTTTGCCGTTGGCACCTTTTTGTGTGGGAAATTCAATTAGTGAAGGTGCTGCTTTATCGAGGAGATCCAGAACTTGTGTTTTATCGCTTGGGGCTTGAGCATTAACCTCGACAACTTTTTTAATGGGCAAGCCCAGCGGATTAAAAACAGCAAATTGTGCATGATTTTTTGGCCATTCTGTCAAGGCGTTATTTCGAGTGTCGGCGGTAAGGCTTGCAAGTTCTATGTTGAGTTCCTTGTTGACGCTGTGGATCGAAGTACCAGGAATAGCGTCGTGAAACTGAGTAAATAAATAACGCAACCAAGCCTCAGCCGGCAAAGCTGCAGCTTGCTGCGCAACCCGCATTGCCTCATGAGCTTGCAGCGCTCGCTCGCAGGCTCTAAAGTTTTGTTTGAGTAAACCCTGAGTAGTTTGCACGCCGCGATGATATTCCAAGTAAAGTTCGCCTCGGTAACTGGGTAATTGGGCCTGCTTGGTTTTTAGTCGCGCAAAAAAACCCTCAACCGTAGTCCACTGCGATTGAGGCAGCCCGCTTAAGTTTTGCATGCGGCGGGCGCGTTCGCAGTGGGCCTCGGTCGCACCTCCACCTCCGTCACCATAACCTGCTGCAGCAAGTGTTTCATAATGGACATCGGCCTGCTGATAGGCCCGTACAGCGTTGAGACTTTCTTCTGGTTGAATTTCGCAGATATAACCAGCAACTGCCAAGTGAGTCAAAACCGAAGAACCATCAGGGCTTTGCCAAGTAAAGGAATTGTGAGAAAATTTGCTGATTTGTGACCAAAGAATTTTGGTCGAATAAAAATTTTCTATCTTCATTTGAGCAAATATTTGTGGCAAACATTGCGAATAGCCAAATACGTCCGGCAACCAGACCGTGTTGGCATTTTGGCCACGCACTGCTTTAATTCGCTCTTGCCCATATTGAATCGCGCGCACCAAGCCTTCACCGACAGGAATTTGTGTATCGCATTCTACTTCTAAGGCTCCAGTAAATTCCCAGCGACCTTCGCTCATGCGCTGCTCAATTTCTCCTGCCTGTTCTGGATGCTGTTTTTTAAGTTGGTAAAAAAGCGGAGGCTGACTCATGGTAAAGGTATACTCGGGATACTTTTCCATCAGACGCAGTTGGGTGGCCCAAGTATGGACAGCCTTTTTATAGCTAGCTCGTTCTGGCCAGAGCCAGACCAAGTCTATGTGCGAGTGACCTACGTAACTGTTGATACCTTCGGATTGCATTGATGGAAAATTTTGATAGAGTGTTTTTAGGTTTGCAACCAGTGCGTCTAAGCCCTGAGTGTCAAAGCTGTCACAAGCCAAGTCCAACTGACGCAAGAGTCGGCGCAAAAGTGGGCTTAGCTCGGTCAGGGCTGGTGTATGTCCAAAAGTGACAACCGGATTAATGTTATCTTGCTTCATTAAAGAAAGACAAAGCTTTAATAGAATATCAATATCGTGGTAGGCGGCCCAAGCTGCTTGGTTTCGCAGCGACAACTTAGCGTAGTAGAATACAAATCCCAGCTCATCAGGACTCGGAAACTCTTTCCAGATCCCTGTTTGCCACAATCCGCAGTCTATAAAAAGTGTGCAGGCTTTGTCGGGCAGGGGCGCATCAGGGTGGGCACAGTCCAATCCACACCACGGTTTTCCATCGATAAAAATGGTAAACTCTCCATTTGCCTTCCAAGATAGATAACGTCTGCCTGATTGAGCAGGCAAAGCAGCAGGAATATCTAGCTTAAACCAGCGTTGCTGCCAAGGGA
>JBBRCZ010000007.1:0-139340 GCA_038204425.1 Spirochaetia bacterium | reverse complement strand
TTTTTTATAACCGCAATCTTTTGAAGGCGATTAATTGATACAGTGAGCTACGACGTAGTTCAATTGTCTCAAACACCAGTATAAATCGAAGTTGGTATTAAATGCAAACGAAATTACAAATAAAATTTGAAATCAACTAATGATGATCAATTTCAAGGATACCTAGTTTTTGATCATTGGTGATTGTTGGTGATTAGATAGACCTATAAAAAAAGCAGCCCACGCATTTGGGCTGCCTACTTAAGAACCGCAGTCACATCGTTCAATTAGCGCGTTGATGGTATGTGCTAATAGGTAATGGTAATGGCTACGGCAATTGTACCAAAGGAAAAATTCTTAATGTCCGATACTAAAAACCCTTCTCCGTTGAGGTCATAGAGGCCTTGAATGTCAGCACCTGGTTTCCAGTTAATTACAATTGATGTATTATCTATGGCGTTGTTTCTGTACTCAAGACTGGCAAACAAGGACTTGGTGGCTGCCGCGCCACTTCCGGGGTATGTATAGGTGAAGTTAATCTGTGGTACCAACACGTTAAAGTCGTCAAGATCAATCAAAACTCTTGAGTTTGCCGTTATCTTTTGTGCAGGGTCAGCATTAAAGATGAAATTTACAATTGAATACGCGGCATCAAAACCCAAAAAATCTATCAGGCCTCCATCGGCTGGTTCGCTAAACGAAACACCCATAGAAAGATCGTAGTCTTTGCCGAGAAACGCGACGTACGATACAGCTGCCGCAGTACCACCATTATTTGGTTGAGTCAGCTTGAGTTGGGTGTTAAGACTTGCGTCAAATTCAAATGCTGTTTCAGTTATTATCATGTCTGAAGCAGGTGTAAGCGTTAGGCCTTCTGCAACATCAAACGTTAGTGGTAGTGCAATGGAAAGGTTAAAGTTGCCGGTTCCGTTGAGATATGTTGACATCCTAGTTCTTATGTCTAGCAGATCAGGAACCACAAAAAAGTTAAGGTCGAGCCCAAGTGCATAATAAAGTTCAGTGTTTGAAGTAAAAGTGTTGCCAAAAGAAAGTAGTTTTACTTCGGCATCAAAAGGTAGCTCATCAGTTTGAAGCTTTAGCGATGTTCCATAGGTAAAATCGGGGAGTTTAATCGTTAATACATCGGCTATACCATCTAAAGCAGCAGTGCTAAGATCTCCACCCAAACTAGGCGCACTGTAAATCAAGAGTTCAAACGGCTTAAAAACCAGTTTTGCACCAATGGTACCGGTAATGTTTGCGATTGTTGGATCACCATCGTTCACAGTGTCACCAAAAATCCATGATAAGTTGCTAATGTCCAAAGCGCCATACAAATCACTTGGGGTCTTTGCCAGGCTTTGGTACGAGAGCAGCGGAAACTGTAACTTTAGGTTTGCGGTATTGTTAAAACCATTAGCGTAGGTGTCCAAATTCATCTGCCACCCCAACGTGGCGCTGGCCTCAAGCTGAATTTGCGTGTCTGATTTCTCTATATCGGCAGCAAAAGTGGGAAGTGCCGCCATACAGAGCATGAGCACAGTCAAAAAGTTCTTCATCTAAATGTCCTCCAAATTAAGTCTATAGGTATTTTTAGCATAGTTGCCAAACAAATACACCTATAGCAGTCTTTATTATATTACAATTCCTAAACAGAACTTTGTAAAGAAGGATTTATAGGCAAAAACAACGGCAGGAGATCCTGGCCGTTTGGCGTCCCTGTTTGAGGACACTTATCGTTGAATACGTTGCTTGTGCCATAGCTGAGCCGTGGTACGATTAAAAGTAGCATAATATAGGTGAGGAGGTTGGACGATGAACAATTTAAAACGACTGGGTTTGTTAGCGGGCATCTTGATACTGCTAAGTACACTTATGGCCTGTCCGAGCGAAGAGGGCAGTGATGCTGACTTGGCTGACGACAGTGGCAATTTAAAGTTTAGCTGGTATGTTGGATATGACTGGTGGTCTCCACCCAATGCATGGGGAGTGGATGTGGTTTCGGCTTGGCTCAAAGAAAACAAAAAGGTAGACATTGAGTGGGTCTCACCATCTGGCTCTGGCGGCGACAAGCTCAACCTAATGATAGCTACAGGTGACCTTACCGACGTTATCTGTTTGGACCGCGGCGCCAAAGTAGCAAGCCTCATTGATGCAGGCTTACTGCTTCCACTCGATCCTTACTTGGATAGTATGCCAAACCTAAAGAAGTACGTTGGTACGGTCAACTTGGAGCTCTTGCGCTACAAAGATGGCAAGCTCTATCAGTTTCCAAACTGGTACATCAGTCCCGACGCCACATCAGGCAATGGTAACGCAGGTTGGGCGATCAACACCAAAGTCTACAAAGAATTGGGTTCGCCATCAATTGGAACTTATGACGAACTGGAAGCTTACCTAGAGAAGGTCGCTGCAAAGTTCCCTGATATGGTGCCACTTGAAGTTGGCGACGGATTTCAAGCCAAAACGTTGGTCTTCCGAGGCATGGGCGAACAACTGTTTTCATACATGGACAACCTGCTCGGTACGCCAAAAGACGGCAAGTTTACCAAGATGTTTAAAGACCCCAATGTTAGAGACACTTTTTCTTACCTATCACGTTTGATGCGTAAGGGTCTGATGACCCAAGACGTTTTTGCCCAAACCCGTGACCAGGTAATGGAAAAGTTGGTAAATGGACAGATAGCTGTGGTGACCTCATGGGACTTTGGCAATATGATCAAGTCCGCCAACGACAACAACAAGATAGACGTCAACCTCTATGACGTAATTGCTCCTCCGCACCGCGCCGGAATAGATGGCGAGCAAGTAACCTTGGCCGGCTACGCCACACTCGGTTGGAACGTCAACGTCTTTACCAAGAACGCGGAACCTCGCATTAAAGAGATTCTTGCTTACTTGGATTGGTCAACCGGAGAAGAAGGTCAACGAGCCTTGGTCTATGGACCAAAGGGTTTCTTCTGGGACGAAATGGACGAAAACGGCATACCTTACTGGAATGCCAAGTACGAAAATGCCAGTGACCAAGAACGTCAACAGTCGCGTATATTTAACTGGAACTGGGTAGGTAACACCTCCTGGGTAGATAAAACCAAGGTTGCTGCCAACTTAAGACTGCCCGCCGATAAGCGCGACAAGATGGTAGAATGGCAAGGCCGAGTATTGTGGAAGTACGTTCGTAACGAAAACGAGTTTGCTTATGACAAACCAGATCCTGCAAGCGACCTTGGACAAGTAAATACCATAATAGCGGATTTTTATGACCAAGCCTTAGCAGACGCCCTTTTTGCTTCCAGTGATGCCGAAGTTATCAAAATTTTGGATCAAACCCAAGAAGAGATGGACAAAGAAGGCTACCAAAAGTTTTTGGACTACCACAATAATGAATGGAGCAAGCGCAAGGCTCTCTTGCAGAGTCTGGCCGAAAAAGCAAACTAAATTAATTGGGCCAATGAGGCCCACAAGGAGAACAAGATGAACACAAAAAAAATAGTGTCGTTTTTGCTGATGACTGTAGTAGTTGCTGCTGCAGGATTGTCTGCACAGGAGGTACCAGAACTGCTCAAGGCGTCAAACTGGGCGGCATCCTGGGATATCAGATCCATCAGAAAACCTGTTAAAGACTTTATTTTTGAAACCGAAACAGGCTTAAAGCTCATGGGTGCGCACCCTTCAGATAGCGGTAAACCCGGGTTTCAGAATGATCTTCAGTACGCCTTAGATCAAAAACTATCAGCTCAGTTTACCAACAAAGCCTTGGTTATGAAGTTTGTTTTTGACGGAAGCTTTCCAAGAGGCGAGGGAGAGAACTACAAGGAAGGTTCCTACATTGCTGTCTCGTTACGCGCTGGAGCTATAGCGACATCGCTACGTAATCAGACTGGCTATGCGGTAATCGTCCGCGAAAAGGCTGTCCAACTGGCCAAAATTGAACGTGGGCGGAATTTTTCGCCACCGGAAAGCTTTAGATTTGCCTACGATTACTTCCCCGAACTCGGTTTTACTAGTCTTCCTATTGGTCAAGAAGTAGAACTCAGCTTTGCTGTTATTGATGAAGGCACAGTGCCACGTCTGGTCGTCAAAATTAACGGCATAGAAATTGCGAATGTATTGGACAACAAATGGGGCGCTACGATCAAGCCTAGCAATAGTAACAGGGTCTTAATCTGTTTGCAGGCCACCAATAATAAAGATGCAAATGACCTAAGCCCTAAGTCGTCGATAACCATTACCAGCTTGAGTGCTGAGTAATTAACCATCTGTAAGGAGAACAAGATGAACACAAAGACACGTTTTATGGTAAAAATCGCTTCTGTCCTGGTGCTGACTTTGGTATCGGTAATGGCAAGTTTTGCCCAAGTACCAGAAGTAGTTAAGGCAAGTAACTGGGAAGGCACTTCAATAGTAGCTGGTAAACGCAAAGCAGTCCCTGACTACATTGCACAGTCCTCAAATAGCCTTAAGTTGATGGGATCGTACGTTTCTACCGAAAGCATTTATGGTCTAAAGGCAGCTTTGTCAAAGCAGTTTGAAAACAAACTTGTGGATTATAAACTTACTTTTAATGGTGACTTTACCTCTGGCGAGGCATCCTTTATAGCCTTAGTGCAACGTGGAAGCAGCGTTGGCAGCATCTTTTGGCAACAACAGTGCTATGCACTTTTGCTCAAGGGTGACAAGATAGAAGTGCAAAAACATGGCAAGGGTAACAATCCAAACTTGACTTTTCGCTACGCAGACTTTCCAGCTTTGGGCTTTAAGACCTTTCCTATAGGACAAGAAGTCACCGTAAGCTACGGCATTATTCAAGAAGACCGATTTCCTCGCATGATAGTAAAGATCAATGGTGTAGAGATGGTTAGTGTTTTGGACAACAAGTATGGCCAAACTGTACGTCCCAACCCTAACAATCGCTTGTTGGTTGGCATGATTTCAACCAATAGAGAAGATCGCAATGATCTTTCGCCCAAATCCCACATTTTGATTCATAGCATTACTGCAAAGTAATAGTTTTTACGTTACTGCAAAGTAATAGTATTGTTGAGAGATTTGAGAGGGCCGTTTGCTTGCAAACGGCCCTTTTTTTGTTGGACTGGCTGACTTGACAGCATGCAGGCTTGCTCATACCATCGTCTAGTGAGGAGTCCATAGTGTATCAAGTTTTATTGGTGGATGACGAAGCGCCCGATTTGGAAGGATTGCAGACTCTGGTGCCATGGGAAAGTTTTGGTATGCAGGCGCAATGGGCTAGCAATTCGGCGGCAAAAGCATTGGAGATTATCCAACGTGAGGCGGTGGATCTGTTGGTAAGCGACATCCGAATGCCTGGTATGTCTGGTTTGGATCTTTTTTCCAGAGGCAAAGAATATAAGCCAGATTTGTTGGCTGTCTTTATTTCTGGACACGCTGACTTTTCTTACGCCAAGCGCGCTATCAGAGAAAACGCCGCAGCTTACATTCTCAAGCCTGTTGACGATGCCGAACTTAGTGAAATTCTAAAAAGTGTAGTGCTCAAACTTGATAAACTTTCTGCAAAAAATGGTGTTCTTAGTACCGAAGATGGTGAGGCAAAGCCAGCCGAAGCTCGAGGCCATGAGCGGTTGATTATACGGGACGTTAAGCGGGCGGTAGAAGAAGAGTTGGAACAGGGTGTCTCACTCAAAGAGCTGGCTGCTCGATTTGGAGTAACGCCAAATCATCTTGGGTTTGTTTTTCATCAGGAGACGGGTAAGTTCTTTTCTGACTATCTAACCCTGCATCGTTTGGAACGAGCTAAAGTGATGCTTAAAGATTCGCAACTCAAAATTTACGAAGTAGCTGACAAACTGGGCTACAAAAATATCTCGCATTTTAATCGTGTTTTTAAAGATCGATACGGACTAACGCCACGTGAGTATCGTGACGCATTGACAGCTTAGATTAGCAAAGAGTCTCCCTATGATACTTGTAAAAGTCTGAGCTGATTGTTATAGTGACTTGTGGTATCGAAAGCGTTCCGAAAGCATAACGAAAATGTTTGATAGTTTAAACGAAAGGGACAGAACTATCCTCAGCAAGTTAGCTGAGCATGGCTCGCTGTCGGTCGTCACGCTTGCACAAGACCTTGGTCTGTCAGAAGTTACCATCAGATCGGATCTCAAGTCCTTGGCCGAAAGAGGGCTGCTTAACCGAACGCGCGGTGGGGCTGAGGGTGCCATAAACCGCAATATTTTAGAACGACAGAACGTTTTCTCAGAACAAAAAACCCAGATTGCCAGGGCAGCGGCAGAAATGGTTAGCGACGGCGACGTGATTATGATAGAAGCAGGAACCACAACTGCATTGATTGCTAAGTTTCTGTCGGGCAAGCGCGACGTCCACGTGGTGAGCAATTCCAACTTGGCCTTTTCTCATGCCCGACTCAACCCCGCGCTTAGGTTGAGTATGATTGGCGGCGAGTTTAGCCGTAGCACCGAGTCCTTTGCAGGTAGTATGGCAATCGATAGCATTGCGCGCTTGCAAGTTAAGTTTGCGTTTGTAGGAACCGATGGCTTCTCCTTGGCTCGCGGCATCACTACTCACTTGATGGAGGGCTCTGAAATTATTCGCGCTATGCACGCCCACGCTCAACAAACCATCTTGGTGGCCGACTCGAGCAAGTACGGCAAGATTGGCTTTGCGTCTATTTTGCCCTTAGAAGATTTGAGTCTAATTATTACTGATAACAAACTTTCGGCCCAGAGTGCGGCCGAACTGGAGTCGGCAGGGGTGCGATTCCGACTTGTCTAGGATTCTATTTTTTGTAGGGAGGTGATTTGTGGCACATGTTTTAAACATGCCCCGACAGGGTAACACGGTTGAGTCCTGCGTAATCATTGGCTGGAAGGTCAAAGAAGGCGATACTGTGGCCGCCGATGCGGTTGTTTGTGAAGTTGAAACTGATAAAGCAAGTTTTGAAGTGACTGCGCCGGCAGCCGGTATCATGCTAAAAATTCTGCATGCAGCCGGTGCCGATGTGCCGGTTCTGCAGCCGATTGCCGTTATTGGCAACGCTGGCGAAGATTGGTCGGCAGCCATTGGGACTGCCCCAGGCACGGCTTCTGAAACAGCGACTGCCCCAGCAACCATAGCTCAAACTACTGGTTTGGCTATCAAGCCCAGCGTTAATGCTACAGAAAATACCACAGGTAGTGCTATAGACAATACCACAGGTAGTGCTATAGACAAAGAAAGTGGCATTTCGCCTCGAGCGCGCAACCTTGCTGCTCAAAACGCACTTGATACCAGCTTGCTTGGCGGAACTGGACCAGAGGGGCGAGTTATAGAACGTGATGTTAAGGCCGCTTTGGAAGGCAGACCACCGCTAACTGCGGCTGCTAAGGCGGCACTGGCCTCAGGCGCTCAGGTGGTGCTGCCCGAGTATGGCAGCGGAATTGGTGGGCGTATAACTGCTTCCGACCTTGCCAATGCGCCACAACTTAGCGCAGGCACAGCAAGCCCACGCGCACAAGGTGTAGCAGCTTCTGCAAGCGCGGCCTTGGGTGTTTATACCGATGTCCAGCTTAAGGGTATCCGCAAGGTTATTGCCGAACGCATGGCACAGTCCTTGGCCAATAGTGCACAGTTTACCCTCAACAGCAGCGCTTCGGCCTTAAGGCTACAGGAGCTGCGAGCGCGCTTTAAGGCCTCGGCCGAAAACCTTGGCCTGACTAAGGTGACGATTAACGACCTAGTGCTCTTTGCTGTCTCGCGCTTGCTTAAAGAATTTCCTTTTATGAACGCCCACAAGCTTGGCGACACCGTCCGGACCTACGAATCAGTGCACTTGGGTTTGGCCGTGGATACGCCACGGGGACTTATGGTACCCGTGATTCGCAACGCAGAAACGCTGAGTTTGGGCGCGCTTTCAGCTGAAGCAAAACGATTGGCAGCTGCGTGCCAAGCTGGAAGCATCAAGGCAGAGGCCTTGTCTGGTTCCAGCTTTACGATTACCAACCTCGGAAGTTTGGGTATTGAGAGCTTTACACCTGTTCTCAATGCACCAGAAGTTGCAATTTTGGGTGTTTGTGGCATACAGCCCAAACCAGTTTTTGATGCCCAAAATAAAAATGGTGGGGTCAGTTTTGTTCCCCATATTGGCTTTAGTATGACCATAGACCATCAGGTAGTTGATGGTGCTCCAGCCGCTCGATTTCTCAAAGCACTGTGCGACGTGGTGGCTGATCTTGATGTATGGATGGTAAAATAGCGATGAAAGAATACGACGTAATCATTATCGGTGGTGGGCCCGCCGGTTACTTGGCAGCAGAGCGCCTCGGACATGAGGGCAAAAAAGTGCTGCTGGTAGAAAAAGAATATCTGGGTGGAACCTGTCTAAACTGGGGTTGTATTCCCACTAAGACGCTTCTCAACTCGGCCAAGCACTATCTGCATGCCAAAGAAGGCGCCCACTTTGGCATAAAAATAGAAGGCCTGAGCTATGACTTTAAAGTTATGATGGCATGGAAAGACGAAGTAGTTACTAAGTTGCGGGCCGGTATTGCCGGCCAAATGAAGCGCTTTGGCGTTGAGGTAATTGCCGGTACTGCCAGTATTCTTGCGCCTGGCAAAGTACAAGTAAGTGCAACTGACAGTGCAGCTTCAGGGGAATACGGTACCAAAGCAATTTTGATCTGCACAGGCTCATCGCCTGCCATGCCACCGATTTTGGGTAGCAAAGACAATAAATCAGTTGTTGATTCCACGGGACTGCTGGCAATAAGTGCCGTGCCCAAACGCCTAACCGTCATCGGCGGCGGGGTGATTGGTGTCGAGTTTGCCAGCCTTTTTGCCGCCCTCGGTAGCAAAGTGGCAGTCGTAGAAATGATGGACGAAATCGTGCCCTTTATGGACAAAGATCAAGCACCACTCTTGCGCAAAGCCCTGAGCGGCGTTGAGTTTAAGCTTGGTTGCAAGGTAGAAAAGTTAGAAGGCGCAACCGTACACTACACAACTAAGGCTGGCCTTGCCGAAAAAGTAGAAGCAGACTTGGTGCTGATGGCGGTTGGTCGCCGACCCAATTTGCAAGGTTGGGGTGCCCAAGAAATTGGCCTAGACACCAGCCCCAAAGGTGTCAATGTAGACGAGCGCATGCGCACCAATTTGCCAGGCATTTGGGCGGCCGGTGACATTACCGGCAAGAGCCAGCTAGCTCACTCGGCCTATCGAATGGCTGAGGTGGCAGTTTCGGACATGGTGGCCAAACTTGACGGTAAGGCCTTGAGCAAGGACCTCATGCGTTTTGACGCAATTCCATGGGCAGTCTACAGCATCCCCGAGGCCGCTGGTGTTGGTATGACCGAGCAAGAAGCAGCATCTCGCGGCATAGCCATCAAAAAAGGATCACTGCCACTCAAGGTGTCGGGTCGTTTTGTGGCCGAAAACACCTTCTCCGGCCCTGGAGCAGTTAAGATCATTAGTGACGCAGTAAGTGGTCGTGTCTTGGGCGTGCACGCCGTTGGCGCCTATTCCTCAGAGTTTATCTGGGGCGGCGCAGCTTTAATAGAACAAGAAATGTGCATCAGCGACGTAAAGCAGTTGGTTTTTCCACACCCAACCGTTGGTGAAGTAATTAGAGAAGCAAGCTGGCTGATTTAAGCCGCACAATTATACAGGAGAAAAAAAATGCCCAAGGCACTAGTGATTGATCCAAAAGAAGTTCGTAAGAGTCAGGTTATTAAGATCAAGGATATTCCCGTAAACCAGTACCAAAGCGATTTTAAAAAAGAACTTGAACGCTATGGCAAAGATGGGCTGATTAAAATTTGGTATGACATGGTCACTATTAGAGAATTTGAAACCATGCTCAACACCATCAAGACCCAAGGTGCTTGGAATGGCATCGAGTACAATCACAAGGGACCAGCCCACTTGTCGATAGGTCAGGAAGCCTCGGCCGTAGGACAATGTCTCAACCTCAACACTGACGACTACATTTTTGGTAGCCACCGTAGCCATGGTGAAATTCTTGCAAAGTGTTACTCGGCTATTGCCAAGCTCGATGACAAGCAACTAAACGTCATAATGAAGGACTTTTTGGATGGCGAAACCTTGGCAATAGCCGAAAAGGCTGCCTACAAAGGTGTAAAGGACCTGGCCGAAAACTTTGTTTTGTACGGAACCTTGGCCGAAATCTTTGCCCGCCGAGCTGGTGTAAACCGCGGTTTGGGCGGTTCTATGCATGCCTTCTTTACTCCCTTTGGTTCTATGCCTAACAACGCTATAGTTGGCGGTTCGGCTGATATCGCTACTGGTTCTGCCCTCTACAAGCGTATCAATCGCAAGCCAGGTATAGTAATTGCTAACATCGGCGATGCTTCGATGGGTTGTGGTCCAGTCTGGGAAGCTATGATGCTTGCCTCGATGGACCAGTACCGCGACCTGTGGCCCAAGGACTTAGGTGGTGCACCACCCATGTTGTTCAACTTCTTTAACAACTTTTATGGCATGGGCGGTCAAACCCACGGCGAGACCATGGGCTACAAAATTTTGGCTCGAGTGGGTGCCGGCGTTAATCCCGACAATATGCACTCAGAGCGCGTTGACGGCTACAATCCTTTGGCAGTTGCCGATGCTATTGTGCGCAAAAAAGAACTATTGCTGGCAGGCAAGGGCCCTGTATTGATGGACACTTTGACCTACCGTATCTCTGGTCACTCGCCATCTGATGCCTCGTCGTACCGCACCAGTGAAGAGATCAAATTGTGGCAAGACGCAGACCCGATCGAGTCATATGGCGCCTACTTGGTCCAAAACGGCGTTATCAGCACCTCAGAGCTTGATACCAAACGCGCAGGCGTGGTCCAAAAACTGACCAACATTGTCAAACTCGCTACCGACGATAGCATTAGCTTGCGCGTCAATGGAGCCTTTATTGAGTCGGTAATGTTCTCCCGTGGCAAGGTAGAAAAGCACGGTGATGCTAAGCCAGAACTGCTGCAACCTTTGGCCGAAAATGCCCGTGTTGTGGCTTTAGCTGGCAAGAGTCGCTATGCGTTTGATGCCGAAGGCAAACCAATTGGAAAAAACAAGCTCTACCAGTATCGTGACGGACTTTTTGAAGCCATGGCGCACCGTTTTGTAACAGACCCAAGCATGGCCGCCTGGGGCGAAGAGAATCGCGACTGGGGTGGGGCCTTTGCCGTCTACCGTGGTTTAACTGAGCTTTTGCCTTACAATCGTCTGTTTAATAGTCCCATTAGCGAAGGTGCCATCGTAGGCGCCGGCGTTGGCTACGCTCTTTCTGGCGGTCGCGCGGTAGTAGAACTTATGTACTGTGACTTTATGGGACGCGCCGGTGACGAAATCTTTAACCAAGTATCTAAGTGGCAGGCTATGTCTGCGGGACTTCTCAAAATGCCATTGGTGGTGCGCGTTTCGGTTGGCAACAAGTACGGTGCTCAACACTCGCAAGATTGGGCCGCCTTGGCTGCTCACATTCCAGGTCTTAAAGCTATGTTTCCGGCCACTCCTTACGATGCCAAAGGCATGCTCAATCAAGCTTTAGCAGGCACGGATCCGGTCATCTTCTTTGAAAGTCAACTTTTGTACGACATTGGCGAACAGTTTGAAAAAGGCGGCGTGCCAGAAGGCTACTACGAAACACCCGAAGGTGAACCAGCTGTTAGAAAACAAGGTACGGATCTAACGATTGCAACTCTTGGAGCCACTTTGTATCGTGCTCTTGAGGCCGCAAAGATTCTTGAGACCCAGTACGGCCTCTCGGTTGAGGTTATCGACCTTCGCTATATCAATCCTCTCAACTACGAAAAAATCGTCGACTCCGTCAAAAAGACCGGCAAGCTCGTCTTGGCAAGTGACGCTGCAGAACGGGGCTCATTTCTACACACGGTAGCTTCTAATGTGCAAACCTTGGCATTCAATCACTTGGATGCACCGGTAGCAGTGGTTGGCAGCCGAAACTGGATAACCCCGGCAGCAGAAATGGAAGAATACTACTTTCCTCAAATAGACTGGATTGTGGACACCATCCACGAGCGTCTCCTGCCACTTAAAGGCCACTCTCCAAAGACGGTACAAACAGCTATGGACTTGCTGCGCCGCAACCGTTTGGGAGTCTAAACAACTATGGACAGTTCTAAGTCTATGGACTTGCTGCGCGACAAAGTTAATGATCCAAGCGTAAGCTCTGCTGAGCGCTTGCAGGCCCTGAGCCTGCTTGTGCAAGGCGGGCCCTTGTGGCCTGCGCTCAAGCAAGAGGTCAACAACCATATCCATAGCGTCTACAGTTTTAGCCCTTACACCCCGGCCATGGCGGCCCTTAAAGCCCGAGAGGCTGGCCTCATGGCAGCCGGAAGCATTGACCACGATTCGATTGGTGCTGCCCGTGAAATGTTGGAAGCTTGTCAGATTATTGGCATCGCAAGCACCTGTGGCTTTGAGCTTAGGGTTGACTTTGAAGAAGCTGATTCTTTTATAGCCAGCAAAAAAATAAACAACCCAGACTCAACTGGCATCGCCTACATGACCATCCAAGGCGTGCCTGCACAGTCAGTTGCCTTGGTCAAAGCGTTTTTGGCACCGCTGAACCTGGTGCGCAATCGCCGCAGTCAAGCTATTCTCGAGCGTATCAACCAAACGCTCTCTGCATCGGGCCTTGGACTACAAAGCCTGGACTTTGAGCGAGATGTGGTGCCACTGTCCATGTCCAAGCAAGGCGGCAGCATAACCGAGCGCCACTTATGTTCGGCCTTAGCCTTACTCTTGATGCGCAACTTTAAGCCAGGCAAGGCTATCTTTGAGGCACTAGCCAAGCTTGGCGTTGAGGTGAGCGCAAAACTGCAGAGTCTGCTCGCCGACACCACCAATGCTCACTATCAATACGATCTGATTGGGCTCTTAAAAGCGGGTTATTTGGAACGAGTCTTTATCCAACCCGCTCAGGACGAATGTTTGCCGGTAGCTCAAGTGGTTGCTTTTGCTCGCTCGCTGTCAGCTATACCTGCTTACGCTTATCTTGGTGATGTGGGCGAGTCGCCAACCGGCGACAAAAAAGCCGAAAAGTTTGAAGACGATTTTCTTGACCAGCTATTTGAAACCTTAGTAAAAGTTGGTTACCAGGCCGTGACCTACATGCCGCCACGCAATACGGTGGAACAACTGCTGCGCATTAGGCGTCTTTGCGAAAAGCACGGACTGATGGAGATTTCTGGGGTGGACATCAATAGTTCGCGCCAGTCCTTCAACTGTCCAGAAGTTTTGCAAGACGAGTTTAAGCACTTGATCGCTACAACTTGGGCCTTGATTGCCCACGAAAAGCTGGCCAGTGCCGACGCTCAGCTTGCATTGTTTGCCCACGATAACCCGCTGGCGCGTCTATCGCTTAGTCAGCGTTTGTCTCGCTATGCCGAGTTTGGTCAAGAACTCGATGTCCAGGCGGTACAAAAATCTGCCAGAACCATTGCTGACCGTATACTCAAGGAGAAACAAGAATGAGTCGCGAGGAAAATGCCCTTTTAGAAATTCTCTGTCCGCGTGTGCGCGGGCTCATTTTGGATGTTGCCTCGGTTCCTTTGCTTGTTGTTGCGGAAACTCTCGCGACGGCACCCAAACATGCCTTGCAGATTGAAGTTGACTACCAACTAAGCAGCGAAAATCTTGATACAGAAACTTTGTCAATCTTATCGGAAAAGCTCAAAGAGGGTTTAGTAAACTGGCGCCTGACGCAGAAGCCAGACAATCAACAGATTAGTATTCCATCCTGTGTCTTTATCAAGGGCAAGGCCATAAGCCTGGCTTTTTGGATTGCAGAAGAATACGATCAAGCCATAGCGCGCCAAAAGTCAGGCGATGCACAAGCTTGGAGGCTTGACGCTCACCTAGACGACAGCACGCAGCCCGCCCGCTTGCTCAAAAACCGCATCGCCCTAGTAACTGGTGGAGCGCAAGGTTTTGGCGAAGAAATCGTACGCGGTTTGGTAGCCCAAACATGTTTGGTTTACATCGCTGACCTCAACCTCGACAAAGCAAATCAGCTTGCAAACCAACTCAACAAAGCGAGTGGCAGTACAAGAGCTATCGCCATTGCTTCAAATGTCGCCGACGAAGCTTCGGTGGAGGCCATGTTTGGCCAAATCGCGCGCAGTGTTGGCGGGCTAGATCTGTGCGTCAGTAACGCTGGCGTGCTTAAGGCGGGCAGCGTGCTCGAGCAAGATTTGGCGGCCTTTAAGTTTGTAACGGATGTAAACTATACCGGGTTTTTTATAGTCAGCAAGCACGCTGGGCGACTCTTAAAGGCCCAAAACAGTATGGCACCACAATGGACGACTGACATCGTGCAAATTAACTCCAAGTCCGGTCTAGAAGGTTCTAACAAAAACGGGGCTTACGCTGGTGGCAAGTTTGGCGGCATTGGATTGGTTGCAAGCTTTGCGCTAGAACTAGTCCAGTATGGGATCAAAGTAAACGCGATATGCCCCGGCAACTTTTTTGATGGGCCACTGTGGTCTGACCCCGAAAAAGGACTCTTTGTGCAGTATCTGCGGACTGGCAAAGTGCCAGGAGCGCTAACTATTGCTGACGTAAAGACTTTTTATGAAAATAAGGTGCCAATGAAGCGCGGCTGCACAGGTCAAGATGTCATGAGAGCTCTGTTTTATCTGGTCGAACAACAGTACGAAACCGGTCAAGCCCTGCCCGTAACGGGCGGGCAAGTGATGTTGCACTAATGTCGACATCAAGGAGCTTGTCACAATGAGCTATGCAATCGCCGTGATAGATATTGGCATGACCAACAAAAAAATCGCTGTTTACGATCAGGACTTGGTTCAAATTGACAGTCTATATCGCAGTTTTGAACCCTTGCTGTTTGAGGGTCTTGAGCTGCATGATTTGGCTGGCATGGAAGCTTGGTTTATTGAATCTTTGGCCGCTTTGGGCCAAAAACACGCCATCAAAGCCTTGGCCGTGAGTAGCCATGGCGCAAGCTTTGTTTGTATAGGCCAAGACGGAAAACCTTGCGTACCTTGTGTCTTTTACACCCATGAACCAGGTGGAGACTTCCACGACAGATTTTACCAAGCCATGGGAAGTCCAGAACAATTGCAAACGCAGACCGGCAGTGCTTCTTTTAAGTCACTCATCAATCCCGCCAAGGGAATAATGTTTGCTCAAGAGCGTTTTCCCAGTCAGTTTGCTAAGACCAAATATCTGCTCAACTACCCCCAGTATTGGGGCTTTAGGCTAAGCGGACAGGTGGGGCTTGAGGCGACTTATGTTGGCAACCATAGTTATCTTTGGGACTTTGCCAAAAACGATTATTCCAGCTTGGTAGACAAACTCGGCATCAGGCATCTGCTTGCAAGTCGGTTGCAAAAGTCTTGGGAAAAGCTTGCTTGCATTAGTGCTGAGCTAGCTGCCACGACGGGGCTCGACCCTCAGACGGTAGTGACCATGGGCATGCACGACTCAAGTGCTGCCCTCTTGCCTTACTTGAGTAAGCAGGATGGCAAAGACTTTGTGCTCAATTCTACCGGAACCTGGTGTGTGCTCATGCATCCGGCCAAGGATTTTGTTTTTGCCAAAGAAGAACTCGGCAAAGTGGTCTTCTTTAACCAGACGGCACTCATGACGCCACTCAAGATTGCGATATTTTTGGGTGGCTACGAGTTTGGCTATTACTTTAAGATAATTCAACAACATAGCAAAAAAGCTGAGTTTAAGGAATTTAGGCAGGATGTCTTTGAACGCATATTGCGCGACAGAACTCAGTTTGTCCTGCCAGAGTTGATTGCTGGTTCAGGCCAGTTTACGCAATCTGTGGCACGGGTTGTGGCCGATGGCACGAGCTATAACCCGGCTCAAATTGAGTCTGGAGAGCACCTCCCTGATTTTTTTAAGGACTTTGAAACTGCCTGCGCGGTTTTGACCTTGAGTTTGGTTATTCAGACAGAAGTAAGTCTACAACGGCTTGGGCTGATGCCCGGGGCCAGCGTCTTTACTGAGGGTGGTTTTAGAATCAACGCCGCTTACAATCGAGTTTTGGCCTCCATCTTGCCAGACAACCCTTGCTTTTTGACAGACTTGGCCGAGGCAAGTGCCTTTGGTGCCGCCATGACAGCCCGCATGGCACTAAGCGGAGAAAGCTTGCAAACGCTTTCGGCGCAAGTAACTATAGATTTTCAACTGGTCGCTAAGACCAGCTTACCAGACTATCACGCTTACAAAGCTGCCTGGCTCAAACTGGCAGAAGAAAAGAAGGAGTAACAATGAAGACTAAAGCAGTCCGGATACACGGCGAAAATGACCTTCGCCTCGATGATTTTGAACTTCCAAACATGGGTGATGACGAAATAATTGCTCGAGTAGTGTCGGATTCGATCTGTATGTCGAGCCACAAACTGGCCATGCAGGGCGCCAAGCATAAACGTGTGCGTCACGACCTTAGCACTCACCCAATCATGATTGGGCATGAGTTTTGCGGCATTATTGAGCAAGTAGGAAAAAAATGGGCCCACAAGTTTAAGCCCGGCCAAAAGTTTGCCATCCAACCTGCGCTTAACTACCAAGGCACGCTCTGGGCACCAGGATATTCGTATGAGTTTATTGGTGGTGATGCCACCTATGTTCTTATACCTAATGAAGTTATGGAAATGGACTGTTTGCTTGAATACAAAGCTGATAATTTTTTTATGGGCTCGCTGTCTGAGCCAGTCAGCTGCATCGTTGGCGCTTTTCACGCCCAGTATCACACCAAAAATGGCTCCTACGTGCATGACATGGGCGTAGTCAAAGGCGGAGCGATGGCTCTGCTGGCAGGGGTCGGCCCGATGGGTCTTGGTGCCATAGACTACGCTTTGCATTGCGACCGAAGGCCGAGCTTGTTGGTAGTTACCGACATAGACCAAGCCCGTTTGGACCGCGCTGCCAGTATTTTGACGGTAGAAGAGGCCGCCAAGAACGGTGTCAAACTGGTCTACCTCAACACGCGAGATGTGCAAGATCCGGTAGAAACCATTAAAGCTGCTAACGGCGGCAAGGGCTACGACGATGTCTTTGTTTTTGCACCGGTAAAACCAGTGCTCGAGCTGGGTGACAAAATTTTGGGGCTCGATGGTTGCCTCAACTTTTTTGCAGGGCCAACTGACACAAGCTTTAGTGCTTCGCTTAACTTCTACAACGTCCACTATGAATCGCACCACATCGTTGGAACCTCAGGCGGCAACAACGACGACATGCTTGAGTCACTTGACCTGATGGGACGAGGAATTCTCAATCCCGCTATGATGGTTACCCATGTTGGCGGGCTCAATGCCGTGGCCCACACCACCATAGAACTCGACAAGATTCCGGGTGGCAAAAAACTAATCTACACCCACAAAAATTTGGAGCTGGTTGCGCTGACTGACTTTGCTGAGCAGGGCAAGACTAATCCGTTTTATGCCAAACTTGATCAATTTGTCAAAAAACATAATATGCTTTGGAACCGAGAAGCAGAAGAGTATCTCTTGGCCAATGCGCCGAGTATTTGAAATCTAACGGCTGCCAGGTAACAATGGCAGCTTTTTTTTAAATCTTTAGGCTGGAAAGCTTAGCGCAAATTGACAATACTGCCCGCGAACCGAATTGATATTGATGGCGCCGCTGTTTGCCTTAATGTTGCGCGAGACTATGCTCATACCCAAACCCCTGCCGGAGTTAAAGTCTGCTGACTCGGAAGTGCTAAAACCGCTATAGAGAATGAGCGTTTGTAACTGCTTATCGCTTAGATCCTTGACGTCCATTTTTGCGAAATTTGGCTTGGAAAGAGCAACTTGTCTTATTTTATCCACATCAAGCCCTTGCCCGTCGTCGCGGTAGACTATGCGAAATTTGCCATCGGACGATTGCGATGAGATGCTTATCTGGCCATACTCACTTTTGGCGAGCGCCATTCTTTGTTCTGCACTTTCAAAGCCATGGGCAAATGAGTTTCTAATCAGCTGAACCAAGGACTGTTTGACTGCTTTCTTATATGCCTTGGGAATATTTGCACTATCTAAGTTTGATAAGTCCAATCTGACGGCCATCGACAGTTTTTGGTTGAGCCTAGTAACAAGGGACTCAAGGTTAAGTGCAAACACATTACCACCAAATCCATCAGTGCTTACCGAAAAGATGTCAGCCAAGGTTCCTCGTATACTTTGGATTTCTTCGTAACAATCGCCAAGAGAGTAAATTGTCTTTCGTAATTGTGTGGACTCAATATCAGCATCGGTGTTGAGTTTGAGAACGGTAGAAATTTCTTCTTCCAAGTCGTGAAATTTTTGAGTAATGCTGTCTATGTTGAGCACATAAGCTGCAGTGCTCTTGATGTCGTGAATGATAACAAAACTGTCTAACAGTATCTTGCGATTGTTTGATTTCTTGCCTGACTTGAGGTTAAGGTTGATTTCGTCAATGCTGGTTTCTGTCTCAGTTAGAAACTCCTCTATTTCGACGGGGTTTCTTTTGACAAGGTGCACTATCTTGAGTAAATCCTTGAGTTTTTGATCGTCTACGAGGCGCTCTTGAGTGAGTCGTTGCTCGAGACGGATTTGTTCACTAATGTCCTTAAAAAAGCACAGGATCAAGATGGTGTCTTGATAGTGAATGCGCTTAAAGTTTAGGTCAATTACTTTCTTAGAACTTGGTAAGTTCTGGATAGGGTACAGTTTGACTTGATGATAATCATTTAGGTTCTCAAGCTGTCTGTCTTTGGTTCGTTCTTGAAAGAATAAGGACAAGTATTGTTCAAAATCTTCTAGTTCAAAGTTGTCTTCGGTATGCTTGGCAAAAAGCCCGATCAGATTCTTGCCACCCAAGTCTTGATCGCCGATTAGGGTTTCTAAACTCTGTGAGTATTCCGCTTGTATAACCAAGCTTGCGTCTATCAGACAAACTGAGTCACCATTTTCCTTGATCAAGCGGTTGAGTGTGTTTGACTGTTGTAGCTTTTGGTTAATGTGCTTGATCTTTCTTATTGATGCACTTACTGAGAGTTCAAAACCAATCGAGAAAGCAAGTACTACCCCCGCCACGCCAAAAATGGTGCCCAACCGCATGGTTGTAAAGTCCGCAGTCGCAACACCAATGCCAAATATTGTCATAACCAAACTCGCCACAAGAAGTATGACGGTCAAGAAAAGTCCTCGCCAGCCTAGCAGCATAGCCGACATTATTGGGTAGGCGGCGATCCATTCGTAGCCAGTATTGCGGTAGCTGCCAAGGTAGATCATCACCAAGCAGAAGAGCAAAAGCGCGATCGACATAAAGTAGCTAATAAAGACTCTGTTTTTGTTGCGCCTAAGGTAGATTAACAAAAAAACCATCAAGAAAGCCGCGCCAAAACTAACCGCAGCCATAATGATGTCGATCGACTGCAGACCGGCACCAAAGTTGAAATTTGCCAAAAAAAGCGATTGAATAGCCATAAAAGTGAGCGTAAAACCAGCTATCAAAATAGATAAATTGAGAAAAAGAACGCGAGACTTGGCTTCTTCGTCAAGCTCGGTATTATAGAGGCCGCTATACATGAGATTCAAGAAAACTTTTTCAACGTGGCGCATATGCAGTCCTTTAGACAAAATACTTGAGGTCAAGTGAAATAGAAAGGTCAAAAAAGTCCAGTTCGCCTGCCTCGATAAATTCAAAGGGAATTATGGTTACTCGGTGGATTTTGGCCGGGTTGTGAAGCCTAATTTTTTGGCCGCTGATCAGCATTGGGGTGGATATTTTCAATGGACTGTCTTCAAAGTCCTTTTTGGCGTTCCCGACGATTATGTTGGCGAGCTCGCCCAAAGTGTCAAAGACCAGCTCTTGACTTATTGTACCAATCGGTCTGCCTATCATTTTGCGAGCAATCTTGTCCGCGCTTGAGTTCTTGAGGTTGAGAGAAATGTAGCCATAACTAAGGTCTTCTAGATTGCGGATCTCAATTAGCGAACATAGCTCCCAATCGGGTCGGTCTTCGCTGATGTCTTGCAAATGAGGGTTCTTCTGGCTTAGTTTGATGTCGAGTAGCTGATCAAAGATTGAGCTACAGGCAGAAATAAATGGTAAGCAGACTTCTTCGCGGGTCATAATACGCTTCCTTGTGACACAAAACCGACGTCAATAAGTGCCTCCTTAAATCGTGCACTGGCTTGGCGACTGTTAATTGGCTTGGTAATGTAGTCGTCTACGCCTTCTTTTAGGGCCTGCATGACGTCGCTTTTGCCAGAAAGAGCGGTGATCATCACTATCTTGAGGTCAAGATGCTTGGAGCTTAGACGTAAGCGCTTGAGCACTTCTAAGCCGTCAATCAGTGGCATGGTCCAATCCAAGAAGGCAATGTCAAACCTATCTCGATTGAGAAGTTCCAGCGCTTCTTTGCCATTGCAGGCTTCCATCACGGTGTGATTCTTGCCTTCTTGAGCGTATTTATTGAGCTCATTTCTAATTAGACCGCGCATCCATTGGGAATCATCGCAAATCAGAACGTTCTTCACTGGCTAAGTTCCTTGGCTGGCAAATTCGCAGACATCACTAATTGGAGCAAACCTAACTTGTTTACTTAGTGTGTCTCTTTTAAGGTATTAATTTGCGTAGCTGGCGGCAAGCTTTAGCCGCTAAAGATCGCAGAAAAGTTTGGAATCTGGCTAGTTCCTTGGCGCCCGGCCGGTGGCACTTACAAGAATCCAATAATGTGGGTAAATCTTTACTCAGGCTTAGTCTTTAGTCCCCATAGGCGCATGGAATCGTCTTTGCCTCTAATCTCAACCAGGCCAAGGTCTTGCCACAGGCCAAGTTGAGTGGGCCCTGGAACCTGGCCAGCGCCGATGAGCTCTTGGGAAATAACGGCTTGGTAGTCCATGCTTTTTGCCAACGACTCAAATCGGCTGGCCGAGTTTACGGTGTCTCCAATGATGGTATACTCGCGGCGTTTGGCCGTACCTACTGCCCCTGCCAAGACAGGACCGCAGTGAATGCCAAGAGCGACATCCACTTTATCAAGACCAGATACTAAAGACAAAATTTCTAGGCCAGCTTGCAAAGCAGATTTTTTGGGGTCTTCGAGTGTGTTGGGCGCTCCAAAAATCGCCATAAACGCGTCACCCAAGTATTTGTTAATATGGCCCCCATGCTTCTCGACGACAGGTGCCGTGAGCTCAAAAAAATCATTAAGAAACTCAGTAACCTCTTGCGGACCGCGCGTTGATGAAAACTTGGTAAAAGCTCTTATGTCACAAAAGAGCACACTCACTTCCACCGTTTTTGTACCCCAGTCCAGCGGATTGGAAAGCAAATGATCGCGAACCAGTGGATCGACTACCTGACCAAGGGTACGTTGAAGCTGCTGTTCGGTAGAAAGCGATCGTGCCAACTGATTGACAGCTTGAGCCAGAATACCGACTTCATCTTGGCTGCGTAATGGTACAATGACCGAATAATCTTGATTTTGAATTTTTTTGACGCCAGCTGTCAGTTCATTTAAAGAAAGGCGCAGCGTAACTGCAAATAATCGAGCCAAGATGTAAGTCAAAAAGGTCAAAAACAGACCAATCCCTACTACGGTCAACATAAGCACTGGCCAAGCCTGGAAACCAGAAATGTAGATTACAAAGAGCGAAATGGGGAAGAGGCTCAAACCAAGCCAGCCAATCATTTGGCGGCGACTTAAAGAAATGGTAAACCAAGGGCGTGTCTCATTGAGTTCTTGGCCCAAAAAAAACCAAGGAATATACCACTTTCTAGACATGTAATCAAAAAGATTAAAACACAAAATTGAAGCAAATAGTCCGCACATCGAAAACACTAAAACTGCCCTAAATCTATAGTCAGCAGGAAAATGTTGATACGAACTTTGAATGTAGACTTGGATAAGGGTCAGCGCCATTATCCATGATAGGGCCGTAATAAAGGTAAGTGCCAAGGGTGAGTTTAAAATTCGCCTTTGCGCTGTGGCTTTTAGTTCAATCTTGCGATTTCGAAAACCTAAGAAACGTAGCAACGGTTTAAAGTACATAAAAACCAGAACTGAAACTATCGGAAAAGGGCCAATATTTAGAAATATCATGATAGGATCACGTTGTAAACTCGCCCTAAACTCGTAAAAAATTTGTTTTAGATAATCAGGCAAAAAAGACTCGAGCAGTATCATGCCCATCAAGAAACTTAAAGCATTTGCCCCGATATACACAATGTAGGCACCGAACAAAATTTTTGTGGCGCGCTGTTTTGAGATTTTGCTCGTCTGATCGATTAATTGAATCATGGCCACAGAATAGCACTGTGCTTAAAGAATTCACAATAGCTCAGGGGGCAGTAAACGTCTATGCCCTTTGCTTCGGTAGTTTTTAGTCTTTTGAAGATTTTGACTTATTTTAATTTAGTTATTATTTTATAGTAAAATACGCCAAAGAATTGAAAATTGGCGATCTAAGACTAAATAAGGACTCCATGCAAAAATCACTTAAAGCCAAACATAAGTCTCGACTGGGCTCCTCCATCCAAAAGGTGCTTTTGCCCAGACATAGCTTTGATCAAGCGCCACTTCGTTCTGCTTTACTTAACGCAGAGCAAATGCGCAAGCACGGTGCCTCGTTGGCCTCGGGGCACGTCTTTTACTCAGGCAGTGTTATCGACAACCTGCTGCTCTCAAGACTGGCCCGTAATGAGGCGGTGCTTTTGGAAGTTCGCGAGCTGCTGGGGGCTGCCCTGGCAGTCAACCGGCGAATCACACCGGCCGCCGAGTGGCTTCTGGACAATTTTTACCTAATAGAAGAACAGATTCATACTTCAAAGCGCCATTTGCCACGCAACTATAGCCGCGAGTTGCCCAGGTTGCGCACCGGCAGCTCTCACGGCCTGCCACGGGTCTACGACATTGCGCTGGAAACAATCTCTCACGGCGACGGGCGTGTTGACAGCGAAAACTTAGAAAGCTTCGTAGCGGCCTACCAAACTATCAGTATCCTTAATTTGGGCGAACTGTGGGCTATTCCTATTATGTTGCGTTTATCTTTGATTGAAAACTTGCGCCGAGTGGCTTCTTTGATTGCCAAAGACATGGCTGAGCGAAGTCGCGCTGACCAATGGGCCGACCGCATGATGGAGACCGCGGAGAATAGCAAAAAGAGTCTCATCCTGGTAGTGGCTGAGATGGTCAAGTCCGATCCACCACTACAAAGCGCGTTTGTGGCCGAGATGGCGCGACGGCTACAAGGTCAAAGCGCAAACTTGGCATTGCCACTCAACTGGATAGAACAGCGATTGTCAGAAACAGGCTTGTCTATCAAGCATTTGGTGCAAGTCGAAGTTCAACAGCAAGCAGCAAACCAAGTTTCCATGAGTAACAGTATCGCCAGTCTGCGTTTTTTGGGAGCCAGCAATTGGCACGACTTTGTCGAAGACATGAGCCCTGTCAATCAAACACTCGCCACTGATCCAAGTGGTTTCTTTGTACAGATGGATTTTGCTACGCGCGACCGCTACCGGCACGTCATAGAAAAAACAGCAAGATCCAGTACACAAAGTGAGCTTGAGGTGGCGCAAGAGTCAATCCGTCTCAGCTTGGCTGCTACGGAAACGCACGGAGTAGAAGACCGTCGCGCCCATGTGGGCTACTATTTGATAGACAAGGGACGACCACTACTAGAAGCCAAAGTGGACATGCAGCGCAACTTGAGTCGACGCCTACAGGGTCTTATCCGGCGCTTCCCCCTTGTCATCTACTCGGGCGCCATCACGGTACTCAATGTGCTCTTCGCAGGTCTACTTTCGCCCTTTACTGCGGGTTCAGTATTTGAAGGTTGGACTTGGTTAATCTTGATGATCTTTTTGGGACTAGTCTTTACACAACTGTCCTTGGCTGTGGTCAACAGACTGGCCATGTTTAGACTCAGTCCGCACCCGCTGCCACGTCTGGATTTTTCTAAGGGCATACCCAAACAGTCGAGAAGTCTGGTGGTTATTCCAACAATGCTAATTGACAATGCTGACACCTCTGAGATGGTTGAGCTCCTAGAGATTCGCTTTTTGGCCAATCAAGATGAGCAGCTCTATTTTTGCCTTTTGACTGACTTTCTCGACAATGACAGTCAGACCTGCCCCGATGACCCAATTCTGCTCTCTTTTGCACAAAATTTGATCAAGGATTTAAACAAAAAATATGCCGGCAAGACTGACCGTTTCTTTTTGTTTCATCGGCCTCGCTTGTGGAACGAGCGCGAAAAAAAATGGATGGGCTACGAACGCAAGCGCGGCAAACTTGCCGACCTCAATGCTTTTATCCTAGGCGGCGATGCTAAGGCCTTTGAGTTGATTGTTGGTGATACCAGTGCCATCCTTGGACTGCGTTACATAATTACGCTTGATAGTGACACCCAGTTGCCTCGAGACTCGGCCCATAAGCTGGTAGCTGCTATGAGTCATCCGCTTAACCAAGCTGTCTTTGACAAAAAAAAGGGTAGGGTAGTCGAGGGTTACGGTATCTTGCAGCCACGCATGACCGAGATCTTGCAAGGATCCAACCGGTCTCGTTACGCCCAACTTAGTGGTGGCGAACCGGGTATGGACCCCTACACGCGAACGGTTTCTGACGTCTACCAAGACTTGTTTGCAGAGGGTTCCTTTACAGGTAAGGGAATCTACGACATCGCCATCTTTGAAGAGGCGATGAGCGAAAAAATTCCTGAAAACTTGGTACTCAGTCACGATCTTTTGGAAGGTGCCTATGTCCGGTCCGGCCTTCTAAGCGATGTACAGCTATTAGAAGAACACCCTTCACGTTTTGAGGCTGATGTTAAGCGCCGCAAGCGTTGGATAAGAGGCGACTGGCAAATCCTTGGCTGGGTATTGCCGCTTGTGCGCGACGCCAAGCACAAACTCATAAAAAACCCTCTCTCGGGCCTTTCGCAATGGAAAATTCTTGACAATCTGCGCCGCAGCCTTATGCCGATAGGCCAGTTGCTGCTTTTGGTAATTGGCTGGACCCTGCTAAAACCGGTTTGGCTGTGGACTTTGGCCGTGCTGGCAATCAGTGTGCTTCCGGCACTTATCGACGGAACGCTCGAAACGATAAGAAAGTCGATCGATGTCTTATGGCGCCAGCACGCTATAGTGGTAGGAAAGTCCATGATCAAGAGACTTGCAAATCTGACCTTTGCGCTGGCGATCTTACCGTACGAAGCCTACTACAGCTTACTTTCCTTGCTAAAAAGTTTATGGCGCATGATGGTATCGCACACCCGCTTACTTGAGTGGAATACTGCGGCCAGCGCAAGGATCAGCAAAAATAATAGTCTCTTGGATTCAATAAAAAAAATGGGCGTTGCGTCACTTTTTTCGGGGCTTTTGACGGGTGTTTTGGCATTCCTTGCGCCCTTAAGTCTTTTGGTGGCAAGTCCGTTCTTGTTGGCATGGTTTGCATCCCCTTTTATTACCTGGCAAGCCAGCCGTCCAATAGTGCGCAAAAGAGTTGACCTTGATGATCAGCAGCGATTGTATTTGAGAAGGCTCGCACGTAAGATTTGGGGATTTTTTGAGACTTTTGTTGGCGAAGAAGATAATTGGTTGCCACCAGACAATGTTCAAGAACATCCTGTCAGGACAGTTGCTCATCGGACGTCACCAACCAATATTGGTTTTTCATTGTTAAACAACCTGAGCGCTTATGACTTTGGCTATCAGACTCTGCTTGATTGCCAAGAACGCTGCAAAAAAACATTGCAAACCATGGCCGGTTTAGAACGCTATCGAGGTCATTTTTACAACTGGTACGATACGCAATCACTTAGGCCACTCAATCCACGCTACGTCTCAACAGTTGACAGCGGCAACTTGGCTGGTTACTTGCTTGTTCTAAAGTCAGGACTAAAGTCTGCGGCCGACGACCCGATTGTAGCGCCACGGTTTTTTGAGGGTATGGCAGATAGTCTGGCGCTCATAGAATTTGCTCCAAGCCCCATCACTGTCGACTTACACAAACGACTCGAAAAACTACTAAGCAGTTTTTCCAGCACTTTAAGCGGTAAGGTATCTAACGGTCAAAGCACCCAACCAACGCTAAGTCTTGCCCAGCTTTATCAGGCCATGACCGATGTGGTTCATGCCTGTACAAGCTTAAACACTCAGATGCAAGGCAGCGAGCAGAACTTGCGTGCTGGTGTTGCGGCCATGCTCGGTCAAGCCGAGCGTGCTCTGGAACAACTGCAATTTTTTGCGCCTTGGTGCAGCGAGCCGGCCGAAGCTTTGGCATTGAGTGGACTCAACAACGTACCGAGCCTCAGACAGCTTGCCCAGACTTTGGGGCAGACAATTTTGAGAGCGCAAGGAATTGACGATGCTGGCCGCCTAGGTGAAATGCTTGCCAACTCAGCAGAAAAGGCCTCTCTTCGCTTAGAAGAACTAGAAGAATTGGCGCAAACAGCTGGCGATTTTGCCACTATGGAATATGGCTTCTTGTATGATGGCGGACGGAAGCTTTTCTCGATCGGCTACAATGTTGACCAGCGCCGTTGTGACGCAGGTTCTTATGATCTGCTAGCCTCCGAAGCACGGCTGGCAAGTTTTGTGGCGATTGCTCAGGGCGGAATTGGGCAGGAGAACTGGTTTGCCCTCGGGCGCCAACTTACTAGCGTTGGGACCTGCTCGGTTTTGTTGTCCTGGAGTGGTTCTATGTTTGAGTACCTGATGCCACTTTTGCTCATGCCCAATTACGACCATTCGTTGCTCGATCAAACCTATAGTTCCTGCGTAAAACGCCAGATTGAATACGGAAAACTGCGCGGCATTCCTTGGGGTGTATCTGAATCGGGCTACTATTTGATTGACGCAGCTCAGAATTACCAATATCGCGCCTTTGGCATTCCGGGCCTTGGCCTCAAGCGCGGGCTTGCCGATGATCTGGTGATTGCGCCCTACGCATCCACTATGGCGCTCATGGTAGACGCTAAAGCGGCCTGCGATAATTTAGAACGAATGACTGACGAGGGTTTTGAGGGAGAGTTTGGCTTTTATGAGGCGGTAGATTATACCACTGGTCGGCTGTTACACGGCGAGAGCAAAGCGATAGTCAAGTCGTTTATGGCCCATCACCAAGGCATGAGTCTGCTCGCACTTTCCTACGTACTTCATGGTCAGCCTATGCAAAAGCGCTTTGTGGCCGAACCAATGTTTGCAGCTACCACCTTGTTGCTGCAAGAACGCATGCCAAAAGACATGGTTATGTACAGTCATGCCAGCGAATCGGCCGAGATCAAACTCAACTACAACAAACCAGACCTGCCGGTAAGACTGTTTTCCAATGCCGATAGCACAACGCCCGAGGTGCAACTCTTGTCTAACGGTAGCTACCACGTGATGCTGACCAACAGTGGTGCCGGTTATAGCCGATGGAATGAGATGGCACTAACTCGATGGCGTGAAGATACTACGGCTGACAACTGGGGTTCGTTTGCCTATGTGCGCGACCTTGGCACTGGCCAGTTTTGGTCGCTTGGATTTCAACCAACGCTCAAAAAACCACGAAGCTACGAAGTCATCTTTTCTGAAGGCCGTGCCGAAATTATGCGCAGTGACTTTGGTTTGGACTGCCATACCACCGTCTTGGTTTCTCCCGACGACGATATCGAACTGCGAAGAACCAAGATCAACAATCGCAGTCGCGTAAGACGCGAGATAGAGATCACGTCCTATGCAGAGTTGGTCTTGTCGCCAATTGGAGTTGATGCCCAGCATCCAGCCTTTGGCAATCTCTTTGTTCAAACTGAGTTGGATAGCGTGCGACATGCCTTACTCGGACATCGTAGGCCGCGCTCCAAGGATGAAAAGTCGCCTTGGTTTTTTCAACAAATGAACTTGTACGGTGCCGATGCCCAAAGCATATCATACGAAACTGACAGGGCCCGTTTTATTGGGCGTGGTCGCAGTCCCGCCAATCCATTGGCCATGCAAGGTCACGAACCACTTTCCGGCACAGTGGGTCCGGTCTTGGATCCGGTGGTGGCGATTCGCTACAAAATAGTACTCGAACCAGACCAAGTTGCCACCATAGATATTATTCAAGGCATAGCTGCCACGCGCAATGGGGCGTCCAACTTGATTGGCAAATATCAGGATCAGCGCATGGCCGACCGGGTCTTTGACCTCTCCTGGTCACACAGCCACGTTGTTTTGCGCCAGCTCAATGTCTCGGTAATTGAGGCGCAATTGTACTGTCAGTTGGCGGCGGCGGTTATTTTTGCCAACGGTAAATTGCGAGCCGATCCAGCACTAATTAGCCAAAACAAGCGTGGACAGTCGGGCTTGTGGGGTTACTCAATCTCAGGCGACCTGCCGATAGTTTTGGTGCAGATAGAAGACAGCAGCAACTTAGAGCTGGTGCGACAAGTTATCCAAGCCCACCAATACTGGCGTCTCAAAGGCTTGACAGTAGACTTAGTAATTTGGAACGAAGATCACGCCGGTTACCGACAGATTCTTAACGACCAAATCATGGGTCTTTTGGCAACTGGCGCTCAAGCAAGTCTCAATGGCACACCAGGTGGCGTCTATCTTAGGTCATCCGACCAGATTTCGGTTGAGGATCGCATTCTGATCCAAGCCAGCGCACGCGTGATCCTATCTGATAGTCGTGGCACTTTGGAAGAACAACTGAATCGCAGCCGTAGCGTCAGAAAATCTGCGCCCGCCTTTTTGCCCAGCCGAGGCATTAGAAACGAGCATGCAAATGTAGCAGTTGCCAGCAATGCCAACTTGTTGTTTTTTAACGGACATGGTGGCTTTAGTGCCGACGGTCGCGAATATGTAATAAACTCAAGCGAAGGCAAAGTAAGTCCAATGCCTTGGGTAAACGTCTTAGCAAACCCCCATTTTGGAACCGTAGTAAGTGCTGGGGGTAGTGCCTACACCTGGGCAGAAAACGCCCACGAGTTTCGCCTAAGCCCTTGGCACAATGATCCGATAGGCGACCCCAGCGGCGAATGCATCTACGTCAGAGACGAAGAAACCGGCCAGTTTTGGATGCCGATGGTGCCCGACAAAGACAAAAACCAGTCCTTGCAAGTAAGGCACGGCTTTGGCTACAGCGTCTTTACAGGCGACTACAATGGCATCATTTGTGAAGTGACAGTTTTTGTGGCCCTCGACGACAGCGTCAAGTTTAGCCTGGTAAAATTGAAAAATCACTCAGGTCGCCAACGGCACTTGTCAGTTACCGGCTATGTGGAATGGGTCTTGGGCGACCTGCGCTCCAAAACTGCCATGCACCTGGTTACCGAGCTTGACCCGAGTTCTAGTGCTATTTTGGCCCGCAACAACTACAGCATGGACTTTGAGAATAGGGTAGCTTTTTTTGCCTGTGACGACAATCAAGCAAGCTATGGTGCCGACCGCAGCGAATTTTTGGGTCGCAATGGTCAGCTCTGCTGCCCCGCCGCTATGCTCAAGTCGCACCTTTCTGGACGAGTCGGCGCTGCCCTGGACCCCTGCGCGGCGCTGCAGAGCCAACTAAGCTTGGCTGATGGCACAGAAAGTGAGCTCTGCTTTAGCCTAGGCCTTGGCAGCGAAAAGCACCATGCCAGTCGCTTGGTGCGCAAATATCGTGGACCCTACGCCGTTCACCAAGCGCTCGACAAAGTTAAAGAACATTGGACACGTCAACTCGGCGTGGTACAAGTAAAAACTCCTGATCTCGCCCTGGACCTCTTGGTAAACGGATGGCTACTCTATCAGACGATTGCGGCTCGACTCTGGGCCCGCAGCGGATACTATCAGTCAGGTGGAGCGTTTGGGTTTCGTGACCAATTGCAAGACTCGCTGGCGCTGGTGCATGCCCAGCCGGAGCTACTAAAACAACAAATCCTCTTGTGCGCAAGGCATCAATTTGTAGAGGGTGACGTGCAGCATTGGTGGCATCCGCCAAGTGGCAAAGGCGTGCGAACGCGCTGCTCTGACGACTTTTTGTGGTTGCCCTTGGCTGTTGCACGTTACGTCAATTGCACAGGCGACACAAGCATCCTCGACCAAGAGCTGGAGTTTATCACCGGTCGCCAGCTCAATCGTGATGAGGAGAGTTACTACGACCTGCCAGCTTCTTCTGGCGAAACTGCAAGCCTTTACGAGCATTGCCAGCGCGCCTTAGAACACGGCAAACGTTACGGCGTTAACGGCCTGCCCTTGATGGGGAGTGGCGACTGGAACGATGGCATGAACACCGTCGGTGATCAAGGCAAAGGCGAGAGCGTCTGGCTGGGGTTCTTCCTGTACAAGACCCTGCAAGACTTTGCAGACCTTGCTCAGATGCGCAATGAGACTAACTATGCAAGCAAATGCCGAGCCGAAGCGACTACCATCAAAAACGCATTGGAAAAAAATGGCTGGGACGGCCAATGGTACCGCAGAGCATACTTTGACAACGGCCAAGTGCTCGGTTCGGCCAAAAATAGCGAATGCCGGATCGACTCCATTGCCCAAAGTTGGGCAGTTTTGTCGCAAGCCGCTGAGCCCAAGCGCAGCAAGCAAGCCATGCAGTCGCTCGACACCCACCTCGTTGACCGCGACAAAGGCATAGTGTTGTTGTTGGACCCACCCTTTGACAGCTCAGACCTCGAGCCAGGTTACATCAAAGGCTACCTGCCCGGCGTGCGCGAAAACGGAGGCCAGTATACCCACGCTGCAATCTGGGCAGCCATGGCCTTTGCACAATCAAATGACTCACAACGCGCCTGGGAACTGGCAAACATGATCAATCCCATCCGACATAGCCTCGACGCCGAGCAAGTGGACAGATACCAAGTAGAACCCTACGTAATGGCCGCCGACGTTTATGGCGTACAACCCCACACCGGACGAGGAGGATGGACTTGGTACACAGGTTCTGCCGGCTGGATGTACCGCTTGCTGCTCGAGTCGCTACTTGGCCTGCGCCGAACAGAAAAACAGCTGCACCTGCAACCGTGCCTGCCCGCAGACTGGGACGGCTTTAGCCTGAGCTACCAGTACGGACAAAGCACCTATCAGATAGAAATCAAGCAGGACAGTCTGGCAAGAAAGGCCCACATGAGTCTCGACGGCAAAGACCAGCCCGGCACGGCTATAGATTTGATTGACGATGATAGCGTTCACCAAGTAAGCATTGTAGTTGGGGGAAGGCCTTCCCCCTGAGGCAAGCCAAGGTCTTGCCTCACCCCCTTCTCAATGGCACTTGGAGCCTTGTTAGTTGCATCACGTATCGAACGATCCCAGTGACCAAACACTGCGTAAGCTGCTATCGCGTTAGTTCTGTTGCTGCCCGCAAAGGGTTTGCTGTAGCCGGTCGTGTTGGTGGTGCCGCCCTGACCGTTTCGAGGGGCGCCCATGGCGGCCCAGTACCATTCCAAGCGGCTCTTGCACCGTTCCACTTAGCAAGCTCAATTCCACTAGCGCCGGTTACTGGAATACTTGCATAGGCAAGACTGGCAAAGTTAACGCCAGCCACTGATTAGACAGGAGTCAGACCTTCAACCAAGCTAAGCTTGTTGCAAAAAGCTGAGTACGCGTCACTTCGTGCTCGGCAAAATAGGCTTGACTGTCACTGGGCTAGGCTGGCGTAACAATAGTAGCCTGATAAGCGAGGTCAGTAAGAGCGGGCACTTGAGCCATCGTTGGTGTAACGGATACGTGCACCAGCAATGATAGAGCTAATGGCAACAAGCTCGGGCTTTACAAGCTTGGCAGCCTCAAGAGCAGAAGAGATAACATTGCCACAGGCACTGCTGCCAATTGTGAGCAAAAAGCACCAAATGAGCAATTTAAGGTTCTTCATGTAAAGTCTCCTATCATTCAAAGGTCAAAACGATTTCCAAACGTCGGTTCTTTTTACGCCCTTCTTGGCTGTTGTTGTCTGCTATCGGATTTGACTTGCCCATGCCCTTAGTAGGAATGTCCTGCCACCGCTGGAAGCAAAGCTGTCGGTCAAGACAATACGGGTTGTCTTGCGACTACGAAAAACGTTGATGCTTTCAAACTCCAACAGGGCATCAAGGGCTTGATCCTGTGGGCGTTGAAAGCTGGGATTTGCCAGCGCAGCAGCCAAGTCATCTTGGCGAACATCAGGTGCTCTGAGGCCGCCCCAAAACCAATCATCAGTCCACTGTAGCTCGCCTGACTCTCAAACAAAAAACGCCAAGCGAATTTAAGCTGCAGACTCACTGTAGTGTCCAGTTTTAGCTCGGCAGCAAGTCCAGGTTCTGCCAAAAACATCAAACCAAGGTTTAAGCTTTGCGCTTGCTCTACAAAGGTAAGCGTTGTACCAAGGCCAAGTTGAGCGGCCAGGCTAAATGCATCGCTTAACTTAAAATTATACGAAGCAAGGGCTGTCAGATCAATCATATTTAAACTATCAGGCCATTCTTGAGGTGCAATCCAACCCAGATAGCCCAACCTTGCAGCAAGTCCAAAGTCGCTGTCAAAAAGCGATTTAGAGCCAAGCTCGGCAAGTGGTCCCACCGGCAGCATTGTCTGCGCAATGGCGCTCGTTTGTAGGTCCTGAGCCGAGGCCATAAAGAGAGTGTTGGTCAGCAAAAAACAAGGACTGCTACGCGCACTTAATTCTCCATAACTTTTTGTCTAAACCTAATGTTTAAACACAAAATATTTCCAATACGTGCAAACCATATGCTAGTTCTGGTCAATGGTCAATAATTGGTTGACAGCATGGCCAGCGCTTGCGAAACTAAAGTCCAAGGGAGATTTTTATGTTCAACAGAATTAGTTATATCTTTATGGCTCTTGCGCTTGTAATGGTGCTGGGTCTAGGTTCGTGTGGAGCAAAGGTCGACAACAATGCAAGTGGACAAGCCGGCCTAAGGGACGCTGGCCCGGCCAAAATGCAACGCTTGGCACCGGATAGCTACCAAGCCGGGCAAGTGCTGGATGCAGCAGCGCTTTTGGCTGCCTACACAGTGTGGGAAGGCAAAAAAGTCCGTTTAGCTGGTTATACCAATACTTTTTTTGATAGCGAAACTATCAAAACCGAGTTTAGTCTAAGAGCTGACGCAGCCGCCGACCGCAAAGCCAAAACGAGCAAGCAAGTTTTGGTAACACTGCTCGCAGAATATGGCAAGGAAGTATCAAACACAGCTTTGCTGGTTGTAGAAGGTATTATTAGCGGCAGTTGGGATGGCGCCATCCAAGTCAAAGACGCAGTGATAGTAGATCTTGGAGAAACTGTGCCAAGTACCGTCAAGGCCGACCCAATGGCAGGAACCGACAGTATCTTTTCGCTGGACTCGTTGTTTGCTGACTACTTTGGCTGGGAAGGCAAGCTTGTTCGCATTAGCGGAAACTACTGGGGGGTCACAACTTCCAGCAACAGTTATGGAACCTCTCACCGCGTAGACCTTACCGATGCACTAGGCAACAAAGTTGCTGGCTGTCACTTTGACAACCCACCACCAGAACCAAGCTCAAAAGAAGGCGTCGTAATCGAAGGTAGCATCAAAGGCCTAGTTTTTGACACCATCAACTTAGAAAAGTCAGTCTTTATCAGTCCAGTTCTTTAAACGAAAAAAGGCTGTCTGGGAATGAGTTCCCAGACAGCCTTTTTTATCCAGGTAAAGTGTTGAGCTCTAACAATAAAATTCAGTGTAGAACTTAAATTTCCCAGAACCAGCATTGCCATCACCTGTTTGGCCAAAAATCTCGGCACCGGTAAAGTTTTCTGAGTCCAAGGCCAGCAGTCGGTCAAACTTGGTGCTAGAAATATAAACGCCACCTTCATCTACAATAACCAGTTTTTTGTTGAGTACAGCAGCAAAGGCTCGTGGTTGAATTAAGTTGAGTGTAGTGTTAGCGTCGCTTGGCAAGTCGAGCGGGACTGTTGAATAACCATAGCTTCTTATTACGTCCAGAGTATTGGGGTTGAGTTCTACAAGTTGACCTTGCGTATAGTAACTTGTGCTTAAACTAAGTCCGTACAGTTTGGCATCGACAAAGCGCAAGTCACTTATCCTTTGACCAGCCTCCAGTCCAATTTCGCTAAAGGTTTTTGAAACGTCAAAGATACCATTTGGGTGTATTTTTGCGAGATACTGGGTGTTAGGCGGAGCAGTTCCAGAAAATGTGGTGTAGATGCTTCCATCTGGCCCAACGGCCAATGCTCCGTTAGAAACGAAATTAAATGGTTGTGCATACGCATTAGCAAAAGGTGGTAGTAGTAACACATCCGGCGGCTCCAGGGTTGGAGAGATTTCCACGCCGTTAATAGAATTTGTCGAAAGATTGTAAGCCTTGAGTTTTTTAGTGATAACAACAGATGTTTGTGTACTTTCCAGAGCATAGAGTGTTTGGTTGCTCGGGTTGTAGGCAATGCCAACCGTTGGCAAAGTAGCTATGTTTGCGTAGGCGATCACTTGACTACCAGAAACAAAATGGTCAATTGCAATAATGCCACCGGAAGAGGCCCCGCTTGCACTTTTCCCATAGGCAACAATTATCCTGCCTTGTTCGTCTATCTCCACATCGTGCGGGTAGAAATCCGTCGCCAGTTGCGTGTCGGTATTAATATCTGTCGCTGTCAGGGTCTTCCAGGTAGCAGAGCCGCTGGCAAGTGAGTCTATCATCACAAGGCGTTGGTTGCGGGCGTCAGGGATAACAATCCGACTGCTGGAAGGTTTGACTTGTAGATCAAGTTGGTTAGCTTTGTTAGCAAGCACGTCAATTGTCTGACTTGCAGCAAACTCAGTTACAGCAAATATGCCCTCAGGATCCAAGGGTTTTACACTCACTTTAAAAGTTCTGGCGGAGCCAGTGGGTACTTGCAGCTCTATTTGATTGTTGCTTGTAGTAGAAGTCAAGGTAAAGGTCTGAGCAATGGTCTGGATATCGGGTGCACTGACTACTACAGTAATCGATTGCCACTGGTAATTCATCGGCAGAAACGAAGAAGCGCTTCGGCTTTGGGCACTTGTTGGCCCAAGGCTGAGACTAATCGAAGCTTTGGTGTTTGTTGCAAGATTGCAACTCAAGCTTGTTAGCAAAAGCAAGGCAGTAGACATCAAAGACAGAAACCCAAGGGATCTTTTCATAACTCAACTCCAGCCGGTCCCAAAATTTTAGGGACTGAGGACCGACAAACGGTATGCACTGTTCTAAGCATACACCCACAATAGCTTAGTTTGCAAGTAATGTATGGCGCGTAATGTGCTCGACTATCTGCTGAGCACCTTGGCCTTCCGTTGGGCATTTGGACCCATGTTCCAAACGATAGCTTTGGTCCTCCCAATTGCGCGGCATGGGCACAAAGATTGCTTGGATGCCGGACTTACGAACTTCCCAGTACATACCATAGCCGGCAGCACCGATAAACAAATCAAATCCTCGGAAGTAAGGCCAAAGTGGAAAGATGTTGAGCACCGAGATGTGCTTAAGCCTTGCGGGAATTTCTTGGGCAATATTACACGCCCCCACTAAGAGGTAGTTCTCATTTTCCAAATACTGATAGTCTTGCAAGAGGCGAGCAAACTCGCCAGGCACACCATTGCTCGCTATCAAGGCCAATGGCTTACCGTTATCCTCCCGCCCAGCCATGGATAGCAGCTTTGCGCGCGCACTTTGCTTGCCGAGCAGCAAGTGTTCGCGTACTGATGTAAGTGGTGGTACAAGGATAAAGCCGTCTGGGTAGTCGAATGGCTCAATCGCAAAGCAGGCATCAAAAAGACTTTGGTCAAATGACAAAGAAAATCCGCTCTGGGGGTCATGTAAAGCCCCGGCATTGTACAGGCGTCTGTCGGCATGGTAGGCCACCAAATAGAGTCGCGTACCCAGTTTATGCAAGGCTGGCGACAAAATTTGTAAGTTGAACCAAAACTGGATGCCTATCACCACGTCGTAGGGCTGTGAGCTAAGCGCGGCAAACAGCACGCTTTGGTTTAGCTGCCCACTGTTCGCCCAGCCAGCCAGAACTTGAGGATCCTCAAGTTCTATCAACTGGAACTTGTCGGCTTGGTGGCGTTTAACAAAGTCGCTGTTAAAAAGGCTTGGACTGAGATAAATGTCTATCTCAACTTCTTGGGCAAACCCCAGACACAGAGCTTGGGCAAGCCCCACGTGGCCGGCTCCCCTTACACCTTGGCCCACAATTGCTACTCGCATGGCGCTACAGGTGCCTCAACCAAACCAAAAACTGGTAAGCGCCAAAAATGCTCTAAAAACTATTGACTTCTTCATACCTACAACTATGGCCGACTATGCCCCCAGATTCAAGTAATTCTTAGCAACCTTGTCATGATTTTTGGTCAACTTTAGAAGATCGCTTGACAAAAATAGTCATTTACTACATTATCTGTACAACTTTTTTGTAAAAGTGGGTCCCAGGAAATGGTGTGGCGCGGTCAGCAGGATTTGCCGCAAAAACATCAGTCGGTTTAGAACCGAAGAGTTCCCTGAACAGATCCAAAACCTTCCTGCGTCCCCGTCTTATTTCGGGGTATCTTACATAGGCGGCAATAGTGCCATCCCTATTCGGATTTCGCAAAGGAATGTGTCGGCTTACCCCCGCCTTTTTCCCTATCATGTAAAGTTGAAACTAATTGCGTGGCTTTCAAAACCCTGTTTTGAAAACATGCATTGGTTGATTCTACTTTTGATGTGCCCGCTCATTGGGCTGTTTATCCGTTTCCGGAATGTTATTTTTTTCGTCTCACATCGGGCACAAGCATTAGAGCTTAGAGAAGCTTCTATGCACTTGTCCCAAAGGAATTTATGCGAAGCGCAGCATCTTCTACTTATTCGTCGGCCAAGGCAAGTCCTCGCCAACACAGTTCCAACTCTGGCAATCGCCAGCCACCACGAGGCGGCAACGGTCGTCGTCAGGGTCCGGTAAAGCAGTACATTCCGCTTGACCGTTTTATCCGCAAGGCCACACCGGTCACCATGGAAGCCTATGTTTCCAGCACCACTTTTGCCGACTTTGGCTTGCACACTCAGCTCTACAACAACATTGTGCACAAGGGCTATGATTCTCCAACCGCCATCCAAGACCAAACCATAAGGTCGAGCTTAGAAGGTCACGATGTAGTTGGTTTGGCCAACACTGGTACGGGCAAAACAGCAGCTTTTGCTATCCCTGTGATTCAAAAACTTTTGAACGAACCCAACAGTCGCGCCTTAATTATGGCTCCCACTCGTGAGCTTGCTGTGCAAATTGATGAGGAATTTCGCAGCTTATGCCGCGGAACTCGCTTGCACTCGGTTATCATCATTGGTGGTGCCAACATGCGACCGCAGATTCGCGCTTTGCAGTCTAATCCTCGCATCGTCATTGGCACTCCGGGTCGACTTAAAGACCATGTTCAAGAGGGTACTTTACGCTTGGGTTCAACCAATTTAATCGTGCTCGACGAAGTAGACCGCATGCTCGACATGGGTTTTGTGCGAGACATTAGAGCGCTCTTGGCCAGGGTTGCACCAGTTCGTCAATCGCTGTTTTTCTCAGCAACTATGGAATCATCGATCAACGCCTTAATTGGTGACTTTAGCAAGGATCCGGTGCGTGTTTCGGTTGTACATGGCGAAACCTCAGACAACGTTGACCAAAATGTGGTTATGTATCAGGCCGAATCAGAGAAGATCGACCGTCTACACGATGTACTTATTGGTGACAACACCGGCAAGGTTTTGGTTTTTGAAGATACCAAGCACGGGGTTGAGCGACTGGGCAAGTTGTTGATGGAACGTGGCTTTAAAGTAGACACCTTGCACGGCAACAAGAGTCAGGCTCAACGTCAACGAGCTTTGACACGGTTTAAGGCTGGCGAAGTCCGAATTTTGGTTGCGACCGATGTTGCTGCACGCGGCATTGACGTAGCTGACATTAGTCACGTTATTAACTTCTCGACACCAACTACCTGGTCTGACTATATTCATCGCATTGGTCGTGCTGGTCGCGCGGGCAAGACTGGCATTGCGCTCACCTTTGTTCCTCACCCTGGTGGTTCGTACAATTCTGAGCGTTATGGCAAAGGTTCTCGTATCGGCGCGTAACGAACTAGGCCTCTTGTGGTTTATTCTGCGTACGACGCTATAGGGGATTTTTTTCGCTATGATTCGTAGGAGGAACAGAACATGACAGGCCCAAATTGTTTAGGCAGTACCGAGTGTACAAGTCAGAACCATGGCCTTGTCCCAAGCCAAGCACACGATTAAGTTTGCCGGTCGCTTGGGACCAAGGGCTACCTTGTCTCATCCTGCACCTTTTGCCGGCCAAGTAGAAAGAGTATTGGTCAAAACTGGTCAACCGAGACTTTGCCCCAGCCACTGTCGTAAGCGATAAGGATGTTCCTTTTTTGCGCGAGTCTACGCCAGCGCAGTTTGCTACCACAAGGAAACTCCGGTTTGTTGGCCGTAGTCTTTGAATTTCCCCGCAACACTACACTTAACCTCGGCCAGTTTGTCAAAGTAGAAGTTGAAACAGAAAACTGGCGGCGACCGAAAAGACTAAGTGGACTTTGGAGATGCTTGGGGCACCGAACTTGAGAATCTTTTACAAGGCATAGACGGTGTTGAGTTAGTTTTTGGCGAATATCGTCGTGCTTGTTAAAAACGGCCGTACTCTTTGTATGCAGGTAAAGCAGCTCGTTGATAAAGCGATTGCCAATGGTCTCTTGCCATCGGTCAGTGCCATCGCTTTGGTCGATCCTGCAGAGTTTATAGACCGCCACATAAAGAACGTCGTCAACACCGGCCCAGTGATTCTATCTGCACCGCACATTAGTGCGATACTTTGTGCTGCGCATGGCGCGGGCGCAGGAAATTGAGGCCAAAGTACGTCTAAAGTCCATCGCTCACGCCCGCGCTCGACCTTATCTTAAGCCCCAGGCGCGCAATCATAGCTCATTTTCCTAAGCTTACAGTGCAAAATCTGACAGCGCTGGTTTTGACGGCCCAAGTCTTAACAATCCTCGCGACTTATTAAACTACCCACTTTTGGTACAGGGTCGAATCTTACCTATTAAGCATTTCTTTGACTTAGAGGAAGTTCAGGGGGTCTAATTGGCGCATATTTTCAGGAGCTTATACAACCAGTAAAAAAATCAGGTACAATTATTGACAACGCATACGCCATAACCTATGCTAATCAATGATATGATATTGACGGCTTAAGGAGGAATATTATGGCTGTTGCTGCGTTGATTCTAGGTATTGTTTCTATTGCTTTGCCTTGGGTGCTTTGCTTTTTACCCGTACCGTTTGTTTCCAATGCGATCGCATTGGTAGCTGGTATTGTGGCTATCGTTCTTGCCAATAAAGGTAAGAAGACCGAGCCAGAGAAGAAGGGAATGTATACCGCTGCCTTGGTGCTTGGTATCATCGGTGTTGTCTTCCAAGGTATTTCGATAGTCTTGGCCGCATTGGCTTTGGCTGCTCTTGGTGCTCTTGTGGGTGGCGCGGGTGGCCTGCAAGGTATGGCAGACAGTTTTAGTGATGCAATTAAAGATCCAGAGGTACAAAAGGGATTGCAAGAAATGTCGGATGGTTTAAAAACTATGACAGAAGCTACTCTGCAATAGCTTATTACTTACTGAATAGGAAGGGGCCTCAACGGCTCCTTTTTTCGTTTTAAATGAGGTGATAGACAATGTTTCCTTTTTTGATATCGGGGGAGCTTGGCGGTGTACCACTTGCCTTGCCGACCTTTGGCTTATTGGTAATTGTGGCAATCACTACCTTTGTACTAATATTAGTGGCCCTCAACAACGAGGTAAAAAAGAAACCTCTGGCCTATGTCATCTTTTTGTCGGTGGTTTTTTTGGCAGCGGCGTTTTCTGCCAAGTTTGGCCAAGCTATTATAGAGCTTTTGGACCCGGCCAATAATGCTAAGCCATGGTGGCTGGTGATTGCTCAGTCGGGGTCTACGGTAACCACGGGTTTGGTGGGTGCCTTAATTGCTATTGTGGTCTACACTCGTTTGGACCCACATCAGATTATTACGTGGAAGACACTGGATGCTATGGCAGTGGCGCTGCCGTTTGCGCACATGTTTGGCAGAATAGGTTGCATGTTTAACGGTTGTTGTTTTGGCGAAGTATGTTCTGCGCAAAACCCTTTTGCAATTACCTATCCTAACAATTGGCTCATGCTTCCTGACAACCCGGATCTTGTGCTCGGGCCGAGGCACGCTTCGCCACTTTACGAAGCTGCCGGGCTATTGTTAATAGGACTAGTTCTGCTCTTAATATTCAAAAAAACTCGTGCACGAGGCTTGATAATAAGTCTCTATTGTCTGTCTTACGCATTGTTGCGTTTTGCGGTAGAAATGACTCGAGCTGATAGTCTACGCGGTAGTTTTGGCGGTCTTGCTACCGGGCAGTGGTTCTCGCTTGCACTTGCTGCAGTTGGACTAGTATCTTTGTGTCAGTTTTTGTACAGAAGTAAAAAGCAGCTTAGCCAAGAACAAGAACTATGCGTCAATGGCAAGCCTTTATCAAAATCAGATCTCTATGGTCAAAAAAATTAGGAGTTGGACACTATGAGCACTGCTTCACTTAGTATCAGGCCAGGTGGCATCAAAGCCATAAGTATCATGAGTTTCATCGTTGGTGGCCTGCAAGTCTTTGGATCTTTGATCTGGTTTTCTTGCCTGTCGATTGTGACGGCCGATGGTACCACTTATGGCCCAGGAGAGTTGGTTAACAGCATCGCATCACTAGTTTCTGGTGTTCTCTACCTGATATCGGCTAGTGGGCTTGTTAAGCTTCACAAAATATCGGGTAGAGTTATAGGCATTGTTGCGGCACTAATTGCCTTACTCGGAATAGTCTTGCGTTTTGTCTTGCCTTCTACGGTTGGCTATCAGATTAGCCTCGGTGACATCAGCACCATGCTTTTTCCACTTTGCAATATTGTATTCCTTAGCTTTGTCTTTGCAGATCTTTGGTCTGCTTCGGGCAAAAAAGGGTCCTTGCAAGGCGGCGATAAGGTTTTATCAGCTTGGCATCTGATATCGTCGTTTAGTTTTAAGCAACGAATGCGTAGCGCAGCCACGTTTTTGACCTATACGCTTGGTGCTTTTGTAGTGCTGAGTGTCGCTAACTTGATCTATGTACCGCTTGAGTGGATTGCCAAGAGCGAATTTGGCGCGATGATTGCAGCCCAAGGTACCCAAGGTCAGGGCAACACGCTCTTTCTTCAGTTTATTCAAGGAACCATAGCCGAGCTGCTTGGAGTGACGACACCAGATAATAATTTTGCGCGCTTTATTTTGCTTGATCGTCCTGGCTTTGCCTCGCTTAGTTTTTTGGTTTTTTCTTCTCTCTTGCCATTTTTGACCATGTTGATTGGCGCATCGGCTATCTCCTCGGATAACCAGAACAAAGGACTGCGATTTGTCCTGCTCAGGACCAGCCGTAGAGACATTTTTAATGGCAAGCTTGCGGCGGTGGCACTCATCAACACCATGTTAACCTTGCTGGTGTTTGTACTAACCTTTGTTTTTACCGCACTTAAGTATCCCGAGGTTTATCAAGTCGGTGAGCTACTTTTGTGGACATTGCGTGGCTTTGTTGCCATGGTGCTAGCAAGCCTTCCTTTTTGTGTTTTGGCAGTTGCGCTTAGTGCTGTCATCAACTCTGTGGCGGGTTCGCTATTGACCGGACTTGGCATCTTGCTGGTGCCAGGTATTACGCTTTTGGCAAGTAGTGCTCTCAAGGAAATAAGAGTAATTGAGTTTCTTTTACCTCAAAAGGCTGCATTTTACCTGCTGCATCCAGAGCCGGCCTATGTTCTTGTGGCCCTGGCAAGTGTAGCGGCCTATAGCCTCGTCTTCTATTTTGGCGGTCTCAAAATCTTTGAACGCCGTAACCTCTAGGTTTGGAGTAAACATATGGCAGATTGTATAAGCATACAGGCAATAAGTAAGACCTTTTCTCAGGTTAAAGCGCTCAATGATGTCTCTCTCAACATTCCAGAACATTGCATCTATGGCATTATTGGCCCCAATGGGGCCGGCAAGACCACGCTTTTTTCGATTATCGCTGGCTTTCTTAAGCCCGACTCTGGAACCGTGCGCGTGCTGGGGCACGACAGTTTGGATTCGATACGTGGTCAAATGAGCATCCTCCCGCAAGATGCACGCTTCCAAGCCAGCGTATCGGTAGTAGACCAACTAGTGTTCTTCTTGCAGGTATCTGGTTGGACGCACAACGATGCTTGGAACGAAGTTGAGCGTGTACTTGACTTGGTTGATTTTAGCGAACTTTTAGGCAGAAATTCGGCTACGCTGTCTCATGGTCAATACAAGCGACTTTGTTTGGCGCAGGCCTTTTTGGGCAAACCCAAGCTAGTCATTTTGGATGAACCATGCACAGGACTTGACTTGGCAAGTGCCAAGACTATTCGTTCTTATATTCGTAAGCTCAAGGCCGATACCAGTGTGATTATAAGTTCTCATGACATGGACGAAATGCAGGATCTCTGTGACGAAGTCACCATGCTGAGTGCTGGCAAGATTGGCAGCAGTGGAAAGGTGCTTGATATCTCGCGTGCCCAGCGCTCGATGACGCTTGTTCTGACTCGAGCACTAGAAACGAGCGAACGAGCCCAGCTAAATGCGGTGCTTGGCATCAAAAGTGTCCAAGACCAAGAGTCGCTTGGCAGCTACGCACTAAGTTTTGACGCTGAAGACGATGAGCATTATAACCAAGCCAAACAGGCGCTGATGACTCTTTTGATTAAGCTCAATCTATCGGTTCGTAGTATGGCGGAGGACAATGCTCTGGAGGCACTCTACTTGAGCAGCACCGAGGCATCTAAGGCAGCCAAAAAGCTATAGTTTAATGTCCGTGTCTATCGACGTGTTCAATGTCCGTGCTCAAGGGCTGAGAGTTGGCCCTTGACGCGTTCGTAGATACATATTTGGTCGCGGCCATGTTCCTTTGCATAGTAGAGGGCTTGGTCCGCTCGTTTAATCATTTCTTCGCTGGTTACTTCTTCTGGCAAGAACTCAGCAATGCCTATGCTCAGCGAAACATTAAACTTCTGACCTGCTTCGCCTTCAAAAGTGGTCTCTTTGAGCAATTTACGCAGTCGTTCGGCCGGAATCAGTGCATTAGCACTGTTGGTTTCTGACAAGAGTACAATAAATTCTTCTCCACCGTAGCGGCCCTTGACATCACAGTCTCTAAACAAACCTTTTTGGTTGAGCAGTTCGCCCATGTGATGCAAAACTTTGTCGCCAATCAAATGGCCGTAACTGTCGTTTACCAGCTTAAAGTGATCAATGTCCATGATCATGCAGGCAAAATTGCCAATGTGCTCAGTAATGGTGCCCTTGCTGGCATGCGAAAATTCTCTCAGCTCTTCACTTACTGACTTGCCTTCGTCGGGATCGCCAAAACCGCCAACTTGCTTGAGGCGCCAGCGATTGCGCAGAGCGCGTCTTTTTTCTAGTTCAAAAGCTTCGAGCAATGCTCGGCGATTGAGCAGGTTGGTAAGGTGATCGACGCGGCTAATGTATTCCAGTTTGCGGTTGAGCAGTTCAATTTCTTCTTTTTGTTTTTGTAGCAGACTCGAGTCTACTATGTCTCTAAACGAGTCGCGAATATATGAATCCAGGCGCCGGTACAAAGTGGTGCGTTCCGCCAAACTTTCGATCTGGGTAATTAGGTTTTCTTGCGAAACAGGCGAGCCTTTTTCATAGTGAAAGAGGCTGAGTCCAAGTTCTTTGTAGGGCTCAGATTGCTCGCTTGCCATCCTGAAATGTACCAAAACCAGACACGGTGTTTTGCGAATTCTGGTTGTAATGGCGGTAATGAGATTGGCAGGCAGAACGTCGTAGACATCCTTGTCAATTACAATCACCAAGTCGGCATCGGCTTCATTTTCTGCAAAGTAGACTTTTTCTGTAAATAGTTTGATGTCAAACGAGGTTGAGAGCAGCAGAACATCCTTGATTTCTGCTTCTTTGCTGCTAAAAATGACAGTCTTCATGAAGTACAACCCCTCCGAGCACCGTAGCATATCATCGAATAACGATACGGTAAAGATCCATTACGTCTAATTGTAGTGTCTAAACAGGTGGCTTGCCAGTCTCGCCTCGTAGGGTTACTATAGGCCTTATCGGCTACGAAGGAGAAGAGTAGCTCTAAAACGACCCGCGAGAGAGAGTTCCCAGGTTGTGCGCAGTGCACAAGTGGCTGGAAGGGACTTGGGAACGATAGAAGCCAAAACCACTCCAGAGCTGTCTCGCTCAAAGGCGCTTGCTTACTGTTGGATCTGATAGAACGGTTGTGCATGCCGAGTATGGGAGACCGTTGGTCTACGTAACAGACGACGAGGGCGGCAGGTATCGAGCCTGTTTTGAAGTAAGGTGGGACCGCGGAGGACTTTGTTCTTCGTCCTTACGCAGCATTTGCTGTGTGCACTAGGTGCACGAGGAGGTCTCGCATGGCTTTAACTCATGCCGCCCAAGAACGCCTTGCCAAAGATGAAGCGCTCTACAAAAAACGTCATAGCCTGGCTCACATTATGGCCGAAGCTGTCCTACAACTATTTCCAGATGGCCAGATAGCCATAGGTCCGCCAGTGGACAACGGTTTTTACTACGACTTTGAGCTGTCACGCAGTCTCAAGCCCGAGGATCTTGAAGCCATTGAGCTTAAGATGAAGGAAATCATCAAAACTCGTTCTGATTTTATACGCAAGGCGGTCAGCAAGGCCGAGGCACGACAGGTTCTTGAAGGACAAATTTACAAACAAGATCTGCTGGACAAGCTACCTGATGACGAAGAAATTAGCCTCTACTACAGCAACGCTTTTGTCGACCTTTGTCGCGGGCCTCATGTGGACAACATGGGCGTGCTGGATAGCGGCAGTTTTAAGCTGGCCAAGATTGCAGGCGCCTACTGGCGTGGTGACGAAAAAGGCCCGATGCTACAACGAATCTATGCCTACTGTTTTCACAATGGTCCACAGCTCAAAGAATACCTGCAATTTTTGGAAGAAGCCGAACGTCGTGATCATAGACGGCTGGGCAAAGACTTGGACTTGTTTCATATCGACGACGACAATCCAGGGCAAATTTACTGGCATCCGGACGGCTGGACAATTTACCGCAGCATAGAAGACTACGTGCGCAACCGTTTGCGCATTGCTAACTATCAGGAGGTCAAAACTCCCTCGGTTATGCCCAAGAGCCTTTGGGAGCGATCTGGCCACTGGGCAAAGTACCGCGACCATATGTTTGTTACCGAAAGCGAAAAGCGTGAGTTTGCGCTTAAGCCGATGAACTGCCCAGGCCATATTGAGATTTTTCGCCAAGGTATCAAGAGCTATCGTGACTTGCCGTTGCGCATGGCAGAATTTGGCAGTTGTTGTCGCAACGAAGCCTCGGGGGCCTTACATGGCATCATGCGGGTTAGGGGATTTGTGCAAGATGACGCCCATATTTTTTGTACTGAAGAACAAGTCCAAACCGAAGTTAAAGATTTTTGTGAACTTTTGAGTTCAATGTATGCGGATTTTGGATTTACTGGCGAGAACGTCTTGGTTAGGCTTGCCCTGCGACCAGAGGTCCGCTTAGGCGACGACCAAAGCTGGGATAGAGCGGAGTCTGCGCTTGGCTTAGCTTGTAAAGCGGCAGGGTTTGACTATCTTGAAGCCCCTGGGGAGGGTGCCTTCTACGGTCCCAAACTTGAGTTTACTTTGATTGATGCCTTGGGGCGCAAGTGGCAGTGCGGTACCATCCAATTGGACTATCAACTGCCCAGCAAGGAAAGACTGGACGCTGGCTACATAGACAACGAAGGCGTGAGACGCAACCCAGTTATGCTGCATCGCGCCGTCTTGGGAAGCCTTGAACGTTTTATTGGAATTTTGATTGAACACTTTTCTGGTTCGTTTCCGGTTTGGTTGGCTCCTACCCAAGTTGTGGTAATTCCAGTCGGGCCTGACTTTGAGGCTGGTGCACAAAAGATTGCTGAAGCGCTTAAGGCCGAGGGCTTGCGTTGCCTAGCTGATCTCAGCGAGGACAGGATGCAGAACAAAATCCGTAAGCATCAGGCCGTCAAAGTGCCCTACATGCTCATCATCGGTGCCAAGGAACTTGAGACGGGCACTGTCTCTATCCGAACCCGCACCAATGAACAGGCCAATGCTGTTGCCCTGAGTGATTTTATAGTGCTCGCCAAAGACAAAATTGCTAGCAAAGAAGGACTTAAACTGTTATGAGTCAACGTTATAAACACGCAGGAGATGCCCCAGCTGCTCTCAAGCGGGCAGCCCAACTTGCTGATGAAATTGGCCTCTTGAGCCATAGTTCGTCTTTACTTGGCTGGGATCAAGAAACCTATATGCCCGAAGCCGCTCTTGATGAACGCGCCCAGCAGCAGGCACTCTTGGCGCGCTTGATGCATGAGCGCTTGGCTGGAGACGAAATGGCGCGTTGTTTGGACGAGCTGGGTGCAAGCCCAGCAAGGCCTTTTGGCACGCAGCAGCTTAGCTGGGCAGACCAACGTTTGTTGCGCTCTCTCGGGCGCAGCCACCGGCGAGCGGCCTGTTTAAATGCCGACTTTGTGAGTCAGTTGTCGGTTGCGGCAAGTCTTGGTCAAGCTAACTGGATCAAGGCCCGACATGCCAATGACTTTGCTCATTTTGCACCTTACCTCTCAAAACTGATAGAACTCAAACGGCAAGAAGCTAGTCTCGTTGGGGGCGGCGCCGAAGCCTATGATGCGCTGCTTGACGAGTACGAACCGGGCATGGGCGCTGCAGAAATAGCCACCGTGTTTTCAAAAATGCGCGAGCAACTGGTGCCTTTGGTGGCGGCTATCGGGCAAAAGTCGAGCTCACCTGCTTATGCTTTTGATGCGCTAGCTGGCAAAAACTTTTTGCAAGCTGGCCAGGAACAACTTGGTAGGGCTATTCTCGCAGCTATGCACTACCCAACAGATAGTGGGCGGCTGGATGTATCTGCACACCCTTTTACCACAACGGTGGGCCGTAAAGATGTGCGTATCACTACGCGTTATGACCAAAAAAACTTCTTTGCCGGCATATCGAGCATAGTTCACGAGGCAGGACATGCGCTTTACGAACTTGGCGTGCACCCTGATTTGCACCTAATGCTATCAAACGGCTGCTCGCTTGGCATTCACGAGAGCCAGTCGCGGCTTTGGGAGAATATGGTTGGCCGAAGTCGTGCCTTCTGGGGCCACTTTTTGCCACAACTACAAAACTTTTTGCCCGAGACTGCTGGACTCAGTCTGCAAGAAATCTACCAAGCAGCCAACAGGGTCAAGGCCAGCTTTATTCGCGTTGACGCTGACGAGGTAACCTACAGTCTGCATGTAATGCTGCGCTTTGAATTGGAGCTTGGCATTATGCGTGGTGAGCTTGAGGTCAAGGATCTCAGTGAGGCCTGGCGAGAAAAAAGCCGCCAACTGCTGGGCATAGTTCCACCGACTGATAGCCAAGGTGTTTTGCAAGACATTCACTGGTCGATGGGCAGCATTGGCTACTTTCCCACCTATGCCTTGGGCAACCTTTATGCTGCCATGTTTTACCAACAAGCCAGCTATGACATTCCAGACTTGGAGGCCCAGGTGGGACAAGGTCAATTCTTACCGCTCAAGAACTGGCTGTGCAGCAAGATTCATCAACCTGGAGCGGCTGTATTGCCATCAGAGTTGGTACAAGAAGTTTGTGGGGTGCGTTTGGATCATCAACCGTTTATGAATTACCTCAATCGTAAGTATACTCAACTGTATGATCTCTGATTTTTTGCAAGCCATAGTTCGACTAGCCAGTCAGGCCGAATTTTGGGCCAGTCTAGCTGGCCTTTGCGCTGGCGCAGGATTGGGTTTTAGTATCAAAGCTATCTTGATACTACGCCGTAGCCGTGGTCTGGCGCGCTTGTCTGGGCTTGGCGCCAGTTTAGATCGGGTGCCAAACTCTGCACCCCCAGGCTCGGTATGGCGCGGTTTGTCAATGGTGCTAATGGCGCTGGCCTGTGGCGCTGTGCTGACCATGGCAATCCTGTTTGCCAAAACAGAGCCAGCCTGGGTCTGGCTGATCTTATGTTTTTTGTCTACGGCACTAGTTTCCACGCTTTTGACATGGCTATGGTGGCCAAGTCTTTTCCTTGTGCTCACGCTTTGGTTTGTGAGTGCAGCCCTGTTTCAGTCGAACCTGGCTTCTCTTTCTATGAAAGCAGTGACAGCTGAGGCTGGCGACCGACCGATTGCAAGTGTTTCCTTAGCGCTTAATCAAGAGGGTACCGGCCAAGGGCTGACGGGCGAAGCTCAAGCTCAGCCAACCGTGCAAAAGTGGGTTTGGAACTTGGACTATCGCCAAGAGAGCAAAAGTCTTGCTTGGACAGCGGATACTGAACTCGTGCTTTACCAACTGCGATTTAACCCTCAGGGTGCTCTGCGTCTGATCTACGGCCCTGACTGGCTAGGCTTGTACAGCCAAGAAGATTTTGCGGGACTTCCAGAGTCATGGCAAGCTCAGGCAAAAAAGCTAGTCTTGGATCAAAGGCGTATGGACGGCCATGTTTGGAATATCTACGCAACAGCAGCTACTCGCTTTGAGAAGAAAAAATAGTCATGATCTTGGGCGCAGACTCAAACCTGCCGATGCTCAAGTAAGATGTTGGTAATTCTGTATCGAACTGAGCCTGATGGCCGCAAACACTACTACTCAATTGACGACAGGCAGTCGCAGCTCTTTGCACCTTTTTCGCTGACGGTGCGTTGGGGTCTGAGTCCAGAAGGTGGCCGCAATCGACACTATGAGTTTGCCAGTTTGGCAGCAAAAAACCAAATGATACGTTGGATCTTGGTCAAAAAGCTCAAAAGCTACCAGGTCTTGTACTCTTACTTTAAAGAGCGCCAAGAAGGATTGAGGCTCGATGACCATGACGGAATTTTGGCAAAAGCCGGACTTAGACTTTAGCTGTTTTAGTGGCGTTGCGTAGGTCGCGCGCAAAGACTATAAACTTTTCTATCATGCTCACGATTAAAACGCCGGCAGTAAATAACTCTAGTATAAATAGATAGGGAAGAATCGGGTCAAACCAAGCAAACAGTTTGAGTAAATAACAAGCAAAAACTATCATCGTCATAAACACCGAGCCCTTACCCAAGAGCGAAGTGCGCGGTTCCATCTTGTCTTTGAGAACCAAGAACAAAATACACATTAGGCCCCATTGGATAAAGAAGCGTGCCAGTACAAAAATAAAGAACCATTGCGTTACCAAGCCAAACTGAGCAAACGCAAAGGCAATAGCAATTAGGATCGCGTAGTCGCTCATGCTATCCAGGTACTGGCCAGCGCGAGTGCCTTGGCCAAAACGCCGCGCAACGTAACCATCCAAGTAGTCGGTTACAAAGGCCAGCACCGTATAGGCGACCAGAAAAACAACCACCGGATAGACACGCACGGTGCCAAGCAGGGCCAGCATGGAAGGTAGGCTTGTGATGCGAAACATAGTGAGCAAGTTGGCACTATTGACGCGAGAAAGATGGCTGCCATCGCTGATAAGATAAAAGTCTTTGCGAGAAAGCAATAAGACCACCAGCAAAGCCAGATGAAGACCCAATGAACTGGCAAGGTACCAAAGCAGATAGTCAGTGGCCATTTGGTAGCCGACAAACACTAAACTAAAAACAGCCAGATGAAACAAAAAAAATGTGCCAACTGCCAAAAAAATACTGCGCGTGAGGGAACGCTTGCTGTCCATGAGCGTATCCTAAGGGGACTTGCAAGTGCTGTCAACACCCTCTTTATCCGAGCCCAATTTGCCAGTGGGCAATGCATCTAAAATAGCGTATTTTATGGTCAGAGGTTGTAATGAACAAGTTTGTGGTGCATGCAGGATTTGAACCATCGGGGGATCAGCCCAACGCTATTGAGAAGATTTGCGAGGGGCTGGACAAGGGCATGAAGTTTCAGACCATTAAAGGCGTCACCGGTTCGGGCAAGACCTATACTATGGCCAAAATCATCGAGAAGATGCAAAAACCGGCCCTTATCATGAGCCACAACAAGACGCTGGCAGCCCAGCTGTATCGCGAGTTTAAGGATTTTTTTCCTAACAACGCTGTCGAATACTTCGTTTCTTACTATGACTATTATCAACCAGAAGCCTACGTGGCCAAAAAAGACCTCTATATAGAAAAAGACTCCTCGATCAACGAGGAGATCGACAAAATGCGCTTGGCGGCTACGGCGAGCTTGCTCGAACGACCCGATGTGATTGTCGTCGCTACTGTCTCGTGCATCTATGGACTGGGCAGTCCGCGCGACTACCGCGAAATGCGCCTGCGCTTGGACGTTGGCCAAACCTTGGATCTGCAGGCCATCAAGATTAGACTTATTCAACTGCAATACGAACGCAACGATGCCGTTCTCGAGCGAGGAGACTTTCGCGTGCGAGGCGAGGCCCTCGAGATCCACCCGGCCTACGCTGACGCTATCTACCGTATAGAGCTCGACTTTGAACACATTGGCAAGATCAAAGTTTTGCATCCCATTTCTGGTGAAATTCTTGAAGAACCCTTGTCTTTAATGCTCTATCCTGCCAAGCACTTTGTGATGGAAGAAACGGCTGTGGCACCAGCAATTGACCGTATAAGGCAAGAGATGCAAACCCAAGTTGACAAACTGGAAGGCGCCAATCGCTTAGTTGAGGCGCAAAGACTCAAGAGTCGAACCGAGTACGACTTAGAAATGTTGACCGAAGTCGGTTATTGTTCTGGCATAGAAAACTACAGTCGCCACTTAACAGGGCGCATCGAAGGCGAAAGGCCTGCCGTCTTGATTGACTATTTTCCCGACAATTTTTTGACCTTTGTTGATGAGTCGCATGTCAGTTTGCCGCAGGTGCGAGGTATGTATGCTGGTGACCGATCGCGTAAACTCAACCTGGTTGAGTTTGGTTTTAGGCTGCCGTCGGCGCTCGACAATCGACCACTTTTTTACGACGAGTATCTTTCTCTATTGGACCAAACTGTCTTTGTCTCGGCTACACCGAGTACCGAAGAAGCCGAGCGCGCCGAGCAAGAGGTTGAGTTGGTGATTAGGCCAACCGGGCTACTTGATCCTCAGATAGTTGTGCGTCCCAGCCAAGGGCAGATAGAAGACTTGTATGGAGAAATTAGAAGCAGAATAGCGGCTGGCGAACGAACACTGGTGACAACGCTTACCAAAAAAATGTCAGAAGACTTGAGTACTTACTTTGCCAACATGGGACTCAAAGTGCGCTATCTGCATTCAGAAATAGAAACTATTGAGAGAGTAGAAATTCTGACCCAACTAAGGCAGGGTATTTTTGATGTTTTGATTGGCATCAACTTATTGCGCGAAGGCTTGGACTTGCCCGAGGTAAGTCTAATTGCGATTCTGGATGCCGATAAAATTGGCTTCTTGCGTTCGGCAACCAGTCTAATCCAGACTATTGGGCGCGCTGCCCGTAACGTCAACGGAATGGTAATCATGTACGCAGACCGCGAGTCCGATGCTATGCGACGAGCAATTGACGAGACTACTCGTCGGCGCACTATTCAAGAGCAATACAACACTGCGCATGGAATTACTCCACTGACCGTCAAAAAAGCTATTCATGACATGCTCATTCGCCAGAAGCAAGAAAAGATAGAAGTGCAAACCATGACCATAGAGATCATGCAAAAGCGCTACAATTTGCTGGAAGCCAAGGATCGCAAAGCCTACCTTAGAGAACTGCAAGACATGATGCTTGAGCACGCAAAAAATCTCGAGTTTGAACAGGCCGCCTTGGTTAGAGACGAAATCGAACGACTAAAAGGTCAGGGAAACAAATGAACAAAATCCACGGTGACAACAATGCTTAAAGTTCCTATACTTGAGGCTATGAAAAAGAAAGGCTCTGTGGTGCTAGTGATTTTGGCACTAGTTTTCTTTTCTGGTGCCTGTCAGCAGCAAGAAAGTAAAGGCTTGGTCCTGCCAGAAACTCCCAGTTTGATCGCCAGTCCTGCTTGGGCAGTGGTCAACAAACCCTATCTCAAAGCCTATTCCCAGGCCAGCAACCAAGCCACCATTGTAACGGTTTTCCGTGCTGGAGACCTCTTGCAGATTTCCACCGACACGATGGGGCAGTCCGAAGCAGAAGAGAGTTGGCGCAAAGTGCTCGATGCCGGAAGCAGCTTTAAGGTAGAACAAGAACTGTGGGTACAGCTGCGAGGTATTAGCCTCTATGATCTCAAGGCCAAGGCACAACTTAGTGCGCGCCGTCTAAGCTCCTCAACTTCGGTACTAGATCAGCCACAATGAACCTATGGATGTTTCTACTATCCGGTCTCGTTGGCGCGGCAATTGGCTACATAACCAATGCAATTGCTATCAAAATGCTTTTTAGGCCCTACAAGGCTCACTATATTGGAAGATTTAAACTTCCCTTTACACCAGGCATTATTCCGCGCCAGCGCGATCGCCTAGCAGTCTCACTTGGCAAGATGGTTTCACAACAACTCTTTGAGAAAGAAGGATTACTTGCTCATCTTGGTGATCCTGGTGTTCAGGACGTACTCTATAAGGCAATCTCTGGGCTCACCTCAAGTATTTTTGGTTCGACACAAACAGATGACGGTGCCAAGGCAGATAAGCTAAGTCTCGACACCAAAACACTTAGTGTTGATTTTCTCAAAACATTTTTGGGCTCACCACGCTTTGAGCAAGGCCTAAAAAAAATCTTGAGTGGACTTTTTGACCTTTTGTTGGCACTAAGCCCGCAGGGCCTTGGTGTTTCTGCCAAAAGCATAGGCCGTCTGCAAAGCTTCTTATCAAAATTTTTGAGCAATAAGCACAGTAAACAAGCAAGTCAGAGGCTCATGGCTTTAATGGCTATGACTCTGGGCAAACGACCAAGACTTTTGTCTCCGTCCTTGGTGAGCGAGATAGTGGGACTGGCTAAGAATCTTGCTTCCCGCAGTTATCCTTTTTTGACAAAGGCCCTAATAGACGCCTTGAGTACCACAGAAATTAAGACCGACCTAGTCTCCCGTGCCAAGCGACTTTTGAGCAAAGCCATTGAAGAACTCAATCCATTGCAACGAGGCTTGATGCGCCTTGGCAACTACGAGGCGTCTTTGCACAAGATTCTTCCTGGCTTTGTTGACCAGACCTTGCTTGAGCTGGAGTCCTTCCTTGCTTCCCAACAGACAATTGCGCTTTGGCCCAAGATTGTCGCCGATTTTTTGGACCACATTGGAACTTTGCCCTTGGCAGACTTAGAAGAACGCTACGGATTTTCTTTTAAGGATCTCGCCTTTAAGGCCTACCAGGCTGTCGGCCAGTTTTTGCAAGAAGGCGGTCTAGTTAGACTTTTTGTCGCCAGTAAACCTGTCCAGGGGGGTGGGGAGGCGCAAAGCTTTGCTCAACTGTTTGGCATCGATCAAAAGCGAAAGCAGGTTTTGGCGCGACAAGTGTCGGCCTTTTTGATTCTTCAAGCAAGAAAGCCAGCACTTGCAGAAAAGCTGGTTACACTTGTGGTGGGCATAGTAGTCGGCAAAGTGCACTTACAGCCCGGCTTGGCTGCCGCCTTACGTCCACAATTTATGAGCCAAAAAGAGTCCTTTGACCGCCTGCTGCTTGAGTCGGTCAGCTCGGTGCTTGCCCAAGTTTTGCCCAAAGTGGTCAACGGTTTTAATCTACAAAAAATGGTGGAAGGACAAGTATCCAAGCTTGATATGGCACAACTTGAAGGGCTAATAATCGGTCTGGTCGGCCGCGAGTTTGCTTGGATTAACGTTTTTGGTGCGATTTTGGGTTTTGGTATTGGCACTATTCAAGTGCTGATCACTTATTTGTTTGCGGTAGCCAAATAAGAAATCTAGCGCCTTCACCGGGCACGCTCATTAGCTCTATCTTGCCGCCATGGGCAATGACGATATGTTTGACTATCGAAAGACCCAGTCCCGTGCCACCCATGGTTCTACTGCGCGCCTTATCTATGCGATAAAATCTTTCAAAAATGTGTGCTTGATCTTTTATGGGTATGCCGGGGCCATTGTCTTCTACCGTAATCCAAAGCTTTTGATCCTTCTTGTGCCACAAAAGCCTGATCTCGCTTTTATCGGGGCAGTACTTAATTGCATTGTCAATCAAATTGACCAGAACCTGTTCCAACAAGGCTCGGTTGACACGTACTTTACAGTCTTGGCCCTCGACTACAATGGTAGTGTTTTTTTCTATTGCCCGTGGTTTTACTAACTCAATTGCTTCCGCAGCCAAGTCGCCAAAACTGCCTTGCTCGGTTTGAATGCTCGTTCCGGTTTGTTCAATTTGCGATAGGGTGAGCAAATCATCAATTATGGACTCAAGGCGTTTGCTCTGACGAAAAATTATATCTATAAAACGACTGTTTTGCTGTGGATCATTTTTGGCACCGTCAGCCAACGTTTCGGCAAAACCCCTGATGGCAGTTATTGGCGTACGCAGCTCGTGACTAACGTTGGCGACAAAATCTCGTCGCACTTCTTCAAGATGCTTGAGGCTGCTTACGTTGGCAACTATCAGTAGGATGCCACCAGAGTTTTCTTTGTTGGCTACAATTCTATGCACGGTCAGCCGCAGGTGGAGCGGATTTTTTCGATACAGGGTAACTTCGCGTTCTAAATGATCTTCGCCTTTGAGGCAAAGCTCAAGCAATTCCATCACCATCGGAACTCTGACCAAGTGAACTAGAGTTTGACCGCGTAGTTCTTCATGATGCAAGTCCAAAAGCAAGCGCGCTTGTTGATTGATACTCTTGATGCGGCACTGGCCATTGAGCACCACAATTCCTTCGTCCATAGTTTGCAAAATTAGTTCAAGTTCGGCTTTGCGTTTGATCAAACTAAGCCGCTCGGGCCAGATGCTTGAAAAGGCACTGCGCAACTGCTCGAGTATCAGTGCGAGCTGCGGACTGAGATGAGAAGGCAGAGGCGGAGTGCCGTTGCTGAGCAAGGTTTTGGCGTTGTGGACTACAAAATCAAGCTCTCGTTCTTGACGAGACTTTTGGACCAAGCGCAAGATTGCTAGACAGGCTGGCAAAGCTAGGCCAAGCGCAAGTCCAATCAGTATCGCCCAAGTCCTCAGTGCTTCCGCTCCAAGGTGCGACGAGCGTGCAAAAAAAACTCGTTGACTTGTGGCGTCAAAGCGCGCTAGGCTAGTCACCAGACCAAGACTGTCAAGCTGATGCAATGAGCTTGCTTGGCCCACGAGCAGGGCCTCCTGTACTTCAGGAACCAAGAGCAGAGCGGACTGCTGGTCCACAAGTTGCTTGTAAGTGGAAATTGTCAACTCTCGTAGTTCTGGTGCTTCTGGACGTGCTGTTTTGCTCTGATAAGAGAACTGCACTAAGGCTTGAGTTTCTTCCAAAAACCGGTCCATCGCAATAAGTTGACTAACTGCCTCGTAATGTATGAGCCTGCTAAGGACTGAGCTAAACAGCCAAGGCAGGATCAAACAAAGAAAAAAAGCACTGACAAGTTCTCTGGCATATTGTTGGAGCAGTTCTTTAAATTTCATTAAGGACTATACGCTGTCTTGCAGTCGATAGCCAACACCGCGGATAGTTTGCAACTGTCCACCGGCTGGGCCGAGTTTCTTGCGCAGCCCCAAGACTTGCACATCTACCGATCGTTCGGTTACTGGGTAGTCTTTGCCACGAATGCCATCGATGATGCGTGCTCTGCTAAAAACCCAACCTGGATTGCGGGCCAAAAATTCGAGTATCATAAACTCGGTTGCAGATAGTTCGACCTCGTGATTGGCCGCCCAGACTTGATGCCGAGCCAGGTCCATTTTGATAAGTCCGACCACAAGCTGAGTTTGGTTCTCTTGACTGTCTTCGCTCGGGCGACTTAAGGGCGCTTGCTGTTCTTGATCAGCGCGATCTTCTTGACGCCTAATTGCGCTTCGGACGCGAGCTACTAAAATCTTGGTGCTAAATGGTTTGCTAACATAGTCATCGGCGCCGAGCTCCAAGCCAGCAACAATGTCTGATTCTGATCCCTTGGCAGTCAACATTACTACCGGAATCGATTGGGTAAGTTCCTTGGCCTTGAGTTTGCGACAGACACTCATGCCATCCATACCCGGTAGCATCAGGTCAAGCAAAATGCAGGCCGGAGGCGTTTTGGCCGCCAGCGATTGAACCAAAGCAAGTCCACTCTCGCCGTTTTCGGCAGTCATAACCTGATAACCTTCCTGCTCAAAATTGTAACGAATCAGTTCTAAGAGATCTGCTTCATCATCAATTACAACAATAAGTTTGTTTGACATAGTCGCCCGCCTTTCAGTCGTTCAGCTCAGTGTGTTTGCCCGTTCTGGCATACACAATCCATTCACAAATATTGGTTACATGGTCGCCGAGTCTTTCTAAGAAGCGGTTGAGAAAAATTAGAGAGGTTCCTTCCTCTACTTGTTCAGGAGATTCCTTCATCACGGCGACTATTTTTAAAAAACACTGTTCATGCATATGGTCGAGGTGGGCATCCATTTTGGCAACAACCGTAGCCTGTTGGGAGTCTTTGTTGACTAAGGCGTTGAGCGACAGATGCACCATCTGAATGCCGTGCTCGGTCATCTCAATAATGTTGGGCAAAAACTTAAGCAAGAGGCTTTCTCTAACGCTATGCACGATTTTTGCCAAATGCCTGGCATGGTCGCCAATACGTTCCAGGTCACTGACTATTTTTATTAAAGTAATCAATTCTCGCAAATCACTGGCGACTGGCTGCTCAGTAGCAATAATGAGCGTGCACTTATCTTCAATTTGATACTGACATTCGTTGATCAAGTAGTCTTTGTTGATTACCTCATCGGCCAGTTCCTTGTCATGCAGCTTGGCAGCCGTCAGGGCCTTGTAGAGAGCTTCTTCTACCAAGGCACCCATCCTAAGCAAGACTTGGTATACGTCTGCCATCTGATGGGAAAATCTCTGACGTGTTTCCATAAAAGTGACATCCTTTTCTTGTTGGTGGCGCTGGCCCTTGGCTGATCCTTGTTTGGCCAATAGTGGGCGTCATTTGTTAAAAATTGGTGAAAATTTGGTCAGATCGTGAACAAGCCGTCAGAAGAACTAGGGCAATTGGCTTTCCTGAATCTCCAAACGTCCACAAAACCACCAAAAAAGCGCCAGCATACGGTTGGTATAGCTTGTGCGCGCTTTTTCGTCCAAGCCAAAAACACGGGCCGCATTGATGGCTGTGTTGCCATAGAATAGCAGATACTGCCCGCGCATGCTGATTGATATTTTGCAAATCAAACCCTGTGGTCCCAAAACTGGTGCTATACCGTACCAAATCTGCTCCCAGTTGAGCAAGTCCAGCTCGAGGTAGCCTGGCTCGGGAGCCTGAATGCGCATGCTGTAAAGGTTGTTGCCAAAAGACGAGTCCTCTTGCAAGAGCCAAGCTGTTTTGACTGCTTCGATGGACTTGGGCACCGGGTCCTGCAGTGGCCTGCGTTGGCTAGGGTTGTCCACAAGACTAGATCGAATATAGAACACGCGATTTTCGGCGCGACTAGCTGACCAATAGGTGATGCCTTCCATACTTTTAAACTGCTGAAGTTGCGTGTAGATCAAGAGCTCGCGGTTGCTTGCCTGGGCTAGCTTTTTTGGCATGGGATAGGCCGCCAGCAATTCCATACCCAAACTTGGGCCTACCTTCTTCATGTCTTGGTAGATGGCTTTGTTGCGCCCGGGATTGGGAGACAAAACAGTGCTTGGTTGATCGTCATACAGAACCATCACCTGCCCAGTACGCAAAAAACTGTCTCTGTTACTGGCGCTCAAAGAGAGACTATCTGCCAGCGCAGCATCGGGCAGTAGGTAAGCTGGTCTTGTGGAAGGACCGGCTCTATTCTGTGCAGACAAGTCCGCAGCCAGACTCGGTGCCAACAAGAGAAAGCAAGTAAGTGCAATTGCTAGCAATCGGCCGTTTTTTAAAGCTTGAGCTTTAGACGCAGTTGTATGAATCATGATAACCTAAGTATAGTTATGAAGCCAATTATTGTCATTACCGGTGGCGGTACCGGTGGCCATGTATTTCCTGCTCTTGCTCTTGCCGAAGAACTTGCCGCTCTTGGCATTTATGACTTGGTCTGGATAGGTAGCACCAAAGGTATAGAACGCCAACTGGTGCGCCGCTGGGGAATCCGCTTTATTGGCATTCCAACCGGCAAACTACGACGCTACCTATCATTAGAAAACATCATAGACGTCTTTAAAACCCTGGCCGGTATTTTTCGTTCTATTGCTGTCCTGCGCAAGCTTAAGCCAGTGATAGTCTTTTCTAAAGGCGGCTATGTTAGTGTGCCACCCGTGCTTGCAGCAGGTCTCTTGGGCATAGCAGTTATAAGCCATGAGTCAGATAGCGATCCAGGACTAGCAACCCGCCTCAATCTGCGTTGGTCTTCAAAGGTATGTGTACCCTATAGCGCCAGTTTGTCCCACTATCCCGCCAACAAAGCAATACTAACCGGTAACCCTGTCAGAAAAGAGATTTTTCTTGGGCAACGGCAGCGTGGACTAAGCGCCGTGGGCTTTAGTGATTTGCCTAGCGACAAACCTGTTTTGTTTGTCCAAGGTGGCAGCCTCGGCGCGCGCCAAATAAACCAAATTGTCAACAATCATTTGCAGGTGCTCTTGCAACACTATCGCATTGTCCATCAGAGCGGAAGCATGCAAGAAAATGTGATCGATATCGATGCAGCTTATTTTAGGCGAGACTTTTTTAGCCAAAACTACGCAGATGTGCTCGCCAGTGCAGACCTAGTTCTTAGTCGCGCCGGCGCAGGTAGCATTTGGGAGTTGGCCGCCCGTTCTATACCGGCCGTGCTTGTGCCACTCACCAGAGGCAGCCGTGGTGACCAGCTACTCAATGCCCAATTGTGTGTCAGCGCTGGGGCTTGCGAACTATTTCAACTTTTACCAGATCCGGCCGCAGATGACCGTCAACTTGTAGCCACCTTAATTGACCTAGCTCACAACAAAGAGCGGCGCGCTCGCATGGCCTCAGCATGGGCCTCAATTTATATACCCTCAGCGGCAAAAAATATAGCCAAGCTAGTGCTCGAGACGATTGCCGAGCGGCAATCATAATGGGACTACGAGCGTTGGCACCTGTCGGCTGGGCAGGTATCAACCTAGCGACTTTATCCGTGGCATGTCTTTTTTTGGGTGCGTGTTTTGAAACTCAACAGGCCTCTGTGCAAGGCTCAACCCTGCCCACTGAGAAATCTTTTATTGATCAGAAGGTGCCAAAAAGACCGCTAAGATTTGCGCTGATAAAGGCAGACTCAGACCAAGTGGCCTTTGAGGCATTACAAAACCTTTTGTTTGGTTTGGGAGAGCTTGGTTACTTTGCTTTTGATCACTATTCGCTTCCAATGAGCAACTATAAAACACTTAGCCAAACACTCTTTGAAGCGGCCGGTACGAGCATAGAACGTGGACCCCAGTTGGTCTTTAGTCAATTATATTATCTGGACTTAAGCTCAGAGCCCTTGGCTTTGTCTAGCTTCTTGAAGCGCTGTACAAACCAGCGCCAAGAGCTCGATGCCTTGTTGGTTCTTGGCGACGCAGACCTGCTTAAAACCACAACACCTCGTGCACTGCCACCTATTTTTGAGGTCACAGAAAGTGCCAACAAGCAAAACTATAATGACGTGCTTTTTCGCTCCAGCCAAAACATAGTTGACCATCTCAAGCAATCCCTTGCCCTGCCCACTATCGCTATCGTAAGCTCGGATCGTGACCATAGCGATCTCGGCCCCGAGCTTCTAATCAAAAATAGCGCGGCTTTTGAGAGTGACGCCTACCTCTTGATAGACACCGACAAATGGTTGCCGTCGGCTAAGCTCTTAAGTCAAGTGCTTTTGTCAGCAAAAAAGCCTGTGTTCGCCTTTAACCAAACAGAACTACTTTATTTTGGCGCAGCAGCGTCTATACGCATTGGCTCCAAACATGAGCTTAAGGTGCTCCATGCAGGCGACCTTTTGGAAAAGATTGGCATAGAAAACGACCGTTTTCAAGCCGCGTTTTCTGGCGACGTAGACTGGCGTTTTTCGATAAATCTCAACAACCTGCGTCTTTGTGATGTAAAGACCCCTATAACGTTTATTCTTGCGGCCGAAAGTGTTATTGGCTTACGGGAGACTCTACCGCGACCAAGCAGTAAAAGAACGGTGGCGCAGCCATGACTGAAAAGAAGCAAGAGCTCAAAAGTCGATCTGTTGCCTTGCTCTTTGGATTTTTTGTGCTGGCGGCGGGTCTAGTTAGTCAGATGTTTATGGTTCAGTCGGTTTACTGGACAGAAATTGAGCGAGTGTCCGCAATTCGGCTCAAGTTTGCCGTTTCATCGGCGCTTGAGGACCTCGATTTTTCTGCACAAGCGCGGCTCAAGAATAGAGAAAAAAGCGACTTGACCGGACTTTTTTTGCAAATTAAGTATTTAGAGCCCGGTTTGGCCAAACTTAGCCTTTTTGACCAAGACGAAAAAGCCCAGCAAGAATTTATTGACCCAAGGGCAATCAAAGACGCAGTACAATCTGAAGCGCCAGTACAGGCGCCGGAGCAGATCATAGCACTTAAACTTGCAGGTGGCGGAACTTTAGAAGCAGCGTTTTTAATTGAGCAAAACACAATACTCAAGCAGCTGTTTGCCATACATACTGCAAGTGCGGTGCTGGTAATTATTGTGGTGAGCTGTGTCTTTTTGTGGCTATGGCCTTCAATTGGCCAGAAAAAGCGTAGGCGTAGTTTAGTTGGCGCCATCGTGGTTGGCCAATTGGTTTTTGCTGTGTTGGTGCTGGTCGCCATGCAAACAGATCTTACTTTGGTTCAAAACAGCAACAAGCAGTTCATTGTCCAAAGGATTTCTGAGACCTATCAGAAACTCTTAGACTACGGCATCTTGCCGTCCGAGTGGTTTGGCGCCGACAAGGATTTTGCCTTACGTTTGGGAGAAGCCGCAGATTCAACCCTTGTCTATGTTTTGGATCCCGATAAGCGAATTCTTTTTAGTTCAGATTCAACTTTACCGATCGAGCGCCAAGTCTTCCACAATGATGCAAAATCTATAGTCAAAGAGCTAAGCATTGACGGCGCTGCCGTCGCTTACTTGGCTGTTGATCTGCAAGCTGATCGGCAGTTTGCAGATCAAAGTGGATTGATTTTGGGTCTACTTAGCCTGGTGCTAATTTCGATACTCATCGCACTAGAATTGCATTTAGTAGTATTTAGGAGATTTTCTGAACGTTTTCTTCTAACCTGGGCGGCCAAGCAGCGTTCAATGGCGCCCAAAGTACGCAGTTTCTTAGTAATGAGAGGGCTGGTTTTCTTCTTTTTTGTGGTCAATTTTGTCTCATTTGGGGTTTCTTGGACCAATGAACAAGCAAGCTTGGGTATGGTGAGTTTGTATCTCGTAGGGGTTGCAGGTGGGGGCTTGCTAATGCGACGCCTGACTGCCTTGAGCAACGCTCAACGTGCCACCGAAATCACTTTACTTGCAGCGTTTATTGGCACCTTCGTTTGTATGTTGGGCTATCAAAACGGATTGCTTTTGGGGCTGTCACGCCTGATCGCCGGATTAGCTCATGGCGGAATCGTGGCTCTAAACGGCGTAGAAGAAGGCGACAATTCTGCTGCAGAACGACTTAGAACCTTGTGGAGACGACAAATTAGCACTGGATTCTCGTCTGGACTAGTTGTTGGGCTTTGCATGGGTGTGCTAGCCTATTCAAGATTTAGCCCCGGCCAGGTACTTCAGGTTTCGACAATCGCCATGGGCGTCCTGTATGTCTTGTTGATAGTCTTGAGACCACTTGCCGGCACGCGCTTGCATTTGATTGGCATAAGAGATCAAGTCTTTGCACGGGGTAAGAGAAAATCAGGCCTAGCAGCGGTGTTGTTACTGCTCGGACTTATGCTACCCTTGCAGTTGGCAAGCGCAGGGGTCTTTTACTTTATTTTTCCTGTCTATATGACCGGACTTGGCCTTAATTTTGCTTTGATCGCTCGTGTTCTAAGCATATACGCTTTGATTACTATGGCAGGTCCCATTGTTAGACGTCGTTTGGAAGGCTATCGACAGGAACGTATCTTCTTGATGGCTGCCTATCTTTTGTGCGGTATTTCTTTGCTTGCCATGATTTTTAGTCCGGACAATCTAACGATTGCATTGGCGGTTTTGTGCGTCGGTCTGAGCGCGCTGCTTGGAGACGGCTTGAGTACCAAGGCTCTTTTTGCCTATCCTACGTGGTCTTCTAGAAATAACCTAGAATCGATGCCCGTTTTTCAATTGCTTGAGCGATTAAATGCAGCGATAGTGCCGCTTATAGCCGCAGGCTTGGTGCTTTTCTTAGAAATCGGTACGACAATTGTGGTCATCGCAGTACTAGCCTTGCTCGGAGCAGTGGCTATGGCATGGTTCATGGAAGGCAAAGGGAGATAAGCAATGGAGACGGCCGTCGTAAGCCAAGGAATTGGCGCTTTAGACACAGTTACTTTGATTATAATAGCCATCTTTGCCTTACGTGCGGCTCTACGTGGTTTTGTGCGCGAGTTTTTAGCTGTCGCCACTTTGCTCGGCGGCGCACTCGCCGGTATGGCCTTCTCTGGGCTTTTGGCGGGTCTTATTGAGTCGTGGTGGGGGCCTTCCGTCTTTAATCAAGTCTTGGCTTTTGTGGTAATTTTTGCCGTGGTTTTCCTACTGGTCTTGCTTTTGCGCAATGCATTGACGACTATCGTAGAAGGATTTAATCTGACTATTCTTGACCACTTTCTTGGGTTTTTTCTTGGAATAGTTGAAGGTTTGCTTCTGGTTTTTATCCTGATCGTTGTAGTAAGCCTCTTGCCCAATCCCGAAATTAAGAGTTTTATGACAGATTCTTGGACTTGGACACTGCTTTCTCCTTTTTTGGCAGATGCTCACGCCCTAGTGGATGGAGTGGTTAGTGTTTGAGAATATTTTATTTCAAGAACGTGTAGTCAACAATCTGTCGCAGTTGATTACTAGTTCCAAAGTACCGCAGAGTATGCTTTTTTATGGTGCGCCTTACAGCGGTAAGTTGAGCGCAGCTGCGGAGTTTGCGCGAGTTATCTCTTGCAAGACGCCAACAGCTCCATGGTCGTGCACTTGTGTTTCATGCAACCAAAATCGCTACCTACTTAGTCCCTATGTGATAATGGTTGGTAGTCGCTACTTTTATAGAGAAATACATGCCTGCGGTGCTTGTCTCATGTCCGAAGACCGAGAACCTTTGCGCTTTTTGTTTTTGAGAGCGGTGCGTAAGCTGGTGCGACGATTTGATGGCATGCTCTGGCAAGATGATAAAAAATACACCCAAGCCATTAAGATACTAGAAAAGCTAGATGAGGCACTTGATGCCTTAGCGCCAACTCGAGGGTCTTTGGACGCTGAACAACGCAAAAGCTTGATTGAAGCTGTCTACCCAATGTGCGATAGCTTGACGGACTTATTGCCTCAAGATGGCATTAACTCAGCCATGATCCGACACTTATCCTATTGGGCTCACACCGCCGACAGTCAGTCGCCAAAGGTAATTATTATAGAATCGGCCGAGATGCTTAATGAGACCTCACGAAACAGCCTACTCAAAATCCTGGAAGAACCACCCAAAGATGTTTACTTTATCCTGATTTCCGACCAGTCGCAATCAATTATACCAACCCTTCGTTCTCGTTTGCGTGAAGTAGAGTTTTTCTCACGCGGCGCCAATGAAGCGTTGATTCTAGAAAGACTGTTTAGGATCAAAGATGCTGCTACGACCAGCCTGTCAGATTTTTTTCTAAACTACGCCCCCTTGGGTTTTGGTGGAACTGACGACTTGGCTCAATCAATAGAAGGCCTAGTCTTGCGTCGCGCCGGGCTTGGCTTTATGGCGTCTGATCTTGGCTCTTCCCATGTAGATGAAATTAGACAGCTTTTGCCCAAGGATCGCACCAGTCTTAAAGATGTTTTTTTGCGACTGGGCAAAAGGTTAATCGAATGTCTGATGAGGCTTGAGGATCCGGCCGTGCTTGAGCAGTTGCGACGACGTTCTTTATCAATCGAAGCTGCCGCTGACACGCTGCATGGCATAGTCCGCACGCTAAAGGATGGTATGCGTCAATATCTTTCTTATAATCTTTCTGGCCCAACCGTGATTGAAGCGGTATATTCTCACGCGGGAGATGGACCTTGCGCGGTTTTGTCCAAAGAGCCTTAAAAAAAATAGGAAAACTCGATCCTGACCAAGTCCACAGCTTGGTGCAGGACCTGTATCGTGAGCGGGAGCAATTGAGCTTAGTGCTTGATTCTCTCAACGACGGAGTTATAGTTTCCAATGTTCTCAACAATCTGGTCTTTTACAACAAAGCCACTGAGCGTTTGGTTCCTGTCTCTCCTTATGAGACTTTTGATCACAAAGTTTGGGAGCTTATTCTTGACAGAGATATAGCAGAACTGATTGAGCGCACCTTGATTAATCAGGAAAGCATTGCTGACAAAGAGTTTACACTCGATGCGGCCGGCGCGCCACGGATCATTAGCTTTAACATAATTCCACTTGTCCAGTCAGGTCGCATCCAAGGCAGTATTATTCTTATCCGCGACATTAGCGAAAAGCGTATGCGAGAGGCCAGGCTGCGTCGCGCCGAAAACTTGGCCAGCCTCACCACCCTAGCCGCCGGGGTTGCCCATGAGATCAAGAATCCGCTTGGTAGCATCGGCATCCACATTCAACTTATTCAGCGCTTACTTGACCGTAGCAGTCTTGAGTATGCGCAAGACATTGACAGGCACCTCAACGTAGTCAATGAAGAAGTTGAGCGCCTAAACAGTATAGTCATGGATTTTTTAATTGCCGTGCGCCCTATGGATTTGCATTTTGAGTCTGTCAACCTCAACAATTTGACTCACGAACTCTTGGATTTTCTTAAATATGAGCTGGAAGCATCTAAGATTGAAGTAGCAGAAGACTTTGACGAGCGTCTACCTTTGCTGCCAATGGACGAACGGTTCCTAAAACAAGCAATTCTCAATATAATAAAGAATGCCATGTCAGCTATGCCAGATGGTGGTCGGCTCATAGTGTCGACCAGTAAGCGTGGCAATGAGGCAATGATTCGAATTAGTGACAACGGGGTGGGTATGTCAAAGGCGATTCAAGAGAAAATTTTTGAGCCCTTTTTTACAACCAAGAATTTTGGATCAGGCATTGGTCTGACTCTTGTGTACAAGATTATCAAGGAGCATAGGGGAGATATTAGCGTGCTTTCACAGGAAGGCAAGGGTTCGAGTTTTGCGATAAGCCTGCCATTTGGACAGATAGAGCGACCGCTTTTGTGCTGGGACGATGTTCAGTCCGCACATATGTCAGCACTTGACGCCAAGCAAAAAGCCGAAGCAGATACGGTCCGTTTGCAAGGCGAGAGGTAGTTTGATGCTTTTTAACATCCTAGTTGTTGACGACGAAAAGAATATCCGCGAAGGCCTTGCTATGAGTCTGCAAATGGATGGTTATCGTACCTTTACTGCACAAGACGGAGCAGCCGCTTTGGTTCTTATGCAAACTGAGGAGATAGACCTTGTGATCTGCGACTTGCGTATGCCCAAGCTCTCAGGCGAAGAACTTCTCAAGCGAGTCAACCAGCAGTATCCTATGGTTTCAGTCATTATTTTAACTGGTCACGGCACAGTAGACAACGCTGTCCAAGCAATGAGAGATGGTGCCTTTGACTTTTTGACCAAGCCAGTTAACCTTGAGCGTTTGACACTTTTGTGTAAACGAGCCCTGGCCAATCGCGAACTGTATTTGCAACATCGCGCACTACGCGAGGAGTTAGAGAGCCAACGGCGAGCAACCGTAATGGTTGGCAAGTCGGCTGGTATGCGCAAGGTCTTTGAGATGATCCAGCAAGTAGCTCCTACCAAAGCCAACGTATTGATTACTGGCGAAAGTGGCGTGGGCAAGGAGCTGGTGGCCGAAGCAATACATAAAATTTCGCCACGCCACGACCAGCCCTTGATCAACGTGCATTGTGCTGCTCTGACAGAGAGCCTTTTAGAAAGTGAACTCTTTGGACACGAAAAAGGTTCCTTCACTGGCGCCAATACTCAAAAAAGAGGTAGATTTGAGCTGGCGTCTGGGGGCACTTTGCTTCTCGATGAAATCGGCGAAATAAATCAGAACATTCAAATTAAGATCTTGCGTGTCTTGCAAGAACGCAAGTTTGAACGGGTGGGTGGTGAGAAAACCATTGAAGTAGATGTGCGTGTGGTTGCGGCCACTAATCGCGATCTTAAAAAAGAAATAGAGGCTGGAAACTTTAGGGAGGATCTTTATTATCGTTTAAATGTGGTCAATATTCATGTTCCACCGCTTAGAGAGAGAAAGGAAGATATTGCACTTTTGGTGGCGCACTTTCTCAAAACCTTTGCCGAAGAAAACGGCAAATCAATAGAAGGCATTGACAATAGGGCCCGTACTGCATTGTTTAACTACCCATGGCCCGGAAATATTCGCGAACTGCGCAATACCATAGAGTCTGCCGTAGTAATGACTCGCAACGAGTTTTTGACCGTAGATGACTTACCGCCCCACATAGCCGAAAGCCATGATGAAGCTTGGATTAGGATCGCACCCGGATCTACCATGGCAGAAGCTGAGCGCGAAATTATAAAGAGTACATTGATGGCAGAGAACGGCAACAAATCCAAGGCAGCCGATGTGCTGGGCATTGGTAGAAAAACCTTGCATCGCAAACTCGACGAATACAACATAGATGAAGGCGAAACATGAGAACACAAGCCAAGCACGTCTTTGCCGGTTGGTCCAAGATGCCGATTTTTTTGCTTGTCTTTTTGTCATTGGCTAGTGCCAATAACTTTGCCCAAGACACCGAAGCCGCACCTTCTGCCGACAAAAAATGGCAGCTCGGGTTAAGTGAGACGCTTGGCCTAGCCTTTAGCGAAGCCTATGGTTACCGATTTGTACAAGTTGCCAATAACCTGGCAGTCGACCTCGACTTTGCCATTAGCGAGCCCTTATGGGGTGGACTTAGCCTTGCTTGGCAAACTGCCGCCGCCTCAGCAACAAGCGAAGAGCAGTTTGTGGTCCGACCAGGTTGGGATGCAGCAAACGCTGGACTGGCCTTAGCACTAAAGAGCCAAGATGGTTTTTTGCTGCGAGCCGACTTTAAGGGGACTTTTAGCAAAGTTACCTGGTTGCAGTTCTATCAGTTTTTTTTATCGGCCGGACTAGGCTTGGCCCAGCAATTTAAAGTGGGCCCGATGGTCTTAGAAGCAGGGATAGTGACTGAGTATCAATTTAGGCAAGACCCCGGGGTGTTTTTTTTGCTCAGTGCGCGGCTTAGGTTTCTATTTTGATAAGCGTGCGGCTTAGAATCCTGTTTTGACTGGTGGGCCTGTCACTCGACCAGACATGCGCTTAAAAGCTCTGTTTCGGTGGGTTTTAGATCCAAAAATTTAAAGCCAACCGCGTAGCCTGACTCATTTTTTTGGCAATAGACAGAAATAGCCTCACCTTTGACAATCTGGTCATCTTCAAAAGCACATCTGACGGTAAACATAACAAAGACGCGTGTGCCAAACTCAATCAGGGCGGGGCTTAGTACTCGCATGCCGCCTTCGCTGATGTCCAAGCCGCGCGCCGACAAAATAGTTTCGCGATTGAGAGCCAGTTCAATTAGCTGTTCTAATTTGACTCTCTTCTTGCCACGTCGATTGGATTCTTCCTTAAGCATAGTGCCTCCAAGCAAACTAAAACCATTATAATGCCAGACAGCAAATGCTTGTAGAGGCAATCGAACAAGTTTTTTTAAAAAGCCAGGTAGGTAAAATCTAGAATTTGTGGTAGCGTCGAGGCCAGTATGATTTCTATTAATTTTGTTACCGGCAACCAAGATAAGTTTGTCGAGGTTAGCCAGATCCTGCAGGGCATTGAAGTGCGAAAGATCACCTTGGACTTGCCCGAACTTCAGGGTCAGCCACTAGCTATTGCCAGTGAAAAAGCTCGCATTGCGTGCCAGTTCACCGGTCATGCTGTTGTAGTGGAAGATACGTCACTGATTTTTAACGCATGGAATGGATTGCCAGGTCCCTATATCCGCCATTTTATTGAAAGTGTCGGTATAGCTGGTCTCTATCAAATGCTTGCGCCCTATGCGGACAAGAGCGCCTACGCCCAAGTGGTAGCCGCCATCGCCCAACCGGGGCAAGAAATCCAGTTGTTTATAGGCAAAGTCTGTGGTCAAATTGTACCGCCAGCAGGGAAAGAAGGCTTTCAGTTTGACAGAATATTTATACCTGACGGGGATAGTAGGCGATTTTCTGAAATGTCGAGCGAAGAGAAAAATGGCTTTAGCCATCGCCGGCTTGCCTTTGAACAAGTTAGACAGTACTTACTTGCAAACAAAACGTAGCGAAGTGGCAAGGTTATGTTTATATTTAGCTCAAGAGGGAATTTCAAAAGCCTTTGAAATTGCCATAATAAATTAAGTTTTTCAAGAAATTAATAGGAGTATCTATGCAGTATGATTTAGAAGCACTTAAGTTTGGAAAGATTTTTGGGCGCGGGTTTTCGATGTATTTTCGCAATTTTGGCGTCTTTAGCTTGGTGCTCGTCATAGCTATGGCAGTACTAGCTCTGCCGATAATTGGACAAGCCACGAGCATGTTTCAGAGCTGGGGACTAATGGGCTGGGATTCTGAGACTCTGGAAGCAGCGGCATATGAAGCGCCTGACGCTGGAATGTTTTTAAATCGGTTCTTGGGCCAAGGCCTATTGTGGGGTTTGTTGTTAACGTTAATTGGTCTAATTGTTTTGGTGATAGTAGAAGGTTTTTTTGCATTGTCAGTTTCCAAACTAAGCACGGCTAGCCCATTGAGTCCAATTGCAAGTTTAAAAGCCATCTTCTCGCGCCTAGGTCCTTTGTTGGGACTTTCTGGTCTGCGCTATCTGATTGTAGTCGGGCCATTCTTGCTTCTTTATTTGGTGCCCTTGTTGTTTGTTGCACCAAACTTATTGAGTACCGAATTTGCAAGCGGTACGCAGTTTGACAAGCTGCTGCCCCTGATGGGTGCCTTTGCCCTTATGTTCTTTGGTGCCATAGTTTCTTTTACGTGGATAATTATCATTGCGCCACGACTCTTTTTTTGGGTACCGGCCCTTGTGGTAGAAAAACTTGGCATCAAGGCCTCCCTCAAGCGCAGTTTTGCCTTGGTTAAGGGTAGCTTGGGGCAAATCTACGGACTTATCTTTAGCTACGTAGGTCTCATTTACGCAATATCGTTGATTGTGTTTATTGCGTTGATGGTAGGTACGCTGGCTACCATGTTTGTAAGCGGCAACTATTTTAGAGCAGCCCAAAACCCAATGGCAATTATGCAGTCGCTGTTAACACAGGTCTGGATTGCTACAGGAGTCTTGTCGGTTATTCTTTTGCCATTTGGCGCATCTTACCTGTCAAGTTCGGTTTCCATCTATCTCAATGCTCGTGTCAAAAAAGAGAGTCTTGACCAAGCCACACTGCTCGCGAATATTGACCAGCAGTAAGGCATCTAACTTGCCCCAAAACTAAGGGCAAGACCGGCTTTTCTGTTACCGGCTTTTCTGCTTTTGTGTTCTCTGCTATAGTGCGCCTATGAAAAAAGCGCTCATTCTTATCTCGTCGGTATTTATTCAAATGGTTCTGGGCGGGGTATACGCTTGGAGTACGCTCGGCAAGCCATTGAGAGATCTTTACGGTTTGACCAGCCTTGAGACCGAGATGATCTACGGTCTGAGCATTGCAGTGTTTACCATTACCATGGTCTTCTCTGGTCGCCTAATCAAGAAGACCGGCCCGCTGCCCTTGGCGATAGTCAGCTCGCTTTTGTATTTTGCGGCTTTCTTCTTTGCTTCGCAGAGTGGAGGAGCCTTTGCTGTTTTGCTTCCCTGTCTGGGAATTGTAATGGGACTTGCTATTGGTTTTGGTTACGTTACTCCGCTTACCACAGCTGTGAGATGGTTCCCTAGGCATAAGGGACTTGTTACGGGTATCGCCGTCTTTGGCTTTGGAGCAGGCAGCATGATCACCGCCAATCTTGCCAACCATTTGCTTAGTTTGCATATGGATATACTGCAGGTCTTTATGTGGATGGGCTTGGTTGGAAGCATGGTCATCATGATTAGTGGGCTTTTTCTTTCTTTTCCTAAGGACGCCGAGTCTAAGCAGTCCCAACCTAAGCTTGCCTTTGCACTGATCGTGCGCGACCCCGGCTTTTGGAGGCTCTTCTGCGGCATGTTTGCAGGTACTCTTGGAGGATTGGTTATCATTGGCAAGGTTTCTTCGGTCACTCTTGAATTTGGACATCCCGAGTGGGCGCTTGGTTCGGTGGTGCTGATCGCTCTGGGCAATAGTCTGGGGCGACTTTTTTGGGGTGCGGTGAATGACAGCAGGCCAAAAATGACTATCCCATCTACACTAACTATTCTTGTACTTGCACCGCTCGGTATGATTTTAGCTCAAACAAATCTGCCAGTTTTTCTGTTCTTTGTCTTTCTTACGGGCCTTGGCTTTGGTGGCAGTCTGGTTGTCTACGCATCTCAGACTTCACAAATTTATGGCAAAAACGGCATTTCAGACGTCTATCCTCTGATATTCTTGGCTTACGGAATGGCAGCTATCCTCGGGCCACCCCTTGGTGGCTGGCTGCACGATAAGACCGATAGCTATTTGCCAATCTTCGGCGTAGCGAGCGCGGTGGCCCTTTTGGGTCTACTAACGCTTATTCGCCCTAAGGGCAAGACCGGCTCTTAACAAAATCAATTGACGATCCCCTTTAGCATTGCCAATTAGCCAGCCCATAATAAGTGACCGATGAAGCAGCAAGCTGGCTTGCGTCAGCTTGCTTGCCAGATTTAACTATGCCACCAATAAGATAAGCATCAAGTCCCTGTTCTTTTAGGTGTTTAATCACGTCAGAGTTTGCACTGCTTTCGCAAACTATGCACAAACCGACGCCGCAGTTAAAGGTTCTAAGCATTTCGCCTTCTTCAACCGACCCACGATGCTTGATCTCTGCAAAAACTGGCAGTATGCGCAGGGCCGACTTATCAAGCGAGGCACTGCATCCAGACGGGATTATGCGGCTGAGGTTGTCTTGGATGCCGCCGCCGGTGATATGAGCCATGCCATGCAAGGTTTTGTGACCAAATAGATCCCTGACTGCCCTGTAGTAGTCAGTATGCGGTCGCATGATGACGTCAAAAAAGGTTTCTGGGCTCTCGGGGGCAAAAAGATTGGGTGCGCGGCCACCTTGGCGGTTGTAATTATCGCCTTGCATCTTCATGCCAGCTAAGTCGCCAAATTTGTCCATCAGTGCGCGAACCAAGGTGTAGCCGTTGGTATGTAAACCGTTGCTGGCAATAGCGATAACGCTGTCTCCCGGCACAATGGTGCTGCCATCAATAATCGCATCTTTGTCAACAATGCCGACGATGCTGGATGTAAGTATAAAGGTCCCTGGTTCTAAAACGCCAGGTTGAATACTGGTCTCACCGCCAGTGAGATCGCAATCGTTTGCTCGACAGGCGTCTGCCACGCCTGCTACCAGTTCTTGGATAACTGCTTGGTCGGTCTTTCCCAAGATAATCGCGTCTTGTACTGCAAGTGGCTTAGCGCCCATAACCATCAGGTCGTTTACCAAGTGGTTTATCATATCAAAACAAACAGAACGCAGTTTACCACTGATCGCCGCCAGTTTTTGTTTGCTGCCTGGTTCTTCAGTCTTCATAACCAGAATTGGGTGCTTGAGCTGGGGAAAATGTCCATCATAGAGACTGGCAAAAGCGCCGAGTCGGTTAAGAACGCGCGGGTTTTTGCTGGCCAAACTGCCAGACATGCCTTTTTTGGCCTGGTCGGTCTGGTTGATGTCAATGCCTGCCTTGGCATAAGAAAAACTGTCGGACATGGGTTCCTCCACGGATAAGTGCCAGCAGCTTAGCACAAAGCTGGGTGTTTTGTCAGGCACTCAACGGCCAGACTACAACAGGCTGAGGGCAGCCACCGCGGCGCCCAAAAGTGGGCCATCTTCAAGTTGCACAATCTGCCATTGGATGCCTCTGCTATCCAAAATGAGATGCAGGTGGGTTTGGACACGTTCTTTAAACGAATAAGCTTTAAAGAACGTGCTGCCGTCAGCGGCTATGCAAATTGGTCGCTCGTCATGACTTGAGCTTTTAGCTGCAGAAATAGTTGCTGCCGCGATGTTGATGGCAGTTAATGCCGAGGCCCTATCCAAAACTGCACCTGCCACTCCCGCTGCAATCGCTAAGTCTTTAGCGTCAAAAGCAGGAAATAACGCAAGCGCATCTAGCTCGGGGTCAAGCAGAACGTTGAGAGACTTAGTTTCGATGGCGCCAAGCTGCTTGAGCATCTGGTAGGCTGCGTCTGAGATGACTTGTTCGCTGCCGGCTTGCAAGAGTATCTCAAATACCAGCCGGCCCAAGTAGGCTCCTGAGATCATTTTTTCCAAAATTTGGCGCCCTGGGGCACGGCTGCTTTGGTCGAGTCTTAAGTCAAAGGCACTCATGGCAAGACGGTTGAAGTTGCCCGACTCTATGTTAACTGCCATCACTGGGCCAACTGAGTGTTCTCCATCCAGCTTGACGGCTTTGATGGCGGCGCTACTTTCCATATAAGCGCAGTTGGTACCTGTTCCAAGAATAAAGCCTACATAGCTTCGATACTTGTTCTGACGGTCTAGTGCTATTCCGGCCAGCAAGTCAGCCACTGTGTCGTTTAGCACTATAGAATTGTTGGCGACCTTACCCGACATTTCTTTGAGTGCTTGGCCAATACTGTGGGCAACAAGACTGCCTTCAACATTCTTTACGTGCAATTCTTTGGTTAGGCGCAGCACCTTGCCGTCGTGGTTAGGCAAAATCTGTGCCGGGTAAGAAAAGCAAATGCCTAGCTCGTTACTCTTACTAGTGAGTTGATTGAGTTTGCTGGCAAGACTTTTGTAAAAGTCTTTTGCCTCAAGATACTGCTGGGTGCCCGGCATGGCGCTGGATTGAAAGTCCTCAATTAACGGGCTGTTGTCATTGAAGCTAACTGTGGCGACTCTGAGATTGGTGCCGCCTGCATCCATGACCCAAACTGGATGGGCCTGTTTTAGTGTTTTAGGAAGACCAACGTAGGCCGGTAACATTGCCAGAGACGAGGCCTTGCCGACAAGTCCGTTGTGCATTTCTTCCAGAAAGCTTGCAAGTATAGCTTCGGTGTCGACTGATGACGAAAAACCATGGCGGGCCAAAAACGTTTTTACTAGATCCAACATTTCTATTTCCTCTTGCAGATTTACTGCTGCAGAGATTAACAACAGGGCGGCCTTTTTTCAAGCGTCCACGAGCTTCGCAAGACAAGGGTGACAAAGCAGGCTACAATCGTTAGCATGTAGGTCTATGCCAAAAAAACCTAGCCGACCAGCCCCGCACCCTGTTAACAAAAACAGTCGCGGCCGCCCTTTTACGCCCAGCACTAGCCAAGCAAGCCTGACAGGCATCAATGAGTTTGGCGAAGGCACTGTCCAGGTCGCTAAACACCTAGTCAAAATCCCGCGCAGCCTGCCCGGCGACAAGGTTTCGTATCGAATAGTTGAATCAAAAGGCAATTACGCACGTGGTCAGCTTTTAAGTATAATTTCTGCTTCGCCCGAACGCGTCAAACCAGAATGTCCACATTTTGAGCAATCGTGTGGAGGCTGCCAGTGGCTTCATATGAACTATGCGTTTCAGTTAAAAACCAAGCAAAATATTGTAGTTGAGCTTTTGCAGCGTCGCTTTTTGCGCTGCGAAATAGGCGAGATTATTGGCATGGCTCAACCACGCGCTTATCGCAACAAAATGTCACTTGCCAACAAGGATGGCCGCCTAGCCTATTTAAAGGAATTTAGCGACCAGCCGCTCTACCCTCGTCAATGTATGCAAGAGAGTTTGGAAAACCAAAATCTTTGGCTCAAACTGCGTGATGTGGCATTTCCGCCAGAAATTTTGCAGGTTCATCTCCGGAGCGCCGGCGGTCGAGTAGGGGTGGTCTTTTTTGTTAAGCACTACACTCAGGCGGTACAAGAACTTGCCAATAAGCTAATGCAAGCCGACCCAGCCGTAATTGGCGTGGCAGGCGAGTCGTATCGGGACTACCGTGTGCTGTGCGGCAAGAACGAACTCGAGCAAGAACTCGGTGGCATCAGCTACCGATTGCCGCTCAACGGATTTATTCAGACCAACTACAGTCAGGCTTTGCAACTGCGCAAGCTGGTGACCGATCAAGTCAGTGGCACCTTGGATGCAGCGGGCAAGCCAAGCCAAGCAATACTTGATCTCTACTGCGGCTCTGGCTTTTTCTCGCTGGCCTTGGCAAAACTATCAGCCAAAGTTTTGGCGATTGAGAGCAACAAAGCATCAGTTGCCAGCGCTGTCGAGAACGCCCGCATCAACAAGATTGATAACTGCCATTTTATGGCTATGGAAGTAGAAAAAGGCCTTGGCATGTGCAAGGCCGGCGAGTTCTCTTTGATAGTTCTGGATCCGCCGCGCGAAGGGTGCAGTGCTCATGTGCTTAAGCAAGTGGCGAGGTTGGCAGCGCAACGCATTGTCTATGTGTCCTGTTCGCCCCAGAGCTTGAGTAAGGACCTCTTAGAGCTGTGCAACGAAGGCTATCGACTCATTCGCTGTCAAAGCGTGGACATGTTTCCGCATACCTTCCATGTCGAGACGGTCGCAATGCTGGAACGCAACAAAGTTTCAGGTAGAAAGGATGTGCATGCCGTCATTAATGTCTGAGCTGCAAATTTTGCTCTGCTTTATTTACGTTACCAATGTGATTCTCGCCGTTCTCTTGGCCTTGTCTGGGCGCAACTTTAGAGGTGCCTGGTTATGGGTGCTGGCTCAAGCCTTTTTAACTATTGGCACAATTGCAGACGCATCAGTTCCGCTTATGCCAGACTGGATGTCGAGCGTAGTGGCAAACTTGGCCTATTCAATATCAAGTATCTTTTTTTGTCATTCCGTCTGGGTTTTTCGTTTTAAGCAGAGCTTTTTTAAGTGGGTGTACGCCGTTATTGCCTTGCAATTCTTGTCGTTATTGCTGGCCTACCCCCATTCCTACAGCGTTCAGACTTCGGTTTTTTCGGCCTGGATGGTGCTTGGACCAGGCTTAGTTGCTCTTTTGCTGCTATGGAAGGTTGAGCGCCGGTTTTGGTTGTCAAATTCGCTCACCGCACTGCCTTTTTTGTTATTGAGTAGTGCGTCGCTTCTGCGGCTAATCTATGTACTTAGCGTGCCGGACATGCAGAGTGCCCAAAAATTTGACAGCGTGAACGCCTGGTATGTTAGTGGTGCAATTTTGCTCTCGACTATCACCTTGTTTGGTTACTATATGATGACGGGTATCAGATCGATGCAGGTGCTTAGTCAAAAAGATCAAGAAATAGAGGCGCGCAATCAAAAACTTTTGGAAGCAGGGCGCTCCAAGGACTTGTTTTTTGCGATTGTCTCACACGACCTCAGAGGTCCAATTTCGGGCGCGGCTCGCTACGTGCGAAAAAACCTAGTGGTCAAACTTTCTGGCCTGCATACCAACTTGCCCGAACTGGAAATACTTGCCAGTTCCTTAGAACGAACCAACGACTTTTTGGAAAAACTTTTGTGGTGGGCCAAGTCTCAACTGCAGGATTGGCAGCCCAAGCAAGACGCTATAGATTTACAGGAAATAGTAACGCAAGTTATTGCGATGCATAGTGATGCTGCCCAACAAAAAGGACTCAAATTGGAGATGGATCCGGTTGGCGAATTCAGAGTCCTTGCGGACGCCGAATCAGTCCAACTAATACTTTCTAACTTCCTATCCAATGCCATCAAATTTAGTACCCATGGATCGCAGATTTGGCTACGACTTAGTTCAGAAGATGCCCTATGTCAAATTAGTGTCGAGGATAGTGGTATCGGCATGGATCAGGAGACTTTAGATCGACTGTTTCATATAGAAGACAAATTGAGCACCATTGGTACATCGCGCGAGCTCGGCAGTGGCATGGGACTCATATTGGCCCAAAGCCTTGCACATCGCAACAATGCCAAGATCCTGCTATGCAGCCAAAAGGGACAGGGGACCAGCGCCAGTCTTGTCTTGACACTCGCAAAATAGAAGAAGGCCACCCAGTTTTGGGTGGCCTTTCTTCAGATCTCCTTACGGACACGATCGCACTATTATTTAGCGCTATTGAAGTCGTAGATAACACAAGCGAGCGGCGGAACGTTGACCTGGATATTAGCAAGGCCCGAAACATCACTGCTAAGATTTTGGTAGCTAGGCGAAGTTGAACCCGCGCTCGTTCCTGAATAAACCCACTTTTTATTCTTGCTAAGATCGCCATTAAAACCGCTCAAATTGAGGCCAATTCTACTCGAAGTGCTGGCCTTGTTGAGTATAAAGATTGACATTTTGCTGCGATCGTTGCTGTGCGAAACCCAAATTTCTACTGGCGAACCAGATACTTGATATTTGCGGCCGAGATTGGCATACAAGTGTTGGTTCATCACACGCAGGGTCAAACCAACGGGAGAAAGAGTGGTCTCGCTGGCGTCAGCAAAGACATTAAAGGCCCTCAGCAAGCCGTTGTTGTACCAAGTCACCCAATTGGTCATGCCGTAGACGTTGCTGCGGCTAGCCGTATCAAGCAGTAATTGGAAGCTGTGCAAACCCTTCCAAGTATTGTTGGTATATTGGTTGGTTGGGTCGCTGACGCTATATGAGGAAATCTCAGTTACAATAATCTTGTTTGAAGCTGGTCGTTGTGAAGTAGCCAGAGAGTTGTAGGCAGCGTTAAAGCGGTCGGTCATCATTTCGTCTGCCATGCTACCGGTCAAAAATGAATTGTAACTAGTGAATGTTGAATACTGGTGTATGACAGCAAAATCCATGGTGTTTTTAATCTGCGGCAAGAGCACCTTCCAGCGATTGGTATCCCAAAAAGTGTTGGCTCCGCATTCAATTGAAGCGTCTACTGCTTTTAGACGCGGCACAAGTTGATTAAAAACTTCGGCGTAGGTATTGACATTGACATTGTCGGGGTCGAGATCGTCCTCGTTGCCGATTTCCCAATACTTGACGCCATAGCCTTTGGTAATGTTTGCATAACGAATAAAGGCTTCGTGGGCAGTGTAGAGTACTTCTCTGGTCATGTGCACGTTGCTACCACTGTAGTAGGCTGAGTAGATAGGCAGAATAACAACTGGCTGAGCATTACTTGCGCGGCAAAGCGCAATAAACTCGTCAAAGCTTAGCGCTGGTGTATACTTCCAATTTGAAGCGGAAACGCCCATCAGTTCGGTCAACTCGCGGTTGCGAGAATACGAAGTTCCTTGGATGGAGGCGATGCCATTTGGTGGGCTGGCAACGTCAAAGACAAGCGTGCTTCCTAAATAGTAGCGCATAAATTTAGGCGCGATCTGTGCCAAGGAAGAAGCGCTAAGATTGACGTCGGAGAATGAGCTGGTGCTGACACCAATCAAAGTGTCGGCGCGTGGGTTGTTTTCATTGGGGTTGGGGATACTCATGTTGTAGTTGCCAAGTACTGCCAGCGTTGAAGTCGTGGAGCTGGTACTTGTACTGGTACTGGTGCTTGTACTGCTGCTTGATGTTGGAGAAATGGTGGAACTAGTTCCACCAGAGCCGCTCAGTCTAAAGTAGTCAAAGTTGCCAACACCGTCGCCGCCCTTAAAGACAACAAATAGATTATGCACGCCGGATGCGGCGCCAAAACTGACAGTATAGTTATTGTAGTTGCCATAACCGCCAGTATTTACCTGAGTGTAGCTGGTGATCAGAGCGCCGTTAATGCTGTCGAGTCTAAACTCAACTGTTTTGCCACTAGATCCTGAAGCATAGCGTAGTGTTAGTGAATTGTAGCGGCTGGAGCCAAAATCGACATTGTTAAAGCTTATCCAGTCATTATGGTCGACATAGTAAATGAAACTTGAGCCTTTAGTAATTCCAGCAGAATTGCTGTAGTTCTCGGCCTCGAGCTGCAGTGAACCACCAACAATGGACGTTGAGGTAGTACTTGAACTCGAACTTGTCGAACTGCTGCTTGAGCTACTTGAACTCGAACTTGTCGAACTGCTGCTAGTGCTTGATTGTACTGTAGTGCTGGTGCTCGCTACAGTTGTGCTTGTGCCAATTGGCGCGCTAGTGGTGGTGCTGGTCCAAACCGGCAGCGAGGTGGTGGTGCTGGTCCAAACCGGCAGCGAGGTGGTGGTGCTCGACGGCGAAAGGTTGATGAGGTTCCACGCGTAGCGGTCGTCAGTTCCTTGGCCTTCGACAACTACCGGGTTTCCGTCGAACTTGTCCTGAATCCGCCAGTAGCGACTTGGATAGCTTTTGAGCGCCAGTCTGTAGAATCCGCTGCCAAAAGTACTGATGGTAAATAGTGCATCATCTCCGTTGTCAAAGACCTCGGTGGTCACATTGCCATATTCTCCTGCTCGTAGGGAATGGCCAGTGGCTTGGTTTGTCAGTCTATAGTAGTTGCCGACTGCGACTAAGTTCCATTGTTGATTGATAGCGCCAGTATAGACACTGTTGTACACCGAAGAGCCGGCATAGGCGTCACACTTGAGGGCTTTAGCAGAAAATTTGTTGCTAATGTGGTAGCGGCCATTTAGGGGAAGACTCGCAAGTGTAGTGCTTGTTGTCTCAGCAGCTCTGGAGACTGCGGCAGCACTATCGATGGTGGTAGAGATTGAGACTTCTAACGGTGGGGAACATGTCATAACGAACAGGATCATCGTTAAGGCAATTAAGGCGAATCTTTTCATGGCTTTCTCCTACGTGGTAACTGATGCACATATTATAAGTCTTATAGTAAGATCGATAATATGGTGGCTGTGGCCATTCTCACGTTCACCCGGAACTTTGGATTTGTCAAGTTTTTATTGCTAGCGGGCCGCGACTGTCCAAGGCTGCGCCCTTTCTGATAGTATCGGAGCTTAGTTTTTCAGCATCAACCAAGGAGTCGGCCGTGTCAAAGACTTTTCTTTCGCGCAATGCAATGCGTAACTTAATTGATTATTCCCAAGCCAAGTCAGTTTTGAGTGACTATTTTTCGCCGATGGCCATCAGTGGTTTTGGCAGTGACATGATCGACGTCAACGAGTTTTATTTTAAGGGCCATGCTATGGCTAGCGATAAGCCAAGCTTTAGACCGTTCTTGCGCCTTGCTATCTTTGAGTCCGGCCACTACCAAGCAGTTGGCCTAACATTGCGCGAAGATTGGCCGGGTGCCTTCCGCGTACACGGCGAAACTGATAACTGGAAGGTGCAGCAAGACGCCTACTTTTTGTCTGACAAGGCACTTAGGATCCAATATCGACTAATACCTCGTGGCAAGCGCGATGAGCCTGAGGCAATAGTTTTTGGTGGCCTCAATCAGGGCGAAGTCAGCACCAAAGCCAGCGTCAAACCGTACGCTGATGGTCAAGAAATTGAACTGGATTTTTCGCGAACCTACTTAATGTATGTAAGCAAGACTGACGCCGTTTTTCGCGGTCGAGTTAAGTTTGCTTGCCAAGACGGTTTTGTATCCGCCGAATTACACGACGGCATTGCTATACCTAGTCAAGCCTTTACCACCGGTCAGCTCGCCACAAGCAATGTTGCCTTAAGTGACAAGCTTCACTGGCAAGGTCAGTTGCGCTTTGTTAAGCAAGATGACGGTTCTTGGCTTGCCCAAGTAAACGTGGCAGTTGAGTACAACGGGCAAGAACCTAGGCTGGAAACTAAGGCTTGGTCACTCGACCAGGCGGTGGCTCGTTGGGAAGCTTATTTTGACCAATTGCCGATTCCGGCTGACGACAGTATTCATATGCGCCGCAAGACTGCACAGGCCATCATTACTATGGCTTACGCAGGCATTCGCAGTAAGGGCTATGGAAACTTCTCCGAGACACTTGGTTTGTGTGCCTGTGCTGTCACCTGGGCATCTACTGACTTCTTTTGGGACCACATGATTTCAGCTGCCGCGCTGTCAGTCATCGATGGCGAGCTCCAAGCAAGCGCCGTAATTCACTTTTTGCAACATTGCTCAGGCGGTCGACTGTCGCCTGGTATTTTGATGGCCTACCCAGTCTATGGCCAAAAAGAAACACCACCAGATGGGTGCTACGCTCCGATCGCCAGCTGGACAGTTTACAAAGCGCACTTGTGTGGCAACAACAAGCCTGATCTTGCGTTGCTCTATCCCTATCTCAAGGCACTTAATCGTGGCTGGTTTGGCAACATGGATCGTGACGGCGACGGAATCCCCGAATGGATGAACAGCGGGCATCCGGCTGACAATTCGCCACTTTTTGACGAGTACAGTCCAAAGCCTGGCATGACCAACTTTCCCATCCCGCCTTTTATCAGTGTCAATTTGACCAGCTATCTGTATCAGGATTGCAAAATTCTTGCAGAAATGGCCAAAATTCTTGGCAAGCAAGAAGATCTGACTTTGTGGCAAAAAGAAGCACAACGACTAGAGACAATTTTGTTGCAGAAGTGTTGGAATCAAGAAGACCTCTTTTTTTACGATATCAACACCAAAGGACAGCAGAACAAAGTCAAAACTTTTTTTGGCCTGCTACCACTTTGGGCAGGAATTCCCTTGGACGCCAACACCATCAAGCAGACTATCGAACGACACCTACTCAATCCGGCGGAGTTTTGGGGCGACATTCCGTTTCCAAGCGTGGCCTATAACGAAGCAAGTTACGATCCCGACGGCTATTGGCGCGGTCGAACCTGGCCACACGTCTACTTTTGGAATGCCGAAATATTGCAGCGCTATGGCTACACCGAGCAAGCCAGTTTTGCGCGTGAGCGTCACTTAGCAATTGTTGCCACCGATCGGACCCACGTAGAGAACATGGGCAGCAACTACAAGCTACTTACACCGGGCGAACCGCACTACAATTGGGGAGCGGCGGTAGATTTGTTTTGGTACTACAACTGGCACCAGAACCCCGTAGCACTTTGATAGCGCGATTGGATTTGACAAGCACAGATTTCCGTTGGATAATCTTAGCCGTGTACTATTTGTAGTCTATCTGTAGCCTAACTGGAGTCATAATATGAAAGTCGGCATTATCGGTTTTGGCAAGATGGGTATGATCCATGGCGCTCTGCTTTCGGCTATACCGGGAGTGGAAGTGGTAGGTATAGCTGATACCGCCCGCTTTATTTTAATGGGCTTTAAGTCGTTTATGCCCAAGTACCGCTATTTTACCTCATACCAAAAGATGATTGACAATTGCAAGCCGGATCTCATTTTGGTGACCACGCCCACAGTAACTCATGTGCCAATTGCGACGTATGCAGCGGAACGCGGCATTCATCTCTTTATAGAAAAACCACTTACCAATACAGTCGAGCAGGGAGAGGCATTGCTAAAAGTGGTCAAAGAACACAAGGTTAAGGCAATGCTCGGCTTTTGTTCTCGCTATATTCCTACTATTGCTCATGCAAAAAAGCTCATTGAACAAGGTCATATTGGCAAAATTACTGGCTTTTATGCCGAAAATTATCTGTCTGACGTAATGAAGAAAGAAAAAGGCTGGCGTTTTAACAAAGCTATTTCCGGCGGCGGCGTGGTAATCGACTACACAGTGCATATTCTTGACCTCTTGTATTGGTTTCTTGGGCCACTGAGTTCGGTCAAAGCCGAGACCAAAATATTGTACTCCGAGTCAGTCGAAGACCAAGTCAATGCCGATCTGGTTTTTGAAAACGGCGTTAAGGGCCGCATTAGTTCTTCTTGGTCCAAGCCTAATTTTAGAAAGTTCTATCTCAAACTCGACTTTGTGGGTGAGCTTGGCACCTTGACCGTCTCAGATCAAACGCTTGATATAGCCTTTAATGACGGACGCAGCGAGACAATGTCCTATCCTGACTTTTATCAAGGCTATTATATCGATATTGGTGGGCCACTCTTTAGCATCCAGATGGAAAAGCTTGCCCAATTTATCGACCATAACGTTCCAATAGAGACGACCCTTGAGTCTGGTTTGGCCGTACAGAGAATCATAGATGCAATCTATCGTTCGGCTGAGCAAAAACAAGAAGTTAGCCTCTAAATGCTAGACGCTAAGGGAGCTTTGCATGATTACAATTGACAACATTCTCTTGGGTGACAATCAGTTTTTTGGCGTAAATCATATGTCCCAAGACAAGGGCATAGAGACCTACGAAAAATTTAAAGACTTGGGCGAGATAAAAAAGGTCTTCTATGCGGCCGTTGACAACGGCGTGACCGCTTGCTTTTTTTCTACGCACCCGGCCATTTATCAGATTACCGACATGGTGCGAGCGGATCCTGGCTTACGCAATCGACTTTCTTTCTATGTAAATGTGCCCTACATTCTCAAGTACAGTCAGATGCTCAACGAAATGGGTGCTGTCAACATGATAAAGCAGGTGCTTAGTCGTCGCAACGTTTTTGGAAAAATGGCCTATATGGCACGCGTGAGCTTAAATCTCGCTACCGGCAACCTGCTGGCGATTACACATCGATTAGTAGATGCAGAGATGGATCCGTTTAAAGGACTCAACATAAAGTCGATTTTTTTGCACAACGCCTTGGTGGATATGGGTCTTGGCTACGATATGGTCAAAGTACTTAAAAGCTTTCACGACTATGTTAAACATCACTATAAAGTGCAACCTGGCTTTGGCACACTCAACTATCCAATGATGTGCAGGCTCCTGGAGCGTGCCGGGATAGATGAAACCTTGGTAATGTGCGCGGTCAACAAAAAGGGCTTCCTAATGAATCCAAGTCGGCTGGCGACCGAGCAAGCAATCACCAACAGCAAACACACCGTGCTTGCCATGGCAACCTTGGCCTCCGGCAGCCTAAAGCCGTCGGAAGCCTACGACTATCTTTTTTCCAATAAACGAATCAAGAACGTTGTGGTTGGTCTCTCGTCTCAAAAGCACGCCGATGAAACATTCGGACTCTTGCACAAATACCTAGGCTAAACCATGGCGCATTATCTCATGTTGATTGGCATTGTCGTATGTTCGGCTGGCGCGCAAGTTATGATGAAGGTTGCGTCCAAACAGCCTTTTTTTAAGTTACCGTGGCTTGGCATTATGTTTGTTGCCTTGGCTCTTTACGGAAGTTCCTATGTGCTCTATTCCTTTGTGCTACGAAATGATGCGCTGTCACGAGTTGGACCTATTACCACGGTTGGTGTGGTGTTTCTGGTTGTCTTGGCCGGCATTATTTTTTTTGGCGAAGTAATGAATGCAAAACAAATCGTTGGTTGTATCCTAGGAGCGGTGGCCGTCGTCCTTCTCCTAATGTAAACAGGCTTTGCCGCGAGCTGCAAGCCCAAGGCAGTCAGCCTTGGATTGACCTTCTATTTCTAGACGCCCAAGCGTCAATCAAAGAAAGTTTTTGAACTACGTGATCCAGTTGGCGCATGGCAGGGTTGATGGTCATAGCATTTGCAAGAGCTTAGTTCGGCTTCAAATGTAAGTGATAGGGTTTCGCGCTTAATCCACGCCACCAGCCAAATACTTGCTCCTTGCTGGTAAGGACTACTGTATTCGACGGCAAAGAGGTCTTGGCGGCTACGGGCCTCAACCGACTGGGACAGACGACTTTCTAAAAGGCTTTCGTTGCCACGTTCGTTGTAGCTGAGATTACCCTCGCTGAGTGCGGTAACTTCTACACCAAAATAGCGAGCAATTTGGGCAAGTCCATCTTCCCTAGCGGCTTGTAGACTTGGCCCATTGGCCAAAAATGCCAGATAGCTTTTGTCTGTAAAATCTTCACTTAGCGCGCTCATCCAGCGTGGAGCTGGGACTTGAGCCTGTAGATCAGGGGCAGTGGCGGCGTAAAAAAGCAAGGTGACAACAACAAAGGCCAATAGTTTGAAGCATCGCATGCTAAACTGCTTGTTTATACCTTAGTAGATTTGTCTTAAATTGTCTCGTATTTGGCTAGGCCCAGTAGCGAATGTGGAGCGCAAAGAGCTTTGGCAACTGGTAGTGAGGGTTTTTTTGCAGCTTGAGAACAAGTGAGTCTTGGTTGCGAGAAACGATAGTCACTTTTGCACCTGGTCGTATGTCTGCAAGATGGCAGGCTGACAACATGCCGGGGATAGACTCGCCCTCTTCGGTAATGCGTGCAATTACTAGTTCTTGATCGTTGGGCGCCGAAGCCAGATTGGGTGTTGCTAGCAACTTGGCTTCACCGGCCGTGCCGGGCAGTGGGTTGCCGTGCGGGCAGGTGAGCGGATTGCCAAGCGTGTCGTCCAAATGCTGGACTAGATCCTCAGAAAGATGTGACTGCAGAACTTTGGCTTCTTCGTCCGCCTTGTCCCACGGAAAATTGAGCATACGTACCAAAAGATGTTCCAAAAGGTAGTGGCGCCTGAGCACTTGCCGCGCAAGCTCCATACCATCTTTAGTTAGGCGCACATCTCCATAGGGCTCTTGAACAACCAAGCCGAGCTTGCGCAGTCTACCAATTGACTGTGTGACGGCTGGCGCACTGACCTGCATCCAGGCTGCAATGCGACTGTTTGAGCTCGAGCCGTAGTCGCGTTCAATTAGGGCCAAGTTGCTCAAATACTCAGCAGCCGCCGGAAAGCGGTCTGCCAGCTCGCGAAGCTTTTCAGTACTCATACAAAGGGATCCACTGTCTGCGGATTTGCTTGAGGTTCTACCTGTAGCGTATTGAGCTCGGACTTGCCGGTAAGGTTAAATCTCTTCCAGCGGCCGCTAAGGTAGTAAGCCAATACCATGGCAAGGCCAACAAGCCAGCCTATCGGTATACCCCACCAAATGCCGGCAGGACCAATAAAACTCGAGAGTATCCAAGAGGCCGGAATACGTGCCACCCAGACAGCCACAACCGTGGCTATCATGCTAAAGCCGACCGCGCCTGCACCACGCAAGACGCCGGTGAGAGTAAACATAGCGGCAAATAGTGCGTAAAACGAAGAGACAATAACTAAGTATTCGGCGCCATAGTTGATGACTGTTTGGTCATTGAGGAACAAACCCAAGAGTTGACGCGGTACAAAGATAAACAAGAGTGAAATTGCCACCGATATACCTATACCGATAGCCAAGGTAGCGTTGAGACCCTTGCGCACGCGTTCTGGTTTGTTGGCGCCCATGTTCTGGCCAACAAAGGTACTGATTGCGATGCTGAGTGTCATGGCTGGCAATACCGCAAAGCTGTCGAGCCGGCTTGCCATAGTGTAGCCAGCAATCACGTCGGTGCCAAACGGGGTAATCAGTCCGGTCATAGCAATAAAGGACAACGAAACTAGTCCCATTTGCAGCGCAGTTGGTGTGCTGAGCCTGAGTATTTTGGAAAGCTCTATGCGATCGATGCGCAGTTCCTTCCAGCTAATGCGGAAGACCGTATGCTTGGAACGCTGCAAAAAGACCAAGGAAATAAAGAAGGCAACTGCTTGGGAAATAAAGGTAGCCCAGGCGGCACCGGCAATGCCCCAGCCAAATCCCAACACAAAAAGTATGTCGAGAGCCACATTGAGCAGGCTTGAGATAGCTATAAAGTAGAGTGGATTTTTGGAGTCGCCCAAGGAGCGCATCACCGAGGTGGTGGCGTTGTAGCCAAAAACAAAGACCATGCTGGCAAAGGTTATCTGCAAAAACAAGCGTGCATCATCAATAGTATCAGCCGGTGTGCCGATCAGACGCAAGACAGGGTCGGCCAAAAATATACCCGCAACGGTTGCAACTATGCTTGCATAAAACAAAAAAACGTAGCTGGTATGCATTGCTTTTCTTAGCCGGACCGTGTCGCCAGCGCCGTAGTATTGCGACAATAAGATGCCAGTACCCATGCAAATGCCTGCCACGATAGAGATCATCAAAAAAATTATAGGAAAACTTACGCCGATGGCCGCCAAGGCTGCTTTGCCAACACCAAAACCGACCACTATGGCATCTACGGTTGAGTACAATTGTTGGAAGACATTTCCTAACAGGAGCGGAATTGAGAATGATAGAATCAAACGAGCTTCATTGCCCTCTGTCATTTTTTTCATTGACAAGAAGATACGAAAATATTGCTTATTGGTAAAGGCCTAAGCCATGGTCAAAGTCAAAGACTTGCACGCCGAGGAACCAAGCTCCAGAGAACGGAGATCGGGTTGATTAAAGCCCAAAAATACCTCAAGGTCACCTTCCACAAAGGTGCGTTTGCCGTCTTTCCCAATACACTCAAGTTGTTCGGCCTTTATGGTCACTTGTAGGTTGCGACTTTCGTCTGCTGACAAATGCAGCCGTTCAAATCCGGCCAGTTCAAAGTTGGGTGTAGTATAGCCGTTTACCTTTTTCTTAAGGTACACTTGCACGACACTATCGAGCAGGTGCGCGTGGGGGTTGAGCACGGTAGCACTTAGTATTAGATCTTGGTTTGCGCCAATGATAGAAACCGCGCTTTTAAAACTTTGCACGCGCGCACTCTGGTAGGATAAGCCAAAACCAAAGGGAAACATCGGCTTAGTTTGGGCATAGCGGTAGGTTCGACCTTGCATGCTGTAATCGTCATAAGCCGGCAAGTCACTTACATGCATGGGAAAGGTAAGCGGCAACTTACCACTAAAATCTCGCTTGCCAAACAGCAAGTCAGACAGCGCCTTGCCACCAAGTTCGCCGGGGTACCACGAGTAAACTATGGCCGCAACATGCTCATAGTACGGCGAGAGGTCAATAGGGCAGCCCGCACTAACAACTAAGATTATTGGCTTGCCAAGGTGCATAATCTTGCTCAAAAAGTCGTGTTGGCCCTTGGGTAATCCAAGGTCGGCCCGATCTCCCGATTCTTGCGCAGTAGCTGCTATCGAATCGCCTTCTTCACCTTCCAGAAGCAAGTTGAGCCCCATAAATGCTATCGTTAGGTCAAACTCTTTGACTTCAAAAGCGGCCCAGTCACTTTCTATTTGTTTTTCACCAGTCAGTAAGGAACCGTGCCTAAACTCAAACTTTATATCGATGCCGGCTTCCTCGCACAGGCCCTCAACAAAAGTGACCATGCGCGGACTGAGGCCATAATAGTTGCCAATCAAGGCTTCCACACTAATGGCATTGGGCCCGGTCAAATAGATCGAATTTATAGCTTCTTTTTTGAGTGGCAGTAGTCCGTCATTCTTGAGCAGAACCATTGAAGCGATTGCCGCCTCATAGCTTAAGTCCAAGTGTTTTTGACATCTGATGAGCGACGGACTCAAGTGTCGGTAGGCAACCTGAGCGGGAGGGTCAAATTCTCCTAGTCTAAAACGCGTAGAAAGCAAACGGCTAAGTGCCAAGTCTATGTCAGCTTCTACAACCAAGCCTTGCACCAAGGCGTCCACCAAGTGTGGAAAGGTACAGCCGCAGTTGAGGTCGCAACCCATCTTTAGTGCCAAGGCAGCTGATTCTGCCGGACTCGAGGTAACTTTGTGGGTGGTGTGAAAGTCGACTAAGGCCCAGCAATCGCTGACAACATGGCCTTTAAATCCCCACTTTTTGCGTAAAATGTCGACCAGCAAAAATTTGCTGCCGCAGCATGGTTCGCCATTGGTGCGATTGTACGCGCCCATCACGCTTTCTACTTTTGCTTCTTCCACAAGCTTTTTAAATGCTGGCAAGTAGGTATCTTCCAAATCATAGGGACTTGCTTTGGCGTCAAAAACGTGGCGCACTTTTTCTGGTCCTGAGTGAACGGCAAAATGTTTGGCACAGGCGGCCGTCTTTAAATAGTGCGGATCGTCACCCTGCAGCCCTCGTACAAACTCAACGCCAATTTCTCCCGTCAAATAAGGATCCTCACCATAGGTTTCTTGACCTCGGCCCCAGCGTGGGTCACGAAAAATGTTAATGTTGGGTGTCCAAAAGGTTAGCCCAAGATAGCGCCCAGATCTACCTTTTTTGGCCCAGATTTCGTACTTCGCTCGCGCTTCATCGGAGATCACGCTAGCAATCTGGCCAACAAGATTACGATCAAAGGTGGAAGCAAGTGCAATTGCTTGCGGAAAAATGGTTGCAGAACCAGCTCGTGCTACGCCATGCAGCGCTTCGTTCCACCAACTGTAGGGCTTGATGTCCAAGCGCTCAATTGCAGGCGCTTCGTGTAAGAGTTGAGCTATTTTTTCGTCTATGGTCAACTGAGCAATTAGGTCGGCAATGCGGACATCAAGGGACAAATCTGTGTTGCGAAATGCTAGAGGTTTGTTATTGTCCGACATAGATTTCTCCTGAAAAGCTGAGTTTAAGTTACCCAGCAAGTATAGTTCAATTTTGTGCGGCTCACAAGATTGACCGGCTCAAAGTCAGCTACTATAGTAGAACCATGTCAGACACTAAAGAAAATTTAGCCCCGGTAGCCAGCCTTGGTTTGCCACTGCCTCGCGAGGGTGGCGTTGAACTTTTGCGCTGCGTTTTGATGCTTTTCATAATTGGTCACCATGTTATGGTGCACGGAATTGGCCTCTACGATGGCAGCAACATGCAGTTTGATTCGTGGATCAAGCTGGCACTCAATAGCATTTTTGTCGTTGCAGTCGATGCCTTTGTACTAATATCAGGCTATTATTCTATCAAACTCAAGACAAATGCCTTAGTGAAACTCTCCAGTCAGGCTCTATTCTATTCAATAGTTTTGGGAATCTTGTTTATGATTTTGGGCAGGGTCAAGTTTGCAGAAGCCAGTGTTTTGGCAATGCTATTGCCAATCTCCAACAACGTTTGGTGGTTTATAAGTACCTACGTTTTCTTGATGTTGCTAAGCCCGCTTCTCAATCACTTGATAAACGGTCTTAATAAAAAGCACTTTACTATGCTCCTGATTGGTTTTTTGCTTTTGGAAATCGGCATGGGCTTTTACTATGCGACCGCAACCATCTGGGGATTTAATGGCTATTCTTTGTTCAATTTTATCACGCTCTATTTGCTGGGAGCTTGGCTCAAGCGATACCACCTGGTAAAATCGCGTTGGGTCTATGCCTTGTTATGGTTGCTTTCGACAGCAGCCATGTTTACAATCGCCGCATTTTCTATCCAAACTCAAGATTGGTCGCGGGTTTTTAACCGGGCCTTTGCCTACAACAGCCCTCTCTTGTACTTTTCGGCGATTGCCCTGTTCTTCTTTTTCAAAAGCCTGACCATAAAGGCACGATTGGTATTTTTCTGTGCTCCACTTGTGCTGGGCGTTTACTTGATCCACGACCACCCCTATGTTCGTTCGGTAATCTACAAGACTGTTTTGCAACTGGATCAGATTAACCAAGCTAATCCAATTCATGCGCTTGCTCTCATGCCCGTAGTTATAGTGGGCATTTTTTTTGCATGTATTGCCATAGAATCACTACGCGCACGATGTATGAAACCTCTCGAGACCTGGCTGGCTCTACGTCCATTTTTTAAGGCGCTGGATGCCGTCCTGTTGGCACTTCATGTCAAGAAAGCTTAGTCAATGCATATAAGTGTTGAACAAGTGGCTCCGTCGTTAGGGCATGAAACTATCTGGGTGATATCGACTAGATATAAAGAAGAATCCGAACACGTTTTAGAGGCTGTGTGTTATACTTTACTGGCTTGCTAAGGTTTTTTTGGATGGGTGGGAGAAGTGAAGATGAAGGCGAACATGGCTAAGAAATGCGGATATAGTCAAAATTTGATGTTTATTGCTGTACTTCTAATAGTAGCTCTACTGGGCGCTTGTGATCCTTGGCCCCAAACCAGTAGCAAAAAAACAGCGCTTTTGTACGGCGTCACCATCTATCGGCCTTTGGTTTCACAAGGCACCTCGCCAAACCTGGCATGGCCGGTTAATGACGTAGACGGCATGGAATCCATGCTTGGCGGCTTTGGTTGGGACGTAACAGCACGCAGAGATTCCCAAGCCAGCAAAAGCCAGCTTGCAGCCGACATAGCCAATCTCGCATCAACAGTCCAAAGCGGTGAACGCATATTGTTTTACTGGTCGGGTCACGGTGGAGAAATCTCTCGGCCCGGACAGGGATTAGATTGTTGGATCTTGCCTTACGGTAGTTACAACCCGGCAAATTTTTCCTTTGATCTGGTTTGGGATGAAATGATCAACACCTCAGAGCTCGCCGAGCTGTTTAGACCCTTGCAAGAAAAAAACGTAAACCTGATCTTTATTTTGGACAGCTGTAACTCCGGCGGTTTTGTAAACAACCAAACTTATGTTAGCCCATTGCCAGACAACTTTAGTCAAAATCCCGACTTGGGTGAGCCGCTCAACGACAAGACACTTTTGTTTGATAGTTTGAGTCATTATTTTTCTGGTCCCGCTGGCAATAGTACCCAGCAGCCCAATGTTTGGGTTTTTGCATCATCAGGACCTAGTGAGGAAGCATGGGAAAATCAAGACTATGAGCATGGTGTTGTCACTAATTGGATACTACGTGCTGGACAAAATACCAATGGTAAGCTCAATGCTGATGCCAATTTTGACAACAGAATTACTATTCAAGAGCTCTTTGCCTTTGCGACCGCTGGAAACGAGTTTTGGAACGAACAAACGGCAAACCTATTAGCCAACGACTATCAGTACTATCCCCATTTGAGTGGAAATTCCTTAGACATTGTACTCTTTAGTAAACCATGAGTCGCTTAACTTGTACTACACTTACATGGGGTGTATGACTATGAGCATTGACGATCAGGCACGACTTTTGGATTCTATGCGGCTTAAGACCGCCGAACACGGCCAAGGCAACTCGCTCGCAGTCAGCGGAGCCTACCTGCTCGAGCACTTAAACGAACTGCAAGAAACACACGTTCCTATTTTTCACATTCGCAAATTGGAAGCTGGACAAGTAGGTGTCGAGCCGATTAGTTATGAGGAACTCAGGCTTTTGGATATCGAACAAGTCCAATTAAAGCAGTTTATTTTGCCCAAAGATTGGACTATCCATTTGACTGGAAAAGCCCCACGTATGGTCGATCTAGCCAAACCCAGTGCCATGCAAGTGGATCCCTATGCGGCTAAACTCGAACTTATGCTTTCGCTGAGTGCTCAAGAGCGACTGGAACAAGTGCAGGGAATTAGAATTGCACTGCAGGCTCTGGCTCAAAGTGGCGTACCTGCCATGGAAAAAGCAAAAACCATCGTGAGCGCTGTCGAGCAAACCTTTTTGATCAACAAGGCTAGTCTAAAGCTAAAAAAGATCGATATTGGCATAGCCGAAAAAACCATAGCATTGGAGACTCGCGAAATTGTAAACCAAGTGGTTGACATTGTTGAGGAGTCGCAGCTGACGGCAAGCCTGTTTGAATGTTTTAAGTCATTGGCAAATGGTCAGACTCTCAACCACATTGTGCGAGTCTTTTCTATGATGACTAGTTTCTTGCACTACTACAACTCTCTCCATCACAACCGCCTAGGCCAAAATTTGCGTCTGGTTTTTGCCCCTAGCTACTTAACTGCATACAAAGCTTTGTTGCCCAATCTACTGCCTCAATACTACGTTTCTGACAATTTATTGCAGCTACCATTTATAGAAAACACTGACCTAAAAGAGTATGCGTTGGGCGCCTTTTTACACGACATAGGTAAAATGGCCAATCTTGATTACTTTGAGAGTGACGCCGAATACAGTTCTCAAGAAGTCCGACAACACGTTTTTTTGAGTGCTGGACTAATTATAATGAACTTTGGCGTAGACCACGAAGCGGCGCGGTTAATCGCCGGCGATCATCACAATGCTCTTTTCCACAAGGATGGCTACTCAGTAACGAGGCTTGAGCGTCAAAAGGGCATACGTAAAATTGAGGAAGCGATTCGCTGCATCTGTGCAACTACTGAAGACTATCACGCAGGTTTGGCGCTTGGCTTTTTGCCCACAGAGATGTGCGCCGTTGTTGATATTTATGATGCCATGACAGACTCGTCGCGTGCCTATAAAAATGCGCTTAGTCCAGAACAAGCTTTGGAATACATGTCTGAGCAACCGGTAAAGGCCGGTAAATTGGATCCGGTGCTTTTTGATATTTTTGTAGATTTTTTGCAGAGTTGTGGGCAGATAAAAGAATCCACTATGGGACTAAAAATTAAGCTTCAACAAAGAAAGAGCCGTACCTAAGTAGCAGATTTAACCGTCAGTACTGGTAGAGACCCCAATCTTGTGTATATCATAGAAACGTTAAGAACCTTTCTAAGGATGAATTGCATGAACATAAAGTTACGCGCGGCGTTTTTTTTAAGTCTGGCCTCGCTGATCGTGTCCGCTTGTACCATCGGCAACGCTGGTTCTGCTGAATTTTCGTTAACCATCGCATCTGAGCCCACTAGTCTTGATCCAAGCCTAGTAGCAGGTTCGGTTGATGTACAGCTTGCAAGCGCTCTCTTTGAGGGCTTGGTAATCAACGACCCCAAAACTGGTGAGCCTATCAACGGCTTGGCCGAGAGCTGGACACTTAGCCCCGATAAGACAGAGTACACCTTTAAGTTGCGACCCGCGCAATGGTCAGACGCAAGGCCGCTAACGGCTAACGACGTGGTGCAATCCTGGTTGCGTGTCATCGACCCTGCTAGTGATGCTCAATATGCTTGGCTGCCAGTAATGTTTGTTAAGGGCGCCGCTGAGTACCATCGCTTGCGTCCCGAGGCAAGTTCAAAAGAAGCATTGGCTGCTGCTCGCTCTAAAGTTGCTGTAAAAGCACTAGACGACAAAACTTTTTGGTTTAAACTAGCCAAACCGATGCCCTACGCACTGTCGGCTCTTACCCATCCGGCTTTTTCCGTTGTGCCGGTGCATGTTATTGAAAAACATGGAAGAGACTGGACTCTGGCAGAAAATTTGGTGACCGCTGCGGCCTTTAAGCTCAAAGAATGGAAGCCAAAAGAAAAAATCGTTTTGATAAAAAATTCCAATTACTGGGATGCTGAGAATGTCAAAATAAACCAAGTCAATTATCTGCTCGTAGAAAACGCCAGCACGGCTTGGAACTTACTTGTGCAGAACAAGGTGGACTGGATCAACACCGTGCCTTTTGACAAGTTGGATGAGGCACGCAGTCGCAAAGACTTTAGAAACTCCCCTTTGTTTTCTAGTTTGTTCTACGTCTTTAACCTCAATGACGAGCTGCTAAATAAACGATTACTGAGGCAGGCTATTTCTGCAGCCATTGATCGGCAAAAGCTGGTTGACCAGGTTAGTCGCGGGTCATACATACCTGCTTATAGTTTGGTACCAAGCTTGGCAGCCAACTCAGGTATAGCCGAAACTACTTTTGATCTAGAAAAAGCCAAGGCGCTTCTGGCGCAAGCCGGTTATCCTCAGGGCAAGGGTTTGCCGGAGATAACCTTACTCTATAACAACGCAAGTAATCACCAGCTTAGTGCCCAGTTTGTGCAAGCTCAGCTTGGCCAGATTGGCGTCAAAGTGGTGCTCAAAAGCCAAGAGTGGAATAGCTTTTTGGAATCAAGACGTGCTAATAAGTTTCAGATAGCGCGCTCGGGCTGGATAGGCGAGTACTTGGATCCTTTTACCTTCTTGGAGATATTCCAGAGTTCCAGCCCACTCAATGTCGGGGCCTGGCTCAACAAAGAATTTGACGCCTTACTAGCGAAGTCCGACACTATGGAACTTGGCAAAGAGCGATTGGAAGTCCTGGCACAAGCCGAAAAAATTCTGGTCGATCAAGAACAAGCGGTAATTCCTCTGTATTTCAATACAACAAATAATATGATTGACACTAGCAAGTGGGGCGGTTGGTATGAGAATATTATAGATATTCACAACCCACGGTTCTTCTACAAAATGTAAGGGGTCGAGGCCTAAGAGATGCTAGTTTACTTGGTGCGGCGTATAGTAGTTATGCTTGCTTCTCTAGTTGCGGTACTGGGCTTGGCCTTTGCTTTGTTGCAGGCGGCGCCCGGTAGCCCTTTTTCAGGCGAGGCAGATAGGCTTGAGACATCGCGCGAACGGCTGGCGCAAGAGCATTTTGTGAACAAAGCATTTCATGTCAGGCTAATGGATTATGTTAGTGGGATTATAGCCGGTGATTGGGGCGAGTCCTTGCAGTATCCGCAACGCTCAGTGTGGAGTATCATTAGTCATCATCTGCCCTATACGTTGCTTTTGATTGTCTCTTCTCTATTGTGCGCATACTGCCTGGGTATTTGGCTAGGTGTCTTCTTTGCTTCGCTGAAGCACCGTTTTTTTGGCCAACTCATGGTGATGTGGACGGTGCTTGCCGTTTGCATTCCTTTCTTCTTGCTTGCCCCTCTTTTGCAGGCTCTCTTTGGTGTGCAGCTGGACCTGCTTCCCGTGGCCGGCTGGAGCAGTACTAGGGGTAGCGAACGTGCTTGGGTGCTTCCGCTAATTACGGTTGCCCTTCCCTTGATCGCCTGGCTGGCTCGTATGAGCTTTAGTCTTGCACGCAGTTATTTGGCAAGCCCATGGCTGCGTACGGGCCAGGCTCAAGGTCAAAGCAGCTTGATGGTGCTGCGAAGTCAAGGAATTAGACCGCTGCTTGCTACTTTGCTTGCTTGGCTCAGTCCAGCAATGGGTATGGCTTTGACTGCTTGCGTTGTTGTTGAACCGCTTTACGGCGTGCCTGGCTTGGCACGTTACCTTATAGATGCCTGCTTGCATCGCGATTACCCTCTACTTATGGGCATAGTGCTGGTTTTTGCCAGTCTTTCACTCGGCATTAGTCTGCTGGCTGATTTACTGAGCACGGCCTTGGATCCACGTTTGTCACCGGGATTTAGGAAGGCGCTACGATGACCTTGGCCGGAAAAATAGGCTTAGCGATGAGTGCCACACTCGGTTTGCTCATGTTGATAATCAGCCTTTTGCCGGGTTGGACGGACTATGATCTCGTAGTTTCCGAACAGGCAAATTTGCCGCCCGCAATTTTTAATAACTTTAAGTTGGCTGGAGAACTGGCGGGCCTCAGTGTAGACAGCCCGTATGCATCGCGCATATGTCTATTGGGAACTGACGAACTAGGTAGGGACTACCTGTCTGGACTCATGAGAGCCAGCCTAGTGTCATTGGGTTTTTCTTTAGGAATAGCAGTGCTGTCTATCTTGATTGCCTTTAGTTTGGCCAGTTTGGCAGCTTGGTATGGAGGCTGGGTAGATGGCTTGGTGATGAGACTAGTCGATATCCTGTATGCCGTGCCAAGTCTGGCAAGTATTATTCTCGTGCTTGCTATTTTTGGAGCCGGACAAGCCATGGTTTTTGTCTGCTTACTCGGCCTTGGCTGGTACAGTGAAATCAAGGTGCTTGGAATTCAAATTAAGATTGAGATTAGCCTTCCTTATTGCGAGGCGCTGCGCGGCATGGGAGCGGGTCTGTTTAGGACCATGGTAAAGCACGTTCTTCCAAATCTTGGTTCTGTCGTGTGGACATTGGTTGCAATGCGTCTCTTAGTTTTAGTTTTGCAAGAAGCCTTCTTGTCGTTTATTGGGTTTGGACCCAGTCCACCGTGGTTGAGCTGGGGAATATTGCTGCGGGATGGCATTTTGAGCTTGGACCATGCAGGCCACCGTCTTTTTTCTACCTTTGCTGTAATGGCTTGGTTCTTGACGGGCATCAGCTTGTTTTTGGACGGACTGGCAAAGCAAGCGGTAGTTAAGCGATGAAGAAGAACGAGTTTGAGGTGGGCAAGGTAAGTCTCTATCGAGCCAATACTCCCGTTTTGAGCGTGCGCGGACTAAGTCTTATTATTGATACGCCCGCAAAAAAAACGCCAAGAACCATAATTGATTCGCTCAATCTGGACTTGCCTGCAGGCTCTATCACCGGCATCTATGGCCAGACAGGAGCCGGAAAAACCTTGCTGGGTCTGGCTATTATGGCGCTTTTGCCGGCCGACCTTGCAGGCCTCGTTAAGGGATCGGTGATCTTTGAAGGCAATGATCTGCGGCAAATGGCCGGCAAGGCCATGACCAACTTGTATGCAAACAAATTGGCGATCATGTTTCAAAACCCTCAGGCAAGTCTCAACCCAAATATAAACATTGCTTCGCAATTATCTCAGGCTGGACGCATGCATCATCACTTGGATGCCAAACAGGCCAAGGAGAGGGCAGTTAACTTGCTGCAACTTGTCGGCTTCTTAGATCCAAAAAGCAGCGTCAATGCGTATCCCCATCACTTGTCATTAAGCATGAGTCAGCGGCTGATCCTGGCGATAGCAATCAGTTGCAGTCCACAAGTTTTGATAGCCGACGATCCTTTTTCTTCACTTGATGATGAGGGTCGCGCGCATTGTATGGGCCTCTTGTCTGCTTTGGCTCGAGAGTTTAACACTGCCGTCTTGATTTTGAGCCACAACAAGGATCTGCTGGCGAGTTGGGCCCAAAAGAGTTATACGCTTAGCGCTGGCAAACTAGAAGAAGGTCTATCATCATGACCCAAGCACAAGCTAAACAGTTGCAAGAGCCAGAACTGATTTTACAAATCTCCAGCCTATCCTTTGATTGGCCGCCCAATTGGCCAAAATCCTTTACGTCCGCTATTTCGCAGAAAAAGCTCTTAAATGACGTCAATCTGATTCTTGTGCCTGGGCAGTTTGTCGGCCTAGGCGGTCCAATGGCAAGCGGCAAAACTACGCTCTTGCGCTTGAGTTCTGGCTTTCTCAAACCGAGCGCAGGCAAGATCAAAAACCACAGTAAGCGTCGCGCCATGATTTACCATGACGGTCGTGCCTCACTTGATCCGCAGCAGACCGTTGCTACCCACTTGAGCGAGGCACTTTGGCTTTGTCGTCAAGCATACTCTCGGGTGCCGGGTTGGCAACTAGCGGCGATTGAAGCTATTTTTGACGAACTCGGGCTCGAAACGGCGCTGCTAAAATGTAAGAGTCAGCAACTTTCTCATGGCGAATGCCACTTGATTGCTATCGCCAGAGCCTTTCTGCAGTGTCCAGATCTTCTGCTTGCTGACGATCCCTGGTCTTTGGTAAACACCTCCACGCAAGAACGCTTGGGGTGCATGCTAGCCAAGAGAAAAACTGAATATGGTATGGCCGCTATTTTGGTCCATGGTTTCCAAAACCTGCCGTCAGGCTTGTGTGACCGCGTGCTGTGCCTTGATAATGGAATATTGCTAGAAGCTAGCTTGGCTGAGACTTGATTGGTTGACACTGCAAGGTAATTGCTCGAAACTTAGCTTATGAATATCGAAAAAATGGCATCTTCCAAAGCCCAATCCATAGCCGCTGCCAAAGTTATGAGCGGTATAGCCATAACGGTCATAGGCACCTTTCTCCTTGCAACACTTTCCTGCACCAGTTCAGAAAAAACTCTTGTTCAAACTGGCAATGGCGGGCATGTCGTTAATTGGGTAAAGGTGAGCCTCTTTATGGTAGCACCCGAAGACATGAACGAGGCAAAACGACTGTCGTTCTCAAATTTTTCCAATGGATTGATTGGCTACTTTTTTGACACTAATTTTGAAACCGGGGCCAACGGTATGGTATATCAAAGAGAAAGCGCTTTTTCGGCCCTTGATACAACTAGGTCGCAGATTGCAAGCTCTGGTGCATTGGGAATATGGCGACTTGATTCTACCGTTGACCTAGGAAAGGTCTCGCAAGAAAAGGCAAAAAAAACTCTGATGCTCAGCATGTTGCTTAGTGATGCAGATTTACAAAAACAGGGCAACGCTCGATCGTGGCCGTCTGACCAAATTATGCTGAGCTTTCTCAATTGGGCCCTGCGTGAAGCGCAAGCAGTTGGAATTAAACAAGGATCGCTCCGTTTCACCAAGATGAGCTACAATCAAACTAAAGCCGAATTTAATGTCAACATCGAAATTCGCTAGAATAGCGATGTTGCTGTCCAGTGTCATCCGCAAGAGAAATAAAAACGTCGTCGGCAAGAAATGCACAAGCAAAAAGGAAACATAGCTATGACTAAGATACCTGGTTCTGATTCAAAGAAAATGGTGGGTCTATTTACATGGACTTTGTTTATAGGGACTTTGCTTGTCGCCTTGGTGATGGCAAGTTGTTCTAGCAATCTGGTTTATAAGGCACCAAGGGACAGCTTTGTTCATGCTCATAGCACGGGACAAATTTCAGCAAGCAGTGCCATTAGAATTGAGTTTGTAAATGATATTAGAGGCTTGGTGGACACCCCGGATTTTTTGGCTAACGCAATCAAGCTTAATCCTAGTGTTTCGGGAGTCTCCAAATGGACCTCTGCCAATGTATTGGAGTTTGTTCCTGACCGCCCGCTAGAGCGCAAAGCTCGCTACGACGTTATTTTTGAAGCTGGCTTGCTTAGAGCGGCCTTTCCTGACGCACAGGATTTTGGTTTTGTAGTGCATACTGCTGCGCAAGGAATCGACTTGGATCTAAGTCAAGCTCAGACTGTTTTTGGCTCGCCGGATTTTATGCGAATCGATGGTACCATTACACTTAATGAGCCAGAAGACGGTAAAACTATCGAGTCTGCCTTGCAAGCTTGGTACCGCTCCAGCCCAAGTAGTATTGTCTGGCAGCACCAAAAGGACAATCGTGTTCATCATTTTGTTTTAGAAAAATTAGCGCGTGGCACTAGCGACGAAGTCGTAAACTTTAAGCTTGATGGCCCACGTTTGGGTGCGGCCTCCTTCTTAGAAAAGTCGATCGTGGTTTCCGGAACGCAGTCCTTTAGCTTGGTGTCGAGCCAGCTCAGCGATGACGGCGGACGACACTTGCTTTTGTATTTTTCGGAACCAGTCGACGAGAGTCAAAACTTTGGTGGCATGGTAGAGCTAAAGGACCAGGCCGGCAAAGTTCTGCCAGTCAGAGTTGCTGCCAAGGGTTCGGTTGTAAAGGTCTATAAAGACGGAGACTGGCCTGCACAAGGTCAAGTCTTTGTTGCCAAGGGATTTAAATCAGCAGACAAAACCCGTGTTTTGGTACAAACCCAGGCACGGCCTGTAGCAGCGCCATCAGAAAAGCCAGCGGTTCGATTTGTAGGAAAAGGCGTTATTATTCCAAGCAGCCAAGGATTGACGGTGCCAATCGAGACGCTCAACTTGCGTTATTTAATGGTGGAGGCCATCAGAGTCTACCATGAGAACATTCCTCAGTTCTTGCAAGTGAATAATTTGGCCGGCACGAGCGACCTCGTCAGAGTAGGCAAGTCTGTCTGGCGCCAAGTGATTGATTTGGGCTACAAAACGTCAGACCAAGACAAATGGGTGCGTCGGGGCCTGGACATGACACAGCTTTTAAAAAACCACCCGGATGGACTCTTTAATCTTAAAATTAGCTTCCGCAAGCCCCACACCTCTTGGCTCTCGGCTAGCGGAGACGTAAACGAGGTCAAGTGGAGCGACTTGCAGATTCCTGGCGAAAATGAGAAAGAAAATTCCTATTGGGACTACTACGAAGATCAAGACGAATACGCAGGCTATGAAGAAAGAAACAATCCCAATTCTGATTCTTACTATCGTGCTTGGTGGGATCATAAGATAGATGTCGAACGCAATATAATGATATCAGACATTGGTCTAATTGCACGTCGCGGAACCGACAATAAAGTCAAAGTAACGGCCGTAGATTTGAAATCAGCCAGCCCTATGGGCGGGGTAGATATTCAACTTTTGGACTACACGCGACAAGTTCTTGGAACTGGTGTCAGTGACGCAAGCGGGGTAGCGGACTTTGAACTTGGAGACGGCAAAGCATATTTTGTAGTTGCAAAGCGGGGCAATCAACATGCCTACCTCAAGGTGGCCGAAGGTGACGTGCTTGCAAGCAGCCATTTTGACATTGCGGGCGACAAAGCCGAGCAGGGTTTTAAGGGCTTTCTGTATGGTGAACGTGGGGTTTGGCGTCCAGGTGACGACATTTTCTTGACCTTTTTGCTTCACGATCCACAAGGAAGACTGCCGGCCAGTCATCCGATAGTCCTTGACTTGCTTACTCCTCAGAATCAACTTTATCGCAGCAAGACACTCAACAGTTCGGTGGACGGATTCTACTATTTTCCTATGATAACGGATGAGGACGCTCCTACCGGCAACTGGATGGCTCGCGTACGGGTTGGTGGGCGTGTATTTGAAAAGGCGCTTAAAATAGAAACCGTCATGCCAAATCGGCTTAAGATTGACTTTAAGCTGAATAACAATGCCACGTTTATTAGTGGTGGCAAGCTCAGTGCCGGTTTAGAAGCGCTGTGGCTGCATGGAGCCAAGGCTCCTGGTCTGCGGGCCGAGATCAAGGTAGCGCTAAACCAAAGTGTAACCGGGTTTACAGGCTTTGAAAATTATACTTTTGACGACGCATCGCGAATCTATAGCGATGAACCGCGCGTTATTTTTACCGGCAACTTAGACAACAATGGTAAGGTCGCTGTTAACTCTCAAATTGAAACTCAAGGTTACGCGCCTGGTAAACTCAGGGCAAACTTTGACACTAGAGTCTATGAACCTTCTGGATCTTTTTCTGTAGATTCCTTTAGTTTGGACTACCATCCTTATCCTCGCTACGTTGGCATCAATGTTCCTGCTGGAGACAAGCTGCGTGGCATGTTGCTCACCGATATTGATCATTCAGTTATTGTTGCTTTGGTTGACAACGCCGGCAAGCCGATTGGATCAGGCAAGCTACGAGCTGAGCTTTATCAAATTAACTGGCGTTGGTGGTGGGAAAAATCGGCCGACAGTAATCTGGCGGATTTTGTAGCCTCAGGCTCAAATAGTCGCGTAGCTCAAGGTGACATAGATATTCGCAATGGTCGTGGCGAGTGGAAGTTTAAAGTTGCCTACCCAAACTGGGGTCGTTACTTGGTAAGGGTCAGCGATCCCGATGGTGGTCACGCCACTTCGGTTATCAAATACATCGACTGGCCAGGCTGGGCAGGTAGACAGAAAGACAGCGGCGCCAGCGGTGCTTCCATGCTGCTGCTCTCAAGCGACAAGTCCAGTTATCAAACTGGAGAAACCGCTACTATTAGCATTCCTGGCAACAAAGATGGTCGTGCATTGGTAGCTATCGAAAAAGCTGGTCGGCTGATTAAGCAAGAGTGGATCACCGCTAGTGGCGAAACCAGCCAATACAAACTGCCTATTACGGCAGAAATGGCTCCCAACGTATACATTCATGTCAGCTTTATTCAACCACACCTGCAAACTGCCAATGATTTGCCTATAAGAACCTATGGCATACTGCCAATTTTAATAGAGAATCGCGATAGTCGACTTACTCCGGTAATTACCAGTGCCGACGAGTTTAAGCCAGGCCAAAAAATTACGGTAAAAGTAAAAGAGAGCACCGGGCGTCCTATGACGTATACCTTGGCTTTGGTTGACGAAGGGCTTTTGGGACTGACTCGCTTTGGCGTGCCCAATCCATGGGCCCAGTTCTACAAAAGAGAAGCGAGTCTTATCAAGACCTGGGACTTATATGACATGGTTGCTGGTGCACTTGCTGGCAAGTTAGAAAACTTGCTGGCGATAGGTGGCGGTGACGAACTGGACGGCGCTGGTCGCAAAAAGGCCAATCGTTTTCCACCCTTGGTTAGGTTTATTGCACCTAGCAAGCTTGCAGCTGGCGCTGAGAACAGTCATGAGATTCAACTGCCTCAATATATTGGCGCGGTGCGGATTATGGTGGTGGCAGCAGATAAGCTAGGCACGGTAACTAGACCCGACACGCAGATTTCACTAACTGGGCCACAAAGCAAAGTCTTTCCTAGTTTTGGCGCCGCCGAAAAATCAGTCTTTGTAAAGCAAGAAGTCATGGTTTTGCCAACAGTACCGCGGGTTCTTGCGCCAGGCGAAGAAGCCGAGATTCCAGTCAGCGTTTTTTGGATGGGCACTGGTGCGCGCTCGATACCAGTTAGCATCAAACTGGATGGACCAATTACGCTTGTTTCACCTTCCAGCACTAATGCTATATTTAAGGAACCCGGCGATCAAATTGTGAGCTTTCGCATAAAAGCGCTTGAGAGAATTGGTATCGCAAGGCTAGTTGTCGAAGCCCAGGGGCCGCGAGAAAAGGCACGCCAAGAAGTGGAGTTTGACCTGCGTTTACCGGCCAGTTCACAGACGGTGGTTAAGCAGCCTAGTTCTACCGGCGCACTACTGGCTGGCAAAAACTGGCAGGAAAGTAAGTCAACGCTGGCAGGCTATCCTGGCAGCAACAAAGTTTGGATAGAGCTAACCACGTTGCCACCAATTGATCTTGGAAAACGACTGGAATACCTGATAGCCTACCCTCATGGTTGTATTGAACAGACTACCTCGGGGGTTTTTCCACAGTTGTTCTTGGGCGAGGTGATGGACCTTAGCGCCGAACAAAAGAGTAGAATTCAAACCAACATTCAAGCTGGTATAGAACGGCTCAAGAGCTTTATGACCCCTTCTGGTGGGTTTGGCTACTGGCCGGGTGACCCCATTCCAAGTGGCTGGGGAAGCAATTATGCCGGGCACTTTATACTCGAAGCCAAAAAACGTGGCTACTCAGTACCCGACGACATGCTTAACAATTGGAGAAAGTTCCAACGAGAAGCTGCCAATGCATGGTCGAATCAACAAAGAGACGACGATTCTACGGCTCTTGACCAAGCGTATCGCCTGTATGGCTTGGCCCTTGATGGCAGCGCTGAGCTGTCCACACTTAACCGACTTAAGGAAAGTGGTAGTTTGGGCAACAGTACTGCACGATGGCGACTTGCGGCTGCCTATCTCTTAATGGGACAGGGCGCGAGCTCACGAGACTTGGTATCTAAGGCCGATTTTTTGGTAGATACTTATCGTGAATTGGGTGGAAGCTTTGGTTCCGACTTCCGTGACAAGGCCATGATCCTCGAGTCCATGATGATCCTCAACAACCCAGCTGGCGGATTAGAACTGGCGAGAGACTTGAGCGAACGACTTTCCAAAAGTGATTGGTTGAGCACTCAAGAAACTGCCTACGGACTTTTGGCTCTGTCCAGATTTGCTGGCTATATGTCGGGTGGAAAGCGAGTGACAGCCACCCTTAAGTGGAATGGCTCAAACATTGCGCTTTCTTCCGACAAGGCCGTTTTGCGAATCGAACTTCCGCTTTCAAGTAACGCCTCTAATGTTGACTGGGATCTGGTAAACACGGGAGCTACTCCCTTTTTCCCACGTATCGTGATGACGGGTGTACCGCAACTCGGGGGCGAAAAAACAGCCAACTCGGGTGTTGGCATGGCACTCTCTTGGCTCGATTCTGAGGGACGAAGATTGCAAAGTCTGGACCAAGTAAGTGCTGGTGATGATGTAACCGCTCAGGTTACGGTAATAAATAACGTAAGCCGTGGCAAAAAACTGGAACAAATGGCGTTAAGCTTCCAAATCGCTTCTGGCTTTGAAATTATCAACGAGCGAATGCAGGCGGGTGCTCAGGATTCGGATACTAGTCAAAAGGCCAAAGACTACGACTATATGGACATCAGAGACGACCGCGTGTATATCTACTTTAGTCTAAACCCGGGTCAGTTTAAGACCTTTAAGATCCCCCTCTCGGCCGTGTACAAAGGTAAATTTTATCAACCAGCTACTAAAGTCTACGCCATGTACAATGAAGAGATACAAGCAACGCAGGCTGGCTACTGGGTCAACTTTGGGTCCAAGCCGAGTACTGGTGATGGTAAGTAGAGCGTGCGGCTTCTTTGCTTGATGCGCGTGCAGTGAAGACACAAGAAATCAAAGATACTTATTTGGAAAAACCCCTGCCATTGGGCTGGGGTTTTTTCTATGCTCCAGTGTTTTCATTGGCATTTGGTCTGTTGTTGCTTGTTGTCGTCAACGTGCTTTTTCCTCGGCTACTCTTTGACTTGCCATTTTCTACCGTCTTGTTGGATCGCGAGGGACGCCTTCTTGGTGCCAGCATTGCCAAGGACGGTCAGTGGCGGTTTGAATCTAGTACGGAATTGCCGCAAAAATACGTCAAAGCATTAGTTGCTTTTGAGGATCGACGTTTCTATTTGCACCGTGGTTTGGATCCGGTGGCACTGACACGAGCCTTGTTTAGTAATGTCAGTCAAGGAAAAGTCGTCTCAGGTGGCTCAACCTTGACTATGCAAGTTGTGAGAATGTCCCGTGGTAACCCGGATAGAACCATACCAGAGAAGGTTCTTGAGTCCATCTTAGCCTTGGGAATGGAAGTGCTTACTACAAAGCAAGAGATACTGCGCAGTTATGCAAACAATGCTCCTTTTGGGGCCAATGTAGTCGGCATAGAAGCAGCGTCTTGGCGCTGGTTTGGGCGAGGCCCGCACATGCTATCCTGGGGCGAGTCGGCGCTTTTGGCCGTCCTGCCCAACAGTCCAGCTCTCATGCATCCAGGTAGAAATCGCCAACAATTAAAAGAAAAGCGCGACAGACTCTTGTATGCCTTGGCAGCCAATGGAGAACTTGACCAAGCGAGTCTTCGTTCAGCACTGGCTGAGGACATTCCTTTGAGGCCTCGTGAGCTGCCACATCTGAGCCCACACTTGTTGGATCTGGCACGACGAAAAGCGGGCGGCGAGGATTTTGGCCAGCTTGCTGGTTATGGAGCAATGCTGCACAGCCTTGACCGGGCCATAGAAGGCAAGGGGCCTGTCTTTAAAACTTCTATTGACTACTTTCAACAGCAAAATCTTAACGATATTCTGGCTCGTCACCAAGAACGGTTGCAAGGCAACGGTATCCAACACTTGTCCGCCTTGGTGATTGATCTGGCCGAAAACAAAGTTCTTGCCTGGGCCGGCAACCGACCCAACGTTGGTGTTGCAAAATTGCAAGGTGACGAGGGATTCTGGAACGACTTGATTCTAGCGCGGCGTAGTACAGGTAGCTTGCTCAAACCATTTTTGTACGCACTTATGCTTGAAGCTGGTGAGCTCTTGCCTGACCAACTGGTTGTCGATATTCCAACCCGCTTTGGTGGCTTTATGCCCGAGAATAATATCAAGCGCTATGGCGGTGCCGTTCCAGCCTCCGAAGCCCTGGCACGCAGCCTCAACATTCCTTTTGTGAGATTGTTGCGCAGCTACGGTATAAAGCGATTTTACGACCAGCTCAAGATACTGGGCATAAGCTCCTTGTTTAGGACAGCCGACATGTATGGACTTCCTTTGGTAATTGGTGGCGCCGAGGCCAGCCTCTGGGAGCTAAGCTGGCTCTTTGCCGATCTTGCCAACCAAGCGCAAAACCGTTTACCTTTTAAAGACTACCCCATAAGCCCCGCAAGTGCGTGGTTGACTGCAATGACCCTTACCAATGTGCATAGGCCAGAGGACGAGGCCTCCTGGGAACAATTTGCCCATGCACGACAAATTGCATGGAAAACTGGCACGAGCCAAGGATACAGAGACGCTTGGGCGATTGGAGCCAGCAGTCGTTATGTGGTAGCAGTATGGGTAGGCAACGCAAGTGGCCAAGGTAGGCCCGGTCTCAAGGGTTCCGAAGCTGCAGCGCCAGTCTTGTTTGAGATTTTTGGTATCCTGCCTAAAAGTCCGCCCTTTGCCCCAGCAAGTGGATTGTATCTAGTTAAAGTTTGTACGGACTCTGGCTACTTGGCTGGACCCGATTGCCAAAACAGCAAGGAACAGTTGCTTCCACGCAGGGCTCAAGAGAGTCAGGTCTGCCCCTACTGCCGCACGATTCACTTGGACGAGACAGGGACACGCCAAGTTGGCTCGCAGACCTACCCGGTAGAAAAAATGTTGCATCGCCGTTGGTTTGTCTTGCCGCCGGCGCTTGAGTTTTACTACCGACGTTGGAACGGACTCTACAAACCGCTACCACCACTGGATCCAAGTCTAGCAGCCTTGCAGAGCGATGATGAACAACGTCGATTTAGTCTAGTTTTTCCTGAGGAAAATGCACTCATCTATATTCCGATAGAAATTGATGGAACGCTTGGGAAAACGGTATTTCAGGTTGCCCACCGTGATCCTCAAAGCAAGCTCTATTGGCACCTTGACGGGGGCTATTTGGGATCAAGCAACGACATACACAGTATTGAACTCAGGCCGAGCGCTGGAACACATGAGCTTTTGGTGATGGACGACGCAGGCAAGAGCTTGACGCGCCGTTTTACCATCTTGCAAAGACCTAGCAGCCAGTAAACTTGGCCCACAGCCAAGCCTAGAGGTAAGGTTTAACTTGTACTGCGTGGTCGTCGGTATTTACCTTGCGGATGATCTTTTTTATCAGGCCTTCCGAATCAATGACAATCGTTGACCGTTTGACACCAACACCCACCTTGCCGTAGAGATTCTTTTCTCCCCAGGCTCCATATAGTTCCAGTACCTTGTGATCTGGGTCGGTTAAGAGATCAAAGGGAAGCTGGTATTTCATGCGAAATTGTTGATGTGACAAAATGTTGTCTGGGCTAATGCCAATTAGCGTAACACCGGCTAAGCTGCCATCTTCTACGCCATTGCGCAAACTACAGGCCTCTTTGGTGCAACCGGGGGTGTCATCTTGCGGATAGAAGAAAAGTACCACCGTCTGACCACGCAGGGAGCTCAAACTTACTGGTTTTTGATCTTGGTTGTTTAGGGTAAAGTCGGGCGCGCGGTGGCCCTCTTTTAATTCTTGCTGGTTCATGAACTTAAACTACAGCGCTTTGGCTTGCTGGTCAATCGCAACTAGACTTGCATTATGCCATTGCGAGCATTAGGCTTTAGGTGTTTCTCATCTGGAGGTGAAGTATGAAAACCAGCCAAACGTCAAAAATTAATCGATTGTCAAGAGCCAGCATGACCTTGACTATGTTGAGCGCATTTTTGCTTGCTTCTTTAGTTTCTGTCTCGGCCCAACAAGTGCGGCTGCAGTCAGTTATGACTGGATCTTATCAGCTGACGCGAACCGGTCCCGGTATGGGCTCGGCTGCTATTGTGCCCAAACCAAGTCTTATAGCCACTAAGGCTGCTCTGCAAAGCCTGGTTGAGGCGATACCAAGCACGCTTCCTAGCGCTGAGCGCCGAGGAGGCGAGCGGGAAGAAAACCCCGATCTCATTAGAGAGTACCAACTTGACTTTGCCAAATTTTTTGCTGTGCTAATTGTGCAAGACGAAAGCCGTATGGGCCCGCTGCGGTTTGACAGCGTTGTTGTGCGTGGCAAGACGGTTGTTCTCAAGACCGGTCTTCTTAGCCGTGGCCCAGAGTCGCGAGAGGTTGATCTTGGCTTTTACACGCTGTTTGTGTTTAATCGCGTTGCCACCATGGACAACTCGCTGGCATATGAAAATAAAGTCGTGCAAATAAGTGAGTATCGTTTTTTGGAGGAAGATCAGGCCACTGGGTTCTATGGAATCAAAAGCAATAAGACAGAAGACTGGCTGGTAAAGCCTGTTTGGTTGATGGCTATGGATTTTGACGAATGGAATCATGCGGCAGTACTGACCCAAGACCGAGGCTTTGTTTTGATAGATTGGGACGGCAAGATTAAGTTTGAGATCTTTAACTATGACAATGGGCCAGATTACTTTTCCGGAGGGCTGGCGCGCTACGTGGACGGCAAAAAAATGGGCTATTTTGATTTTACCGGCCAAGTAGCCATCAAGGCAGCTTGGGACTTTGTGTTACCTTTTGAAGAAGGCAAAGCAACGGTAATCATCGGCGGCTCAATGAAGCGTGAAAACGAACATTCGTTTTGGACTGGTGGCAAACGAAGTCTCATCAATAACGCAGGACTGGCTACTAAATAGAAAAGCTGCCCCATGCAGGGGCAGCCTTAAGCTTTTAACTGGTAATTTTATTGGCCAGTATTGGCCAGTATTGGCTGCCTCACGTTGCGATAGAATCGGTGCTTAGGCCGCTCTTACACATACTCAAGAAGTCGTAACTGGTTTCTACAAAGTACTTTAAGTCAAAGTCTTCGTGGGTTACTACTATCAGGATAGCCCCAGCCTGTTTTAAATAGTCGGCAATTGCCTTCATTACTTTTGAACGAGTTTCAAAGTCAATGTGAGCAAACGGCTCGTCGAGCAGAATAATATCAGGCTTGGCTGCCAGTACACGCACAATATCCATACGCTTCATCTCACCAGAGCTCAAGTTGCGTGGAAGCCCGTCAAGCAGGGTCAGTGGCAGCCCGATCAACTTCATCAGATCTTCAATTGCTTGTGAATCAACGGTGTCGCCAAGTCCTGCTACTTTGTTGATCTGCTGCAAAGAATCGCGGATGTTTAGGTCTGGAAAAAACGAGAAGCGCGAATCCTGTTGTACAATGGCCATGCGCCTACGATAGGGAACAAAGGAGGCAGGGTCTTTGCCGTTCTCGATTGGTTTGAGCGCTATCAGGTTTTGGTTCTCAAACTGGATGGTGCCCGATGAGCCGTCAATCAAGCGAAGAATCGCTTTGATCATGCTCGTCTTGCCACAACCACTGGGACCAGTAATTCCGTAGATGTGAGAACGCTTAAAGTTAACGTTTAGATGGCTAAAAGCATGGGCTTTACGCTCACCAAAGATGCCGCGCGCCATGTAGTACTGCGAAACGTCCTTTAGATCTAGACCTTCGGCACCAGTAAGGTCGGCAGCTGCTTTTTCGTAGCCGCTGCTTTCCGGTAGTTTTTCGACTACCTTGAGAGCCGCCTTATCGAGTTGGACAATCTTGTCTAGGTTGAGTGCTCTAACAAAATCAAGATCATGACTTGCTATCAAAACAGTCTTGCCATGTTTACCCAAGATTTCGGCGTTGAGGAACTCAATAAAGCGTTTGCGTAGCTGACGGTCAAGGTTAACGGTAGGTTCGTCCAAGAATACCACATCGCTCTTGCGAGAAAGCAAGATCATCAAGGTAATTCTCTGCAACTCACCACCGCTAACTTCATCAGGGTAGAGCCGTGAGAACTTGGCAAAGTCCATCTTAAAGTAGTCTTTGAGACGTTTTTCTACCACTTGCCGTTCTTCTGGAGCTATCAGTCTCAAGTTTTGGTCGAGTGACAGGGCAGGGTTCATTGCCTGGGCAGTTTCTGCGGGTACAAAGGTAATACCTTTGTGGCGGATCTGGTTCCAGATATGGTAGCTGGTCTTCTTGCCGTCAATATAGGCGTTATAACCATGCAAGGTCATGGAACCCTTAACCTTAAAGGTTGTCGCAGGTAGCAGTCCTGAGATTGACTTGAGTAAAACCGATTTTCCGGTTCCGGTGGCGCCGATTATGACCGTGGAAGTTCCGGCCTCGGGGCTAAAATGATCAATGTCAAACAAAAGGCGATCTTTCAGATGAACCGAAAACGACTTAATTATGATTGGTGCCACACCAGTTGTTGCGCTCATTATTCGGCCTCCTTGTCGTTGCCCAAGAGCAAGAGGAACGCCAAGCTTACACTAACCAACAAGATTACCGGCAGCCAAAACATGAGTGGCGTGCGACCGGCAGTTAGGTTAGCATTAAACATAACGTCTCGGCTGGCGGCAATCAAAGCACCCGGGCTTGAATGGGCGGGTGTACCGTAACTACCCATACCGAGCTGAATGATGAAGCCAAATGAACAATCCAAAACCAAGGTGCGCAGCAAGATGCTGGCGGATGTTCTTCTAAAAACATCGCGCATGGTTCGGGAGTTCATCAGAATGGTCAGGATTCTACCCTTGGTAAAGCCATAGGCTCTAAATGAGACGCTATACTTGCGGTGATAGAGCTCACTGAGTGGAAGCGCAACACCTCGTACTGACTCTGGTAGTGTAGTTATGGTTGCTGCAAAAACGAAGACCATAAGCGACACCACGGACGAATAAGATTGGCTACTGCTGGCAAGGAAACTCGACACAGGAGCATAGCAAAAAAGCGCAACCAAAATGGCTGGAATTGATTCTATGCCATCCAGAATGTTGCGGCTGGTTCGGCCAAATCCCATGCTGAGGATACTAAAGTAACCAAGAACTATAGTTACCACCATTGCTACCGCTAAGGTTGTGAGCAAGGTGACTGTGAGCTGCTGAAATGAACCGAAGACAACGTTCTGATACGCAGGGCTGACACCGGCAAGTAAGACGTCCTTTAAGAAAGGCATCCAAGCGATGACAAAAGGCGAAATAAGAACGGCTATGCCGACAATTCGCAGGATTTTAGAGAGCTTTTTCATACCACCTCGGATAAAGAACAAAGAGCACAGTTTTGACGATGAACGTTACGACGGCGTTAACTGCCAGCAATACAAATACTGCGGAAATTAACAAATCGGTGTTCTTGGTAAGTAGGGCATCGAGCAAGGTTCGACCCAATCCCGGAAATGAAAAGACCATTTCCGCAACGGTGACGCTGCCAATGATGGCAGGAACCTTGCCGGCGATGTAGGGGATAAAACGTGGCGCACAGGAGTTGACCAGGTAACCGGTCAATGTACCCGGCAGTGGAAAAACTCGGCCAACTGGCGGCCCAAGAGTTCCAAATACTAGCGTGTGGGTGGTGTCAAGTTGGCGCCTCATCTCGCTTATCAAAAAGCGTGATGCATCCCAGCCCAAACCACCAATTGTCACGAGCAGGATAGGAATCAGGATAAAGGGAGGGCTGATACCGTAGATGCCGCCCAAGAACCAAAATCCCACAAAGACCGGGATGGCCGACAAAAATGACGACACAAAACCAAAGCCTTTGAATATCTGCCCGCTCTTGACGTGGCCGTGGTCTTTGGCCAAGAAGGTGGACGAGGTTGCCAAAGAGGCACTAGTTAACGATAGCAGGATTAGGAATAGCAATGAGGCCAATGCCAAAGGAAAAGTTACCGCGGCGCCCGAAGCTATTATTTCTCCTGCACTAAAGCCAGCGCGGCTTTGGGCTTGATCGCCTGATCCAACAAACATCTGCACAAAAGAAACACCAGCTTGAGCATATTGCTCAGCTGGCGCACCAATAGATAGCAGGTACAATGACGAAAGGGCGGCGGTACCAATTACGGTAAAGAGAATGGCCCGAAGGCCAAGCTCATAGAGTAAAAAGTTTAAAAATCGCATCTTACTTAACCTGTTCCCACTCTTCTACTGAGAGAAAAGGGTTGTCCGAGGCTATCACGACATTTTTGATGGCTCGTGAATAGACGTCTTTCTGCAGTGTAAACAAGTTGATCGAGACGGCCAAAGCGCTCAAGTCGTCATGAATCTCACGAATCAAGGTGCTCATGTCAAACTTAAGGCTGACTGCGTTTAGGTTATCAAACAGTTTGTCAACATTGCGATCTGAAAGACCGTAGATATTGTTGACACCGTTACTTCGGTACCAAGTGTTTAACTTGTCGTAGAAGTTGTCAAAGCCGTCACTATAGACCAGAGCCATGTCGTAGTTCTTTTCGGCAAATACCAGACGCTTAAATACTTGATCGCCTGTTTTTTTTGCCTCTACGGTTAGGCCAAGTAAAGCAAACTGAGTAACTAGGTTATTAGCCACCATGTCGCCAAACTCGCCAAGACTATCAGGATAGAGTAGTCCAACTATCTTGCCGGCCAATCCTGTCTTTTGGGCCAGATCCTTGGCTTGTGACATGTTTAGAGGCATGTAGTTGGTAAAGGGTTTAATATTAAACTCTTCAAACTCGCGGTCAAAAATATTGGAAGGAAACGGTCCGTTGTTAAGTACTGCCATGCCGTCACGGTCGGTGATGGATGGTGCTAAGGCTGCGCGGTCGACTATGTGACTTAGTGCCTGGCGAGCTTCCAAGTTGGAGAAGAGTTCTGACTTGGTGTTAAAGGCAACTTGGTAGAAAGCATAGGGAACAAAGGAATTAAAGGTAACGTTGCCAATCTTTTCTACTTCGGGGCGCTCAATTGGGGAGGTTTCCAAAATCATATTGAGTCTTTTTTGGCGAAATTCGTTGAGCCTTACGACAGGGTCAATGATGTTTCTAAGAACAACCGAGTCAGAACCAGGAACTTTGCGAAAGTAAACTGGGTTGGCCTTAAAGCTAAGCCACTTGCCTATTTCCCAAGCGTCCAGAACAAAGGGACCACTGCCGATTGGTTTTTTAGCAAATTCTTGTTCCAGTTTGCCACTTCTAAGGTCGGTGGACAACTTTTGACCCTGATAAACAGAAGGAATAATTTTGAAAGTCAGGATTGGAATCGCTGCATAGTCAGGAATTGGCTTTCGGAACTCGATGGTCAAGTTTTGATCATCAATTACGTTGACCGAATCAATAAAAGAGGCTAAGTACTCTCGATGGGGAGACTGATTAGATTCAAGCATATAGGCATCAAAAGAAAACTTGACATCTTGAGCAGTCACCGGAGTCTTGTCGTGCCACTGCGCTTGCTTGAGTGTGATTGTGTAGATCTTCTTGGTCAGCTCGTCCTGAACGATGTTTTCTGCCAAAGCGTTGTCTACATAGCGTTTGCCACTTTGAACATCGACTTCCCAGTTGGCCAAGCCATCAAAGATGAGCTCGTTGGCGTTCTTGCCCTGCAAGTTTTGCTCAAGGATAGGATTGAGAGAATCTGGAAGCGTGGAAATACCGATGACTATACCTTCGGGTTCCGCCTGCCATAGAAAAATAACGGCCAATGACGCCGCCGTCAGAATGACGGCTAAGAGAACAATGACCAAAATGCTTTTTTTGTTTGCCATTTATCGCACCCTATTAATGAATGAATTGTAGATAACTACGTCGCCAGAATAGCTTGGGCTGCCTGTCTTGCCGAGTTCAAAAAAGTATCTGCCATCGGGTAATTGGGCGCCGGCGTTGATGATTGGCCATGAGTTGCCAACTTTGTAGCTGCGGTTGACTAGATCCTTGAGTTGGCTTGGGCCAATCAAGCTGCCAGAGAGTGTGTTTTGGGCATAGACTCTAACGGCGCGGCCATCTCTGACGGTGATAACCATGTCATTAAAGGTTCCACGGTCAATCGCCGACATTCCCCACCAGTATTCTGTATTGCCAGACAAGTTGCCTCGGAAGGCAGCCGGACGGCTTTTTTGTTCGCCGGGTTTTCCACCGGGCAAGGGATTAAACAAGCCTATCAAAAGTGGTGCAACAGGCTTACCACGGCTGGCAAGGTCCTTGGCGTACCTAACTTCTGCTGCAACTTGGTTAATACGAGCATCAAGAGCCACACGTTGGGCTTCCACGTCTTTGAGCATGTCTTTGTCAATAACACCAGGGTAACGAGCACCAAACTCAATCATCTCTCGATTGGCTTTGTTGATGTTCTCACGGATGGTTTCGTTAAAGGCTAGGATCTCTGCAGGACTCATATTGCCGAGTTTGCTGCCTTCGGGAACACGGGCAAACTCTTCGCCGATGCGCTCTTTAAAGGAGTAAGTTCGCTCACGGAGCATGCGTTCCATCTCCAAGCGCGAATCTTGAGTCTTGCGACGGATTCGGGCCGGTGCCAAGGTCATTGGCGAAGTGGCAACATAGGGTTCCTTTTTGTTCTGTTCTATCAGTGTATTTTCAAAACGCCTGTAGGCAGCAGTTGTTGCTTCGTACCCTGCGATTTGAGCGTTAAAATCCTCATTCTCGCGTGTACGGGTCATCTGTGCATCTACAGCACGTTCTTGGCTGAGCATTAGGTTGATTGCGTCAACTTCTTTTTGCAGGTCAGCATAGACAAAGCTTTCGCCCAACAAAGCGCTACTTGTCTTAGTCAGCTCAGGAATTGAAGAAATCTGATTGCTATCAATTTTGTTGCGAATCAAGTTTCGGGCCAGCGTAGCCATGCGTTTTTTCGCGCTTTCTGGCAACTTGAGTTCTGCGGGTAAAGCTTTGGCTTTTTTGACCAAGGCGTTATAGGACTGAGTGAGCTTAGTGCCATCGCGATTGTTTGCCAATGGCAAGGCTTCCGCGGCCTCGATCGCTTCTTCAAAGTCGAGGTAGTCATCGTAGTAACCGACGTACTTGTCCTTGACTTCTGCGTCACGAATAGCGGCCCAATAGGGTCTGGCGGTTGAGGTCTTACCCTCATTAAAGATACTAACACCCTTTGCAATCAATTCTTCATCATTGAGCAAGCCCAGCTCAATGGAAAGACATGATGCAAGAACGGCTGCGAGTACCAGAACCACACTGATTCTGGATAAAGATCTATTCATTGTTAGCCTCCCGGACTAGTCTAAACCCAACGTCTCCATAGCTTTGACTTGGGTCACGTGGATTGCGATTCGAGATTCTCAATTCAAAGGCACCATCCATCCAAGAGCCACCTTTTACTATTACAAAACTTGGGTCTGCCGACATAGTGCTGTCGGGATTAGTCAAAGTCCAATGCCAAACATTGCCTGCCATGTCAAAGAGGCCGAGGCTGTTTTTGCCATTTTCAAAGCTTCCCACGGGAGAAGTAAAGTCAAATCTACCGTTACCGGTGTAATTTGCTCTCACTCCATCTGTTGGCGCTTCATCACCCCATGGAAAAATAACGCTCTGTCCGCCTCGAGCGCCTGCTTCAAACTCGTCTTCGGTCGGTAGACGCTTGGTATAACCTACTATCGTAGAAACCCATTCGGCAAACTTTTTCGCTTGTTCCAAACTCACGCCGATAACAGGTTGCTCTGAACTATTGTAATCTGGGTTCTCAAGAAACTCTGGGTAGTCACTATCGGGCGCGTTTGTTGCTTCCAAAAACGCTCGGTACATCGAATTGGTTACGGGGTAGCGGTCAATGGAAAAGGCCTTGAGCTTAACCTTACGTTGTTTTTCGTTGCCACCGGCGCGGCGATCCTGACTAACAGAACCCGCTACAAAGTCACTTGCGCCAATACGTACTTCATTGGAGAAGATCTTCTTGAGGTCACTAAAGTGACGCAAAGCAAAGTTTTTGCTTAGGTCTTGGTCAATTTTTACCAAGACGCTGGAATCACTAACTTTGCTGGCAAAAATACCTGTGCTGCGCAAACTTAGTTTTTTGTTGCGTAAGTTGTCATCCATGAGAGCTGGCAAGGTAATTGCACCCTTGGCATCAGTCGTCAAAACAACAGCGTTGCTGCTTGTGTCTTCGCCAGTCTCACTCTCAAGCACCCAGGTAAACGAAAGGGGAAGTCCTACAACCATTTTTCCAGCTTGGTCGGTCACGGTAATAGTGACTTTGGTGTCGTCTTGAAAAAGTCCATTGCTTGGCTTGATAGTATAGACGAGACCAGTTACCAGCGAGCTGGCGTAGGTTTCGATAGCCTTGGTAAATACTTGCTTGGAGGCTTCTTCCAAGGTGAGACTGTTGGTTGCGCCTGCTTTGGTGATGACAGAGTAGATTTGACCAAGTTCTACCATACGGTCTTGTAAGGTCTTGGTGCCCGTGCTGGCAGCTTTGTAGCGAGGAGCGAGCTGAGCTCGAAGTTTTTGCAATCGAGCAAGATCGGCTTTTAGCCAGTCAGCGTGGGATATGCGATAGACAATCGCAATCTTGTCGTTCTTTTCTTCTTGAACGAGCGGGCGCAAACCAAGCAAAGCAAAATCTTCACGCATTTCGGCCGTGATTACAACACGCGATTTGCGTTCTTGCTTAATGCTGCCTGATTCGGTGAGTACATTATATATAAGGTCATCCATGGTAACGGAGGCGGCGATTTTTTCATCGGCGCCCGAACCAAAACCATAGTAGTAGCCTGCTTCCTTGTTGACCTCAACTAGGTCAGAACTGACACATGAGGCGATGGTCATCAAGGCCACGCTCAAAAGAGTTGCTATCGCAACGTTTTGAAGGGATTTTCGCATAAAAAATCATCCTTTGAAGTCAAAGTATAGTCAGCCAAAAAAGCCAAGCACCACGATGTCTTCTGGAATTTTGGTATTCCAGTAACACTGGACAAGTTAACATAACTACCAGTCCGGCAACTGTCAAGGACGCGATTAAAATTTACATTTACACCTATCTGTCACCAAAGTTGCTGAAATTTGTCTTGATTTTTCGAGTTTGATCCAATCAGCATCGATAGTTGATCTCGTATTGTTCTTTTTTGTTGCTCGAATCTAAGCATCAATATTAGCTTCAGCTGGACTATTGCTGTTTTTTGGCGCAAATGCTTTTAATTATCGTTTAGTGACCATCTAACGAAACGGAAAATATCTTGGCAGATGATGGATAGTAGACGCTTTGGCGGGTTACAATAGAATTATTAGGAGACACACAATGTACGTGATTTCATTTTTGCCACAGAGATTTGCTTTGCTCTCGGCTATATTATTTTTACCAGTGGCCTTTTCTTTAGGCGCACAAGACCTTTCTTCTGGCGACTTGCCTAGCCTTACACTGACTGCTACAGTTCAGGGTCAAATTGAGCAGCAAGACTATGATGAAGATAGTGGCAATTATATTGACTGGTATGCGCTCAAAGTCAAAAAAGGGCAACGTCTTTTTTTGGGGCTGGCGTCCAAAGTCGGTGATGCCAAACTCTATCTCAAAAAAAGCGAGTCAGAAATGCTCGATAATGACGATAGCATAGGTGTCAACTCGCAACTTTTTGCTACCGCCGAGCGCGACGGTATTTGGCATGTCGGCGCCTCGATGCTTTTTTCTGAGGAAAGCGAAGATTTTAGCGTTCCTTATGTTTTGTACGCTCGTGACTACTCAAAATCAGCCCGCGTACTGGGGCTTGACCGAGCAATTACTGGTTCTTTGGTCCAAGTCTCAGATATCGCGCCGCCGCTACCCGACGAGTTTACTTTTGCCGTACCCAGTGACGGCATCTACGCTTTTTCTTTGACTGGCCGAGGCGGCATGAAGGCTTACTTGCGCATAGAAGAGCAGACTGCGCGCCAAAAGACTTTTGTGGCCCAAATAGAAGGTGACAGTCCCCAAGAAACCGCTACTATTAGATACTACCTCATCAAAGGTCGTAAATATCTCTTGCAAGCCGCGGCTTTGCCAGGCGACCGAGCAAACAACTACAGCTTATTGGTTAAACAAGATACCAAAGCTCTGGCATTAAAGGCTGGTCAGGTACTTAAGACCAATCTAGAAACTATGCAAACAAATTTCTATCTCTACGCTGGCAAAGCTGGGGAATTGGTTGAACTTGTGATGAGCAGCAATGATTTTGACACCTACCTTGTTCTAGAAGATGAGCAAGGGCAAGAGCTGCGTTACGATGATGACATTGTGCAAGACGCTGATTACGCAAGTATTGGCAACTACTATTTTGAGAAGAACGGAACACTAATAGTGAGCACAAGTTCCTTGGGCTCTAGCGCAAGCGGCAAGTATGACTTTGTCCTTAAGTCTTCACTTAGTGACAAAACTTTACTGGCCCCCAAAGATTTCGTTCAAAACTCAAGGCTTAGTCCCGGTCAAACACTTGTTGCACGTCTTTCTTCAAAATCGAGCGACAACGATGGATTTTGGGCCAACTATCATAGCATCCAAGTCAAAGCTAACGAGTTGGTGCAAATTAAACTCGACTCGCGAGATTTTGACGGACGTCTTGAGGTGATCAGTCCAGATGGAGAAGCAAGCTGGTTTAATGACGATATGAATGGTCTCAATTCAATGGTGGAATTTATTGCTCCTGTCGCTGGCCTGTACAAAGTGAGAGCCAACTCTTATCTTTCAATCAAAGAACCGGCCAATAGAATCTACTCTCTGGCATACAACAGTCTTGGTAGCACCAAAGTGATTTCTGCCTTTGTTGAAGGTGAGATTGCCGAAGATGCCGAAACAGACGACGAAGGCTTGGCTTACAAAGAATATAGTTACAAGTTTGCTGCAGGGCAGACCTTGTATGTCTTGGCTTACAGCGATGAGTTTGCTGTTAAACTTGACCTGATAGCCGCCAATGGCGAGCTGATGGACAGCAATAGCAATTTTGGCGACGCAAGCAACGCACGCCTCTTGGCCAAGATAGAAAAAGCTGGCAGCTACAAAATAAGAGTTGTCAATCAATCAACAGAAGAAGGAGTCTACGGGGGCAACTTTTTGTTCTCTTTGTATGAAGTCAGATAGTTTAGAAAAAAAAGACTTAGCTTCGCAGCGAGCGAAGCTAAGGTTGCCTGAAGACATTGGTAATCGCATTGTCTATGAGGATAACCACCTCTTGGTATTTAACAAAGCTTGTGGAGAGATTTCTCAAGCTGATAAAACGGGAGATCAGGCTTTGGGCGACACGCTCAAAGCCTTTATCAAAATACGAGATAAAAAGCCGGGCAATGTTTTTTTGCAGCCTGTGCATCGTCTGGATCGGCCAACTTCTGGTATATTGATCTTTGCCAAAACAAGCAAAGCTTTGTCGCGACTGGCTGCCATTTTTAGAGAACGAGAACTTGAGAAGATCTATTTGGCGATAGTTTCTGGATCAGTAGCTGAGGCAGCCGCAGCAGAAACTAGTACTACGCCAAACGCACAAGAGGCTTTCGCTTGGCATAACTTGCTGCACCACCTGAGTCGCAACGAAAAACAAAACAAGTCATACGCAAGCTTGGTTCCAAGCCAAAATAGTCAAGAAGCTCGACTGGCATGGCGATTGCTAAGGACTGGCGATCGTTACCATCTGTTGGAAATTCGACTAGAAACTGGCAGGCACCATCAAATAAGGGCACAGCTTGCTACGCTTGGTCTGCATATAAAAGGTGACCTTAAGTATGGTGCCGAGCGCTCTAACCGTGACGGTGGCATTTGCCTGCATGCCTACCGACTTACTTTGCCTCACCCTGTACGTGAAGAAGTTCTTAACTTAGAAGCCCTACCGCATGCCGTGCAGGCCGAGTCCATTTGGAAGTCATTGTTGCCGGTCGACAGCGTGCGTGCTAAAATAAGTTTGTAGCCAATTTTAACTTGGTGGGGAGGCTCTTATGCCAAAAGTTCTCATTGTCGATGATCTCGAGTCTAACCGTTATGTGCTAAAAATCATGTTTAAGCTTTTTGGCGCCGAAAACCCAATTCAAGTTTTGGAAGCCTCAAGCGGGGTTTCGTCAATTGAAATTATTCGCTCAGAAAACCCTGACCTGATTTTGATGGATTTAAAGATGGAAAGGGAGGATTCTGGTGTAGAAGCGGTTAAGCTACTCAAGAGCTTGCCAGAATCCAAGGATGTCCCAGTGTGGGCAGTTACCGCTCAGGCCATGGAGGCTCATGACGGCGAAGAGAGCGATAGAGATCGCTGTCTCAAGGCGGGCTTCAGCGACTACTTTACCAAGCCAGTCGACCAAACGCGTATGGTAAGTCAAATTTCCACGCTGCTTTCTGTACCAATTCCAGAAAAGACCCGCCTACGTATGGGCATTAAAGGCAAGTAAGCAATGAAAACACCTGACCAAGTCTACCGTGAAGAAGCAGACTTCCTCTTGCGAGAAAACATGAACAAACTAAAGGGTATGATAGACCTTGTTTGCTTGGGACTACTAGAAAATCTCGACCCAGAGGAAAAAGAAGAGTTTTTTAGTAAACTCCAAAACAACATGCAAAGTTTGTACCAAAAACTAGAAAACAGTATTAGCGCGGAAAGCTGATGTGAAAACGGGCAAGAAACGCTTCTCTATTCTCTCCAAGTTTTTTTTAGTGGTTGGGCTTATTCTGATAGTACCAACCATTTCAATTACGCTTGGCTATATGTTGAGCATCCAAAACATTTGGTCCAATCGCTTAGTCAACGAACTCAGAGCAGGAGCAGAGGGCTTTAACGCGCGCTTAGAGCTTGAAATGAAGGCCCTAGTGGCTCGTGTTAGTGGCCTTGCCGGTGAGCCAGTCATCAAGACTCGCTTTTCTCAAAACGACAACGTTAAGTTTCGCCAGCGATCGACTATAAGAGACGAGGATCAACTCTTGTTGCGCTACTCGGACTACACCGCCTGGTTTATGAATCTCGATGGGCAGATTTTTTTTGAGAGGGGTAGGCCAGTTGGAGCACCAACTATTGACTTAGGAATTGCTTCCAAGTTTGGCACCAGTATTAGTGCAACTTGGATAGAGGCCGCAAGTTTGGGCTTGCGTCTTTATGCGGCCAGCAAGGTCTACTACCAGGACGCAGTGGCAGGTTATCTTGTTGCAGCGCTTGATTTGGTTCGCAGCGACTTGGATGCACTAACTATTGGGCCCGATCATCACATTACCATAATCGATAGGACCAGCAAGCAAGAGTACTATTCTAGTATTAAGAATCGTCTTTTGCCCGATCCGCCTGGGCCTGTGTTTCATAGTCACGGTTTTGCTGATCTGCAGTCTGACGACATACTTAGAACCGAATCATTTAATGGTGACGACTATTTGACTTGGCACATTGACCTGCCGGCCAGTGGCAGAAATCGATTGGTGGCCGAAATTTCGCTCAAGAAGCAAGAAGTTAACACGCTCGATGTTAGTCAACCGTTACTAGTGCTAATGGTTTTGGTTATCATCTTGGTTTTGACGAGTACGATAATGCTGACAAGGATTTTGGTGGCTCCAGTCTTATCTCTTGCCTATTCTGTCGACAGCATGCGCCGACACATAAGAGACTATGCACCTTTGGTAACCATCCCCGTTAAGAGTAACGACGAGGTTGGCGAGTTGGCCCGAGCCATAAATGGACTGGCCGGTGAACTGCGAGCATCTACAGAAAAAATAGAAATACAGCGCGCGCAGATTGCGGCCTACACGCACAGTCTGGAACAGCGCGTGCGGGAACGCACTCAAGAGATGGAAGAGGCGCGTATACGGGCGGAAATTGCCAACAAACACAAATCAAAATTTTTGGTCAACATGAACCACGAGTTACGAACGCCACTCAACTCTATTGCTGGCATGACTGATTTGCTGCGCTTTGGAGCCTATGAAAAGAATGAACAACTCGCACAAGTTCTTGAGCAGATTATTGGTGAACACCGAGGGCTAATTAGCCAGGACTTGGCTGGTTTGGTAGGCTACCTAGGCAAAAGATTGCCAGCTGACAACAACTGGGCGCGGGTGGTATTGGGCTACTTAAAGCAGCAAGTAACGCACCATGCCCAGTCTGCTGAGGCAAGTGAAGCAGGCGAAAAACTGGCTCAATGTTTACAAGAACTTGCATACCTTGTAGATGACGAAGAAAGGCAAGTCTTTAGAGCCTACAACAGCATGCGTGATGCGTGTGATAGCTTGCTTCACATAATCGACGAAGTCATCAATCTTTCTCAGATAGAATCCGGCGTGATCATTATCAACAAGAGCAAGGTGCGCTTGGCTGATCTACTTCAGACCTGTATGGTGCACGCTGAGGCCTACGCTAGCTCCAAACGCAAACAAAGTACGCTGGATTTCTTTAAATCAATAGAAGCCGAGGTACCTGAGTACGCGCTTTTGGACTATCAAAAAATCAAGCAAGTTATACTTAATTTGCTCACCAACGCCGTAAAGTACACTGTCCAAGGCTTTGTCAGCTGTCGATTTGATCTTTCGTCTGAGCAGGGTTTACCACTCTTGCGGGTGTCGGTTCAAGACAGCGGACGAGGTATTTCTATCAAGGATAGGGCGCGACTTTTTACCGAGTTTGGGCGAGTCTTTGAAGTTAGAGAAATAGAAGGATCAGGTCTGGGGCTGGCGTTGAGTCGTCGTTTAGTAGAGAAACATGGAGGTGAGCTCGATTTTACCAGTGAAGAAGCCAAAGGTAGTATCTTTTGGTTTACTGTGCCCCTGGAAAATGTAGATTGACCAGCTCAGGTGGCCGGCCTATACTTAAAATACACTAGACAACAGGGGCGGTACAGGACCATGGGCAACGAAAAACGCGTTGATGCGCGTATTTGTTTTGATTATGATGTTTCCTTTGACTTGGTCAAATGGAATGACGACTTTTCTGGCGCACTAGAAAATCCTCAGAAAGCTCGTGCCATTGACTTGAGCGAATCGGGCATCTGTATCAAGTTTGACAAAGAACTTGCTCACCATGTAGTGCAACACCTACTAAACGGCACCAAAAAAATAAGAATGGCCATCAAACTACCAGAAAGTGAACAAGCCATAGTGGTTTTTGCCCGTTTGGTGTGGAGTAACGATCCTCAAAAGCTTGCTAATAAGGATCATTGCGGCTGTACGTTCGTTGATTTGCCAGAGATCAAGCGCTATCACCTGAGAAAACTGGTCAATCAAACCATTGTGGCACAGCAATCTAATGACACCTAGTTAATCAAGTCAGCGAGGCGCCGAGTTCTGAGATGCTCAGGCTGATCTGCTCGCCAAGCGCATGAATTTCTTGGTTGGCTTTAACAATGTCTAAAAAAAAGCGGTAGCTTTTTTCTATCGCTTGATTGCTGGAGTCAGTAGCGACGGCAATTTTTTCTACACGGTCGTCATTGGCATGTTGGTTGAGTTCTAGTTCGTCAATATCTTGATTCTGCTTGACCGAGGCGACTCTGATGTTTTGAATAACATTGTTGATTGCGCCAGTGCCGTCCTTCATGCGCTCAAGCTGCGAGCTAATCTCGCCAAAAGAAGCACTGGTGCGGTTGAGTTCTGCAGATATCTTTTCTATGCTGCTCTGACTTGACTTCTGTAAAAGGCCTGCATCTTTGATGCTGGTGAGTGATTCTTCAACCGACCTTTTGATGCGGGCGGTATTTTCGCTTGTTGTGAGTGATAGCTTGCGAATTTCAGAAGCAACCACTGCAAAGCCCCGCCCTGAGTCACCTGCATGGGCTGCTTCAATGGCGGCATTCATAGCCAGTAGATTGGTGCGGCTGGCAATATCTTCTATGATGTGTACCACGTCAGTTATGACTCTGGTTTTTTCGTTAACTTCGTTGACAGCTTTTTGAGTCTTTGCCATTTGTTCTAAGCCACGCATAGACATTTCTACCAGTAGCGATAGTTCGTCCATGCGGGTCTGGGCTATTGAACTGATCTGGTGGATGCTGGCAATCAACTTGTCTACCGTCGCACTTGCGAGCTCAACCGATTGAATATAGTCATCGGCCTGTTGCTTGATTTCGCGTGTTTTTTGTAGCACCAGACCAGAGTCATTTTGATAGCCACGTACAAGACCGCTAGTCTTGTTGGTCATGTCGCGAGTCATCTCCAACTCTTGGTGGATGGCGTCGGCACGCTCTTTGGTCTTTTGGCTGTTAATGCTTAAGTCTTGGCCAATATCCATGGTGCGTCGCACCCGTTTAATGCTTGACTGCAAAGTAATTAGCTGTTTTACGTTTTCGGCATTGGATTGCTCTGTTTCAGTTAGTAAGGCTTGGCGGTCGCGGCTAGAAAAAATTGCCAATGCGCCAATGCTGGTCAAAATAGCCAAGGTAATAATATGATTGACTAGCTCAAAGCTGATGCTACCTGGTGCACGTAGCATTGGCGCTAGGCCAGCTGTCAACAAACCAATGCTTACAAAGCTCACCAGCATGCGCATAGATGCCCCAATCAGTACAGCGTCAAAAGCCACAAAACAAAATACCAAAGCAAAGTGGTAGAGCTCATGGATCTCATCCAGAACTACAAAGTACAAAAAGGGCAGGCCAAGCAAAAACATTGCCAGATGCAAGGATCGTGCTACGTTGAGCCTGCCAAGTAATAAGAGCAACTGCGAAATTATGATGCCGACCAAGACTGAGCCAATGCCAATGTTGACCGCCGACAGTTTTAGGTCCAACAAAATTACAGCTATGCCAACTACAAAAATAAGTAGATTTAAGCCAAAAAGGCTCATTGCAGCCATTCTTTCTCTCAGTTTTGCTTCTCTATATTTGTTATGAATTGGTCTAAAGGCTATCATGGTTTGAGTATAGACCTAATAGAAGAATAATGCGCACAAAAAAGGAAGCAGTCATGAGCACTTACAACAATCAATTTTGGGAAGGTCTAAAGGGCAGTCAACTATTTCCGTATCAAGGCATCTGGCCGGTACTTGCAGATGGAGCTGTTATCCTCCCCGGTAGCCGTGTGATCGGGGCCGTGAGTATTGGCTGTGACTCAAGCGTCTGGTACAACGCAGTGGTGCGTGCCGACGTGCAAACCGTCACCATAGGCAAGCGCAGCAATGTGCAAGATGGCTGTGTGCTGCACGTAACTCACGACACAGGTCCTTTGTTAATCGGTGACGACGTAACCATAGGCCATGCAGCCGTGCTGCACGCTTGTAGCATTGGCAATCGTGTTTTGATTGGTATGAACGCTACCGTCTTGGATGGAGCAATTCTGGAAGACGACTGTATGGTGGCGGCCGGAGCCGTGCTTAGACCTGGTACACGGGTACCGCGTGGCTATTTGGCAGCTGGAGTACCAGCCAAAGTGGTGCGAGCCCTGACTGAGCTGGAAATAAGTGACTTGGCAGCTGGGCCGCTGCGTTACGTCGGCTACGCCAACAAAAACCTGGAAGCTGTCAAATCCTGTGCTCAAACGTCGGTTTGATGCAACAATGGCGTAATTATCTGCCATTCATCCTGGCTGACAGGCGTAATTGATAAGCGGCTGCCACGTTGCAGAATGTGCATGCTCGCCAAATTGGGGTGGGCTCTGAGTTGCGCCAAAGACAGTAGTTCTGTTTTTTTGACAAACTGCACGTCAACCAAGATCCAGCGCGGCAGAGCTTGGCTGGCCTTGGGGTCAAAGTAGGGCGAGCTTGGATCAAATTGGGTGGGGTCGGGGTAGGGTTTGCTGGCAACGCGCACCATGCCAACTATGCCTGGCTGTGGACAGGCCGAATGATAATAGAAGCCGAGATCACCTTGCTGCATACTGTCGCGCATGTAGTTGCGAGCTTGATAGTTGCGCACACCAAACCACGCAACCTTTTGGTCCTCCATAGCGGCCAGATCATCTATTGACTGTGCAGTCGGTTCGCACTTGAACAACCAAAAGCGTGCATCACCCATAACTAAAAATCCTCGAGCGTGGTTTTGACCAGTTCTTTGGTCGACAAAAGTCCACAGGCTGCTTGAATATCCAGGCCGCGACTTTTTCGGATGGTGGTCATTATGCCCTTTTGTTTGAGCAAGTCCTGAAAATCTCGCATAGTTTGGTCGTCGCTGCCTTGCAATGACAAACTTGGCACACTGTGGTAGTGAATTAGGTTAACTTGAGCGCGCAGGCCATTGATGAGCCTTACCAGCTCACGCGCATGGCCAAGGCTGTCGTTGAGACCGGCAAACATGATGTATTCAAATGAAAGCTTGCGCGAAGCAGCTAGCGGATTCTCCTTAAGAACTTGCACCAGCTCTGCAATTGGGTAAACGTGTTGGATGGGCATCAATGCTCTTCGTTCGTCCTCAAATGGAGAATGGATGCTGATAGCAAGGTTGCAGTCTGAGCGCACCAAAAATTCCTTCATGACTGGGATGATTCCAATCGTGGAAACGGTGATTTTGTGTGGACTCAGGCCGATGCCCAATGGGTCGGTAAACAGCGCAAGCGAATCAAAAACTGCCTCGGGGTTGTCAAAAGGTTCGCCCATACCCATGTAAACAATGTTGGTAATGCTCTCTCGCTCGGGCAAGCTGAGGTACTGGTTTACAATTTGGCCAGCCGTTAGCTGGGACTGAAATCCTTGCCGGCCAGTGGCGCAAAAAACGCAGCCCATTTTGCAGCCAACTTGGGTGGACAAGCACAGGGTGGCGCGTTGGTTCTCTGGTATCCAAGCGCTTTCTACAAAACGGCCGGGAGAGGTGGCAAATAAGTATTTTTTGGTACCATCGCTAGAGATGTCTACGCGATGCGGGGCAACTCGGCCTATCTGGTGGCCCGAGGCGAGCTGGTCGCGCCATGCTTTGGGCAAGTTGCTCATTGCGTCATAGCTGTCGGCGGCGTGGTGGTAGATCCACTGGTAAAGCTGCTTAGCCCTAAATTCTGCTTGGCCTTGGCTGGCACAAAGTTCTTTGATTTGGTTGGGGAGCATGCCCAAAAGAGGGCTGTGCTCAGGTGTGGTTGGGGGGGCCTGCTGCATAGGGTACTTTACCCCGGAAAGGCTTTTGGCGTACAGTCTTTTAGCAAGGTCAGTGACGCAAGCCATGTTACTTTGTGGAAGGCTTCCTAATGTCCAACAAGATCAATCAGTTTTTTGTCTTTGCCGAAGGTAGCGAGAACGACAGCTTTGGTGCCAATCTCATTAGTTCTAATGCCCAGCAAGCAAGCCTGCACGTGCCACGTAAAGAGAGTTACTTTAGTCAGGGTCAGCTTTTGATTTTGGAAGCAATTGATTACCAAAAAGACGCCAAGATAAGTCTGATCGCAAGAGTAGCTGGTATAGTTCCGATTGACGACAATTCTTGTAAGATAAACGCCAGCTTTGTAAAGATCAAAGACTACTTTTCTTATTTGCCAATGTTTAAATAGCTTAGCCAGCTTCGCTTGGCCAGATATTGTCGCAAGAGGGGCTTTGAGTTAAGCTTGCGCGTATGAATCAAGAAGAACCACAAACATCTTTGTCCTGTGTACCGGGCTTGGTTAGCGCACATGGTATGAGCGACAGCCTATCCACACGATTTGCCTCGTGTGCCGTGCTCGAGCAGTTGCGCCAAGAAGGGCGTTTATATTCTGGCAAAGTCAGAGACCGCATTGATCTTGGCGACAATGTTTTACTATTTACTTCAGATAGAGTTAGTGCTTTTGACGTCGTGCTCGATCTGGTGCCTAACAAAGGTGAAGTACTCAATCGAATTTCTCAGTTTTGGTTTGAGCAAACAAGTGACATCATTGCCAACCATTGTATACAAGCCGTGGCAAGTCGCGGTCTCTTGGCCCGCAAAGCCAGAGTAGTGCCGATTGAAGTGGTTGTGCGTGGCTATTTGACGGGAAGCGCTTGGCGGGACTATCAAGCTGGAAGGCCAATTTCGGGCATCAGCTTGCCAGCGGGCATGCGCCGTGACCAACGCTTTGAAACAGCACTCCTAACGCCCAGTACCAAAGAAGAACTGGGAAAACATGACGAGCCAATCAGCAGTGCTGAAATAGTGAGACGCGGCATTGTGACGCCTAAACTGTGGCAAAAAATTGAGGCCAGTGCCTTGGCGCTGTTTGAGCGCGGGACGCAGATTGCTGCCAAGCAAGGGTTAATCTTGGTTGACACCAAGTATGAGTTTGGTCTTATTGGCAAAGGCGACGCTGCGCAGCTGACCTTGATTGACGAGATTCATACACCGGACAGTTCGCGTTTCTGGTTTGCTGATAGCTATTTAGAATGTTTTGAAAACTCACGTGATCAGCGCAAGCTGGACAAGGAGTACTTGCGCGAATGGTTGATGGCTCAAGGATGGTCGGGGCATGGACCTGCGCCTGTAATTCCTGCGCAAGTGCTTGAAGAACTCTCCAGGCGCTATATTTTGGCTTACGAGTTAATAACTGGACAAAAGTTTTTGAGTATTTGTCCTTCGGTAGAAGCAGAAGCTAATTCCGTCTTGTCTATGCTTGGGTAAGTGCTTGTAGCCAAGTCGCAACCCAATCTGGAGTAAAGACATGTCAAATACGCAAGAAAAAATAGTAGCCACGGCCGTTGGCTTGATAGCAGCACTGCTTTGCTTATGCTTTTTAAGCAGCTGTGATTTAGACAGCGCCAGTGCAATGCCAAGATTTGGCATCGTCTCCTACAATGTGCAAAACTTGTTTGATGCAGAAGTCCAAGGTGGCGAGTATGCTGAGTTTGCAAGTGAGGACTGGACTGCCAAGGCATATCAGACTCGTTTGAGTCGTAGCGCCGGCGCTTTGGCCTTGGCTTGGGAAGGCGCTAAGGCAAGTTTGGTCGCTAACCAAGCAGAGGCTGCGTTGGCTCTTGCAGGTTCGCCCGACATTGTAGTGCTGCAAGAAATAGAAAATCAAGCGGTGGTAGATGATCTAAACCGGCAAATAAGCACCAGCTGGGGGCAGCCCTATGCCTTTGCTCAAGTTTGTCAGGCAAGTGGCGGCGGACCACGCACCGCTGTTATGGCGCGCTCTATCCCCAGCAAGATAAGAACTCATCGCTTGTGGCTCAATCAAGAAACCACTCGTTTGGTCTGGGAGCTGCAATTTGAGGACGCTGTAGTGGGCAGCTTGACGGTGTTTGCTTGTCACTGGAAAAGCAAGCTTGGTCCGGATCAAGGAAAACAAGCTCGATTGGCGGCCGCCCGTTTGGTTCAAGCCAGAATACAAGCCAAAGAAACGGCCACCTATCTCTTGGTTGGCGACCTCAACGAGGATACCGCGCACAGTGAAGGCGGCCAGCTCTTAGAGCAAGGAACTGATTTACGCAACGCATGGATGAGTTCAAATGGGTTTAGCACAGGTGCGCTTGGTTCTTATGTCTACCGGGGAGTTTGGGAGCGTATTGATCATATACTGTATCAAGGAAGTCTGGATCTGCTGGCCTTTACTGCTTGTAACGAGTCAGTCTTGGTCGATAGCAAAGGTTTTCCTCGGCGTTTTATTAAATCTGGTACCAGAGGTGTGTCTGACCATTTGCCTATCGCCGCTATTTTTGCGCCAGCTGCTTCTACTAGGTAGCGATCAATCTGATTTTGACCTATGCTAAAGGGGTGGACTTACGCAGCGTAGTTTTGGACAGTGCCCTTGACCTCGCGCAAAAAGCAGAATGCACCCGCGTTTTTCTGTTTCTTGACACAACGGCCGACTTAGAATGGTTGGCTGCCTTTAGCCCTGCTATTTCTATAGCTATTACGCCTGTCTTGCCCGATCGATTGTTGGCCGGTCAAAATCTCAATCTAAGTTGCTGCACGACGGCGATTAAGGCTTGGGCCGGCAATCAAAGTCGCTTTTCACGTATCAAGTACGCATTCCTGCAGGCCGTTATCGATGGCATTATTAGTGCCGACGACCGGGTTGTTTGTGTCTTGGGACCGTCGGGTAAAAGCCATCTAGATACGGTTACAGTGCACGACCTTGCTCGTTCCTGGAGTGAGGAATTTCCTTTTGACATTAGGCCGCTCTTGGACTCGGGAAACCTGCATACTATTATGGCCATCGTCGATATTGCCCTCGACCTTGGCGCCCTTGGCCGCGAAGGAAAGGCAGTTGGTACCATTTTTGTAGTAGGTGATAGCACAGAGGTGATGGTGCACTCACACCAAGCCGTCTTTAATCCTTTTAAGGGATACGAACTATCAGAACGCGCAATCACTCGGCCCGAAGTGGTAGAGAGTCTCAAGGAGCTCGCTCACCTCGATGGGGCAATTGTTATCAGTGCCGATGGGGTGGCAGAAGCAGCAGGGCGTCATCTTGACGCTGGCGGTCGTGACACCGGCATTGCGCACGGCTTGGGTGCCCGCCATCGAGCTGCAGCCGGGATCACTGCTATCACCAATGCAGTTTCAATTGTGGTTTCGGAAAGCACCGGCAAGGTGACTATTTTTCACCAAGGTATGGCGCTGGCAACTTTAGAACCACTCATTAGTCGGCGCATCGTCTGATTTACAGCTCAATAACGATTGGTGGACTGCAGGTGCCAGTCTCGAGCCAGAGTTTTGCAATAGTTACTGCGTCCTGTTGCTGGTAAAACAAACAAAAAAAGGCCCCACCACTACCTGCGCCAGAAAGTTTGTAGCCGCTCGCGCCAGCTTGTCGTGCTAGGTCAAAAAGCCTGTCCATAGCATGAGAACCCAAGCCTAGCTTCTCAAGCTGCTCTTGCGCTTGGAGGCATAGTTGACCAAGATTTTTGCAAAGTTCTTCTCCCTTTTGCCTGTAACACAAAGAGATAGCGTTCTGAGAAATCTCGCCAAGCGTAGCGATTCTTGCCACGGTGTTTGCGTCCTTGTCCTTAAGGCGAGTTTTGATGGCCATAACCAGATCACGGGTGTTGGATTGACGTTCTACTGAACTGCTGCAAAGCCACAAGCCAAGTTTGTGATCCAACTTGCGAGCATCAAACCGAGGGTGCCACGCTGGCAGCTCGCTGCAGTCTTTGTCTTTGGGCCATGGAACCATAAGCGTCAGGTCTCGGGCCAAGCAAAGGCCACTGTCTATACCTGAGGCTGCGCCATGAAAGACCGAGTCAATGCGATTGGCCATAGCCCAGTTGTCACCCCAGCCCATGGCTCGACAGAGTGCAAGAGAAAGTGCGGCGGAGGAGCCATAGCCACCACCGGCAGGAATGTCACTTTCTAACAAGAATACAAACGGAACGGTCTGGCTGCCACGTTCTAGAGCGTCGAGCAGCTGCTCTTGTGAGTGCTTGAGCCCCTGACGCATAGCGGCCGGCGCCAGCACGTAGCTAGCGCTTTGAGGCACTTGCTCTAGCTGAATTTTATAGACTCGACAGTGGCGTTCAATGGCTAGTCCCACAGCAGGGTAGCCTTGCAAAGCTACATGTTCTCCAAAGAGTAAGAGCTTGCCTGGCGCTTGGCCGTAGCTTAGCTCGTGCTCACAAAGGCCTTGCTCAGCCAGAGCTTCACGTGCTTGATCTTGTGCGTGAGTGGCACACAGCGTTGTGGCGTCTATGACCAGAATGCTTTCGTTGCCAGCACCAAGTGCTTTGGCAAACCAAGCTTTGTCACTGGGGATTGCAGGTTGGGGTCTTGCACTAATGCCTAGGCAGTCACCAAGCCAGATGCCGTCGAGCCTAGCGCTTTCTAGGACAGATAAAATAGACTCTTCTTGCTCAGGGCGGGACACAAGGTCTATAAAAAGTTTACAACGTTGCGCACAGCGTTTCTGGTAGGCACGTGCTTGATCGCCATTATCCTGAGCAAAGAGCTTGTACTGGCTAAGAGCTGAGCCGCTGCGTACTTCGGCGGCGCCCTTAAGTAAGGCAAAGCTTTGCAGATACTTGTCAGCCACAACGAGCACGCTCGCGCTGGGCTGCTCGCCACCTACAAACTGCGAAAAACCACCCAAAAAGCTTGTCCAAATGTCGTAACCTGAGCCTTTGCCACCTTGGAAAGCGCGATGGGCTAGCACTGCCTGTTGGGCCAAGGCTGCGTTTCTCACGTTACAGGGCAGACCGGGATTGTGGCCAAGACTGGCAATTTGTGCAAAAGCGGTCGTCAAAAGCAGACAGGCTGCGGCACTCGAACCCAAGCCCAACTTACTGCCGTCTTTATCGTAGAGTAAGCTTGTGTCCAAGACCACGCGCCAGCCGGCTAAGTTAGGCCTAGCTGTGGGTAAAAACTGTGCAAGGCAATCCCTGACCATGCCGGGAGCCTGCCGCAAAACAATGGATTGTTGCCCCGACCAAAGCAGCTCTTGCAGGCCAAAACGCAGCACCACAGTAAAAGTAGCTTCGTTATCAGCCTGATTATCGTCTGCTGTTTGGCTTAGGTAGTTGGGTTTGGGCGTATAGTGGGCTGCCAACCACGCGCGACGTTCTACTGCCATAGCGATGCCCTGCCCAGCTTTTTGTGTGATGGCGTACTCGCCCATCAAGAGCAAGTTACCGGGGCAACTTAAGGCAAAGCCAAACTCGGTTTGAGCGTTAAATTTAGCCACGGCTCTTGGCTTCAAAAAAAGCACCTAGCTCGTCAAGCGACTCCGGACCATCTGCTAAGAGTTGCGACTTGTTCAAAAGCTGTGGACCTTGGCCGGTTTCGTCCACCAAAACTTTGTCGAGCGACACAACTTGAGCGAGCCGGGCAAGAATTGCATCCACTTCGTTAACCAAGCAAAAAATCTTAACCTGAGGGCCAGCATCCATAGTCTCCCAAGCCGACAAACCAGCAGCGCGAATTTCTTCGCAGCATTTGATGACCGCCAGACTGTCAGCGTGCCAGTAAATAAAAGGTGGACTGGCCGAAAACATGGTCGAAAACATACGCAAGTAGCTGATACGCACCAAAGAGCCCAGCTTTTCTAGATCACGCTTAGCGAGCGCCGTTTGCGCCTCTGCACAAACTTTGACAGCATCCTCTAACCAAGCTTGATAGTAGGGCGAGCTAAGTCGGCTGAGTTCCATGCCGTCGCGACTTGAGGTGTCTTTGGCTTTGTCGCTGATCCTTACAACCAGCACCCTAAGCTCTGGCCAGTGCAGATGATCGTGCAGCGCAACAGCCTGTTGCTGTCCCCTATCGAGCAGAGTAAAGCCACCATAGAGCGAACGGGCCGCTGAGCCAGATCCCAGCCGTGCCAAGCCGGATAAAACAGCCGGACTGTCATTGCGACCAAGGGCCCGGCTGGCTGCAAAAGCTAATGCTGCAAATCCCGAAGAAGAAGAAGCAAGACCGGCCGCGGTAGGAAAGTTGTTGGCGCTATAGACCCAAAACTTGTGCCTGCTTGCGAATCCAGTCCGCAATCCATCAAAAAAGTTAGAAAAGCGACCAACATCGGTCAAGAGTTTTCCGTCAAGGATCACTCTGTCGCCGAGCTTGCTTTGACTCTCACTGTCGGCAATAGCCCAAACCCTGGTCTGCGAGCTCAGGTGTTTGAGTGTAATCGCGATGCTCGGGGTGGCTGGTAAGTTGTTCTTTTTGTCTAATTTGCCCCAGTATTTAATCAAGGCCAGACTGGGCGTGGCCTGAGCCAAGGCGGATCCGAGTTGTTGACTGTTCATTTGTCTGTATTCCAAAGTTTTTTTGCGGCGCCAAGAGTAAAGGCTTTTTCTTCAAAAATTGTAGTAGCCAGACCCTCAATCTGCTCAGCTCGTGCACCGACTTGCCATGCCAGCCGGCGGGCGTGCAAGCGCATGTGTCCCGCTTGTATACCTTCTCCAACCAAGGCCCCGATGGCGGCAAAGTTCTGAGCTAATCCCAAAGCTGCTGCCATGCGAGCCAGCTCACGAGCATCAGGGCGGCCCAGCAAAGCAAGATTGTATTGCGCCATGGGGTGAAAAGAGACAGCGCCACCTAGGCTTGCAAATGCCAAAGGCAGCTCTATCTCACCACAGAGCTTGTTGTCTTGGATCCAATACCGAGTGAGCGGTTGATAGCTGCCCGATTTGCTTGCCCATGCGTGGGCGGCGGCTTCTAGTGCACGGGTATCGTTGGCACTTGCCAATGCAAAGGCCGAGATGCCATTCATAATGCCTTTGTTGTGCGTCACAGCTCGATCTCGGTCAAGGCTGGCTACCTTCCAGGCAGCAACAATGCGCTGGGCAAACTCAAGTCCCTTGTAGCCAGCTCGAGATAAATCACCAATAGGCGCGCCAAAACGGGCACCGGCCTTGCGGTCAACGCTGTTGTTAGAAAGAATAGCCATCAAGACTTTGCCCAAACCGGCCTGCTCAAGTGGGTTGCGCAAGGCCTCGGCGCAGCTATTGAGAAGATTGGCGCCCATGGCATCACAAACATTGACCTCTACACAAATGCGCACGCACGTATCATCCAAGTGTTTGGCACTTATACCCAGCAGTCCTCCACCACGACTTTTCATGTTTGTCAAAAGTGCGGTGCACAATGATGTTAATTGAACCAAGCTCTTCTCAAAGCGGCCCATGACGTCGCTTGGGCAATCGTTTAAGTAAACGTGAGCTTGCATAATTGACTGGTCTGCCCAGGTTGTAAAGCCGCCGCAATGGGCAATTTGCGTAGCAGCAAAACTCGCGGCGGCAATAACGGAGGGTTCTTCGGTAGCCAGCGGCAGACTTAGTTCGTGTCCATCAATTAAAAAACCACTGGCGAGTCCGAGTGGAACAGGCATACAACCGTAGCTGTTCTCTACCATAATGGCACTAAAGTCCAACCAATCAGCCAGACTCAGCTGCGATGGAGCAGGGTCTAGTTGCCCACTAAGGGCTTGATCCAAACGGCTGCGCCGTTGACTTGGCGTGCTCTTTCTGAGTTTTCGTAGATTAGCTTCTTGCATCATCCTATCAATTGTTCCCAAGCGTTAACCTCATGGCTCAGGCTTGGCGACAAAAAGTACGCGGCTTTGCGCAAGTCACTTAAATTGCGACAACCTTGAAGAACCATAGCACTTCTTAAAGCGTAGACCAAACTGTGCAGGTAGTTCTGGGCCGCTTCCATGCCTCCGCTGTGAAGAGCTCTGACGATAGGCAAAGCTGTTCCAACCATACGCGCCCCCAAGACAAGCGCTTTGACTGCATCCATGCCAGTGCGAATACCGCCGCTGGCCAGTATCCGACCTGAGAGCATGCCGTCGTACGTAGCTGGCACGGCAACACTTGACTTGTGTCGGCCCTTGGCTTTCTCGCGAGCTTCGTCCAAGAGCAGGTGCAGTGGCTGTGGAACCGTGGAACCAGGAATGCGACCCTTGTCTTCCAGCTGCCGTAAGACAGCCAAGACCAAAGCAGTTGGGTTGCCCCAGTCTGCAAATTCATTGGCAGCCATCACCTGCGCTATTTGGTTCTGTTCTTCCAGATAGCGTTCTTTTTCTACTGAAATCCAGTTGGTGCCGCCACTGCCGGCAATGTTGACATAACGTACGCCAATCTTGAGCAGTTTTATGGCTTCATGCGGAGCTATGCCGCAGCCAGTCTCTTTTACTATGACTGGCAGTGGACAATTTGCACAAAAGCGGCGTATAGCATCAAAAATACCATGAAAATCGCGGTCACCTTCGTTCTGAAAAAGTTCCTGACCTGGATTGAGGTGGATGGCCAGTGCGTCCACTTCTAGACGCTTGAGCATTTCAATGATTTGGCCGTGCACCATGTCGCGGATTTGCACTGCGCCCAGATTGGCGACCACCGGGACATCAGCTGCCAGATTTTTTAGCGTAAAGTGTTCAAAGACCTCGGGTTTGCGAAAAAGAATCCGTATGCTACCCATGCCAACTGGAATGCGAAATTCTTGGGCCAGTTTTGCCAATTGTTTATTAACGCCATAACCTGAGTCAGAGCCGCCTGTCATTGACGAAATAAATAGCGGCACTGCAACTTTGTATCCCAAAAACTCACAACTGGTGTCGATGGTTTTAGCGTCGACTTCGCTCAAAGCGTGATGCAACAGGCGAACTTCAGAAAAACGAGAATTACCACCCTCGACGGTTCTTTTTTGGTCGCGGCAAATGTCGAGATGTTGGGTTTTTCTGGTACTCATACCTTGGGCGCTATGACCACTGTCAGGCGGATTGTTAGCGCTGGATGCTGTATTCACGGTAGCCGTCTTCCCTTACGTTCTTAAGATAGAACGTGTCTTTTGGCAGATCACTGCTTTGGCTATCACTATTTAACGCCGACCAATCCTTGTCAATCCAAGCTTGATAGTGTGAAAACTCTTTTTTTTGGCCAGCGTTGATGGTTTTTTCTAAGTCCCACTTTGCTATGACATCTACCGCACCAGCTGCAACAGTAGCTTGAAAAACAAGCATAGTATTGCCACTGCCATACGAAGAGATAAGTATTTTTTTTCCTATGATTTCTTTGCCAATTTTCTTATAACGGTCGAGCAAAAGTGAGGCAAGATTGAGGTAGGTTGCACCGGTGTAAATGTTTCCTACTTTTGAAGTTGCATCGAGCGACTCAAAAAATCCGCGCGGCTTCAGGTAGTCGTCAATCTCACCGTCAACCAGGCCCATAAAGGCTGACAACAGGTGGCGCGCAGCAGTGTAGGCCATCTTGGCAAACGGAACATGAAAGATATAGTAGTCGGATTCGGCCAAAACCTGGTAGGCGCTTTTGCCACGACGATCGCAGTAGTCTTTGAGCGCTTCTTCTGCAGCGTCATGGTAACACTTCATCGAATATTGGCCTTTTACCTTGGCAGTGGTACTACCTATCGGTCTAAAAAAGTCGTCAACATCACTGCTGGCATAGCCAACGCACGAGAGATCAAGTTCAAGCAGTCGGGGGTTCTTTTCTATCATTAAAGCTACAGAGCCGGCACCTTGTGTTATTTCTGCCGTGGTATTGCTTTCGTAACGGGCGATGTCTGAGCACAAAACCAAACCTCTATCGTTGGGTCGGCCGCTTTGTTTAAGCATGGAAGCAACGGAAAGCATGGCAATCGTACCTCCTGCACAAGCGTGTTGTACCTGAAATGAAGAAAAACGATGTCCAAGCTCAAATCCTGCACCTTCCAGCATGCCTTGCACATAGGCGGACAGGGGTTTAGAACTATCAACGCCGGTTTCGGTTCCGGCTGCCAAGTAGCGTAGGATGTGTTGACCATTCCCGTTATTGCGCTCTAAAAGTTTTAAGGCCGAATTAGCGGCCATGCTTGCGGCGTCTTCCCAGACTTCTGGATACCTAATAAACTTTTGACCGGTAGTGTCCACTGCGCGGCGCAGACGACGTTCTAGCTCGGGCTTGCCTTGACTCCGTACCGCGACTAACTGCTCCAAGTCTAGGCAAGGTGTTGGTATATAAACTGCAATATCACTAATTCCAATCTTCTCTTCTACCATAGGCGAAAATGTAAGGCATATTGGGCGCATCGGCAATCAATAATTGTTGTCTCAACTGATGATAAATACGAATTCTATGGTACAACCTGACCATCGGTGCAATTTGTGATACAAACAGAGTACCATGATAGAACACATAGTAATGTGGCAACTATTGCCCGAAGCAGAAGGCCGAAGTCTGGCAGAAAACGCGGCCGCCATCAAAAAAGCTCTAGAAGCCTTGCCACCTTTGGTACCGGAAATTCTCGACCTAGCCGTTGGCATCAATACCTTGCCCAATGCAGGCAATTGGGACGTCGTCTTGCGAGCCAACTTTGAAGATCTTGATGCTTTGCAACGTTATCAAGACAACGCTCATCACCTTAAAGTGGCCCAACTGATAGCCAAGCTAAGAGCCAATCGCTCATGCGTAGACTTTCAGACTTCTAGCCAAACTTGATTTGAAGAGCTGCCGATAGTAATCTATAGTTAGAAGACAGGTTTCTATAACCTGGCAGGGGAGCTTATGATTGGGGCAAAGTTTTTTATCGGTTCAGTTTTGTTGGTAATTGTGGCCTCGTTATCTTTGTCATGTGGTACGATGGCTGCAGCCGAGACCGCGCGGCAAGCTCGGGTGGCAGCCCAAAGGGCAGAGCAGCGTGCCAACAAGAATACCAGCACAACACTTGCAAGCCAGACGGGCGCATTGCTGCAGCGCGTGGACCCCAACGCTGTCAAAGTGGATGAAAAAACAGTGCAACTTGGCCAGTCAGTTGCTAGTGCTCAAACTCACCTTGCAAACAACGACCTTACCAGCAGCAACATTATTGCTCCCGGACCGCTCAAACCTTTTCTTAAGCCTGTTCTGAACACCGTTGCCGATCTTCAACTTACTGTTGCTCAATATATCGCCTATGTAAAGGCCGTTTCTGACGTCTTTGTTTCTCTGCAAGCACATGGTCTGGCCAAGAATATTGCAGGCATCAATCAAGTTAGAACTATCTGGCCGATCTGGCGAGCCTATTTTGGACAATTGAATGTTGACAATGACCTCAGTCAGATAGCCGAAAAAGATCTCAAAGAATTTTACATCAATCTTGGTTTTTCCCAAAAAGCGGCAGACAAAGTAGTCGATGGCATCAACAAGTTTGTCGATAGACAACGCACAAGGCCATATTCGCCAAGCTTGAGCCAAACAAGTAATTGACGATTTCCTACTTTCATGACAGGCTGCCTCAGAAAATAAACCTTGGTGGTTTCTGGTACAAAATAAGTGAGGACCCTGTATGCGAGTCATAATTCAACCTAACTATAAGCAGCTGAGTGAATGGGCCGCCAACCTGATTGTAAAACGCATCAATGCAGCAAATCCCAGTCCCGAGAAACCCTTTGTGCTCGGTTTGCCGACGGGAAGCACACCTTTGGCAACTTACCAAGCCCTGATTGAACACTGTCGAAACGGCAAAGTATGTTTTGCCAACGTAATTACATTTAATATGGATGAGTATGTTGGCCTGCCAAGTGACCATGCCGAGAGTTACCACACCTTTATGTGGAAGAACTTTTTTTCTCACATTGATATTAAGAAAGAACAAGTTAATATTCTCAATGGCATGGCCGCTGACCTTAACTTGGAATGTGAACAGTACGAAGTACGTATTAAGCAGGCTGGTGGCATAGACCTTTTTTTGGGTGGCATCGGTGCCGACGGACATATCGCTTTTAACGAACCAAGCTCGTCGTTGAGTTCGCTTACGCGAATAAAAACGTTGACCGAGGAAACCAAAATTGCCAATGCACGCTTTTTTGATGGCAAGAGTGAACTCGTACCAAGTCTAGCCTTAACGGTTGGTGTCGGCACGGTGATGGCGGCTCGGGAAGTGATGATTTTGGTAAGTGGCCACAACAAGGCCCACGCCCTACAAAAGGTTGTTGAAGAAGGTGTCAATCACATGTGGACCGTAAGCATGCTGCAAATGCATCCCAAAGGAATAATAGTTTGTAGTGAAGATGCTACCAGTGAACTACGGGTTGGCACCTTTAACTATTTTAAGGACATTGAGCGAGAAAACCTCGACCCAAGTTCGATCCTATAGGCTTATCCAATCGACTGCTTACCCTGCGGCGCCCAAAATAATAGTGGTGAGTGATAGTCAAGCACTAGAACTAAGGATAGAATGCGGGCATGGTAGTAGTAACCGGAGCCGAGACTCAAATAGGTCAAGCCTTGGTTCATGCACTTGTGGCAGCTGACTACAAGGTGCGCGTGGTTTTGTCCTCACTGCACAAGGCCGGGTTTGACGGCCTTTCAGTAGAACGCGTAGTTGGCTCTATGAGTCAGCCAAAAAGCTTGATAATCGCCTTTGTGGACGCCGAAATGGTCTTCCATTGCGATGGACACTTGGACCTAATGCCATACCGCTTTCCGCGTATGTATAGCCACAATGTCAAAGGAACCGAGTATGTTATCCATGCTTGTCGCATCAATCGGGTCAAACGACTTATTTACGTTTCGTCCTACCTTGCCTTTGGTCACGACCAAAAAACACGCCTAATTGCTGAGCAGCAAGGGTTTAGACCCTTTAGAGCAATTAACCCATACGGTCGATCAAAGGCGCTTGCCAGCCAAAAAGTACAAGCCGCTAACGGCATGAGTCTGGAAACCGTCATAATTGCACCCTCAGCCGTTATTGGCCCTTACGACTATGATTTTACTCCATTGGGCTTACTAATGTGGGATTTTAGCCGATCACGACTGCCAGCCTATAGCCGAGGCGGCTTTGACCTAGTCGACAGCCGCGACCTTGCTGACGTCTGCATGCGAGCAGCGGTAAAAGCCCCGGCTGGCAGTATTTACTTGGTATCGTCCGGACACACCAGCATGGAACGATTTATGCGCAACCTACAAGCTATAACCGGCCAGCGACGCCCATGGATTCATTTGCCCCATTGGATGATGTTGTTAGTGGCCTTTGCTTATGAGATCAAACACAGGATTTATGGTGGCCAGCCAGTCTATACTTGGGCCGGCGCACGCTTTGTGCGCTACAATCTGCGAGTCTCCAGCCAAAAGCTACGCGACGAACTTGGCTTTGAACCAAGGCCAATCAAGCAATCGATCGCCGAAGCCTGGGCATGGTATAAAGACCACCACCACCACATATGAGCCACCCCCAATTGACACCCCCCCCCAAACCGTGATACCAAATACCTCACACCCAAGCGGTCGTCGTATAATGGTAATACCCCAGCCTTCCAAGCTGGAGCCGTGGGTTCGATTCCCATCGACCGCTATTTGGAATTCAAAGCCATCCTTAGGATGGCTTTGCTAGTTTTTAGCCTGTCGATGGGAATCGAAC
>JBBRCZ010000006.1:0-144362 GCA_038204425.1 Spirochaetia bacterium | reverse complement strand
TCTTCGATACCGTTGCACCGTCAGCAAAGACTATCGTTGAGGCGATTGGATCGGGCGTTGGGGTGACTGGGTTAGGGCATCCAAGTAACAACAGGCTTGCTGTAATTGCTGCGATTAATCCGAAGATCTTTGTTCTCATTGTAATCTCCTTGTATGTAGACAGTGCATTATAAACCGTTTTTTCTTTTATTGCTGTTCTTTGTGCGCGCAGCGTCAGCCCAACATTGATTTAACTTACCAACCGAAGATGAGTCAAGTTAAAATCATTGTTATACGTGCGGTTCTTTATATGGGTTTTCATAATACCCAAATTTTTTTAGTGGATAATGTTCGCCACCGGACAGGTCCAGAAAAACTGTTGCGACAAACGATTGCGCACTAGTCTAACAAAAGACGACAAGTGGCAAATTATTAGCTATACTCTTTATCATGGAAATATTGCACACCTTTGACTTGCTTGATCCCCATAGTGTGCTGGCGACCGTCGAGAGCCTCTACGGCCTGCGACTGGACGGTTCGATAGAGCGCTTCACAAGTTATATCAACCGAGTTTATGGTCTTTGTGACGAAGACGGTAACAAGTTGGTTTTTAAGGTCTTCCGACCTGGCCGCTGGACAGCTCGGCAACTACTCGCCGAACAAGCCTTTGTTGGCCAATGTTTCCAAGCCGATCTGCCGGTAATCCTGCCATTGGCAGATTTGGAAGGCGAAACCTTGCTCGAGTTTGAACTTGAGTCTGGCACACAAAGCGCCAGCTTCTTTGCCGCTTTATATCCCCGCAAAAGTGGCCGTAGTTTTGATGCTGAGCGGCAAGAAGACTGGCAGAGGCTGGGCAGTCTGGTGGGTCGTATGCACATGGTAGCCCGCTCAAAGAGCGACAGTTCTCGGCCTTCTATACACCCACTTAAGAGCACCTTGGTACAGCTCGATGAGCTTGGGCAGGCAGGCCTAATTCACCCAGATTTTGAAGTAGACTTCCTTTCTCTTGGACAACAAATCTGCCACCAGACAGCGTATCTGTTTGAAAAGTACCCCAGCCAGCGCCTGCACGGTGATTGTCACCGAGGCAACCTGCTTGAGCGCGGCAGTGAAGGTCTACTCTTGATAGACTTTGACGATATGGCCAACGGGCCCGCCGTGCAAGATCTGTGGCTGTTATTACCTGGACGCAAAGCCGATAGCCCACAGGAATTGTCCTGGCTAATCGCGGCCTATAGTGAGTTTGCGGCTTTTGACCAAGCCAGCCTTGAATTGATTGAAGTATTGCGCTTTATGCGCATGATCCACTATTTGGCATGGTGTGCAGCACAACGCCAAGACCTAGGTTTTTTGACTATGTTTGGCGACTGGAGCAGCCGTGCTTTTTGGCTCAAAGAGCTAGAAGATCTGCGATCGCAACACCAAGTGCTGGTCGACGAAGGCTTACTATAGACATGGATCACTTAAACACCGAGATCGCCGAGGACCCACGCTTTTTGACCGAGCAAATAGTTACCTACTTAGGCAATAAGCGCGCCTTGCTGCCCTTTATTGGTGAGGCATTGCAACAGGTCAAGCTCAAGCTTGGTACGAGCAAAATTTCAATCTTTGACGCCTTTTCCGGTTCGGGCATAGTGAGCCGTTTTTTTAAGGCTCATGCCAGTCACCTTATGACCAACGACTTGGAAGACTACGCCCGCACAATCAACGGTTGTTACCTAAGCAATCCAGACAGATCACTATTGCAAGAGCTCGCGCTTGATTTTGAGCTTCTTCAGAGCAAGCTGCTAAACCTAACGTGGCAAGAAGCCCAACCGCAGGGCATAATCGCTCAAAACTATGCACCTAGCAATGACGTCGCTATTAAACTCGGCGAACGCGCATTCTACTCCCGCCGCAATGCTCGCTTTTTGGACAATGCTCGCCAACTAATAGCGCAGTTGCCTGAGGATCGACAAAAATTTTTCTTAGCGCCGCTGTTGGCGAGGGCTTCGGTGCATGCCAATACCGGTGGTGTTTTTAAGGGATTTTACAAAGACTCAAAGACTGGAATTGGCAGTTTTGGTGGCCGCAAGGGAGATGCGCTCGCTCGCATTCTTGGTGAGATTAGTTTGGACTTACCTGTCTTTAGTCGCTATAGTTGCCAAGTCTCACTCTATTCGCAAGATGCCAATCGGCTTGCTCGCACTTTGGGTCCACATGATCTTGCTTATCTGGATCCGCCGTACAATCAGCATCCCTATGGTAGTAATTATTTTATGCTCAACCTGATCCTAAACTACAAGCAACCCAGTGTGGTTTCTCCTGTCTCGGGTATACCAAGTGATTGGAAGCGCTCAGCTTACAATCGCCGCCAAGCGGCGTTTGGGCAGCTGCAGGACTTGGTTGAGAATCTAAAGGCGCGTTTTGTCTTGATTTCGTTTAATTCTGAGGGATTTATTGGCTATGACCAAATTCGTTCTTTTTTAGAAAGACACGGCAAGCTGCAAACGTTTAGCCGGCCCTACAATACCTACCGTGCTAGCCGCAATCTGGCAGATCGCAGCAAGCACCTAGAAGAATATTTATTTTTGCTGGAACGACGCTAATCTGGTATCGCTCAATTACAAGTTAAATTATTTGACGCGCTCCATAAAGCTACCGTCTCGGGTATCAACCTTAATTTTGGTGCCAATATCGCAGAAGAGTGGTACACCAATCTCAATTCCACTGTCTAACTTGGCAGGTTTAAGCGACTTACCCGAAGTGTCACCCTTAATGCCTGGCTCGCAGTATTCGATGGTTCTGGTGATAGCCAAGGGCAACTTCATGCCGATCGGTTTGCCTTCGTAGAAGGTGATTTCCACGTCAATATCATCTTCGGGCATAATGTAACCGGCGTTGTCGCCAAGATCGTCTTTGATAATCTCAATTTGATCAAAGGTTTCATTGTCCATAAAGACATAGTTTTCGCCGTCGATGTACGAAAGCTTAACTGACTTTTGATCCAAATCTACTTCGTCAAACTTGTCCCCAGCATTTAGGGCAACGTCCGAAGTCTGACCAGTCAAAAGATTTTTGACTCTAAAACGACTAACTTGGGCACCGCGGCCACTCTTGTTGCCATTTAAGCGCTGTACTACTACTATTTCGTTGCTGTACTTAAATACACTGCCAACTCGCAATTCAGATGTTAATACCATATTATACCTACCAAAAGATCTCGCTTAACGCGAGGTAATAGTTGAAACGCCACTATATAGCTTAGTCCCAAAGAAAATCCACAAGCTTTGTAGCACAATCTCCATTTTCAAGCAAGTTTTGCGCAAAACGTTCAAAAAGTGGCAAAAGGGTGGCGTAGTTCTGACTCAATATTCCAAAATCCTCACTATTTTCTTGTCTATCCTGCTGGCGATTGAAGCTCAGCCACAGTTTTTTTAAACAATCCAGTTCTTCTGCACCATCCGATTGTTTGGCAATTTGGTCGGCCAAGGCTGCAACCTTGTTTAAATGCTGGTCGTCAACCAAGGGGTAACAGTGCCACAAAAACGGCTTGCCGGCTAAGGCCGCTCGTGACATACTTTCTTCGCCACGCACCAAGTTAAAGTCTGCCGCCAAGATCAACTCGTCAAAGAGTTGCTGAGGCACAAAAGGCAAGCAAAAGCAGTGTATCTTGTCCGCGCCCTGGGCGGGCATGGCACTTAAGAATGAGTCAGAACCTTGCCCAGCCGCCAAAACGACTACAACTGCTTGTTCCCACGAGACAAGCTCTGCTAGCAAAGCGGTATAATCATGAGTATAGCTAAAGACAAATAGCCAAAAAACATCAGCACTAAGACTTTGTTCCAGTGGAGCAATACCACAGCGTGTCATAAGTTGGATTCGAGCCAAGGCCCGTTCCGCTTTGCTTAGGTCGGCCCAGTAGTTGTGCTTGGCAAGATAGTCTCGGTCAAAAATTAGACCACCAAGTGATTTGCGAAACCCTGGCATAAAGAAAGTTTTCTTGAGTCGTTCTATCCTGCTTGGTGAGGCAAGCAGGTGATAGTCCTCAGCCCAAGTCTCAGCCGTCAAATATTCGAGATTGAGCAGTTTGCGGGGTCTGTCATTATGAGGGTCATAGAGCAGGGCTTCATACCAGGCGGGATACTTGCAGCCAAAAGTCTCAATCACAAAGTCTGCAGGGCACTCGTCAAAGTGTGCGTGCTCGGTTTGCCAATCAAAAAGTCGCAATTGCATACGCTCAAGCTCCCCTTCCGCTGCGCCGAGCTGCTTTAGGACAGTTAAATCATCGCACAAGATGCGCAGCTCAAGTCTGGCACTTGGGTCAAGCTTATTGCAAAATGCGTGGCCTATAGCACGCGCCAGACGCCAAACAAGCCCTGCATCTCCGTAGTTATCGACAACTTTGCATAAAATATCAATTTTATAGCTGCTTCCCTGCATCAGATTGGATAGCTCACGCCTGCGCTGGCCAATATTTTGTCCATTGTTCTGCTCAGAGCCAGGCTCTCATCCAAAGGCATCCTTGGGCTTTCCAGCAATCCGGAACCAATACAATGTGCTATCTCATCCACCTCAAAGTGCAAACCCGGACCTGGATAGGAAAAATCAAAGGTCTCGTTGGGTCCATCCCAACCTTGGCTGACTGTCACTTCTTTTGCCGCAATAAACAAACGTTGGAGTGTCACACTTCCACGCTCACAATACAATCGCGCGCAGCCTGCGCTTAGGGCTTCCATGCTGCACGACAAGCTGGAGACAACGCCACTGTAGTGTAAGACACTAATCGCATCGCTGCTATCCACGCCACTTGGTGAGAGCTTACACACCGCCTGCACTTCGCGTGCTGGTCCTGCAAAGTAGCTGGCTATGCTGAGCGGATAGATGCCAAGATCCAGCAAGGCCCCTCCACCGAGGGCGAGATTATAAAATCGATTATTTGCATCAAACGGAAAATCAAAGCCTAGGTCGGCTTCAATACTACGCAAGGCACCCAAGGAACCGCCCAAAATTAACTCGCGAGCATAGTCTATGGCAGGCAAGAAGCGTGTCCACATCGCTTCCATCAAAAATAGGCCTCGAGAGCGAGCCTCAACTATTATGCTTTGAGCTTGCTCTGCATTGAGAGCCAAGGGTTTTTCTACCAAGATGTGTTTGTTGGCCCTAAGGGCAAGCAAAGCGTGTTGAGCATGGAAAGGATGAGGGCTTGCCACATAGACTAAGTCGATACGGTCATCATCAAGTAGCTCTTGGTAGCTATTATAAGCCTGTACCATGCCTGCATTTAGACTGCCTGACCTAAGCTGCTCAATAAACAAGCGACCACGGCCAGCCTGTCGACTGGCTACGCCTGCCAAAACAGCCTGCTTGGCGTGGGCAAGGCTCTCTGCCATCTTGAGTGCTATGCCGCCGGTCCCCAAGATGCCCACCCTAATCGGATTTTTTTTCGTGCTCACTATATTTTCCCCACAGTTCTAGCCGCTCTCTTGGCTATCATACCGATGCAAGCGAGGTAACGACAAGACTAGCTAGATGAGTAATTACTCGTGTAAATACAAGAGAAATAATTGGTGGATTTTTTTGACAATCGGCCCATCTGGTATTATAGTTTAGCTAGTAGAGCGAGCTTAATTTGCTCGGTCTGCTGGCTGTTCGTACGGGGAGTACGAAGAACAACTTTGTCACAGGGGGTTCTATGAAGGTTCCGCCCAAGGTTTCAGACCAAGCGTGAGCATGGTCGATAAGAATCAGCAAGTCAAACCCGCTTAATCGCGTGGTAAACAACAGGTACCCTTGAGCGCAATGCGCACCGACAGGGTTTACCTTTTAAGCCGGCCTTAATGGTCGGCTTTTTTTAACCAAAACCAGTAGTAATATTATCTCAACCCTAACCGTGGCTTAACACAATGCATCCATAACTTGGTTCATTACTTTTGCCCAATATGGAGGAAATCAAAATGGCAAAGAAGATTACGACTCTGATTATCGCATTGGTGGCTCTTACAGGTGCAGTTATTGCACAAGAAGCCACTCCACCAAAGGTGAGTGTAGAATTGGTTCAACGTATGGACACCGAACTCAATGAAGGGTTCATTGGTTCCAACGAACTCAGCGACACCGATCCATTCGGCACTCGTACCGAAGTAAAAGGTAGCGTAGCTTTTGCCTTGGGTTCTGGCGTGACTGTTGCTCCTTACATCAAGGACCGCTACGAAGCCAAACTTAGCCCACTGACTACCCCAGCAGGATTCCTTGATCGCAACCGCAACCGCCTCTACCTTGGTGTCGACAGCAACTTTGCTTTTGACAAAGCCTTAAACCTTGGCATAAATCTTGAGTACCGCTTGGCTTCAGATATCCGTGATAGCGCAGCTACTACTGCTCGACCAGAACACCGCTTTATGCCTTCTGTGATTGTCAAAGGTGCTATTTCAGAGTTTTACTACAACATCAACCAAGGTATTCCCGTTATCCTTGACTTCGATGGTAACACCACTGATAGCTCGAGCGTGAGCTTGGACGGTGTTTACAATGCAGGTCTCAACTTCAAACTAAGCGACAAAGAATCACTCAAGCTCGACATCAATAACTTGCTGGTAGTAACTAACAAGTCAGTTGCACTTTTGGGCGTAGTTAACGACATCCTCAACAACTTCTACTTCAAAGTTGCATTTAGCACCAATGGCTTTACCCCAGCTTTGGGCTTCGTTTATGTAAGCAGAACTGATGCCAACAGTGCAGTCACCGAAGACGTAGCTGGTGGTACTTTGGGTCTAGATTTTGCCAAAGACAACTGGTCACTGGGAACCAACTTTCAACTTGGAGTTAACGCTGCCCGCGCTAGCCGCACTGAGTTCCAAGCATCGGTAATCTTCAAGATCAAAATCTAAGATTAGATCCAGACGATACTGAGCACAAAAAAAGCCAAGGACAATTGTCCTTGGCTTTTTGCTTTTAAACCATCGTCTATTTTTGGTTTATCATCCTGACGGGCATACCAGTAGCTTGGATTACATCCAGCCACAAAGTGCTTTCTGGATCAAGAGTGTTGCGGTTGGCAACCGCTATCTCTATTGGCACATGGACAAAGGTATTGTGTAGCTCGCTGATGATCATTTTGGTTTTACCAGCCATAGCAGCATGGACGGCATTGGTTGCCAAACGTGTGCAATACGAGCTATCAACTGGGGCCGCCACCGAACTGCGAATTATATAGCTCGGGTCAATGTACTTAAGATTGATCGGCACACCATTAGCCTTAAACCAAGCGATGATCTTGTTCTTTAGCAACACGCCTATATCACCGAGCTTACGATTGCCCGACTCGTCGGTGCCAAGCTCTTGTTCGCTAAAAAACTCAAGCCCCGCTCCCTCGGCTACGACAATAACGGCGTGGCCGCGTCGTTCCAAACGCTTTTTGAGCGTCTCAAACAGACCCTGCGGCCCATCAAGATGAAAAGGAACTTCGGGTATCAAAACTATATTAACATCGTGGCTTGCCAGTGCAGTATTGGCCGCAATAAAGCCTGACTCTCGGCCCATGACCTTAACCAGCCCAACCCCGTTGATGGCAGAATGGGCCTCTTGATGGGCGGCCGTCACGGCCTCAGTTGCCTTACCAACGGCAGTTTCAAAACCAAACGATTTGTCTATAAACGAAAGGTCGTTGTCGATAGTCTTTGGAATACCGACTATAGCAATCTTGAGATTGCGCTTTTCTACTTCTTCGGAAATTCTAAGGGCGCCTTTTTGAGTGCCATCGCCACCGATGATAAAGAGCATGTTTAGGTTGAGGCGCTCAATTGCATCAACTATTTCTTCAGTACGCTCTCCACTTCCTCGGGACGAACCAAGCATGCTGCCACCAAATCGATGAATATCATCAACCACGTCGGGGTTGAGCTCCATCAACGGGTCTCCGGGAATATCACCCAAAAAGCCATTGTAGCCATACTTGATTCCAGTCACTCTCCTGACACCATAGTGATTCCATAGCGTTCGGACTAGTGCTCTGATAACGTCGTTGAGCCCTGGACACAAACCACCACAGGTTAGAATGCCTGCGTGGACGTGGCGCGGATTAAAATAGATCATTTGCCGGGGTCCGGCCTTTTGCAGCAGACTAAACTTTTTTAGTCCAAGATCCTCGCCATTGCTGACGTCGATTTCATAAACAATATGCTCGCTGTCTACAACGTAGTTGGCGATGCTATCGCCACTTACCGTAGAAAGCTTAATTGGCGAAGGTATTTTTGGCTCACCTAAGGTCGCAATAGTGAAGTTAATCGGCTTATTCATTGTTGATGCTCCGAGCGTAATTCTATTCTCTATGACGGCCGAAAACAAGAGAAGAAACTAGGATTTGAGTTTAGTTGAAGCTATAAAACTGGGACAATGTTGCCCGGTGTTTCTAAAAACTTCAAATGATGGCAAGGCCTTTGACCGGATGCCAAACTGGCTACAGCCATGAGGAAAAGAAGCATTCCAAGTAACCAGATAAAACTGACATTTTAAACATGGCGGTGGCCGACTTGGCGCTTGGGTCGCTTGATTGTTGGACATCAGTACTTAGCCGAAAACATCAGTCTATCTCCATTTATCTCACACCATTTATCCCACACCATTTAATTGTTGCACAGTTAGTGTTTTCACTTTGCTCCCCGCCAACTGTCCTACCTTGACGAGAAGCTTAGTCAAGGTCAAGATGGTTTTAATGATAGAAACCAATCTGAGCGACCCAATTAAGACTTTTCTTGTTGGCATCCAAGAAGCCGACGCTGCGGATGCCAAAGCGTCACTGGTAGAACTAGAAGCCCTCGCCGCTAACCTTGACTGGCAAAGTTGTGGTCAGATTATGGTCAAGATCAGGCAGTATACTGCAGATCTTTTTTTTGGACGCGGCAAAGCGGATGAAGTCTGCCAATTGGCCACCGAAGCAGGTGCCGAGCTTATTGTCTTTGACACCGAACTCAGCCCCACCCATCAACGAAATTGGGAAGAACTGTCGGGCTTGCCGGTCACTGACAGGCCTGGCTTGATCATAGGCATTTTTGCCGAGCGGGCCCAGACTCACGACGCCCAGCTGCAGGTAGAACTAGCCCGACTACGCTATGAATTGCCGCGCCTAGCTTCTAGCTATACCAATCTTTCTCGCCAACGCGGTGGAGCCTATGGCAACAAAGGTTCTGGGGAGACCAAGATAGAGTTGGATCGTCGGGTAATCAAAGATCGCATCGCGCTGCTCAACAATGAACTCGAACAAGTAGAGTCTCAGCGCGCTGTTTTGAGAAAACAGCGACAGACTCAAAAAATTCCGGTGGTAGCATTGGTTGGCTACACCAATGCAGGTAAGTCAAGCCTGCATCACGCTTTAACGGGATCTAATGTGTATATAAAGGACTCGCTTTTTGCCACTCTAGATCCTACAGCGCGTAAAATGTCATTACCAGACGCACCTGACTGCGTCTTGGTGGACACCGTTGGCTTCATTCGCAAACTTCCCCACAGCCTGATTGATGCTTTTAAAGCAACTCTGGAAGAAACTATGTCTGCCGACTTAGTGGTTAATGTTATCGATGCCTCGGACAATGAAGCCGCTCGTCAACATTCCACTACGCTTAAAGTGCTTGGCGAACTTGGCGCCGACACACTTCCCCGCCTGACGGTGCTCAACAAGTGCGATTTACTGACCGGCCAAGGTGCCGCAGCCCAAGAAGATCGACTGTCGTTTGGCATTGAGCTCACTCAACTGCGCGTCTCTGCCCACAGTGGGCAAGGGCTTGAGGCCCTGCTGCTTGCCATTGCCGCCAAACTGCAAGAAAGTTCATTGAGCTATACCTTTACGGTTCCTTGGGATCGCGGTGACATGCGCGCTTTGATTCACCGAGAAGCACGCATCATTAGCTCAGAGGAGAGTCAAACAGGCACGGTTTTTTGTGCTCAAATGGAGGCTTCTCTCAGCAATCGACTGACAAAAATGGGTATAGAACTGATTCACACGGCACAAAACAATGCCGATATAGTATACTAAACGAGCAAGGAGTGCGGGCCATGTTTATTTTGTCTGCTTCGCGAGCCATAGTTGCCCTAGTTGTAACTTTTTGTTTAGTCCTCAATCCATTGAGCCTCGTAGCTCAAGAACCTGCGGCAAGCCAAGCAGAGTCTGGCTCGGTCGCTAGTGAAGACCTTAAATTAAGCTACACCATTGTACCTCCATTTAGTCCTATCTTTTTGGGTTTGAGCGCTTCGTTATTTGCTACCGGCACTGTGCTTGCGCTGCAAGACTCCAGTCAAACTGACGTAATAGCCGTAGGCATGAGTCTGCTTGGAGGTAGTTTGCTGTTTGGAATTATAGGCGCACTAGTCGGTGGCTGGGACAACGACAAAGTGCAGATGGATGTGCAGTCCCAACTCAAAACTGGCTACGATCAAGGGGACGGCAATGTTCCTACAATTAGCACTAGCACCACAACTGTGGCAAGCCGCAGGTAGAAGCGCCAGGCTTTTTATGACTCGCGAACTGCTGTACAGCTACAAACAAACCAGTCCGATAGGAACCCTGCTCATGGCAGTAGATCGTCATGGCGCTGCCCGGTTTATAGTCTTTGATCCCGACAATCAGCCACTTGCAAACGACTACCAAGTTCAAGAAAACAAATATGCGTGTGGCGAACTTGCCTTCCAACTAAAACAATACTTTGAAGGTCACAGACATAGCTTTGACTTAAAGCTAAGCTTGACTGGTACCGAGTTTCAACGGTTGGTGTGGGAAAAGCTGCGCAAGATAGGTTTTGGCGAACGCATTAGCTACTCGGAACTAGCTCGACGCATTGGGCGCAAAGATGCCGTACGAGCGGTCGCCAACGCAGTCGCCAACAACCCGCTGCCACTCATCATACCTTGTCACCGTGTTGTGCCACTTAGTGGGGGCATTGGCAATTACTCGCTCAAAAGCCTTCCTGCTGAAGCTGGAAAAAAAACCAAGGCCTGGCTCTTGACGCTAGAAGGCATGGAAGCTCACTAAGATCTAAGTCGCAAAAATCTAAGCAAAAAAACTGTTCCACTTGGCAGATTCTGTTTAACTTCTATCTGGCCACCATAGGCCTCTACTATTTCGCGCGCCAGTGACAAGCCAAGACCGGTATGCCCCTCTTGGCGCCGCAGTGTATAAAACCGGTCAAAGATTTTGCCAAGCACAGCTTGTTCTATGCCCGGGCCTTGGTCACTAATCACAATCGCAACGTAATCGGTATTTTTTATGGTTTCTGACAAAAGTCTCAATCGTGGCCTAGCAGCGCTGGGACTAAAACTAACGGCATTTTCAATAATCTTGTCACAAGCCTGTCTAAGGTAGTCTGGATTAGCGAGTATCAGAGGCCGCTCTTGACGACCAATCGTCACACCCACGTCCAGGTCAAGTAGGTGACCGCGCAGTTCCCAATCAGAGTCAAGCACCTCTAGACATTCTATAAGGTCAACGGCCATGCGCGGACTCTGCCCCAAGGCAAGATCCAGTGAGCTCAGCTCTTTGCTCAGACGCACTAAGTTATCAATCCTGTCACTTTCGCGCATGATAATCCCCGTCAAACGAGCCAATTCCTCTGGCTTTAAGTCCGGCCTCATTGAAATAATTTCACTGGCAGCACGGATCGAAGACAAGGGGTTGCGCAACTCGTGCGAGAGGTCGCTAGCAAAGGAACTGATAAAACGAATATGGTCGCCCAATCCATCTCCAAGTCTCACTAAGGAGCGAGAAAGTGCTGCCAACTCGTCTGTACCCCTAACTGGGACAAATTTGCCACGAGGACGGCCCCACGAATCAATGTAAGTAGCCGCCATTCGTTCCATGCGCCTTAAGGGGCGACTAATAGTTAAGCCGAGCATAAAACTGAGAACAAGCGCTATTGCGACACTTAACAAAAATACCTTAAACAGCGAGTACCTGATCTCGTACAGAGACTTTAATGTACGGTAACTTGACTGCGAGGCCAAAACTATACCAAATTGCTGCCCCGTAGTTCCGCTACGCCCAATTGGAACAGCGCTAAACAGAGTCACCGATCGTTGCCGACTTGATACTTGCGTATGAGCTCCGTAGCCACCCTCTAAAGCTCGTCGCACAGCGGGATTTTCAGAAAGAGCCTGCCCAGTTTCCTCCTCCCCGCTGAGTGGGTCGGGTGCTGGGTTAAGCGTACGCCACAGACGAAATGGTAGGCTGCCCAAGCTATACAAGAAGGTCAGACTCGGTTCTTGCTCTTGCGTTTCTTCTGGGTCAGATCTTGTCCGCTTTGAATAGCTTACTGCTTGGATAGGCTCTTCTTTTTGCAAAATAGAATCCGCCAACAAGCTTGCGGTTTGGTCAAACACACGCAACCGCGTTTGCGTTTGAGAACGCAAGCTTTCCATGGTGGACTTGGCTAGGCGTTCCAAAGTAAAATTATCCTGTGTAGAGGATCGATCAATACCATGACCTTCCAACACGGCAGCCTCAAGACTTGCGGCCAGGACGCGGGCTTGCGCAATCATCGAATCCTCTTGAGCCTTGAGCATGCGCGTTTCGTAAACATCTAAGACCATCATGCTTGCTATCGGAAGTACTACCAAGAGTCCGTTAAAAAGCATAAGTCTAAAACCAAGTCCGCCAAAAATCTTAAGCAGTCGACCGCCCTTTTTGTGGCTAACGCCACTTTTGTAACTCTTCATAATCGCAACCTGTACCCGAGGCCAGAGACGGCTTCTATGGCTGTAAAGCTTGCATCAACTTGTTCAAACTTGCGTCTAATACGCCGTATGTGAGAATCCATAGTTCTATCTTCTACAAAAGTGGGTTGGGAGTAGGCCGCATCAATTAAGTGCTGACGCGTTTTTACATGACCTGGTGTGGCGCAGAGGCACGCCAGCAGTCGAAACTCGGTAACAGTTAGCTCTACCAATACCGAGTTCCAATATGCTTGGTAGGCATGCTGATCAATAAACAAGCCAGCCGACTTTGGCTTGACCGGCTCCAAGGACTGAGCTTGTTGGCCTAGTTCCAGGCGACGACGCAAGACTTTGATACGAACTATAAGTTCTCGCAGAGAAAAAGGCTTGGTGATGTAGTCATCAGCGCCAAGTTCCAAACCAAGGATCTTGTCCAGTTCTTCGCTTCGAGATGACAAAAAAATCAGAGGCATGGCACTCGACTTGGTTCTAATTAGGCGACACAGTTCTAGTCCGTCCATGTACGGCATGGAAACATCTACTATTGCCAAATCAACTAGCTGCACTTGGAGTGCCTGCCAAGCCAGCCGACCATCGGCGTAGCACTCAACACTGTAGCCCTCTTGGCTGAGCGCCATGCTTAACATCTCTCTGATATAGGGTTCATCATCGACCACAGCAATCTTGATTGGACTAACCATAAGCCAATAGTAGCATGAGCTATGGTCAAGCTCCAGCGTTGCATCAATCGCTCAAGTAAGCGGTCACAAAATGGTCACATTTTTGCCACGGAGCGGCCACAAGCAAGCTGCATAGTTTTAGCAGGAGGAGAATATCCATGTCCAATAACAAACTGAGCTCGAGCATGGGCTTTAAGGTCCTGCTGATCGCTATACTGATTGCAGTACTTTCCATCGGTATAGTCATTTTAAACTTGATTCTTTACGAGAGACAATCGCTTAAACAAGAAGCGGTGGACCGTACCATCGAAGAATGGGGCGGTAGGCAGGCAATACTTGGACCACTCATCAGAGTACCGTTTGTCACGTTTAGCAGAACCAAGATTGGCGCCGACTATCAGCTAGACGAAAACCACGATTGGGCATTTATCATGCCTAGCGACTTTGATGCCCAGGTCAAACTTGGCACTGAGTACCGCAACCGTGGCATCCATTCTATACCGCTTTACCAAGCAGTGTTAAATGCCAGCGGAAATTTTGCCCTGCCTACACAACTAGACTGGCTACCCGACCAAGCTCAAGTTACGTGGAGCAAGGCCGAACTTGTCTTCTTTGTACAGGCAGCCAACGGACTTATTACGAGCCCTCAGTTGAGCCTCAATGGCAGCCTGGCTCCCATCACTCGCAGCTTGCTGCCCAAAACCCTAGGCTCGCTAGGCGAGGCCTTTGCCACGCGCTTTGATCGCTCGCTACTTGGTACCAAGCTAAGCTTTACCTTAAGGATAGAATCAAAGGGCGGCGAAACGCTGAAGGTATTTCCTGCCGGCGAAAACAGTAGCATCTCTGTTGCCGGTGACTCGCGCTTTGTTGAGTTTTACGGCAATTTTCTGCCAACCAGCCGCCAAATTGATCAAAGCAGCTTTAGCGCACAGTGGAAAATCCCCGCCCTATCCCGCACGCTTGCTTCTCGTGGCATTTTTAGCAACACCTCTAGCGCCTGGCACTCGCCAGAGGCTGCAAGTCTAAAACTGAGCAGCGAAATAGACGGTTATAGAATGACTGAACGTGCCCTAAAATACGCACTAATGTTTATTCTTACGCCGTTTGCTGGCCTGTTCTTGTTTGAGATCCTCACCAAAAAGCGTATTCACCCGCTACAGTATTTGTTTATTGGACTGGCTGCGCTCATGTTCTACTTGATTCTGCTCTCATTCTCTGAACAAGTCAGCTTTGCAAGCGCCTTTGTAATCGCGGCCGCTGCCATCTCAAGCATTGTTGCCGTCTATTGTTCCGCCATTCTTGGACACAAAAAGCAAGGCATCTGGACCTTTGTGATCATGGCGCTACTCTATGTTTTGCTATACTTCATCATCATCTCTGAGGATAACGCTTTATTGATTGGTTCTATGTTCTTGCTTGGTATCCTAAGCACAGCCATGTTGGCAACAAGAAAAATCGACTGGTATAAGAACAGTGACTAAATGCTAAGTGAGTCTGCAACAGCAAACAGTCGCTTAGCTTAGCCTTCGTCAGGTACACCGGTGTCGATAGTAGCGACGCTAGGTGTACGAGAAGGCGCTGCCGCCCCGCGAGAAAACAACTGTATAAGCTGGATAAAAAAATAGAGCTTCTTGTAGATTTCTGAGATACGCGTTTTAAGTGGTACATCCGAGATATTCTCGAGTTCTTTCCAGTTAAGCATCACTTCATGATTCTTCTTGTCAATGTCTTCTAAAACTATGCGTAAATATTTGCCGAGTGCAATTAAAGCCGACGCGGCTTCCGAAACCATTTTAGCGGCACGCTCATTGACTTCTTCCAAAATCTGCCGCAGTGAATTGCCAGAACTTGTGTCTCTATCCACCACGCGCGCCATAGTTTTACGGATTTTGCTGCCAACATCGGCCTCATCGGCGCAGGATTCGTCAAAAGCGATAATCTGTTCACTAAGCGAAAGTATTTGATAGTAGAGGTCCGAGATCTGCTGTGACATAACATTGGTGGTCCACTTACCACGTACCAGAATAAGCTCTTGAAGCTCTCGCACATCCTTCTTGAAGTAGTCCACCAAAAAGGCCTTCATTAGGTTAATGGGCACCACATAGGTGTAACCTTGCGTCTGCTTTTTTGAGAACATCAAGTTGGCATTTTCTGTATAGTTCTTAGTGCGTTGTATATCCTTGGTGCCAAAAACCATCACCATCAATTTATCGATTTGGGCGTCTTTGCGTTCGCTGGCTATCGATTGAATGGTGGACTCAACTTGCGTCTTAATCTTCTCAATATAGGATTCAACAATCCGGTGATTCTGTTTGTCTATACTTGGCTTGTACCAAGGATCGCTTGAGATGTGTTGCACCACCATAGAAAGTATGTCAGAGGAATTAACCTGATGAACTATGTTGATGATACGGTTCCACTCAACTCTATCGACCGGATCCACAGACTTAAAAATCTTGAGCACATCAAAAACAGCATTCCAGTCGGCCTGTCGATCTAATCCAAGAGAAATTTCCTGAAAATCCTTAATATCATCCAAAACATAGTCGCCCGGAATTGCTTCAAATTTTGGGTTGGCAACAAAGTTGCGTTCAAGCATTCCTGAATCAAATTTTTTAAGAATAAAGTAAAAATCAAAGACTACAAAGGATAAGAAGCGCATAATCAATGTGTAAACGCCATTGATATGAGCCACCGTTTTGCTATTGAAGCTTGAGAAAAAAAGAACCAAGTCATCTTTTAACTCTGCGGCCAAGGTCTTGGAGTCCACTGCTTTGGCGCGCTCACGAATATAGCCGTCGTTAAAGTGATCAAGTACTCTCTCTTGTTCTGGACTCAGAAAATGCTCAATACAGATCGAACGAAGAGCATTGGACTTGTCAGCGCCTTGCAAAATTACCCCAGCGTTGGCGCTATTCTTGTAACATTCGTAAAAAAACTTGGCCAATCCTGGGCTCGCTTCGCTGCCCTTGGGTTTGTAAAACTTGTATTTGACCTTGAGCAGATCCTTACCCAACTGCTTAACTAGACGACGTTTTTCTCGGTCAGGATCTTCGCCACCCATAAACAGTTTTACAAAAAAGCCTATTAAACCTGAGTCCGAATTTTTGTTGTCAGCGCCAACGGGCGCAGTCTTCTGAATAGCCATCGTAAATGAATTTAAGACTAGCGCACACCCTTGTCAATGAGAGCACCTAAACAATCGCACAAAGTACAAAATTTCAATTGCTTCTTGAACCAATTGCCTGTTACCCAGTATCTTATTGGCCATGAATCCAATTGCACAAGAACTAAACCAGGTACTCAGTAATAACGTTTGCGGCAGACTTTTGTCTGATTTTGGCAAAGAGATATTTTTCCCTCGCGGCATAGTCGCCCAAGCCGCCGAGGCAGCAAGCAAAGCCAAACGCTTTGACGCAACCATCGGCATGGCGGTAGAGGCTCGGCAACCGATGGTTTTGCCTGTCGTAGCCCAGCAAGTTCCTGGCCTTGGCCCGCGTGAAGTCGCAGCCTATGCACCGGCCGGCGGTGTACTTTCGGTCAGAGAAGGCTGGTTGGAGCAAATGCGCTCCAAGAATCCAAACTTGGACAGCAAAACTTGTTCCTTGCCAATGGTCGTGCCAGGCTTAACCAACGGCATCTTCCAGTGCGCCGATCTATTCTTTAACGTTGGCGACACTATTATTATACCCAATATGCACTGGGACAACTATGAACTAATTTTTGAAACGCGTCGCAATGTTTCGATTGCAGAGTTTGATTTGTTTAACGAGGCCGGCGGCTTTAACCTCAAAGCGCTCGAGCAAGCCTTGGACGCCAACACACCAAAGCAAGGTCACAAGCGGCTAGCAGTTTTGTTAAATTTCCCCAACAATCCGACAGGGTACAGCCCAAACAAGGCCGAAGCTCAAGCAATCGCAGCTATTTTGACCAAAAAAGCAGACCAAGGCGTCGATATACTAGTTATCTGTGACGACGCTTACTTTGGCCTTTTTTACGAGAAGGAAACCAACAACGAAAGTTTGTTTGCACAGCTCGCCAAGGCCCACGAACGCATCTTGGCCATCAAAGTTGACGGTTCTACCAAAGAGGACTTTGTCTGGGGTTTTAGACTCGGTTTTGTGACCTTTGGCAACCTAAGCATGACCGACAAGCATTTTGCCGCAATCTTGCAAAAACTGATGGGCTCAATTAGATCGAGCATTTCCAATTCATCCGGCCTTGGGCAGTTTATTCTCAAAAACGCTTATGAGCATCCATCCTACCCGGAGCAAAAAAGTGCCGCCTTCAAAAAACTTGAAGCTCGCTATTTCGAAGTAAAGAAAATTATTGCCAACTACAAAGATAGTCCAGGTACGAAAGTGCTCAAACCGTTGCCCTTTAATTCCGGCTATTTTATGTCTTTTGATTGCTACCCACTCAATGCCGAAAAACTGCGCCAAGCCTTGCTTGAGCGTGGAATTGGAACCATCAATTTAAAGGATCGATACCTTAGAGTTGCTTACTCGGCCATAGACTTGGCAGAATTAGCCACGCTTTATGAAGAAATATTCTTGGTGGCAGCTCAACTTGCTGTCTAAATCCATACAAGTCTATAACTTAGTCGGCGCCATTTTTAAAGTTACTGGGATAGCGCTGGCTCTCTTTGCTCTGTTTGGCTGTTCTGCTCGTTCACAGGCTCTAAGAATTGCCACCAACCAAGCATCAGTTGCTTTGCTCGCCGAGCTCTATTCTGGGCAAACCAAAAAACTTGTAGACTTGGTCCAGTTGCCCGAGCAGATCAATTCTACTGAACTCTACCAAGACACAGACCTTGTCTTGGCGAGTGGCATTTACTACCAACAGAGCATCGACAAGCTTGATGACATTGCCAGTATCTTTGCGGAAATAGAAAATTTTGAGAGTGATTGGTATACTTTTTCACGAATTGACAGTGCCAAAAAAACGCCTCTGATTATCGTTTCTTTTAATCTGCCGCTTTTGGTTTCTAATTTGCCATCAGGCAGCCAAGACTTCCTTGACGGGTTTACTATCGATCTTGACTCCTTGCGAGAAAAATCCAAGGGTTACCTCAGCGAGAGACGCGGCGCACTCAACAAAATGGGCTTTAGCCCACTTTATAAGGGCGAATTTTTGTCCTTAGTTGGCAAGTACTTTGGCACCGAGCTGCAAGGTGCAAGAAACGGTTTTCCAGAATGGAATAACCAAGCGCTTTCCAAAACACTTGACTACATGCTGCAATGGACATCTCAGACCAAGGGCGGTGCCCAAGCCGAAAAAGCCTTCCTTGACAAATTCGCCTACACGCCAACGCTCTCACTTGCCAAAACCGGTCGTTTTACTTGGGCCTACCTCAAGTCAAACGAGTTTTTTGGCCTGAGCACCAATGCTCAAAAAGGCCTCTATCCATACTGGCCACTCTACAACAACAATTTGCAGATCTTGGACAACGCCGTATATGCCGGGATAAGTCTGCAATCGTCCAAAAAGAACCAAGCCCGCGACTTTCTTTTGTGGATGCTCAACCCAAAGAATCAAGACCGCTATCTCAGTGAGCTCATAAAACGTGGCTTTGACAGTTTTGGATTTTTGGGTGGTTTTTCTAGCAATAAAACAATCACCGAAAAGCATCTGCCAACTTTTTACCCGAGTTTAAAGGGCACTATTCCGCCATCCAATCTCATGCGAGCGCCATTAATTGGTGGTTTGCTATGGGAAGACTTTAAGCGTGAGGTCTTTGAACCATGGATACAAGATCAAATTTTGTCAGGTAAGTCCAAGGTGGGAAACTTGAGAGATGAAATAAATCGTTGGTACCTAATGAATGGATTAGAACCCTAAGCGCAGCTCATAAAAAGATTGACACGGCACCAATCCACACCTATGATGATTGACATAATATAATTCTCAGGAGGCCATTTAATGGCAACAGTAGAGCTAAAAGAAATCAACAAGATGTACGAGGGTGGAGTTCACGCTGTCAAGAGCGCAAACATCACCATCCAGGATCGGGAGTTCGTAGTATTGGTAGGGCCGTCCGGTTGTGGTAAGACCACTACCTTGCGCATGATCGCCGGTTTGGAAGAAATTTCAAGCGGCCAGCTTTTTATTGACGGCGAACTTGTCAACGAAAAGGCACCAAAAGACCGCGACATTGCAATGGTTTTTCAAAACTACGCTTTGTATCCACACATGTCAGTTTACGACAACATGGCGTTTGGACTCAAAATTCGTAAGTTTGACAAGCAAGTAATTGCAGAACGTGTTCAGGAAGCCGCCAATATTCTTGAAATCACTGAGCTTCTGCAAAGAAAGCCAAAAGCACTATCTGGTGGTCAACGCCAGCGTGTTGCTGTTGGCCGCGCTATTGTTCGCCATCCTAAGGTTTTCCTTTTTGACGAGCCACTTTCCAACCTCGACGCCAAACTGCGTGTTCAGATGCGCGCGGAAATATCAGCATTGCATACCAGACTACAGGCAACAATGATTTACGTAACCCACGATCAGATAGAAGCTATGACCATGGGCGACAAAATCGTAATTATGCGCGGTGGACTTATTCAACAGATTGGCGACCCTTTGACCTTGTACAACAAGCCAATCAACCGCTTTGTGGCCGGATTTATTGGATCGCCTCCGATGAACTTTTTCCAAGTCAAGATTGAAGAACAAGCCGGGGCCTTTTTTGCCAACGAAGGTAGCTTTCGATTGCGACTCGGACCACATCACATACGCTATCTAAGTCCCTTTATTGGCAAAGAAATGTCGATGGGAATTAGACCAGAAGACTTCCACTATGAGCCAAAGGCTACTGAGGACGTTTCTTTTCTTGCCAAAATCGAAGTTATTGAGCCACTTGGCGCAGAAACTCATATTTTTGTCCAGACAAGCAATCACCAGTGTGTCGCACGTGTGCCACCAACCATAGATTTTTCTGTTGGCGATACTTGTCGTTTGGTTCCAAACCTCGAGCGTATTTTGTTCTTTGACAACGAAACCGAAGCTACAATCGGTTTGGAATAGACATTTAAGGGCAAAGTTATTTTTCAAAATTTTAAACAAAGCCGTCCGCAAGGGCGGTTTTTTATTTATACTTAAAAGCATAGTATGACCAATTCAATTGTAGAAATCAAAGAACAATTACTATCTGCCTTGCGTCAACTCGATAGCAACACAGAAGAAATTTTTTTGTCTTTGGGAAGAACTTTTCCTAGTCTTTTGCGGGCCCTAAAAAGAGACCTGCAAAACAGTTGGGAGCTACTAAACTCAGGTAATGAGAACAACACCGATAGCTTTGTAGGTCACTTACATGACTTAAGAAACTATTCCAAAAAAAGCAGCTTAGAACTCAAGAAGCTAAACAAGGGCAATGAGCAGATTCTCACCAGCCTAGCGGAACGGTTTGCGTCAGTCTCTCAGCTTTCCCAAAAGATCCGGACTATACAAGAAGACTCGATGTCAATGGAAATGGTTTCGCTCAATGCCATGACGGTAGCCCTTAAAGCAGGAAGCCAAGGCAAGGCATTCTCGTATATCACGGAGGAGCTAAAGCGTCTTTCTAACCGCACCATCCTGCTTACCGACACCGTGAGCAAAAAAGGCGAAAGTCTCAATCAGAGTTTTGGCACCTTTCAAGAAACGCTGGTCTGGTTGGATGACAGTGAGACCACAATTTTGGGTGGCTTTTTACAGGACTTTGAAACAACAACAAACGAAATAGCCTCGTTTAGTATGAAGATCAGTGCCTCGTTTATTCGCCTCTATCAATCCGCAGCAAACATTGAGTCAAACTTGGTTACCATGGTAAGTCTGGTGCAACGCCAAGACAGAATCCGTCAGAGCATTGAGCACAGCCTCATATCCTTAAATCGGATCGAAACCGTGACCTACACCGACGATGATCTTGCCCAAAAGCTAGATCTGCTGGCTTTTTACGCTCAGCTACCCGGGCTTTGCGGTGCTGTGCTTAATGAAGTTAAGAGTCAGCTTGTACATTGTCTGCTCGGTTTTGAAGAATGTATCAAAAAATCCGAAAACGACCTTGCCTCGTTGGAGACTGAGCGCACTAATCTTTTGGAAAATGAAACCGAGCTAGCAAGTGGCAATACCTTGCTTAGTCGTTTTAACCATGCGCTTACCATTTGTCGTGATCTTGCACTTGATTTGCAACAGCTTTCTAGACGCAAGTCCCAGTCTGCCAAGGAGAGCCGAGAAATAGAGCGCCAAGTCAAAGACCTTAATGACCAGTTTCTGATCTTTGAGTCTCTGTGCTCGCGCTTTCAATCAATTGACGTAGCCTCAAGAATTGAAATCGCAAAGCAGCTAGTCCTGCAAGAAATGTCAGGAACTGTTGAGGAAATGACAGTTCTAACGCAAAAAATCAACCAGGATGTAGAACAATGCTTGCAAATCACCGCTGTCTTCCAAAAAGACATCAATAAACTTCTATCGGCCTATCGCAAGACCCAACTTGACCATGAGCACTACAGCCAGTTCCTAATCGATGATTTCAGAAGCAAGACTTCGCGCTTGGAACGATCCCGAAAGGAGCTCATGGACTCAATCCGAAAAACAGGTGACTTTTCTCGCTCGTTTGTGGCCAGCTTTAAGGATGCTCGGTCAGAACTAACAAGACTGGGCCAACTGATAGACGACGTTGCTATCGCTCATCAACAACTCGACAACATAGATACTCAGATGAAGAGTATTTTTTCACAGTCTCTAGCCGAAGCAGGCCTTAGTGAGTGGAACATGAAAAACCGCCAACTTCAGGAAATGATAGAACGTTTTACCATCTACCAGCATAAACAAGCAGCCGGATTAATCGGCGGTTTTGAAGTTGAGCAAGGCTCTGACGCTGGGGAAGTGGTGCTATTTTGAGAATGGATGAATCCGCTTTGGACGACCATGACTTTAATCGCCTGCGCGAAATTGTGCACCAAGTGGTTGGGATTAGCTTAAGCGAGAACAAAAAGATGCTGATTGTCTCACGCCTATCCAAACGCCTTAGGGTGCTAAAACTGGAAGACTTTGGTCAGTATATTGCCTATCTCGAAGATCCAAGAAATACAGATCAAGAGGTGGTCGAGCTAACTAATTGCATCACTACCAACAAAACAGATTTTTTTCGCGAGCCTCACCACTTTGCCTTTATCTTTGAGTCTTGGTTGCCGGCAATTCTCGCCAACAAGCCACAGGATTTAAGAATATGGAGTGCCGGTTGTTCAAGTGGTAAAGAGCCTTATACGATAGCCATGGTAGTCAAACGATACCTTGACATACATCCAAAACAGACACCTCCTGGCGGTATAAAAATACTTGCCACCGATATAGACACTACTGTTTTGGAAAAGGCACAACTAGCTGAGTACCCACTTAGTGACTTGGCTGATATCCCCGAAATATTTCACCTGTCGTGCATCAACAAAGGTTCAGACAGTTTTGGCATTAAGCCGCACCTAAGAGAAATGATCCGTTTTGGTCGCTTTAATCTCACTCACCCGTTCCCCTTTAAACATGGCTTTGACCTCATTTTTTGTCGAAATGTTCTTATCTATTTTGATCGCTTTGATCGCGGCCAGATTGTATCGGCCTTTGACCACGTGCTCAAGCCTGGAGCATTTCTCTTGCTTGGCCACTCTGAGTCCTTGGTCGCAGATGACCACGGCTTCACCAACCTTGGAAACACCGTCTATAAGAAAGAACGATAGATATGCTGCACACCTTTAGCCATCAGTACCAACTACCTACGACCGTAATCCACCCCGGTGAGTTTCATGTCGACGGGCCAGAAACCATGATTAGTACCATACTGGGCAGCTGTGTAAGTGTAGTCCTGCATGCTCCTACGCTTGGTATAACAGGTATGAATCATTATATGTTGCCACGACACCTTGGTAGCCAGCAAGTATTTGCTGACGATGCAGGTCGGTACGGACTACAAGCTATGGAGCAGTTGCTCAATGCAGTTCTTAAGGCTGGAGCCCCAAAAAACAGTCTTGTCGCCAAGGTCTTTGGAGGCGGCCACGTGCTTAACATAAAGTCTGCGGTTAACCTTACAAAAGTCAATTCAGATGACATTGCCGAAGGTATCCCCGATGGCAACATTAGACTTGCCATGGAGTTTTTGGCACTTGAGAATATTCCCATACTTAGCTCTGACACCGGAGGCAGTGTCGGCCGCAAACTTTTTGTCTTTTGCTCCAACGGAAGAGTCTTGTTAAAACGATTCCAAGGTCAGAGCATGCTACCAACTGTTGCACAAGAGCTTTCCTATTTGGAACACATCAAACACGCCAAAAAAAAGCAGGGCGGCGAAGCTACTCTTTTCTGAGCTGTTTCGCTACCCCGCCTATTCCAAAGCGTCTCGGCGCCTAATCAATTGCCAAAAAAGCTATTCTCGTTGGCAAACATACTGTCGGCGTTGCCCATGCTGCTACCAGCAACATCAAAGGGAAACGTGCCTTCGTTGCGTTTTGCGTAAAGTTTAATTACAAAATTTATATCCGCCATTTTTTGCCCGAGGACGTCACGCTCTTCATTAAACTGTCTAAAAAATGCCGCCACGCTAAGACCGCGTTTGACCTGTCCAGTCGCCGCAATGCCTTGCTTGTAGAGCTCGTCCAACTGTTGCAGACGGAAGTAAACCCGCTCAAACAAAAAACCGACTACGCGGATCTTTTTGAGGGCAGTAATCAACTTTAGTTTTTCACGATTTCGCTCTGCGGTTGAGCCAATGTTACCGTCCATCTCTTCTTTGATCCATTTCTGCATGACGTCACGCTGTCTAAAGAGTTCATCGTAAGCCGCATCAAATCGTGTTTTGTACTCCAAGTAAAGGCTAGCAAACTGGGCAGTGGCGCGGCCAGGGTCGGCCTTAAAGGCATCAATTCTGTCGGCTATCCACTTCCTTTTAAACTCAGCAAGACTTGAGACAGCTACGGGTACACTGTTCCAGTTGCCGTCAGCACTTCCTTGAACTACGCTACCAGGGGCAGAAAATAAAGTCTTTCCATCAGCTTGACATTCCACACGCCCTTCCGAAGTGCTCAGCAAGGTATCACCATTGACTGCAAACTCAACTTCAAACTCGGTGCCTCTAACACCCATGTTGGCGGTGCCGGTTCTAACGTTTAGTTGATTACCAGTCGCCAGTTTCTTAATCTTGAGCTGGACACTGCCTTTTAGAAGGTCTACGTTGCCACTCTGCTGGCTGCGCAGACTACTTAGATCAAATGATATGACCCCACCCGACTTTACAATGATTGATCCACCAATGCCGGTTTTATCATAAAGCTGGACTTCAACCTGCCCATTCTTGACTACGCGGATTTGGTCAAAATTCTGAATAACGGTACCAAAACTGATATCTCGTCCCGATACAAGCTTGGCGTTGCGAAGGATTTGCACCTGACCATCCAAGTAAACCACTTCACCAATTGCATCGGTGAGGGCAAAGGCCGCTGTGCTTGAGCACAGAAAGAATATTCCAGCAAATAGACCGGTCAATGACCGTATGCTTAAGTTTTTCATAAGCATATTTTCTTACATATCTTCAAATAATTCCAGTCCAAGGCGCAAAAAACGTTTTTTGATTGACAGCTTGGGCAAAGATTTCTAAGATGCGGAGTCATAATACAATCGCTGACTCAATTTGCAGCATCAGACTTCAATTTTTTTGGGCAGTTCTGCCAAGGAGCGCTAAGTATGTCGGTCAACAAACCAGAAATCAAACGTCTAGGAATTGCGATAGTAGGCTGCGGTATTGTTGGCGGCGGCACAGCACAAGTACTTTTGGAAAATAGTCAGAACTACCTGTCAAGACTTGGGCTTCAGCTCGACCTGGTCGCGATTGTCGACAAGAACTTGAGCCATGCCAGGGAGATAGGCCTGCCACAACAGCTGCTACACGAAGATCTGGATCCAGTACTCAAAGACAAAAACGTTGATGTAATTGTGGAGTTGGTAGGCGGGACTGGTTTTGCGCGCGACTTGATTAAGCTTGCCCTGACTAACGGCAAACACGTAGTTACAGCCAACAAAGCGCTATTGGCTCATCACGGCAGTGAACTGTTTGAAATCGCTCGTCAGAACGGGCTCAGTATAGCATTTGAAGCCAGCTGCGCAGGTGGCATCCCGATCGTAAGGGCCCTCTACGACGGTTTGGCTGCCAATACCATCAATGCCTTGTTTGGCATAGTCAACGGCACGTGCAATTTTATTTTGACAGAGATGATAAGCAAAGGTGCCTCGTACTCGAGCGCGCTCGCTGACGCCCAAAAAGCTGGCTTTGCCGAGGCCGATCCAAGCCTTGACGTACAAGGACACGATGCCAGTCACAAGATCGCAATCTTGGCAGGTCTAGCTTTTGGCAGCAAGGTCCAACTTGAGCAGGTATCAGTCAAAGGCATAGACTCGCTTGACTATCAGGATGTAAGCGCCGGTGTCAAATTGGGCTATGTAATCAAACTTATAGCCCAAGCCCAGCGCAGCTTAGACGGTATATTTGTACGCGTTGAACCTGCTTTCATCAGTCATAGTCACCCTTTGGCTTGGGTGTCAGGAAGCTTTAATGCACTCAGCGTCTATGGAAGTGCTGTTGGCCATACGCTCTACTACGGTCGCGGCGCCGGAGCCCGACCAACTGCCAGTGCCATTGTTTCTGACCTTATCAGCATAGCCCTTGGTTCGTATCCGATTGTATTTAAGCAAGTCAATATTTGGTCGGACCGGTCGAGCGACCTTGCATTAGTGGGCGACGACAAGATAATTAGACGTTACTACCTGCGTCTCAATGTACACGACAAACCCGGCAGCTTGGCCACGGTGACTGCTGTTTTAGGAAGCCATCAGCTGAGCGTTGCCAGCATCCATCAGGCAGAAATACCTGAAAACCAAAGTGGACAGTCATCAACGCCACTAGTAATCATTCTGCACCCAGCCAGCGAAATGGCTATGAATGCGGCCGTCGCCCAGATCAATAGCCTGCCTGCAGTTAGTTCCCAGGCCGTTCTGATTCCAATTCTCGATGAACACCCCGAATTCACGAGCTAAAGCTGTAATGTACAATCTTCTCGCTTGTTGTTATTATTCAGATATGAAAAAGAACATTTTTAGCCAGTTTCTAGTGATCTGCAGTCTTGGACTGTTGGTTGTTGTTATGAGTAGCAGCTTGTTTGCCTGCGCAACTCAAGTAAAAGCAGAAGAAATTCCCGCAGACCTAAGCAAAGCGGTTCTCTTTCAACGGGCGCAGGACTTTATCAATCTCAACAACTATCCGGCAGCGACTGTTTATCTTGAAACGCTTAAAGTTAGGTTTGCTGAAGATAGTGATGCCTCGATTGAAGCGGACTACCTACTGGCACAGATCGAATACAAAACGGGTAACTTAGTACTTGCAAAAGCATCCTTTGATGCCTTGTTAAAACTATTCGATGGTGAAAACGGCGCCAAGCTGCCCCAAAAAATCAAGGTGCTTTCCAAAAGGCTCTTAGTTATAATCGACGCAAAACTGGGAAGTTTAGTCAGTACAAGCACAAGCACGACGACACTCGCCCCCTAAACAATCGTACTACTGTGGCAAGATGACCGCATGCACAATTATAGATTTTTCTTTGGCAATAGCCTTTACCATTTCTGAAGTAATTAGTCCGCGCGGTATAGGGTGTGGCGGCGCATCGCCAACGAGGACCACCACTCGGTTTTTGGCCTTCCAGTCAAACTCGTTGATGGCTGCAAAAAGCGCCTCGTTAACGGCCTCTGGCGTGTCGCGGCCGCCCGCCGGACGATAGGTATTTAGCGATTCTTGAATAGTCCCAAAACTGCTTTGCAAGGGCGTAATCTTGTAAAGAAAGTCTTCCAAGTAGTCGCGATACTGAACAACGCCACAACGCAGACTAATTTTTGACTTAGTTAGTTGATTAAGATAGGGAACTAGTTGATCGCGCAGAAATGGTGCGTCGTTTTCCATGCTCTTGGTGGCGTCGAGCACCAAAACAAAGTCGAGGTCGTCACCACGAATGGAACCCAATAGATCAGTTAGGTCCCGCAAGAGATCAGCCTCACCTTTTGAGTATATTAGTTTTCCATCACTGTCTTTGGTTAGGTCAGTATAGCTTCTGACGGTATCACCCAAATAGCTTAGCGCCGTTTTTTCACTACGTGCCGCTTGGGCGATGCGAATCACAAATGGGTTGTCGGTAAATACGCCAGTATAGTCGGCATATGGTTTAGAAAAGGCTCGTATGCTTAGATAGCTGCCATCCAAGACTTGAATTTGGCCGTAACGTGCATTGGGATAGCCAAAAACGATAACATAAGGAATATAGATTCTAAACGCTTGACCAAAACCTGCATCACTCATGGGCGTCGAATCAATCAATGAGTAACGATCCTTGTTGCTGAGCATCTGCCCGTCAAGCATGCGTTTTTCGTCGCCGTTTTCGGGGTGATAGACTGGATTACGCAAGGCGTAACTCGCAACTTTTCGTGCCGGATCCTCGGTGGATTCGGTAATTAGAACCGATTGTACCCCAGCTACCTTGCGAATATAGAGGTAATACCCAGCATCTGTGCTTGCTTCGATCCGAAGGTCAGAACTGCCAATACGTAGATCTTGAGCGCTCAACGGCACAAGTAGTGCCGCTAAAAACAGTAAAATCAACAAAGTCTTGCTGCTAGTCATGTTATTAATTGTCGGCACGCCTCAAGTCACAAATAAGCAAAGTCAGCAGAAACTCTCACGGTCTTTAAGGCAGGAGCCCAATCAAAGCAGGATAAAAACTGCCGTAGTCTTTTAGTGGGTTTCTTCGTTGTTCGATTGCGCGCAAGTATGCTGCGCTTTGCAAAAACCGGGTAATCAGCTTGCATGAGTCTGCAACAATTAGCGGGAACTCAAATAGCAACCAATTTTGTGCTGGACCAGCTGGGTCAAAAAGGTACGTCCTGTCTTGAGCCGGATACCAGCGCCAGCGCCCGGGGCCAAAGAGTGGAAGACAACTTAGTCTGGCCTCTGGCCACAGTGGCTTTGGCGCGTCTTTTAAGTAGTAAACCTTAAAAGTGGCATCGGTTTTTTTTATACGGTATTCGGCGACCACAAAGTCCTGCATGCCTTCTACGGTAAGTAGCAAAGGCAAAAAGGCCCGTCGTGGCTCTCCCAGCAAAACAGCGTCTACTGCAACGAAATTTGGAAGGGGCTCTTTGCGCGGCAGACCTTGGGCAGCTGAATCACTCGAGCTAAATCCAAATAGGAAGATTGTTAGGGCCATCAGGCCAAGCAGTCCCGTATGATTTTTTTTGGTTTTTGCTGTTTTTTTCATCTCTCTATTAGTGTCGGTACAATCAAAGTACAAAGGCAAGTGGTATATAGGGCAAAGGAGCAGATCTATGCCCGCAAAAAGTTTGGTTTTGATGTTTGGTATTCTCTTGCCATTTCTAATGGTCCTCGCCGCTTGCAAACACCCAAGTACTGCTGAGCCACAGTCGCAGCTCGGTTATGGTGATTTCTTGGCCCCTCAATTGACTAAACATCAGGTCTGTTCTGACGGTCGAGTCTTGATGACCTTTGACGAACCCGTCCAACTGTTAAAAGACTCGCTAATTCTGGATGGTGGACTTTCTGTTGCCAATGACCAACAGTTGTCTGACGCCTATCTTTCGGACTTTGAAATTTTGATGGCTGCCCCTTCTACGCCTGGCCAGCAGTACAATATGGGTTTGACGGTGCGCGACCAAAGTGGCAATATGTTGCGCATTGTGCTTCCTTTTTTTGGACCCAATACAAATCCGGCTCAACTAATAATTAATGAAGTGCTTACTAAGGTTTCTAGCAAAAACAGCGACGCTGTGGAGTTTTTGGTCAAACGGGCGGGCAATTTGGCAGGGCTGTGCTTTTTCTTGGGAAGCCCAGAAGACTACGAACACCGTTTTATCTTTCCAAACATGCTGGTAAAAAAAGACGAACTTATAGTCTTGCACCTTAAGCCCGAAGGTTTAACGCAGGAGGTTAACGAAACCAGCTCAAAATCGGCCTCGGGTGGAAAGAATGCTCAGCCGGATGCATGGGACTTTTGGCTAAAGGAAGGCGCTGGACTACCCGACAGCCACGCAATAATTTCATTGGCCGAAACGCCGCTAGGGCCGCTCATGGATTGCCTCTATTACGGTGACAAAGAGAGTCAAGAAGGCAAGGATTACCTGAGTTTTGGATCCAGCCGCATGCTCTCTCGAGCTCAGTTCTTGGAACAAGAAGCAGTCTGGGCATTGGCCGATGCCAGCATTAGAGTAGAAGACGCCGCTTCAAGTGTGGGACTTACGGGCACACGGTCTCTCAACAGAAAGACAGGAATCTCTCCCAACGGAAAACAAGCATGGTATGTGTGCGAAAGCTCAGGAGCAAGTATTGGATTGCCCAATTCTTTGGCAGTTTATGTGCCGTAAGCAGAAGCTTCTTCAAAAATGGCATTTAGGGCGGACAAAGCAACTATGCCAGCGCGGCGAGCTTTGAGCTGCCCAGCGCTGAAGATCAGCAAGAGCGGTATACTTATGACTTCGTAGAGCTCAGAAAGCTCGAGATTTTGATCGACATCGATAGATACTAGACTAAGTTTGCCCTTCCACTGCTCTGCAAGCAATTTGAGCTGGGGTTCTAGTACCTTGCACGGAGCACACCAGCTGGCAGTAAAATTGACAATCACGGGCTTGGTTGCCATTAGAACCGTGGACTCAAAGTCTGCCATTGAAACAAATCCTACCTCGCTCATATGCCCTGCAGTTGATGCACAAAGTGAAGCACAGCATCTTTGACACTTTGTTTCTGCGCATTGGCAGCATCGATAACCCTAACTATAGCCGAACCAACTACTACGCTATGCACATGGGGCGCGAGAGCTGCTGCCCTAGCCGGTCCGTCGATACCAAAGCCACCAAAGATTTTTTTGTTCTGGCCTTTGAGTAGATCCAAGAAGTCGAGCACTTGCTTGTCAAGATTGGTTGCACTGCCAGTAGTACCAGCCCGTAGAGCACAATAGAGATACTTGCTGTCAAGCTTTCTAACCATCTCCAGTCGTTTTTGACTAATACTGATGGTGATTACCGGTACGATGGACAGCCCGGCTTGCTTGCCGAGTGCATAAAGTCCCTCATCGGAGTCTGGAGGCAGGTCAGGCACAATTAGTCCACTTGCGCCTGCTTTTAGGCTGGCTTCGATAAACTCTTTAACTCCGCGTCGGTGTACCAAGCTTGCGTAAGTCATAATAAAAATTTCTATACCAGCTTGTTTACATGCTTCAGCCACAGCTGCCACAAAGGCAAAGCCTTTGTCGACAGTAAAGCCAGAACTGAGTGCTTTGGTACACGCTGCTTCTATAACAGGCCCATCGGCAGTAGGATCCGAAAAAGGAAACTGCACTTCCAGTTGACTAATGCCGGCCTGCACCAATGCATCGACAACTTCAACAGATTTTTGCTGGTCGGGATAGTAGGGGATCATGTGCGCCATCAATTGTACTTTGTTCATCATAAGGTCCCTTGCGGTTGACTTACTTCTTCTCTAATTGAGTCCAGCTCAGAAGCCAAAAATTGACTCCAGGATTCTGTATCCAAGGCTCGAGCAGTAATAAAGAGGTCCTTGTCGCCACGACCCGACATGTTAATCACCAAACGATGGGTTTTTGGCAAACTGGGCGCAAGTTTAATTACCGCAGCGGCAGCGTGAGCAGACTCAAGCGCAAAGATTACCCCTTCTTTACGTGCAAAAAACTTTAAACCTTCAAGTGCCTCAGCATCAGTGGCCCTAAGAAATTGCACCCTTCCTTCTTCGCCCAACCATGCCAATTGCGGTCCAATTCCTGGATAGTCGAGACCTGCCGATATTGAGTGAGTCTGCAAGACTTGACCGTCCTGATCCAACAAAAATTTGCTCTTGTAACCCTGAACTATGCCGGTGTCACCGAGGCCATTCATCCGCGATGCGTGGTCGCCAACCTGCTCTCCCCGACCGCCTGCCTCAACACCAATCAATTGAGGAAGTTTTGCTTCCAAAAAGGGAGCAAAGGCGCCAATAGCGTTTGAGCCTCCACCTACACAAGCAACAATAGTATCAGGTTCAAATCCTAGCGCTGCGCATTGCTCTTTAATCTCACGACCTATTACGCTCTGGAACTCCCTAACCATGTCAGGATAGGGCGATGGCCCAAGGGCACTTCCCAAAAGGTAGTGCGTATCAGAAAACGAGCCCGACCAGTCCCGCATTGCTTCGTTAACGGCATCTTTGAGCGTCTTACTACCGGTTTTGACGGCAACTACTTCTGCACCATACATCTGCATCCAAAAAACATTAGGTTTTTGCCTTCGCATATCGACCTCACCCATGTAGACGCGACAGGGCAGTCCCAGTTTGGCACAAACTGCAGCCGTGGCGACACCGTGTTGCCCAGCGCCCGTTTCGGCAATAATACGCGTTTTGCCCAAGCGCTTTGCCAAGATTGCTTGCCCTAAAGCATTGTTGATCTTGTGGGCGCCCGTAGCGGCTAGGCCTTCTTGCTTAATATAGATCTGCGCACCACCAAGCACCTTAGTGGCATTTGACGCAAACAAAAAAGGCGTTGGGCGTCCGACAAAAGTCTTTAAAATATCATCAAACTCAGCATGAAACGCTGGGTCGACAATAGCCTTTTTAAATTCTTCTTCCAGCTCATCGAGAGGCCGTCGTAAAATCTCGGCTACAAATCGACCTCCATAGGGTCCAAAACTTCCTTGATAAGTCTTCACGTGTTTACTCCTGAAAAAAAACGCCTCATCTGTTGATGATCTTTGACTCCGGGTTTGGCCTCAATACCAGAGGCAAGGTCAAGCAACTCCGGGTGATAGTCTTCAATCACTTGCCTTACATTGTCAGCATTCAGTCCGCCAGCCAGCCAAAGACTATGCTTACTAGCCAAACCAGTCACTAATTCATGGGACAAACGCTTACCGCTTCCGCCGTAAACATGTTGGTCCCAAGCATCCACAAGAATGCGCGGACTGCGCCATGTGTCCAAAGCATCAATATCACTCAGCTGCTTGAGTCGGGCCACCTTGTAATAGGGCCAAGGTAAACTTGCACACCAGCTTGGACTTTCGTGGCCACTTAGTTGCAAGGCGTCAACTAGTCCACGCTCCAGTAGGTCGAGCAATTCTTTTGGCAAGCTTTGCATGCCAGGCATGGCAGAATCGACGACGACAACGGCTACTTTTAGCACCGATAAGTCGGCCAGTTTTTCTAGCAAAGCTGGGTCACAGCGCCGGGGACTATCGGCAAAGATAAACCCCAGCACATCGGCTCCAAGTTCTGCTGCCAAACGAGCATCTTCCTCACGACACAAACCACAAATCTTTACCAAAGGCTGTTTGTCTGCTTTTTGTTCTATCGTGTTAGCTATTCGCTGCCAAAAGCCCTGAGTCTGCTGTGGATTGCTTAACGCTTGATCCATACCCCGTACAAGGCCGGTCTTGAGACTGGGGATAATCTCGGCATTCTTGACAACTGATTCGCCGACTAAAATCCCGCTAAATCCATTAGAGGCCGCAAAATAGGCATCTTCCTCAGTAAAGATTCCGGACTCAAAAACCACATCACACGGCCAATCAATCGATTGACGTCTAGCAAGTGGTAAAAGTCGGTCAAGTCTAAAGTTTTGCAAGTCGCGACAGTTAATACCAGTCAGAATTGGCTTAAGCTCAGCCACCAACGCTATTTCGTCGTGGTCATGTACTTCCACCAAGACTGCCATGCCCAGCTTTACAGCATGATAATACATTTTGTATAAAAGCTCTTTTTCTAGCATGGAGGCAATCAACAATATGGCATCAGCACCGGCCCTAAAACTAACTTCTATATCTTCAATATCTAGCAAAAAATCTTTGCGCAGTACGGCGACATCAGGCAAGGACCGCTTTACCAGCATCAAGTCTTCCAAGCTGCCTGAGAAATAGTCTTCTTCGGTCAAGATTGAAATGCTATTGACGCCAAGCGCGTGGTAGCGTTGGGCTTGTACAAGCGGATCGAGGTCTGCTGATAGCTGCCCGCGCGAAGGACTACGACGTTTAATTTCACAAATCAAGAGCGGATGGCTTACAAAAGGCACAAGCTTTTGCTCGCGCTTTAGTGGCACAGCATGACCAAAGTCGTGGCCCTGATTCTTAATACGTTCTTTGCGACGTTGAACGATTTCTTGCCGTATCTGGGTACTCACTTAGAGCCTTCCTCCACTACCAAAGAGAGCATGACTCATTTGGATACTGGCCAATATTTTGCGGGCCACACCGCCGTCTCTCAAGGCTTGCTCGGCCACGCTATAGCCGGCCATTATTGATGCAGCTTTGCCTGCTACATGCAGAGCAGCGCCGGCGTTGAGCAAAACTGCTTGTTTGCAAGCCGCAAGCGCATTGGGATGAAAGTGCAAAGTAGCAAGCTGCTCAACCCCATCCAGACCGGCCAAAACCCTAGCCATGGCTGCATTCATTTCCGCATTTCCACCACGCAGAGCTTCAATCGGAAAAATCTCCAAACCGTTCTCTCGTGGGTCAAAAACGTAATCTTGATGTTCGCCTTCACGTCCCATAAGCACGATGCGACTGGCTCCACTTACCGAGATCTCGTCCATACCATCAAGGCCGTGCACTACCATCACTCGCTTAGAACCAAGCATAGTTGCCGCCTGGGCCATGGGTAAGCACAAGCCTTGGTCATAAACGCCGATCAGCTGATAGCCAGCTGAAGCAGGATTAACCAAGGGTCCCATCAAGTTCATAATTGTTTTTACTCGTAGAGCACGGCGGGCGTTGCCGGCAAAACGCATAGCGCTATGGTAGTTTGGGGCAAACAAAAAAGCAAAGTCGTTGGTGTTGAGCATAGTCGTGGATTCGGCTGCAGTCAATTGTATTTCAATACCAAGCGCTGCATAAAAATCGGCACTACCAGCTTGTGAACTGACGGCGCGGTTGCCATGTTTGGCTACGCGGATGCCACAAGCCGATACAACTAAGGCTGCCATACTAGAAATGTTAAAACTGTGTAGTCCATCGCCGCCGGTGCCACAAGTGTCAAGACATTCTTTGTCGGCGGCGGCTTTGATTGGCAGCAGCTTGCGTTTAAGCACCCGCGCACATCCAGCGATCTCATCAGCATTGGGGCCCTTGGTCGCCAGAGCCGTCAAAAATCCTGTAATTTGCAAATCGTTGAGGTTGCCTTCGGTTAGTTCTTCCATAAAAAGTGCGGCCTCGTCCGAGCTTAAGTCATTGCGTGCCATAATCTTGGAAAGAACGTTGACTGAATCAAAGGCTTCGCGGCGATAGTTGAGAAAATTGCGTAGGAGCTTCTTACCCTCTTCGCTGGCAATCGACTCGGGATGAAACTGCACACCTTCGAGAATGTATTGTTTGTGCCTCAGCCCCATAATTTGACCGTCAGGACTGCGCGCACTAATCTCAAGCTCTGCAGGCAGACTGGACTCTTCCACCGCCAAAGAATGATAGCGTGTAAAATTTGCAGGGCTCTGAATTGAGCGAAAAATGCCCTTGCCGTCCACTTCAATTCCTTCGACTTTGCCATGCACAATTCGGTCTGCGCCAACGATGCGCCCACCCAAGGCATGACCTATTGCTTGATGGCCCAAACACACTCCCAAGATCGGAATCTGGCCCATAAAGCGCAAAATAACTTCTTCGGAGATTCCAGCTTCCTCGGGTCTGCCTGGTCCCGGTGAGATCACTATGTGACTTGGTTGCATTATAGCAATCTGTTCAATAGTGATCGCGTTATTTCTGACGACTTTGACCTCATCAGAACTAATCTCGCGGAAATATTGATAGAGGTTATGGGTGAAAGAATCAAAATTATCGATAATTAAGATCATGTTCTTACTCCAGTTCTTCTAGTTCTTCGAGTTCTTCGGTGCCACCAAGCGTGTGCTCGGCGCGGTTGCGAATAAGAGCATCGATTTCTAACTGAATTTCCTTTGATCCGCCTGAGCCCTCAGGGTCAAAGTCCCAGTCTAGTGGCATCATGTCCTCTTGTTGTTCGGTCCAGGGGTCAGGGACATGGTCGGTTAGGTTTTGGGCAAACTGCGAGGCATGGGACTTCTCCGCAACCAAGTTGTCAATGCTGCTTTGAACCGACGGTTCGGTCACTGTCTTGGATGCTGCTATCTCGGTTTTTTCTTGCGGTTTTTTGTCTTTTCGATGCGCCAACTTTGACTTAACCGAAGTGCCTGCTGCCGAAAAACCCACACTAACATCAAAGTCGGTGTCGGTGTCGTCTTCAAAATTGTTGCTGTGCAAACGAGCACTCAACGCCTTGTGCGGGTCAAGCCCAACTGACCTGAGCAAAGTGGCCATTTTTTCGCGCGTTTCTTCGAGTTCTCGCTCAGCGGTGGAATCGTAGACTATGCCAGCCCCAGCTTGAAAGATCAACTTTTTGCCAATCTTGATACCAGTTCTTATGGCAATGCAGGTGTCCAAATCACCACCTGGTTCAATGTATCCTATAGCTCCGGCGTAAATTCCACGTCTTTCTTTTTCAATTTTGCTGAGAACTTCCATAGCTCTTATTTTTGGAGCTCCGGATACGGTCCCCGCTGGAAAAGTCGCTCTTAGTGCATCAATACCGTTCTTGCCCTTGGCAAGCTTGCCCTCTACTTGGCTAACGATGTGCATCACATGGCTGTAACGTTCTATTCCCATCAGTTCGCTTACCTTAACTGATCCACCCTCGCATACTCGACCAAGGTCGTTGCGCCCAAGGTCAACTAACATCAGGTGTTCTGCCTTTTCTTTTGGATCAGCAAGTAGTTCGGCTTCAAGCGCCTTGTCCTCGTCCTTGCTGCTACCGCGGCGCCGAGTGCCAGCTATCGGTCGAAGCACAGCATTGCCCTCTTTAACTTTAACATGAACCTCAGGACTGGCACCAAAAATCTGAAAATTGCCAAAATCCAAATAGAACAAATAAGGCGATGGATTGTTTGATCTTAGGTAGCGGTAGGCTTGCAGCGCCTTGATGTCGCTATAGAGAACAACACGACGCGACAAAACGGCTTGCAAGAGATTGCCAGCAATTACCTGCTCGCGAACTTTGTCGACCCCCGCGCGATAGTAAGCTTCGTCTTCTTCTTGATTAGATAGACAGTAGACTTCGCAAGCCTTTTCGTTTTCCTTCTGATTTAGCTGTTCAAGTTCTCCCAGTTCAATGTCATGTTCTAAGTCGCTGCCACGTTGTCCTGACAGTCGCTTTTCCAAGGCGTTTATTTGGACTTGGAGGTCAATCTTAGCTTCTTTATAGTTGATACCAATCAGATAGAGCATGTCAGTATAATGGTCAAAGATAACAAAGACGTGGCCAAAAATAAAGGCGGCATCTGGTAGTCCGAGCGGGTCAGCCTGATAAGCAAAGTTGACCGTGTCGCAAAAACGGGCAAACTCGTAGCTTAAAAATCCAACCCCACCTGATGGTAACGGAAAGCCTTGGCGCACTGGATCATGCTGATCGGCAAAGTAGCTGCAAACATCGAGGATGTCACGCGCCCGCGAGACCACTTTGTAGGGTTTCTGCTCGCCTTGACGCAGGAACAAGATGTCTTCTTGGTCTTGAATAAGTTTAAAGGCCTCTTTAATCAAAAGCACCGAATAGCGCTCGCGACCTTTGTCGATTGACGATGACTCTAGGATGCAGCGAGCGCCGAGTTTTTCGGCCAACGAATACGGTGTATGTTTTTCACCAGGCACAATTTTTATTATGATTTCACTGTCGCTTGTTCTGTCGCTCGTTCTGTCGCTCATGCGGTCCTCCAAATCATTCAGTTACTTGTCCAAGCAAAAAAGAAACAAAAAAAGGCCGCGCATCCAAGGCAAGGATGTACGACCTTCGTTTCGGTAGACTCCCAGCGTAGCGCACGGGGCCTTTGTCCATAGCATAGCCGGCCCGAAAACTATCCGAGCCACCACCAAGTTTGAATAATGAAATCGCTCTTTGCTATTTCCTTGACTTCCATACAAACTACCATAGCGTTAGCTAGCTTGCTGCGTCAAGATGGAACAGTAAGGCGATTACAAAACCGACTCCATTTCTTGTTCTTCTAGCACGACCGATGCCTCGTTTTCATCGTCTTCGATGGCCTGTTCTTGCTCCTTGCGGGCAAAAATTGGCTTAAACTCAACGTGTTCAGCCACTACTTTGACTTTTACTCGACCTTTGCCTTCGGGATCTTGCCAGCGTTCTTGCTTGAGCCGACCCACCACACGCACGCCTCGACCTTTCTTGAGTTCAATCGAGCAGCGTTCGGCTAGTCCTGACCACGTTTCTACATCAAAAAACGACGTTTCCTTTTGCACGCCATCACCAGGATTGTAAAAACGATTGGATGCGATCGTAAAGGTGCATACCGGAACCCCTTTTGGGGTTGCTTTGCCATCTGGATCTCGTGTGAGATTGCCTTCCAGAAGAATTGAATTTAAACTGTTCATGTGACCTCCTCAGGCTTAGCCTGTTTCAGCCCTTTTTACGGAGCCAAAACAATGATTGCTTTTAAACTATGGTCAAAAAAAACCGGTTTTTGGGTCTTTTTTATGCTACTCGTCTTTTGCGGCAGCGCATACTCACAAAGCGCGCGAGCAAAAATTGACTATTTTCAGCTGCCGTTTTATCAAATAAAAGACTCTCGTGTAGAAAAAAGCCAAGAAATAGAAAAAGACGCCAAGACAGAAGCCAGCGATGTTTTTTCCATCGACACTGATCCAGATGGTTGCGTATTGTGGATAGATGGACGTCGCGTCATTGGCAATCCGTTAACCGTCGCGCGGCTTCCAGCCGGAACTTACAGCTACCGTGTAGAACGAAACAACTACAAGTCCTTTTACGGAACCATTCAAATAAGAAATGGCTATCGTTATTTATACGAAGTGACCATGGAGCCTGAGCGCGCCTATCTCAGCGTCGACGCAAACCAAAAGATTGACCAAGTCTTGGTCAACGGCAAAGAGGCCGAGACCATCATTGGAAGCGATTATTACGAGATCCGCCCGGGAAGCAACTCAGTAACCGTAAGGTCATTTGCTTTTGTTGACCAAAGTGTCGCGTTTTACGTTGCAGAGGATCACCTTGCCAGTTTGTATGTCGACTTAGAAGCAGCACCCTTTGCGGCTCGATTGGTTTCTCCAAGTCGCAGTCGCTTTAGACCGGAAAACTTGGGCAAACTTGGTACCACCAACCTGCGCTTTGAAGTGGACGCTCCGGGCTCAGCAGAACTGCTGCTTTTTGGCAAAGATGGTCTTGTTGCCTGGACCGCCAAAAGCTCGGACTTTAAAACGTGGCTCCAGGAAATTGAGTGGGACGGAAAGGACTCACAAGGCTTGCGTCTTGACGACGGTGACTATCGCTACCGGCTTGTGCTCCAACCTGGCCCTAGCGTCAGCGGCGCTGAGGTGATTCTCAATGGCTCAGTAAGTATAGACAGCTCCAGCTTTCTCAAACATCGTTCACAAAACGGGCTGTTCTCTGGCAGCACCCAAGTAAACGACTCGCACGTCTTGGCGGCAAACGCCATTCAGGCGGCTTTTGGACTGATGCTGATGCCCTTGGGCGAAGAACTAAATGACAGTCTTTCTACAAGTCTCTCAGCAAGCATGAGACTCGGCACTGGCGACAATATAGAAGTTTCGGCAGGACTAATGCTTGAAACTGCAAGTGACCAAAACCAGAATGATCTTGGTGGTTCCGAACCGGACATTATGATTGGCAGCAACCTAAAATGGGCCTATGCCCCAGCGCGACTGGCCCAGGTTTTTTCTGGTTCGTTGCAGTTCTTTATGGCTTACCTCATTGACCAGGACAAAGTACTGCCTTTTGGAAGCGAGATCTTCTCTCGCACACCTGGCTTTAAGCTTTCAAACACTATCCAGTTTGAATATGAACACTTTTTTGCAACGCTCGAGCTTGGCATCTATCTTGGCCCCTACCGCAGCATCGCTCGTCAGATTGACTGGAACGCCGGTCTAAGCGCTGGCCTAAGTCTGGGCCTTGATCTCGATTGGCTCTATCTTGCCGTACAAGCCAGCCTACAATCTCGAGCCTTTGACCAATGGGCCAGTCTTGGCTTGCTCGACCAAGGTCTGCGCTTGGGCATTAACACAGGACTTGCAGACCAATCAGGCTTAAACGTCTTCGTGGGCGCGGGTGCTATCTGGGACGCTCAGCTTATGGCGCAAGAAAATTCCGCACAATGGCGACCTTTTATAGAACTTAGCCTAGGCTTTCTTAACTGAAAGTCAATTGTTTCTAATGTCTATCTTGAAGTCTGATCCGGCATGCACTAACCTTTAGACTGGAGAGAATGGATTCTCTCTTGGCCACCTGTTCCCAGGCTGAGCTAAATGTTGATAGAAGGAGGCCACAATTATGGCAGAAACAACGAAACGCGATGGTTACATTAAGCTTGCGTTTGGACCGCGCTGGAAGTACATTGCAGTAGTACGCGGATTCATTCAAAATTTCCTTGCAGTTAGCCTTGCAGATAATGCAAAAGCAGATAAGATAGCTATGGCTGCGAGCGAATTGCTCGAGAACGCCGTCAAGTATGCATCAGAAGAAGAAACCAAGGTTCAAATGGCACTTTTTCCTGACGGCGAAAAAGCAATGGCGATAGCAGTGTCCAACAAAGCGACTCCCGAATCTATCGCCTACGTAAAAAAACTCTTTGAAAGAGTTATGGAAGGCGATCCACTCGAAGCTTATGTTGCCATGATGAGGGAAGCCGCTGTTCGCAGTGACGGCAAGAGCCAACTTGGCTTGGTTCGCATTCGCTACGAAACAGGTTGTAAGATCTTTTTGGATACAACCAGTGACACGGTAACATTCCGCCTAGAACTAGAATGATAGATTAACCCACAAAAGGAAAACAAGGGAGTACCATAAAATGAACAAGTTAAGCATAGAGCCGATAAAACAAGGCAAAGTAGCTATAGAAGTAGCCGACAAGCCCGATGGCATCTCGGTCATAATTACTGGCGAGATCGACATGCAGGATCCAAGTGTGATCCTAGACCCACTCTTTGATAAAGTGCACAAAGGCGCTTTGTCAAGTGGGATTAAAGTAGTGGAAGCAGACATGAGGGCGTTAACTTTCCTTAACTCATCTGGCATCAAGGCTTTGGCAAAATGGATCATGACGCTTGCGTCCGCTCCTTCCGACAAGCGCTATACCATTAAAATATTGCACAGCAAGGAAGTAACCTGGCAAGCAACGAGTCTGCCAACGCTCACTTTCTTAGTTCCTGGGGCAGTAAGCCTTGAGTAAATTGCTTCCTTTTCTGGCATTTTCTATTCTGGCGTCACTATCAACTTTACTGGCATCGCCTTGGCTTCGTCTATCGTTAGTCTTGGCGCTTGCTGTGGTGTTTTCAACAATAGTGTGGCTGCTACAAGCTCAAAGCCTTGCACGTAACCTTGCCAAAACGAGTTCAACACAAGACGATGCCAGAGAAAAGCAAAACATCGAAGCTCAAGCTCTCGTTAACGAACTAGACCAACGATTGGAAAGTGAAACTGCAAAGAGTTTATTGCTGGAAGAAAAACTGGTCTCATTAAGCTCAATAATCGCTGCCGTCACTTCCAAGCTCGAAGCCATGAGTGTTGATGAGCTGGAAGAAACTGATCCATCCAGTGATCAAAGCGATGACAGTGCCATCGTTAGCAGACTAGACGAAGGCTCCCGTCTTATCCACCAGAACAATCGTCAGGCTTTTGCAATAGCAGAAAATATGGCTGCTAATGCAGAGCAAGCCTTTACCCTTTCTGAGCAAATGCAAAGCAAAGTTTCAACTCTGGCGGACGAAATGGAAATGTCGCTCAAAGAGACTGAGTTTTTGCTTACCGAGTCGCAGAAGATAACCGGTATTCTTGAAGTTATGAGTCAGGTGGCATCCAGCACGCACATTTTAAGCATTAACGCATCCATAGTTGCTGCCCGAGCAGGAACACACGGTTTGGCCTTTGCAGTCGTTGCCCATGAGATTAGATCCTTGGCCGAGAGCACTGCCAATTCGCTCGAAAACATTGAGATTCTCATCAAAGAAATTCAAGCTAAGATTCAAGAGGTTGCAGACCGGACTCGCCAGTCTAGTAGTGCAATTCTTGCTGAAAAGCAAACCCTACTTTCAGTAGCTGGTGCCCTCCAGGGCGTTGTGCTAGCGGTAGAGGTTATCCGGACCGTCTCTGGCAGTTCCAGCGAAAAGGCCATGGAACTTCAAAAAGAATCTCAAGATTTACTCGCTCTGATCAGCAAACGCAGCCAAAGCAAGAGCCAACACAAAGTAGATGATGACTTGCTGATTCTGCTAGATCAAGCCAAAGAACATAGTAAGATGCCGCTGAGGTCATAAAAAACGACCTCAAACAACAGGAGGTTTCATGCAGTTTTATCTATTTTTGTACCCCGCTTTGGTGGTTGCTTCGTTGGCTCTGTGGTGGGATGCACACAAACGCCCTGAGTACGCCAAGCGCCCGGCGATTCTGCTGTCATCAATAATTCTAATCGGCCTCTTGGGTGCACTTGAGACTGTCTATTTTCTCGTCTTTGACGAACGTATACAAAACTTCTTTTTGCAGGGCTTTACCGCACTCCATACACTGTTGGTTTTTGCTATTTTTTCAATACTTGAGTATTCGGTTCACCAACAGCGCATAGAAAAAAACCAACTTCGTCGCGCATTTAGGCAAGCCTTTAGGCCGGTGCCACTACTATTAATCGTTAGCTTGCTAGTGATTGGTGTCAATGTCTTTATGGCCTACCTTGGTTACTCAAACCCTAAACTTACCCGCGTTCCGCGCAACGACTTTCAAACAATGGTCTTCATCGTTAGTTTGCTGGGCATTGGAGCCGCCGCACTGGCTTCAGTCGGTGTTTACGGTATGCAAGGCGGTGTTATCCGCCGCAAGGTCTACCCCTTTGTTCTGTATCTCATCAGCATTGCAGTTACCACAGTTTTGGTTTTTGTAGAATCAGCCTACAAGCTGCACGGTCTGAGCTTAATTGGTCTGGGTTTGACCTTAGGCGTTTATGCCATCAGAGCTTACCATGAATATTTTGTCTATCGCATGCACCACCTCAACGACCTTCACCGGCGCCAAATTGAAATTGACAAACAGCGATCGCGTGTTATCAACAAGATCTTGGTATCTACAGCTGCAGACGACAAGGCCTTGCTAATAGAGTCGATGGTTGCGTTTATGAAACAGATCGAAGAAAACGTGCCCAGCAAACCACAAGCCTTTAAGTCAGTAGTTGTCTACCACCGCAAAGGCACACTCTTGGCAGTCCAGTCCGCAGAGTTTATTTACAATTTTTGCGCTCCTCTGATCTTAAGTGACAATCTAAAGCGAATGAACAAGTCCGAGTTGGACAAGCATATTATGTCTCAGGCCTTTGATATTGAGGAACTGGAACGTCAAGAGAAAGAAGGCAAAAAGCTCGACTTTGCCCAACGCGGCGTTCTTAGTGCCATGCGCAGCAAGCAAGCTACCTCACTCGAGCTTCCACCCAACCTTAAGAGTATGTATCGTAAAATTATGCTCTATCCCATCATGAACCAAGACGAGATTGTGGGCATGTTGGTTTTGTACAAGGACGCGGTAGAGCACATCTTCCCCCAGGAAGCAGTAATCCTTGCAACCTTTGTAGACATCTTTTCGATAATGTTCACCATAATCAACGGTAAGGAAATTCAGGGCGAACGAAACAGACTCTCCGACGAAATGGAAACAGCCAAAAACATTCAGACTTCAATTCTTCCTAAGACTATCGAAATACCCGGCTATGAAATAGTTGGCTCTATGTTGACTGCTACTGAAGTTGGTGGAGACCTCTATGACTACGCCAACACCTCGTTTGGCAACTACATTGACATTGGCGACGTTTCTGGCCACGGCCTACCCTCTGGCCTAATGGCCCTCATCCATCTGGCAGCCTTCCAAAGTGCCATTACCACTTGTGAAGCTCTCAAGAAAGAGCTGACCATCAATGAGCTCTACGATGTCATCAATAAAGTCTTGGTCAAGATCAACCGTCAACGAATCGGCAGTGACAAGTTTATGACAGGCAACATCTTCCAAGAAAAGAATGGCACCTTTAGCCATGTTGGTGCGCATTTGCCGGCACTCTTGTACCGCAAGGCACATCGCAAGATGCTGGAACTGCCAGGCATGACTGATAGGACGGCGTTTTTGGGAATATCGGAGTTCGTTGACTCAAAACCCTCAGTTGGCGAGTTTACACTTGATCCGGGCGACCTGCTGATACTCTACACCGACGGTTTGGTGGAAGCTCGAGACCGTGACGGACGCTTCTTTGACACTGACGGCGTGACGCGTGTGGTAGAACAACTAGTAGAAGCCCCTGTGGAAGAAATTAGGCAGGCTCTGCTTAATGCAGTTACCGAATTTGCTTCGAGCGGCGACCTCAAGAAGTATGGTGGCAAGTTTGCCGATGACATTTCTATTATTGTCATTAGACGTAGTTTGATATAAAAAATGCCCACCCCATTAAAGCGACCAAGTAATCCTGCTTGGTCGCTTTAATATAGACCTCAATCCGTTGATATATTGACCGCAATTCGCTTGGGACGTACAATAGCCCTCACTTAATCCGTCGGAGGAATTGACATGGCAGCAGGCTTTAGCCTTTCACTATACCCTTGGACCTATCAGGCCAAATGGACACCACAAAATGCGTGGCATGAGCACTATCTTGAAGCTCCTCACCAAGGTCAAGAACAAGAAGCCGCTCTGGACGATTCCGCTCGCGCGGATATTCATACAAGAAGAAACGCTGCTGGCAATCTGCCACTAATTAATTACACCAACCAGTACGGGTTTGGGTGTTTTGAAGGGCTCAAGGCCTATCCTCAAAAAGACGGCAGTCTCAAGATTTTTAGACCCGACATGAACGGCAAACGCTTTGAACGATCAATGGTCGGCCTCAAGATGCCGGGCTTTCCACAAAACTTGTTTGTTGATGCAAGTCTTGAGACAGTAGCCAAAAATGCTGACCTTGGCTTTAGACCCTACTACAAAAATGCGTGGGAAAAGGATAATTTTGTGACGGCCGAAGCCATCTACCTTAGGCCTTTTACCCTCAGCGAAGGTGGCATAGGGCTTAACCTTTCTCATCACCCTTGGGTCATAATTGTCGGAACACCGGTTGGCAGTTACTTTGACCTCAACGCAAACTCAAAAGCTTTGACAACCAATATGGTTAGAGCCAACAGCCATGGCACGGGCTGGATCAAGTGCAACGCCAACTATGTTATTCCCACACTTGCTAAAAAAGATGCCATAGCCCGTGGCTACATGGAAGCCATATTCTTGGACGCAAAAACAGGCACCTTTATAGAAGAGGGTTCGTCCTGCAATATATTCTTTAGACTCAAGAATAACAGTCTGGTGACTCCAAATCTAGAAGACAGGATTTTGGACGGCATCAACCGCCGAAGCGTTTTGGAGCTGGCCCGGGACATGGGCGTAAGCTGCGAAGAGCGCCCGATTACCATTGATGAAGCTATGAGTGAAGGTATAGAGTGTTTTGTCACTGGTACCGCTGCTGGCGTCAGTTATTTGGAGTCTATCACCCATCAAGAAAAAACCTCAGTAATGGGCAACGGCAAACCCGGCGAACTTACTTTGCAGCTACTTCGCACGCTCAAGGGTATTCAATATGGTGAGCTGGAAGACAAGTTCAACTGGATGGTCAAAGTTAGAGGCTAAGCTTATCGGACAGGTTCAGGTGATGCTTCTGGTATGGTCATTAGATCTTTGCTAAAAAGTGTATGTGATAGGTCTCGACGTAGGTCGAGCGTAATGCTTACCGAATCGGTAAAGTCTTTGGCTATCATGGCTCTGAGGTTATTATAGGCTTGGCTCTTCCGTTCGGCTCGCACTGCAGTTTCTGGGCTGCGCGCTGCGTTTTCGTACAACTCAATCGCACGTCCAACATGGAACAAGCCTTGGCCGAGGTTTTCTGCCGCATCTACGCCGCCTTGGCGATAGAGTTGGTAGTAGCTTACGCCAAGGTTATTGTTAACGCGAATCATAAACTCAACAAGCTCACGATGGGCGGGGTCTTCCTCGAGTAGCAGCTCGGGTATGTTTTCGCGTTCTAAACGCAAACGCTCAAGGATCAAACGGTACTCACTAGAAGCAGCATCGTAGTTTGCTCGCAAGTAGTGCGTGTTTGCAATTGCGTACTGCAGATTGATGTTGCGATGCACTAAAGCACCCTCTGCCTGAATAAACTCAGAAGCGGCTCTATCAAAATTGCGCTCTTGGTCGACGCTGCGCGGGCGCATAACTCTCGCGAGGTTGTAGTAGACGTAGCCTGATTTGTAAGCGATATCGCGCGCTGCTTCTATGAGTTCGACACTAGAAAGGTGGGGCACGCCTGCATCGCCGACGGGCAAGAACAATCGCTTGTGTGTTCCCTGACTCAGTAGTCCCGCCGAACCCAAGCCTACTTCCTTTGGCGTATTTCCATAGCCATGATCACGTGCAATTCTATATTGACGCAGCGCGCCGGGTAGATCTCGCGCATCATAATAAAGCACATCGCCAAGCCGCGCGTAGACCCTGCCAAGCAAAGGCGTTTTTTCCGGTAAGAGAGACGCCTTGAGACCACTGTCGTATAGTTCACGCGCCGTAGTGAGCACGTTTATGGCGTTTAGTAGGTCGGTATTGCCATAGAGAGGGCCGTAGAGACGCTCGCCATCCCTAATTAAGGTGTCGATATACTGAGTGCGTTCAAACTGGTTAAAGGCACGCTTCTCTTGAAGGCGCTCATAGTAGGTTCTGGCCCACTTGAGTGCTTTTTCTTCTTCATCCTGGCTCTTAAAAAAGCGTGAATAGCGCGACAATTGGTAGTGCAGCCCTGGCTCTTCCATGTAGCCGCCATTGATCGACTTGAGAATAAGTTTGTAAGCCTCATCCATTATCTTAAAGTTGCCCTCTGCGCTATCTATCAGGTAACCTGCCAACTCTGCAGTAACATTTCCATCAGGCTTTGCTTCCGAATCCTTAAGAAACAGATTCTTGATCTTGACTACTTCGTCTTCGTTGCCCGTTCGCATAAAATACCTGAGCATTCTAGACAATAGTATGTCGGTCTGGCCTTCGCTAGAAATAAGACTTGCATAGTTGTAGCGTGCAGCCTCATACAGATCCGCGACAGTCTTTTGAGACTCGATACGGCCGTTCCTTTCTATGGAAAAAACGCTGCTTGAGCTGGTGTAGCGAGCCCACTCCAAAAAGATGTCGCCTTGCATAATAGTTGGATCGTGGTCAAATTTGTTGACGTCTACCAAGCGTTGTAAATAATTGACGGCCAATGAGTATTCTCTTCGATAGTAACCCAGAAAATCGGCAAATTGCAAAATTCCCTGTCGATGCAATCGATTTACACCAATCGGTTTGTCCTTAACATTGGGTCTACCTAGTAGTTCTATAAACTTTTCTCGTGCCTTAGCGTCGGCACGCATTTCTCTAAAGGCTTGGGCATATTGAACATAGCGGCTCTCGTCGGGCCACTGGATCCAAGCCCATTTAAAAAACTGATTGCCACTATCAAACTCGCCACTTCTTATAGCTTGCAATCCTTGTTCGTAGAGGCTGGCTCCATAAATTGGTCGATAAACAAACTCATAAATGGCGTAGAAGAGAACAGCAGCGGCGACAAAACTGAGCGAAACCACTCGAAGCAGTGGAACAATATTATGTCTAAACTGATAGGCAAAACTCTTTTGTTCTTGCTCAAAAGCCAGACCAGTTTTGCGCTGATAGCCTGCAGGAACCTTTATTTTCTTGCCAGTTATCCGGCTAACAACACTTGCTATATCTTTGGGACTGTCACCTCTAACCAGCATGCCAATCAATAATCGTAGCTCTTCAAAGCTATAGGTTTCGGAGGCCAGCACTTCTTCTGCTGCGATTTTGAGATTGAGCGGCATTGCACTCAGGCTATCTTGAAGGTACTTAAAATCTTTATCGGAAATTTCAAAAGCTTCGGCTTCGTCCTGTATGCTTACTTTTTGAATTTCTTCTTCGGCATCAGACACGACAGACAGTTTGTTGTCATCTGACTTTGCTCCAGCACCTGGCTTACCCCAGTCTTCTGACTTGACTTCTTCCATCAAACCAAAGTCTTTGCCAAAGTCACTCATGTCAAATTCGTCATTAAAGCTGTCAGTAGAAAAGTCGGCATCCATGTCGGCGCCAAAATCAGGCATTGAGGGGAATTCGTCAGAACTAGCGCTTACTGCCTCAGCGTCCGCTTGACTTCCAGCTATGGCATCAGCATCAAAACTCTGCGCAGCTTGGTGAAATTCATTGTCAGCATCTGTTTCAAAGTCGTCTAGACCTAGTTCATCAAAATCAGCACCGAGGTCAAGACCGGCGTCTACCGCCCCCGGACTTGAATCATCCGGCAAAACCAAATCAAGTTCTGTATCTGGATCATCACTGGAAGCCAGATCGCCAATAAAATGATCATCATCTAGGTCGGGGAGATCACCGAGTTGGCTATTTTCAATAGAATCAAGATCGTCTGTTTCAAGTATTTTATCGGTTTCAAGTTTTGCTTCAGGCTCGGTTTCAAGTTTTGCTTCAGGCTCAGCTTCAGTTTCAAGTTCGGCATCGAACTCTGTCAGAGCGTCTTGCCCGCCAGTCAAAAAGTCATCACTAAAGCCGTCTAAGAAACTTGCTTCGTCGTCCTTGGTTTCGGTGGCGTCAGCATCTTGTTCTAAGTCCTCATCGCCCAAACCAGCATTAATAGTGGATAGCAAGTCATCCTCAAAGAGGTCTGACGCATCGTCATCAGGTTGTGCAGAACTGGAGGCTTCATCATCAAGTCCAAGACCGAGCTCACCATAGTCAATCGGAGAGCCGCCGGACTCATCGTCATTCGACTCAAATAGATCTGGCTCCAAACTGGCAAGAAAATCATCAGTTCCGGCCGAGGCATCGTCCTGCCCTTGGCCCTCATCATTTGAAGCACTGACGGTTGATTTGTTTGTTTTGACGCCGGAACCTACATTATTGAGAGGATATTCCTCGGGCGTCATAACCCTCTCTATATCTTCGCCTCGGCGTTTAGCCTGGGCTGGTTCGTCGCCGATATTGATGAGGTCTTGGTTAAACTTTTCAAGTTGCTCTAGTTCTGGCATCGCTATAGACTATCATCGACATACTTGTAGATTTCTCAAGTGACTGTATCAAGAAAGCATCGCCATTGCCGATACAATAGATACATGCGTGGTCTTAGAAAAACAACAAGTATTTTTGTGATGCTCCTTTGCGGATTGTATCCGCTTATGGCCGAATCTGTAAACACTGATAACTCGCCTCTTTATAGCCAAAACATGGGCCAGACCAGACATCAGGAAATAAAGTCATTGCGAACAGCAAGTCAACCAAGGTTCGTAGCTTCGCTCCAACCTGACTTTCAAGCGCCCGAAACCATTATTTTGTTTTCATATGCCGCGACATCAGCTAATCTGGGACCAAGTTTCCATACCAGCAACCGTGGTGTTCAGGATCTGCGTAGCAAAGTTGTTCGTCACGTAGCGATGGCCTTTGCCCATGAAAACTATAGAATTCTACACACCATGACCAAGACAGTTAACAACTTTACCGACGGGACAGAAAGCACGGTCTATTTCCTCTATTACACCCTAGCTCGAAAAACTCAGCAAGAACTTACAGCCTCGGGATCACCACTTGAGTATCGCTATGTGATTGATGGCATTTGGACCCATGATCCTGCCAACAAAAACACACTGCGCAAGATTAACGGTTCGTTGGTTTCGCAGATAGCGATCGAACGAGCACCTTCGCTTGCCACCATTAGCCCTGAGATTGTTAACATTCATCAAACACCGCAACGCACGGCGAGCACTGCAGCAGAAATGGCCCGTCAAGCTTCTATTGGTAGTAGGTCAGGCAAAAAAGTTATCTTACGTTACGTTGGCCCGGCAGGCAGTGAAATTTTTGCTGCTGGCACTTTTAATCACTTTGACCCCTACATGCACCAACTTCTTGACGCGGGCTCCTACCCGCGCGACGCTTCGCTCAGAGTCTTTGAGCTAGAACTCAAATTGCTGCCAGGCACCTACTACTACCATTACCTGTCCTTTGGTGAGACGCAACTCGACGCGCTCAATTTGTCTCGCGGCTCCAACTCAGAGGGTCGTTTGTACTCCTTACTCAACGTTCCACAGTAGCTTTAGCTTAACACCTGCCAGTAGACGAGAAGCAACTTTTTTGTGATACTATGTTTACACGAATACCAAGTATCAAAGATTTGCACATGCTCATTGACGATCACAAACACAATCTATAACTACTTGCTGGATTCTATTCTATGGCTATGCGGTTTTTTTCTTAACTCAAGCCAATTTTTGATCAGGAGAGCCACCAGGGTGAAATCTATAGATGTAATGGCGCAGGAAATAATTGCGGTCATGCTCAAAAACTCCGTCCAAGCCGCCAGAATTGATCCAAGCAATGTCTTCCAAGTCGCAAATCTCGCCAATCGCCTACACATTGATAAACTTTTGGGCCAGTTGATCACGCCAGGCAGCCAGGTGGCCGGTATGGAAAATATTCTGGAACTAGCCCGACGAGCACAGGCCGGCCAATCCTGTCTGATACTCATGGAACACTACTCTAACTTTGATATTCCCAATTTCTTCTACTTAATGGAACAGCACTCAGCAGACGCTAAAGCTGCAGTCAATCAGATCATTGCGATGGCGGGTGCTAAGCTTAACGAAGAAACCAATTTTGCACGCGCGTTTGCTGAGGCTTACAGCCGGATCGTTATCTATCCATCCAGAAGCCTAAGCAAACTCAAAGAGGATGGCCCAACAGCTCAAGAGGAAGTTATGCGAGCTCGTTCGATTAACATGGCCGCGTTACATGAAATGGTCCGTCACAAACACAAAGGCAACATAGTTCTAGTTTTTCCTTCTGGGACACGTTATAGACCTGGTCATGACCAAACCAAGAGAGGTCTAAAAGAAATCGACTCTTACATAAAGTCCTTTGACCACCTACTTTTGATCGGCATCGCAGGAAATACCCTGCGTCCCAATCCAAATGGCGACATGACCAAAGACATGCCTTTTGCTGATAAAGTTGTCTTCTATGCCGACACGATTCTCGACACCAAAGAGTTTAGGACCGCCAATCGCGGCCGGACCGAGGAAGATCCCAAACAAGCAGTCGCTGACGCAGTTATGGCTGAGCTTGAACGCATACATGTCTTCGCCGAAAATATAAGGTTGCAAGCCTAAAACAAAGCAATTGAACCGAGACTTTTGAACCCTTGTTTCTCAAAACTTTGAGCAACCCAAGTTGGCTGAGAAGGCAGTTTTACAATGATTTTTTGCCCTGTGCTAGCAGCAATCTTTTTGTGGAATTGTTCCATCAGCGACTTAGCAATTCCCAAGCCTCGATAAGCCTCTGCGACAGCAAGTTGAAGAATTTCATTGAGTCCGCAACGGTTTTGATACCAAAGAAAGCCAGCTATCTCGTCATCTGGAGTATAACAAACTATAAATTGCTCTGGCCGGGGCGGCGCAAGGCCTTCTCTAAAGTACAAAAAAAGCTGCTCAGCTCCATCCTGGCTTAGATCTGACAAGTCAAGTTGCCGCAGATTTTCTTGGAAGTAGTGTTTATCTAAACTAGTAAGAGACACAATATGCTCTATGTCCGCCGATCGAATACTAAAGTCCCACTTGACCAGCTCAGTAGTATCTCCGTCCTCTTCCTCCATGGCCGCGATCGGCAAAAGCCCCCAATAGTCTCTTAATTCGTTGTACCAACCCAAAATATGACTTCTCATCGCCAAGCGCTTGTGGCGCTGCCACTTTTGCTCGAGTGCTGGCTCTTCTCGCAATGCGGCCTTAAAGTTTTTAAAGACCCCGCGCCCGCTCTCCAGAATTGACCACAGGCGCTCTCTTAACAATGGACTGTGCAGCCCTAGTACGAAGCTCTCCATCAATTCAAAACCATTGGCTGACGTCCATTCGGGCAGAAGCAGATAGTTTACATCATCGCTTAGCTCTGGGCGACCCTCAATGAGTTTTAGCGACTTAGTATCAAGAACTTGTTGGGCCTGCTGATTTTCCATGCCAAAAATCAAATCGTTCAATAAATCTGGGCTCAGTTCAAAGCTCATTGTGTTTTATACCTCTTCGTGTAGTCCGTGGGCCTCACGCTCGAGCCTCCAGTACTCCATCAAAACCGACCTAACGGTATGAAAAGTGACACGCTTCCTCAATGTACCGGTTCGTGACAGAATCATAACACTTCGATCTGCGAGACTTGCCGTAGAAATGATTATCCGCATAGAAATGCCCATTCTATCAGCGTCGAGACATTTTTGCGAGAATGAAATCGGCCTGTCATCCCACAGTAGATGCTCGCCTAGCGAGTCATGGATTTCTTGGGCAAGAAGCTGAAGTCGAAAATTCTTTCCTACAACTTGAAGCACCGCTTTGTAAGGAGTAACTTGCAATGGCCAACGAAGCCCTCGTTCGTCCCGGTAGCTTAAGGCCACCGCTCCCAAAAGTCGCGTGATACTCAAACCGTAAAATCCCATGCAAGGGGGAATCAAAGTACCCTTGTCGTCTTTGACCAACAATGACAGAGCGCGCGAGTGCATATCATTGACACGATCAATAGAGGCAATCTTGATTGCCTCATATACTTTAAGCTCACCACCACAGTGATAACAGCGTTGGCGTTCATCAACAACAGCAATGTCACCAACCAGATGTGCTTCGTAGTCCCGACCAAAATTGCTGTTGACCCAGTACTCACCGGACAGGTTAGCACCAATCAGTAGATTAGGTGTCTCTGCAACCGACTTGTCTACTACTATCCTTAATCCATACGACAGCGTATCTTGCAGATCCAAACCCATTGGCGACATAAAACCTGGACAGAGGTCCAAGGATTCCAGTGCAGACGCATCAAGGGCTTGAAAAATGGGCTCACCCAAAATTCTACTCAATTTGACCCGACTAATGGCCTGATCTGCTCTTGCAACAGCCATCACAAAGCCTTTTTGGGCACTGTAAACATGAGCAAGCGCCAATTGACTTGTGGCAAACCCCAGCTCCCTCAAAAGATCCCCCAAACAATGCGTCGCCGTCTTTGATCCACGCTCGAGGGGCAAGGGGCGGTGACAGCTAATCTTGGACAAGCCAACTGCCAGCCTTTGGTCGGCAATATAGTGGCATTGTTCACAAACTACCACCCGATAATCACCGTGCTTGTCCAGCACAATAAAATCATGACTGTGCAAGCCAAAAGGATCACTCGGAGCACCTTCTGATACTAAGGGCTCCAGGCCACAAAGCGTAAATATGCGTCTAAACGCACCGTAAATCTTTGGAATAAAGTTGTTTAGTTGCGTAAAGCTTTGATGAACGCTAAATGAATCATTCATCAAGTATTCGCGCGGCGCCAAAAAGCCTGCTTCTGCACTTCCAAGGCTGAGGTCGTCTTTGGCCTTGGCTTGGATCTGGAAAAAGTAGGCCGGCAATTGCCAGCTCGAATGCAAGACACCCTTTAAAAGTTCCAGCATGGGCGCATCGTGTGAAGGAGCGATAGCCAAGATTCGGTCTTTGCTATCTTTTAGAGTAAGCAGCTCACTCCCCAGAATTTGATCCTGCCCTGTGGCTTCCAATAGTGGCATTGGGCTCACCATTGGCAATAAGATTTCTTGACCACCGAGCCTTTTGAGCTCGGTGCGGATCAATTGGATTATGCTTTGCAAAACAAGCATACCAAGCGGTAAAAAAGCGTAGAGACCATCACCGATGCTACGAATATAACCACCATCGGTTAAGAGTTGCGTTAGAGAGGGTAGAGCCACACTCGGAGCTTTAGATTTGATAGGTAGAAATAGCAGAGACGCCTTCATTGTGTTCATTCTAACCCGACACCCACCAGACTGCAAGGTAAACAAAGTACAGTTTGGAAGACATTGTCTGGTTTGGACTTTTTTAGTCTATAGGTGAAATTTAAACGCGTTTTTCTGGAAGTTTAGACAGCAGTGCACGATACTTTTAGCTATAATTATGGAACAAGCAATTTCTTTTATCATACAAGCGAGCTCAATGGAAGCCGAAGCATTCTTTGCTACGCTCAAAGAGCATTTGTCCTTGATTAAGAACCGTGCCGACCGCTTCGCTATAGAACTGCTCTTCAGAGAGGCAGTCGAAAACGCGATTGAACACGGTGGCTTATTTGACCCACGGCAGTGTATTAGTATTGATATTCGCCTATTTGATGATCACTGGCTGGCAGTTGTAAGCGACAGCGGACAAGGGTTTGACCTTGCTCGAGTAATGGCAGAAAGAAAAATTGGCGGCGAGCGAGGGCATGGGTTTTTTATCTTTGACGAGTTTGCCAGCGAGCATCATTGGGAAGACGGTGGTCGCAGCATCCACTTTACCCGAAGGTTTGGTGAGCCTGATTAATGCTTCTGCATAGTGGGCGTGTCACGTTTTGACTTGCCACAAACATTCAATCCAGTCATATTCTAACTGACCAAGGTTTCAGGAGTTTTTTATGGCAAACGAAGTTGAGCGTCTAATTATCATTGGTTCTGGCCCAGCCGCGCACACTGCGGGCATCTATGCCGCGCGGGCCCAACTCATGCCCTTAATGTTTGAGGGCTTTATGGCCGGTGGTGTGGCTGCGGGTGGCCAACTCACTACAACAACCGAAGTAGAGAACTTTCCCGGCTTTCCTGATGGCATTCAAGGGCCAGAGTTGATGGAAAAAATGCGAGAACAATCAATCAAATCTGGCACGAGAGTTCTCACCGAGACCGTTCATGAAGTGGACTTAAGCGTGAGTCCCAAAAAGATAGTAGCCGATTCTGGAGAGTACTTTGCGCACGCAGTCATTATTGCGACGGGAGCTACGGCAAAAAGGCTCTTAATTAAAGGCGAAGACCAATACTGGCAGCGAGGAATCTCAGCCTGTGCTGTTTGTGACGGTGGCTTGCCCGCTTTTCGCAACAAGCCTCTTGTTGTTATTGGTGGTGGTGACACCGCCTGCGAAGAGGCCAACTACCTTTCAAAGTTTGGCAGCCAAGTGATCCTCTTGGTGCGCCGAGACAGTTTAAGGGCCAGTAAAACAATGCAAGAAAGGACTTTTGCCAACAGCAAGATTGAAGTTCGATGGAACACCGAAGCCACCGAGGCTGTCGGAGAAAAAATGCTAACTGGGGTAAAGACGAAAAACAACCTAGACGGCCGCGAAGTTCTTATTGAAGCGTCAGGGTTGTTTTTTGCGATCGGTCACCAACCAAACACGGCATTTCTCAAGGGTCAATTATCCTGTGACGAAACTGGCTATCTTATTACCAAGGCGGACAGCACGCATACTTCGCTACAAGGTGTCTTTGCAGCAGGTGATGTTAAGGACCATGTGTACAGACAGGCCATAAGCGCTGCTGGTTCGGGTTGCATGGCTGCCCTAGATGCCGAACGTTGGCTTTCTGAAAAAGGCATCACCTAAGCTATCGCTTACACTGTCTTTTAGGAAAATACCCGATCGAGGCGTGCCAAGGCTTGGAGCAAGTTCGCCTCGGTACAGCCCAGATTTAACCTCACGTGGCCCTCACCACCGATACCAAAGTACGTGCCAGGGCTCAAAAAGACCTTAGCCTTCTCTCTAATGTGACGGTTCCATTGCTCATCTTCCATACCGACTTTTTCCATCTGTCTCTTACAATCAATCCAAGTCAAAAAACTACCTTCTCGATGAGCTATACGCAGATTGGGCCAAGCCTCAAGCTGATGAGCAGAAAGCATATTTGCATTTTGGTCCACCACTTGTTTGACTTCATCAAACCAAGCTTGTCCATTGAGATAGGCGTTTTCGCAGGCATTCATAGCAAGAATGTTGATCGAGCCCATCGACAAGTCCGAAAGGCAAGCCCTAAGTTCTCGCACAGGCTCCATCGCCAAAGACCAAGCCAAACCGCAACCGATGCCTGGTATGTTAAAAGTTTTGGAAGGAGCCTGGAGAACCAAGGTTCGTTGGGCGTCAAACAGACCCTCTGCGAGCATGTGGGCGCTTGCAACAAATTGCTGGCCTTCGGCAATCATGTCGGCATGGATCTCATCCACAATCAGCCACAGTTTATAACGCCTACAGAGCTCACCCAGAGTTTGCAGCTCGCTTTGTGTCCAGACCCGGCCAACCGGGTTGTGTGGTGAGCACAGTACAAAAGCTTTAGCGCCAGCTCGGCAGTGCTTTTCAAAGTCTTCAAAATCAATTTGATAGCTAAATTGGCCGTGCGCTTGTGTTTCAGAAGCCAGGAGCTGGTTGACCATGAGCGTGCGCCCTAATCGCTTGGGAATAGAAAAAAATGGCCCGTATACTGGCGCCTGTACGATGACTCCTTCGCCTACGGCTGTGTAAGCCTGAAGAGCTGCCATAAGCGCCGTCAAGAGACCTGGTGCGAGCAAGAAATCCCCTTGTAAAGGGTCCCACTTTTGATTGGTTTTGCACCAGCTAGCAAAGGCTTCGCGTATGCTAGGCCATGCATAGGTATAGGGATAGAAAGCCCCTGCAACTCGCTTTTGAAGTCCGCTCACAACTGTTGGAGGCACCTTAAAATCCATATCCGCGACCCATAGGGGCAATTCTTGTTCTCGGGACAAGTGCCATTTCATGCCACCCAGAGCTCGTCTATCAAAGTCCTGACTTATGTATTGTTTCACACTAGGACTGTATTGATTTGGGTTTTCTTAGGCAAGAGTAAATTAAAACTGCATTGGAGATTGTTAAGATACTATGACAAATCAGCTTCTATTGGAGCAATTTGTTAAGCAATGTGTTGACTGATTGAACCTTCCCATGCCTACAATAATTGCGGAGGAATCCATGCAACTATCCAGTCTTCTGGATCCAGAGTATATCAAAGTCAAGGTCAAGTCAGAAAGTAGAACTGAACTTACTAGCTTGCTTTTGGGCGAAATGTTTGCTCGTTACCATTTTCAGATCCCTCACCAAGACCTCACGGCCGCAATTGCTGAACGCGAGACACTGGGTGGAACCACCTTTGCTACTGGCATCGCTATTCCGCATGCTCGTATTGATTTGTTTAACGATATATTGATCGGCATTGCCATACCTGCTGCACCCTTTATGGATAATGGTGTCTTAATTCGCATGGTAGTCCTCATTCTAACGTCAAAGACAACTTCCAACCTCTACCTCAACTGCTTGGCCTCTTTTGTCAAACTTTCAAAGAATACGGCAGTTTTTGAAAGTCTCGGTCTACTTTCCAGTGCGCAAGAAGTAATTAGCAGCATCCAGAGCCAAAATATTGAAGTAAAGACAGAACTAACTATAGAGCAGATTATGACTCATGAAATGTATTCAGTCACCCCAGATACCCCAATCAAACAGGTGATTGACCTAATGGCCGAAAAGTCCATCAGCTTTGTACCCGTAATTGGAAACGACAATGTTTTTCAAGGCGAGATTACAGTACTTGAGATTCTCAACCTTGGCATTCCCAACTACGCTCAAATGATTGGCAATATAAATTTTCTAAAGACTTTTGAACCAATGGAAGAACTGTTGGCCAAAGAGGAAAAAATACTTGCCAATGAAATTATGGATGTGCCCACCAATAGTTTTACCAGTCAAACATCGATAGTTGAAGCAGTATTTACGTTTACCAAAACTCGCAAACGGCAAATCCCGGTACTCGATGGCCAAAAAATTATCGGCGTAGTTAGTTATATGGATATTTTGCGAAAAGTCTTGCGCGGTTGATCACCGGTGGACTGCACGGTTCTGTTACGACCTTGTCGTTTTGCTTGATAGAGCGCGGCGTCAGCCTCCCCAATTAGGACAGCTAAGCCTTCTACGGTTCGATCTCCTAATGAACTTACACCGATCGAGATAGTGACTTGTCGTGCATAGCCGTCAAGTTCAGTTTGCATTACCGACTCACGCAGACGCTCAGCAACTTGAAAAGCTGCATCTGGTTTGGTGTTGGGCATGATTGCAAGGAACTCTTCGCCACCATAACGGCACAGTACATCACCGGCGCGTAGCGCGCTAGCGCAAATAGTAGCAACCGTCTTGAGCACTGCATCACCAGACTGGTGGCCGAGGTTGTCATTTACTGATTTAAAATGGTCTACATCAATCATGAGCACACTAAGGTCTTTGGCACTACGGTAGGCCTGTTCTAACAGTCGCCCCGAAAAATCTTGTATCCATCGTCTCGTCAAAAGACCGGTAAGCTCATCGGTAATTGCAAGATTTCGTACTTCTTCATACAGCCGAGTATTTTCCATCGCTACCGCCACATGGTCTGCAAAGGCGAGCGCCATTCGCACATGAACATCAGTAAAAAACTCCGACCACGAGCTTTCAAAACACATCATACCGGTTGAGGCACCTCGAATCATAAGCGGCACACCCATCCAAGATTTGATGACAGTGTTTTGAACAGTGCGAACGGAAAAAAGCTCGTCGACTTTGTTAAAAACCAGTACTTGGCCGTCGATAAGCACTTGGGCATGCGGGCCATTGTCGCCCGACTCTATCACCTCGGTTTGGTCATAGCGCGGGCCGTCGGAAGCCGCACTACCAACAGCAACTAAAGAACCATTGCGAATCTGGTAGACGGTTGCAAATTCATAAGGAACAACTTGCACAGCTTGTTCTAGAATACGAACTATTGCTTGGCTCGGCTCTATCTGAGCCGCAACCACTGCCCCAACCATGCGTAAGGTGTCGGACTCCAAAGCGCGCTGTTCGGCCTCTTCTGTCTGATTGCGAAGTTGTTCCTCGGCCTCATGCCGTTCGGTCATATCGACATCTATACCGATGTAATGATTGGGGTTGCCTTGCTCATCTCGACCGACTACGTTGCCCTTAGTGAGTACCCAACGGTAGCTGCCGTCTTTGGCCCTAACCCGATACTCTAGCTCAAACTTGCCACTGTGGTGTTCCTGACTGTACAGTTGTGCGACCTTAGAAAAATCGTCAGGGTGGACTAGTTCAAGCCAAACGCCACCTTGTATGTCTTCTGGCTCGTATCCACAAGACAACCAAAAATCATTGAGCGTTAGCTCACCCGTTTTTGTATTTCTTTCGTAGAAGCCAAGAGAGGACAATTGATGGATGAATGAACTAAGGACTTTGACGCGTTGCTTTAATTCTACAATCAGTGCTTCGGATTCTTGGGAGTTAAAAATGTTGGGTTGTTTATGCTCAATTTCCAAATCGTCCTCGAGTGTCTACCGTTCTACTCTATGTCGCCAGATGGGTCAATCTTATGGGTTGTATTTTGCCGCATAATGTGGCCCAAAATCGTAGTCTTCTATATCGTCTATGTTTCTGATCAAATCTCTAAAGCCAAGCACCGAAAGTACTTTTTTTATAGAATCGGGAACCCCTGTTATGAAGAACAGCTTCTGGTCGTGCCTAGCCTCAAGCCCGAGTGAACTAAAGGCCCCCACACCTGTAGAAGAAATATAGCTTAGGCTTTCTAGATTAAGTCCCAGTACCTTCTTTTCCAAAAAGACTTCACGACAGAAAATCAAGAATTTTGGGGTATTCTCATTGTCGAGGTAGCCCGAGCAGTCCAACACAGCCCCCAAGGCTCCGTTTAGAAGCCGAACTCTGACAGAGAGGTGAGAACCGAGAGCCGTGTCTCGTTCGACCGTTAAGATATTCTTCTTCATAAGACTATTGTAGCCTATTTTTTTTCATCATGATAGAGAGTTCTTTTTTGACTTGCAGTTTACTAGGCACTTAAAACGCTCGCTGGCTGGATACTATTCGTATTATGAGTAAAATGCTAAAATACACACTCATACTTCCAAAAAAACTGAAACAAGAAGGTCGGCTTTATGCGAATTACAACCAAAGGACGCTACGCTATGTTGGCTATCACTAACTTAGCACTAAATAAAAGCGGCAAACCAAAGGCAATTAAGATAATAGCCGCCGAAGAAGAGATATCACCAGAGTTTTTAGAACAGATTTTTTTTAAGCTCAAAAAGAAGGGTATCATCGACAGCGTAAGGGGCCCAGGGGGCGGGTTTTTGATAAGCAAGGATCCAAGTACCATCACCATCAAAATGATTTTTGACGCGGTAGAAGAAGGGCTAGAACTTACGCCTTGCACAAGTTGCGATGATTTGGGCGTAAGCGTTTGTCAGAACTCAAGTTCGTGTCTTATGCACGACATTTGGGTTGAGGCCAATGACCACGTCAATTCGTTCTTTACCAAAAACACTCTGCAATCGATCATTGACCGTAGCACTGACAAAAAACTTCAAGAATTACTAGTTGGCGCTGACGTCACGCTATAGAACCAAAGAAGCTTTAATAAAGCAGCTTGCAAATATTACTTTGCAAGCCTGATTGCTTTTTTGCTAAAACTGCTGAGAATTTCTTCGTTGAGCCATGCGCGAGCCTTTCTGTGATCACTGGCTGCTTCAAGATGCAAAAAAAGATCAATTCGTATGCCTTCTGGCCTAATATCGCCAACCTGAACAGTTGCTTCGTCTTTCTTGTTCCAAAATGGACAATCTCCAACCAAGGCACTCAGGACCTGACGAACCGTTGCGATGTTGCTTTCGTGCTCAATCAAGATACTCAAACTCAAACCTGCCTTACCTTGGTTAACGCTGGCATTGTTTACAGCTTGATGCAAGAGTTGATAGTTGGGTACTACTACGGTCTCTGACTCGCTCTTTTGAACCAAGGTATGAATCATGCGGACTTGCAAGACGGTTCCTTCAATCTGTTTGCCAGCAAGAATTAGCGAAATGTAGTCGCCTTCCCTAAAGGGTCGATTGAGGACCAAGACCAAGCCTGCAAAAAAGCTTACCAAGACTTGCAACATTCCCAGGCATAAGGCCGCCAAAAGTGCAAACAGAATTAACGAAATTGAACTTAGGTTAACTCCCAAGACCGAAAGTCCAACCAAAACACTAATGACCAATACAGCATAACGCACCAAATTTGAGATAGTCCCTTTTCTGGCTTCGCCAAGATTGACCGCAAAATATTTGCTTCGATCTATCGCGAGTTTTGATGCCTTGCTGAGAAGGTACGCCCCATAGAAGACTGGAATCATCAATAGCAGTGTAAAAACTGATATTTGAGTGTCCGCGCTCTTGTAAAATGGACTAGAGATGATCTCGTAAGCGTTGGTAAAGAAGCCAAGAATACTTGACTCCAAAAACCGAGCCGAAAGCACTACCAAAATCAAAACCCAGGTTACCCGAAAAAGTATTTTTACCGCTCTAATAAGCTTAGGTTTGCGCTCTTCGCTCAGACCGCTTGCCTTGAGGCCGCGGGCAATACGTTTGTTGATAAACAAAAAAACAAAAAGGAGCACGATTACCGGCAACAACCACTCTGCGATAATTGACAACCAAGAAAAAGCGAAGACTTGATTGCCAAGTCTAATTGGGCGCTCGAGACTGTCCCAAAAAATTTCAAACCATGTCATTTTTTTCTCCCACACGTACTGGACTTAAAACTCTAGGCAAGCGCATAGGTTTCCAAATGCTTTCGTTCTGCAACGGTAATCAGACCCATATCTTGGCAGAGTGGCAAAAACTCTGAGATATGAGCAAAGGCATGAAGCGTGATTCCAGCGGCTTCCATGTCGCGGCGTCCTTGCGAACCGCGTTCGAGCAAAACCGCTAAGTGACGGACCGACAATCCTGCTTGTTTAAGGATCTCAAACGCTTCGAGTTTGCTTTTGCCCGTGGTTATCAAATCGTCCAGGAGCAAAGTTTCTTCTCCTGGAATAAACTCACCTTCTACGTTGAGTCCTGTTCCGTGGGTTTTGGCTTGCATACGAGGAAAGATCATCGGGACTCCTGTTGCAAGACTGGTGGCTGTGGCAAGTGGCAAAGCGGCAACAGGGATTCCAGCTATCCTGGCAAATTTGACTGTAGAAAGTGCGCTACCTGGTCCAAGTAAGCTGGCATAAGCCAGCCCCACATCACGCATTAGTTGCGGGTCTGACATAATTCTTCTTAAATCAACATAGAACGGCGATATTTCGCCTGACTTGAGCTTAAACTCACCCGTTTTAAAACACCCGTTGGCAATCATACCGCGCAAAACTCTGTCTTTAAGTTCTGCATAAGCGGGCTCATTGCGGCCGCGACCAGCACGGGCCTCTACACCCCAATTGATGGTGCCATGGTCGTGATGGTCCGATTCTGATAAGTTTTGACTACGTTCTGCCATAACTGCATCGCGCGCTTGCCTAAACTCAAGAACAAGGTCGAGTGCTGCCTGCCGCGGATCGCTGGCCTGCGCAATACTTCTGGCAACTACTGGCAGGATACCCCAGCCATCAGAAGCCAAACCCGCTTGCACTGCTTCCGTAATGGTGCCGCCTTGGGTGCCAATTCCCGGTGCTAAAAACCAAATTTTGTCGTGACGTTTTCGAATGGTTTGCAGCGCAAAAACATCATTGCCAGCAACTACCAAGCCGCACTGAGCTCCCCATGAGGCGGTTAAGTCGGCTACGCGCTGATAGAGGGACTCAACGCTGTTTCCCAAGCCCAATAACTGTAAGTCATTGGCGCCGGGATTGGAGGTTTTGCAGAGGATAAAAACGCCCTTGTCTTGGTGTCTAAGGAAGGGCTCAATAGAATCCCAGCCCATATAGGGGCTGAGAGTGACTGCATCTGCTTTTACTTCTTCAAAGGCCATATGCGCGTAGGCTTCTGCAGTAGGACCGATGTCGCCTCGTTTGGCATCCAAAATAATCGGGATTTCCTGCGGAATTCGTGCAAGAGTAGCGCGCAGGGCCAGCATGCCTGGCTCGCCGTGACATTCGTAAAAAGCAATATTGGGCTTGTAGGCTACAGCAAATTCTTTGGTGGCATCAATTAAGCGCGCATTCTGGTCAAGTATTCCGGCAGTTATCTCTTCGCCACTTAAACCCTCAGGCAACCGTGGGTCGAGCCCCACACACAATACGCTATCGATAGCCTGCGCACGAAGACGCAGTTGCTCAAAAAATAACTGACCCATGAATCCTCCAGCTTATTCGCCTTGGCCAAGAAGACCAGACTAAAAATCAGGTCAGTATACCGTATGCCTTTAGCTATTTCCAGCTTGGTGAACACAGATAGTTGCTTTGTCTGCTTGATATTCCGAAATTAACTCATCCCAGGCACTGGTCTCCTGCTCGGGATATCCATATTTCTCAAATTGCTCTTTACAAGAACCTTCTTCCAAATAACGAAAGATGCCAAGCCTAACACTAGCTTGTCCATAATCGCCATCCGCTAGTGCGTCGAGATAGCTCCTTAAAACCTTGCGCATTGTGACCATCAAACGCGCTTGCTGCAACAATACTTCAGCTTTACCAAAAGCTGGCAATGGAACAACGCCATCTTTGATTAGATAGTGTAAACGTGCACTTACTTCGTCGATTTTTTGCTTTTGCATAACTGCCCCTTTGACTTACGTACGATATATGTACGACATACAACGGTAGTGTGATTTTAAATTCGGCAAAAAAAACCTAAATATTAGAAATATTTTACTATTGGACACACTATCTTGGGTTTAGTAGAGCCAAGAAATGCCAAACCCAAGATAGTGTAGACTGCGATCAGAACCTAAGGCAAAGTCGGTATTCCACTGCTGCTCAAAAGTATAGTCAAACGCAAGCCTAATTCTTCCGGCGGCTCTGTCATTTGGATCGCTGGAACCCAGTTCATATACCAGCCCGAGCTGACATTGCAGCGTGGTTTCTAAAACTGCTTGAGTCAAGAATCGGGTGTAGGGTTGTCCTGTGGGATCCACAAAAGGTCGTTGAAAGGTGGGTACACCTGCGAGATAGCCGTCGTCAAAAATATCACCAGTCCCACCTGGAATGATACCGGCACTCGCATTTCCGTGTCGAACCAAGACAAAGCCAATATTGAGCTCAAGTCGTCCATAACTGGGGTTAGTGAAGATCAGCATATTGGTGTTAAGATTCCAACGTTCCGAGTTGGGTTCTAAGGCAGGGCCAAGGTTGAGGCCATTGTGGGTATAGTTTTCGTAGTTGATAGCATCGGCGGCGCTACCCAGGCTATTGATGTGGGTATACATGTAGGGCATGACCGCGGTGTAGTCAAAATCTATCCGCTTGAGTACCTGACTAACGATCTCATCACTGGGACTAAAAGAAGCTCCTAGTTGAAACGCCATTTTCCACTTGGTGTCAAATTCAAACTGTGCAATATCATTAAAGTGCAGGTCGTCGAGGTAGAGCACAGCGTTTATGTCTAAACCTGGAGTCGGCTTTAGTTTTGCTGTAAGGCCGAGCAATGAGTTGTCCGCAAATCCACCAACACCCTGAAGTTGAAAATACGCCGCCAAGGGTAGTAAGTACAAAGCATTAAGTTGCCCGCCGGTTACCACGGTTTCAAAGATGCCAAGTTCAAACCAAGGAGAGATGTGACCGTTGAGTTCGTGTAAAAAAAGTCTTTTGTTGCCCACCAAACTGGATAAATCGTTGTATTGACCAGTAATTTCTATCAGAGCAAAGGTGTAATCAAAGCCAGGCTGGCGCAAGTTTATTGAAAAACGACCCGCGACTGGCGCCTGAGGTCCCAAGACTATACCATTTTGATAGAATGGTCCAAAGCTGTTTCTGGTAAACCCTAGCGAAGCCTCAAAGCTCTCGCCAGTTTTTCCAATGCCCACCAAAGTATGGGCAATTTGCCTTATCAAGATGCCATCACCAAGATCTGACCAGTCCTCTATGTAGTCTTCTTTTAAACCTTTAAACTGTGGCAGCTGCAAGCCTCCATCTCGATTAAGACCGTAGAGCTTTATGTCCAAGGCGGCCGATATTTCGTCAATAATCATAGCAGAGGCCTCTGCTTCAAAGGCGACAAAACCAAAAGGGTCACTGCCAGAATTAGAAGCCCTTAATTCGGACCCGAGTCCTGCATGAAATCCGTCACCAACTCTGCTTCGGTATTTTTGGGCCTGTCTCTGATCTTCAGTTGGCGTATTTGGATTAGCAAGGACGTTTTCTAAAGCGACAACTATAGTTTGGATAGTGTAAGGTTTGAGCGACGGCAAGGGCCCCGTTAAGCGCAGCAAAGACCAGCGTTCGAGATCAAAATATACACCATCATTGGGATCCACAAAATTCTGCCCAAAGACTGTGGTGCTCACAAAAAATAATACGAATGCCACGAAGCATGGGACGCGTCTTTTGGCAAAAAATTTCATGGCGTAGCAACCTTCCAGTTTAGACTCAAGCCTACGACCCACTGCCATTCGTCCCAGGTCAGTCCGGCTTGGTGTTGGGCATTACTGGTGTAAAGATATCGCAAGTCGGTATGAATTGAAAGCGCGGGCAAAAAGGACCATTCTTTACTTGGCTTGTAAACATCTAGGTTGCCAGATAAGCCAAAGAGATAGGTTTCAATCGGAATCCCACTTGGTGAAACTAGTGACACTGCAGCTGGGCCAGTTTGATAGGGTGTATAGATAGTATTCTCACCTTGGGCGCGATATTCAAAGTCGAGCTTGACTGCGCCTAGTCTGTAACGAGAAATCTGAATCCAGGCCGCAAGGCTTGTGCTATCAGGACCCAAGTGCCAACCGATAACCTTGTCTTTAAACAGGTCACCACCTGCCACATTGCTGGGGAGACGGCGGCGCCAAAACCAAGAGTTGAGCGCATTTTCTCTGATGTACATCCAAGGATTGGTCATTGCCCATTCTATACCAAGGTTAAAAATATATGGGCCTTTAGCCGCCAACAAGTCACCCTCTAGATAGTCTTGGTCAAATGCGCCAATAGCCCAGGAAAACTCGACACCGGCCAACTGTGCGTTGGCATCAGGAAGCGCAGCGGCGGAGTCACCATAGACTGCTTTTTCAAATTCAGTTTGAACTTGATTCTGATAGTATTGATACCACAGTCTAAGGCCGCGTACCGGCGTAAGCGTAAACTCAAAGCCTGAGAGGCTAGACGCACTGGTTATGTCTGGATCATCCAACCAGGGAAAAAGATTATGAAATATAATAAAAGGGTTGAGGTACTTCAGAGATGGTTGAACGCCACCTACCATCACACCTTCCACTATGCCAACATGAAGAGTATCCCAAAAGTTGAGGTCAATTCTGTGGATAAACGCATTTTTAGCCTCCTCCAAATTAAGGGCTAGATAATTAGCAGGCATTAGATTTTCTAGACCATATACGCTTGGGTCAAGGCCAAGCCAGAGTGAGGTGTAGGAAAGCGGCTTAGAGTAAAGCTGCAATCGTCCATAATCATAAAAGTCAGCATGGTCTGAAATGCCCAAATTTCCCTGTTTGCCATTGCCAAAATTGAGCTTGTCGCGACCTAGCGAGAAAAGCCAGTTTTTTCCACCGCTGGCCACAAGGCTGCGATGAGGAAATTGAAAATCAATATAACTTGCGTCTTCTGGAAAATTGCTAAAATTGGCTGGTCTACCGTCACTTAGATCAAGCTTAAGCGTATTGTGGTCCTCGCGGATATCAACAGTTCCACCACCCCAGATACCATAAAAACTAGACTCAAGATCTTTTTCTCCACCCCAGGCTCCATACAAATCTAGCCAGATCAAGGGCCACCGTTCTTCATAGCCGTATTCCCACGCGTTTCCGTCTATTGAGGTACTTGGTCTAGACTTCAGATAGAGTTCCGGTGCGATGCCTAACGAGACATCAAAGTCAAAACTCGACTCAGATAACAGCATAGATTTATTGAGATCAGCTCGTAGCGTCTCTATTAGCTGCCGTTCGGAACGACTCAAGGCAGAGCTCCAGCCAAATGCGCCGGCCAATACCGAATCCAAACCTTGCGGTTTCTCCAAGCCCTCGAGGATGCCAAGAGCCTGTGCGACGCTCCATGGCTTTACAGGCAAAGCTCTAACTAGGCCACGAATGGTTGCAAGTTCTTCAATAGCCGCAACCGTAGTGTCGTCAACGGTAAGCATAGCTTGGCCTATAGCTTGGCCGCTGATTTGACTGTTGGCCGCGGACAATGTCGATACCGCCATAAGACAAAGAAACATCCAACGAAGTCTGGGTGCACCAACCTTAGTTCTACTTGGTTTCCCTAATGTTAACATGGTTGGATAGCCTACTTTCTTTGAGGTAATGTAAAATAAGAAAACCGGCAAGCACCATTGCAAATGTGGCAATGACAATTATCCAGTGCAGCATTGGCGAAACAAAGAGCACCGAAACTACCGAAGTTCCAATTACTATCATGGTTGGATAGATAAAATTGAGAATAGACCTTACTGACAGACCAAGTTTGAGCAGTTTGTGGTGCAAGTGCCACTGATCGGGAGCCATAACCGGAGCGCCCGATTTTTTGCGCCTAATCATCGAAGATATGGTGTCAAATATAGGTATTACCATTATGAGTGCCCCATCCCAAAACCACATTCCCGGATTGCGACCCGAAACATCGAGAAGTGGTAAAACAGCCAACATAAAACCTAAAAAAGTACTGCCCGAATCGCCCATAAAAATAGTAGCAGGTGGAAAATTGTAAAATAGATAGCCTGCTAGAGATCCAGCAAGTACAAATGCAATTAAAGCGGGAATTGTTTGTCCATTTCCGAGAAGTATCATGCCAATAACCATGGCTGCAAAGCCGCTTATTCCGGCACAAAGGCCATCCATGCCATCAATGAGGTTGACAGCGTTTATGACGCCGACTATCCAGAGAACTGTTAAGGGATAGCCAAAAAAACCCAATTCTAGTGGGCCTTCCAAAAACGGCAACCAGATGCTTGTAAAACGATAGCCAAAACTAACAACAAGAACCGCCGCCGCGATTTGCACGAGAAATTTAAAAAGAGCGCGCAAATTGGCAAAGTCATCAAAGAGTCCAGTCAGATGGATAAGTAAAGCGGCTATAACAGCAGGCCAGTACAACCTTACGACATTGAGTGTTTCTTCGCTTCCAAGAAAGATTACGCCACCTATCGCCAAGGCAATTATAAATGACCAAAAAATACCTATGCCACCCAAACGCGGTATCTGGTGACTGTGAATCTTTCGCTCATCGGGCTGATCGAACCAAGCCCGTTTATGTGAAACGTACAGCACTAAAGGTATGAGTAGCAGGTTGATGAACCCCGCCAAAACTACCGAATAAACAACCGGCATTGCCTAATCTCCTTGCTCACTGCCTTTATTTTCTATAGTAACATGATAAAGAGCCGTGCTACAATCATAGCATATATGACCTTCTCACTCAGGCTGGCATTCTCACTATCTATTCGCAATCTGAGCCGCAACAAAGGCCGCAACTTGACCCTTGGCGCACTAATTGCCATAGGTATAAGTTTTTTGGTACTTGGTAATGCAATTATCGACACCTCTAATGCCGGATTGCAAGCCTCATTTATCAATAATTTTACGGGCGACCTAGTAATTGCTGCCAATTCAGAAGAACCCAGCAGCCTTTTTGGTATTGACCTGCCGGTAATTGGTGAACTGGCTCGACTTCCATACCTTGAGTCTCCCGAAAAAGTGTACAACGCAGTGCTTGAAACCAAGCTTTCCAGTTCAATCGTTCAAATGATATCCAGCCCGATTGTTTTTGGTGTTGGTGGCTTGCGATTGAAGAGTATTGCGTTTGGCGTGGATGGGAAACAATACTTTGATACGTTTAACCAGTTTGACTTAATCCGAGGTTCCCTAGTAAACAACGCGGCAAACTGGATAGTTATACCAGAACAAAGAGCCTTGCAGATAGAAAAGGACCTAGGCCGAACCTTAGTAATTGGCGAAGAAATAAGTCTAAACTACTACAGCAATTCCAGCTTTAGTATACGAACAGGCAAATTAGCCGCAATCGTCCGCCACCACTTGGACAATGAAGCCCTTTTAAAAACCGTATGGGTTGGTGCTCATACCCTCAGGGATCTGCTCGGCATAGCTACAGTTGAAACCCAAACGACAGTGCCCGCGGAAAGCAATACTATGCTCACCCAATCGCTCGACGACCTGTTTATGGATACAGGAGTCGACTTAGTGATCAACGACAACCGCAGTAATCAATTGTTGACAGACCTGAGCAATGAGCTTGCCCTTGCGGAAGAAGCAAGGCAACTACAACGACTACATAGCCCATTTGAAAACACTGCCTCGCTGCCTTCTGACCAATGGCATTTTATTCTAATAAAGATTAAAGACGGGGTATCTCCAGCAGAAGCGCGACTAACAATTGCTGAGCTGTTAGGCAAACGCGGACTAGCGGTGACGATTGGCGACTGGAAGTCGGCGGCCGGCGCAACCGCAAGCTACATTCTTGCGCTCAAGATGATTTTCAATGTGGGTTTGATAATTTTAGCTGTTGTAATTACTTTTATTCTTTCCAATGCTCTACTTATTTCAATTTTTGAACGGACAAAAGAAATCGGGACAATAAGGGCCTTGGGCGCGCGTAAAAGCTTTGTTAAAGTCTTACTTGGCGCAGAGATCATGTTTTTATGCTTTGTCGCCGGAATAGCTGGTATAGTGCTTGGCAGCATCGCCGTCATGGTCCTCAACAGCAACGGAATTGCCTTAGAGAATGCGCTACTCATCAACTTGTTTGGTAGCCGCAGTCTGCGCCCTGTTCTTGAGCTGGACAGTCTCTTATTGAGCGTGGCGCTGTCTTTGGCCATTGGCCTGATTTCTTGGATAGTTCCTTTACAAAAGGCGCTAAAAATCTCACCTCTCAATGCCATTAGACAGGAGTCATAGCTTATGATTTTTTGGCTAGCAGGACGTAATCTCAACAGACAGAAGCGGCGCTACGTTTTGCTCGTATTAGCGGCCATATTTGGTTTTGCGATTGTTACTATTGCCCAAGCGTTGGTAGCGGGGCTTGCAAAAAATCTTAACGATGGTGGCAGCCGTTATTATGGCGGCCACATACTTGTACATGGGCGGTCAAATACCAACAACTTGGATCTCGTCAAAGATGAGGCGCTTATTAGGACTGCAATTGCCCAATCGGGCATTGACCAAATACGGGCAATTGTCCGCCGGACTCATGTTTATGACACTGGGTTCTTGTTCTTTAATGGCGAGCGTCGACCTTTGCGTCGGATCATCGGGCTTGACTGGAGCGCCGCAAGCCCGGTGCTCAACGACTTAAGCTACCTTGCTGGAGGTCCACAAAACGTTTTCAGTAAGACGGGCATATTGGTGTCTAGTCAGACCGCAAAAAACTTAGACCTTAGGCTTGGCGATGATGTAATTTTGCAAGCTCCGATGGTTGCTGGGCCTATCAACACCATAAATTTAGTCGTAGCAGGCATTTTTAGAGATGCCAGTATTTTTAGCGCCTATACGGTCTATATGGATCGTTCAGCCCTCAATGAGTTAATACGTCTGCCCGAGGAAGACTACAACAATTTGGGCATCTATCTCGAGGAAACACGTGATATCAGGGCCAATACCTTAAAAATAAGTCAAGCCCTTTCCTTGTCTGGACTAAAAACCTTTGACTATGGCAAGGACAGAAACCACTATATGAACCAGCTTAGTCAAGTCTGGGACGGATGGCGCTATGCAGTCTTAAGTGTTGAAGACCACCTCTATCAGCTGCGCTCATTATTTGAAGCAATTGAACTGGTGACCTGGTTTTTCCTCGCTCTAATGTTTGGTATCATCACTATTGGTGTGCTAAACACCTATCGTATCATTGTTAGGGAGCGTGTAAAGGAAATTGGCACGATGCGCGCCTTGGGTATGAAACGCCAAAGAATCAGTAACCTTTTTTTGATCGAAGCCTTTTTACTCAGTAGTATTGGCATCGTCGGCGGCACTTTGCTGGGGTTTTTGGGTCTTTTGCTTGTTCAGAATATAGACCTAAGTCACTTGTCGGGCTTTGATATATTTCTCTATAGGGGAAAGCTATCTTGGAATATATATTTTGAAACCTGGCTCTTTGACGCACTCTTGGTTTCCTCTTCAATCGTGCTGGGGGCTTGGTTGCCTTCTCGTTATGCCCGCAATATTATACCATGCGAAGCGCTTCGAGCCGAATAAGCCACTTATCCAACAAGGAGTGTATCAAATATGCATGTCTTCAGTTTACCTAAAGTGCACACGCACAGTTTTCTGGTCTTAACTTTTTTAATTGTTATGGCAACCGGTCTTGGAGCACAAACTCCCAACGTTGCACGCGCGCAGGATGTTCTCAAACAGTCAGACCAACTGGTTACTTTTATGGATAGTGACTTTACTGCACAGTATCAGTTTGTTCAGGATGTTCCTGGAGAAGGTAAGGTATACAAAACCGCAATTATCTTTAGAAGGGACCGTGAGAACAAGTATCTGATTGTTATGAAACTGCCAGAAGTGGACAAGGGCAAAGGATACCTTAAGGTTGATAACAACTTGTGGTTCTATGACCCCGAAAGTCGTCGCGCCACATTTACAAGCGCGCGCGATCGTTTTCAGAACCTCAATGCGCGAAATTCTGACTTTACAAGATCCAATTTGGGTGGCGACTACCAGGTTACCAAGGTAACACCAGAAAAACTTGGCCGATTTGATTGTTGGGTACTTGATCTAGAGTCCACCACTGACGAAGTCACTTTTCCACGCATGAAAGTATGGTTGAGCAGCGCGGATAGCCTCGTCCGCCAAACCAAAGACTATAGTCTGTCTGGCCAACATTTGCGCACGACAGCGATTCCACAGTATCAAAAAGTGGGCAGTCGCTACATCCCTACCAATATTATTATCGTAGATATTCTTAAAGGCAAAAATATTGCCGGTTCATTTGTGAGCGAAAAAACACAGATTACCATTAGTCAGCCTTCTCTTGTGGATTTGCCACAAAATACTTTTACTCAAGCCTATTTGGAGAAACTGAATGGTTAATAGGCTCGGCCGCGGTGCGCGCTTATTGCTTGGCTTTCTTGCTCTTTGTTTAACAATACCTAGCCAGACTTATGCGCAAGAGGATGACTTGGTTGTTTTGGAATATCAGGAAATCCCGGATGTTTCTGTTGATGATTTGTTTACCGACACCGAGGATCTTAAAGTCGAGGACAACAACACCAACTTTTTAGAAAGCTTTATAAGTGATAGTGCCATCAAAGTTTTTGCGAGTTTTACGCTCCAAGGCGGGCTCGGCGTCGGCTGGGCCGACTGGATTGATTTTACTGATATTGCCAAAGGCTTTGACCCCAATGCTGGAGTTACACTCAACTCCTCATTTGGTGTTTCAATTAGGCCCACCAGCGACCTATATGGACTGGTTAGTATAAGCGCTTCCTATCCTGGCTACACCATTGCTTTGGGCAACCTAATTCTTGACTACACGATTGCAGACGCTATTTTTCTGCGATTTGGCAATGCACTACCCACTTGGGGCAATGCTCGTATCTACAACGCCGTAGATCTCTTGTCTCGAGGCCCGGGAGGCAGCAATCCTTTTATCATTAAAGCAGATATTCCACTTGGCCTACATTACCTCAGCGCAATCGTTATTTCCAAAGACTGGTACCATGGTAGCGCTGCAGCTTTTTCGCCGTATAATTTGGGCTACGGATTGCGCGGTACTTTAAGTCTTGGACCTATAGAATGGGGACTTGGAGTCTTATATCAAGAATCCTTGGGGCTGCAGGCCTTCACTTCGATTAAAACTGCGTTCTTGGGCATAGACTACTTTGCCGAAGCCAAAGTAGTGTCTACTAATTGGTCACAATGGTTTTTTAGTGTCGTCACTGGCTTCTATTATGAATGGAAGACCCCTAATATTCAGCTTGGTGGAGAGTATTTCTTCAACGGTGAGCGCGACCAAGGCGTGGCCCTAGTTAGCGACGCTCTTGCCTTGTCGGGACACAACTGTACCATTAAGCTTTTGTGGAAAAACTTAGATAATAGCGGCATTGACTGGGCAATAGAATGGAGACACAATTTTACTGACAACACCGGCAGTGTCCAGACCGGCATTATTTTGACACCGTTTACCTACTTAAACATTGCAATTGGTATACCGCTGTATTATGGCAGACTAAACGGAGAAATTTCCAACTTCCAAAGAATCGGAATAGCGATTGCGGCCCAAATAAACGCCTCAATGTGAGCAGACCTAGCGGGATTGGTAGTTTTGTTCCATCCAAGTTCGGTACACGCCACTTTTGACCAAAGCGAGCCATTCATGGTTACCGAGGTACCAAGCGACGGTTTTTTCTAGGCCTTCTTCAAAGCTTAACGATTGACGCCAGCCAAGTTCCCCTTTTAGCTTGTCACAGTTAATGGCATATCGACGATCATGACCTGGTCTATCCTTCACATAGCTAATTAACGAGTTGAGGTCTGCATCTGACTTACCAGTCTGGCGAGCAACTATTCCTATAAGTGCTTTTAAAAGCCTAATGTTTTCCCACTCATTTTCACCGCCAATATTATAACATTGACCTAATCTGCCTCGGTTCATAATTGCCCAAACAGCACTGTTGTGATCCTCAACATAGAGCCAATCGCGAATGTTTTTACCGTCTCCATAAACAGGCAAAGGCTTTGCTTCCAACATGTTTAAAATCATGACAGGTATCAACTTTTCGGGAAACTGGAATGGACCATAGTTGTTGCTGCAATTACTTAGGGTGACCGGCATGTGGTAAGTATGACTGTAGGCCATTACCAAGTGATCACTTGCAGCTTTGGTCGCACTGTAGGGACTGCGCGGATCGTAGGCTGTGTCCTCATAAAAAAAGCCAGTCTCGCCAAGCGAGCCATAGACTTCATCGGTGCTAACCTGGTGAAAAAGCACATCCGATCTGTCTTTCCAATAGTGCCGCGCCACATCCAACAAAGTAAAAGTGCCAAATACGTTAGTTTTGACAAAGGCTTCTGGTCCGTGGATACTTCGGTCCACATGGCTTTCTGCAGCAAAGTGCACCACAGTATCGATTTGGTACTTTGCAAAGACAAGCTCTATTGCCTGGCGGTCACTAATATCAGCTTGCTCAAAGAAGTAACGTACATCAGACTGACTTTGACCTGTAAGTCCAAAAGCTTCTTCAACGTCTACAAGATTTAACAGGTTGCCAGCATAGGTTAAGACGTCCAGATTGATAACGCGGCCTTTAAACTGCCGCTGTTCAAAGGGGTCGAGAGCGCCGAGTCCAAACAGATAACGAATAAAATTGCTGCCGATAAAACCCGCACCTCCAGTGACCAGAATATTGTTTAATGATCGTGGAGTAGCGGAATTAGTTGTTTGTTGCATTATGGCGCTTCCTTTATTTAACTATGCTTTTTAAGTAGGCAATTAAGCTCGACTGCCAGTCAGGAAAAACAAAGCCATAGTCGGCTGCTAACTTTGACTTATCTAGTACCGACCAAGCAGGTCTCTTAGTTTTTGTGGGGTACTGTTCGCTGCTCAATGAATTGATGGTTGCCTTCTTGATCAAGATACCAAGCTCCAAAGCTTGGTTTTGAATCTCACATGCAAAGTCGTACCAGCTGCAGCAGCCTTCTCCGCTGGCATGAAAAGTACCCCAACTTGGCAATGGATGGCGAATCACTGCAACAATCGCTTGGGCCAAATCTGCCGCCCAGCTAGGTGCTCCCCATTGGTCCGCAACCACCCCTAAGTTCTCACGTTCTGCCATTAGTCTAAGCATTGTTGAAACAAAATTGGGTCCATATTCACCATAGAGCCAAGCGGTTCTCAATATGACGTGTTTTGGGCAGATAGACCTAAGAACTTGCTCACCCATGGATTTGGTTTTTCCATAGGCCCCTTGTGGCGCAATTGGATCATGCTCCTGGTAGGCCCGCAGTTGGCCGTCAACACCTTTTATTCCTTCACCGTCAAATACATAGTCGGTGCTGAGATGTAGTAAGGGAACATCCAGCTTATTGGCTAAAGTAGCCAAGTTGGCAACGCCGTCAGCATTGATCGACTTTGCAAGTTCATATTCGTCTTCGGCTTTATCTACCGCGGTATAGGCAGAACAATTAACTATCCATCGTAGACTACTCTCAGTGGACTTGCCAAAAGTCGCTTCTACAAAAGTAGTGAGCAATGCCAAGTCCCTTATATCCAGTTCTCGATCGCTCCCGTGGTAAGCAATTCCTGTTTGTTCAAGAGTTTTTGCAAGTTCGGTTCCAAGCATGCCTTTACTACCAACAATCCAAATCATATTTCTATTCCTTGCCCTGATCGAGGCGCGGCAATACATCATCTTTGGTAGAAACCAAAGCTGCCGTTCCCAGATCCGGCCACTTAATTGCAAGTTTGGGATCATTGTAGCGAATCCCGGCTTCGCTTGCCTTGTGGTACTCAGCTGTACATTTGTATAGAAATTCCGTATCGTCCTTTAGTGTCAAAAAGCCATGTGCGAAACCTGCCGGAACATAAAACATAGTACGATTCTCTTCTGATAATTCTATTCCAAACCATTCCAAATAGGTTTCTGAATCTGGTCTAATATCAACCGCCACATCCCAAACCGCTCCTCTTACGACCCTGACAAGTTTTCCTTGCGCATGTGGCGAATTTTGATAGTGTAGCCCTCGCAACACAGCTCGGTTAGATCGACTGTGGTTGTCTTGGACAAAGGTTTCTGTAATACCTGCCTTGCAGAACTCAGAATGCTTGTAGGATTCAAAAAAGAACCCACGCTCATCTGGAAACACTCCTGGTCTGATGATTACGATACCTTTCAGTGGGCCTGGGATAAATTCAAACGGCATTGGAACCTCTCGTATAGTTAATTTTGATCTGATAGCAACTTGAGCAAATACTCACCGTAGGTTGACTTTTTTAGTTTCTCGGCCAGCGTGGCCAGCTGCTGCTTGTCTATAAATCCCATGCGCCAAGCGATCTCTTCTATACAAGCGATTTTTAGGTTCTGCCTGTCTTGCACGGCCTTAACAAAAGAAGTTGCATCGGCCAAGCTGTCATGAGTTCCAGTATCCAACCAAGCGAACCCTCGCCCCATTAACTCGACACTCAGCTGCCCACTGGCCAAATATTCTTTGTTGAGGTCGGTGATCTCATATTCGCCTCGAGCGGACGGCTTCAGCTTGGAGGCGATGTCCACCACTTGATTGTCATAAAAGTAGAGACCGACTACAGCATAGTTGCTCTTTGGTTTAGTGGGCTTCTCCTCGAGGCTGAGTACATTCCCCTGTTTGTCAAATTCGGCCACTCCGTAGCGCTCTGGGTCTGCCACATAATAGCCAAACACTTTGGCACCATTTTGAATTACCGCCGCTTTTTGCAGCATTTCAGTTAAGCCATGGCCAAAGAAGATATTGTCTCCAAGAACTAGGCAAACCGAATCATCACCAATAAACTCACGCCCCAAAACAAAAGCTTGAGCCAAGCCATTGGGAACTTCTTGCACTTTGTAGTGCAAAGAAATCCCGATTTCTTGACCAGTGCCTAGTAGATCCTTAAAGCGCGGCGTATCTTCCGGTGTCGATATTATGAGAATGTCGGTGATACCCGCTAACATTAGAGTAGATAGCGGATAGTAGATCATAGGTTTATCAAAAACCGGCAAAAGCTGTTTGCAGACAACTTTGGTAACCGGATACAAACGCGTTCCAGCTCCACCGGCAAGAATTATACCTTTCATGTTTACTCCTTAGTCTGGTGCATCCTGTTTCTCTAGGTAGGTCAATGCACGCTTGTTAAATAACCGTCTTTCCCTATCAAAAATCCATCCCCACTTATTAAAATAGTAAATAGCGGATTTAACATGGGCTTTTAGTAATTTTTTATTAACAAACGACTCTTTTTTGTGCTCGTGGATGATGGTAAAGTTGGGCAAAAATATGGTCTGATAGTGCTCGTGAATTCGCCGCGATAGATCGATATCTTCACAATACATAAATATTTTTTCATCAAAAGCACCTACTTTTGTGACAGCCTCATTTCTCAAAAACATGAAGCAACCTGACAAGTAGGGTATGTTCATTGCTTGGTTATAACCACTGCCCCTGAGTTCGAACCTCTGATTTCTCTTCTCGACAATAGACTTAAAAGGTAAAAATCTGCGTCCAATGAGGTCAAACGGGGTCGGCAAAAGTTTACATAAATATTGCAAGCTTCCGTCAGGGTAGAGAACTTTTGGCATTATTAGTCCAACCGACGAGTGAGTCTCAGCGTAGCCAAGCAAGCCGGTCAAGAGCTCCGTGTCAAAATAGACGTCGGGATTTAGGACTACATGGTATTTGTAGCCCTTCTTAACACTCTCGTTAATCGCAACATTGTGCCCTGCCCCATAACCAAGGTTGCTATTGTTGAAGCGGTACTGTATTCGAGAGTCGGAAAAGCGGGAAATGTCTGTTTCTGACGGTGAATTGTCTATTAAATACAGGGTCCCAGCGCAATCAGACCTAAGATAACATTCTACAAGTCTAAACAAATCCGCGGGTTTTGTTTGGAACAGAACCACCGACGCACTAATCGTTTGGATGGCCATTCTATAACGACCCTTTTTTCCAGACGTTCTGGTTAATGTAGGGAATGTAGCTCAGAATAATTCGTAAAACTTTCTCGGAAACGTTAGGCATTGAATAGTCAGCTACCAAACGAAACTGACGTTCATCCAACCTAGTTTGGGCCATAGCTATATTTGCCGCTTCCAAAACTCTGTTTGGTTCCAAACCGGACATGATCACGGAACCCTCTTCCATGCCCTCAGGTCGTTCATGTGCTTCTCTAATGTTGAGTGCCGGAAAATTGAGAATAGACGATTCTTCATTTATAGTGCCAGAGTCAGATAAAACCAGCTTTGATTCTAGCTGGAGCTTAACATAGTCAGAAAAGCCCATCGGCTTTAAGGTTTGAATCAACGAATTGAGTTTTACTTTCTTGGCTTCAAAGCGTTTTCTAGTTCGGGGATGGGTGGACATGATGATAGGTAGTCCAAATGTCTGCGCAATTGCGTTCAAACTAAGAACTAGGTTATCGAGATTCGTATCCGAGTCAACATTCTCTTCGCGATGGCAGCTCACCACAAAGTAGCTGCCAGTTTTAAGTCCCAGTGTTTTAAGAATTTGAGAAGCAGCGATTCTTTCTTTATAGTGATTTAATACCTCAAACATCGGACTTCCTGTTTTAATAACTCGATCAGCAGGAATGCCTTCGCGCAAAAGGTAATCCCGAGCGATTGTCGAGTAAGGCATATTGATGTCTGCAAGGTGGTCGACTATTTTCCGATTGGTTTCCTCGGGGACACGTTGGTCAAAACATCGATTGCCAGCTTCCATGTGAAAAATTGGAACTTTTCTGCGTTTCGCTGGCAGCGCTGCCAAGCAAGAATTGGTGTCACCCAAAACTAATAAGGCATCGGGCATTTCCTTTTCCAACACTAGATCCATTTTTTCTATTATGCGGCCAATTGTTGCTGCGGCAGATTCACCTGCGGCTTCAAGAAAGTGGTCGGGCTTCCTAAGTCCCATGTCGTCAAAAAAAATCTTGTTCAATTCATAGTCATAGTTTTGGCCCGTATGCACTAAGACATGGTCGACATGCTTATCTAAATATTGCATCACACACGCTAAACGAATTATCTCAGGACGCGTGCCAACTACAGTCATCACTTTAGTTCTTTTGTTTTGTTGCATCTTAAGTTTCCAGTCCTTGTGTCATTGTGTTAAACTTTTAGAAATGTAGTATCGGGGTGATTTGCATCAAATATTTCATTGGCCCAAAACAAAGTGATAAGATCGGTTTCACCAATGTTGGTGATTGAATGGGTGTAGCCAGGTGGAATATCAACAACTCGACATTCTGAACCTTCGACCAAATAATCAAAACTCTGGTTGCCAAGTATCTGTCTAAAGGATATTTTTGCTTGCCCTTCCACAACTACAAATTTTTCGACCTTGGTGTGATGGTAATGGTTTCCGCGACTAATCCCTGGATAGGTTCGAGAAACAAACATTTGTCCAAAATGAGCGGACTTCAAAAGTTCAAAAAGGTAGCCTCTGTCATCTGACTTTTTCTCTAGTTGATAAGCAAAATCATCTGCCTCAAGGTACGACAGATAGGTGGCATACAGATACTTATTCATAGGATCAAAAAGATCTGGCAAGAGCCCTGTCTTGCGAATCGATGCAACAAAACGCAAACGGTCGGCAAGATCACCCAGTTCGACCCGGTAAGTCGGTTGCATCGTAACAAAAGGTCGATTGCTTGAGCCTTTGAAATTACCTTCGACTATGGACAAACACGTTGAGACTAGATCATCAATATAAACAAATTCTATTTGCTTCGTGGCGTCGTCTATTCTAATCTCTTCTCCGTGGCTTAATTGGTGACAGAAGGTTGCGACTACAGAATTGTAGAACGGTCGGCACCATTTTCCAAATACATTTGTTAGACGAAATATATACACTTGTTCTGGCGTATCCTTGTAGAATTCCAGAATCAATTCTTCTGCCTCTTTTTTACTCTTTCCGTAGGGGTTATCCAGTTCAGCTTGTATCGACGAAGTTAGCATAAATAAAGGTGACCTATCGAGACGTCGAAGAATCTCGAGCATCTTGCCGGTAAAATCTCGGTTTCCTTGAGCAAACTCAGCCATGTCCGTCGGACGATTGACTCCCGCAAGGTGAAAAACTACTTCGGAAGACTTAAGAGCTAGTTCCAAACTCTCCAAAGAGTCGCCATGGTCGAACTTATGCAAATGAATATCTGACCGATTATCGAGGTGCACAACAAGGTTTTTGCCAATAAATCCTTTGGCGCCGGTTATCAAAACCTCGATCATACGCCTTCACCTTCTGTGCCCAGAATTGCCGACTTTACATAGTCCAAGTTAAGCAAAAGCTTCTTTAAGCTTGATCTGTCCAGACGTTCTGTATTGTGTGAGTTGTACTCTTCTGAAATGCTGATTCTCGTATCGCCTTCTTCAAAGAACTTACCATAGTTCAAGTCTCGCGTGTCAGCGGGGACTCTATAGTAGTCTCCCATATCGTGTGCGCAGATTGCTTCTTCTTTTGAAAGCAATGTTTCATACAGTTTTTCACCGTGTCGGGTGCCGATTACCGCTACCTCGTTCTTGCCATTAAAAATATCGCGGAGGACGTATGCTAGGTCTTCAATGGTGGCAGCAGGAGCTTTTTGTACAAACATATCGCCCTGGTTGCAGTTGTTAAAAGCAAAGAGAACCAGTTCTACTGCATCGAGCAGCGACATCATGAAACGGGTCATGTTTGGATCAGTTATGGTCATTGCTTTGTTTTGCTTGATTTGCCTAATAAATAAAGGAATCACAGAGCCACGTGATGCCATCACATTGCCGTAGCGAGTTCCACTTAGCAAGGTCTTCTTGATATCTAAGTTTCGAGACTTAGCCACCATTACTTTTTCCATCATAGCTTTTGACATGCCCATCGCGTTAATCGGATAGACCGCCTTGTCGGTACTCAAGACAACCACTCGTTTGACATCATGAGCAATTGCTGACTCAATAGTATTGGAAGTACCAAAAACATTGGTTTTTACAGCTTCAAGAGGGTAGAACTCACAGGATGGAACTTGTTTTAAAGCGGCAGCAGAAAAAACGTAGTCGACGCCACGCATCGCGTTGTCTAGGGACTCTCTATCTCTAACGTCACCAATGTAAAATCGAAGCTTGTCGGCCATGTATTTGTGCCGCATATCGTCTTGCTTCTTCTCGTCCCGGCTAAAGATCCGAATTTCTGCGATATCGGTGCTTAAAAATCTATCTAGGACGGCATTTCCAAAAGAACCGGTGCCCCCCGTTATTAACAGGGTCTTATTCTTAAACATAAACAATTCCTTAGTATACTATAAATTAAAACATTCCGACAGATGTTTTTTTAGTGCGGCCCCGGCGTTCTTCCAAGAATATTGAGCTGCTGTCTCGAGTCCCGCTTGCCTAATTTTTTCTTTGGTTTCCTTGTCTTCAATCAAGCTTACTAACTTACTTGCCAAGTCTCGTGCATCACCAGCTGTAAAGAAAAGCAAATTGTCATTATGTTTACCATACTCTCTTACTCCCCCGCAATCAGAAGCAATAACAGCGCATCCACATGCCATCGCCTCGAGTGGAGGCAGGCCAAATCCCTCGCGCAGAGAAGGAAAGACAAACATGTCAGTCCGACTAAGAACGTATCGATTCGGACAGGAGGAACTAGTCTGCACATGCTCAAGTTCCGGATGTCGAGATGCAAGCAGACGAGTACCGAAGTAGCTAATCTTGGCAAGCTTAACGAAATGACCTTGACTCTTGAGTATCTCAAGAGCATCTTCGACCACTTTTAGTCCCTTGACGGGTTCTTCTCTTGCTAGGACAGCTATTGAATCGGAGATCCTGACGGCATTGGTTTCGCAAAAAAAATCTTTGTGATCTATGCCCGGATACACAAATCTAGCCTTTTGAAGGCTTGGGCCTCGCTTTCGGTATTGTTGATAGACAAATTGCGAGTTGAATATCATTGTGACGTTGCGTTTCAAAAAACTAATTTGCATTAGAAAATGGTATATAGAAAGCAAGAATTGGGGGAACTTGCGGTTGCCATCGAAAAGGCGATAGTCGTCCGCTTGAATAAATCTCATCATTCGTTTACTGGGCACAAGTAACATAAGCAATGCAACAAATGGGTCCGAAAAAACATAGACGTCATGGCGCTCAGCAAAAAATAGTTTTCTCAAAAGAGCAAACAAACTTAGCATTCGTGAAAGAATGTTTGTTGACCGATAACCAACTTTGCTTGTCACAATGCTATCCGTTTTGAGGCTATCATGGTGTTTAGTGGCGCCGACAATCAATTCACAATCGAAACCAAGACCGTTGAGAACTTTGGCAAGTTCGACAAATACTTTGTTGCCTCCACCGAGTTTGAGTTGGAGCATTACAAACTTAATTTTTGGTTTCATTGATCTTCTCGTTTCCTAGCCAGGCTGAAACTGCGAGAAATAACACTCCCGCAGAGTGCTGATGAATTGGCGCAAAAAATGACATGCTTAAGAATGCTAAGAAGAAATAAAATGAATATCTATATTCTAAACTATTCAAAGCAATCGTACGAAGACCAAGCCAAGACAGACGGCGACCAACTATGATCACGAAAGGTACTAGTCCAAGAAGACCAAAGATGTGAAAGATCTGCAGAAACAGATTAAATGATTTAGCACCAATTGCTGTTCCGGCTGACTGTATCGTGTCCTCCATGGACCAGTTGAAGCCCTGCCCAAGATATGGGGAGGCAGAAATTTGTTGAAATGATTTAGTAAAACCGGTGGCACGACCCATAGCCGAGGCGTCCTGCAGTGACAGCTTAACCTGCAGATTTGCTACTGTGTCGGCAACCAATGGTAGAACAAACGAAATGACGATAGATATAACTATTAGAAGTAAAAAATATCCTTTTGCCAAGTGCTTCGAAAATGGCAAATGCAATCTTCCCGCAAAAAAAAGCATTGCAAACAAAGATACAAGCGCGATGGCTAAATATGCATTTCTGGTATTTGAAATAAAGATTGCTGCAATAAAGGTCAAACTTAGTAGAAATCCAGTTGATTTCATGTAGTGGGTACAATAGTAGAATAACAAGATCAGTCCAAATAAAGCATAGCTAGCATACCAGGTTGTCTCAGAAAAGAATGCATCAGGTCGAACTGTCGAAGGATTTAACATAAAGCGTTGCCCCAACCCTGTTTTGACTGCCGCATACTGTACAAGCCCAAATAATGTAACAAAATAGATCATGGCAAGAATGTACCCCAGCATGAACCTCTTCTGTTTAATAAAAACTGGCTTGAGATCCGCAACAAGAATCAAGGCAGCACCGATAGTAAATAGCCAGTATTTGATATTTGAAAGTCGCCCATTCTGGTCATCGATAATGAAATGGAACACAGAGAGCACAACAAAAAAAACTATTGGCACTATTTTTTTTCCGGAGAATCGAACTCTTCCGCTTAACAATAGAATTACTTTTCGTATAATGCCAACAACTACAATTGCATACCAGATTCGGAGGTTAAAGGCGGTAAACGCAAACAATGGTGAATCAAATAAAACCAGGAAGGGTATCAAGAGCACCAGCGATTGGTATAGGCCAAGCTTCTTGGAAACAAAATAGACGTAAAGAATTATGCTAGCTAGGATCATGCAAAATACGGCGCTTTGTGGCCCAGAAATCCAAGCACTTGCGGCGTAAAACAACAATAACAGAATCGTTACTCGTGCAATTGGAAACGCATCTTTAACTACGGAAATATGCTGTACCATTACGACAGTTTCCTAATTTTTCCATACAAGAACTTTAGAACCAGCCATGGATAAAACACGGCAAGCGTTTTTACTCTGTAAGCCAATGCGTTGATGCCATAATCAAAACGCGAATTTCGATATCGAAAGGCCATTTTCAGGGCAGTTTTCTCCGTTTGCTTGTAGCCATTGCGTCGATGCCGGTAAGCGATATCAAAAAAAATTTTGGACTTTCTAGTTGGTAATGTTTGCAAAAAATTCGCTTCAAGTTCCTGCAGGCAAGAAACAAAGAATCTATCCGACCTTTGAATATGCTCGCCATACTTTTCTTTACCCTGTTGAGCGCCATGAATGCGGCTAGCTACAAGAATTTCCTGCGTGTGTACAAAACGATAGTGCTTGGCAAGTTCAAAATAAAGTTTGTAGTCCTGAATAGTTGTTTCTTTTTCATCGAAAAGGCCCACTTTTTCGAAGCAAGATCTATGAATCAAAAGCGAAAGCCCATTGATATTGCCCATCAAAACACTAACCATGGCACATTCGTTTGACTTCACATACGTTTTTTTAACTATACTAGAATTGGAATTAATGTATTCGTAATCCGAATAGGGTACAACTATCTCACTGGAACACGCTTCAATTGCTTGCAAATTACGCTCAATCTTTGTTGGCAAATATAAGTCATCGTGACTTAGCCATGAAAAGTACTGCCCTTTCATTGTCTTTATGGCCAGATTCAACGCGGTTGAAACTCCGCCATTTTCTTTTTCAATGTATTGGATCTTATCCATGTACGGCTCGCAAGCTTTCTTCGTTCTTCCGCCATCAGGCGAGCCATCGTTCACAACAATTATTTCGATATTAGTATAGGTTTGCGCCAAGGCAGATTCAATTGCTTGGGCTACAAAGTTAGAGCCTTTATAAACGGGAATGACAATTGATACCAATATTTCTGCTTTGCTGTCTGACTTCATTTTTTCCTCCCTATTAGACGATCCTAAAAAAACGCAGCTTAGTAGTGACCGCCATTTTTTACAGTATAGAACGACAAGCAATTGAGACAATAAAGATTCCCAATGCAATTCAAAACGTGGTCGCGGTTGTTTAGTATTTTGTACACCAGAAACTAAGGCCCAATCGCAACAAACCAACTATTAACCACTTATCTAATTTCTGGTTCGAGTCAATAGTGATAAACCGACCTTCTTTAGATAAAGATACGCCTCGTTTCTTCTATATATTAAATATAAAACTGCATTTGGCACAACTATGCACAACACCAACTTGACCAGCAGACCGATTGCATCATTTTGCAAAAGTATTGTGCCAAAAAACAAGACCGTCGACAGAAGCCCAGTTAGAAAAAACATCAAAAAGTACTGAACGAAAAACAGTCTACTGGGCATCTTTAAACCATATTTGAACAGAATGTGCGGTTCAACCCACAAAACAACGAACAACATGCTCGCGGTAGTACCCAAAAATATACCAATTAGTCCAAAAAAATTAACAAGGACCAGAGAAACGATTAGATTGACGAGTATTTCGGCAATTGGCTTAAATCTATCATTCCAAAACAATCCTTTGGTATTTTTAAAACTATTGACAACACTTCGAGTCCCGGTGAAATAAAAGTTGATGATTAGTATTACCACAATAGGGAGATCTATTTTGTATTCTGCGCCTAACCATAGCGCAATAAGTGGTTGAATAAGAACTATTAGACAAACTGTAGCCGTAGTATAGATCCAATAGTTAAGCAACATTATTCTTTTGAAATGTAAATAGACTGTACCGACTGACTCAGTAACCCAGATATTACCAATACTGGCAGTAAACCCATCGAATATTTGAGAACATAGCGCCAATATAGCCCAAAATATTAGGCTGTAATTTGAAAACAAACCTACTTCTGATATGCCAATAAACATACTAATTATGATATTCGTAGTATAGAGAACCCCAACACCACCCAGTTTGTGGCTCAACATCGCAAGCATGTTTTTTCGAAGCTCTTTTAGATCTTGGTGGGAAATTGGAAGCACGCTACGATCCTTAAGATAGGGGTAGAGCCTCACAATTCTTCTTGAAAGAAAAATGTTCTGCGCGATCGTGATGAATATCTGAACCAACAAGAAAAAATAGAAATTTCGAGTGATAATTGAAACCACTATCTGGACAACCACAAGCGTTAGCGAAGCGATAGTCGTAACAATCTTTTCAAAATACTGCTTTTGATCGGCAATCAAAAGTATAAGTTTATCTGAATTGAAGTATGAAACCACTGAGCTGGCCAAGAAAAGCAAAAAGAACCATCTAATTTCAACTGGATCAAATGGAGAATCCTTAATTATTGAATCAATGAAAAATGATGCAAAAATTCCAGCAAGAAGCATAAATCCAGCTACGAAATAGAAAATCTTTTTGGTAAATTTTATTATAGACTTTATGTATTCGATGTTTTTTTCTTGAAGAGGTTTATACAACAGCGTTGTAACAGCAACGCCAAAGCCCAACTCAGCCAACGAAAGCATAGAAACTATATTTGAGAACAAAACATTCACGCCGAGGAGCTCATTCCCAAATACGTAGATAAAGAAATACCTTGCAATATACTTTGAAATAAAAATAAAGAAGTAGGAGAAAAGAGAAAAGCTGATGTTCTTCATGGAATTTTTGATTCTCAATGTTTACTCATTTTTACGGTACTTATTTTGTAGAATGCAGAAGATTTTACGGCAACCCATTTACTTTTGACTTTTATGTCGCGTCCCTATTTGGACTAACTGCAAATGCTAAGACTTTGCGCTAACGGACCAGGGGCAAATGGATTGCGAAAACAAATATCATTCAGAGCGATTTCATAGTCATTTATAGTCTGGTCAACTATTAGGTCTATTCCGTGTCTCGGTTATTCTAGACATTATGTCTCGACACAATCACAATTTTGACCATTTTACCTACCAAAACAGTTTTTCAATTTTTTTATGATAGTTTCAATTTCCTCACTACTAGCGATATTTTTTTGGCTATCTTTTTTGACTCGCTCTAAAGTACCCTTAAAATGGGCGATTCTCCGCATAATATCCTTGCTAAAGAAAAACAACTTTTTATACGGCAAGATAGATAGCAATCCGATTAAACGGTTATAGTTTCTATAGAGTAGGTTTCTTAGTTTTAGTTTGATAGGAATCTTCATCTGATAGTCCAAAGAACTATACACTTTCTCCAAAACATCGCACACTTTGGAAAAAGAAAAAGTATCACTATAGGCATCGAAATAGTGTTTTACAAGATCCTCTTTAAGGGGAAAATCCGTAGACCCTTGTGAAAGAACCGCAGAAAAACTCTCATAGTTTGCTATAAATCGACCACCCTGATAAATTGACATGTCATATTTGTAAGGTATTTCAATTGGCCTCAAAATCTCACACGTTTTACCAGCAAAATAGACATCAGCAATTGCCGTACTGTACCATGTAAAGATCCGGTCACAGGCAATAACCCACTGTTTTACTGAGTAGTCTGGAATTATATGAAAATTCGCATTGTTTTGTGCCAATTCGAGAAGTTCAACGTCGCCATTCTCATCTGGATGAGGCCTGTAAATAAACTCCATTTCTGGAAAGTCAAGAATCACACTCCTGAACCAGCCCAATATAGTTCTTTTGGAATCAATTGCCACCTTTTTCATGACAATTGCTTCATTCCCCACGCTTGCAACAATATCCGCAAACTCTTCTTGTGTCATATTTGTCAAGGTAAAACTCGATACAAATATCATCCATTTGCATTGGGGATTTAGCTGAAATTTGTGGGCAAGTTCTTCTTTATTGTAGAAGTAGCCACGCATTTTTTCATTTAAAAAATCCATTTGCACGGGGCCCGTAACTAAAGCATTTCTTTCGGGAACCCCATTTTTAATTAGGCGCTCTTGACTAGCCCTACCCCAACACAGGTGAAGAGCATCTTTTGCGCTTCCTTTTGGATTGTGATATCCGTGAACATCCTGTTCTTCGTCAATTGAAAGCACTTGTTCCCATTGCAAATTGACAACTTTATTGCAAAATCCAGCGATATCGTAGACAAAAAAAGAAAGAGAGTCATCGTCATAGAGCGCGGAAGCTACGGTAACTACAGGCTTGGCTCTCCTTGCAAAACCAATTCTTTTTGGGTCAAAAGTGCAAACAAATTCAACGATATACCCCCTTCTCTCTAACTCCACCTTGATCAAACAAAGGGCCTCTATTTCTCTGGCTTTATGTTGATATGAGAAAAGAAAATCAACCATTATTATCTCCTATAGCCGATCAGCACTATGATTCCAATTCAAAATCTTTAATAAAGGTTTCTACATTTGCCATTTTTTCTGATTTCTTCTTTATCCATTCGATTGGCTTGTTCCACCACTGTGTTTTTAGTAGTGACTCAACAGTCGCAGCATCAAAGCGACTTTTTATTGCTCTTGCAGGGATCCCACCCACTATTGAATATGGTTCAACGTTTTTTGTCACAACTGCACCTGTTGCGACAACTGCTCCAACACCTATACTGCAGCCTGCCAAAATAAGAACGTTGTCTCCGATCCAAACATCAGAGCCAATATCAACCCAATACTTTTCTTCAATGTCCGCAAATTCATACTCGGAAAATTTTTGTTCGTTTGCATATGTGAATCCTGCTTGCTTTTGCAGCGAGTAGAAAGCCGGATGAGTAGAAACGAATGTGGCCAAAGGATGTTTTCCGGCTACAATTCTAAGTTCATTTCCAATCGAACAAAACCTCCCTATTTTTGAGGAATTGATTGAAGCTCGGGCGCCAACGTAGGTTCCAAAACCAAAATACGACTTGTAAATACGTGATTCTGCCCCAATGCGATTGCCACCCTCAAATCTGGTTTTTAGATCAATTATACATCTCTTTTCGATTATTAGATCGCTTCTAAATCGCAGAAATTGTTTGTTCACCCATTTTACAAACGATCCAAGCCTAGATCTAAGTGATTTTGCCACCGCAAACATTACAGGCTCCACCCGTCATCAACTATGATATTCTGCCCTGTAATCCATTCTGATAGATCGGAGAGAAGAAAAAAAACTGAGCCTAGTATGTCTTTTGGATCTAGCATTCCTTTGCTTTGGGCAAAAGCGTTGTATTTTTCCAAAAAAGCCTCAGGCTGCTTGTCAATAAGACCCCCCGGTGAAATGCAATTGAATCTAATGTGCTTACCCTTGAAATACTTAACCATATATCGAGTCAACTGAATAACACCAGCCTTTATAGCAGCATATTCGACTGGCATCGTCATTGCTGTATCTTGATAAATTTCAAATCGTGGTGCAACGAAGCCATAAACTGAGGAAATATTAATTACGTTTCCTACGCCAAGTTCTTGAAAATACAGGCCAAACACTTTCATAGCCAAAAAATATCCACCTAAGTGCATCGAAACATTTTCGCAGAAGCTATCGTAACTTACTTCTTCAAGCTTTTTACCATAGAGACTATTTCTTGGATAAGCAGCATTTACAAACGAGTCGATTCTCCCATACTTTTCACTCACTAAATCAATTAAACTCTTAATGGAGCTTTCATCGCTAATGTCCACCGTCTCGACGTGTACGCTTTTCTCAAAGCCCTGCTTAGCCAGTTCATCCACTAGGACTTCTGCTCTTCTACCGTCCAAATCGGCAATGACTACTCGCCCACCTTGCTCAACAATACCACGACAGATTTTCTGGCCTAGTAAACCTGCCCCTCCCGATACAACTACAAGCTTATTCTGTAATAACATTTTTCTTCAGTTTCCTATCCATGAGAAACTCTACAAACTCGAAATCCAATTCACTATCTATGTCGATAGAACGTTCTTCTGGCATTTCATAGAAGCCTGTATTGTTTAGGATGACGCCATCTTTGGCTAAGAGCACCTCACGCTTCCATATATAGATTGAAGCGTTCATATCATAACAACGAGGTGCATCCTGTCGCCGCACGATTGGCCTGTCCACTTGCTTAGAAAGAATCACGTTTCCGTTGTGATTTAGTTCAACCATATTAAAATAAGGGGAACGTCTAGAAGGCATGCCGGTAATGAGATTATCGACTCCAGTTTCCTTAAAAACATGCATGGCCGCTCTAATATCGTCAACCGACCGCAATGGAGAGGTTGCGTCCAAGTCCACCAAATAGGAAAACTGGCGATCATAATGCAGCTCACTTTGAATCAACGCATGTCGAACAACAGGCACCTTCGCTGATTGATCACTAGCAAGTTCCTGAGGTCTTCTAAAAAAAATCTCCGCGCCGTACTCTTGGGCCACTTCAGAAATTAAGTCTGAATCGGTACTTACAACAATGTGATCAAAAATGTTCGCGGCCTTCGCAGCCTCTATCGTGTAGGCGATCAACGGTTTACCAGCCAAGATCCGAATATTTTTATTTTTCACGCCCTTTGAGCCACCCCGTGCGCAAATAGTACAAAGAATATCACTCATTTATTGCTCCACCCTTCTCTATGCGCTCTTTCAACCTCTGCGATAACAAACATGACCTGCCTTGCTTGGTCCAATGTACATGCATTCTCAATATCGCCTTGTATAATTTCCATATGCATTCGCCTATAAGTATAGTTTCTTGAAAAACCGTCTGGAGTTACCATCTTCCTGACTCCAGCCTCTGCGACAATTTCTAGTTGGCCTTCAATAATATCCAGGTAGTAAGTTGATTCACTTCCGATAACTGTGACAGTTCTTTGCGGTTTACGGCACAAGTAATCAGCTGTTATTGTAACAATTGCGCCCAATTCAGATCTGCCAACGACCACTGCGTAGTCATCTGATGAAATCTCCAAATCCGATATTTTTCCGCAAAAGGCATTCTCCACAAGCAAGGATCCAAAGATCCACTGGACGTAATCGATTTCGTGACTCAAGTCCCTTAGAACCCCACCACCCCGAGATTTTGACGCACTGTAAGACAGTCTATAGTCTTCTTGAGGACGCCATGATGGCAAATACTGTCCCGCAACAATTTGAACTGCCAAAACTTTTTTATGCTGAATTTCATTCCGCAATGCTGCAATCAATGGATGAAAACGTAGATTGTAGCCAACGAAAATTCTATTCTCACCTTCATTAAAGTCGCGAATCTGATCAAACAGAGGCTTCTCGACCAGTATTTTTTTTCCTCTTACTCGATCCGACAAATACTTCAAATGCTCATAGTGCAAAGATGTTTCTGTTGCGATGACGTAATAATCATATGCCGCAATGTCTGGAACCGTGGCAAGATCAGGATAAACATTATCAAGGTTCAGAGATTGACGGCTTACTACAGACATGGTTGACTGTGGGTAGAGCTCGCCCAAGACCTCCCAATGACGCCTCCCTATAGATCCAAATCCAATGATGAGAATATTCATCTATTTAAAGGCCCGCGGTTTATCAATCAGCAGTTCCCGTTTTTCCAACGTTGTGTCGCAACTTCCACTCTCCATTCGACTTTTCCCAGAGGTGCGGAGACCGGAATTGATCACAAAGCTCATGAAATCGTTCAGGTTTTAGTTCAATGTGTTCCATAACTTCATCAAAATATCGATCAGGAAACTCCCCGTCAAATTTCTGGACCAGTGCCACGCCTTCTTCACGAGTCAAGTGAGCATTCCTGATCTCCTGCGATGCGTCGTATGTCGCTCTTCCAATGCCAAACTTAATGAACGTAGTGTAATAGTGTAGATCGTCAATCTTGTCGTCTATGCTATTATATTTTGAATAAGTACCTTGTGTTCTGAATGGACGAGCTTTAAACCCTGTATTTTCTACAGCATAATAATATACTTCCTGAGGAGTCCACTTAAGATAATAGCCTAAATAATGAACTTCAATATTGCTTTTCTCTATTTCTTCAATAGGAGGTGGCAGGAACGACATGAGATCGACAAGGTCAACGGAGAATTTCTCCCTCAACTCACGGATTGAGACACCGCCTAAATAGATTTCATCCAGATTGTTCATGGCAAAATACGACTTGTCTCGCAGTGAAGAGGTGTTGTCTGCCAAAGGATTTCCATATTCAGCTTCATTTTCGCCGTAAAAAATCAAGGGAATGTTAAACTTCAAAGCCAACTTCGGCGCCAAATTCTTCTGGCCGAGTATAAAAGTCTGAAATGGATGCATCAAATTTTCAATTGACAGCTTTGTCAAAAGCTTCATTACTTTACCATTCCTATTGAAGGACAGATTGTCAAAACCACCTACATCAATCCAATTCCTAAAGTTTTTTAAGCCATAGTCAGTATACAGTATTGGCGGCCACGTTACGGTTAACGGGTGCATGCCGTATTTATACTTCAAAACATGTGACTGGTACGCTGAGTCTTTTCCTCCACTACCTGGAACAAGACAATCGTATGATCCGTCATTTTTTCGATGCTTATCGAGTAAGCGCAGTAACTCATCTTCTCGCTTCTTCCAATCTATAAGCTGTTTCTCTTCGGCATGCCTGCATGCGTCACAAACTCCCTCTGAATCAATATTCAAGGTAATCTTTTTACTGTCTTTGTTGTGCTTAAACTCAGCCGTTGAGGCCGGCCGCTGATTGGACATCACACAACGTACACAAAACTTAACCTCTGCTGGTAACCCGTATTTAACTTGAAGATCCTTCATATTCTATTGCTTCCCTTCGTTGTTTTTTTCAATAATGTTCTTCCATGATGTATAGATTCCGAGTCCTATTCCGGCACTTTTTTCTGGGTGAAACTGGAACGCAATCGTATTATTTTTTTGAATGCTCGAACAATAGTCGAGCCCTTCATATTCAGTACTTGTCAATACCGATTCACGTTCTTCAGGTTCAACGTAAAACGAGTGCACGAAATACATAAAAGCACCATCAGGTACATCGCTAAGCACAGCGTGGTCCTTTTGTTTTTTTATTCTGTTCCATCCAATTTGAGGCACTTTTACTCTCTTGCCATTCGCGGATTCCGGGAACTTTTTTACGATGCCCGGGATGATGCCAAGTCCCTCGTGGTCTCCGAATTCCTCGCTTCCACTAAACAATAGTTGTAATCCCAAGCAGATCCCCATAAACGGCTTCCCAGATTGAACAACATCTTTTACTACCTGAATAAGGCCATGTTTTTTAAGATTTTTCATTGCATCACCAAAGGCGCCAACGCCTGGCAGAATAACTCCGTCAGATTGCATTATTGTTTTGGGATCGCGGGTTATTATTGCTTGCACACCTGCAAATTCGCAAGCGTGACTAACACTAAATAGGTTGCACATCTCATAATCGACAATTGCTATTTTGTAGCTCTTCATTCTGTTGTCCTGCAAGGTATTTTTTCAGATTTTAGATAGGCTTTCAACTCAGACAAACCAGTTGCATCAATCTTGCCGGACCGACGCTTGTTCTTAAGAAATTCATTGTTGCCCTCGCTCTCATGGTGCCCCTGATCATTCTGTCGGTGAACAAAATCATAGTGAAACATAGAAGCTATTGCTACTGCATCTGCGTGCCCATTTTGAAGCACATCTCGCACATGAACTGGCTTACCGGCTCCACCGCAAGCGATGACTGGGATCCCGACCAAGTCGCTTATTTTTTTTGTCAATTCGATATCGAATCCTTCTCCTGTGCCTTCACGGTCAACCGAGGTCAGAACAATCTCGCCGGCACCTAACTCGGTTACACGCTGTGCCCATTCCGCAACTTCTATTCCTGTCTCTTCACGTCCATTGTCAATAAACGCAAAGTATTGCCCATTCGGCTGCTTGATAGCTTCGATGGTTGCCACAATAGTTGAGGATCCAAAGTACCTTGCGGCCTGACGAATAAGTTGCGGGTCTTTAATCGCGGCCGTATTGAGTGAAACCTTGTCTGCCCCAGCTCGAAGAACCGATCGAATATCATCGATACTTCGAAGACCTCCCCCTACTGTCAGAGGTATAAAGACCTCTTTGGCAGTTCTGGAAATAAGCTCATGAATGCTATTGCGGTTGTAGAGACTAGCTACAACATCCATGTACATGAGTTCGTCGGCACCTTGTTCATAATAGTACCTAGCAAAAGTTTCCGGCTTTCCGAGAACTCTCAAACCTTCCAGGTGGATCCCTTTGACCAAATTGGGGCCCTTTATGTCAAGTTTCGCGATAATTCTATGGTACATTCCGCTACTGTCCTTTTAGCAAAATAATTGCTTTTTGATATTCTTCCCACTGACCTATATCAATATATTCTCGTTCATTTATTGGATACGTAACTACCTGCTTGCCATCACTCATTAGTGCTGCCATCAAATCTGTCATGTGGAAGACCTTTCCATCTGGAATATAGGAAAGACATTCACGATTTAGTATGTATACACCCGTGTTTATGCAGAAAGAGAACTCGGGCTTTTCTTCAATCTCTAGAACGCGACCACCTTGCTCAAATTTGATTACCCCATAAGGCACGGTATGGTGCTGGATCGATGAAAGAACGGTAAGCGCAGCTTTAGTTGCACGGTGAAAATCTAAGACCTCCGCAAAATCTGCTTTGACAATAATATCACAATTAGAAACTATGAATGTGTCGCCCAGGTTCTGGGGAAGCAATTTGAGGCTACCGGCGGTACCAAAAAAATCGCTTTCCTTAATGTATTCAATCGAATAGTCTCGTTCTATACAATCAAAGTAAGCTTTTATCATTTCACCGCGATAGTTGATCGTTATGTAGTAATCTTTGACCCCAAAACGACCAAACTGATCAATTATCAGTTCAAGAATTGTTTTTTCACCAATGGGAATTAAGGGCTTTGGCAATACCGTGGTAAAGGGAGCCATGCGGGTGCCTTTGCCACCTGCCATAATTACAACGGGCACCTCAATAACCCGCTCATGGCTCTGATTTTCATCACCCCCTAGTAGTTCGGCCCACGTTTCATAGCCGATTATCACACCATCAATTTCTAAGATAGGAATCACATCATATCTTTTCTCAACCAAAACCTTGCGAATGACTGCAAGGTCAAATTCTTTCTTTAGCACCGAATAGGGTTGCGTATTGTAAAGCGTATTTATGGTTTCCGTCAGTTGCTTGCCGCGAATTATTGCTCTTCGTATATCACCATCCGTTAATACCCCAAGCAAAAATCGTCTTTCGTCAACGACAAAAAGCGCACCTTCTTGATTGATATCTATCTGCTTTAAGGCTTCCCTGATTGTGGCTGTGGGGCCAATCAAGAGCGCAAGGTTTGATTCTATATTCTTCATAGTGTTACTTCCAGATCGTAAAACTTTTTGATACTTGTCGGGCACGCAAAGGTTCTAAGCTCCTTTGCGATTTGCTTGGAAGCGTCTCCCGTTCCGTAAGGATTAGTGAGCTGCCTTATAGCGGTTCTAAACTGAGGATCGTTAGACTTTTCAATCGCTTTTTCAATATCTTCTTCTTCACAATCTATGATACTTAGCCCTTTAAAGCGACCATCTTGCCTGCGTCCTACGTTAATGCTTGGAATTCCAAAAGAGGGCACTTCTATAAGACCACTGGAAGAGTTGCCTATTACAACTTCAACAAACCGTAGCAGGGAAAAATATCGTTGCAAACCGAGCGAATCAAACAAAACAGCCCTGTCACTATTTTTTGCCACAAACTCGTCAATCATCTGGTTAATCATGCGACCGTTGGCATCGGCATTTGCCTTGGTAAAAATAAGCTGGGCGTCACTTGCCTGGACAAGCCCCGACAAAAAGCGCAAAAATTTTGTCCTCAGATCGCTGGTGCCTACCGTGTGCTCTGGATGATAGGTAATCAAAAGCACCCGCTTGGCCAGTTTGATTCCAAGACTCATTTCAAGGGCAGGCCTATCAAGATAGTTGGCCAATCTAACATTATCCAGACCTATTGCACCCACATTAAACACGGTACTTGGCTGCTCCCCCATTTGTATAACGCGTTGTCGATATTGTTCGGTAGATGTAAAATGGAGGCGACTTAGCTTAGTGATTGCGTGTCTATAGTATTCATCATAGGAACCTTCTGAAATTTCACCGCCATGCACGTGAGCTATTGGTATCCCAAGCATAACCGCTGTAATTGCACACGCAAGTGCCTCATAACGATCACCGACTATTAGCAAGCAATCCGGCTTGATCCTAGCCAAGACCTCGGTGTAGCCCAAAACACCCAAGCCAAAAGATTTAGCCACACCCACACTGGTGTCGGAGCTTAGCAGTGTCTCTATGGCTTCAACCGGCAACAGGTCATCAATCTGGTCAATGGTTTTTCCAAACTCGGGAGATAGGTGCGTTCCGCTTGCAATCACCACCCCATCAAAATTGTCTCGGTCGAGCGCAATTTCCTTTATCAACGGCTTTAGCAGGCCATATTCGGCACGGGTACCAGTAAAAACACCAATTTTTTTCATTTAGAGCTCAATACACTCGTCAATTGCATAGTCACGACGGGCAGGTTTGCCCAATAAGTGTTCCAGAAAGCTGGCAGGCAAGCCGCTACCTGGCCGTTTTAACGCCAATGAGCCTTCCAAAAAAACCTGCCCTTTCTCTATTTTTTTGGCAGCAACAATGCTCTTGCGAGCAACAATCTTGTTTTTTAGCTCTGATTCGGTCGGCTTTTTGACACCATCACCGAGCGCTATTTCGATGTGTCGAATGCTGTCCACCATGGCCTTAAGTTCTTGGGGTTCGAGTGAAGCCTTGTGATCGGGGCCGGCTAGATTTTTGTCGAGGGTAAAATGTTTTTCAATAACTGTTGCGCCCATAGCGACGGCAGCTATTGCCACCTCAACGCCAGCTGTATGATCCGAATAGCCAACAGCCACTTTAAAAGCTTCGCGTATGGTCAACATAGCTCGTAGGTTAACCTGGTCCCAAGGCGTAGGATACTCGGTAGTACAATGTAAGACTGTAATGTCGTCACGAGAAGCGCCTGCCTGCATTAGCACATCCAGAGCTTGCTCCACTTCTCCCAGGACGGCCATTCCCGTCGACAGAATAAGCTTTTTACCTAAGGAAGCGATGCGTCGAAGGTAGGGAATATTGGTAAGTTCTCCGGATGGTATCTTCCAAAAGGGCATTTGAAAGCTCGCGAGCAAGTCGATGCTATCGTGATCAAAGGCAGTCGACATAAATTGAATCCCTGTCTTGGCACAGTGCTCAAGTAGTGTCTGGTGGGCTGCAGGGTTGAGCTCAAGTTTCTTAAGCATCAAAAACTGACTCTCATTGCTGCCCGTCTCTCTTGACTGATAATCAGCCTTTTTGGCATCGGCCGTCACCAAAAGTTCGGTTTTAAAAGTTTGGAACTTAACAATATCGGCACCTGCCCATTTGGCTTTTTCAATTAGACTGCAGGCCATGTCCATATCACCATTGTGGTTTACACCAGCTTCGGCAATTATTAGTACTTTGTTCATCCAAGACTCTCCAGACGACGGGCCGGGTTTCCAACGTAGGTGCCCGGCAGCACAATACTGCTTACCACTACTGCCCCTGCCCCAATCACCACTTGACTTGCTATACTCAAATTATTTCTAATCACGGCACCGCTGCCAATAAAACTTCCGTCGCCAATGCAAACCGAGCCGTTGACAATGGCTCCTGTGGATACATGTACATGGTCGCCGATAGTCACATCATGTTCAACGATCGCGCCTGTGTTAATGATGCAGTTTCTGCCAAGCTTGGCGCCTGCATTCACAAAACCCCTGTGCATAATCAAGGTTCCAGCACCAAGCTCTGCTGATCGATGCACTATGGAATCAGCCGCAATTATTGACGGAAGCTGGCCGCCAGACTCTAAAACTCGCTCAAACAAGCTTTGACGAACCAATGCGGTTTCTATATGGCCAACGGCTACCAAAAACTCATACCCAGCCTTGGCTAGTGAATCAATTTGCTCGTCGCCACCCAAAACCTCGTAGCCCATAAACCGCTGCCCAATCTGCTCAGGCCCAGCTAGTAGACCAGCTATCTGGTAGCCAGCGCTTTCAAGACAAGCAATACAACTTTTTGCGTGCCCACCAGCGCCCAAAAGAACAATTTTCATTGCACCCTTACGCTACTTGGAATGTTTACCAAGCGGTCCTCGAGCCACTGCGATTGCTGAAGATCGCCAACTAAACAGTTTTGATACATAGGCAACTTGTTCATCAGAACCCAAATTGGCCTAGTTTGAACGCCATTGCTATTGCTGAAGTCCAAGAACTCTTCCCGCTCAAGGGAATCTGCCACTACTATGGTATTTAACCAGTGGTTTGGGCGAGTGCCATCAACGGGCTTAATAAAACCGACATTGTGCTTATCACACCAGCTTGCATACCATGCTGCAGTTTCTTTTTTGTTTGATAGTATGTGGTCAAGTCTGTCCATTTGTGCACAGCCAAGAGCTGCATTGACGTTGGGCATACGCAAGTTCCAACCAAGCTCATCATGAAAAAATTCCCAGGCATGTTTTCTTTTGGAGGTGGTCGAAATATGCCGCGCCTTGTGGGCGACTGCGTCATCATTAGTAATCAACATGCCACCGCCGCCGCAAGTAATGGGTTTATTGCCATTAAAAGACAACAAACCAGCCTTGCCAAAAGTGCCGGTGTGCTGTTCGCCTACCCAAGTGCCCAGCGACTCAGCTGAATCCTCGATAAGCTCCAAACCCCATTTTTTGCAGATGCTTGCAAGTTCCACAATTCGACACGCAAAACCAAACGTATGCATTGGCATAACTGCAAAGATTCGTCGACCGCTGAGCTTGTTGTAGACGGCGCCGTCGCGAACGGCTGCGAACTTAGCCAAAAAATCTTCCAAAGCTTTTGGGCTCATACCAAGCGTATCTCGGTCCACATCAATAAAAACAGGCTCACCACCGGCGTGTCGAATGCCGTTTGCCGTGGCAACAAAGGTCAATGCCTGAGTTATGACTTCATCTCCACTTTGCATACCAGAAGCTATCAAAGCCATTTGCAAAGCGGCTGTTCCGTTTACCATCGCCACAGCATGCTTTGCACCAGTTAAGTCACTAATTTGTTTTTCAAACTTGGTCACAAAGGCACCAACGTATGACACAAAGGTAGAATCTATACATTCTGCCAGATACTGCTTTTCGGCACCCAAAAAACGCGGTGCATGTAATGGTACTGGATTTTCACTTGGATAGAGTTGCTTAATAAAATCGACAAGTTCTTTGAGACTGGGGTTCATGTTGAGTGCCTATACATTGTAAATATCCGCCTTGTAACGGGCCAAGTTGCTTGAATCTCTAAACCAAGCGATAGTAGCTGCCAAACCAGCCTTGAGGTCAAACTCTGGCCGCCAAGCCGTTAACGCTTCAATCTTTTCCTTTGAGCCCAGCAAGCGTTCTACTTCACTAAGGTTGGGCCGTAGTCGCACATCATCAGTCACTATAGTGGCAGCGGGATTTATCTGCGCAATCAGTTCATTGGCTAAGTCACCTATACTTATTTCGGCTTGAGTGGCGATATTGATTTCTTGCCCGATAGTCTTATCGGACTTAGCTATCTCAATAAAACCACGCGCCGTATCTTTTACAAAAAGCAGGTCGCGGGTGGGATGAAGGCTGCCAAGCTTGATCTCGGACTTGCCGGCCAACAACTGAGTGATGATGGTTGGGATAACAGCACGGGCCGATTGACGAGGTCCGTAGGTATTAAATGGTCTCACGATGCTTACGGGCAGATCAAAACTACGATAGAAACTCTCTGCCATACGATCAGACCCAATTTTGGTTGCCGAATAGGGAGACTGTCCTTGGAAGGGGTGTTTTTCGTCAATGGGAACGTAGAGTGCGGTGCCATACACTTCCGATGTAGAAGTAACCAAAATTTTCTTGGTCCCGAGCTCACGAGCTGCCTGCAGGATATTGAGAGTTCCTTTTATATTGGTGTCCACGTAACTATCTGGAGAATGATAGCTAAAAGGAATAGCAATTAAAGCCGCCAGATGGAAGACTATCTCAATGCCATCCATTGCTTTTCTAACCCCATTTGGATCTCGAATATCCCCAGCAAATATTTCGATTGTACTTAAAACCTCAGCAGGTAGGCTATCCAACCAGCCCCAAGAATTAAAACTGTTGTAGTAAACAAATGCCCTAACGTGCGCGCCTTCTGCCAACAGCGCCTCAGTCAGGTGACTGCCAATAAAACCGTCGGCTCCGGTCACCAAGACTTTTTTGCCTCTTAACTGCATTAGCTTCTCTCCTGATCCATTGTTGTGCCCAAAACAATTTGTGACAAGTCTATTAGTTGCGCATCATGCCACACAGAAGCGGTCCTTGTCTTTGTAAACGCACGCATCGATTCAGATGCCGACTCACTTAGCAAACATGCCACCACTTTTAAACCTGGCACGGTTTCAAGCTCGTTAGGCTCCGTGTGCCTCAACAAAACTAAGCCAGCCGATTGAACAACGTGCTCCACCACAAAATCAAGGTCACTTTGGCCAAGTAAGACTACCGCAGCAGAGCCTTTGGGCACTGACTCTTGCAAACAACTTTTGACTGCCTTCTCTATGCCATCTTTATAAAAAACCACATTTTTTATGGTGCGTTTAAAAAAACGGTAACTGCGACTTGCCAGCTCTCGCACTCCATCTGGAGTGACAACATACGACAAACTCCGGCCATTTGCTTGTGCCACTTTAAGCATGCCTTTTTGAACCAAACGCTGCAGGATTGCGTTGGTCATACCGAGACTCTTGCCAATAATGTGGGCCAAGTCCCGCTGTCTAACTTTTTGCTCAGTTTGAGAAATGTGTTCGAGAATATCAAGTTCTAATTCGTGTTCCAAAATTGTATCCGTGTGGGCGTGTGGGCGTGCGTAGCTTGCGCTAGACTAACTGGCGCAAAAAAAGGGCTATAACTGACAGCTTCTTTCGGCGGCCGGAACACACTCAAAAGCGACAGCCAGCATTGTTCACAAATTGAACAATAGCATGCAAGCAACAAGACGTCAATTCTAGTTTTGAGCGTTCAAAAGCCGCAATTGGCTAAGCCTGTCCCAAGAGCTTATAGCCAAAGTCCAAGTCAAAGGACTCAGCATACAGGTCAAGCCTAACACGGGCACGTTGTTTGCGCTTATCAATCTTTACGATCCTGCCCTGCAAATCTTTAAGGGGCCCAGAGATGACTTTTATGGTCATGTCTTCGGCAAAACTTACCGTTGACAAACCTGGACTATCGCCATGGCTTCGCAGTACTTTGAGCAGCTCCAAGTCTTGTTCTGGTAGTGGATCAGCTTGTCCCGAGCTACCCAAAAATCGAATAAAACCTAGCTGACGCGACAAGACATCAAAAATTTGAGGATCGGCAGACTGCAAGCAGATAAATAGGTAACCAGGATATAGAGGCACGTTGCGTAACTTGTCTTGGCCTCGACGACGCTCAACCAGAGCTCGCGTTGGAAAAAACCACTCGACTTCAGTTGACTTAGATAATCTCGAGTCTGCCAGGCGCTTATACTGAGTTTCTTTGCCACTAACTACCTGAACCACGTACCAATTCATCTGGTCAGACTACCACACTTGGCCCCACACTTGACAAGCTGCCTGCCTAACCTTAGTTTGTCCCAAGATTTTGTGCAAAGGAAATCAAAGAAGATGTTGTGTGAGCGTTGTCAAAAGCCCCTCTCTCTTTGTATTTGTGATCACCTGCAAGTCTTTGACAATCGCTTGAGAGTGCTCATCCTTCAGCATCCTCAAGAACCAGACAAAGAGCTTGGAACGGCGCTTATCTCTCACTTGATTCTAAAGAACTCAGTTTTGGCTACCGGCCTTTCTTGGGCCAAGCTAAGCCACGCCCTTGGAGCAGAAGCAGATGCGCGGCAATGGTTAGTTCTTTTTTTAGGGAGCACTTACAAGTTTGAACAGCTTGTCCAGAGTCAGGCGCAATCAGCCATTCATTTTTTTGATAAACTAGGCGACCTTGTGCCCAAAGATGTTTCGTCGATACAAGGTATTGTTGCCATAGATGGTACTTGGGCTCAGGCCAAGGCTTTGTGGTGGCGGAACCCTTGGCTCTTAAAACTTAATCGAGCGGTGGTCATGCCAAGTCAGCCTTCGCTCTACGGCAATCTACGTCGAGAACCGCGCAGAGAATGCTTGTCGACTATTGAGTCGATTGCTAATACTCTTGAAGTTCTTGGCGACGACATTGCAATAAGCAAACACATGATAGCCAGCTTTAGGCGTCTTTTGCAGAAATATAGAGATGCAAAAAAACCTAAACAAGTGTAGTGTTGATTATCAATAGAGCGATTATGCGCTCCAAGGACTATTCTATGACACTTTTACCTAAGCCAGTTAGCCAGGTTTTTTTTGCTATGGCTCTATTTTTTATCGCTCTTCTTAGCTTTGCCTGTGGCAATACCAAGCCGACTACAACCAGCAGCATTTTAGGTCTGTCAGGCCTTGCCGACCTACAAGAGCGTGTAATCAAAATCGCCGTTGCCAATGACTACGTGCCGCTCAACTTTACGTTACTTGGTTCAAATAAGGGCATTGGCTGGGAATACGACGCAGTGGCCGAAATTGCCAAACGGCTCAATGCAAGCTTGGTGTTTGAACTTGTTTCTTGGGACAAAATGTTGGCTCACGTAGCTTCAGGCAAGGTTGACATGGGCATGAATGGCATAGGCATTACTCAAGAACGCCGAAGTTTAGTAGATTTTTCCGACCCCTATTTGTTGGTTCAACAATTGATGCTGGTACGAAGTGACGAAACACGTTTTTCGGATGTCGCCAGCTTTGTTGGTAACGAAAAGTTGCTAATTGGCAGTCAAACCGGCACAAGCAACTTTGGCGTAGCAGTAAATACTTTTTTTGGCGGCAATGAACAAAACCCGCGCATCAAGCTTTTTGACAATTTTGACGGCGTCGTTGATGCTCTACTAGCGGGCAACGTAGACTTGATTTTGATGGATAGCTCCAGTTCTCGCGGCTACTTGGCGGTCTACCCAGAAAAACTTAAGCTTGTGGGTCAGCCACTTGGCTTAGAAGAACTGGGTTTTGTGTTTCCTAAAGGACACGAGCTCAAGTCAGTTATCAACTCAGCTATCGCAGCTCTCAAGGCCGATGGCACCTTTGAGGCGCTCAGTACTCGCTGGTTCTACGAGTACCTAAGGAGCAACTCACTCAGCAAGTGACTTGCTCGGCTTTGGCTTTGCAAGCCAAAACTATCGCGCAGTCTTTAAGGCGTTGCTAGCGAGCGCAAAGAACCCGCTCTGGTTAAGACTAGCGCCACTGAGGCCGTCTACTTTGCCATCCTTGAGCGCCACCTTGGCCGGATCTTGCACGGTCAAAAAGTGAGCCTCAACTCTTGCCGCTTGTACATGCCATGCTCCTGCTTTGGCTGCTTTTTCCATTCCGTATGCACCAGAAATGGACTCGCTAAGTTTTGATTTTTTTGTTGCGTCCTTGTAGGCGCCGTTCCAAACTGCATCCACCACTCGCCCATTTACCACGGTAAGGAGGACTGAATCCTTCCAGCCAGCTCGTGGATCAAAGGCTACTTCTTCGGCTCGATACCAGCCGTCTTTTTTGTACAAACCACTGGCTACAGGTGCCGAGCTTATAGCCTGGTTAAAGAGTGCAACAAAGCCGTCAACTTTTACACTAGCTCCAGCAATACCATCAGTCGTCTTGTTGGCATTGACGGTAAGTCCGCCTATACCTTGATTTTTAATAACCCACGTTTCAACAGCTGCGGCCTGGAGATGCCACTCACCCTTTTTGGCCACCTTGCCCATGCCGTAGCCGCCGGTTTGGGCAACGGTCTTTTTGTCTAAGAGATTGAGATTGTTGACGCCATTCCAGTTAACGGCCACAATTTTGCCAGCTTTTACTCTTACAATCAGCTGCCCCTTCCATCCTGAAGCGGCAAAATTTGCTTCTTGAGCAAAATAGATGCCATCTTTATAGGCGGTGGCCTGTGCAGACAACGCGGTACTTGCTGTCAAAAGCACCAAAGCACTCATCAGACACCTTAAAGTCAAATTCATGTTCAATTTCATAATCATCTCCAGTTCTTTATTCTTTATTTCTAATCTTTTATGCTCAGATAGGGTGAAAAACCAAGAAGGTCTATCAATTGCCTAACTGGCTGTTGCACTCGACACAGTTGCAGCTCAGCATCCCATCGCGAGCGCAGTAACTTCATAGTATCAATAATGGCTCCAATGCCAGTTGAAGAAACATAGCGCAAGCCGCCGACATCTACTCTGACAACTTTGAGCGTTGGATATTTGTCACAGGTCGCGATAAGTTGGTCTCTAAACTGCTGAACCTCCGACGCATCTAGCTGTCCTTGCAAAGAAACGATTAGCATCTCCTTGCTAGGATCCCAGATTGGGTTAGTTATCCAAAAACCTTCTGCCACCATGGCATTAGTATACGGTATAATTTAGAACGCGCATACGAATTGCGTCAGCACTTGGAAGAAGCCGCTTAATCTGGTAGCTTAATCATATCCGAGACCAAAGGACTATTGTGAATATAAAAACAAAGCTTTATTTTCTGGTTTTTATAAACCTGTCTATGTTTGCAGTCGCTGTTGGCTGTTACCTCTTAGTTATTTCACCGATTGATTTGATAGACCAAGAATACACTCAATTTTCGCAAACCGAACTAGCGGTACGTGACTTACAGATAGAGGCATCCAAGCTAATGAATGCCAACTTGGTCAAACAAAAACTGAGTTATGACCTAGCCTTTAAGAATTATGAAGATGCCTTTGCCAAGCTTGCGAGTTTGACGTACCTGCCGCGTGTCAATCAAGCGCTGGCCGGTGCCATCGACGTGGTAGCCAAACTTAAGGAACTGGGAAGTTCCAGCCTCAAGGCTTTAGAAAAGTCTTTAACCGATCTATTGTCAGTTGCAGCGGAAGAAAACAATACTCAATTGGGCAGTATTATTGACCTAAGCATTTACTCCGCGTCCTCTACTGACGTAGGAAGGGGACGATTGCGTTCTATGGTGAGAGACTTCGCTAGCCGCGAGGCCAGCGCGCAAATTATCCTGCTTATAACGGTAGAAAAACTCGCGGCCCAAGATGACGTGGTTGCCAATGAAATTGGCCTTGTCAAAGCCCGCGCCTTCCTGATCGTTGGGATAGTTGTCTCTCTCTGCGCAACGTTACTGCTGATCTTCTCCTTTTTGTTGTCCCGATCTATTGCACGCTCGCTTAAGTCGATTCAAAACCAAGTTCAGATCATGAGCACTGGCGATCTCCGCGGTCGTTTTAATACACGATCCAAGGATGAAATTGGCCGGCTGAGTAAGAATCTGGACCTACTTCTTGAGGCGCTTCATAGTTCGATAGGCAAAATAAAGGACGCCAGTGAGACCAATATCGAACTAAGGAACCACTTGGGCCAAGCTGTGTCAACTGCCACTTCAAGCGCGATCGAAATAGAAGCCAACACTGCATCTATTCGCGCTCAGATGTTAACCATGGATAACATGGTTAGGGAGGCCGATGGCAGGTCGCGCGGCGTTGCAGACGGGGTTGCAAGCTATCGCGGACGTATTGCCGAACAAGGCACACATGTTGAGACCTCCACCGTCGCTGTAACAGACATGATAAGTTCATTGGAAAAAGTATCCCATATCGCTGAGCTCGATCGCGAGGCCGCCAATAGCTTGGTTAGAGAAAGCGAATCTGGACGAGAGATTTTTGAAGACTCGTTTGCCAAAGTCGCGTCCATTTCTGAGCAAGTCAGTGCTATTCAAGAAATGTCAGATGTAATAGCCAAGATTGCCAGTCAAACCAATATTTTGGCCATGAACGCCGCCATCGAGGCTGCTCACGCTGGCGATCTCGGTAGAGGATTTGCGGTAGTAGCCGATGAAATTGGCAAGCTTGCGGCCGCCTCAGCTGCAAGCTCAGGCGAGATCGCAGAAACTATTCGCACCATCACTCAAAGTATCAGCGAGGCTGACGCCACCCGGGAAGGTACCTCCAAAGCCTTTGATAGCATCAGCTTAAAAATTTCTGCGGTAGCCGAATCCATTACAGAGATTGTTAAAAACATTCAAGACATGCGCGCAGGTGGCCGTCAAGTCTTGGACACCATGCAGAGTCTAAGAGCTGGTTCGACGGTGATTATCGACGAAGCAGCAACTATTGGCGACAACACCAAACAGCTGGCCGTAAGCTTTCTTGACTTAAGCCGCCTGTCCGGAGAGGTTACCTCTAACATTGGCGAAATTGTGATCGGATTGCAAGAAATCAACCAAGCGGTCCATCAAGTATCTGACCATTCGCACCAAATCGGCGAAGTGGGACAAAGCCTCGTGGAGAGCGTAAAAGTCTTTAAAGTTTAGCTTCTATGGTCGTTGCTTGCGTTGACATGGCTTAGAACTTGGCTTTAGTATTTCGTTCATAGGAGATATCTTATGAAGCGTTTTCTCACTCTGGCTCTTGTGATTGCAATCGCTGCAGGTTTTGTAGCTTGTCAAAAAGGCGAATCCAACTCTAGTTCCAATAATGCGACGACCACTCTCCAAGTGATTAAGGTCGCAACCGATGCAAGCTTTCCACCAATGGAATATGTTGACGAAAACCGTAACATCATCGGGTTTGACATTGACTTGCTCAAAGCTATAGGCGAACTGGTGGGTTTTACTCCCCAATTTGAAAACGTCTCTTGGGATGGCATTTTTATATCGCTTGAGAACGGTAAGTACGACATGATTGCTAGTTCGGTCAGTATTACTGACGAGCGAAAACTCAAGTTTGCCTTCTCTGACCCTTATGTAAATGTGGGCCAAGTATTAGTAGTACCTGCAACAGACAGCAAAACCACCAAGCTACAAGAACTGGCTGGCAAGCAGGTTGGCGTGCAGATTGGCACGACAGGCAACAATACTGCTGACGCTGCAAAGGTTGTAGAGGTAAGAACTTACGCCGAGATCGGCTTGGCGTTTCAGGATCTGGTCAACGGCAATCTTGCAGGTGTGGTCATAGACAGCCCGGTAGCCGCCGACTACGCACTTGTCAATCCAAATTTTAAGGGCAAAGTTTTAATCGTTGGAGATTTGATTACAGCTGAACCTTATGCATATACCTTACGTATGGATAACACCGAACTCTTGGCCAAGCTCAACCAAGGCATTAGTACGCTGAGGGCCAATGGTGGATTGGACGCCATTAAAGCCAAATGGGGAATTAAGTAATGTCCCAACCGGTAACCATAGTTATTGCAGACGGCACCCTGATTCCCGAACGAGGAAACAAGGGTGTCTTCTCAGCTTGGCGAATCGCACTGATTGGTGCCATTGGCTTGCTGATAGTCGTGCCTTTGATCAATACCGCCGAGGTACAGAGTTTTGTTCATACACTATGGTTACAGGTGTTTCCATCCAGCACACCCAATCCTGTTTTGGAGCGCATCGCAGATGGCAGTTATCGCAATTACTACTGGAACGCGCTAAAATTTGTGCCCGACGGACTAATAATCACGTTTCAAGTTACTTTGCTTTCAATTGCATGTGCTACGGTCATCGGCTTGTTTGCAGGACTGGGCCAAATTTCACGCAATACACTGATCAACAGAGTTTCCACCGTCTACGTAGAAGTGATTCGCGGCATTCCGTTGATCGTTCAACTCTTTTACATCTACTACTCTTTAGGGCAGTTGCTAAGAACAGAAGGTGTCTTGGCAGCGGTGGCTGCTCTCTCGATCTGCTACGGTGCCTATATTGGTGAAATTTTTAGAGCCGGGATTCAAAGCATTTCCAGAGGCCAAATGGAAGCAGCGCTTGCCTTGGGGATGACCCGCCGCCAAGCTTTTAGGTTTATTATTCTCCCCCAAACAGTCCGAGTAATCCTTCCAGCCCTCGGAAACGAACTTATTGCCATGCTCAAAGACAGTTCTTTGGTGAGCATTGTTGCCTTGCCAGACCTTATGACGCGCGGCAGACAGTACACGTCCCAGTCATTCGCCTATTTTGAAACCTTTACTATGGTTGCCCTCTTGTACTTGGTCATGACGCTATTTTTGTCTCGCCTGGTAGGTATTATGGAAGAACGTCTGCAAAAGAGAGGGCGTAAATAAATTGGGTACAACTGACAAAGACACTCAGGCAATAATTGAGATTCGTGACGCAGTCAAAGTCTTCCAAGAACAACGAGCATTGGCAGGCGTAAACCTAAGCGTTGCCAAGGGCGAAGTGGTTCTCATTATCGGCCCATCCGGTAGCGGCAAATCCACTTTGCTGCGCTCTATAAACCGGCTAGAACACCTAAGCAGTGGCAGCATCCGCGTGGCAGACATAGAAGTTTGTGCCGCCAATGCCGATATTCGACGCCTACGCGAAGAGGTGGGCATGGTGTTTCAGAACTTTAACCTCTTTCCACATCTCAACGTCTTAGACAACATTTGCCTTAGCCCTATCAACGTTAAAAAAATCGGAAAAAATGAGGCACGCGAGCAAGGCCGTTCCCTACTTGCAAAAGTCGGCCTGAGTGAAAAAGAGTATAGCTTTCCTGACCAATTGTCTGGTGGTCAGCAACAGCGTGTAGCCATAGCCCGAGCTTTGGCTATGCACCCCAAGATCATGCTTTTTGATGAGCCAACCAGTGCGCTTGACCCCGAAATGGTCAAAGAAGTACTCGACGTGATGCTTGATCTTGCACGGGAGGGCATGACGATGGTAGTAGTCAGCCACGAGATGGGTTTTGCCAAGGCTGCAGCCGACAGGGTCATCTTTATGGATGCCGGTTTGGTTGTAGAAACAGGCAGTCCACGTGAGCTGTTCGATAAGCCCAAAGAAGAACGCACGCGTAAATTTTTGGACAATATTCTGCACTAACTACCTTTTGAGCTGCGAGACAAGAATCCCTGCCAACATCAATGCACAACCTGCAAGTGCCCGTCCGCTCATGAGTTCACCAAGAATAATTAAGCCACCAAGACTGGCAAAAACCGTTTCTAGGCTCAATAAGAGCGCCGCAGAGCTTGGCCGCACGTGTTTTTGCCCAATAACCTGCAAGGTATAGGCAATGCCAACTGAAGCTATGCCACCAAAGAGCAGGGGATATGCTGCAGCACGTATTGCTTCCCAACTAGGCTTTTCAAAACCAAGGGCGATTATGAGGCTCAAAACGGAACAAGTAAGAAACTGTAAACACGCCAAAAGCAGGGCATCACATCGTTGCGAAAAATGGTCTATCAACAGAATATGCGCTGTCCAAAAGAGTGCGCCGATTAATACCAGCACGTCGCTGCCTGAGACGGTAAAATCACTGGTGATACTCAAGAGATACAGTCCAAAAAGCGACACCACTATTCCTATCCATGCTGGCCAGGAAATTTTTTGCCTAAAGAACAAACCAACAATCGGCACCAAGGGGATGTAGAATCCCGTGATAAAGGCAGCTTTTCCGGCACTCGTAGCTTGCCCAAAGATTGTGTCACTCATGCCAAGCTGCTGCAACGAGGCTGCAGCAAAGAGCACCAGTCCGCAGGAAATACCAGCAAGTCCAAGCACTCTGATGTGACCTTGTGCAAGCCCACCCATTGAAGCCTTGATGTTTTTCTCTCGGTTTTGCATAAAGATAATCACCGGCGACAAAGAAAGCGCACCTAAAGCAAACCGAATGCCATTAAACGAAAAAGTGGAAAGCACTTTGGCCCCCTCTCTTTGGGCAACAAAGGCCAAGCCCCAAATGAGAGCTGTTACTAGTAAAAGCAGTGAGGAGCTCAATTCTCTGGATTTCATGCCAAGAGCATGCCCATAAGTTTATAGAATGGCAACTAGCTACAAGTTAAAAAAAAACCAACATCAACAAGTCGGCTTACTGTATACTTAGCATATGTTCTTGCCCGATCTTATCTTAGCAGGGGTATCCTGCGGACTAATAGCTACTACGGTTATTTATCTATTGCTGGTCCGAAGCTATTTTAAAGAAAACAACTACCTCTCATTTGTAATGATTTTGTTGATCACCTTTGCTTATAGTGCGTTAGAGATCACCCTGTTTCTACTGTTGGGCAGCGACGCCGGTCAAGAACTACTGGGTGCCGTCTATTTAGTGCAACAATCGGTGCACTTTTTGTTCTGGCTAGCCATGCCACTTTTTCTTTATGCAAATATTCTTAAGCCTGCCCATGCGAGGAGGGTCTTCTTACTGATGTGCTATCTAGGCACACTCTTGATGATTATTGCCTATATTATGGTCGCTGCATCACCCAACAATTTTATTGTCGCTTCAAGTCTCTTTGATACCGGAAACTTTAATCCGCAGCTAGCTCAAAAAGGCCCACTTTACTACATAACCGACCTGATTCAGGTTTTGTTTATGATCACCAGCTTGGTGGCATTGTTGATTGACCACGTTCGCTGGGGAACATTCAAAAGAAACAGACTGGTACTGTCGGCCATAACGTTTGGTATGTTTTTTGGCTTGTCAGCTGTGGCCGAAAGCAGCCTCGGCTTTGTCATAGATCCATTGTTCTTTGTTCGTTTTTCTCGTATGACCTTTGGGCTAACTGGCTTCTGTGTCTTGATCGCACTCGGTTTTTTCCGCATTTTTTTGTTGCAAGCACGTGAGGTCTCACAAGCTCGCGACGCACTCAAACGCAGTGAGCGCCTGCTCGCACAGCTAAATTTGACTGACGACTTGACGGGCATCTCCAACCGCCGCGCCTTTTTGCAGGCTATTGATGATGAAATGGGCTCGCCCCACGCCAAAACAGGCCTGATATTGATCTATTTGGACGAACTAATGGATCTCAACGAAAGCTTTTCTGTTGAATATGGCGACGCTGTAATTAAGTCATTTGTCACCACTATTCGCCAAGTTATACCGCTGGAATCAAGTGTATTTAGACTTGGTGGCAGTGAGTTTGCAATCTTGACCAGACAAGCTAGTTCTGGAGCCCAACTTGTTGCGCTTGGACAAGCGATTTACGAACTTGCTAAGGCCGGAATTAAGGTCGACGAGGGAACACAAGCCCTGAGCTGCTCGATCGGAGTCAACTGGCTACCCGACTCTGTTAAAGATCGCTCCAGTGTCCTCTCGGCCTGTTGGAGTGTTTTGCGTGATGCCAAAAAGCACCCAGGACAGATTACCGTCTACTCACCAATGTCCCACCAAGCCAGCCTAGAGAAAATTCTAACAATTGCAAATCTGCGCCATGACCTAGCGGAGAAGCGCTTTTCTATGGTCTATCAGCCAATAGTCAATGCAAATGGAACAATAGCCTCGTGCGAAGCCTTGGTGCGCTGGCAGTCTTTGCAAAAAAGCTATGTCTCAAGCCCGTCTATTTTTGTACCTCTTGCCGAATCAGCCGGCCTAATGCGAGATCTTGGCAAGCTCATTATCGACATGGTCTTTAGTGATTTGGCCCCCTACCTGTCTCGGCCAGACTTTCCACCGGTGGCGCTCAACCTTTCGCCAAGTCAGTTGCTATACGCCGGCTTTTCTGACGAACTTATGGAACGTTTGGATTACTACAAGATCAATCCAAAAAAAATCAGACTAGAAGTAACCGAGTCGATATTGATGGAAGCTGGTGGCCGTGGGAGCGCCGCACTTGAAAGATTTAGAAACGCGGGCATGTCGATTGCTATCGACGACTTTGGTTCGGGCTACTCTTCGCTTGGCTACCTACACCGCTTGCCGGTCGACATGCTTAAACTGGACAAGGCTTTTTTGGCAGGAATCCCTGGCAGCAAAGCTTCCGAGGCCTTGGTTAGCGCCGTGGCAGACATTGCCTTTGCCTTTGGCTTAAGTGTCGTTGCAGAAGGTGTTGAACGTCGTGAGCAAGCCAAGTTTTTGATAGACCATAAAATATCGTTGTTTCAAGGTTTTCTCTACTACAGACCACTCAAACTCAATGAATATCTCGAAGTTTTGGGCCACAGCGAATAGTTTTAGACGAGCTATAAGTCAATGATTTGATGACATTTAGTCCAGTTAAGGCTATTCTGACTTATATTATTGGCAACTAATCTAGCGAGGAGAGTTTATGAAAGTGATGGCCGTTGGTGCCCACCCTGATGATCTAGAAGCAACCTTCATGGGCACTTTGATTAAGTACAAACAGCAAGGGCACGAGCTAAGTTGCGTGATTGCAAGCAATGGACAGGCCGGCAAACCTGAAGGCCCAGGTTTGACCAAAATCCGTCAGGCCGAAGCTCGTGCTTCATTGGCCCACCTTGGTATTGAGCCAATTTTTTTAAACTTTGAAGACGGACAGATAATCTACGACCAAGAGACCTACAAAGCATGTCGCCAATTGTATGCTCAACTACAACCTGACGTGATCTTTACCCACGACCCAGGCGACTATCATCCCGACCATCGCGTAATTAGCCGACTAATTACTGATGTATCCTGGGTGCCAGTATTCTACGCCGACAACCTTGGCGGCATAGCCTTTGAACCACAGTTTTATATTGATATTAGCGCTCAGTTTGACCTAAAAATGACGATGCTCAAAGAACATAAAACCCAATGTGACCATACGCCTATTTTGTCGCAAGTTCCTATTCAACATCAATTTAGAGCCATGCAATGCGGCAAGGATCACATCAAATATGCCGAGTCCTATCGCCTATTCCACCGTCTTTATGTTGTCCAAGGCTATGAGCTTTTGCCGCGCTAGGCTCCATTGACGGTTAGCCCCCTTGAGGCAGCAAGTCGTTCTAGGATTTGGCACTCAGCACGGCTTATTGCTGAAATCATTTCTCCGGGATAGGCGATGCCGAGTTGCTGGTATTTGTTTTTGCCTAAGACGTGGTAGGGCAAGAGGTCTACTTTTTTAATGCCCAGACTAATCAGCAAGTCAAAGATTTGATTCATCAGTTCTGAGTCCATATTAAAACCAGGAATCAAAGGTACTCGTACGGTAATTTTGTCTGCGTCATGGCTGGCCAAAAAACGCAGATTTGACAGTATTCTCTCAGCATTTCCTTGTGTTACGTGCTTTAGCTTCTGCGAATCCAGATGTTTTACGTCAAACAGAAAGTAGTCCACCAAAGCCTTGACGGCGCCAAAATCTTCTTGCTTAGTGTCACCGCAGGTCTCAATAGCCGTACTGAGGCCTGCATACTTGGCGGCGTGCAAGAGTTCTAACAATGCAGGGGTTTGCAGCATTGGTTCGCCACCGGAAACAGTGAGTCCTCCACCGCTATTTTGATAGTAGTCCTTATCTTTTAGCACGGTCTGCATAATTTCTTCTACACCGAGCATAGCTCCGCACGCTTTTAGAGTTGGCGGCAGGGCGGGATTTTTGGTGTTGGCGATCCGTAGCGTCTGTACTTGCTTGGACTGCGACTCGGGGTTGGCACACCAAGGACAGCGCAGGCCACAGCCTTTGAGAAAGACAGTAGTTCTGATCCCAGGCCCGTCATGCAGGCAAAATCGCTGGATATCAAAGACGTTTAGTTTTTTTTGCAGAATGGTTCCACTCTTAATCATATAGCTTTCTCATACTCCTTAGCCATACACCCTAACCATACACCCTAACCATACAGAACCCGGCTCAAGAGCTCTTGTTGAACTTCTTTGTCTAAGTTTACGAAGATGGCCGAAAAGCCGCTCACTCTCACAATTAGGCTAGAATACTTCTCGGGGTGTTTCATAGCGTCTTCCAAAACGTCTCGACCAACTACCGTTACCATCAAGTGGCAACCGCCTCGATCAAAGTAGGTCTTAAACAGAACAGTAATCATCTCTCGGTTCTTGTTAAAGAACTCTGGCGTAAACTTAATGTTCTGAACTGATCCACCGTGATATTTTGCTTCAAACTTGGCAACTGAGTTGAGCATGGCGCTTGGGCCGCTTTTGTCTGCGCCACCTTGGGGGTTATTGGCCGGGTTCATATACTGCCCGCGCAGGCGTCCATCCAAGCTGGCGGCAGTCGTGCGTCCCCATTCGGTGTTGAGCTGGTTATTGCTGATTACAATCAAATAGTACTGCATGCCGGCCGCGATGCCTCGGTCTCGCACTCCTTGGGCAATATGATGATAGAGATCAAGTGCCATGTTGTCAGCTGTATCAAGGTCGTTGCCGTACTTGTCACAGTCCCAAAGTTGGCGCCTGAGCTCTTCGTTGCCTGCAAAATTGTCCATAGCAGCGCTTTGTAACTGACTCAAGGTGTAGATTTTCTTATCAAATACCAAGTCCTTTATGGCCCACAATGCGTCGGAGGCATTGATAATGCCGTAGATCTCATTGGTTCCACCAAGGTATCTCACGCCACCATCCAAGATAGCTTTGCCGCGACTGATGCAGTCGTCAATCAAGATGCTAGAAAATAGAAACGAAACCTGTTTGGCCATTACCTCATAGGACTTCATCTGAGCGTCAATGGACAAATCCATGTAGTGGTCGAGAAGCTCTTTGTAAGTTTGGTAAAAATCTTCAAAACTGGCAAACTCTTCTAACGCCTTAATCTTGACAGGGCCACTGCGGCTCTTGCCGTCAAAGGGATCTATGCCTTGATTAAGCGTTATCGTCAGCATCTTAAGAACGTTCATACAAACGTTGGGAGTGCCCGTGCTCTGGCCTTGGATAACAAACTCAGTACAGCCAAATGGCACATACTGTTCGGCAGTTTTTTGGTCCACCCGCATGGCATGCATCAGGGCTGGCACATTGACCTCATCATTGTAGATGGTGGGATAGGTTGCACCGGCGCCAATGGCATCCATCGCCTCGTCCCAGATTTCCTTGGAGGTGCTTTTGTCCATTCGTAGCGTAAATTGAGGCTCAACATAGCGGAAGTTTTTTACAACCTTCATTGCTATATGCAAGAAGACGTCTGCTTCTTTTGGATTCTTTCTACCACGACCACCAACGATAATGCGACCATTAACAGTGGTACGACGGTTTTCTATCAAAGTCCACAACGAAGCAAGGTATTGATAAGCTTGATCCTGATCGATCCGACCCGATTCTAAGTCTCGCACCAAATAGGGCCCCAAAAAGTCATCAAGACGACCGTAGTTGATTACCCCAGCAAGCAGCGCATAGAGCCAAAAGAGTTGCAAGGCTTGGTGAAAGGTCTCGGGTTTTTTGTGGGCTACATGCAGCAGACTGGCGATCATTAGTTCTAGCTGCGCGCGACGCTCTGGGCTTGCACTTGCACATTGGGCACTCAGAATTTCTCGTAGCGAATCAGCACAGAAACTGAACAAGCTAAGGGAACCAAGAGAAGCCTGCAAAAACTCATTTTTGGGATCAGCTTTGAGGTTTTCGTTGACTAGGTCACGTAAACCATCTATGCCATAGTCAAATAGCTTGGGATAGTCCAACATCATACCCGACAAACGAGCCGTTGCAATAAGCGCATAATCGCAGTCGATAAAGCGACCAATCGTATCGTCGGTAAGCACCTCGTTGCAGTAAATGGTTTTTACATCGTTTTCCAGCCAATAATTATAGAGCTGATCAACTCGGTCTTTTTCCTGCTGGCTGTCAAGTTGCCTTTGCAGCTCACGCAGTTTATTAAATACACAATAGTGCCCAACACCGCCAAGTGAGGTGACGCAACCAAAACCAATCGGCAGAAAGTCTATGCGACCCGCGATTAGGTCTGCATCTTCTATAGTGCGAAAAAGTTTTGGGTAGAGTACTTTGAGGCATTCCAACTCACGAACTTCTTTGGAAGAGCCGGCATGTAGGCGATGCGTAGAGGTATATTGCTCCATAATCTGCAGTTGTTGAGACAATGGTTTTTGACATGGAAACTTCTTGCTCACTTCTACGTTCTGGACCCCGTCAACATTGAACTTTGCCATCTTGCCTGCTCCCCTTTAATTAAATGATCTCGGCGGCGAACGGATACCTTAGTGCTTCTTGCGTTCGGCGGCTCTCCAGTTATCTTGGTAGCCCGACAGCAAATCCACAAATCTCTTGGCAGTAAGGTGAGGACGTGTAATGGCACTACCAACCACTACTGAATGCGCTCCTAAGAACAAACACTTCATGGCGTCTTCGGGGGTGTAAACGTGACCTTCCATCATCATATAACACTCATTACCAAGGTCGCGACACATCCGTGCAAACTCTCGCATGTCTGGCAGCTCAATGTCTTTGGTTTCGGCAGTGTAGCCATAAAGTGTTGGACCAACGATATCGGCGCCAAGTTCTGCAGCGTGTTTTGCTTCTTCGTAGTTGGCTACGTCGGCAAAGATTATTGCTTCAGGGATTTCTTTTTTAAGTATCGGCAAAAGCTCCCAGGCTTTGGTTTTTTGATGAGTAGTTTGATTGGTACAATCCAGCGCAATTATTTCTGCTCCAGCATCCCAAACTAGTTTAGCTGCTTCGATCGTGGGGGTAATAAAGACGTCAGTATCGTCATGCCAGATTTTGTAGAGCCCGATTACTGGCAAGTTTACCTTAGCTTTGATCAAACGAATTTGGTCAGGGGTATTGGCTCGGATGCCCACAGCTCCTGCCCATTGGGCGGCTATAGCCATTTTGACTACCAGCTCCTCACTATAAATAGGATCGTCCTTCTGAACCTGGCACGACACAATCAAACCATTCTTAAACGATTCCAACAATTGTCTTTTTTTAGGGTCTGTAGTTTTCATTTCAATCTCCTTTATCATTATTATACATCCGTTATCATTTTTAATCAACTTGAATCAGTGTTTCGCCTCATTTTGATCGCATATATTCACTTTCCAGTTCAATTGTGATCTTTTTCGATCGTTTTTGATTGTGCTATAGATAAAACGATGCTATGCTATGCATTATTAACCTTCTGAGCTCTGGAGACGAATTGCGATGAAACATTACCTTGGCATTGACTTAGGTGGAACAAAAATTGCGGCGGGAGTCGTTGACGAAAACTACCAGCTGGTGTCCCGTGCGAGCCTTGCTACCGGTGCAGGTCGGGCATTTGACTTGGTTCTGTCTGATATAGTCAAAGTCGCCCAACAGGCACTAGAAAAGGCTTCTCTAAGTTTGGCGGACATGCGCTCTTTGGGCATAGGCACACCAAGCTGTATAAACCCCAAAACCGGACTCTTAGTCTTTGCCAATAGCATGTGTTGGGAAAATGCCCCGGTAAAAGATCAACTAACCGCGCGTTTTGGCAGACACCTATCATTTGCCAACGATGCTGACTGCGCAGCCCTTGGTGAGTCCTTAGCTGGAGCGGCTAAATCATTTGAGAATGTGGTTATGGTTACCCTCGGCACCGGTGTGGGGGGCGGCATAATTCTTAATGGGCAAATATTTAACGGCTGCGACCAGATGGGTGCCGAAGTTGGCCACACCACTTTAGTTTTTGAGGGCGAGCCTTGCAGCTGCGGTAAGCGCGGCTGCTTAGAAGCTTATGCCTCAGGAAGCGCTCTGGTTAAACAAACCCAAGCGGCCATGAAGGCCAACCCCGACTCTTTGCTGCATTCTCTTTCTGGCGGTAACTTGAGTAAGGTCGATGGAAATATTGCCTTTCTCGCTTCTAATGCTGGCGATCCAACTGCCATGGCAGTAATTGACCGCTATTTGTCTTACGTTGCAGCCGGCATTGCCAATTTAGTCACCATTTTTAGACCCAAGGTGGTCCTAATCGGGGGGGGCGTCTGCCAGCAAGGTGATGCCCTTCTAAATCCTATTAACCAAAAGTTAGAAGACTATGTCTTTGCTTACTCCGCCATTGGCGCGCCAAAAGTAAGAATAGCCAGCCTTGGCAATGACGCCGGCATCATAGGCGCGGCAATGATTGAAGACCATCTGGTCTGTTGTTGCCGTTTTGAGGACGCATGAGGTTTGCAATAATTGGAACTAGTGCCATCGCCCGGCGTTTTGCTAGCTGCATACGCACTATGCCCAATGCAAGCCTTGCCGCCGTCTATTCAAGGTCAAAACTTAAGGCCGACACCTTTGCTGCGTCTTACACCGGCTGCCTTGCCTTTGACACCTTGCAGCAAATAGCTGATTGCGAGTTGGTCGACGCAGTCTATGTGGCCAGCCCTACGGCCTACCACGCATTTCATAGCATCAGCATGCTGGAAGCCCTCAAGCACGTTTTGTGCGAAAAACCTTTGGCATCCAACAGCAAAGAACTGCAGCGCATGTTTGATGCGGCACACACCAACAAGCGCGTCTTACTTGAGGCCATGAGACCTATGTTTATGCCGTCAACCGAGCTCATAGCTTCAAAAATTGCCAGCATTGAGCCAGTACGCCAAGTAAAACTGCACTATTGCCAATACTCATCGCGCTATGATGATTTTAAGCAAGGCAAAATTGAAAACGCCTTTGATCCAAACTTGTCCAATGGAGCACTGATGGATATTGGCGTCTACGTAGTGCACATGTTGATGCGATTCTTTGGGCCACCTCAGTCGATACTCGCCTCAGATATCAAACTGTCCAATGGCATCGATGGCGCTGGAAGTGTAATTGCCAGCTACCCCACCATGCAAGCCAGCTTGGTCTACTCAAAAATTGGCGACTCGGTGGCATGGAATGAGATTATTGGCGAGCAAGGCACTATTCTTTTTGACCATCTGGGCTGTCCCCGCACGGTGCACGTTGCTTTGCGTGGAAAAGATCCAGAGAATTACCAAGTTCAGAACCTAGAAGAAGATATGTACTACGAACTAAACAAGTTTATCCAACTGTGCGCAGTACCGCAAGAGGCGCAGAGTTTTAACCAGTACTCACGCCAAACCTTGATGGTCTTAGATCAGATCCGCGCCCAAGTCAAGATTGAGTTTTCTGCTGACTTACTATAGAAAGTATACGAGGTATCGCTATGATTGCTTCTGAACGTTCACGCTATATTTTGCAAAGTCTCAATGCAAAAGGCATCATCAACCTCAAAGAAATCGCCAAAAACCTTGAGATTTCAGAAGTCACCGTACGACGAGATTTTGAGAAGCTGGAATCAGAAGGCAAACTCAAACGCGTTGTTGGTGGGGCAACCATTGAGACCAGTAGCGAAGAAAAAATAGACGCGGCTGAGCTTACGATGAATCAAAAAATTGGTCTGCACATTGAAGCCAAGACCAAGATCTGCAAGTTTGCCAGTGAGCTGGTTAGCGATGGCGACTGCATATTCCTCGACGGGGGAACAAGCATGGTGCCGCTAGCAGAGATTCTCTCAAGGAAAAATATCAAGATCGTGACCTACAATTCACTTGTGCTGCAGCATTTTGCCAATGCACGCGCCGAGATATTTTTGGTGGGCGGCAGATTTTTGCCACATTATGACATGGTTGTAGGCTCGGTAGCTCAAGAAAACCTCAAGCAGTTTAATTTTGACGCGGCGTTTATGGGCTGTTCTGGCCTAGATCTTCAACAAGGTTGGGCCTATACCACGGAGATGGAAAGTCTCTTGATGAAACGCATTGGACTAGAAAATGCAAGCCGATCCTATTTGCTTGCTGACGATAGCAAGTTGCAACAGAAGGGATTTCTAAAGTTCTCGGAGACCAGCGCTTTTACCAAGATTATAAGCAACCAGGTTGGCGTCGAACATAATGGCACGCCCAACCTGATTCTGGTATAAAATGAAACGGGCTCTGCAGTTTATTTGAACTGAGCGTGGCCGGTCTTGTTAAGTTCCGTTATTTCTTCTAGAACTTTTTTAACCTTGGCGATGTCCTTCTCGCCAGCTGCTCCCACACCTCGGTAGGCTGCTGAGATAAACTTGTCCCACGACTGGACCCAGGCGGCGTCGCTACCCTTGGGGGCTTTAGTAGCAATGAGGCTTGAGGCCGACTTAGCAATTACAATAAACTGATCGGCGATCGCATAAAAATTACTAGTAGTTACGGGTGCTTTGATGGCGTTAAGTGCTCCCCAAAACTCTCGCATTGCCTTTTTGGTGGCTTCGGCATTGTAGGCTGCTAAGGTGGTGGATGTACTGGCCTGAGCTGCAACAAACTGACTTCCAACGAACAAGATCATTATTGATAGAGCAATAACTTTGATTGATTTCATAGTGAATCTCCTATATTCAGAATAGTAGTTATTGCTCGATCGTTGGTCAAGATTTTTTGCGGTTTTCTTTCTTGTTTTTCCTGCCCCCGATAGCTACACGCCAAACTAATGATTTAGCTCTTGTTTTCAATCAGAAGCGTGGTGCATAGCTAAACCGGACAAAATTTGGTGCTTTGAGACAGTTATAAGTACCTTATAGGTCTAGGCAGGTCCTAGACCCATGTAAACCAATCGTAGGTTTTGCAAAACTTCTCCGTGCGTTCGATTTAAGCGTCTCGCGTGGATGCCAGTATTTCTAAAATCAAATAAGGGATTTAACGTGACTAAACGCGCAAAACTGACAGGTCTTGTACTACTAGTTCTAGTAGCGGCCGCTATTGCTTTGACCAACTGTGCTGGATTTTACTCAGCTCGCATCAGTCGAACCACCACAAGTACAGTAGACTCTGACCGCGAGCTTGCTCGTGAGGTAATTCTACGCACCGACCAAGTCTTGGATCATGCCAAGGAAGTGGTCATCAACAACCGTGTCTTTACCGGCAAGCTTGCCGATGCCTACTCAAACCAAGAGTTTGCCTATGATCTTTTTAGACAGGCTGACTATCAAAGTGCAATGCAACACTCCTTGTATGCACGAAGGCTGGCCCAAGAAGCAATCGCTGCCAACCAAGGCAAACGACGAGACCGTGACTTTGAGGATGAAAGACGCATCCGACCACGAGGTGATGGCCAACTCAACGATGACCTGAGAAGAAACCGTCCCAATCAGGCCCGAGACGACCAAGATGTGCTCAGTCTCAGATGGCAGTTTAGATTCTAGCAGCCTACTCGCCAAAAAGGGGGTGGCGCAATAACAAAAGCCCGCCGGTTTGGCGGGCTTTTTTATGGAGCCTAGGGGCAGGCGCCCCTTTTGATGGCCTTTGAAGAGTCCTATTCTGTCTCGAGCACTATGTCGATATGGCGAGCGTTGTAATAAAAGTCAAACTCCAGTTCTTCAAACCAAGCCGGTTTATAACCCAAGTGACGATCACCATAGCCGGGGCCTTCGATGAGCATGGTAAAGTTGTTCTGTTCTTTGAGCCATTGTGCAGGAATGTAAAAGTCGACTTGAGGGCCAACATTTTCACTGCGTCCACAGGCGTGTCCATTTACAAAAAACAAGCTTCGCTCTTTGAGTTTTTTGATGCGTAGCAAAAGTGGCGCTTCCCAGCCTTCTTTTTTACTAAAGCTAAACTCACGTCTAAACCAGGCAAAGATGCCCAAGTCCTCTTGGATGATGTACTTTTTGTTGGGAGCAGCTTGCGGCCACTTGGAGTCATCAAAGTCGGGCGATTGGAACTTGGCCAAGTCGCCGCCGAGGAAGGGTCGCATCTTGTAGGACTTAAATTCTTCTTTGTGGTCTTTACCGTCAATCACGCCGCGCACACAGACTGGCAAGTAGAGGCCTGAGATTTTTTTGATGGGGCCTTCGTGTGGATGAGCTTTGGTGTGCCACTCGTAAACGTACATGACCGCAACATGGTTCTTGCCTTGTTTGATCTTTTTACCTATGTCGATCCAGTACGAGCGATTATGAGTCAGAATTAGCTCGCCGTTGAGGTAGACCAAGTAGCGGTCGTAGTTGTTGGTCTTAAAGTCTAGAAAGAGACTCTCCACGTTGCCCTGCACGTCAAAAGCCCAGCGGTACCAATAGAAGCCGTGTTCATAGTGTTTGTCCAGCTCCAAGGGCTTGTCGGCTGCAATGCTTCCCCAGCTAGTGTCGTCATAGCCTGACAAACTTTCGGCTGAGTCGTATTGATACTTCCAGTTACTTGTCCACTCAGCTTTGGCAGCTTGGACGGGGGCTTGGTCAAGTTGAAAACTAACGCCGCCGTCGATGCCTTTGAGCGGCTTAAAGGGTATTGGCTCGCCAGCCAAACTGATCTTTTTAATTTTTTTACTGGCTATCAGCGATGTTTTTTGTGCTTTGCCAGCTTTAATCTGTAGTCCAAGTGTGGTGGTGGTGCCGCTTTGTTTGACGTGATCCAAGTGGTATACGTCGGATTGCATAAGGAAGTCAGGCTGCTGCCAGAGTTTGTAGGCGGCAAAGGTTTCGTAGACCAGAACCACAACTTCGCCAACTTGGAAGGCGGCTTCTTGGTCGTGACGATAGCTAAGCAGCCAGCCATCGCTGGTTTTTTCCTGCTTTACTTCGCCGGCCAAAAGCTTGGGGGCTTGGCTGCTGACGATCAGAGTCTGGCCCGGTCGCGCCTTGGGCCCGTGCAATATCACGTGGGTTCTGCCGCCAATATCTTTCTTGAAGCCCACTTCACTGACAGACCAGATAATTTTGTGGTCACCTGATAGGGTAAAATCTATGGGCAAAAAGGTGGCGGTATGGGGCTCTAAATCAAGAGGCCCGCTCGCCGGAAAGGTGATTTCCTTGCCCAGGGTAGTGGATGTAAACTTGGCTGTCAGCGATTGTTGATCGTCACCTAAGTTGCGAATTAAGGCCGATGAGTAGTCTTTTCCTAGGCGTGCCAAGGCAAACAAACCTTGGTAAGTGTCCTTAAAATCCGCGTTGATGCTGGATTTTTCCTTGTACAGGGCACTGAGATGGCTGGCACCCGAGACTAGTTTTACTGCGTCATAGCTGAGCGTAGCTTCGGTAACGATCTGCGGATAACTGGCCAAAAAATAAGCCCACAGTTTAAAAGAGCCGTATTTGTCTTCGTGAGTTTCGCCCCATTCGCGGATAGGAACGCCGCTAAAGTCGTAAGTTGTGGTCATGCCAATGCCACCGCCGTCGCCTTTACTGCCCCAATAGGGCCAGGTAGAACCACCGGCAAACATGTAGTAATTGATGAGACTGGTACCAAAAGCAGTAATGGATTTGGTGGCCATTTCAAATGAGGGCAGTTCAAAGGGTACTATAGGATAGCCGTGCTTGTTAAACCAGCCTGCCTGGGCTTCCAGAACCATGAGAGGTTTGTCTGGCTGTTCGCGCAGGTTAGTTTCCATTTGCTCTTCATAAAAGTCGTTACGCCACCAGGTAAACCATGGAATGTTGGGATAGTAGGTGTTACAGTTGATGATTTCGGTGCCTATGATGCTTTCGCAGTCGTTGCTAAAGACTGGCACATCTAGTCCATCGTCGCGGCCATATTGCAACAAGGTAGTTACATATTTTCGTGCATCTTCTTTGCTGCCAGTGATTTCTGGGTGGTACTTGCAGAGGTGGTCATATTCGTTCTCAACCTGCATCAAAATAATAGGGCCTTCGCCCTTGGTGATCAGGTAGGGGCGGATTACTTCTGCACAGGCGCTAAACCAGGTTTTAGTGAGCGCCATGTAGTTTTTTTCGCCTGTGCGAAAAACTACGTCTTTTTCGTAAAACCAGTGTGGGTAGCCGCCAAAGTCCCATTCTGCGCAGATGTAGGGACCGGGTTTAATGACAACATACAAACCGTTTTTTTTGCACAAGTCCAAAAAGCGACGCACATCACGTTCCGGGCTGGTCCAGTCGTACTGACCTTCGACCGGCTCGTGCCAGCTCCAAGGAATATACGTAGACAGAAAATTGGCACCTGACTGCTTCATTTTGCGCAGGCGGTCGTCCCACTCACTGGATAGAATACGAAAATACTGGAACTCACCACCATGAAGCACTTCTCGCTTTCCGTTGATGATAAATCCGGCTTTGTCAAATTTGATCGTTCCCATAAATTTTGCTCCTAAGATAATACGGCGCATGGCCTCAAGTTCTAAATGTCAAACCACTTACATTCGTTCCCCGCGAGACTTACTTTTACTGTCTTGCCGTCTGCTCTAAAAACTTCTGTCTCTTGGGCATCGTTGGTGTTGTTGTAAACCGCAAAGCGCCCGCCTTTTTCAAAGGCCGAAACCTCAGTGTGGTAGTTACTGCTAAACCATTTTTTGCTGAGTTCTTCCTGACCTGCGGCCCACAAGATACTTCGGTACAAAAGGCGTACGTTGGCCCAGCTAAAGTTATAACCGGCCAAATACACGCTGCGGCCCTTTTGGTAATTATTGGTGGCTATCTTTATGCCATCCCGTGCGGCCACCAGCACTTTGAGCTGCTCGGGAAAATCGGCAAAAATTTCGATGCTGGTAAAGCCCAAATCAAAGCCGCCGTCGGCGGTAATAAAGTGACTTGCTTCGCTTGGCAGTTTGGTCTTTACTCTCCCGACGCTCATATGTCGTTCTTTGTCGACTCCCAAGACGTCGGAAATTTGGAAGAACTTACCTTCGTGATCGTGAGCGCTTGGTTCGCCGACGCCAATAAAGCCACCACCCTTGGCAACAAACTCGCGGATAGCACTGGTAACCTTGGCCCGAGTCCAATGTTGTCCGCCACTCCATGCGGTATCTGCGTTGCCCGTGTTGATAATAACCTTAACACCTGCGGGTATACCTGATGCTTCGATGTCTTCAAAGTTAAAAAACTCTACTTCAAAAGGCAGGCCACCAAGGCTTTCCATCAAGCCGCCAAGGTGAAACTCCTTAGTGATCCACGAACGGCTCTTGCCCCAAGCGTTGAGCACACCGACTTTAAAGGGTGCCTTGTAGCTTGGCACACCTTGGCTCATAGCGTGCATTTCTCGGAACTCATCAGCCAAAATCGCCACGTAGTCAATAAAATCAGGAAACTGAACGGCCAAGTTGGTATAGCCACCAAAGCCAATCCGTTCTATCAGTTTTTGCATAAGCGCTCGACGTACCAACATCCAAAATTCAACACATTCGGCCTTGGGGTTGCCGCCAGGGGCAAAGCTGGGTTGGTTGCCTAGGTTAACGGGGAAGAAGTAAGGATAGAGGCGGGCTTCGCGCTGATAGTTGCCAGGCACGTCAGCAATACGGCGCAGCTCGATGGCGTTTTTTACGGGGTTAACCAGCGAGTCAAACCCAATCTGATCAAAACGCTTGCCATAGGGCTCGGTACCAATCCAGTGGTCACAGAAAAATAACATCGCCTTGCGATTGGCTTGGTGCGTAATATCTACCCATTCTTTACAAAATGCCACCAAGTGCTCGTTTACAAAGTCTATCCAATCCAAGTACTGCTTGCTAGGCACTCGGTCGCAACTGTTGAGGTAGCCAGCTGTTACAAAATCCTCAGGACTCAATCGATAGCCGCGTTCTTTCTCAAATTTTTCGATCATGTAGGGGCTGATCATGTCGGTGTAGCCCGACCAATCGCGGTAGCGTGGCTCAGCCTTATCACTAAAAATGTTGGTAAAATGATAGGCCACTGAAGTAAAGCGCACAATGTCGGTGGCTGGGTGTTCGCCTAGCCACTTCTGCAAAAAAACCTTGAGATGTTCTCGAGCCTTAGGTTGAAAAGGATCAACAGCACCGGGATGATCACCGGACCAACCGTTGGTAAGTGCGTTGTACATTGAAGTTGAGTCCCAGACCTGATAGACCAAAAAAGCCACGGTATAGACGTTATATTTTTGGGCCTTGGCGATGGTGACGGCGCCTTTTTTGGCATCAAAGTCCCACTCACTGCTTTTGAGCACTTCGCCAGTGCTACGATTGCGCACTTCCCACCATTTTGCTGGCTGGTGAGCACAATCAATCTCAAACTGCTGGTCATAGTAACCCTTCAAAAGCTCTATGGTCAGGGAGTCTTCAAAAGCGGTTACCGGATCCGACATGAGATACTTCTGTTGCAAGACATCGCGATTGTTCTGGCCAAACTCTTTATCTGCTCGCACCATGCAAAGGGTAGAATAGACATCCATGCCCAATTCTTTGATGTTGGCAGGTAGTTCTGTGCCATCCGAGTCGCGCACAGCGTCGCAGCCCCATTTTTCCATGAGAAGCGCAAGTTCTTTGTCCATGCCTTTTTCGGCTGGTAAGGTCATACGACCTTTAAAGGTATTTGTATTTGGCATCGTTAAGTCTCCATGTTACGTAATGAGGCATTTATAACATGACTTTGGTCTTTATTAGTAGTAGCTGGGCCAGCTAACTTAGGCCTGCAAAAGCTTCTCTATTACCGTACGCAGTCTAAATTCATTGATGGGTTTGGTCAAAATAGCAGCAGGTTTACTGACTTGCATTAGTTCCATCATCGAAAGCTCATTATAGGCAGTACAAAAGATATGCGTTGGCAACTTGCCCTCAGATTCTAAGTTTGCCACAAGACTCAATCCGCTGCTATCAGCCTTGAGTTTTATATCCACCAAAATGAAGTCGGGCTTTTGTTCTATTATAACTTTATATGCCTCGTCGGCATGCATGGCATGCCCAATAAGGTGAAGCCCGGCTATCGATTCTATCACCGACCTGAGCATCAGGATGTTGATTGCTTCGTCTTCGATGATAAGAATGGTTTTTTTGTTCACTGGCCATCCTTAAACTCAAGGCTCAACCTAAAACCTAGGCCCGGCGTGAGACTAAACTGGCCGTCTAACTGTTCGATTAAAATCTTGATAAGTTCGTAGCCAAGATTTTTGTCTTGTTGGAGCGACCATTGCACGGGTAAACCAATGCCATCATCACTTATCGAACACAAAACAAGCGCATCACCACGTTTGACCGTTAAAGAAAAAGTACCATTGGTTTTTTGTGGGAAGGCATGTTTAATAGTATTGGTAAAAAGTTCATTTATTATCAGGCCGAGCGGCAAGACTTTGCGCGGTTCCAAAACTATTGGGTCTATATCTTTTACTATATGCAGTAAAAAATTGGGCCGTTTGTAACTCTCTTCTAAGTGGGCCATTAGACGATTTAGGTAGTCTCGCACGTTAATCATTGAGATATTTTCTGACTGATACAAAACATCTTGCACAAGTGCCATGGAATAAATGCGATCAATTGAGGTGGACAGAACTTCCTGCGCTTTGGCGTCAAGCAAAGAACGTTTTTGTAAAGTCAAGATGGCAACTATCGAATTAAAGTTGTTTTTGACCCGGTGGTTAATTTCATTGAGCATAGTCTCACGTTCGATAAGGCTATTCCTAAGACTGCGGTCAGAACTGGTGAGTCTTTGGATGGTTGAGCTTACTGATTGTGCCATTTGATAGAAGTTGTCCTCAAGATAGGCTATCTCATCCTTTCCCGGGGCCACCAACCTAGCCGGCAGATCTCCAGACTTAAAGCTTTTGACAAGCTCAGTCAAACGTTTGATTGGTTTCAGAACCATGGTATAAATCAAAAAGAGAAAAATAAGGCCGACAAACAGAACTCCTGACAGCTGAACAAAAAAGATTGAACGAGCAATATCATCTATTCCTTCGTAAATCTCGTTGTGATTGATGCCTGACCCGATTGACCACTGATTTATCCCAAGCGGCATAAACGACACAATTTTGTCGGCGTTGTGGTAACGGTAACTCGCATTTCCTGATTCCTGACTAACCATGCGCAGGAGGACAGCGCGCAAGCCAGTTGATGCTGCATTGTCTATTTCATCATCACGGGTCATGAGCAAGGACTCATTCGGATGCGCCAAAATCAAACCACTTTTGTCGACCATAAAACTGTATCCAGTCTTACCAAACGGCTCAATGTTGACAAGTGCCGATAGTCTACTCAGTTCAACAGCCAAACCCAAGGCCCCCACGATACCGTTATCGGCATAGAGCGGCCGCATAACGGTCACTAGAGGTTTGCCACTCACTTTTCCAATGATTGGCTGCGAAACTGTGGTTTCTCCACGCAAGGCAGCTCTAAAATAGTCCCTGTCTGACAGATTGGTAGTTGCACCACTCGATAGCAGAGTGTCCCCGTTTCGCTTACTTATAAAAATGCTCTGTACTTGAGGATAAGTCAGTTTGACAGAAGCAAGATACAACTGGACTTTCTGCGGGCTAAAGGTGTCGATACTGGGTGTTTTTTGAATGATCTCAAGTAGGTTGGTCCAGCTGCCAATCTCATAGGTCAAGCGTGACTTAATGCGTTTGGTCCTCTCAAAGGCTAGGAGCGCGCTTGTCTCAAATAGGGCATTTTTAGAAAACTCTGTTACTAATTGCGCAATCAGTAAACCAGATACCACCAAGAGCGCCAAGATCAAGAACAGTATCTTAAAAAGTAGACTTCGATAAACAAGCATCACTAGTAAGTATCATGCACTGCAGCCATAGTTCGCAAGCATTCATTTATGACTAAGCACTGCTATCGTCGCTATCGCTGTCAAAAGGCAAGGTAACTAAGTACTTAATACCTCTCTCATTTACTGAATAGCTTTGTATACTACCTTTAAGTCTATTTTTTACCAAACTGTAGAGTCCAAAAATTTCCAAGGACAAGCTATGCTCTAAGTCAGAAGAGTAAACACTTGACTCTATCAAAAGTGGTACACGATCTTCCACCGTCCCCATACCATTGTCTTCGTACTCTAAAAAAAGCTCTCCCGTCTCATTGAACCCAAATCGGATGCTAATTTGACCTGGCAAGGTTTGGAATGTTTGCTTGATGCTAAACTCCAAAAGTAAGGCGATCATTTGTTCAAAGGCCTTTGAATAAGTACGAAATTTAAGTTCCTGGGGACCAAACACGGTCGCTACACAGCTCCTGCCTTGCAAACCTGCTGAGTTAAGCAAAATAACTTCTTCAACTTTTTTGTGCACAACAACCGTACTAAGCACTTCTTCCTTATCGTCATTAAAAATCTTTTTGATACTATTAATCAAATCAACAGCACGCCCAACGTTTCGTTGAACCAACTGCAGCGACTGCCCTACTTCCAGCGAAAACTTTTTAAATCTCTCCAAACTGAGACTACCCTCTTCTATGTGATTGTCTACATCTCGCATTTGCTCCAGCATAAATGAGTTAGCTAAAACAACATTGCCTATCGGTGTGTTGAGCTCATGGGCAATACTTGCCATCAGCATGCCAAGACTCACCATTTTTTCTTGCTGAGCCATGCGCTCTTGTTGTAAGCTAATTTCGCGAGCGGAATGCGATAATTTTAGCACGTTGGCAATGCGTGCTTTAACGAGAGCTGGACTAAAAGGTTTGGCGATGTAATCCACAGCACCCAGATTGAGGCCGGTCACTTCGTCCGTCTCATCGCTCAGACCAGTCAAAAAAATAAGCGGAATGTTTGCGCTTACAGGATCTGCTTTGAGCTGCCGACAAATCTCATAGCCATTGATGTCCGGTAAGTTGACGTCTAGTAAAATTAAGTCTGGCGGATAGTTTTTGACCAGTCGCAGGGCCGTGGCGCCGTCCATGGCTATGCCCAAGTCATAGTCAGAATCCAAGAGATTGCTCAATACCTCAATGTTGAATCGTTGATCATCAACGATCAGGATTGAATCCTTAGTCATGGGATAGCCGAGTCTCCTTCGCTTTTATTATACGCCAGTATTCCCGATCTCTTGGTTCCTTTTTAACAAGTCTCTTCTTTTTTTCAATTGTGCTTGGGCGAAGTCGAGGTACTCTTGATAGCCAAGGCTGTCAAGCTTGGATTGCGCTTCTTTAAGCAAGCTACGCACTTCCGCCTCGTTTTTTGCCATGGTGGCCAGCCGTCTGGTGTCGTCAAAAACGTCTCTCATTTGGCTTATTTTGATGCCAAGCTCACTTTCCGGTGAGGGGAATGAGTACGATAGACCATCCGAGAACATGGTGGTTTTCCATAAAATTTCGCTCTGTGATTTGACCCATTTATCTTGCTTGTCCAAAGGCAGTCTTTGATTGGCCTTGACTTTACCATTGTCCACCCATGTTGTGTTGCCGACCCAGTTCCACCTAAAAAGTCGCGCCGCATCTCTTTGCGCAAGATTGCACTCCCTATAGACCTCGTTCCAAATTGGTATGCCTTCTTGGTCTACTTTTGACCAAAAATAGCCAGGTGGGCCATAGCTCAATATTCGCTGCCCCTCTTCACCGGTGAGCCAATCGAGATAGGTCAATAGTTCTTTGATTTTTGGTTCTGCCGACTTTGGAAAGACATTTACATTCCAACCTACTGACTGTGAGGTGGACAGTGCGACCAAACGTGGGTCAACTCCATTTTTTACAGGTGGCCAGATTATTTGATAGTGTGTTTGGTCGTCAACGGCCTCCGCACTATGTAGCACAGACAGCACATCCATGGATGCTATCACCGCAACACTTTGATTAATCATTTTTTGTAAGACTTGATCTCTTGATTGAATAAATGCTTCTGCGCTGACAAGGTTTTCTCGATTGAGGCGCGCGAAGTAAATAAAAGCGTCGACCACAAGTGGGTCGTCAAAAACCTTGCCAAAGACATCTGACTTAGGGCTTCCGAGCATCCTACCAAAGTGTTCCACTTGTTGGGGTGCCGACGCCCTTATATACAGGCTTAGCGCTTGATTGTCCTCCGATACTTCTAGCGGTAGTACATGCGGATAAGACTTTTTGACCGCTGATAAGTAGCGCCTGAGGTCGTCAAAGTTTACTAGTGCAGGGCTGCCCAAGGCTCGATGTATCTTCTTATTTACTGCCCAGCCTGCAGTTCCATTGCCAACCTTCATGTCAGGGTCAATGTACCAGTTTGGGAACTGGTATAGTTTACCATCGTCCGACCGTAAGAGTGCCATATTGAGCGGTCCAAGCCATTTTTTGAGATTGGGTAACAAGTCTAGGTAGGGATCAAGAGCCAGCAATGCGTCCATTTCCAAAAGTTGTGTTACTTTGCTGCCTCGATTGATGCAGAGAATATCCGGAAAATTTCCTGTTGCCACAAAAGTATCAAAATCACCGGAGCCTTTGACGCTAGGCGAAAGCCAATCGATAGCAACTGCTTTGTGTTCTTTTAGCCATGCCGACACTGGGTCTTGGCCCCAAGGGTTGGGCGGCACAAACCAAGGATAGTCAATGTACCAAGAGAAGCTCAGACGTTTTTCTGAGTCCTGCAAAGGGTTTACTATACTAGTTGTTCCGACCTCATCAGCTTCTTGTTGTCCACAGCCAAGCAACCCTATCATCACTATACTAAGCAAACAAGTGCGCATCATTTCCAACCTGCCTTGTTAAAATCAGTCCTAAATACCACTTGGGCCAGAGGAAAATCTAAGGCCGTTAGACATTCCTCGAGTTTTTTTAGTGTTTGTTTTTGTTCTTCGCTGATTTGATTCTGCGAGATAATTTTAACTAATCGGCGAGCTTCACGCGGCTTTTGTCGTTCAACTGCTTCTCCAAGTTTTGCCACAAGATCGGGTAAAGAACAGACTTTGTCGTCGACGGGGCTGGAACTTGGTTGCAAGGCGTCATGATCTGTTTTTAGAAAACTATTCTTCTTGAGATCATGTATCAAAGTCTGCAAGAGACTTATGACTGTATCTGCCAAACTGTGCCAATGGCCATCTTTTCGCAGTGACTTTTCTAAGACTTCGGTTGAGTCTTGTAGATTTTGGGCCCCAATTAAGCCAGCTGCTGATTTTAAGTTGTGAACCAAGCCAAGTGACTCTGCCTTGTGGTTTAGGGCAACACAGTCCTTCCAGAGTCTTGCAAAGTGGCGATGCTGCTCTACGAAAAGCCCTAGTACTTTGGCGTAAACTCTTGGATCGTTGTTAGCATAGCGCATACCAAGCTGACTGTTTACTCCTGCTATCGAAAGCACTGGTGCAGCGGAATCAAAACTCGCTACAGAGTCTAATCGTCGCTTTTTTTTGGGACTTATCCAGGACACGATAGTCGCATATAGCAGACTCGGATCTACCGGCTTGGCCAAATGCCCATCCATGCCTGCATTTTTGGCTGCCAAAATTTCTTCTGACATTACATGTGCTGTCATCGCAACTATTGGCAGTCGATTGGATCCACTCACTTGTTCTTGTTCCCTAATCTTTCGACTGGCTTGCAAACCGTCCATCACCGGCATTTGAATATCCATTAGCACTAGTGAGAAACTTGCCTGACTTATGGCTTCTATTGCCTCTTGGCCATTGCATGCGACACTCACTTGCAGTCCAACTGTCTCAAGTAACTCAATCGCAATTTGGCGATTTACTTCGTTGTCTTCTACTAAAAGAATTGACTCGCCGTCAAATTCTAAATTGACCGGTGGCAACTGTCCAATTGAACGTTGAATTTCGTGACCAAAGGTCTGAGCTATGACGTCGTTGAGTGCTGATGGCATGACTGGTTTAAGCAGGAGACCGTCGATGACTTTGGTATCAAGTCTGCTCAGAATCTCATCTCTTGAATGAGCGGTAACCATCAGAATTTTGGGCGCTTGGTGGCTAAATTTATTGGTAATCTGTTTTGCGGTTTGCAATCCGTCTAAGTCCGGCATCATCCAATCAAGAAGTACTAGTTGATACGGCAGGCCATTGTCTATGGCTTGCTCAATGGACTCAATGGCCTGCGCTCCACTCAAAGCTGTGGAAGGTTCTAAACCAAAACTGCGCAGTTGTTCTTCTAGGATTAAGAGTGAATCGTCACTGTCGTCGACAACCAAGACGCGCATGCCTTTTAAGCTTGTTGGAAGACGCTTGTTAAGTGCCATCTGCGAGCCGGCGGCATCGTCCAAGGCTATAAAGGGCAGCCAAAGGCTAAAAGTGCTGCCAATACCTTCTTGGCTCTTTAGTGACAAGGAGCCTTTCATAATGCTGGTAAGTTGCCGACAGATCGCAAGACCTAGTCCTGTCCCGCCAAATTTTCTTGTAATACTTTGGTCAGCCTGAGTAAAAGGCTGAAATAGTTGCTTAACCTGCTCTTCACTAATTCCAATGCCGGTGTCGGTAATCTCAAAAAGTATGCCATATTGCCCATCGGATCCATCCTTGACGTCGGCCCAGACAAGTATCTCACCTTTTTCGGTAAACTTGACACTATTGCCCACCAGGTTAATCAATATCTGACTGAGCCGGTGGGGGTCACCACGTAGTTGTACAGGTATCCGTGGTGAAATACGTGATAGTAATTCCAGCGATTTTTCCGCTACCTGCTGTGCCTGCAGATTGAGCACTTGTGCGATGACTTCCTCAAGATTAAAAGGAATCGACTCTAAAGTCAGCCTGCCGGCTTCAATTTTTGAGTAGTCCAAGATGTCATTTAAGATGCCGAGAAGTTGGCTAGCCGCCTTTTCTATAGTACCGATGTAGTAGCGTTGCTTGTCAGTCAAGTCGGTTGCCAAAACAAGATGCCCCATGCCCAATATAGCGTTCATGGGTGTTCTAATCTCGTGACTCATATTGGCTAAGAAATTGCTTTTGGCCTTATTGGCTGTTTCTGCAGCATCCCGAGCTTTTTCTAACTCAACATTGCTGGCAATTATTTGATCAAGATTGGCACGGTTGGTCTTTAAGATACCTCTCGCCAGCCGAGACGAAATGTAAAGCGCCAAGATGATTGCCAAGACAATAATTGAAAGAACCATGGCATTATTGCGCCGAGAAAGCTTCTGAACCTCCTCACTTACAATTACGTCTTTGGTTGCAATGACCTTGCGTGACTCGGTTAGAATACGATTTAGGTAGGTATGTTGCTTCTCAAATTTATCCAAATAGTAGATCCACCAACTATTGTCTTGTGTCGCTGAATCTGGTGTCCAGGAAGTCCTAATCGAATCAACCGTCCAGAAGGGAGATAAAGCTTGACGGCTCGACTCTTCCAAAACTTTGTCCATCAAGTCTGTAAACTCGGTTATACTTTTATCTACCAACTGCCTAATACTAAAGACCACCCTGAGCGATTCGCTCAATACAGGGCTAATGGTCAAAAGTGCTCGCACTTGGGTAATGCGGTCTTCGGCCGCTTCATATTTCTTGACCAAGGCCCAAAACCCTGGTTTTTGTTCAAGAAGTGGGTACTTTAATAAGGCAGATGAAGCTTCTTGCAAGTCGGAAATAGAACTCGAAAGGTTTGAGAGTCGTTTTTCTTCTTCTTGTATCTGAACTACTGGAAGTAGAAACAAAAAGTAGCAGCCGGCACAAATTGCAAACAGCCCGACCATGATAAAGACTAAAAGATTTAACTGCTTTTTAACGGTCAATGTCTGCTCGGCCCCCGCTAAAAGTGTAGGTCAATCTAGGCCGGCAAACAAGAAATACTTATCAAACCAAACCTTGGGGGCCTATTTCTTGCTCACCGACAAATAGGTATAGCCGCTCATAGCTTTTTCGTAGTCGTTAAGAATGCCCACACCTTCAGACGGTCGCACTCGATCGCTCTTTATTGCTTGGTCAACTTGGGCCTTAAAGGCCCTAACTAGCTCACTCACTGAGTATTCATTTTGGGTCAGCATTTCATCTACTTTGTCTCCAGCTATGTCTTGGTCAACGTACCACCCACCCTCTTCGTCCGGGTCAAGTACAATATGCACTTCGTTCATTCTGCCGAATAAATTGTGCATGTCGCCCAAAGTGTCTTGGTAAGCACCTGTCAAAAAAACACCCAAAAAGTAGGGTTTGTCGTCAAGGTTGTGCAGAAGCAAAGCGTTTTTTTCGCCAACCGGCGCACCGATAAATCGGTCTATTTTTCCATCAGAGTCACAGGTAATGTCAGCGAGGATCGCCTCACAGTCTGGTTTTTGTTCTAGTCGATCCAGTGGGACTATAGGGAAGTTTTGTCCCAAGGCCCAAAAATCTATCAAGCTTCTAAAGACAGAAAAATTCATCAAATATTGATCTTTAAGTTCGTCTAGCAACGTCTTAATTTCGTGCGGCACCTTTTCCAGATTTTTGCATTGCTCTGCTATCTGCGAGCCAATTTCCCAATAGAGACTGTCGATTACGGCCCGTGATTCTAGGTCAAGAAAACCAAGGTCAAACAAGGACAAGGCTTGCTGCTTGTAGTAAACGAGATCGTGAAACGCCTCAACCAGGTGACCTTTGGCCAAGGTCTTTCGAATGTCTAAAACGTCCTGCACCAAACGATGCAGACTGGCGGGTTCTGGCATGGATTTGAGCGTGTTTTGTTTGTGAATTTTTCCAAACGACTCTATAACCAAAACCGAGTGATGGGCCACTAGGGCCCTGCCGCTTTCTGTTATAACGGTAGGCTGAACCACTTTTTCTTCGTTGCAGACTTCTTTGAGGCCGCAAATAATGGCAGAAGCATACTCTCTCAAACTGTAGTTGACGCTGGATGCTTGACTGGAAGCGCTACCATCGTAGTCTATGCCCAAACCTCCACCGACATCGACATATTCGATGGTGCAACCACGCTCTGCAAGCTTAGCATAAAAGCGCGCACCCTCGCGTACAGCCCGGCTAATGACGTTAATTTCTGGAATCTGACTGCCAATGTGAAAGTGCAAAAGCTTAACGGTGTCCAGTAAATCTCGTTCGGTCAAAAGCTCAATTGCCTGTAAAATATCAACCGAAGACAGCCCAAACTTAGCGTTGTCGCCAGAACTGGTTGCCCACTGCCCGCTAGAACGTGTAGCCAACTTAACGCGTAGACCAATCATTGGCCTAACCTTTAGTTCGGCTGCAACCTCCAGAATAACCGGAAGTTCTTCCAGTTTTTCGACGATGATAATCACCTTTTTGCCTAGCTTAAGGCCAGCCAAGGCATAGCGAATATAGGTTTCGTCTTTGTAGCCATTGCATAAGAGCAAAGATTGGTAGTTTTTATGAAGTGATAGCGCCAATAAGAGCTCAGGCTTGCTGCCAGCTTCGATGCCAAGCTTGTATGGGTCGCCTGCCTCGAGCAAGGCTTCTACTACTTCACGCAGTTGGTTGACCTTTATTGGATAGACGCCTTGATAGCTGGCTTGGTAGTCATGTTCGCTGATAGCTTCTGCAAAGGCTTCGTTTAAGCGTTGCACCCTATGGTGCAGTATGTCTTGGAATCTCACATGCAACGGTGCTTCCAAACCAAGCTTGCGAGCCTCTTCTATAATCTCTGTCATCCGCACCCCGGGTTTGAACTCGGCATCAGGAGATACGGTCAAACATCCCAAATCGTCGATGCCAAAGTAACCAGCTCCCCAATTGCTTATTCCGTAAAGCTTTTGCGCGTCGTTAATTGACCATTTTTGCTTCATTGTGCGGTCCCCCGGTAACTTGAATGTAGATGCTCACCATCGAGCGTTAGAAGTTTGGAATAGATATCGGGTCGCCTATCTCTAAAGACTCCCCAACTTGCGCGTGCTTTTTCAATGTTGTCTAGGTTGTATTCGTGAACAAGTATGGTCTCACTTTGTCGATCCGCTTCTTGCACCATACCGCCTTTTTCGTCAGTCATAAAAGATGATCCATAAAAGCTAATCGTAGAATCATCAATTACTTCTCGTCCAATGCGATTGGAAGCAATGACTGGGCAAAGATTGGCCCCCGCATGTCCGCGCATCACCAACTGCCAGTGATCTCTTGAGTCTAAGTCAGCATCCTGAGGTTCGCTTCCTATCGCAGTTGGATACAACAACAGTTCGGCCCCCTGCAAAACCAAACTACGTGCCAACTCAGGAAACCACTGATCCCAGCAGATGCCAAGTCCTATGCGCGCGTAGCGAGTCTGCCAAACCTTGAGACCAAGGTCGCCGGGATTAAAATAGTACTTCTCTTGATAGCCGGGGCCATCAGGGATGTGCGTCTTTCGATAGAAGCCCATTATGCTTCCATCGGCATCTATCATTGCGACAGAATTGTAGTAGGCTGTGCCAGCCTTCTCAAAAAAGCTTATTGGCAAAACAACCTGCAACTCACGGGCCAAGGCGGTAAATAAACGTAGGGTCTTGCTGTCTTCGGCGCTGTGAGCAAAGGCAAAAAAATCCGGTTTTTGTTTTTGGCAAAAATAGGGAGTTTCAAAAAGCTCCTGTAATAGAATTATTTGTGCACCTTTGCTGGCAGCTTTGCGAACCATCTTTTCTGCTTGCAAGATATTATCGTCAATGTTCCAACTTGCTGCCATTTGTGTGGCCGCAACTTTTACTTTTCGCATCTAAGCTATTCTCCTTTGCCGCGCTGGGGTACTTGCTGGGTTATACAGTGCACGTTTCCACCACCCTTGATAAGGCGCATACCATCGATACCCACTATTCGATAACCTGGATATGCGTCTGACAGAATTCGTCCTGCACGATCATCTGCTGCTTTGGCATGGCCGGCAAAAAAAGGTACGATAAGCGTATCGGCCACCGGATAGAAATTTATGTAACTGAGTGCCAACCTTTGCCCCTTGTAGAGCGTCAATTCTGCTTGAGGAATCTCGATGGTCTCAAGCTTACGACCACTTGCGTCAAAGGCCTCACTCAGGACTTGGCGATTATAGAGCGTCGTTTGATAGTTGGGATCGTTTTTGTCGTCACAGCTTTGCCAAATCACTCGGCCCGGTTTAGTAAAACATGCAATGTTATCTATATGACCGTCGGTCTCATCTCCGTCCAGACCCTGCCCCAACCAAATCACTTTTTTTACACCGAGGTAGAGGCCAAGTAGTCGTTCGAGATTTGCCTTAGACAGATCGGGATTGCGATTGGCTGCCAAAAGGCACTGCTCGCTCGTCAAAAGGGTACCCTGACCATCTACGTGCAGACTGCCACCTTCCATCACTAGTGGCGAAAACTCAACATCGATATGCAGTTGATCCAAAACCCGTCGTGCAACTTGATTATCTGCATCAAAAGGCTTGTATTTGTTGCCCCATGCGTTAAATCGCCAGCTTATCCCAACACGCCTATCGTTGTTGTAGATGATGGTGGGACCATTGTCTCTGATCCACGAGTCGTCATGATGGATTGGCAAGAGTTCAACAGAAGAACTCAACAATTTCTTTGCTTTGGCAAGCTCTGAGGGTTTGACGACCATGGTCAGCGGCTGACAGGACGCAATATGGTTGGCTACTTCGACATAAGCAACAATGGCACTGTCTAGGCCATCGAGCCAAGCTTCCGCGCGAACTGGCCAAGCCATTAGGCTTCGTTCGCGCGGCTCCCACTCGGCAGGCATACGACGATTTAATGTTAGGTTGCTGTCTTTGAAGTCTGTCGTTGCCATTTGTTCCATGCATCACATAATAGAACAAAACACATCTTTCAAAAAGACCTAGTTAATTCCTGCTACCAAGCAACCTTCCCAACAGTATAAGAACTGCCGTCGCCCTGTAAGCTTAGTGTCAGGGCTTGTCGCTTTTCATTGGGTCTTGCGAAGTTGGTGATTATCTCGGCCTGTAGAGTTACGGTACCGCTGACTTCTGGATTTTGGTTTCCATAGTAGTTAACCATAACAGTGTAGTCGCCTCGCATTCCTTTTTTAAGAAGGTACTCTTCTGGACCATAGCCAGTGGTTATGTCTTGACTCACCAAGCCACCAATATGGGTTCTTTGGTTTCCATAGAACGCCTTCTCGCCTGATGGCTCAATTACCCACAGGTCCATGTCCGAGAGATTGGTATCCCAGGTCAAAACTATGCGTATGTCAGTATCGAGCGCTTGGACAAAACGAGCAGGAATAGTAGCGCTATGTTTTTGGCCAGCGGCTTTAGCCCTTACTAGTGCGGCATTCATTTCCATCAAACAGATGACTTCTATCTGCGGCGTCATAGACCACTCGTTACTCACGACATGCCACAACAAATCCACTGCACGCTCATGTTGCTTGAGCGCATCTAAGACCAAGGCCAAGTCTCGCCAAGACTGTGGTTCTTCAGGCCGCATTGCCAAAACTTGCTCAAAGATTTCACGAGCAAGTTGGTGCTGACCCGTTTGAGTCAATCGATAGGCGACAATGCGCAGTAGTCCCGGCGCCTCAAGATCCATCTCTGTCAAGACTGACCAAATTCTTATTGCATATGAAGATGCTGCCCGAGCTTCAAAGAAGTCTCCAACATCAAAGAAAAAACTTGGCGACGTAAGGTAAGACTTTCGCAGGTCGAGATAGTGTTGATAGGCCTTTTGAGCCAAGACCGGTGTAAGGGCCCGTGGTTTAGCTTTGTTGTCAGAACCAGTAGCAAAATCTGAGTCCTCGCCTACCAACTTGAGCAAGGAGCGCAAGTAAGGAGTATCAGGCTGCCAAGCTTGAATGCTGACCGCTGGGCCTGACTCTTCAGCTGCTCCCTTTGTTGGCTGGCCCGCAACTGAGCGTTCGGCAGCAATATCTTGCGTTTGCTGGCTGAGACCGGAAGCGGGACTATGCATGACGTCAGCGGCTCCCGATTCTGCCGACTTTTTGTTGATCTGCGCAGCCCGATAATTTGCTGGATAGTCAAATTTGGTTTTGTGCCACGTGAGCCTTTCTTGCCACCAAGCAAAAACCTGGTCTTGATGGGCTTCGCTTGTCACTCGTTTTTCTTTGCTCTGGTCTTCCATCGCTTGGAAGTATTCGCTTCGCATGGCGGCCAAGCTTAGCGGTGGTGCTATCTTAAACTCGAGGTACTGGGCGAGGCTTTCCAACACCAGCAAACTGGTGCCTGGGCTTACGAGGTTCCACTGCAGACCAAGCTCTCTCATATCTGCCTTGCGAGCCTCCGTCTGAGAATCTGAGCCAGCCATTAAGCGCAAAAGTTTGTTTTGAGCCCAAAAAATCCCAAGACTGCCACGAACATCCTGGTAGGCTCCCCCGTCAACATAGGCGTCAACTGCTTGGTCGAGCCTTAGCTCTAGCTCAATTTTTTTGCTCACCACAGTGCCAAAGCCATAGCTCAAGCTCAGTTTTGCAGTTTGGCTTTCTAGCAGACCGGTGACGCCGCTCAAGTCATTGCTTGAATCAGCAATTGACTCTATTGCGCTCACTTTGCCCTCACTTACCGTGGCAGAAATGAGCCTAAAACTCGCTCGCCCGAGCTGCTTGGCTGCTTCCAAAGGGTCTTTGACAATTACTAGACTGCCGCCGTTGGCATTGGCGATACTCTGTAGACGTGAGCTGTCTAACCGTGCCTCGCTGGCGAGACAATAGACAGGCTGAGAAAAGTCCGGAAATGCTTTTTGCCCAATAGTGTAAAAACCATCAGAGACCAGAATCACCATCTGACTTGCTTTCGGAGGACTTGGCAAATAGCCACTTCGGGTACCACCATCGTAGCTAAGGGCAGCAAGATCGCGCAGCAGATCAGGCGATAGGCCCCTGTTTACCGGGTAGCTACGCGTCGCTTCTGCGCTTTCGCGAAAAACGGTAAGGTGCACTTTTTCTACTGAACTGGCTGGCGTTTTTGCTTGCTCTACAAGCCAAATAGCTAGCGTTTTGATTATTAGATCGTGGCGAGCGTTCTGGCGACTTAGGCTCGCATCCCAATACAGACTAAGCTCTTTTGCTGGACTAGGTTGGGCCGATATGCCTAGCGACTGACCCAAAGCTGCACGTGGGCTGGTCCACAAGAACCAAGCCCCTTTGCCACCGTTTACTTCTGCTTGATTGTTCTTCTCCAAAAGCACGCTTCGCTCGTCGACTGTTGGTAGTTCGATTTCGCAATCGCTATCGGGTGTAAAGTTTTTGGCGCTAAACTCGCTGCGAAATCCGTCGCGCCAAGCAAGGAACTCTAGTTTGTTCCACGAAGCTGAAATAACCAAGGGTTTGACCATAGGTTTGACAACCTCAAGACTAAGTTTAAAATCTGCTATCGGCTTTTTGAAGTCAAATGGAATGATCAAACGCGGCTTTTTGGCTGGACTATCGCTAGTCGCGACAGCAGTGACGACAGTGCTCAGGTAACTAAGACTAACCGTACGACTACCCTTTGCTGGAACCGGGAAGACCCGTGTTTTAAACACATTGCCACGTGTCCACTCCACCAAGCCAGGGTCAATGCCGCGAGCCACTACGGTTTGGTAAACTTGACGAGCAGTGTCTCGTTCAACGGGAACGCCGTCAACCATAACGCCATTGACGTCCAATGCGTAGCCAGAAATGGTAGCATCAACTGGCAATGGAACATAAAGATTTCCTGCTACCGCGCGCGATCCAGGATTGTAGAAGGTCATGGTCATTGTTGTTCGTGCCAGCACGCCCATCACCTTGACATCTAGCAAAAATGTCGCCAAATCCAATTGGCGAGCGCTATTACCTGATTCGTCAGTCATTATGGGTGGGACGCGGCGCACGAGAGTACGCTCTCGATGTTCTGCTACACTCTGCGAAGTCAAGACAAACAGGGACATCACTACAAGCAATGCTTGCAAGCTATATTTAATAGGTCGTTTCATGGGATGGCTTCTCCTTCAAAACTCAGTCGCTAGATCTTAAGCATAGCCCACTTAATGGACAGAAAAGCCTGTGTTACGTAAAAGCTTTGTCAAATAATTGTAAACTAAGCAGGAAATGCCTTAGGAAAGCTGCCACTGAGCGTGTCGCCGTATGGTCTCAAAAAGCCAAGCATCTTGTTCTGACGCGATGCCATACGGCAGTTTAGCTTGACTCTTTTCCCAGCTTGCAAGCCAAGCGCTTCCCAAGATCTGCGCCGACGCTGGCAGACTAGCATGATTGAGAAATGCAATGCTGGTGTTTGCCTTTGGCCCCGTAGCTATCCCGGCAGCGACAAAAAAACCAGCTGCAAGCATTGCCACCCTGACCGCTGTAGAATTGCTGTAAGTTAGCACAAGACCATTCTGGTTGAGGCGCGCTTTAAGCTTGGCAAAACAGTCAATTGTCCACAAGCTTGTGTCGCTGCTGGGAGAAAAAGGGTCATAGTAAACGACGTCTGCACATTCAGCATCAGCAATGCGCGTCATGGCATCACCTTCCAAGAGCAGCCATTCAATGTGGCCATCGTCGCTTGTCCAGCGACCATGGCGCAGCAAATGAGAAGAAGCAGGGTGTTGAAGGTGCAAAAATCGACCTGCATTGTTGACTGCCAACCTAAGCGCGTCGAGGTCATTTTCAAAGCTTATCAGCCTGAGAGGCGCTCGCCAGTCTTGTGCACACTTAATTGCAGCCATCGCGTTGGTGGCAGCGCCAAGGCCCAGATCCCAGATAACCAGCGGCTTATGTCGATGCTCAGTGAGGCGCGCACCAAGTTGGATCTGATCAACGTATAAGGCCTGGGCCTCAAGCATTGGGTCGGAAACCGAATGCATAATTTCGCCGGAGCTACGCTGTTGAATACTACAAAATCCAGCTGGCGAAACATTGACTTGATAGTTTCCCAATTGACTCTGACGTAGAGCCTTGGGCTTACGTTGCTTGCCTGGCTGGGCAGGATGCACCTGGTCATCGCTATCCAACTGCTGACGTTTGAGCTTGTAAAAAGATTCAAAGCTTCCGGCAAGTATATGTTGGCGAATTTGGGTCATTAAACCATGGTAGAACTGCAAATTGTGCTCAGCAAGCAATTGCCAGCCAAGATTTTCGCCTGTCTTTTGCAAGTGATGCAAGTACGAAATCGAATGGCGGGTGCAAGCTGTACAGGCGCACTCTGGGTCTAAGCTGCCTTGGTCAAATTTATAGACGCTACGTCGCACCTGAAACTTTCCTTGTGAGGTAAAGGCCGTACCGTGCTGAGCCAAGGCGACGGGCATAATGCAGTCAAACATATCAACACCACGATGGACGGCTTCTAAAATATCGAGCGGAGTACCGACACCCATCAGATAGCGTGGCAAGTCAACAGGCAGCATGGCAGCCACCAGTTCGGTAAAGTCCTGACGTTGGGCGCGACTCTCGCCCACAGCCAAACCACCTATTGCCAGACCGTCAAAGCCGGCCTGACTCAGAAATTTAGCACTTTGGCGGCGTAAGTCAGGATAGCAAGCTCCCTGAACAATGCCAAACATAGCTTGTGGCGAATCACCTCGGGCCACTAAGCTACGGCCTGCCCAACGATGAGTAAGCTCCATGGCGGCTTTGGCCTGTTCGTAGCTTGAGCTGGCCGGAATACATTGGTCGAGTACCATCATAATGTCAGAGCCGATCGAACGCTGCATAGCAATGCTTGATTCCGGAGAAAGCAAGTAGGCTCTACCATCGACATAACTTTTGAACGCAGCACCATCCTCGCTCATCTGGCGTGAGCGCGGCAGTGAAAAAATCTGAAAGCCGCCTGAGTCAGTCAAGACAGGCCGTGGCCAATCCATAAACTTGTTGATGCCACCAGCCGCCTCAAAAACCTCGGGGCCAGGTCTGAGCAGGAGGTGATACGTATTTGCCAGTAGGACGCGAGAACCTACTCGTTCGAGCGTGGCAGTATCCAGGCCTTTGACTGTCGCTTGTGTGCCCACTGGCATAAAGATAGGCGTCTGCACTTCGCCATGAAGTGCAGTAAAAGAAGCAGCCCGCGCTGCGCTGCCCGAAGAGGTGGCTTGGAGTTTAAAGTTGAGACGCGACAAGAGCTACCATCCTATAGTGGGTCGTCCCCATAGCGACAAGTAAACTACTCGTACTGGCAAGGCCTGTCAAGGTTTGGGCCAGTTCCCAAAGGTGGGTTTTCTTGGCTTGTGCTGACGTGGTATAGTAAAGCTTATGGCAAAGACTCCTGTACAAGGCGAATTTTCGCTCGACCCAGTTTCAAAAAAGGCTGGCGCATCCAAGGCTCCTGTAAGCTCAGCCAGTCCATCGGGCGTCTATGACGAGTCCAAGATCAAAACTCTGTCGAGCCTTGAGCATATCCGTCTGCGCTCGGGCATGTATATTGGTCGCCTTGGCGATGGCTCCAATCCAAGTGACGGCATCTATATTCTTATTAAAGAAGTAATCGATAACGCGGTGGACGAGTTCATTATGGGCTTTGGCAAGCGCATAGATATCCAACTGGACGGCAAAACCATCACCGTCCGCGACTATGGCCGCGGCATTCCACTTGGTAAGGTTGTTGAATGCGTTTCTGTCATCAACACCGGTGCCAAGTACAATACCGAAGTTTTTCAGTTTTCGGTAGGTCTCAACGGTGTTGGAACCAAGGCGGTAAACGCTTTGTCTGGCAAGTTTGAAGTTACCAGTTTTAGAGAGAGCAAGTATTCAAGTGCCGTTTTTGAATCCGGCAACTTGCTAGTGCAAAAACAGGCCGAGCAACCAAAAGGCGCAGCTGAGGTGGCCGCAGTACCTGGCGCTGTAAACAAAGCCAAGCAAGCCGATGGCACCTACGTGCGCTTTACACCGGATGCAAAAATATTTAGTGACTACGACTATAAGGCCGAATTTGTCGAAGAGCGTCTGCGTCACTACGCTTATCTCAACTCTGGATTGACTTTGTACTTCAACGGAGTAGCCTTTTCTAGCGAACGCGGTTTGTTTGATCTCTTGACTGCCGAAGTTGGCGATGAGATCATCTACGACATAGCACACTACAAGGGCAAACTGATGGAGCTTGCCTTTACCCACACCGCAAACTATGGTGAGAACTATTTTTCATTCGTAAACGGTCAACACACGTCTGACGGCGGCACCCACCTTTCGGCCTTTAGAGAGGGCTTCTTAAAGGGCGTCAACGAGTTCTTTAAAAAGGACTTTAGCGGTCAAGACGTACGAGACGGTTTTGCGGCAGCTTTGGCTGTCAAACTAGAAAATCCAATCTTTGAGTCACAAACCAAAAACAAATTGGGCAACACCGAAATCCGCACCTGGGTGGTGGCCGAAGTGCGCGACGCAGTCAATGACTGGCTGCACAAAAATCCGGTGGAATCGCGCAAAGTACAAGACAAGATCATGCAAAACGAGGCCCTGCGCAAAGAACTGGCTGTTGTCAAAAATAAGGCCCGCGAGGCCGCCAAAAAAATTGCACTCAAGATTCCCAACCTCAAGGACTGCAAGTCGCACCTTGGTGACCAAGGCAAAACCACCAAAGAACTAGATCAAATAGAAAACTCAACTATCTTTATTACCGAAGGTCAGTCGGCATCAGGCTCGATGGTGAGCTCTCGGGATGTCTATACGCAAGCAATATTTAGTTTGCGCGGTAAACCGCAAAATATGCACAGGCGAAAGCGAGCCGAAATCTACCAAAACGAAGAACTCTACAATATGATGATGGCCCTGGGCATCGAAAACGAACTCGAAGGCCTGCGTTACAATCGCATCGTGTTGGCAACCGATGCTGACAACGACGGCTTTCATATTCGCAACTTGCTTTTGACGTTTTTTTTGTCGTACTTTGAAGAACTTGTCGTGCGCGGCCACCTCTATATTCTGGAAACGCCGCTTTTTAGAGTGCGCAACAAGCAAAACACCGTTTATTGTTATAGTGAAAAGGAACGTGACTCTGCCGTATTGCAACTGGGTGGAGCGCGCGCTGCCAAGGCGATTGAGGCCGAAGGTGTCGTATTGTCGGCCACTGGCAGCATAGAAGTGACCCGCTTTAAAGGCTTGGGCGAAATCAGCCCCAAAGAATTTGGACAGTTTATTGGGCCCGATATTCGTTTGGTACCGGTAGACATCAAGGCTATCAAAGAAATTACTGGCACGCTCGAGTTTTATATGGGCAAGAACACACCGCAACGCCGGGACTATATAATGGAAAACTTAGTTTAGTTTTCATAAATGGAAAACTTAGTTTACTGGCTGTTGGACGCAGTCTGATCTCCTTGTGTTTTCTTGCTGATTATTTCATTGGCAATTTTTTCGTATAATTCAGTACTGCCGTGAAATCCATCATATCATATATTGAAGGAGCATATGGTGGTATAAAAGCTATCAACTCTATTCCATTTTCTCTACAGATTTCAACTATTTCTCTTGTTGTATTGATAGCTATTGGATTTACTTCATCAGAATATTCAAATCTGATAATTCCCTTTTCTATCCTTTTAATTGTGTCACTAAAATTTTCATCCCACTCTCTTCCGTACAATATTAATCCACCATAGTAATAACTGCCATCACTTTTAAACCCATTCATATTTTGTCTGCACAGGTAGCGCCGCGAACTACATATTGACCCAAGGCTTCTCGATCCGCCTTGCTGAATAGTCTGGTTTCGCTCTCAATACTAAAACCAGAATGCTTCCAGTCCTTCAGCATGTTTACACGGGCTTGATCGATCAGC